>JAJVIM010000007.1:328176-450426 GCA_022071955.1 Anaerolineae bacterium
CGTGTTCTTTGTTTTTCTCATTGTGTTCGTCATTCCTGAAATCACCGCTTATTTCAAACTCACCAAAATGGCGGATGAAGCTGAACAGGCCGTGGCATGAAACACATTGCCAGAGTTGGCGGCCTGACCCTCCATGGTCAAAAACCATCTTTCCATCATTGAAATCAAGGAAGCTGGTCGCGGGTCATCCACCGTTCGTGTGCATGTTTATTTCACGCCAACCGAGTGGACCGGCTATCTGATGAAATTTGGAGTGTAGACCAGCATCGTCAAAACGTCTCTGAAAAAATTAAGAGCGATTTGCACCAGCTAATCCCACGCAAACAAACATTCCACTTTGGATCAATCTCCATATTTATTATAACTCAAGTTGCCACCTGTCTGAACCCCCGCCCAGATTTCGCGCCGCTTACTGGTTGCTATGGGTAAATTACACACATCGTCAAAAAGAAACTTCTCCAAATTGAGAGGTATCGGACAGTCCCTGGCGGGACGACACCAGAGGATGAAAATGGGGGGAGCTACCCCCTCGCGAAGCACCCCCGCCCTACGGGATTTATTTTCACAGGAGGCTGAGAAAAATCCTCAGGCAGGGGTTTTTTATTTTGACACATCAATTTTAGTACGTTTGAGTATTATTAACCAGCGTTGATTGTCACTTTTTCGGGGTGATAAATGTCAGGTGGACAATTATTGACGCTGCGTTTTCATCAAGGGAACTTCAGGCTGCCCATTTGCCTCACCCGTCCGATAGAGATATGTTATCACCGTTGGGTTGATAATGCCGCACACTCTCCAATGTACGCGTTTTTACTGCTTTTCTACCCCCACCTGTCATAATTTCATTTAACTCCTTTACAATGGACGGATGCACATGGCAAAACGAAATTTTTGGTCAACCCTAAGTACGTACTCTGGCTACGTCCTTTTTGTCTCGTGCCCACAAATACTTGTGCGAAGTTTGGCTGACTTATTTGAACTTTAATGGTATTTGATTTGAGATCAATAACCGCAGAGATGTTGACGCCTCTGCGGTTTTTTTGTGCAATTTTTTACCATCAGGCTAACTTCAAAGGTGAAGATGTGTTATAATGGTCTTGAAACGTCAGAAACCACCCCCTAACCGCATAGTATTACTGCCGGTAAAAGGACTTCACGCCGATGGGACAGGACATCAAACACTTTGTAGTGGCCATTTGCGATGACCACGGCGAGATTAAGGGAACAGGCTTTGTGATTGCTCCCAACGTGGTGACAACCTGCGCCCACGTTGTTTCCTCCGCAGACGTTGACCCCGGTGGAAATATCGCCATTAAACTCCCCGACGCTGATACATTTTACCAGGCCGAAGTTTTGGCTGATAACTATGATTTTGCCAACGATGTGGCCATTCTAAAGTGCCACACCGCGCTGCCGGCAAAAGTTAATTCGGCTATATTGGGTCACTGGCAGGATGCCACTCACACCCAGTTTCATAGCTACGGTTATCGCCCTCTGGATATCTACACCGGCAACCCCGCCGCGGGGCTGCTTTTGCGGGAAGTATCCGACATCAAGCCCCGGCCCGGCGAGCCGCACCCAACCCACCCCGTTTTAAGTCTTTCTTCGCAACAAATCAGCCCCGGCATGAGCGGTTCGCCGGTGTACGTGCCGGCCACGGACCGGGTGGTGGGTATGATCACTTCCATTTGGAACAGCACCGGTCGCGACCGGGACACAGCCTTTGCCATTTCCGCCGAAGCGATTGTGGCCGCCTGGCCGGCGGTGGCATTGCGGTCGGCGGGAGAGAAATCGGTGACAACACAAGCTGACATAAAAAAACTTATCACCAAACATTCACGACGCTTGCAGCTATTAAAAGAGAAACAAGCAATATTAGGCATCAACGCCGACCCCGGTATTCTCATTGAAATCGAAGATATCGAAGCTGAACTTGAAAAATTGCAGTCGCAGTTGAAACCGATGGAAGAGACATCTTTTCCGACAAAAACAATTGCACCCGAAGTTAAAGGAGACGGCGCAATTGCTGGTGATCCGGGTAAAGTATCCACGGTTTTTTTTTCGCTGATCCCTTCGTGGATTGAGCCCTATCCTGATCTTCGCCCCTTGTCCACCGCTGATGATGCCATCACCACTATGCTGAAAGGCTTTTCCCCGTTTCCTAAAGGACGAGCCGAGATCGAACTGCCTTTTTTGTTTGGCAACACCGGCGGCTTCTGGAGCGGGCATTCCCTTTACGCCGAGATCACGAGCAACCCGGTCGTGCAGGTGGTGCTGGCCGACGCCGGCGCCGGCAAAACCGCCCTGGCCTACGCCCTGCGGCAAGTAGGCACGCCCGAAGGCAATCCCATTCCACAGACCCTGCCGGTTGTGCTGCACGAGCACGCGTCGCTGTCTTTAACCAACGCCAAAACCGAAGTCACGGACGCTGTTTTGTCGCTATTGCGCCACAATCCGGCGCTGCTGACGCGGCTCCCTGCCGAAGAAAAAAAGTTGGTGGTAAAATTTATGGTCAGCCAATTTGGATCGGCAGAAGTAACCCGCCAGTTGCAGGCCACCGTGCCGCAAGACCACAGCCTGCCGGGACTAATCGGCCAGTTCGATCAACTTAAGCAGTCATCGGTCTCGGTCACTTGGTTACGAACGGCGCAGAGTGTGTTGAAAATTCTGGGTTTTCGACAGGTGGCGCTGGCCATTGATGCCAATCGCCGCCCAGCCGGGCAAATAAACACTTGGCTAAAACATATGCACAAGTGGGGAGAGGGCGGCATCAACCCGATACTCTTTTTGCCCCTTGACCGGCAGCACGAGTTTGAATCGTTGTTGATCCGAGCCAACATTCGGGTGCTCACCTGGACCGAGCGACAACTGGCGGCGATGGCCACATGGCGTTTTGAGCGACTGGTCAACCGAATTGGGGTGCATTTGTCGCTGACCGAGCTATTTGAGGGTGAGTTGATGAATGATTGGGTGCGGCTATCCAACCGCAGCCCGCGGCGCTTGGCGCGATTATGGGAGTTGATGGCGCAACATCACGCCGAAAACGAGCGTGACAGCCGTGTGTTTACGTGGGATGATTTAGCATGGGCATTTGAACAGGCTGATAAATGAGCAGCGTAACGCAGTGGCAGGCCAGGCTTATAACCGCGTGCAGCCCGGAACGGAATATCACTTGGTGGGATGAATGCTACATTGACCTGCCGGTACAAGTTACACTGCGCGGCGTTGAGCGTTCGGTGGTGGTAGTGGGTGGGCCACAAAGTGGCAAAACTATCGCCATAAAAGCCTTTGAACGGGCCGAACAGGGCCGTCTGTTTATGGTGCATTATCCGGTTGATCGCTGGTACGGCGAGGTCAATGCCTGGCTGCCCGGCACAGAAAATCATCTGAGCCAGATTATGGCTTGCGCGGCAGTGGAGGTAAGAAATTTCATCAGCAGGCACGCCGATAAATTAGATGACTTTAAGTTGACTGAGTTGAATCTTGAGTATTTGCGCTGGCTAATAAAAAAACACAGCTCAAAACGCACCTTCTCACGCTGGGCCGACTCTCTGACGTATGAACCGCTCCTGCAATTGATGTCCGAACCGTTTGAAGATATTTATCCGGATGCCACCGTGCTGAACGATGCTCAAGGCCAGATTGAAGAACTGGTTACCCTGAGCCGCCGGTTAGGTTTTGAGGGCATTGCGGTATTGGTAGATACCACAGAAGCCGACCTCAACACCGATAGCCGGAGCGACAAAGTAGCCGACCTTTTTAGCTGGCTCATCCCGTTGCAATTTGAGGGTTTTGCCATTAAAGCGGCCATTCCGCAGGCCGTGGTTGAGCAAACCAACCTGCTAACCATCCCTCGCGACCGCGTAACATTTGCCTTTTTAGACTGGCGATTGGAAGACTGTTTAAAGTTGGCTGATAAATCCCTGACCGTTGCCACCAGTGGACAAATCAAAAAGTTCACCGCCCTGGCAAACTCTCCATTGCAGGCCACCATCTTTGACCACCTGTTTACTTTGTACGACCACATGTCGCCGCAAATCTGGACGCAACTGTTGGAGGTGTTGTTGCAGCACGTCCAACAGCCCGGTTCACCGTTGGGGCCGGATAATGCCGACGAAATCTTGCACGATTACTACGCCAAATATGTCCCGTTGAAAATTGATGAAACGGCGCAGGGGGTGTGGCGCGGCAAAACATTTTTAAAGCTCGACCCGCAACCGTTTGGGTTTTTGCAAATTTTATGGCATTACCGCGACTCGTTGGATGATCCGGACCGCGAACTATTGAAACTGGCGGGCGGTTCAGATAAACGGGGCAATATGAACACCATCGCCAGCCGGCTGCGCAATAAAATTGAACCGGTGCCAAAAATACCTGTATATGTCCAAAACAACCGCATTCGCGGTTATTGGCTTGAGAACACAATTGCAATTGAAACGTAACAAGTGTTGCGTTGAGTTATGTCAGATTGATGATAGATTAGCAGGGTAGACAAGTCATAAAGTGGTCATACATAACTCATTGTCCTTGACCGCCAGTATGTTCTATAATGAAAGTGAGGCGTATGGTAATAGTTGGGCAAGCGTCAGAAATGCGTTAGTCAACATAGTACAAATGTCTAAGCCAGCTGCCTCAAAAACTATTTCCATCTGCCGAAACTAAAAACATAACGTTAGAAGAAAACCGATCAGAATTGCCATCTGACCGGATTGCTTTATTTTCGGGGAATTATTTTATGACAACCGCAAATCCTCGACTTGTCTATCTCACAGAAGTATTGGGGCTTTCCCACGACCCGTTTGCTGCGCCCGTAGCCGAGCAGGAACTAAAACGGGCGGAGGGAAAGCCCTATTTTTTTTCTTATTACACCAACCCACTGAATCTTGTTTTTGATAAACCTTTGGTTGAAACCCTGCGTGAAAAACGATGTGGGTTGATTTTTGGCCGGCCCGGCAGCGGCAAAACCACACTGCGTTACACTTTAGAAGCGGAGTGTCGCTCGGTATATGACCGCACGCTGGTAGTTTCTTATGAGCCGGGCGACCGAAAAAAGTTTCCGCGCACCACTGACGACCATTGGCGACAAATTGCCGAAGAGTTAGCCATCGACCTGTTTATTCAGGTTGTTGAATTGCTGGACACGTTTGGCACCCCCACCCCGGAACAAAAAAAACTGTTGCAATCGCAAATGGCGTTAGTCTGGAAAAAACGTCAGTTAGCCCGTACCGTGGCGTTGCTGGTTGCCGATGACTTTGCCGACAACTACCAGGATAACGATGCGTCTCAACTCTGGCCACGCCTCAACCGGACTTCGGTTCAGCACATCAACCGCTCGGCCAAAATAGTAAAGTTGTTAAAAGAAATAGCGCCGGCGGCTGAAGACAGGGCGGACAATCGCTCTGGTGATGAGTTGTTGCAGGCCGGGTTGGCGGCCGTCAACGCCTGGGGCTTTGAACGAGTTTTTTTATTGACAGATGGAATAGACGCCTATCGCCGTGATACCGCAGAAATGATGTCCATTATTCAACCCCTGCTGGATAATTTTGGTTATTGGCAGAGTCATCAATTATATTTTTACTTGTTTCTTACCGAAGAATTAGAGCCTTTTTTGGAAAACAGTTATTGTGATGAATTGAACAATAAAGGGTTGACATTTCCCCCGATATGCCTTACTTTAAAGTGGGATGAGGAAACGTTGACCCAATTGTTGCAGCGGCGGTTGCAGGCCGCCGGTAGCAGGCTCCCCAGTTTTGATGCTTTAACCGGCGACGATTTTCCATATAGTCTAGACACCTCTCTCGTTGAGGCTTCTCAACATTCGCCGCGCCGGTTGTTAAAGATTGTTAGCGCCCTCATTGATGCCCATGCGCAAAATGAGGCACACGCACTTTTTATAACCCCGCAAGATTGGCAGCGTATGCAAGAGTCGTGGCACAACGGGAGTCCTCCCCTGCCCTCCTCTGCTCCGTCCAAAGAATCTCCCTGATAATTGCCAGGCGAGGGTGCCATTATCGGGAGACCGTGTTGGTCCTGTCCCTCGCAACGTGGCTCTGGGAGGAAAAATGTCGCCGGCCGAAAACAACCAAAACTCACTCGTTGAACCATCGCGTCCCCCCGGTAAAGTTGATAATCCCCATGATTGTCTGGACAAACTGTTTGTTTGGCGCAAGGAGTTGCAAGACCTCATAGATTTTGCCACCACCGAGACCGTATCTCGCCGGCTACGAACCGTAGCCGGCCCGCCAGGGTACGGCAAAACCTGCCTGCTGCACAAGTTGCATCAAACCCTGAATGATAAATCGGTTAAAAAATTTAAGAAACTGTTTGTTATCTGGACACCCATTGGCCAATTCAATGAGTTTAATGATTTAGAGACGTGGTTAAAGGCAATTGTTGAGCAGGCAAAAGACGAATGTGCACAGTTGAGTAAATTTGACTCTACTAGTGAATCAAAAAACGTCATAAGTCAATTGCTTGAGAAATTATGCGAAACTTGCCGACCAAAACGTCGTATCATTCTTATCGTAGATGCTTTAGATGAATTACCTGACCTGCGGCAAGAATTAGAAGACCATTTTCTGGCTCATTTTTGGCGCAAGGAATGTGTGCGGATTATCATTTCTTTTCGGGATGAATTTAGCCTGAAAAACCCAAACCTGCGGCGCAGTGAACGGCGAATAACTCTGACAACCTTCTCGCAGGAACAAGGCCAGGAGCAACTGGATAAACGGGCCAAGCTTATCCCAGAGCCACTCAGCAGTCCTTTTAAGCAGCTGTTAGAACTGGTTCATCCCTACAAATTCAACCACCCTGGCCTAAACACGCTTTTATCCCAAACCATAAACAAAAATGAACATAATAGCCAAAATCCCGTTTTGACTGCCGCTGATTTGCGGCAGTGTTGGCTGGCGCTCATAAAAGAACCGTTGGCAGCAGAACCGGGTTATGCTACCGTATTAGAAAGAGATTTAAAGACCATTGTTTTGCACCCGGAAGATAGCTGGACATTTGAAACCTTTGCCGACATTTGTAAATACAGCCAAAATGAAGCATTTGCTCATTGGCAAGATTTAATGGCTGCCTGTGTTGTGGAACAACACCCGGATTACAGCCAAAGATACAGAGTTATTGATGGCCTGCGAGAACTGCTTTGCGCCGAGCTTCGCTTGAGAGAGGAGGAAAAATAATGCCCAACACCATCTTTTCTGCTGCCCGTACTACTGAGAAAATGGTCAATCGCGCCGCTGAGTTGGCCCTGTTACAGGACTCATTTTGCCGAGAGGGAGATGATACACGGGTTATCATCGTCGAAGGGGATGGGGGGTTGGGCAAAACCCGCCTGGTATCCGAAGCATTATGGCGGGCCGGTCAATCCGGTATATTTCCGGCCAGAAACAGAACAAGCCCTGATTATGATTGGGAAATCCGTGACTCTGTGCTACTTTCGGATTTACTTGATTTTTCTGAAGTCAATTTACATACCAGCGAGAACTTTTTTCAACGTATCCGGGGAAGTTTGGCCGGAAATGAACAAGTTGTCATTGAATTTCCCAAATACGATGCGGCTGTGGATGCCTACCGCCATCAGTTAAGTATGCAATCTAATTATTTTGCTGTACAGCAGGCGGCAGAGGCAGCGCGCAAAGCCTTCATTGAGGATTACAAACAACTGGCCAGTCGCTATCGGATAGTTTGGGCGCTGGATACCGCCGAACAGTTGGGCTATCCCGACGCGCAGTGGTTACTTGAGCATAGGCTGCTATCGGACAATGATCTAACATTTAGTACCCAGCAACGCCTTCTGGAACTGCTCAAAAGTAATGAACTACCAAATACAACCGTTCTTTTGGTAGGACGCCCCCAGGCTCGTGAATATTTTGATAGAATCATAGAGGCCGGTAATGTAACCAGTGCGCCGTTTTCTGTAACAGAAATTTACCTTACTGCATTTTCAAGAGAAGATGTTGGCGCTTATTTGCGTTATCTGGCCGAAGAATATGCTAACCAATCGGCATTTAATCAGGACACCGCAACCTATCTGAAAGAACTTGCTGCCGATGATGACCGGGTTAGTGTGCTGCATCTGTACACCGGTGGGCAGCCGGTTAGCTTGGCCTTGTTTGTGGATGCTCTGGCTGAAGGCAACTATGAGCCTGAAGCCTTGCAGGATACATTTAGTGAAACAATGAAAAGACTGAGTTGGGATGAAACAACGAATACCCTTGACCCCAAGAAGTTAAAGATCGCGCAGTTTCAAATTGAAGAACAATTTATTCGCCTGATCTTTTCTCAAAAAACAGACCTCCGCTCACGGATTCTTACGACGTTGGTTCGTGCGCGCCGAGGTCTGGATTCAAACCGCTTGATATATATTTTTAGCCAACTCCCCGATGCGCCTTCTGAACAGTCGCCGGATAAACCCAAATTACGCCAAACTATTGAAAAAGAACTGGATCGGACGAATCCAAGCTCCATTCGCTGGCTGTCTTTTGTAAAGGAACGCGGCGATGGAAAGCTCATTCTTCAAGATGAGCTTTATCGGATTTATGATAGACATATGACTTTGAAGGTTGAAAAAGACACCAGCAACGTCTATTCAATAGTTGAAGACAGGATTTCTATAGAAGATGAAACCCGGGAACGGGAACGGCTTTATAAACTATTGTTAGCCTTTGTCGAACAGAAATTGACTGAATTAAGATTGCTGCGAACAGAACAACGTGTGGAGGATTTGGAAAAACTTTCTTTCCGTACCGCTGCGCAAGCATTATCTGAACAAAAAGAGTTTATAGGGGATGTTAACACAAAATGGGATGATTTATCAGATCAAATCCTCGAAGCCGAACTTGAAAGAGTTCATTATTTGCTTCGGATTGACCCTGATGCCGCATTTAATGACCAATACGCAGACCTGGCTGAACAAAGATGGCAAGCTTTTAGTGAAGAAGCTTATGTTCAGGTCCGGCTTGAACTGTGGCGGTTTCTGAACGATGAAGCTGCCCAAAAATTTGTGCAAGGGCAAGACAGGCCCAGCCAGGTTGAAGGTACTACGCCGTTAAAAACACTAAAACGAGCTGCAGTTCAGGCCTCGATTGCTGATTGGATCAAACTGTTTTGGCTGCGAGGAAAATATAAACGCGCCATTGAGTTTGCCGACCACGTTGAAGAAATCATCGCCAACTTGCCGCATACCGATCAGGTTGAAGAAATCATCGCCAACTTGCCGCATACCGATCAGGTTGAAGAAATCATCGCCAACTTGCCGATTGCCGATCGGGTAAAAGAAAAACTCGCCAACTTGCTGCATACCGATCAGGTTGAAGAAATCATTGCCAAGCTAACCGAATTGCGTGATCTTCGGATTACCTTGAACCATACATTTTCCCGGGAAGAGCGCAGACATTGGCGAGAGTTTTCTCAAATTTATCTAGGCAAGGACATTCAACAAGCCATCAACGTGCTTGAAGAACGCACAGTAAAAAAATTAGTCCGTCTGTTAACAAAAACGGGTATTCCTGAAAAGAATGAGAAAAATTTTTTAACCCATCCCGGCAAAGTTCGTTTACAGCGACTTATTGGGATATCCTTTAATACCATTGGGTATGGCTATGCCACCCAGGGGTATTATCGGAAAGCGAGTAAAGCCTATGCCGACTCGCTGCGATATTTGCGTGGCACGGGATTTAAAACCCAGGAAGCCGTGGTCCGCAATAATCTATCACGCGCATTATCAGAAATGGGGTTAATCACCAGAGCTTTACGAATTTGTGAGGACGGATTGTCTTTAAAAAAGGAAGTTGGCTGGGAACCCCAAATAGCAGTTTCTTACAGTACCTTGGCGCTGATTTATAACAACGCTTTGCAGCCCGAAAATGCCTGGGTAGAAGCCGCTAAGGCTGTCGCTTATTTTCGCAAGCTGGAAAATGAGCGGGGGTTGGGATTAGGCTTGTTTCACCTGGCCGAGGCGTTACGCCGTTTGGCGGTGTCTAAAAAACCAAAACAGGATAGTCTCCAGGATCTCTTTGAAACGGCACGGATAGTCATAAACGAAGCCGTTCAGATTTTTAGCGACAATCCGGAAAGTTATCGATACATTGAGTGTTTGATTGAATATGGGGCGCTCTATCGGGATTTTATGAACTATATTCGGGGCCGTGAACGGGAATTGGCAACCCGTAAACTATCTACCAGCGCATTGGGTAAAGAGTTGAAGCAATTTAGACTCTATGGGTTTTCGTTACATCAAATCAATCTGATGGTTAACCAGGCTAATGCCAGTTATGAGGCCGGTGAACTGGATAAATCTAAAGAATTCCTTCAAAAAGCAATGACTCTGGTTAGCGAGAATGCTCGTAAACTGGCAGTAAGTTCTCTCACAAATGCCTTGAAGCGAGCTAAGGTAGGGCTTCCACGTCATCAACTAGATGCTTCCATTGATTTGGCTTACACATATTATTACGCCGGGGATTTTGACTCGGCCGAAAGAATTATCAGTGATGCAGTAAATTTGATTCCTAAAAATACCCTGTTAAAGCCCAATATAAACAATATTGAACACCTACCTAAACCCGTAGATGCTGAACCTTACGTTTTTATGTTACTGGCCAAAATTTATACTCTTACGGGTGAATTGCGGTTGAATCAATTTATCACCAGGGCTGAAGAAGTTTGCAAAGACATTGCCATTAATGATAAACAAAAGCGGCGGTGTGTTGTTCACGACGATGAACTTGCAACGCAACGGCTTCGAGAGACGGCAGAAGCCTATGTCTTGGCTCTGACATACAGCAAATTATTTTCCACTCGTGCGCCTACCTTTACAGTAACCATGAATTCGCTGTACGATTATCTTAGAAAATTTAATGAAACCGAACTAGAAGACTTTTATAAGTATCAACGAGAATTTGGAAAATCCTACAATATTGCCGCGATAGAATCCGAAGATGTGATCAATTTGGAAATCTTTTTGAAACAATCATTTGGAGATTATATAGACAACGTGCCCCCAGGTCTCGCGGAGGAAAACTGATGGTTAACATGTTGCCATCCACGTTTGTTGAACAATTTGACACACAAGTTAAAAATGATTGCGCGCCTGTATCTGTTACCCTAAGTCACTCTAATTACGAAATAAAATTTGATGACGACTGCGCTCCTGTTACTGCCGCCCCCATTTCATCTCCCACCGAAACAACCACACCCATGCGTCTTGCCCCCCAACTCCACCTCGACAGCCTGCCGCACCGCTACACACTGGCGATCAGCCCCTATTCTCCGGCGGGGCCGGTGGTGCTCAACCCGCCGGCAATGGCTCGATTGCAACAGTTTAGCCAGCCCCAACCGCTGGAACAGGCTGTTGATTTTACGCTGGCCGCGGCCAATATTTTGCTGCCGGTGGACCGCGAACCACAAATCGAAGCCGCACCCCTTGCCACCCTCACCGCCTGGCTGCACGTTACCAACGCCTGCAACCTGGATTGCCCCTATTGCTACGTGCGTAAATCCAACCAAAAAATGTCGGCGGAAACCGGACAGCAGGTTGTTGACTCGATTTTTCGATCTGCGCTAAAAAACGGTTTTCAAAGCATCAACCTGAAATACGCCGGCGGCGAAGCGGCGCTTCACTTTGAAATGGTACGGCAATTGCACAGTTACGCCCAGCAATCGGCCTGCCGGCATAATCTGGATTTGCAGGCGGTGGTGTTGAGCAACGGCACCATCTGGACGCCGCCAATGGCCGACTGGCTGGTTGAAAACAGCGTCAAGCTGATGATTTCGCTGGATGGCGTTGGCGCGGCGCACAATCGCCTGCGGCCTACCCGCGGCGGCAAAGGTTCGTTTGCCGCCATCGAACGCACCGTTGATACGGTGCTGCTTCCCCGTGGCGTCCAGCCCGATATTTCTATCACCGTTACCGGCAGAAATGCCACGGCAGCGGCTGGCGCAGTTGAGTGGGCCATTGCTCGCAACCTGCCGTTTAGTCTCAATTTTTACCGTGAAAACGCAAACTCAAAAAAATTTGGGGATTTGCAGCTTGAGGAAACGCACATCATCGCCGGGCTGCGCGAGGCTTATCAAGTTGTTGAGAAACACCTGCCTACCCGACCCTTTATCAACGGGCTGCTTGACCGGGTGCAAATGGGCGCTCATCAGCATACTTGCGGCGCGGGGCAAAATTATCTGGTTTTTTCGCACACCGGCGCGGTGGCGCAATGCCAGATGCACCTGGCCCAGAGCATACCTTTTTCAACCGGCGACGATCCTCTGGATATTATCAAAAACGGGGTTATTCCGTTGATCAGCGTTGAGGAAAAAGAGGGTTGCCGCACCTGCCCCTGGCGTTTCAGGTGCAGCGGCGGCTGTCCCATCGAAACCTATCGGGGCACCGGCCGGTTTGATGTAAAAAGCCCTCACTGCAACATTTACAAAACTCTTCTTCCCCAGGCGCTGCGACTGGAAGGCTTGCGACTGATGAAAGTTGGTGGGGTGTTAGATTGATGCCAGAGTAGGTCCGGGATGTTGAAAGTTTTGCTGAATTTGGTAGCGGCGGTCGTAAGACTGCCGTTTTTTTTTGTTTGGATGATGTCCCGGAAAGGGGCTATACCGTGTCAGGCCAGCATTTTATTATAAAAAGTAAGAAACAGTGACAACTTTTTAGACAGGGTTAACCACCTTACACACCCCAAAGGAGCAGCCTATCGAACAACCGACAAAAACGTACTAATTTAATCTTGATCAGCAAAAGGAGCAGCCTATCAGTTAACCCACCACTTTTTAACTACGCCCCACTTAACCCGTGAAAGGAGACGCTTATCGAAGAAAAAGTGACGGCTGCGCGGAAGGTGCTTTCCGCGCAGCCGTCAAAAACCACAAAGGGTTAAACTTTTAGTCAGGAGGAGAAAATGAACTTTTTATGGGATGCAATAATTGGGTACTTTTTGTTCAGCTTTTTACTAATCAATGGCTGGTGCCTGGCCGTAAAAGTGCTACCGGCCCGCTGTCCAATCTGGTGGAAGAAGCACATCGTCGCTCCTGACCCCACTGAGCAGTGGCCGCTTTAAGGAGATAAATCATGGTCAATGAATTATGCACTCTGCTAAAACTGAATATCCGGGCCGGAATTGGCCGGCGATTGGGTGCAGTAAACATCACCAGCGACTCAGCTAACCCCAACCTTTTTTACATCGCCAGCCCCAACGTTGTAGAAGCACAGGCATTGGCCGATGTGCTTTCAGTTCAGGCTAATTTGGTTCACGTAACCCAGTACAAGTTTATGGCCCAACGAATTGTTTGAGTAAAGAGGAGGATAAACCATGTTAATATTATGGATCTTTGTTTTAGGATTGCTGCTGGGAATGTTAAGCATCAGTCTACTCGCAGGTTTATTTGTGCATTAACTCAACCCTCTTTTAGTCTGAGCCTGGCCCGTTGTGACGGACTCTCCGTCCACCACAACGGCTCAGGCTCAGTTTGTATTTAACCCGCACCTCAAATGGGCTGGCCCATTTGCCACACCCGCCCGATAGAGGTATGTTATCACCGTTAGGTTGATACTGCCGCACATTCCCCAGAACACACGTTTTTACTGCTTTTCTACCCCCACCTGTCATAATTTCATTTAGCTGTTTTACGATGGACGGATGCACATGGCAAAACGAAATTTTTGGTCAACCCTAAGTACGTATTCTGGCTACGGCCTTTTCTGGTCGTGGAATGTGATTTTTCTGGCGTTTATGCTGCTGGGTTTTGCCCCCACTCTGCTGCCGGAAATGATCACCGCCGTCCGTGCCGGCCAGATTCCCGCCGAGTTTTTAATTTACGGCCTTATTCTGGTTTCTATACCCGTGGCGGCGGTTATTTTGGGCGCTACCGCGCTGCGCCGCCAGCCGGCCAAACTGCTCACGCTGGGCTACGGGGTCGAAGGCCCGCTGATGATCATGCTCTTCATCCGCTTTTTTGTGATTGGCCAGGCCACCTCGCCGGTTATTTTGATGCTGGTGGTGGCCGCGCTGGGCATGGCCGCCCTGCTCTGGCAGTTGCTCGACCCGCAGATTGACGGGCGCGGCTCGGCGCTGGCGGCGCTGCGAGTCGTCGGCCTGTCGCTGCTGCTGGCCACCGGTCTGTACGCCGGCGCGTGGTTATCGTTTTACGCGGCGGTGCTGGTCGGCAGCGGCTGGAACGCCGTGGTCGCTATCGCCAGTGATTTCCCCGATTTTCTGCGCTCGGTGGGCGACGCCCTGCGTGATCTTTCAACCAGCGACCTCCGCTTTATCCCCTTTGCCGTGCTGGGGTTCACGCTGATGATTTTTACCGCCACGCTCGTGGCGCTGATGCCCATTGCGGTGATTGTGATTTACGCCCGCGCCTGGTGGCGCGGCGTGGCTGCCTTTGTCGCCGGCCGAGTCTGGGCTGTGGGGCTGTCGGCGCTGGTGCTGGCGGCAGTCATCGGCCTGTTTATCGTCACCAATCGGCAGCCGCAGCACGCCGCTTTTGCCCTGCTGGACAAGCCGCCGGCTTCGCTGGCCGAGGCGCAGGCGCGGCTCACCCGGCAGGATGCCATCCGAGCCGGGCTGCTCAATGCCTTTTTGGCCCCGCAGCGCTACCTGAGCGCCGTGGGGGATGTCGCTCACATCAGCCAGATGTACAAAGACACCTTTGGCCTGTCGCGCCGGCACGCGGAACAGGTGCAGGCCGCTTACGAGGCCATTGTCTACCCGCTGCTGTACGAGCCGGTCAAGCCGCCGGAGCCGGACGCCAATCCGTGGGCCAACGCCGCGCTGCGAGAAGAGCCGCGCCAGGCCGCCGAACTGTACGCTACATTTTTTGATGAGCCGATCATCGATGGCGAGCGGGACACGGTGATTGCCGCGGCGCGCTCCACATGGTCGGTGGATCAGGCGCAGGCGGCGTGGCAGGCCGTCGATGACCGCGAGGTGCATTTGCAGGAGCAGCAGGTTGCCCTCACCGAACACGGCGATTGGGCCGAAGTGGAACTGTACGAGGTGTACCAAAACCAAACCGGCCAGCGACAGGAGGTGGTTTATTATTTCAGCCTGCCGGAGTCGGCGGTGATCACCGGGGTGTGGCTGGGCCACAGCGCCAACCGCGCCGAGCGTTTTGAATACCGCGTGTCGCCGCGCGGCGCGGCCCAGGCTCTGTACCGCAACGAGGTGCGGCGCAACATGGACCCGGCGCTGGTGGAGCAAATTGGCCCGCGCCAGTACCGGCTGCGGGTTTTCCCCATCGAACCTATCCGCATGGAGTGGAACCAAAACACGCGCTATTCCAGCATAAAAGAAGGCCCGCCGCTGCATATGTGGCTCACTTACCGGGTACTGGCCCAGGCCGATGGCTGGCCATTACCCAAACTGGCCGATCTGCGCAACGTATATTGGGATAACGCCTCGCTGCGGCAGGTAGCCGGGCAAAATTTCCGGGGCGATGACTGGCTGCCGGCCTCGATTCCGGCCCGCCAGCCGGTGCAGCCGGCGACGCACGCCGTCACCTTTGCCACTGGCGATACCGTGGCCGTGCGGCCGGCCACCGCCGCCGATATTCCGCCGCTGCCCGGCAATTTGCGACTGGCGGTGGTGCTGGATCGCTCGCGGAGCATGGCCGCCTACGCCGGGCAGGTGAACGCCGCGCTGGCCCAACTGCAAGCCACCGGCGCGGCCATCGATGTGTACCTGACCGCTTCCCAATTTCGCGGCGAAGCGCCCTCGCGGCTGCCGCTGGCCGAACTCAAGCCGGACAGTCTGTTCTATTTTGGCGGGCAAAACGCCGCCGAACTGCTGGCTCAATTTGAGGAACTGCGCGGCGGCCAAACCTACAGCGCGGTGCTGGTGCTGACCGATGGTACCGGCTACCAACTGGTCAAAGATGACGATGTGCCCGCCCCCGTACCGGACGCGCCGCTGTGGATGGTGCATCTGGACGGCAATTTCCCGCTGGGCTACGATGACGCCACGCTGGCGGCGATTCAGGCCAGCGGCGGAGGCGCAGCCGCCAATGTTGATGAAGCGCTCAACCGGCTGGCGGTTTCGCTCAGCCCGCTGGCGGCCACCGCCGATGTACTCGACGGCTACGTGTGGGAAACCATCCCCGCCGGCGCGGCGCAGGCCAATGTTGAATTTGTCAACAATCCCGGCGTCGCCACCGACGGTTTTGCGCCGCTGGCTGCTCGCCGGCTCATTCTGGCCGAGATGCAGCGCCACCGCGGCCGGCTCGATGAGGTCGGCACGCTCGACAAACTGCACGCCATCGCCGTGGAAAACAGCGTAGTCACGCCCTATTCGTCGATGATTGTGCTGGTAACGGATGAGCAGGCCCGGCGGCTGGAGCGGCTGGAACAACAGGCCGACCGCTTTGCCCGCGAATATGAAGCCGTGGGCGAAACCGTGCCCGCCCCGATGACCATCACCGGCGTGCCGGAGCCGGAGGAATGGCTGCTGCTGGGGCTGTCGGGTTTGCTACTGGCCTGGTTTTTACGCCGCCGCTGGCTGCCCCGCTGGCAATATTGACCAGCGCAGGGCCACGGCCAGCATCACGCCAAACAACCCGGCACACAACAGATACACGCCGGTCAGGCCGGTTAACGGGATCAGCGCGTAAGCCAGCAGCGGCCCCACCGCGCTGGCCAGATCGCCAAAAGTAAACAGCACGCCCAGCCGCTGGCCGCGCTGATGCTCGGCGGACATATCACCGAGGAGGGCAGTGGACAGGCTCTGGTTACTGCCGCCGGCCACCGCCGTCAGCGGAATAGCCAGCAGCGGGCCGGCCGGCAGCGCCAGCGCCAGCAGGCCAAAGCCGGCAATGCCGGGCAGCAACCCGCCGGCCGCCACCCGCCAGCGGCTGGCCAGCCGGTCCGAGGCGCTGCCAAACAGCGGCGCGGCCACCATCGAAATGAGGCCGTTAGCGCCCAGCCCCAAACCGGTGAGCGTGGCCACTCCCACCGCAAACCCGGCCAGATGAGCCGTTTGGCCAAATTGTGTTTGCAGCAGCAACCCCAACGTTGGCAGCAACATCCCGGCCAGGGCCAGCCGATTTACCCCCAGCAAACCAAACACCGAAGCCAGTTCGGCGCGCCGGTTGGCGCGGACAGGCAGCCCCGGCCGGTGCGCATGGGCCGGCTGCTGCGCTCGCAGGCCGCGGGTTTCTGGCAGAAAAAACAGGGCGGCCAGCGCCCCGGCCAGCGTTAGCATCGCACCAACAAACATGGCCCGGTGATAGCCCAGCCCATCGGTTAAAAAACCACCCAGCATCGCCCCGCCCGCCGATCCCAAATAGAACGCGGTTTGGTACAGGCCCACCCATCGCCCCCGGTTGCCGGCGTGACTGATGTCCAAAATGATGGTGTTGCCGCCCACCCAAATGCCCACCCAGGCAATGCCCCACAGCAGCCGGCCCACCAGCAGCGGCCAAAACCCCAGCGTGAGCGCGTAAATTGCCGTCGATAACGCCCCCACAAACAGCGCCGGCACAAACAACAGCCGGCGCGGCAGCCTATCGTACAGCATGCCCACCGGGCCGTTGAGCGCCAGCCGGATAAAGCGGTTGGCCGACAGCAAAATGCCAAGCGCCGCCAGCGGCACGGCCGCATCGTGATAGTGGGTGGGCAGCACGGCGTACAGCGAGGTATCGCCAATCAGCGACAGAGCGGTGCCCAACCCCACCGGCAGCATAACCCGCCACGGCGAAAAGGGAAGATCAGAGTTTGTCATCAGCTTGACTTCCAACCAAAACTCCTTTTTTACTCCTGACATAGGGTTGTCAGGATGGGTAGGGTATGATGAGACTATCAAAGTCAATCATCACTTTTTTGAGGAGGCACTCTAATGATCAAGCAAGCTAACTATCTGGGAATTGTGGTGAAGGATTTGGCCGCGGCCACCGCCTACTACCGCGACACGCTGGGACTGGCGGTTGACGAAGCCGAAAGCATCCCCGGGTTGTACACCCAGTTCAAACTGGAGGGCGGGGCTATTCTCTCGCTGCAGGCCAACACCGAAATCCCCGGCGGCGCGGCCTACGAACCGGCGCTGCGAGTAGACAACATCGACGCCACTTACGCCGATTGGCAAGCCAAAGGGGTTGACCTGCTGGAGGAACCCAACGACAAGCCGTTTGGCCGCACCTTTTTGTTCCGCACCCCGGACGGGCAGGTGCTGCGGGCGTATCAGTATCCCAACGGGCATTAAGTCTGCGCGACTGTTGATAAGTGAATAAGCTGCCGGGCCGCAACGACGCGGCCTTTTTTATTTAACGGTGCCGGGCAGCGATGGTCGCAGCGATTCGGGCCAGTTCGGTGCGGAGTTGCGGCGGCTCCAGCACTTCTATTTTATCGCCCCAACTGAGCAGCCAACCCTGGATTTGCGGCAATGACTCTACGTGATAAACCATCACCACCCCCGCCGCATCGTCGCCGGGCAGTTCCTCGGTAAAGGTAAAATGCTGGGCCTCGCGCACCCAGCGCACGCTATCAGCATCAACCCGCACCAGCACCCGCCGGGCGCTCCCGGGCTGGCGGCTAACAAAAACCCGGCGCGGCATAAATGTTTCTGTTTTTACAGTGTAACGGTCAATCCGTTCCAGCCGAAAATGGCGTTCTTCCTGCCGCAGCCGGCAGTAACCGGTTAAAATCCAGCCGTGGTCAACATACCCCAGGTGGAGCGGCTCAACATCGCGCTCGGTCACATCATTGCTGTGCAGAGCGTGATAACGCAGGTGAACCACCCGCCGCTGATGGACCGCCTGTTGCAACTGCACAAATTTTTTATCGTCCAGGTTGAGCGGGGTGCGGTTGACGGTGTAAAACCCAATGACCGCCTGCAAGGCTTCAATCTGGGCCAAAGTGGCTTTGGGCAAAATGGCCCGGATTTTTTCCAGCGCCAGCCGCGCCGCCTGTTTGGTTTCGCCTTCGGCGGCCAGGCCGGTGAACATTTCTACGGCCACAGACAAGGCCCGGGCCTCGGCCTGAGAAAACATAACCGGCGGCAGGTAGTAGCCTTCCATCAGGCGGTAGCCTTCGCCGGGCATGGCCATAATCGGCACCCCTACCTCGCACAGGGCCTGAATATCACGGTAAACAGTGCGCTCGCTGATTTCAAACTCGGCGGCAAAATCCTGCGCCCGCAGCAGGTCGCGGCTGTGAAACATAAGCAGATAGCCCAGCAAACGGTCAATTCGGTTCATTTACCCCTCGCCTTGGCCCCCATTTTTACAGCCGTTAGTTGAGGTATCTTTAGCAACCATTGCAGCATTGGCCCACTCATCATAGACGTGACCAGGGCCATGATGACCAGCGCCACAAAAATGCGCTGGTCAATTAAACCGTACTCCAGCGCCACCGAGGCTAAAATCATTTCCATTGCGCCGCGGGCGTTCATGGCAAAACCAATCGCCAGCGCGTTTTTAAGGTTAGCGCCGCTGAACCACGCGCCCAGCCCCGCGCCGGCAACCTTGCCCACAATAGCCAGGGCAAGCACCAGCAAAACCAATTGAAGATCAAAATTGGCGGCAAAGTTGGCCTTTAACCCCACCGATACAAAATATAGCGGCGCAAACAGGCTTACGGCAAACTGATGGATAATCTCTTTAACCTGACCCGCGCCGTTGTGCTCAAATACCGGAAAAAGGGCCACGCCGATTAAAAACGCGCCAAAAATCGCGTGAATGTTCATCATTTCGGCAATGGCGGCAGACACAAAAATAAAGATAGCGCTGATGGCCAGCAAGCCGCTGGGCCACACCAGCGAACGCCGCGCCCACTTAAACAACAGCTCGCCCAGCCGGCGGCCTATGAGCAGCACCAGCACCGAAAAAAGAAAGGTCAGCCCCAATATTTTGGGCAGTTGAAAGCCGGAACCGTTGGCGCTTAAGCTGCTCAGCAGCAGCGCAAACAAGGCCCAACCCAGCAAATCGTTAATGGCCGCCGAGGTAATAACCAGGCCACCCATCTGGCCGTGCAGCAATTTCAAATCCATTAAAATACGGGTAATAACCGGCAAAGCCGAAATGGAAAGCGCGATGCCGATGAACAACACAAAGTTTGCGTCTGCCGCAGCGCCGGAATGAAGCCAGACGCGCGGGAAAAGAAAGACCGAAGCGAGGCCCAGGGCAAAGGGCAGCAAGCAGCCCAAAATACTTACCAGCAAAATACTGCGCTGGTGCTGCCGCAACTGCGACAGGTTAACCTCCAGCCCGGCCACAAACATAAAAAACAACATCCCGAGCCTTATAACCGCCTCGCGGGATTGCGTTAATTCAACACTGGGCAGAAACAACCACTGGTAAACCGCCGGAAACAAAAAGCCAAAAACGGTAGGGCCTAACACAATGCCGCCAATCAATTCACCCAGTACAGCAGGTTGATTTATTTTGCGCATGAGCTGCCCAAAGAACAGGCCAACCGCCAAAATCACACCTAATTGCAGCAAAAAAGCAATCAAAAGGCTGGGGTTTGTTTCGCTCATAAGGGTATCGGCATCTTCCCGGCAATTCAGGGGTTGTTCCGGCCTTAAACCGGCAAATCGCCCTCATTATACCGCAGAGTTGGTTGGCCCAAAATAAAAAACCCGGCGCAAAAGGCCGGGTTTTAAGGATTAGAGGCGGAGGTTAGGTTTCGCCGGATTTTGCGGCGTGACCCCTAACTTACACCTCGCGGTTACTCCTGAACGGGAATATTATTGGGGATTTCCACAGGCAGGTCTGGCGTGGGATCCGTTACGGGCAGAGTGTATTGGGCCATGCCCGTCAACCCGCCATCATCGGTAACGGTCAGAGTGATGGAATAATTTCCGGCAACCGTAAAAACCTGCGTCGCTTCAACGGTGGTCGCGGTTAACCCGCCGCCAAAGTCCCACAAATACCCAACTATTTTGCCATCCGGGTCGTCGGAGCCGGCCCCGCTCAAGGTGACGGTTTGGCCCACCAACGCGCCGGACGGACCGCTGATCACGGCTTGCGGCGGCTGGTTGGGCGCGGCAACCGTAACCGTGGTTGTTTTGCGGCTCAATGCACCGTCTTTGTCGGTAACGGTGAGCTGCGCCGTGTAGCTGCCGGGCACAGTATACACGTGGCTAACCACCGGCCCGCTAGCCTGGCTGCCATCACCAAACTCCCAAACATACGTGAGCAGAGTCTGGTCTTTTGGGCCGGGATCGATGGCGGCGCCAACAAAAGAGATAGCCATCTGCGTTAAGCCGATGTACGGCCCGCCTGTTTCAACCACGGGCGGTAAATTGACCACTATTACCGGCGCGGTGGCAATCTGGCTGGCGCCCCGATTATCGGTAACGCGCAGCGCCACGGTGGTTGCGGCCGGGCCATCGCTAAAGAGCTGGCTGGCCGTGGGGCCGGTGGCCTGCGGGTTGAACTGCTGGCCGTTGTAAGCAAAATCCCACTCATACAATTCAATCGTGCCGTCCGGGTCGCGCGAGGCCCGGCCATCAACCTGGAGCAAACTGCCTTCGTTAACGGTGTAACCGGCCGGTAAAACTGCCTGCGGCGGCTGGTTAACCGGCGTGTTCTGCCGTTTCCAGCTCACCTCAACCCGAGCCCCGCCGCTGCGTTCGTAATACTCTATTTTGATGCGGTGCTGGCCGCTGTTGATTTTTTGCATGGCTTCAAGCTGGCGCAGGTTGCCATCCTGCCAGCTATCAATCAGCAGCACGTCGTCAACCCACAGCCGCAGCCCGTCGTCAACTTTTGCCTGAATCAGATAGGTGCCGGCGGCCAGTTCCAGTTTGCGCGTCCAGCGCACAGAAAAGTTATCGGCGGGGATTTCCGGCGCGGGCGAACCGTTGCCCCAGTTAAATTTGATCTCGGTGTCGTTGCGCATTAATACCGGGCTGCCCTGCAATTTGCGGTTGTTAAAGTATTCGGCCTTCCAATCCGGGTAATTGTCGGTGCGCGCCCAACTGAGCTGAGCCACCGCGCCGCCGTATCGCTCAAAATAGTCCAGCCGGATCGCGTGATTACCTTCCGGCACGTTAACATCAACCACGTGGGTTACCGCGCCGCCCTCGCGCCATTGGTCAATCACCAGCCGGCCGTCAATCCACAGCCGCACGCCATCGTCAGCGGTCAGGCTGAGGCGATAGGTGCCGGCGGCAAAGTAAACCTCGCGGCTCCAGCGTACAGAAAAGTTATCGGCGGGCACACCGGCTGCCGGCGCGCCACTGCCCCAATTAAAATTGACCGACGAATCGTTGCGCACCAGCACCGGGTTGCCGCTCAGATTGGGGTTGCTAAAGTATTCGCCCTTCCAATCCGGGTAGGCGTTAATAGCGGCCCAACTTACCTGAATGATCGCGCTACCGGCGCGGTCGTAATAGGCTACTTTTACATTGTGCAGGCCGTCGGGCAGGCTCACCTCGGCGGTGTAGGTTGTCGCCGAAGTATCGCGCCACTGGTCTACCAGCAGCACATCGTCAACCCAAAGCATCACGCCGTCATCGGCCCGCACGGTAAAGCGATAGCTGCCCGCCGGGAAATAGAGCACCCGGCTCCAGCGCGCCGAAAAATTGTCGGCCGGTACCCCTGCCGCGGGCGCAGACAGGCCCCAATCAAAATTGATGGCCGCATCGTTGCGCACCAGCACCGGGTTGCCGCTCATCGAGGGGTTGGCGTAGTATTCGCCGCGCCAGTCGGTGATCACCACCGGGGTGGGCGCGGGCTGCGGCGTTTGGGTAGGCAGGGCCGGAGACTGGGCAACCGGCACGTTGCCGCTGTTTTGGGCCGACACAAACTGGGCAGCGACCCAACCCCGCCCGTTTTCAACGCCGGAAAATTCAATTTGCCACCAGCGGCCATCGGCGCTGACGCCGGTGATCACGGCGGTTTGGCCGGCTTTGAGCAGCCCCAAAATTGAATACGCCGTGCCCGGCCCGCTGCGAATATTCAGGTCGGCGGCGGCGGTAAGCTGCGGCTGGCCCGGCGCCGGGGTAGCAGTGGGGCCAGCCGGCGGGGCCAGCGTGGGCACAAGCGTCGGCGAGGGGGTTGCCTCGGGCTGTGGCGCGCTTTCAAGCAGGCTAAAAATCGCGTCCGCGCCAAAATCGCTGCTGGTGGAGCGGGCGGTAATTCTCACCAGCCCCGGCGCGGGCCAATCCGCGCCAGAGGGCGCAGTCAGTGTCAGGCTGAACCGGCCATCGGCATCAACGATGGCGCTGTTCACGGCAAAATTATATACCGGCGGCACATTGTACGGGTTCAGATGGACAAGAACCGTGCTGCCGGGCGTCCAGTTTTGGCCGGACAGCAGCAAAGGTGTATTGGCCGGGCCAACGGCAGGCTCAACGCTGAGGGTTGGCTGAGTGGAAACAATACCGGGGGTGGGCGGCTGGGCCACAGACTCACGGCCGCCGGTGATCATCAACAACGCCGCCGCGCCGCCCAAAGCCACGGCCCACGCAGCCAAAATGCCTAAAATGATCACCTTTACCCCGGTGGAACTATTTTTAAACAACTGCCAGAGAGAACTCATTCTTACTCCTCCACAATACCTGCATAGTTATGCCCAGTATATGCCAGCTCCGGCCAATTGTAATCGGCAGCAAAGCGGATGTTTGCTTCTGCAAAAAGATGGGCTTTGACCGGCCGGGCGTCACTATTTTGATGGAGACAGGGTACAACAAATGTTGTAGGGTATTTCCGGGCAAAAAAACAGCCCCGGCAAAATTGCCAGGGCTGGCTGGGGCAAAGAAAAAAGTGGGGTCAGGCCATACCCACCGGCTTCAGCGGGCGGGTATCGGTTAAGTCTCTGGGCCGGCAATCGCGCGGGCAGGTTGTAGAGTCAGCAACGGCCGTTGCCCGGCGGCGAAAAAACCAGATGTAGCTCAGCGTGCCGCTGCCAAGCCCGGCCAGCAGCGCCAGCATTACCGGCGTTGAAAGCCATTGGTTTACCTGGGGCCAGAGCAGGCTTAACAACCAGATACTAACACCCAACCCGATGATTTTTACGGTTTTCATCATAAAGCCCCCCTTTCGGCATAACTGATGAGTACACTATCAGTATAGCTCAAGTGGGGCGCTTCGTCATCGGTGGGAAGGCGGATTTTGCCATCCGCCAAACGTCTCTGCGGGGCGGCTAATTTCTCGACGCGGCGCGTAGGCCAGTTACAACAAATGTTGTAGGCTACTCAACCTCGCCGTTGAGCGAGGCAAGTCCTTCGCGCAGAGCGTAAAGGGCGGCCTGGGTGCGGCTGGCCAGGTGGAGCTTGCTCAAAATATTGCTCACGTGGGTGCGCACGGTGGCCTCGCTGATCACCAGTTCATCGGCAATTTCCTGGTTGCTCAACCCCTGGGCAATCAATTTGAGCACGGCCAGTTCCCGCTCGGTGAGGGGTTCTGTGGTGGGCGGGCGCTGCGGCGGGCGCGAGAGTTCCTGCAGCAGTTTGCGGGCAATGGTGGGGTGCAGCGATGATTCGCCGCGGTAAACCTGCCGGATGGCATGCACCAGCTCCTCCGGCTCGGAGTCTTTGAGCAGGTAGCCCAGCGCGCCGGCTTTGATGGCCGGAAACACTTTTTCATCGGTGGCAAAACTGGTGAGCACCACAATCCGGGCCTGGCTGTTGTGCTGGGTGATGTGGCGGATGGCTTCGATGCCGTCCATTTCTGGCATTACCAGATCCATCAAAATAACATCCGGGATCAGCGCCTCGGTTTGGGTAATGGCTTCTTTGCCGTTGGTGGCTTCGCCAATCACCTGAATATCCGGCTCGGTGCTGAGCAGCGCCCGGATTCCCCGGCGCACAATCACATGGTCATCGACCACCAGCACGTTGATCGGTTGGGTCATAAATTTACCTCTACTTTAATGCGGGTACCCTGGCCCGGTTGGCTGTTGATGTTCAACTCGCCGCCCAGCAGCGCGGCGCGCTCGCGCATGGTGTGCAGCCCCAGGCGGCCCTTGCCTGCGCCGTTGGTGGGGTCAAACCCCTGGCCGTCGTCGGCGATTTCCAGCACAATCTGGCGGTTGAGCGCCAGCAGCCGCACTTTGACCTCGTGGGCGTGGGCGTGTTTCAAAATGTTGTTGAGCGCTTCCTGAGCAATGCGATACAATCCGGTTTCCAGATCGAGCGGCAGCCGGTTTTGTCGCAACTGCTCCTCAAATTCAAAGGCGGTGCGCAGGCCAGATCGGCCTTCAACCGTTTCCAGCCGGGCGCCCAACGCCGCCACCAGCCCCTGTTCTTCCAGAATGGGCGGGCGCAGCTCAAAAATAAGCAGCCGGATTTCCCGCAGGGCTTCCTGCGCGGTTTCGCGCAAATCCTTCAGGTTTTCGGTAGCCTGGTCAACCTCGCCGGCAGAAAGCTGGCGGCTGGCGGCTTCGGCGTACAGGGTTACGCCATAAAGCGCCTGCGTCACCGAGTCGTGCAGGTCGCGGGCCAGCCGCTGGCGTTCTTCGGCCATGGCTAACTGCTGGGCCTGCTCGTACAACTGGGCGTTTTCCAGGGCAATGCCAATTTGCTGGCCGATGGCCGCCAGCAGTTGAATATGCTCAACAAACAGGGTTTCGCCGTGGCGGGTAAACAGGTTGATGGCCCCCAGCGATTTGCCTTTGGCGATTAGCGGGATGCTGGCCACCCGCCGCCAGCCTTCGCGTTCCAGCACCGTGCGCCACTCGCCGGCCGGAAAATCCGCCACTTCACGGATCACCGGATGCCCTTTGCGCAGGGCGCGGTCGGTTACCGGGCCGGCCTCGCGGGGAAAGCTCTGCAAAAAATCAATCATCGGCCCGGACAGGTGGCGTTGGGTGAGCAACGAGAGATGGCGGCCAGACTCATCGAGCCGGAAGACGCCGCCGGCTTCGGTTTCGGTAATCTCCAGCGTTTTGTCGAGCGCGTCTTGCAGCGTTTCGGTTAAATCCAGCGAGCGGCTGACCACGGCCGAAATAGCGTTAATGGTTGATAGCGCCTGGGTGCGGCCGGCCACGCGCTGCTGCATAATGGTGTACCAGCGTTGAAGCTGTTCGGCCATGCGGTTAAATTGATTGGCCAGCTCCTCCAGCTCATCGCCGGTGTTCACCGAGATGGTTTTGCTGAAATTGCCGGCGGCCACTGCCTTGGAAGCCTCGATCATATCGTTGATGGGGTGAGTCAGCCGGCGGGCGCCGGCCATCACCACCAGCGCCGGCACAATGATGCCCATCGCCAGCAAAATAAGCAAAAAGAGGCGATACCACTGGCTGGCCTGAAACAGCGTTGTCCACGACTCTTCTGTAATCAACCCCCACGGCGTACCGGGCACGGGCGCAAACGAGGCCACAATATCGTCGCCCTCCAGTCCTTGCGTGCGCCGGGCATAAACCCGGCGGCTGGCGGCCTGCTCAACAACCGGCTGGTTGGAAATATCGGCTCCAATGAGGGCCGGGTTGGGGTGATAAATCAGCCGGTTTTGGCCGTCGATCAGGTAAATATCGCCGGCGTCAGCCAGGCTTAATTGCACAATACTGCTGTAAAATGGGCTGCCGGCAGTTTGCCCCAACAGAAAAAAGCCGACCAGCTTGCCTCTGAACTCACCCTGATCGTCGATAATCGGTACCGCCGCGGCGATAACCGGCTGGCCGGCGGGGCCATCGTTGACGATATCGGAATAGACCGGGCCTGTTCGCTGCTGCGATTGCTGAAAGTACAACCGGTTGGCCCAGTTAGCGCCCAGAATATCCGCCCGCTCCGGCTGCGCCGCTGCCACCGTGCCGGCGCTGTTGAGGATGAGCACGCCGGCGTCAAACACAGCCAGCCGGTCGGCGGCGCGGGCCAGTGCCGCCTGTTGGTCCTGCGGGTCGGCGCGGTAAATATCCGCGGTGCGGGCCATGCCGGTCAGCAGGTCACTGTATTCTGCCAGCGCAGTATTGAGCTGAACGGCCGCCAGCCGGGCCACATCCTGGTTGCGTTCCAGCACCAGATCGGCGGTAACCTGCTGGTAAGCAAAAAAGATGAGCAGGGCCACGGTGCCCAAAATAATTGCCGCCGGAATAAACGACCATGCAAATATTTTTAACCCCATACTTCGCCAGCGAATACCAAGCAGCATAAAACACCTTTTGACCTTATCTGTTTCTCTAACTTGAGGTATTATAACTCAAGTTGCTATCAGTAACATAAAACATTGAATTGGTGCGATTTTTGGCGGCTTCGCCGCCAAAAATCGCACCAAAAAGTATTTCTCCCCCTTCTTCCCCGGGGGAGAAGGGGGTCGGGGGGGTGAGGGGGTAATCCTCCGGATTGAGTTTTAACACTTGTGCGCCACTGAACCCCCGCAAGTGAAAACTTCAAATAAACACAAAAGCCGACCCGTAAGGGCCGGCCTTTGCGTTTGATTTGAGCGAAGCGCCGCTTATTTTATCCGCACCGGCGACCAACTCAGGCGGGCAAACAGCACCCAGCCGCCAACGCCCAAAGTCAGCGCCAAAATCACCAACTGAACGGTGGTGGGGCTGGTGAGCGATTGAGCACGCTGCCACAAACCGGGGTCGGCGGCCGGCAGCGACTGGCCGTAACGCACCAACCCGTGCGACGTGGCGGCGTAAACTCCGCCATCTTCAATGGTAATCCGGTCTACAATTTCATCGAGTTTGGCAATGCGCTGCCAGCTCTGGCCGGCATCAATGCTTTCAAAGATACCGTCGCCCACCAGCCGGCTGCCCACGCCAAAGGCGGTGCTCACGGCCAAATGCTGCGGGTTTTGGCTGTCGATGACAATGGCCGGCACTCGCAAAATAACCCCCGGTTGCAGCCCCAACCCATTGTTGAGAGCCTGCCAGCTCTGGCCGCCATCTGTAGAGCGATGCAGCCCGTAACCAACCGTCCCCACGTAAATGGTTTGTGGTTTTACCGGATGGATGGCCATACTGACCACGCCGTCGGGAGTTTTGATTTTTTCGATTTGCCTGCCGGTAATGTGCAGCAGCCCTTCGGTGGTAACGGCGTACATTGGGCCATCCGGCCGGGTAACAATTTGATTGACGTACAGCTTGGCCAGCGTGTTGCCGCCCAGCCGTTCCATTTTGCCTTCGCGCACATCAAAGCGATACAACCCCTGGCCCCACGTTCCCAGATACATTAAATTGGGCTGGCTGGGAGCAGAACTGATCGCCCGGACCTCTGGCGACTGGCCCAACTCGTCCGCCGGCAGCCCAAACAGGGTAGAATCCCAGGTGCGGCCGCCGTCGTCGCTGTACCACAAATTGCTGCTTTGCCCGGCAGTTCCGGCAAAGACAATATTGGGATAGGCCGGGTTAACCGCCAGCGCGCTGATCCGGGCATCCGGGCCGGCACTGATGCGCTCCCACGAGAGGCCGCCGTCATCGCTGCGGAAAATACCGCGCTGGTTACCGCTAAACGCGGCCAGCAGCGAACCGTTGCTGGTTGTCGGCACCACCACATCAACCGTGGCATCCGAGAAATCGTTGAGCGCCAGGCCGCGGGTTTCGCCGGCAAACAGCGCCGCCAGCGTACCAACTAACAGAATCAGGGTGAGCAAAGCAATTTTTACCAACCAGTTCATCGTTGCCTCCTTTTTTATCGGTTCCAGAACGGAACCCCGTCAGGGCCAACTTCCTGTGCCGACAGCCGCTGCTGGGCGATGTCGCGCTCCGGCGCGACAGGGCGCGGCTCTTCTACCACAGTCACAAAGGCGGAGTTGCCGCCGCTGGACGCCGAAGATTGCCTTTCGGTTACAACCATCAAGCCGGTGAACGCCGTTAAATAAACGATCACCGCCAGAATAATGCTCAAAACTATCGATTTTATGCGATCCATAATCATCACCTGTTACTGGCAGGAGGAACAAACATCCCCTGTTTCACTGAAATATCATTCAGTTTCAGTATATCAGATGGGCAGAAAGCTGTAATCAGCCGATAAGAGTAACGGCCCTACAACAAATGGATGATTTGGATTCAGGTAGAAAATACGCGGGCTGGCGGAGAAATCAGATAAACTACGGGGTAAATGGTTTGATAATATCCGGCGTTTGCCCGACAAAAAAGAAATGCTCGTTGCCGGCCGGTAACCTTGCCCTCAGGCCGGATGCGCCTATAATTTCACACTGTAGCTCGGAAAGGAACCCTATGACTGCACAACTTCCTCCACTCGACCCCAGAGAATACCGCCGCACCATTGGCCTGTTTGCGACGGGGGTAACGGTTATTTTAACCGGCAGCGATGGCGATATCCGCGGGATGACCGCCAATTCGGTCACATCACTGTCGTTGGACCCACTGCTGATATTATTCTGCGTTGAAAAAAAAGCTCATTTTGCCGACGTCCTTCAGCAGCAAAACAGCTTCACCATCAATATTTTAGGCCGCAACCAGGAGGCGCTCTCTAATTATTTTGCCGGCTTCTGGAAGCCCGACGCGCCGCCGCCCCAATTTGAGTTTGTGCCCTGGCACGGTTCGGCCCGGTTGCAGGATTGCATGGCCGCCATCAGTTGCGAAATCGATCAATTTTTGGAGGGCGGCGATCACTGGATTGTGATTGGCCGGGTTATTGCCCTGCACAAACCCGATGATCTGCCGGACGACCCGTTGATCTTTTTCCGCGGCCAGTACCGCGGCTTAACTCAACCGTAACGCCAGCCATTACAATTTTAAGTAGGTGTGATAGTTCTTGCGGCACAGCTACGGAGAATGAAAATTCAGCGTAGGGGCGGTTCGCGAACCGCCCCTGCCTTCGCCGACTCGCTGATTCGCAGATTCGTTATTTTTCACAGGAGTCCAACAGAACCGGGGGTTCGACAACGAGAATGAAAATGGGGGGGACACCCCCCAAGCCCCCCGGCCTACGGCGCTATTTTCAAAGGAGAAAACCCATGCCAGATTCTACCAAAGTTCAACTACCGGAAGACCGCTATTTTGACCCCGACCCCCGTCAAAAGGAGGTCGCGCTGGAGCTGTACCACAGCGTGGCCGGGCAGCCGCTGGTTTGCCCCCACGGCCACGTTGACCCCCGCCTCTTTGCCGACCCGAACTATCGCTTTGGCAACCCGGCCGAACTGCTCATCGTCCCCGATCACTACGTTTTCAGAATGCTCTATTCACAGGGGATTGCGCTGGAAGAGCTGGGCGTACCCCGGCGCGATGGCGGCGCCAGCGAAACCGACCCGCGCCGCATCTGGCAAATTTTTGCCGACAACTTTTACCTGTTCCGGGGCACGCCCACCGGCATGTGGCTCACCCAGGAACTGTTTCAGGTATTTGGCGTAGACACCCGGCTCACCGGCCAAACGGCGCAGGAAATCTACGACCAGATTGCCGCCAAACTGGCCCAGCCCGAGTTTGAACCGCGCCGCATGTTCGAGCGGTTTAACATTGAAGTGTTATGCACCACCGATGCCGCCACCGATCCGCTGGAGCAGCATCAGGCCATTAAAGCCTCCGGCTGGGGCGGCCAGATTAAGCCCACATTTCGGCCCGATGCGGTGGTCAATTTGGGCACAGAAAACTGGCGGCAGCACATTAACTCGCTCAGCCAGATCAGCGGGACTGCGGTGACCGGTTACAAAACATTCATCGAGGCGCTGGAGAATCGGCGGGCCTTTTTCAAAGAAATGGGGGCTACCGCCACCGACCACGCCGCCGGGACGCCTTTTACCGCCGAGCTGTCGGCGCAGGAGGCGGAGGCTATCTTTCAGCGGGCGCTCCTCGGCAACGCCACCACCGATGACGCCGAGCGCTTTACCGGCCACATGCTCATGGAAATGGCCCGAATGAGTATTGAAGATGGGCTGGTGATGCAGCTTCACCCCGGCTCGTTCAGAAACCACAACCGCCACATTTTTGAACGGTTTGGCCTGGACAAAGGGGCGGATATCCCCACTCCCACGGAATACACCCGCAATCTGTATCCGCTGCTCAACAAATACGGCAACGACTCTCGCCTGAGCCTGATTTTGTTTACACTGGATGAAACCGCCTACGCCCGCGAGCTGGCGCCGCTGGCCGGCCATTATCCGGCCCTAAAATTGGGGCCGCCGTGGTGGTTTTTTGATAGCTGGAACGGTATGCAGCACTATTTTGATCAGGTCATGGAAACAGCCGGGCTGTACAACACCGCCGGCTTTAACGATGACACCCGGGCTTTCCCTTCCATCCCGGCGCGGCACGATATGTGGCGGCGAGCGGCGGCTAACTGGACGGCCGGGTTGGTGGTGCGGCACGTGGTAGACCGGGCCGACGCCGAGGCAATGATACTGGCGCTGGCCTATGGGCTGGCCAAAACAGCCTACCGGTTATAGTCGGCGGGTTAACAAACGCCAACCAGAAAAAGGACGCCGCGGCGGCGTCCTTTTTATTTTTTGTTGAGCACGCTTCTTACTTTGAGGGCCAGTTGTTCCGGGGTAAAGGGCTTCTGCAAAAAATCAAATTCGGGGGCGAGAATATCATTTTGAATGATAGCATTATCTGTGTAGCCGGAAATAAACAAAACTCTGGGCATTTTATCCTGCGCCTTGAGCTGGTTTACCAGCACCCGGCCGCCCATTTGCGGCATGATCACATCGGTGAGCAGCAGGTCAACCTTTTGGCTGCCTCGCTCATGGATAAACCGCAAGGCTTCGGTACCATTCTCGGCCTCAAAGACGGTGTACCCCCGTTGGCGCAGCACACGCGCCGCCAGGTTGCGCACCGTTGTTTCATCTTCCACCAGCAGAATGGTTTCTGTACCGCCGGGCAGGGCGTGTTCAAATTGCCGGCCACTCCGGGCCGATTCGGGTTGGCCAATCCGGGGTAAATACACCTTAAAAGTGGTGCCAATTCCTGGCTCGCTGTAAACCCAAATATGGCCGCCAGCCTGCTTAATAATGCCAAAACAGGTAGCCAGCCCCAACCCTGTCCCTTTGCCCACATCCTTGGTGGTAAAGAATGGCTCAAAAATATGGTCCAGCACCTCAGCATTCATTCCGACGCCGTTATCACTGATGGCCAGCATCACGTACTCGCCGGCCTCAACCTCGGCGTGAAGGCTGGCATACATGGTGTCCAAATACACATTGCCGGTTTCGATGGTTAATTTGCCGCCGTTAGGCATGGCATCCCGGGCGTTAACTACCAAATTGACCAATACCTGCTCAAAATGGCTGGGGTCTATTTTAACCAAACCCAGCGACGACGCCGGCAGGGTGATCAGTTCGATATCGGCGCCGATCAGCCGGCGCAGCATTTTGTTCAGGTTTAAAATCGAGTCGTTCAGATCAATGATTTTGGGTTGGGCAATTTGCTGGCGGGCAAAGGCCAGCAGTTGGCGGGTTAGCCCGGCGGCACGCTCCGCGGTTTTTTGAATGCCCTGGATGTCACTGTAAACCGGATTGTTGGCCGGCAGGCTGTCGAGCGCCAGGCCGGTGTAGCTCATAATCGCGGTCAACAGGTTGTTAAAATCGTGGGCAACGCCGCCGGCCAACTGGCCAATGGCGTCCATTTTTTGCGACTGCCGCAACTGCTCTTCAAGCTGAACCTGATGGGTGACATCGCGCTTGAGCAGCACGGTATTCACCACCACGCCGTATTCATTCCTAACCGGGCTGATGACGGCTTCTTCAATGAACGATTTGCCATCTTTGCGCCGGTTGGTTAACCGGCCGCGCCACACCGAACCGCCCTGCAACGCGGCAAACATCTCTTTAAAAATGGCTTCATTTTGCACGCGGTTTGAAAATTCTTCCAACGGCTGGCCAATAACATCGGCGCGACTGTAGCCGGTAGTACGCTCAAAAGCGGGGTTTACATATTCAACAATGCCCTCGATATCCGTGATGATCACGCACTCGTCCGATTGTTCAATGGCGGTAATCAGCCGCTGGTGCGATTCACTCAGGCGGGCGCGTTCCATCGTGCTGGCTACGTGGTCGGCCAGGCTCCAGGCCAGGTTGATGTCTGAGGTGTGAAAGCTGTTGGCCGCTTGCGCCGAAAAGGTAATCCCGCCCACCACTTCATCGTTAATCACCAGCGGGGCTACCAAAAACGAGCGCACCTTGTTGAGGTGCAGTATCTCGGCCACGGCGGCCAGCCGGTCATCCTGTTCGGTATCGGCGATGATCAACGGCGCTTTGTGGGCCAGCAACAATTTAAAGAAGGGGTTTTTGGCCAGGGCGACGACGTTGCTCACCGGAGAATGGCTGGTTTCCAGTTGGTAACGAACCACAACCCTGGCTTGGGTGCGCTCCGGGTTAAACACAAAGGCCACCGCCTCAACCACGTTAAAAGCCAGTGCCAGTTCGCGGCAAACAGTTTCCAGCACGCCGTCCGGGGTTTGGCCGGCCGCAGACGCGGCGATGATGTGATTAAACAGGGCCAGTTCGCGGTTGCGCCGTTGCAGTTCCTCGGCGGTGCGCTGGCGCTCAATCGCATACCGGATCGAACGGTCCAGCAAATAGGCGTCAATTCTGCTCTTGACCAGATGATCGGCGGCTCCGGCCTGAATGGCTTCAATGTCTAACTGGTGGTCGGCCTGCTCGGTTAGCAAAATCAGTGGGCGGGTACAGCCGTGTTCGGTGGCCAGTTTGATCAGCTCCAGGCCGTTGTGCCGGTCCAGCCGGTAGTCAACCAGGTAAACATCGTGCTGGTCACTGTCGATGGCAGCCAGCCCGTCCCGGTACGTCGCCACCCAATCAAGCTGAAAGCGGCCGGCAAGGATGGTTTGGTTGGCCGGGGCTGCCAGCAAATCATGCAGACCCTGGTGATCGTTTTGATGATGGGTAATCAGCAAAATCCGAATAGGCAGGTGACTCATACTAACCTCTGAAGGCCGGTTGGTGGCTCATTTCTTGCTATTTCTAACGAGCGCGCGTAACCTGTACCACACATTTCGGCAGGCAGGGACAACTCGATAGGGCTGATGCCTGCCAGTTTTGGCGGATTGACAACATTGACTGATCAGAACCCTATAAATTATAGCACGAAAATTTGCGTCCGCTTTTTGAAACCGCGCTTCCGGCTGCGGTTGGCGATGCTGATTTTTTGGCTGGCCGCCGTACCGGCCTTAATTTCAAGCTGCAACCCCGCAACGCCGCCGCCGGCCAGCCAGAGTCGTTATTTTTCGGACACCGGATTTACGGTGCAGGGTGACTTTTTGCTCTTTTTTGATAACTTTGGGGGAACCGAAAGTCTGGGCCGGCCCATTTCTGCCGAAATGACCGCTGGCGGCTGGCGGGTGCAATATTTTGAAAAAGGCCGGCTGGAATACCACCCGGAAAACGAGCCAGCGTACCGCGTCACCGTGGGTTGGCTGGGCGATCTGCTCCAGCGCCGCCGCCCGCCAATCCCGGCCAGCAGCATTCCGGCGGCCAACCAACCGGCGGCTCGCTATTTCGCCGTCACCGGCCACACCCTCAGCGGCGATTTTTTGAGCTACTTTGAGGTCAACGGCGGCAGCGTCCGTTTTGGCCTGCCCATCAGCGAGCCATATTTACTGGATGGCCGCTTAACCCAGGATCTGCAAAGCGCCCGCTTTTTCTGGTCGCCGGCAAGCTCGCCGCCGGTAACACTGGAAGACATCGGCCGCACCCATTTTGAGCGTCTCCCCCAAAACAAATAGGGCACGGTGAACGTGCCCTACGATTGTTTACAACACAACTCTTTTTTATTCTGTCGATTTGCCGCCATTTTCGGCCATCAGCGCCTCGTCTTCGTCATCTTCCCAGCCGATGATCCACACGCACGCGCCGGCCAGCAAAATAGTGGTTACAACCAGCGCGGCCCACTGCCCGCCGGTAAAGCCCACATCACGGGCCGACCAGACCAAAATAATCACCATACCGATAGCCAGTACAACCCACGAGGTTAGCTGGGGGTGATCGCCGGCAAATTTTTTTATCGCGTCCATTCCACGTCTCCACTCAGAAAAAATTACATTGGCACCATAATGCGCTGTTCACGCAATTTTTTGTACAACAAAACGCTGTTTTCCGGCTGCCATTCAACAGCGGCTTCGCGCCAATCCTGAATCAACCGGTCGCGGTCAAACTGTTCGTAGCCATGTTTTTCTAAAAAGCCGATGGCCCCATCGCCAGCCTGCTTCATCACAAATACCAGCGATACTTCACACGACAGTTTGTTCACCTCTTCGTGGACCTTGTCTAGCATACTCAGGCCCACCGTATTCCACAAATCGGGGCGGCGCACGTAAAAATCCTGCAACCCGGCCACCAGATTTTCAGTCTGCCAGCCGATCATCCCTACCGGGTAATCGCCAACCGTGGCCAGCAAATAGGCCCGTGAAAACAACGACTCCATCATTTCAGACGTATCCGGCGCAATTTTGCCGCCGGTACTCAGCGACATCAATTCGGCCATGCTGTTCAAATCGCCGCGTTTGGCCCGCCGGAGCGTAACCTTTGAAATATCAATTTTCTGCGGCACCGGGGCGGCAGCCGCCGGCTCGGGTTCGGGCATGGGTTCTACCGCCTGGGCTTCCAGCAATTTAAGATAGTTCATTTTAACAGTTGCCCAGGTTTTGGCCAATTGGCCGCTGTTGTCAACCACCAGATCGGCCCTGGCCGCTTTTTCCTGCTGCGACGACTGCGCTTTAATGCGCTGCTCGGCCAGTTTGGGGCTCATTTTGCGCCGTTCGGTCAGGCGTTTGTATTGCACCTGCGGCGGCGCAACCACCACCCATGTCGTATTACAATGGTCGGCCAGGCCAGACTCAAACAGTTTGATGGCTTCTACCACCACTACCTGCGTGGGCGCGTTTTCAATGAGCTGCATCACCGCTTCGATAACACCGGGATGGGTGAGCGCCTCCAACCGCGACATCGCCGTGGGGTCGGCAAAGGCAATTTTGCCCAGCTTGGCCCGGCTGATTTCCTCGGCGTCGTCCAAAATAAACTTGCCAAATTCTTCAATAATGGCATTGTACACCGAATTGCCACGCCGCATCAGTTGGTGTACCAGCTTGTCGGCATCAATGGGGGTAGCTCCCAGTTCCTGCAGCATGCGCAGTACCAGGCTTTTGCCGGTGGCAATATTACCCGTCAAGCCGATCACTAATTTATTTGCCATGCCTCTGTCCTCCTCGACGAGTAAAGTTGCCCCTCAGGCCGCTTCCAGTTCGGTCCATTGGGTGATCAACTCCTCCAGCTTTGCTTCGGTAGATTGATAAACCTGGCTCAGCTCCTGCAATTTGGCAATATCCTGAGCCAGACTGGCCGCTTCTAACTGCGCCGACAGCTCGGCCAACCGTTGTTCGGTGGCAGCGATGGTGGCCTCAATTTCGGCGATTTCCCGCGCCTTTTTTTCGATGGCTCGCTTTTCGGCCTTGTTTTGCTCGCGGATGCGTTTGCCTTTGGGCGAGTCCTCGGCCACGTTGCCGTTTGAGGGAGTCGCCGCCGGCGATGATTGCTGTTGCAGCCCCAGATAGGTGCTGTAGCCGCCTTCGGTAATGGTGACGCTTTTGGTGTCCGGCTCCAGCGCCCACACGTGATCGGCCAGGGCATCGACAAAATACCGGTCGTGCGACACCAGCAAAATCGTGCCGGCAAATTCGTTGAGCACCGCCTCCAGATTTTCCTGCGAGGCGATGTCCAAATGGTTGGTCGGCTCATCCAAAATGAGAAAATTGGAGCCGGTCAGTGTCAGTTTGGCCAGCGCCACCCGGCTGCGCTCGCCGCCGGACAGCGTGCCCACCGGCTTGAACACGTCATCGCCAGAAAAAAGAAATCGGCCTAGATAATTGCGGGCCTCACCAACGGGCAGGTTGCGCACCGAAAGAATCTCATCCAGAATGGAGGCCGACAGGTTGAGGCTGGAATGGGTTTGGGCAAAGTAGCCCACAATCACCCCGGCCCCAAACCGAATTTCGCCGGCTTTGGGGGCAAGCTGGCCCAGAATAGTTTTGAGAAAAGTGGTTTTGCCCGCGCCGTTGGGGCCAAGCAGGGCGATGGTATTGCCCCGCCGAATTTCCAGATCCGGGCAGTTGAACAACACGTCGCCATCCGGGTAGCCCACGGCCAGATTATGCGTGGCCAGCACCAGATCGCCGGAGCGGAGGGTGGTTTGCAGCCCCAGTTTGAGCGTTTTGTGCTCAATCGGCCGGTCAAATTCCTCCAGCCGTTCCAGCCGTTTGCGGCGACCCTGCGCCTCTTTGGTGCGCTGGCCGGCAATGTTGCGCCGGATAAAATCTTCTTCTTTGGCGATGAACGCCTGCTGGGCCTCGTACTCTTTTTGCTGCCGCTCCAGCCGCTCGGCGCGCTGGGTAACGTACTGCGAAAAGTTGCCGCGGTAGGTTTCAACCCGGCCAAACGACAACTCCCACACGCGAGTGGCCACTTTGTCCAAAAAATAACGGTCGTGGGCTACCACCAGCACCGCCCCCGGCCAGCTTTGCAGGTAATTTTCCAGCCACTCCACCGAGGCCAGATCGAGGTGGTTGGTCGGCTCATCGAGCAGGAGCAGGTTGGGTTTTTCCAGCAAAATGCGGGCCAGTTGGGCCCGGCTTTGCTCGCCGCCGCTAAATTGGGCCAGCGGGCGCTGGTAATCGGCGGCGGTAAAGCCCAGCCCGGTTAGCACCTGGTTGATGGTCAGTTCGTAATCGTAGCCGCCGTCCAGCTCGAAGCGAAGCTGGGCCTCGCCGTACTGGTGCAGCAAATCAGCGTGGCGGGCCTCGTCTGTTTCGGCGGCCAGCGCCTGCTCCAGCGCCCGCAGCTCGGCTTCGGCCTGAAGCAGGTTGGCAAACGCGCCCAACGCGAGCTGCCACAAAGTGCCGTGGGTGGAAATGAGCGAGGCGTGCTGTTCCAGGTAGCCAATTTTCACCTCTTTGGCGGTAAAAATCTGGCCGTCGGTGGCCAGTTCTTTGCGAGCGATGATGCGCAGCAGGGTGGTTTTGCCTTCGCCGTTGGGGCCAATCAGGGCAATTCTGTCGCCGTGTTCAATGACCAGATTGAGGCCGGTAAAAATATCCTGGCCGCCAAAGTATTTGCCTAAATTTTGTACCGAAAGAATTGCCATATGTTACGGGCTGCTGTCTGGTTAGAATTTGAAAAATTATACCATAAATCAACAACAGGAGAAAAGATTGGCGCATGGGGTATTGGGTAAAATCCTTTGTAGCCCGCTTTAACCTATGCTACAATAGGTCTGCAAATCAACAGGAGGGACCGCTATGCCCAACGATGTGTTTATCAGCTATCGCCGCAAGGATTCAGATTTTGTCAGCCAGTTGCACCGGGAATTGACCAACCGGGGCATCTCCGCCTGGTTTGATAAGGAAAGCATTGAGGTGGGCGACCACTGGCGCTCCTCGATTGCCGAGGGCATCCGCGACTGCAGGGTGTTTGTGCTGGTGCTGTCGCCGGATGCGGTTCAATCGATCAACATTCGCAAAGAGGTGGACCTGGCCGAATCGCACCAAAAGCCGATTGTGCCACTGGTGTGGCGTAAAACCGATATTCCGGTGATGTTTGAATACGCCCTGGCCGGCATTCAGTGGATTGAGTTCAATGAAGCGGCATCGGCGGAGAATTTTGATAAGCTGGCCGGCATCATCCAACGGATTTTGGGCGGCGAACCGGCGGGCGTCGAGCAGCCCACCGAGCCAACGCCGTCCACTCGGCCCCAGCGCGGCAGCGCCGGCCGGCGAGGCCGGGGCACAGCGCAGGAAGTGAGCGCCACCGGCACCGGAGTCGGGGTGATCACCAAAGTTGTAACCCAAATTTCCAGCTTTACCGCCGCAGAGCAGGACGCCATCAACGAAGAATTAAAGTGGCTGTTTACCGCCGCCGACCATTTTTTGAAGGTGCGCCGCGGCGAAGCTGCGCCATCAGCCCCGGTATCGGTGGCCATTCCCCCGGAAGCCGAGCCGGCCGCCGGAGCCAATAACGCGCTGCTGCCCAGTTTGGATGATTTTGCCCAGCAAATGGCCGACACCCAGATTCAGGGCATCATCAAGCAAATTAACATTTATCTGCGCAATCTGGCTATTGAGCTGGAAAAGCAGGCGTTGCAAGGCGGCGCGGCGCAATCTAACCTGGCGCTGATCAATTCTATTAAATTGCAGCAGCAATCCATTGCCGACCGCACCCAGGAATTAGCCGGGTTGATCCAGCAACTGTACGGCATTCGCGTTTACGGGCCGGATGATATTAAAAATCAATTGGCCGGCTAAGTCAATTGAATCTTTTTGACGGCTTGTTGTATAATCAGTGACCAATTTCTAACTAAAGCTGAGGGCTTATGCGTTCTTTCATTTCAAATCGAGTGCAGCAAATTCCGCCATCCGGCATCCGCCGCTTTTTTGACATCGCCGCCAGTATGGACGATGTGATCTCGCTGGGCATTGGCGAGCCGGATTTTGTCACCCCGGACACCATCCTCGACGCCGGCGTCGCATCGCTGCGGGCCGGTCACACCCACTACACCTCAAACAGCGGCACAATGGAGCTGCGCGTGGCCATCAGCAAACATTTGCGCCGCCTGTACGGCGTGGAATACGACCCGGCCATGGAAATTTTGGTGACGGTGGGCGTATCCGAGGCCATGTACCTGGCCATGACCGCCATCCTCAACCCCGGCGACGAGGTGATTGTGCCGCAGCCCTGTTTTGTATCGTACGCGGCCAACGTAAGCCTGGCCAACGGCATCCCCGTGCCCATCGCCACCCGCGTGGAAAACAATTTTCAGGTGACCGCCGAAGAGATTGAAGCGGCCATTACCCGCCGCACCAAAGCCCTGCTCATTGGCTACCCCAACAACCCCACCGGCGCGGTGCTGGAACGGCAAACGCTGGAAGACATTGCCCGGGTGGTGCAAAAGCACGATATTTTGGTAATCTCTGACGAGATTTACGACCGGCTGATTTATGATACCGAACACGTCTGTTTTAGTTCGCTGCCAGGCATGCAGGAGCGAACCATTCTGCTGGGCGGTTTTTCAAAAGCCTACGCCATGACCGGCTGGCGGTTGGGCTACGCCGCCGCTCCCATCGAAATTTTGGAAGCGATGAACAAAGTTCACCAATACGCCATTATGTCCGCGCCAACCACGGCTCAGGATGCGGCCCGGATTGCCATCGAACAGGGTGAAGAGGCGGTTGAAGACATGCGGCTGCGCTACGACCGGCGGCGGCGGCTCATTGTCGATGGCTTGAACAGCATCGGTCTGAAATGCTTTGAGCCAAAAGGCGCGTTTTACGCGTTTCCGTCGGTGCGGGGATCTGGCATGGATGACGCCGAATTTGCCGAGCGGCTGCTCACCGAAGAGCGCGTGGCGGTGATTCCGGGGCGGGCCTTTGGCATTGGCGGCGCGGGTTACGTGCGCTGCTCCTACGCCACCGCCTACGAAAAAATTGAGCAGGCGCTGGAGCGTATGGCCAGCTTCGTGCGGCGGCACGGATAGGCCGGCGTCTGCGCCAAATATGAGCCAGTCAAAACAAAATTTGACCCGGTCAAAATAAAATTTGACCCGGTCAAAAAAATTTTTGACCGGGTCACTTGAAACAAGCACAGGTCTCGCGGCAGGCGAGACCTGTTTTGTTTAAAAAATTCGCCGCAGGCCCGGCAATCGGGTTAACGCCAGCGCGCTCACCGCCCACGAAGCGACCCACGCCAGCAAAATAATAGCAGGCGCTTTGATAAAAATAGAGATCGACAGTGGGACAAACAGGAGCGCCAGCGGATACAGAAACAGCGGGTGCAAGTAATAAACGCCGTAAGAGTTTCTGGCCTGTCCCTGCCAAAACGCGCCCTGTCCATTAACATAGCGCCGAAAGACGGCCAGCCCGGCCATCAGTGACGACAGGCAGAACAGATTGAACAGAATCACCGTGACGGATTTAAGCACGAAAGAGGTCTGCGCCGGCAGCGGCACGGTAAACCGATAGCCCAGATAAACCAGCCCGGATACCACACAGAGCGCCAGCCAGCGCCACAGCGAGGGAGAATAACCCTCGGTGGTAAACCAGCCGCGCAAATAAGCGTACACGCCCAGGGCAAAATAGCCCACGTACAGCGGCGCCCGCACCGGCTGGTAAACAAACAGGTAGTTATTTGACCACGTATCGAGGCTGGAATACAAATTGACCAGCCCGGCGGCAACCGTGGTCAACCCAAAAAACAAGATAAAGGTGGCCAGCGTGGGTGGAATATTTTTTTGCGTCAGCCCGCGCAGCCGGGCAGAAAAGTTGTAGCCTGCCGCCAACAGCACAAAAAACAGAAACAAAATACCCAGATACCAGTACACCGATTGCTGGTACAGCGGCCCCCAAAAATCGCTGGCCCAAAACTGGCCCAGCGACACCGGCACACCACGAGAATAGTAGATCATATAAGCGGTGGGCGGAGCCAATACCAGCGCACCAAATATCCACGGCAGGCCGATGCGCGTAAATTTTTCGCGCACAAAACCGGCCGCGCCGCGCCGGCTCAACGAGGGGTAAGCAAAGTACCCGGCCACAAAAAACATCATCAGCATAATGGGTACATCAACCAGCAGCACCAGCGCCGTAAAAAACAGGCTGTTTTGGGGATCGAGCACGTACCACCATTCCGGAGCGTAAGCCATGTAGGTGAGCGCCCCGTGCAGCACAACCACCAGAAAAATTACAAAAGCGCGGAGATTATCCAAAAAGTACAACCGAGACGTGGACATAGAGTGACCTCAACAGTGACGTTGTGTCCATCATAGGCGCTCGCGACCGGTTGCACAAGTGACATTTGTCACAAACATGGGTGACAGATTACCCATTTTGGGCCAACAAAAAACCTCCCGGTGGGGAGGTATTGAATCTATCGTTCAACGCTGAGCGGGTCGCGCCGCCGTGTTTTGGGCCGATTGAGCCGGGGTGTTTGGCGCGGCGGCCGCCGGCCCAGCCAACGCCGCAGCGAGCGGCGCTCGTCCCACAGGCCTTGCAGGGCCACATAACCAAAACCAAACGCGTACAGCAAAATAAACGGCACCGCAAATTGATGGCCGTTTAGCGCGGCCGCCACAGCGCCCAGCAGCGAGTACAGCGCCAGCGCCAGTTCGCCCAGGGCCAGCCCGTCCAGCGGCAGCCGATAAGCACTGGTTTGCCACCGGTCTGCGGCAGTGTTCACATTAAATTTGGGCGTGCGCCGAAAAGTGTTGCCCACCCCCAGCAGCGCTTCAACTACCGCTTTGGAGTTACTCAGGGCTATACCGCTGCCCAGCAAAATCAGCAGCAGCATGGCTTTGTAATTTTGCCGCCAGCGGCGCGGGTGCAGGCTGATTTGCGCCACCGCGTACAGCACCGGCGGCCCCAAACTCACCAAACTCAAATAGATCAGTGGAAACCGAATTTTATCGGTGCCGCCACTCAAAATTAGCAGCGGCGTCACCACAGCCAGGGTCACCATCAACGGATGAACCAGATAGCTGCTCAAATGGACCAACGCCTGCAATTTAACCGGCCAGGCCAGGTTGGCCCAAAATACCTGCCAGCCCAGCTTTTTCAAACACTGGATTGAGCCTTTGGCCCAGCGAAACTGCTGCCGTTTGAACGCGGCTAACTGCGGCGGAATTTCGGCCGGGGCAACGACATCGCGTAAAAACAGGCAGCGCCAGCCGGCCAACTGCGCCCGGTAGCTCAGGTCAAAATCCTCAGAAATTGTATCGCCCTGCCAGCCGCCGGCCGCTTCAATACAGGCGCGCCGCCAGATTCCGGCGGTGCCGTTAAAGTTGATCATCAACCCGGCCCGGTTGCGGGCGGCCTGCTCAATAGCAAAATGGCCATCGAGCGCCAGCGCCTGTGCCGCCGTTAGCCAGGAATAGTGGCGGTTTAAGTGGCCCCAGCGCGTTTGAATAATGCCCAGTTGGGGCGCATCGGCAAAATAGGGTACGGTTTGGCGCAGAAAATCGGGGGTGGGCACAAAATCGGCGTCAAACACGGCGATAAATTGGCCGCTGGCCGAAAGCAGGCCATTGGCCAGCGCGCCGGCTTTAAAGCCGGGCCGCTCCCGGCGATGGATCAGCTCGATGTTGACCCCCTGCGCCCGGTAAAAATCCACCCGCGCCTGGGCCAGTTCGGTGGTTTCATCGGTTGAGTCGTCCAGCACCTGAATTTGCAGCAGGTGGGCCGGGTAATCGAGCCGGACAGTGGCATCGATCAGCCGTTCAACCACCAGCGCCTCGTTAAACACCGGCAACTGCACGGTGACCGGCGGCAGGTTGGCGGCTGCCGCGGCAGATGGCGCGGCGGGCGTGCGGCGGCGAACCACGCCATACAGCAAAGTGAGCACCCACGAATTGAAGGCGTATACCGCCAGCAACAGCGCGGCTGCCACGTAAACTACAATCAAAACTGTCACAGGTGGCACTCCTAAAAACACAAATCTGCAAACCATCGGGCTTGCAGACCAAAGAACGGTAAAACACCAAAAAACACAAGTGTGAAGTATAGCACGAATAGTAGCGGGCCACAAAAATGCGTTTTTGGTAAAAAAATTATGCTTGCTAATCACCGGGGAGTGTGCTTAAATAATGGTTGAGGCCGCAATAATGTTTGAAAAAACGCCAGACCCGGAGCAGGCTCGCGCCGATATGGTGGCGCACCAGCTTGCCAGCAGAGATATTACCGACCCCCGCGTGCTAAAAGCGATGGGCGATATTCCCCGGCATCGCTTTGTCAGCGATGATCTGTTGTCTGCCGCGTATCAGGACCGGCCGCTGGCCATTGGCTTTGGGCAAACCATTTCGCAGCCGTACATTGTGGCTTATATGACCCAGGCGCTGGCCTTGCCCACCGATGAACAATCGGTGGTGCTTGAAATCGGCACCGGCTCCGGCTATCAGGCGGCCATTCTCAGCCAACTGGCGGCCAAAGTTTACACCATTGAACGCGTCCCGGAACTGGCCGAACGAGCCAGAAAAATTTTACATTCTTTGGAAATTTTCAACGTTGAGGTGCTGGTGAGCGATGGCGGCTACGGCTGCCCGGATCACAGCCCCTACGACGGCATTCTGGTTACCGCCGCTGCGCCGCACGTGCCGCCGCCGCTCACCGTGCAGCTAAAAAACAACGCCCGGCTGATTGTGCCGGTGGGGGCCAAGGGGTATCAGGATTTGGTTTGCATCCAGCGCCAGGGTGATAGGTTGAGAGAAAGCCGGCTGGCCCCGGTCGCGTTTGTGCCCCTGCGCGGCGAGCACGGCTGGCAAACCGATGATTAACCGCGGCGGCTAGCTTTACCGCCGACCATAAACCAACCCACCCATCAGCAATAACGCCACAATCCCGGCCATACAGGGCAGCAACCCGGTTGCCCCTGCCGGTTCGGGCTGGGCCGGCGGCTCGTTAACGACCGGCGCTTTTTCTTGGGGCTGGGGGGCGGGGTTGTTTTCGGCCGGTGGGGCCTCTTCCGCGGCGGGTGCAACGGCGGCATTGGGCGCGGGTTCGGTAACGGCTTCACTGTTGGCCGCCGGCGCAGATTCTATCTGCGTGCCGGGCAGCGGCGGCAGTTCCAGGCTTTGCCGAAACGCGTTATCCAGGCCGTCGGTATCCACACCGAGCGCCTGCTGCAAGGCCTCATCGTACAACGCCCCCTCGGCAAAAATATCCAGCAATTTGGCCATTGCTTCCGGGCCGTAATGATTCACAATAAACCGAACCACTTCTCCACTCTGACCGTAAGCCAGGTTGGCCTCAACGGGATCGGAGGGGAAGGGGCTGGACAGCGTGCGCAGGGTCATCAACTGATTTTTGGCCACGGCGCGCTCAAATTGCGGTTTAAAATCGGCTACCAGCTCATTTTGATTTTCGTTGTACACGGCAATCCCTTCGTCGAGCCAGCGGGGCAGCGCGCTCAACGGATTATCCGTAGCCTGATGAACGACCAGATGGGTCATTTCGTGGGTCATGGCGTTTAGCCCCCAGGCCAGCGAACCGGGGTTGGATTCAATGCCGATGACCACTACCCCGTGCTCAGAAAAAGCCTGCCCCCCGGTCCACTCCGGTGAGTTGGAATTGATCGCACCCAGCAAATCGCGGTGGCTGGCATAAATAAAAATTTTGATGGGATTTTTGATGGCAATCCCCATATCTGTGCCGAGCGTGTCGAGCGCTTCGTTGGCCCGCTCAAACAACGCCTGCCCAAACGCCTGGTCGCCGTCGTACCAGTAGAGAGTCAGTCGCTCGTTTTGCAGTAATTGCCAGTCGTAACGGTTGTCCAGAAACGTGAGCTTTTCGCGGTCGGTTTTCAGTTCGTTGCCGGCCGCATCAGTCACTTTCCACCAGTATTCCACCTCGGTGCCGGGCGGCATGTAATTTTCCGGCTTGGTCTGGTCAATGGAAAATTCGGCGCTGATGGATTGGCCGGGAGTAAATGTGGCCTCGTTGCGCGAGGTAGCCAACTGGCCCACAATCCGGTAATACAGGGTCACTTCAACAATTTCGGCCGAGCTTTTGGCTTCTAAATTAAAAGTCAGGTGATCGCGGAATTTGCCGTCCCAGGTTGAACTGACAACCTCAATGTTGGTTTGGGCCGATAACGGTTGAGCCAGCAGCGCGCTCAGCACCAGCATCAGCAGCAGAGTCAGGGGGCGTCGATTGGTTTTTGATTTCATGATAAACTCGCTTCGCTCCGGGCTGTTATGCTGATATAGTATAGCCGCAACCGTGGCACAAACAAAAAAATAACGGTCAGGGCCAGTCCTGACCGTTATTTCTGCTGGCGAGTCAGCGGCGTTATTTCTTTTGCAGCCCCACAACCTTGGCCAGAATTGTTTCCGGCTGGCCGTCAACCATTTTGCCTGCCACCAACACTTTTGACCCCACGGTCACATCGGCCAGCGAGACCTCTTTATCGCCGCGGGTGCGGTATTGGGTGTCGGCGTTGGTCTGCACGGTAAACTCGCCGCGCAAGCTGTTCAGGGTGAAGGAGTCGCCGTTCACCGCGGTGACTTCGCCGCCAAGAACCATGCTGTCTTTGTACTGCTCCGGGATCACGGCAATATGCCAGGCAATGCCGGTATTTTCGCCATCGGCTTTGTGGCCAATCACCAGCACCTGGTTGCCAACTTTAATATCGGCCAGCGATGGGTTGTCAACCCCGGGGATCCTGTATTTGGTGTTTTCATTGGTCTGCACCGTCCAAACGCCTTCTTTTTGGCCGCCCCCTTGCACCGAAAGCGTGCCGGCGCTGGGGTCAATATCGATGACTTCGCCACGCAACGTGTGCTGGCGCACCTGCTGACCGGTTACCACCAGCAGATATTGGGCCACCAATTCGCCCTCGCCCTGTTTATTCCCCAGCGCGAGCACGGGGTCATCAACATTGATGTCTGACAGGTTGCCGGGCTGCTGGCCAATGCGAATGTGAGTGGTCTCGCTGGTTAGCACTTTGACCTCGCCGTTGGGCGTATCAAGCCGGAGGCCATCGCTGTCAACGGCGGTCACCCGGCCCCGCACCCGATCGAGGTTGCGCGGGTTTTCCGGCAAAACCAGAATCAGCCGGGCGGCAATCGAGCCGTCATCATTTTTGGGGCCGCGCACGCCCACAAAATTGCCCACGGCAATATCGGCCAGGTTGCCTTCGCTGCGGGTTTCGGTGAGCCGGATGCGGGTTTCGGCGCTCACATTAACGGTGATGGTTTGGTTGTCGGGCGTGCTAATGGTCAAACTGCTGTCGCCAACGGCGGTAACTTCGCCGCGAACGCCGCCGGGCGTGGCTCTGGTTGGAGTTTGGGCATACGCCAGCGACGCAGCGCCCAGTGTTCCCAAAGAGAGAAGAGATATCATCAGTACCAGTTTAGTGATCAATTTCATAATGCGCCTCCTGCACAAATTTATTTTGATGAATTACCCACAGGATAAACGCCAAACGTAAACTGGTTTCCGGGAATTTGTAAAAAATGTGTAAAAAAAACCTCCCGGCGAAGGTTCGGCGGGAGGTTTGGCGTTGGTGTTCAACAGCGCGGATTAGTACGTGCGCTGGAAGATGACTTCGTAAGAAATGTGATACAGCGAATTGGCCACCGAGTTTTCACCGCAGGACTCGTTGGTACCGTAGTCGGGAGTGATGGGCGGGGTGATTTCGCTGGAGCCGCCCAGTACTTCAACGGTGTAGCTGCCTTTGAACATGGCAAAGTCGATGTGGCCCGGTTCGAGCTGGCCGAGGAGGTTGGTTTTGGTTTCGGTGATCGGTTCAACAAAACCATCTTTGGTATCGGCCCATTTAACGCGCACCGGCACGCCATCAATTCCCTGCCCGCTGGCGTCTTGAACTTTAACAAAAATGTGGTGCTTACCCTCGTTTTCGCAGGGGGTTAACTGGCGCACGCTCACCAGCCGGAAATCGACGTTGGGCGTGGGGGTGGCCTCGGGCGTGGGCGTATCGGTCGGCGTTGGCGGCACGCGGGTAAAAGTTCGGGTGGGCGTATCGGTCGGCGTCGGCGTAAAGACCGGCGTTGGTGTTTCGGTCGGCGTCGGCGTCATGGTCGGCGTCGGCGTGTTGGTTGGAATGGGTGTTGCGGTTGGGGTATGGGTAACGGTGGGTGTTGGCGTGCGGGTAGGCGTATCGGTGGGTGTGGGGGTGGCGGTTTCCACAAAAGGCAGCACCGCCGCGGCCCCAACCGCGCCATCTTCTCGCATTTGTTCCAGTGGACTGCGGGTATCGCCGGGCAGCGCGCCGTCATCGGCAAAACTGGCGGCCAGCGCGTCAATAATCAAATACGGAACCATAATGCCGCAGACCCAAACAATGGCAATGGCAATAGCCATTAGGCGCAGTTTGGCGCCCATTGTCCGTTTGGCAAACCACACCGAAAGACTCCGGCGCTGGCGCTCAATTTTGCGGTTGGTGTAAGACCGAGCCGCGGCCCAGCGCGACGCCGGCTGCGACGATCCCTTGCCTGTAGCAGCAGAGCTGCCGGCCGGCAAAGCCGGCGGTGTTTGCTGGCGAGGCTGCGGTTGAACCGGCCGTGACGGCGCGGCCTGCGGCGACTGCGGGCCAGTCTTTTTTACTTTGCGCCGCTTCTTCTTTTTGCCCGACGGCTTGACCGATTTACTGGCCGGCGGCATGGCCTGGGTATGCTGGGTATGCAGTTGCGGGCGGCTTCCGGCCGGCGGGATGGGTTGGGTGAACTGGCTGTGTATGGGCGCCGGCCCGCCAACGGGCGGCATGGGTTGGGTAAACTGGCTGTGAACCGGCGGACGCGGCTGGGCCGGAATGCCGGTTGAAACCGGTGCGCCGGATCGGGGCGGCAGGGCAGCCGGCGGCCGCGACCCCATCGGCGGGGCAACGGGACGCACCGGAACCGGCGGCATAGCGCCGGTTGGCCGGGAAACCGGCGTAAACGGCCGGCTCACCGGCGACAGCGAGCGGGTGGGCGGCGCGCCGACCTGCGGCGACATTGGCCGGGATGGCCCGGGCGCACCGGGAGGGGCCGGCAGGCTGCGCTGGGGAGGCGCGCCGCGCATGCGAGCCATAGTCTGTTCCATGCGCTCGCTCAAAATGCGGCTCATCACCACGCCCAGGTTCGGGTATCGATTCAGAAAATCGTCAAAATCTTCTTTGGTCAACGCCCAAATTTGGGTATCAACCAACGCGTAGGCGGTACCCAGTCGCGGCCGGCCGGAAAGCAGCGCGATTTCACCAAAATAATCGCCGGCGTTTTGCGACTCTAGCAGAACCGGCCCCTGGGCGGTGTTGGCCCACAGCTCAACCTGGCCTTGTTCGATAAAATACATTTCGTCGCTGGGGCCGCCCTCGTAATAGATGGTACTGCCGCCCTGATAGCGGCGGGGCTGCAACCGGGTTGATAATTCATCCAACTGCGTGCGCGACAGGCCGCCGGCCACAGCTATTTTTTGCAGGTGCGGTTCCGGGGTGTAGTCCTCGGCGGCGGTGAGCCGCTCGCGGAGGGCCTGGCTGAGCGCCGAGCTGATCTGCGGATGTTTGACCAGCAAGCTGTCAAAATCGGTGCGATACAGGCACCACAGGTTGGTGTTGCTGGCCGCATGCACGGTAAATTCGCGGGTTTTGCCGGTGAGCAGCGCGGTTTCGCCAAAGTAGTCGCTTTCGTTAAAGCGGCGTTTGAACTGGCCGGGCGCGCGCGGAGAATCGCCGATGGCCGCACCGTTGTCGACAATATACATGGCGTCGCCGGGGTCGCCGTAGCTAAAAATAATTTCGCCGGCGGGCACGTGGCGCAGCAGCAGCAACCGGGCAATATCAACCAGCACCGGCCGGGGGAGATCGGCAAACAGCGAAATGCGGCTCAGCACGGCCACGGCGTAAGATTGATCCGAGGCGCTGAGCCGGGCGCGCAGGTTGCGGCTGAGATTGGTTTTAATGGAAGGGTTGGTTCGGGCCAGCTCGGCAAAATCGGTGGGACTGAGCTGCCACAAAATCGTATCGCTGGCGGTTTGGGCGGTGTTGGAGTGCGGCGTGTTTGAAATGACTGCCATTTCACCAAAGGCTTCACCGGCTTTGAGTTCGGTGTAATCTTCGTCGGTGTCACCCAGCAGGTGAATGCGGCCGCTTTCAATAAAATAGAGACCGGTGGCCGGGTCACCGCTGCGGTAGATGCTCTGGCCGGAGGCGTAGCGCTGGGGCGAAAGATGCTGGGCCACCAAACTGCGCTCGCGGGGGGATAAATCCTGAAGTAACGGGATGCCGCCCAGCCGTTCGGCCAGCAGTTTTTGGTACTGCACAATGCCGCGGCCAAACGCCAGGCCCAGAAAGATACCCAATTCCGGGCGCTCATCGATGAGGCCGGCCATATCGGCCTGAGACAGCGCCCAAACTTTCACCTCGCTGGTGGTGCGGGCGGTCATAACGTAGGGCCGGCCGGAGAAGAAATCGGTTTCACCCAGCAGGCTGCCGGGGCCAAGGCTGGCCACAACCGGCGAGCCGTCATCGCTGGAGAGTTTGATCCAGCCTTCGTTAACCAGGTACAGCGCGTCGCTTTCGGTGTTTTTAAGAAACAGCGTTTCGCCGGCGCTGTACTGCTCCAGGCGCATGCGCTTGCCGATGGCGCGCTGTTCGTCGTCTGTAAGTTCGCCAAAAAGCGGCGTATTTTTTATAAATTGTTCCTTCAAGGCACATCCATCCTTCTCAATTTTGAACCTGCCCGGCGGCAATCGCCGGAGTGGCCGGTTCAAAAAGAGTCACTGTTCTCACCGACAGACATGTGGCCCCGGACCGGGCCGCACGGTTCCCTCTATCGGCTTACCCCCTGTTCAAAAACCACCTGCCACGAGGGCAGAACATCGGCCGGCAAAGCCGGGCACAGGGTTTGATCATCGATATTCACTTCTGGTAGCTGGCCGCTGGTGCTGACTGTGGCCAGTTTTATTTCATAACGCTCGCCCGGTTTCATTTGAAAATCGGCGTAACCGGGATCGATGTCCGGTTTGAAGCCGGTAAAAAATGCATCCTGGCCGCCGGACCAACTGACTTCAATTTTGACTCCCGGCAAGCCTGCCCCCAGTCTATCACGAACATACACTCTAAGCAATCCCCCGGGCGGGGTATCATTGCACAAAACCACAGATTGGGCCAATCCAAAGGGTGCGTCCGGCCCCGGTGTGGGCGTTGGCGTAGCCGAAGGTGTGGCCGAAGGCGTGGGTGTGCGGCTGGGGGTGGCGGTGCGGGTTGGGCTGGGCGTAGCCGTGGGACTGGGCAACCCGGTTGGGGTGCGGGTGGGCGTGCGCGTGGGTGACGGTGTGGGCGTGAGGGTGGGAGTGGGTGTATGCGTTGGCCGGGGAGTAGGCGTGGGCGCCGGGGTGGGTGTGCGGCTGGGCAAAGGCGTGGGCGTTACAATAAACGCGGCCATTTCACCGGAGGTTTGGCCCAACGCCGATGACAGCGCCACCAGCGCCCGGATGTCGCGCACGTCCTGTTCCTGGGCAATGGTCGCTTCAGTAAGGGCGGCGATTTCTGACCCAATATCCGGGATTTTCAACACAGTCAGCCGGGCCTGTGCTCGCTCCAGGTTTTGATCTTTGGCGTAAGCCAGCGCAACCAGACGCATATAAAAAGCCTTGTCTTCGGGCCGAAGTTCCGCCGGGCTAACCGGCAGCGGCCGGGGATCGATGATCCAGCCGTAGGTCAGCGAAAAAAACAGCCCGATGGTGAAGCCGACCAAAAAACTGCCGACCCACCACAGCCATTCGTGGCGGCCGGGCGGCGTGCTGCGCAGGCTGATGCCGGCTCGCTGCCGGGCGGGCGGCTTTTGGCTTGAGCGAGCGTTGCCCTTTTTTGCGGTTGTTAAAGGTGCATCATCAACCTGAGACACGTCCGTGGGTAACGGGCGCGATGGTTTGCTAGCAGGTTGGTCAGGTTGCTGATCCGGCCGGTGCATTCATTTTAGCCCGGTTAGTAAGTTCTTTTGAACGTAACGTAATATGAATAATGGCCCATGCACAATTGGTTGATCGGTTTGCGCGTGGCGCAATCCTGCGTACTGCTGCAATATCCGGCCTGAGCCAGCCATTCGTCGGGAATGTCAGAGTCAACACTGCTGAGTTTGGCGGTAACCTCGCTGGTGGCGGGTGAGCCATCGGGATTTTGGACCACTTGCAGCGAAAAACCATTTTTCCACAGGTCGTATTCCAGTTTGCCCGGCCCCTTTTCGCCGGAAACATGGGGCGGCACGGCGTTGAACGTATCCTGAACCACCACGCCGTCGAGCGGGTTGCCGTTAACATCTACCACGGTGACAAAAATTTCGTGGTTGCCCCGACAGCCGCCATTTTCATCAATCGACAAAATGCGATATTCCACAGTGTAATCAACCGGCGGTTTGGTTGGCTCCGGGGTGGGCGTAGGTTCCGGGGTATTGGTCGGCGGAGCCGGCGGCACGGTGGGCGGAATAGGGGTGTCGGTTACCGGCACCGTTGTTTCGGTGGGCACCGGGGTGGGTGTCTCGGTGGGAGCGGCAGTGGGCACCGGGGTGGGCGTCTCGGTTGGCGCGGGCGTATCGGTGGGCGGCGGCGTGGGCGAAGGGGTAAAGGTGGGCGTAGCCAGCGCGGCCACCATCGATTCGGTGCTGCTGCCGAGCGCCTGAGCCAGCATGAATAAATTCACGGTGTCGGGATCGCTTGGGCCGCGATTTTCCTGAATGTAACGATCAACCATAAAGGAAATATACTGGGCGTCGTTGGGGATTTTCAGAGCAGCCAACTGGGCGCGGGCAGTATCTAAATCTGACGAAGCCGTGTAATCGGCGGCAATGTTCAGGATTTCGGCTTCGACTTCCTCTTTGGTGCGGCCGTTGGCCAAAGCCGAGGTATCGGCGGAGGTGGAGGTGGTGGCAATAAAACCGACCAGCGCACCGCCAACCATCAGCGCCACACAAAAAACCGGCACAACCACCGCGGCCACAATCAGCAACATTTTTGAGTTTTTATTTTGCATCATCCTGACTTTTCCTAAATACCGATTACCAGGCCCGCTGAAAGACAACTTCCCAGGAGTAGTGGCCCCAGCACAGCGAGTTATGGCCTTCGCCAAAGACGCCGCTGTTCCACAGGACCTTGCAGGTGGCTTCATCCGGGCAGTAACCAGCTTCAATCAAGCGCGGAATACCGATTTTCCAATCGTCGGAACTGAGCAGGTCGGTGGTTTCACTGGTGACTGGCCGGCCGGCAGTGGGATCATCTTTTACCAATAAATAATAACCACCGTCTTTGTACAGGTCGTACTCGGCGCGGCCGGGTTTGTCATCCCCTTTGTGGCCGGTAACAGGGCCGGGATTATTCCACACATCGCCCAACTGCACCCCTTTGATGGGGTTGCCGTTGGCGTCGATAACGTCAACAAAAATATTGTGATTGCCGGCGCAGCCACCGTTTTCATCTTTGGTGAGCAGCCGCTGTTTGACAATCCGAAAATCAACCGAAGGCGTGGCCGTGGGTTCCGGGGTGGGGGTGTCGGTGGGCGGGGCGGGCGTAGGCGTTACCGGAATGGACGTCTCGGTGGGCGGCACGGCGGTATCGGTAGGTTGCGGCGTGTCGGTGGGTTGCGGCGTAGGCTGTTCCGGCTGGGCGACTTCGGCCTGAGCCTGCGGCTGCGGCGCAACAACCAGAGTGCTGGTAGCGGTGGGCGTGGGTGGTACGGGGGTGAAGGTTGGCGTGGGCGGCGAAACGTAGGCCACCATTGAAACGGTGCTCACGCCCAGCGCGTCGGCCAGCATGACCACGTTTTTAATATCTTCTTCAACCGGCCCGCGGTTAGCGCGAATCAGCCGCTCGGCAACCAGCGAAACGTACTGGGGTTTGTTGGGCACCTGGAGTTGATCCAGAATTTGATTGGCCCGGTTTAAATCCTGGTACTGGGCAAAATCAGCCGCGGCCATAATGACAATTTCATCGGCGTGCTCTTCAGACAAATCGGAGACTCTAGCGTTTACAAAGCGGGTGGGCATTAAATACCAGGTTACAGCCAGGCCGAGCAAAATGGCCAGCAAACAGCCAACCGGGGCAATTGAGAGAAAAATCAAAAGTGGGCGGCTAATTCCGCGTCTTTTCTTTCGTTTTTGGGTCATTGGCGCCAAAACAGACCTAACGCTTCAAACAAACCTGCGTTTCAAAATGAGAGGCCGCCTCACCAGAGGTGGCCCCACCTAACACGGTGGGCGAAAGTGTCATCGCCCTAGCACATCATTATAAAAGGTGTTATAATCTATGCCGGAGGTGGGAATCGAACCCACAAGGATTTCTCCACGCGAGTTTGAGTCGCGCGCGTCTGCCAGTTCCGCCACTCCGGCTAACTTTCACCGTGGCACAGAGTATAATTGATGAAAGAACATACGTCAAATTGCCTAAGCCAAATGATGCAGGGCCGGCTGTTTTTTATTTATGGATGAGTCACGCACAATTTTAGAAGCGCAAAAGGGAAATCTGTCGGCGTTTAACCAACTGGTAATGGCTTACCAGAGTACCGCCTACAACGTGGCCTATCGCGTAACGGGCAACAGCGATGCCGCCGCCGATGCCTGCCAGGACGCCTTTTTAAAGGCGTACCGCTCTATCAGCCAATATCAGGGCGGTTCGTTTAAAAGCTGGCTGCTGCGGATTGTTACGAACACCTGCTACGATCACATGCGCTACCACAACCGCCGCCCGGCTACTTCGCTGGAAGATCTGTCGGACAACCCCATTGACCACAGCGCCGAACTGATGAGCGACGACGAACCGCCGGAAGAACGCGTGCTGCGCGGCGAATTGAACGATTTGCTGCAACTGGGCATCAACCAACTGCCAGAAGACCAGCGCATTATACTGGTGCTCACCGATGTGCAGGGGTTGTCTTATCAGGAAGCCGCCGATATTATTGACCAGCCGCTCGGCACGGTGAAGTCCCGGCTCAACCGGGGCCGGCGGCGGCTGCGCGACTTTCTGCTGACCCAAAAGGAACTTTTGCCCGGCCAGTATCGTTTAAAAGATAGCACCGGATAAACGCAGTAATCATGGTTAACAAATCTAATCCGCAACTTAATATTGATGACATCAGAGACCTGCTCTCGCCCTACATTGATGGCGAAGTAACCGACGCCGAGCGCGAGCAGGTTGAACTGGCGCTGGCAACTTTGCCGGAATTGCAGGCCGATCTGGACTCGCTGCGGCAAACGGTCAATCTGCTGGCAGCTTTGCCGCCGATGCCGGCGCCGCGCCCGTTTACCCTCACCGAGGCCGATGTTCGGCCGTTTCAGCCCAAACCCAAACGCCGATTCTGGCTGCCGGGTTGGGCAGGCGGGTTGGCGGCCGCCGCCGTTGCGTTGATCTGCGTGCTGGCCGCCGGCGGGCTGTTCTTTAGTTCACAGCGAATGGGCGGCAGTGCGCCCGCGGCCCAAATTGCCATGCAGCCGGAAATGGCCGCGCCCGGCGCCGCCGAAGCCGACATGGCCGCCGCGCCGGAATCTGCTCCCGCTGCCCAGGCTGAAATGGCGACGGCAACCGAAGCCGAAACTGCCGTGGAAGCCCCCGCCGCCACAGAGAAACTCCAAAAAGAAGAAGCCTCTCCGGCAGAAACCCAACAGTATGCCGCCGAAATTGCCCCCAACGCCCAGGATGAGGCGGCAAGAGGGCAAGAATCGACCAAACTGGCCGGTGAGCCGCAACAAAACGCCGCCGCGGCCGCTGCGCCGGCAGAAGGTGAAGCCGCCCCCTTGCCCGACTCGATAGAAGAGCCTGCCGCACCCCAACCGGAAATGCCGGCCCAGGAAGAGTCCGCGGACGCAGCGATGATGGCTCAGGAAGAGCCTGCCGCACCGCAGCCGGAAATGCCGGCCCAGGAAGAGTCCGCAGGCGCAGCGATGATGGCTCAACCCGCCGATGAATCGCCCGCAGCCAAAAGCGCTGCCGCGCCGCCCGCCGAAGGAGCCGGGGCAGCCCCCACCACGACTGAAGCTGCCCCGGAAGAGTCTGCAGCGGCCGAGTCGCTGCAAATGGCTGCCCCCCCGACGGCCACGGCCACACTCAGCCCAACCAGCCCGCCGCCCACCGTAGAAACTCAGGCCACCGCCGTCAGCCAGGCAACGCCGACTGCCACCAGCGCCCCTCCCAGTACTCCGGCGGCCACGCTTGACGCCTCGATCCCGGTGCGGGACGTGGAACAAAAACCACAGCTCATTTTTGATATTTTGAATCTGGGGGGAATTTTGTTCTTTTCGCTGCTGGTGTTGGGCGGTATTGCGTATATCATCTTTGGGCGCAGAAAAAAGCCGTAAATCCATCGTTATTGACTTTTAACAAAAATTCGCTAAAATGCAGTCATTCGCGACAAAATGCCGCTAAAAACCTCAGAATAACCCTCACGGAACAGCTAGCTATGGTAAAGCCAAACATTCTAGTGGTAGACAGCGACGAAGGTTTTGGTGTTATGCTTGCCGAAGGGCTGCAAAACTCCGGGCATTACATTGCCACGTGCGTCCACACCGGCAGCGATGCGCTGCAAGCCGTTGTTGAGCAAAATTTTGATATGGTCATTGTTGATGTTGGGCTGGTTGATATGAAGCCGATGATGCTCATTAAGGCCATCCGCGATGCCAAAAACGACATCAAAATTATGATGATCCCGCTGATTGGGCAAGATTTGCCCGACGCCTTTCATAAATTAGAAATTAGCGGCGTGCTGCCCAAACCGTTTTTTGTCGGCGATCTGCCGGAATTGGTTGAGCGCGCCCTGGGCCGCGGCAGGCAGCGAACACCATCTGCCACAATTATTGCGGCGATTCCTCCGGCGGCCCGAGACACATCGGTTCCAATTCGCAGCCGAACGCCGTCCCAGCCGTTTCCCCAATCGCCTGCCGCGGACACTGAAGCCGTCGCAGACAGTTCTTTGCTGCCCCCGGCCGTTCCACAAGAAACCATCCGATTTTTGCGGGCCAGTGAAAATGAAATATTGCGCCTGCTCGGCGACCTGAACCGGGAAGTTCGGGCCGAGGCTATTTTGCTGATTGCCGGCACAGAACTAATTGCCCATTCTGGCATGTTAACCCGGGAAGAATGTTTGGATCTGGCCGTGCTGGTGGCCCAAAGTACGCAGGCAGCGGCGCAGGCAGCCAAATTTATGGGCGAGCGGGCCGGCCGCTTTACCCAAAGCCTCCACGAAGGGCCGGCCTATCGGCTTTATACCCTGTCGCTGGCCGAAGGCGTCTTGCTTTCGCTGGCGTTAAGCACCAATGTTCCTCTGGGAATGATCCGTCACCAAAGCCGGCAAATTGCCGAACAATTATCGAAATTTATAATTTAACGGATTGCGTTTTTTTTCACTTGTTATCCCCAGCTTATCCGCAAAGTTATCCACCGTTATCCTTTGTTATCAACAGTTTATCCACATTCCACAATTGACTCACCATAATGTTTCTTAAAACCAAATGAGCTTTGGATATTTTTAAGGTGAGGGTATTGAAAGCAACGGGTAGGTCTGATACAATGCTATTCACTCTAGCGGCGCGCCAATTTTACAGGCCTTTAACGCCGGCTTAAAAACAATTTAATTTGTGTTTAATATGTGCCACACTATGGGAGGGTGAACGGGCATCCTGAATTGATTGACCCCCTGTTTTCCTGACAGCCCAGAAATTGCCACATTTAACCATTGCATTAACTGCGCTTTGGTCCGCCAAGTCATCTCCCTTGTAGTCATCTGTTCAGTGAGGCCGCATCCGAGATTTTCCTCAAAATCTCACGTAATTGGTCAAAAGACAAAAAAATAGGTAAACTCACCGCCTGCTGGTGACCCTACCGGCAGGAGCTAGGTTTTTTTGTCTAAAAATCAAGAATGCTCCTTACAGCTTGTATAAGAGAGTTTAAAATATGACAATCAATGCAGACCATGTATGGCAAACCACGCTCGGTCAGCTTCAACTCCAAATGACCCGAGCCACATTTGATACCTGGGTTAAAGATACGCGAATAATTTCTCACAATGACGATCAATTAGTTATTGGCACCAAAAACCCGTTTGCAAAAGACTGGCTGGAAAACCGATTAACCACTACAATTAGCCGTACCGTTGCAAACGTACTGGGGCGACCGGTCGCCATCCAATTTGAAGTTGACGGCACCGAAGAAGTGCTGCTGCAACAGGAAACCGAGCCGATTCCCCACCCAGAAGACCACCACACCCCAACCGCTTCCCTGGCCTATGGCAGCAACGGCAATAACGGGCGAGGCAGGTCTCAATTGATGCTCAATAATCGATACACCTTTGATCAATTCATTGTGGGCGCGTCAAACCGGCTGGCCCATGCCGCCTCACTGGCAGTGGCCGAAAAACCGGCCGAAGCGTACAATCCGCTGTTTTTGTATGGTGGTGTGGGGTTGGGCAAAACTCACCTGTTGCAGGCCATTGCTCATTTTGCCATTAATCAGAGCAAGCGGGTGATTTACACCACCTCAGAAAGTTTTACCAACGACCTGATCAACGCCATCCGCACCCAATCTACCGATTCTTTCCGGGAAAAGTACCGCACCACTGATTTTCTGTTGATCGACGATATTCAGTTCATCGCCGGCAAAGAAAGCACCCAGGAAGAGTTTTTCCACACCTTCAATTCGCTCCACTCCTCTGGCGGGCAAATTGTGCTGTCCAGCGACCGGCCGCCCAAGGCCATTACCACTCTGGAAGAAAGGCTGCGCTCTCGCTTTGAGTGGGGGCTGCTGGCCGATATCCAACCCCCGGATTTGGAAACCCGAATTGCGATTCTGCGCTTTAAAGCCGATTCCCTGGCCACCAGCGTACCCGATGACGTGATGGAATTTATTGCGCGCCGCGCCCAAAACAACATCAGAGAACTGGAAGGCGCGCTCAACAAAGTGATTGCCCATGCTGCCATGCTCCGCCAACCCATCAGCCCGGATCTGGCCACCGACGCGCTACAGGACATTGTATCGCGCCAGGCCGAATTGACCGTGGCCCAAATTGTGCGCGCCGTGGCCGAGTTTTATCGGCTTGATTCGGCGGTGTTGATTGGCCGGGGGCGCAGCAAAGATGTATCGGCGGCCCGGCAGATGGCCATGTATCTGGCCCGGGAAGAAACCGGCGCGTCGCTGCCACAAATTGGCGACGCGCTGGGCGGGCGAGACCACACCACAATCATGCACGGCTGGGAAAAGATCGCCTCCCAAATAGAACAGAATGATCGGCTGCGCCGCGAAATGCTGGCTATTAGAGAAATTATTTATTCCAACCCCCCACTTTATTGACGGAATTTTTGCTCAGAAATTTTGAGCTTAACCTTTTTAGTGGCTCTGGTCGCGGAGCCACTTTTTTTCGCGTTTCCCTTAATTTTTGTGGATAACCCTATAAATATCTGTGGATAAGTTATGTTCATCTGGGGATAACTTTAGGTTGTTAACTTTTCCCGGCGACGAGGGATAGCCATTTTTTGGGTCAATTAACGCTGAGTTTAGTTTACCCCCTGAATCGGCTCAAAAACCCGGGCCGGGGTGCGATAGACCATCCCGACCGACTCCTTTCCCAATGACATCCCGGTTGAGTTGAGGCACGGTTCGGCCCCCGGCGCGCGCCGGCAGCCGCGGCCACACAGTCCGGCAGCCCGGCAGATGTCGCACCCGGGCTGCGGTATCTGTCACCTCCATCGGGCTGTGGATAACCACGGCATAACTGTGGATAAGTAGTACCAAATGGGGATAACTTTGTAAATTTTTAAGAATCGGATTTTTTGCCGCAAAAATATCCCCCCATATGTTGATGTAAATTTTTTTTTACACCCAAGATATAGGGATGACTCAAAATCGGGATATTTGACAAATCATCCCCCGTTTACCTATTAGAAATTGTTCAAATTTATCCCCATGCGCTGTCCACACCACCGTAACGCCTCACCCCCCAATATAGTCACTCTATATAAAAGGAAAGCCCCCAGATATAGTGGCTCAGCCGACTCGCCCAGAGCACTGTCCACATTTCCACAGGCCCTACTATGTATTACTACTCATGTCTTTTAAAAAGATAATAACTTGTGAATAACTTATGCGTGATGACGATTGTTTTGATTTGAGGTATAATACCGTATCTCTTTTTGTTGACCCTGATATCTGGACTTGCTTATGCGCCTGCGCTGGTGGGTATTAATTTCAACACTTTTGGCGGTACTGAGTTTTGGAACGCTGTATTACATTATTACCCACCTGTGGCCGGTTCCTGAAACGGTTTTTGCCGGGCCGCAGCTTCTGTTTTTTGGGAGTGTATTTGTTTTTCTGGGATCGGGGGCGATGCTGGCGCTGGCCTATCTGAATTATCGCTTTGCTGGCCCCGGTTGGTTGCAGCGAGACAGCCTGCGCCTGCTCCGGCAGGGGGCGTGGGTCGGTTTATTGGGCGTTATTCTGGCCTACTTGCAACTGGTCCGGGCCTTGTCTGTGAGTGTGGGGCTGGTGCTGGCCGCCGCCTTTATTTTGATCGAACTGTTCTTTTTGACGCGAGAATAACCTATGCAAACAGAACTCCGCAAACTCCCCAGCGTAGACAAACTGCTCCAAACCGACGCCCTGCTGCCGCTGGTGGACCGTCACGGCCACGAGGTGGTGGTTTCGGCCGCGCGCTCCGCCCTCGATGAGGCTCGCCTGCAAATTTTGGGTGGCCAGCCGGCTCTCTCCGCCGTCGATCTGGCACAGGCGGTGGTGCAGCGCGTTTCTTCAGAGATTCAGCCATCGCTGCTGCCGGTAATCAATGCCACCGGAGTGATTATTCACACCAACCTGGGCCGCGCCCTGCTCAGTGAGCGAGCCAAAAGCGCCATGCAGCAGGCCGCGTCGGCCTATTCCAATCTGGAATACACTCTGTCTGCCGGCGGCCGCGGCTCGCGTTACGTTCATGCCGCCGAGCTTTTGTGCCGGTTAACCGGGGCGGAGGCTGCGGTGGTGGTCAATAATAACGCCGGCGCGCTGGTGCTGGCGCTATCGGCCCTGGCCAAAAACGCCGATGTGATTATCAGCCGCGGCCAACTGGTTGAAATTGGCGGCGGTTTTAGGGTGCCGGATATTATGGCGCAATCCGGCTGCCACCTGGTCGAGGTTGGCACCACCAATCGCACCTACGTGCAGGATTACGAGCAGGCCATCGTTTCCGGCCAAACCGGGCTGCTGCTGGCTGTGCATGCCAGCAACTACCACATTAGCGGTTTCACCGCCCAGCCATCGCTGGCCGAACTGGCCCAATTGGCCCGGCGGCACAACATCCCGCTGATGGAAGACCTTGGCTCCGGCACGCTGCTCGATGCGGCATCGTTTGGCCTGACTCACGAACCCACCATGCAGGAAAGTCTGGCCGCCGGCGTCGATTTGGTGACGGCCAGCGGCGATAAACTGCTCGGCGGGCCGCAGGCCGGGCTGCTGCTAGGCCGCAAAGACATTATTGAAAAATTGAAACAGCATCCCCTGATCCGGGCGCTGCGCGTGGACAAAATAACGCTGGCGGCGCTGCAAGCCACCCTGCTGGCCTATTTGGAAAACAAAGCCGTTGACGAAATCCCGGTCTGGCGGATGATTGCGGCCAACCCGGCCATGCTGGGGCGGCGGGCGCGCCGCTGGCAGCAATCGCTGCGCAAAACGCCGCAACTGGCCAAAGCGCCGCTGGAAATTGTCAAAACAGTCTCAACCGTGGGCGGCGGCAGTTTGCCGGGACAAACCCTGCCCACGCAGGCGCTGGCCATCGGTGTTGATCAGGCCGATGCCCTGGCCGAACGGCTGCGCACCTCGGCCGGCCAGCCGCCGGTGATCGCCCGCATCGAAAATAACCGGGTTATTTTTGACCCGCGCACCGTGTTGCCGGAACAGGATAAACTGCTGATAGCCGCCATTAAACATGCGCTGCTGGCCGGGGCGTAATCAATCAGCTTATGGGAATTTTGTATATTGTGCCCACGCCGCTGGGCAATTTAGAAGATATTACGTTGCGGGCGCTGCGGGTGCTGAAAAGTGTGGCGCTCATCGCCACAGAAGATACCCGCACCACCGGCAAACTGCTCAACCATTTCGAGATCAGTTGTCCCACCCTCAGTTACTTTGAACACAGCCCGCCCGCCCAGCTTGAGCGCGTGCTCGGCGCTCTGGCCGAAGGCGACGTGGCCCTGGTTTCCGAGGCCGGCACGCCGCTGTTGTCCGACCCCGGTTACCGGCTGGTGCAAGCCGCCGCCGAGCGTGGTTTTACCGTGACGCCGCTGCCCGGCCCAAGCGCCATCACCACGGCGCTATCGGCCAGCGGCCTGCCCACCGACCGGTTTTTGTTTGCCGGATTTTTGCCGCGCAAAGCCGGCCAGCGCCGGCAATTGTTGCAAGACTTGCAGGCCGAGCCATCGACCCTGGTTTTTTTTGAAGCGCCGCACCGGCTGCTGGCCTCGCTGGCGGATATGGCCCAGGTGTTTGGCCCGGATCGAGGGCTGGCCGTGTGCCGCGAACTGACCAAGCTCCACGAGGAAATCTGGCGCGGGTCGGTGGCCGGCGCGCTGGCCGAATGGCAAACTCGCGAGCCGCGGGGCGAATTTACACTGGTGGTGGCCGGCGCGGAACCTCCCGGCGAATGGCCGGCCGAGCGGGTAGTGGCCGCGCTGGCCGAGGCGCTGGCGGGCGGCAGTTCGGTAAAGGATGCGGCGCGGCAGGTGGCCCAACAAAGCGGTTGGCCCAAGCGAAAAGTTTACGACATGGCCCGGGATTTTTAGCAGCGGAGACAGGAGAATTTTGTGGCAATATCACGAAGCGATGCGCGCCAGTTGGCCAAGCACAGCGCCGAAATGGGCGCGCGGGTGCTGCGCGGCACCCTAACCATTGAACCGGATGGCCTCACCATCGATGGCACCCGCCTGGCCGAATTTCTGGCCGAATACAACGGCAGTGAGTTCATTTTAATTGCGGCGCCCATTGGCCGCAGCTACATTGAAAGCGAAATAAAAACCTGCTTTACCTGTGGCCGCGATTATCGGGGTGACCAGTGCCCCCACTGCGCCGAGGCTCGCGCCCGGCTGCGGGGCTAGCCTTTTTTAGTCAACGCGAGGAAAACCATGTCAGAATCCGGAGTGATGCTGGTAACTTCTGAAATGATGCAGGCTGGCGCTAACCCGCAGCTATTTACCGGGGGCGCGTGCAATATTCAGGGGGTTAACGGCCCGGAGCGAAACCCCGGCCGCGACCCGCTGGCTCACTGGTTAGACGAAATGGGCTGGTCTTATTTTGACCCGCAAATTCACCCCAGTACGCACGGCCGCGATTACATCTGGGGCATCGACGGGCCGCAGGAAAAGAAGGCCCGCCAGCAGGCCAAAATCCGCATCTACGAAATCACCTCAACCACCATTGCTGCCGTAACCACCCTTGAAATTATGGACGACGCCCGGGTGGGCCGCCGCAGCATTGTTTGGTACAACGGCGGCAGATCGTTTGCGCCCATCGGCCTGGGAGATCGGGACCAGCTCAAAAATAACAATGCCCTGCGCCACCAGGTTGGCGAAACGGTGTATCATCATTTGGTGGCCTATGTCAACGCCGGCCGCCAGATTCGGTACGAGCTGCCGCTCATGCTGGCCGATTGCCCCCACATTGTATTTGTGTACAGTTTTGACGAGTTGACCAAAGCCATCCATTTTTTGATGACCGGGCGCGGCCATCGTTTTTAATCCACCGAAAGTTAAGAACGTAAGACCTTTCTCCTATGGTGTTATTGGCAGGCATCACGCATACTCACCAATAGAGGCAATTGTTTGGCCGAGCGAAAGAGGATGATGGATGAGTGATGTCAAAGCCCGCGTGCTGGTGGCTGACCCCGACCCCGATGTAAGCCGGACGCTGACAATCTATTTTAACGACCACGGTTATCAAGTTGAAACGGTTGAACTGGCGGCGCTGGTTTTTAACCGGGCCAGGCAATGGCAGCCCGATGCCATATTAGTCAGCACGGAATTTGTCGATGTTAACCCCTATCAGGTTTGCCAGCACATTTTAGAAGACCCCCGCACCGCCCACATTCCAACCATAATGCTGCTGCACCTCAACGACAGAAAAAGCCGGCTGGCCGCGCTGGAAGTTGGCGTCGATGACGTGGTGGCCAAACCCATCGATTTGGAAGAGCTGCGACTCAGAATGGAAGCCGCCATCCGGCTGGCAGCGTTGCGCGTGCAGCCGTAATTTTGCCGTTTTTTTGGCAAAGAGTACTATACGGTCATCTGCTCTCAGAGCAGGTGACCGTTTTTTTTTGCAAGAAACTAACCGAACCTACAATACAGCGACGAATAGTAAAAATTGCGTAGGGGCGGTTCGCGAACCGCCCCTACATTCGCTGACTCGTAGATTCGCAGATTCGTTTATTTTCAAGGGAGTCCGACAGAACCGGGGGTTCGACACCAAGAATACCCGTACCGGGTACAGGTGAAAAGGGTTATTGGGGGGAGCTACCCCCCAAGCCCCCCGGCCTGCGGCGCTATTTTCAGAGGAGGAGTGCCCATGTTAGTGGTAATGAAATTTGGGGGGACATCTGTGGGGAGTCGCGCCGCCTTACAACAGGTGGTTAATATTGTTTCAAAAGCCAAACATGCGGGGCAACAGGTGGTAGTTGTGGTTTCGGCGATGAGCGGCGTCACCAATTTGCTGCTCGATGCCGCCCATCAGGCCGAAGCCGGCAGCGAAGCCGCGGCCCATCAGGCCCGGTCTGTCATCGAGCAAAAACATGCCGAAGCAACACTGCATTTTTTAGGTGATACCCCAACCCGCCAGCAGGTGATGGCTCAGATCGATGCTCTGCTCAACGAATTTGAGTCACTGTGCCACGGTATCCACGTGCTGGGCGAACTGACCCCGCGGGCGCTCGATGTGATTGGCGGCCTGGGCGAGCGGATGAGCGCGCCGCAGGTGGCGGCCATTCTCAACCAGGCCGGGCTGGCCGCTCAGCCGGTGGAATCTACCGAACTGATTGTAACCGACGACCGCTACGGCAGCGCCGTGCCGCTCATTGAGGCCACCGCCCGCAAAACTGAAGCCGGGTTGCGGCCGCTGCTCAACCAGGGGCTGGTTCCGGTGGTCACCGGATTTATCGGAGCCACGGAAACGGGCATTACCACTACTTTGGGCCGCGGCGGCAGCGACTACAGCGCCACCATTTTGGGCCGCGCCCTCAAAGCTGATGAGGTTTGGATTTGGACCGATGTGAACGGCGTAATGACCACCGACCCGCGGGTGGTGCCCGAAGCTCACCCCATCAGCCGCCTGTCTTACGCCGAAATCAGCGAGCTATCCTACTTTGGGGCCAAAGTGCTGCATTCGCAGGCGATCCGGCCGGCGCGCCGGGTGGGCATGCCGGTGCGCATCCTCAACACCTTTGAGCCGGACCACCCCGGCACGCTCATCACCGCCGAAGAATCCGATAACGGTAAAAGCGTCAAAGCCGTGGCTGCCATTAAAAATATGAGCCTGATCACCGTGGCCGGGCCGGGCATGATCGGCATTCCCGGCGTGGCCGGGCGCACCTTCAGCGCCGTGGCCCGCACCGAAACCAACGTGTTGATGATTAGCCAGGCCTCGTCGGAGCAATCGATTTGTTTTGTGGTGCCCACCCCGGATGTGCCCAGAGTTATCAAATCGCTGGAGCAGGAAATGATCCGCGAGATTGAGCGCCGCGATTTGGACCCGATTCAGTCGGAAAACAATGTGGTGGTGCTGGCGGTGGTCGGTTCCGGAATGAAGGGCACGCCCGGCGTGAGCGCCCGCCTGTTTGGGGCGCTGGGCGGCGAAAAAATCAACGTCATCGCCATTGCCCAGGGCAGCAGCGAATTTAACATTTCTGTGGTCATTGCTCAGGGTGACGCCGACAACGCCATGCGGGCCATCCACCGCGAGTTTGAGCTGGAAAAACCCTGACAACCCCAAATTTTATGTCCGTTGACAGAGGCATGGCTTCGTGGTAAAATGGCCTGAATTTACGCGGAACAGAACATAACACTGGTGAAGGTCCTTTTTGTTAGTGATAAGGTCGTCGAACACATATACAGCCCTTCCATCGCCTCTCGCTACGCCGATGTAAGTTTGGTTGTTGGCTGTGGTGATTTACCTTATTACTACCTGGAATATATCCAGTCGATTTTGAATGTTTCGCTGATTTACGTCCACGGCAACCACGACCCCGAACGGGAATTTTTGTCCGACGGCTCGAGCGTGACCGGCCCGTTGGGTGGGGTTAATCTTCACGGCCAAACCTATCGCACCAACAGCAACTTGCTATTAGCCGGGCTGGAAGGCTCTATCCGCTACCGCGATGGCAAGTTTCAATATAGTCAGCAGGAAATGTGGAGCAACGTTTTTTTTCATATTGTGCCCAAATTGCTGATTAACAAGCTGAGGTATGGCCGGCATGTAGATGTTTTTGTGGCGCATTCTCCCCCTTTCGGCATTCATAACGGCGATGATCGGATTCACGTGGGGTTTCATGCGTTTTTATGGCTGATGCGGGTTTTTAAACCGCGCTATTTTGTGCATGGCCATCGACATATTTACAACCCCGCCGAGATCACCGAAACCCACTATTACGACACCCGGGTGCTCAATATTTACCCGTACAAAGTGCTTAACATTGAGGTTCCAGAATGACTGACTCTCCACTCCGCGTGGCGTTTTTAGGCCAGCGCGGCTCGTACAGCGAAGAAGCTGCGGTTCATTTTTTTGGCGAAGACGTGACCACGGTTTCGTGCAAGGATTTTGATGATATTTTTGAGGCGGTCAACAACGGCAGTGTTGAGCGCGGTATTTTGCCGCTGGAAAATTCGCTGGCCGGCAGCATTCACCGCAACTACGATCTGCTGCTTCGCCACGATCTGTCGATTGTGGGCGAAACGCAAATTGCCGTGGCTCACCAGTTGATCGCCCTGCCCGGCGTGCAGCTTGGCGATGTGGAAAAGGTGTATTCTCACCCGCAGCCGCTGGCCCAGTGCGAGCGCAACCTGAACCTGCTGCTGCCCCACGCTGAGCGCGTTTCTACTTACGATACCGCCAGCAGCGTTAAAATGCTGCGCGAGGAAAATCTCACCCACGCTGCGGCGCTCGCCAGCCGGAGGGCGGCCAAAATCTACCAGATGAACATTCTCCGGGCCGACATGCACGACGACCCGGAAAATTACACTCGTTTTGTGGTTGTCGCCCGCCAGCCCATCACTCCCCACGGCGAAACCAAAACCTCAATTGTTTTTGCCATGGACAACGTGCCCGGCTCGCTGTTTAAAAGCCTGGCCGTTTTCGCGCTGCGCGATATCGACCTGACCAAAATAGAATCCCGGCCGCTGCAGGGCAAACGCTGGCAGTATTTCTTTTATATCGATTTTATTGGCAGCGTCACCGAAGAACGCTGCCAAAACGCGCTCAACCACCTGCAAGAAATCGCCACCTATTTCAAAATTTTGGGATCGTATCCGCGAGGCGTGTAATGGCCAACCAAAAAGTGATCAGTGTCTTTGGCAGCGCCGCGCCCAAACCCGGCACGGCCAATTACGAGGCGGCTCGCACGGTGGGCCGGCTGCTGGCCGAGGCCGGCTTTACGGTGCAAACCGGCGGTTATTCCGGGGTGATGTCTGCCGCCAGCCAGGGCGCGCGCGAAGCCGGCGGTCACGTTATCGGCGTGACCAGCGCCCAGATTGAGCAGTTTCGCCCCATGCCGGCCAACCAGTGGGTAGAAACCGAAATCAAGTGCCAAACGTTGCGTGAGCGGCTGCTGTATCTGGTGGATAACGCCGATGGGGTGGTGGCGATGCCCGGCGGCATTGGCACGCTGTCGGAATTGGCCCTGGTTTGGAGCTTTGTGCAGGTGGGCGAGATTGCGCCGCGGCCCATCATTGCCGTGGGCGGGCTGTGGCAGCGCACGCTGGCGGCCTTTGTCGATGGCGAATACGTGCGCGACGAACACAAAGCGCTGGTAACGGTGGCTCGCACCGCCGCCGAGGTGGTTAAAAAGCTGGTGGAACAGTTAAACGAGGGGGGACCAAAATGAACGCTGCGGACGTGACTATCCGGCCTATGCAGCCCGGCGAGTTGGATGGGGTGGCCGAATTACGGGCCATCGGCTTTGGCGGGCAAAAAGATTTGCTGCTGGCCCGCATCAAAGAAGACCCGCGTTACAACGAATCGCACATTTTGGTGGCTGATTGGCAGGGACGGCTGGTGGGCACCGCCACCATGTTTCCGGTGCAAATGTGGCTGAGCGGCGTGCCGCAGCCCACCGGCGCGGTCGCTGCGGTGACGGTGCAGCCGGAGTTTCAAAATATCGGCATTGCCGCCAAATTGATGCAAACCCTCATCACCACCATGCACACCGACGGGCTGGCCCTGTCGATGTTGTTCCCGTTTTCGCACAAATATTATCATCGCTTTGGCTACGCCGCCGTCAGCGACCTGCATATTTACACCATCGATCCCAAAAATATCGCTGTTACCGGTGATGCCGGCAAAGTGCGGCCGTTTCAGGCCGATGACCTGCCGATGTTGCGGGTGGTGTACAAGGGGCAGCTCACCTGGCATAACGGCTGGTTTACCCGCAGTAACGCCTGGTGGGATAAAATTGTGGAGCGCTGGCAAAATATTGTGGTTTTTGAAAACGATGGCTTTGTCGACGGCTACTACGTTTATTTGATCAAAACCGGGACCAACGGCGAGCGGGTACTCCACCTGCGCGAGTTTTTTGCCGCCGAGCCGGCCGCTTATCAGGGCTTGCTGGCCTATCTGGCCGGGCAGGATGTTGATGTGATTGAGGTTCTGGCCCCGGCCGATACCCCGCTGCGTTACAGTCTGCGCCAGCCGGTAGCCGTAGACGGGCAAAATCGACACTGGATTTTTAACGATCTGTGCCACATTGCCGCCGGGCCAATGGGCCGCATCATCGATTTGCCCAAAGCGTTGACCACTCGCTTTTACACCCGCGGCGTTTCCGGCGAGCGGGTGCTCAAAGTGTCCGATCCGCTGCTGCCGGCCAACGAAGCGCCGATTGTGTTCCGGTTGGTGGATGGCCGGGCCGAAACGCGGCCCGCCGGCGACGCCGCGCCGCAAATTGAAACCGACATCGCCACACTAACGCAGGTGATTTGCGGCTATCTCAGCGCCACCGATGCGCGCCGGTTGGGCCGTTTGTCCACCGATGCCGATACTGCCAGTTGGCTGGACAAGATCATGGTCGATGCGCCGCTGTTCATCCCGGCGGGTGACTGGTTTTAAATTTTGAAAAGAATAAACCCCCACCCCTAACCCCTCCCCCTGCCAGGGGGAGGGGAATAAAAAAACGGTGAGCGGCGGCGGGCGACACGCGCCCGCCGCCGCTCACCGAAACACCCCCTTCCCTGGGGAAGGGGGCAGGGGGGATGGGGCAGTTTTATATTTAACGAAATTTTAACAAAACCTTTATAAAAAATCCTTGACAAAATCCGTTTTAGATGTATAATTTTTCACGGAATTCAATACTTGTGGTAGTCTTTCGCAGAGCCGCAGGGATGCAGTATTGGTCCGGCGGCTTTTTTGTTGCCTATTCACTTCGCGGAAAGGAGGTATACCCCAATGTCCAATCGACTGACCGGAACTGTGAAATGGTTTGATGCTTCCAAAGGATACGGCTACATCGATGCAGGAACCGACGAAGATGTCTTTGTGTACTACCAGTCAATTATCGGTAACGGCTTCAGAAATTTATTAGCCGGCGACCGGGTGGAATTTTCTATGTCACGCAAACCCAGCGGCCCTGTGGCGCTTGAAGTTTCAAAAGCGTAGGCCATGTGTGATCGTAAAATGGAATCTGAACCCCGGCCATCGCTGGGGTTTTTTGTTGCCGCCACGTCTACTACCTGTGATACTCTGTAACGAGTTCCATCAACTTCAACAACTGCCTGATACTGATTTCTAGGAGGAAATATAAATGGCAACACCTAATAAATTAAGAATTATCCCCTTGGGCGGCCTGGGGGAGGTCGGCAAAAATATGACGGCCATCGAATACGGCCGCAACGTGCTGATCATCGACGCCGGGGTGATGTTCCCCGAACACGACATGCTTGGCGTTGATCTGGTTATTCCCGATTACACCACCTATCTCAAAGACAAAAAAGATTGGGTGCGCGGCATTGTGGTAACCCACGGTCACGAAGACCACATTGGCGGCCTGCCCTATTTGCTGGCCGAAATCCAGGCGCCGATCTACGCCACCCGCCTCACCGCCGGGCTGATCGAGCTGAAACTCAGCAAGCACCAAATGGCCAGCCAGGCCAGTTTGAACATCGTCGCCGCCGGCGACCGCAAATCGTTGGGCGGGCTGTTTGATGTGGAGTTTTTCCACGTTTGCCACTCCATCCCCGATGCCGTTGGGCTGGCGATTCGCACGCCGTCCGGGCTGATCGTTCACACCGGCGACTTTAAGTTTGATTACACGCCGGCCTGGGGTGAGCCGCCCGATTTTGGCGCGCTGGCCCGGCTGGGCCACGAAGGTGTGCTGGTATTAATGAGCGACAGCACCAACGCCGACAACCCCGGCTTTACCCCCTCGGAAAAAACCGTGGACGAGGGGCTGAACAAGGTTTTCCGCGAAGCCAAAGGCCGGGTGATTCTGGCCACGTTTGGCTCGCTGATTTCACGGGTGCAGCAAATTATTCACGCCGCAGCGCGTCACAACCGGGTCGTCGCCATCGATGGCCGTAGCCTGGAAGAAAGCGTGCAGCGCGCGCAGGATTTGGGTTATCTGGATGTGCCGCCCGGCGTGCTGGTTGAGCTGCCGGCGCTCAAAGGCCGGCCCGATCACCAGATTGCCATCATCGCCACCGGCAGCCAGGGCGAACCGAGTGCCGCGCTGGGGCGAATGGCCGTCGGTCGGCATAAGCAAATCACCATCAAACCCGGCGACACGGTCGTCATGTCGTCGCGGGTGATCCCCGGCAACGAGCAGGTTGTGGGCCGGGCCATCAACAACCTGTTCAAACGCGGCGCGCGGGTTATTTACGACCGCGGCAGCAACGTCCACGTGAGCGGCCACGCCAGCCAGGAAGAGCTGAAACTGCTGCTCAACCTGGTCAAACCAAAATATTTTATCCCCGTGCACGGTGAACTGCGCCACCTGCATTCGCACGCCGAGCTGGCCCGCCAGCAGGGTATTCCCGCCGAAAATATTTTTGTGCTGGAAAACGGCGCGGTGATGGAGTTTGATGAGAAAGGCGCGCGCTTTATCGAGCGCATCCCCGGCGGGTACGTGTTTGTTGATGGCAGCGGCGTGGGCGATATTGGCCCGCAAGTGCTGCGCGACCGCGAAATCCTGTCGCAGGATGGCTTTGTGCTGGCGGTTGTTCGGCTCAACGGCAAATCCGGCGAAGTGGTGGGCCGGCCGCAGATTATCACCCGTGGCTTTGTGTACGTTAAAGAAAATATGGATTTGATCGAGCGGGCCGAAGAGCAGGTGATCAACGCCCTGCGCCGTAACGGGACCGACCCGCAAACGGCCATTCGCAAATCGTTGTCTGATCTGCTTTACAGCGAAACTCAGCGCCAGCCGATGATTATGCCGGTGGTCATTGACAACTAACCGCTCAGATTGACCAATCCGCCCGGCTGAAATAGAATAAACTGAAATTTGGCCCACCAAACTGCTGGTGGGCATTTCTTTCAGAAAACGAGGAACGCCATGCGAATTGGAATTATTGGTTTGCCCAACAGCGGTAAAACCACTATTTTTAACGTGCTCACCGGCGGCCACGCGCCCACAGCGGCGTACACCGGCGGTACTTTTCAGGTGCACACGGCGGTGGTCAACGTGCCGGACAGCCGGGTTGACGCGCTGGCCAAAATGTACAATCCCAAAAAGATCACCCATGCCCGGGTTGAATACGCCGACATTGCCGGGTTGAGTAGCCAGACCGAAGGCGAAACGCGCGGCGCCAGCATCGGCGGGGAGCTGATGAACGCGATGGCCAATAACGATGCGCTGCTGCACGTGGTGCGCGTATTTGCAGATGACAGCGTGCCGCATCCGCTGGGCGGGGTTGACCCGCTGCGCGATGTGGCCACCCTCGACGCCGAACTGACGCTATCGGACTTGAGCAAAATAGAAAACCGGCTGGAACGGCTCGAAGTCAGCTTGAAAAAGGGTAAAGCTATTCCCACGTTTGAGGATGACAAAATTGAATTTGATATTCTCAGCCGGCTCAAGCCGCATGTGGAAAATGGCCTGCCCATCCGTGATTTTGATTTAGCCGAGGACGAACTGCGGCGGCTGCGCGGCTTTCAGTTTCTCAGCGCCAAACCGCTGCTGGTGATGTTCAATCTGGGTGATGACGCCGAGCCGCCGCAACTGGATTATCCGCATAAAAAGAGCGCGGTCACTTCGGTGCGGGGCCGGCTGGAAATGGACATCGCCCAACTGGACAACGACGACGACCGGGCCATGTTTATGGACGAATACGGGCTGACCGAACTGAGCGCCGGCCGCGTTATCCGTGAAAGCTACGATCTGCTGGGCCGGATGGTCTTTTTTACCGTGGGCGAGGACGAAGTTCGCGCCTGGGAAACCAATCGCGGCGCGCCGGCGCTGGAGTGCGCCGGCACCATCCACACCGATCTGGCCCGCGGTTTTATCCGCGCCGAGGTGGTCAGTTACGACGATTTGATGGCCGCCGGCTCCAACGCCGCGGCGCGCTCGGCGGGCAAGATTCGGTTGGAAGGCAAAGAGTACGTGGTTGAAGATGGTGATATTCTGGTGATCCGGTTTAACGTCAACAAGTAACCGCGCTCTCTGGCGCTTTTTACAACGTTGTCAACTTATGGTATAGTTTGCACAGACCGTAGTTGCGCAAAAACAGGTGGGTGATGGCCAACGCAATTCCTTCTCAATCGTACGTGCTGGTGATTGGTTCGGCCGGTATCGATTCCAAAGGCCGGGCCGGTGGCCCGTTGACGCTGGGTACCAGCACGCCGGGTAACGTGCGTGTGTCGGTGGGGGGGGTAGCCCGCAACGTAGCCGACAACCTGACCCGACTGGGCGAACAGGCCGTGTTACTGTCGGCCATTGGGCAGGATGGCTCGGGCAAACGCATCCTCAATAATGCCGCCGAGGTGGGCATCAATACTGAATTTTGTATTGTTTCCGACACGCTGCATACCTCGGCTTACCTGGCGCTGCTGGATGAAAACGGCAATTTGGTGATGTCGGTGGATGATATGCGGGTGATGGCCTGCATCACTCCCAAACTGATCGAAGACCGGCGTGACCTGATCAAAAAAGCGCGCATGGTCGTCATCGACAGCAATCTGTCGCAGGAGAGTATCAACACAGTTTTTCGATGTGCCCGGCGTTACAAAGTTCGCGTCTGCGCCGACCCCACCTCCACGGTGTTAGCGCCCCGGCTCAAACCCCATCTGTCCAGAATTTACATGATCACCCCCAACATCGCCGAGGCCCAGGTTTTGAGCGAGTGCACCATTAAAAGTGAAGACGACGCCATTACGGCGGCTCGCCAGTTGGTGGCCCGGGGTGTGGAAATAGCAATGATTACTCTGGCCGAAGAAGGTGTGGTGTACGCCACGGCCAATGCCAGCGGCCACGTACCGGCTATGGCCACCGAGCTGGTTGACTCAACCGGCGCCAGCGACGCGCTCACCGCCACTGTGGTGTTTGCTCTGCTCAACGATATTCCCATCGACGAAGCGGTGCGGCTGGGGGTGAGCGCCGCGGCGTTAACCCTGGCCACCGATGAAACCGTTTATCCGGAACTCAGCCTGGACCTGCTTTACGACAGCCTGGTCATCTAATTTCAGGAGGATAGAATGAACAGCCCGGTGCGCGGGATGTTTTTTGAGGATTTTGAAGTGGGTCTGGAAATTATAACCTCCGCCCGCACCATTACCGAAACTGATATTGTTAATTTTGCCGGCCTGTCTGGCGATTTCAATTTTATTCACACCAACGCCGAAGCGGCCAAAGAATCGCCGTTTGGGCAGCGGGTAGCGCACGGCATGCTGGTGGCCTCTATTGCCACCGGGCTGGCCGTGCAGCAGGGATTCATCGATGGCACGACGCTGGCTTTTCGCGAACTAACGTGGAAGTTCACCCGCCCGGTGTTTATTGGTGATACCATTTTGGTAGCCATCAAAACCACCGAAACCAAACCGATGGCCAAACTCGGTGGCGGGCTGGTAGTTTTTGAGGCGCGCGTGCTCAATCAAAACGATGAGGTTGTGCACAAAGGCGAATGGCGGATGCTGATTCGCTCCAGGGCATAAAGTATTTGTAGAGGCCGCACAGATGGCGGTTTTGGCCAGTCAACTCAAAAAAGAAGATAGCTTTGGCTTGCGGCCAATGGATCCCGTGCGCGATCTGGGCGCTGTGGCCGATTTGATTGAAGAGGCCTTTGCCGATGACCTGGATCAATCCGGCCAAAACGCCCTGCGCGAGCTGCGCTGGCTCAGCCGCCTCAAACCCTTGTTGTGGTGGATGACGTATGCCAACCCGGACCACACCGATTTTTTGTCGGGCTTTGTTTGGGAAGAGGACAACAAGGTGGTGGGCAACATCACCATCAACCGGCACAATGCCGGTTCCCGGCGCTGGTTAATTAGCAATCTGGCGGTGTCGGCCAAATATCGACAGCGGGGCATTGCCCGCAGCCTGATGTACGCCGCGCTGGAACTGGTTGAGGAATACAGCGGCTCGGTGGTTTCCCTGCAAGTGCGCGCCGACAACAAACCGGCGCTGCGGCTCTACCACAGCCTCAATTTTAGAGAGATTTCCGGCACAACGCATCTTTCTGCTGCCCACGTACCTATCGTTTCTGAATCGCTGCCACTGCCCCGGGCCGTTATTCTGCGCGATAGAAACTACAACCTCAGTGACAGCCGCGCCGCTTACGATTTGGCTTCGGTTTCAACGCCGTTGACGGTTCAAAAAGAGTGGCCCATTCGGCAGGGGCAATTTCGCCTCAACAGCAACGAACAGTTCACCAACGCCATCAGTTGGTTGTGGGGCGGCGGTTCGGCGGCGCACTGGGTGGTTGAAGACGGGCATCGGTTTGTGGCCACCATCAATATTCAACCCGGCACGTGGCGCAAAGCGCATCAGATTGATTTAACGGTTCACCCTGACTGGCGCGGGGTGCTGGAACGACCGCTGGTGGCTCGGGCGTTGTCCCATTTACGAACATGGCGCAGCCAGGGGCTCGCAGTTAGGCAGCCGGCTTACCACCCGGAAGCAGCGGAAGCCTACAAATATTTTGGTCTGAAAGAAACCCAGACTCTCATCTGGATGAAACGGGATATGTGACCTTTAATCCGGGTAGGCAGTGTCTGCCCTGTAATCTCAGGCTGGGCCGCGGCTCAGTCTTTTCTGTTTATATTATGCCAGATTTATCAATTGTCATTGTTAACTATAACACCTGTGATTTGCTGCGAGATTGCCTGCATTCGCTTTACCAGTCACAGGGCGAGATTACGTTTGAAGTGATTGTTGTCGATAACGCTTCGACCGATGGCAGCGCGGCCATAGTTGCCGGCGAATTTCCGCAGGCCCGGCTGATTGCCAGCCCGGTCAACGGCGGGTTTGCCTATGCCAACAATTTGGGCTTAAAACTGGCCGGCTTTGCCGTCGACGGAACGCCCGGCGAGGCTGCACCCCGCTTTGCGCTGCTGCTCAATCCTGATACGGTCGTACCGGCCAACGGCCTGGCCGGAATGATCGATTTTATGGAAGCTCACCCGGAGGCCGGGGCTGCCGGCCCCAAACTGGTACGGCTCGATGGCAGCCTGGATATGGCCTGCCGCCGCGCTTTCCCCACGCCGGCAGTCAGTTTTTATCGCATGGTTGGCCTTTCAAAGTTGTTTCCGCGCAGCCGTATTTTTGGCCGGTACAATATGACCTTTGCCGAACCCGACGAGATGATTGAGGTTGACTCGGTGGTGGGAGCATTTATGCTGGTGCGGCGTGAGGCAATTGCTCAGGCCGGCCTGCTGGATGAAACCTACTTTATGTACGGCGAAGACATCGACTGGGCTTATCAGATCAAACGGCACGGCTGGAAAATTTATTACAACCCGGCGGTTACAATTACGCACGTTAAACGGGCGGCCAGCCGGTCGAGCGGTAAGGCGCAAATTGAGTTTTATCGGGCGATGGAGATTTTTTACTTTAAATATTATGCGGGCAGTACCCCCTTCTGGCTGCACGGGTTAATCCTGGCCGGAATCAGAACCCAGAAATGGTTAACCGAATTGAAGATTGGAGCCAATCAGCCTGGCGGTCATAACATCGATCAAAAATCGGTGGAGGCGGCAGAATGAGAAAACGAGCACCGGTAATTTTTACAATTTCTCTGGGAATCATCGACTTTTTTATGGCCGGATTGGCCTTTTATATTGGCTACCAGCTTCGGTTGCGCTCAGACTACGAAAATATTCTGCCTTTCAGCAATTATGTTGGCATGACGCTGGTCCACGTGATTTCTATTTTGATTATCTTTTTCTTTTACCGGCTTTACCATCGCCAGCGGTCGTTATCATACGTTGACCAATTTTATGCGATATTCGGCGCGGCTTCGGTCGGTACAATTATGGCGATTGCCTTTATTTCGTTCTTTTTTAAGAATCAACTTGATTACCCTCGCCTGATGATGGTCTATGTTTGGATTCTGACCATTTTGTTCACCTCACTCGGCCGCGCGGTTCAATCCCGGCTGCAGCGTTCGTTGCAGGCCCGGGATTGGGGCGAAGAGAATTTACTCATTGTCGGCACCGGTGAAGTGGGCCGGATAGTGATGCAAAAGATATTGCGTTCGCCGGAGCTGGGGTACCGGGTGGTCGGTTTTGTGGATGACTCCCCAAAAGTGAAAGCCATTCAGGATATTCCGGTCTTGGGGAATACGGATCAATTGCCGGAACTGATCAAGGATAACAACATAAAAGAAGTTATTATTGCCATGCCGGAAGCCTCGCACCAGGAAACGTTGCAGATCGTCAGCAAGTGTGATCGGGGCAAAGTGGCCATCAAAGTTTTCCCCGATGTTTTCCAGATTATGGCCAAAGAAGTGACCATCGGTGATTTGGGGGGATTGCCGCTGCTGACCGTGCGGGATACGGCGATGCGCGGCTGGCAGTTAACGGTCAAGCGGGTTATTGATATTGCCGGCAGCGCGGTTGGGTTGATTTTTTTGTCGCCGGTGATGATGCTTTTGGCCGTACTGATTAAGCTGGAGTCGGCGGGACCGGTGTTTTTTACCCAGGAACGAATGGGATTGGATGGCCGGCGGTTTATGATGCTGAAGTTTCGCTCAATGCGGCAGGACGCCGAAATCCAAACCGGCCCAATCTGGACGTCGGCCAATGATGACCGGCGGACACGGTTGGGCACGTATCTGCGCAGTTTTTCCATCGATGAGTTGCCACAGTTGATCAACGTCATCGTTGGTGACATGAGTCTGGTTGGTCCCCGGCCCGAGCGTCCGGTGTTTGTGGAGCAGTTTAAAGAAACCATTCCGCGCTATATGGACCGTCACCGCGAGAAGGCCGGGATCACCGGCTGGGCGCAAATTAATGGCCTCCGCGGCGATACCTCAATCATCGAGCGCACAAAATACGATTTGTGGTACACCGAGAATTGGTCGTTGGCGCTTGATTTCAGGATTATCATTCGAACTTTCCTCCAGATTTTTAACGACAGGAATGCGTATTAAACACCTGTTGTTTCACGTGAAACACTAACCAATGACACAACCTGTAGATAGTTCACGTTGACTCGATACTAAATATAGTAGTCATAGTGCAATAAAATCTGTGGTCACGCAACGGCAGATGAAAATAACCGTTTAACCGATCAAGAAACTTTTACACTAAAGACACAGGTCGCTTCGCTCAAGGCCTGACCCGTGTGTCTTTGGCGGGGTGCCATGCCCGAGTTTTACCCTAATTCCTGGCCCCTGATTCCTGAGTCCTATTTTCAAAGGAGTTTATTTTGCCCCGAGTCTGTGATTACGAAGGCAGTAATTATCGAACTGAATTTTGGGAAACCCACCAGCGCGCCTATGAGGACGCGGTAGAGCGCATTGCTATGGAAAAAATGCTGCCCGTTCAGGGCAAGCGGTTGATCGAAATTGGCGCCGGCTTTGGTCGGCTGGTGGATTTGTACAGCGGCTATGAACAAATCATTCTGATGGATTATGCCCGGACGCAATTGGAAGAAGCCCAAAAATACCTGGGGCGCGACGACCGAATCACCTACGTAGTGGCGGATGTATATAACATGCCGTTTGCAGACAACCTGTTTGACACCCTGGTCATGGTTCGGGTGATGCACCACCTGGTTGATGTCCCGGCTGCCCTGGCCGAAATCCAGCGCATTATCCAGCCGCAAGGCTCCGCAGTTATTGAACATGCCAGCAAGTTTAACCTGAAGGCAATTTTTCGCTGGTTTTTGGGCCTGCAACAGTGGAGCCCGTTCGACCCCGAGCCGGTTGAATTTGTTGAGCTAAATTTCAATTTCCACCCAACCTGGATGCGCCGCCAATTTGAGGCCGCCGGGCTGCACGTGACCAAAATCAGAACCCTGTCGCACTATCGTATCAATACCGTCAAACGACTGCTGCCGACCTCGATGTTGGTTACGCTGGATAGCTGGGCGCAGCCAACCGGCAAACTGTGGCAGTTGACCCCCAGCATTTTTCTTCAAGCCCAGGCCGAAAAAACAGCTTCTCCCCGCCCGGCTGGCCTGTTTCGTTGCCCATCGTGCAAATCAGCCGCCCTGGCCATCACCGACCAACCGGCTCGTGCGGATTTCATTTTAACCTGCCAGGTTTGCCGATCGGGCTGGCAATATAAAAACGGCATCTACGACTTTAAATCGCCGGTAAAGGCGCCGGATATTTCCGGTTGATTTTGCCCGGGTGGTCCACTTCCCTCTGCAAACCCTCAATAAAACTGTCAACGCACGTTGAAAAATTATGTTAGGTATGTTATGATGGGCGTACTGATTATGTTTTGTACGGGGATGTAAACAAGGCGTTTAGCCTGGACGGGAGGTGTACAGGTGTTTACTTCATGGGTTTCGCTCAACTTTGCTGAAAAACTGCTGGGGGCTGTTGCGGTGGCGGTGACAACCTTTATGTTGGCCCAATTGCCCGGCCCCATAAAAATGGATACCCAGATCACCTTTTATGAAAATGGTCAATGGCAGGCGGCCCGGGTCATTGAGATTTCGCCCAATGTGCAGCAGGCAGTCAACGGCGGCGATGAAAGCGTAATGCAGTTGGTGGAGCAGATCAACAAGCTCAAGGGCGCTGCCGCCGGCACAGAAGTGAAATTTACATACAATGAACAGGTTCGCAGCGATGGCTGGACGGTGGTCTCTGCCTCTGGCACAGGCACGGGGTACGACTCGCTCAGCAACATCCTGTTCAGCGGCAAGGCCGATTTCCGCGTGGGTGTGTTCGATACAGACAAGCGCGAGGTTTCGTTGTTTGTGGGCAACCTTGATCCGCAATCGGTAACCGCTGCCGGCGGCAAAATAACGTATCGAATTACCGGCCAGCAAATTACCCAGAGTAATGCCGATCAGGTGCAACTGCTCAATACCGCCATTTGGGACAACCCGACTGAGTTAGATGTTAAGCTCACCGAAATTGCCGGCGCTCCGCCGGGAGTCACCGTTGCCGAACTCGCGCCGGAACCCGGCGGCGAACAGCCTCAGGCTCAACCGGCCCAGCAGCCCAACGAGGTCAACGTAATTCGCAACGGTGATTTTGAGCTGCCCTGGACTACTCAGGATGGCGTCGCCCCGGAGTGGGAAGGGTACGATAACGGCCGTGCCTGGGCTAGCTGGTACGAAGAACTGTGGCCAGAAGCGGTTCGGCGTGGCGAGCGTGCCCAGTTGATGGAAATTTTTCAAGTTGAAGCCAATGTTCTTGACCGGGTGATTGCCATCTATCAAACTGTTGATGTTGTGCCCAACGCCGAATACGCGCTGGAACTGTACGCCATTATGCGCACCGACGCCGACCCGGCCCTCAGAAATCAATCTGAGTTTGAAATGCACTGGGGCATTGATCCCTTTGGCGAAGGCAACTACGACAACGTGCAAACGTGGCATCTGATGCCGCTTACCGAGCAAAACCGCCGCGGCTCCACCGCGCCCTACCCGGAGGATATTCCGCTGGTCTACGAACGTATCACCGGCACGGTAACTACCACCAATACCAATCAGATTACCCTGTTTATCCGGGGACTGAAAAAATTCCCCACCAACGTTGAAGTCAACTTTGATGTCGATGAAGTTTCGCTGGTGGGGCCGGCGCCCGGCACAATTATGGCCGCCACCAAGCCCGAAGCTGCTGCGCCAACCGAGCAGGATGCCAAACTGCCCACCTCGGGAGCGGTGCTCAGCCGGCCGGCTTCGGTGGGAGCGATGCTGCTCGGCGGACTGGTGCTGGTTATTCTGGGCACGGCCGCCGCCGCCAGTATGCTTTACTCGCACCGGAAAGACTTGTAATCCCGCCCGATTTTACAAAGGGGCAGATAGCTCTGCCCCTTTTTGATTCTATTGCTCTTTTCTTTGTCTACTCCTACAAAATGTTGTATACTCTAGCCTGGTACCACTATTTATGGTGCAAAATTCAACCCCCAACCAAAAAACAAAATTTGTCGAGCGAAGGGTGATACCATGAAGGTTTCCTGTTTACAAGAAAATTTGGCAAAAGGCCTCAGTATTGTCGGACGGGCGGTATCAAGTCGAAGCACCCTGCCGGTCTTATCCAACGTTTTGCTGGCCACCGATGGCGACCGACTCAAATTGTCGGCCAATAATTTTGAGCTGGGGATCAACTGTTGGGTCGGCGCCAAAGTAGAACAACCCGGTGCGATTACCGTTCCGGCCCGCCTGCTGGCCGACTTTGTCAATTCGCTCCCCCCGGAACGGATCGACATGGATTTGGAAGAATCCACCCAAACGCTCAATTTGCGCTGCGCTCGCTTTGAGTCCAACATCAAAGGCATCGACGCGCAGGAATTTCCCGCCGTTGTCAGCGCCACCGATGATGACGTGGCCATTAAACTCGACCCCGAATCTTTGCGTACCATGATTAAACAGGTGGTCTTTGCCGCCGCCACCGATGAGAGCCGCCCGGTGTTTACCGGCGTGCTGCTGCAATTTGATGGCGACACGCTGACAATGGCCGCCGCCGATGGCTTTCGCCTGTCGGTGCGGACAACGCCGCTCAACAAAAGCGTGGCCGATAGCCTGGAAGATGCCGGCCTGGTGGGCAATGGGGCCAAGCCGCCCAGCCTCATCATTCCGGCCCGGGCCTTGATGGAACTCTCGCGGGTTTCCGGTGATCAGGAACAGCCCATCGATTTGATTGTTACCCCCCAGCGCCGGCAAATCCTGTTCCACCTGCAAGATATCGAGCTGGTTTCCCAACTCATCGAAGGGGATTTCCCGGACTACCGGCGAATCATCCCGCCCGGTCACACCACCCGTAGCGTGGTAGATACTGCCAGCTTTTTGAAAGCGGTCAAAATCTCGCACCTGTTTGCCCGTGACTCGGCCAACATTGTTCGGTTAGAAATCAGCCCCAGCGGCGATGAATTGATGAACGGCCGCATCACGCTGGTGGCCACCAGCGCCGAGTTGGGCGACAACGTGGCCGAAATTGACGCCTCGATTGAGGGCCAGGCCATCGAAGTGGCGTTCAACGCCAAATATCTGATCGATGTATTGTCTATCATCGATAGCCCGCAGTTTGCCCTTGAAACCAGCACCTCGTCCAGCCCCGGTGTGTTCCGCACCATTGGCGACGACAAGTTCACCCACGTGATTATGCCCATGCACATCCAGGGCCGATGATCTTTGAGGACTGGTTTTTGAGGAGGGTTCACGTATATACTGCTGCAATCATTTATTGGGAGATTGCATTGACGTCAACGTCAAAATAGAGTAAATTGTTTGCACCTGACGCAGGATAGCAATGAGGCGGCACAACAAAAAGAAAAGGCTGTAGTGTGCATACCACTACAGCCCTCCAAAAAAACTAACCAGAAAGGAGATCGATTAATGAAAATCCAAACCGCCTATTTCCAGTTAGAACTTTCGCCTGTAGCTATTACGATTTTCGTAACAGCGATCTTGATTATCGTTAATTTCTAATCTCAGTCAAATTTGCTATCTTGCTTGGGGAAGCCATCCAATTTGGATGGCTTTTTTAACTCAAAAAAGAGGCAGAGAAGAATTGGAAAATCTGTTTATCCCCATTGATAATTTTAAAGAATGGTCCTTCGGGAAAGAATAACCAAAAGAATTATACACTGGAAACGGACAAATTGTAAAATCATTACAACGGGTCGGTTCAAAATCCTTATTGCAGTCGCATAATTATCGCCTGCACCACTATCAGGCCGATGGTTGCGCCTACCACCGAGCCATAAATCACCTGCCGCGGCGTGTGACGCAGCAGTCGGATCCGCGACCAGCCAACCAGCGGCACCAGCAGCACCACCGGCCACGTCCAACTGCCGGCCATCATCATAACGGCGGTAGCGGCCGCGGAAATGGTCGCGCCGTGAAAACTGATTTTCCAGAACAGCGTCACCAGACTCAATACGCCGGTCAGCACAATGGTAATCACCAGCAGCGCTTCAACAATGGCCGGCGCGTGCCAAAGTTTTACCAACCCCCAGCACACCAGCAGCCAGCCCAGCATCACTCCCAGCGGCCGCGCCCGCGTTTCCCGGCGCGGCATATAAATATCTTCCAGCGAACCTTTGTGCACCAGCCACAGCACATAGGCAAACGGCGGCACCACAATCAGCGGCAGCAGAACCACCAGCCAGGCCACGGTATCCCACGGGTTGGCGCTGTATTGGTACGACATCGCGGTTAAAATGACAATACCGATCACATGCGGGCTGATGACGTGCGATACCCAACGGGCAATCGCTTCATCGTTGTCTCTTATCAGCGACAGGCTTCGTTTTGCGGTGGTTCCAAATGGCAGTACCACTATCGTTACTCCTTCACACCTTTTCAACCAATCGGTTTATACGTCCCTGGTAGTGTACAACCTAATTTTTAAGAGACAATTAACTACAGTTTAAATTACAGTAAAATCAGAATCAAGCGGTCAATGGTACTGAACCGGGCCAAAACAGCGGCATCGCTGCCCCGGCCGGGAAAGGCAGTGATTTTTTGGGGGTTTTGGATTCCATTGGGGTATCTCTTTTCCCATCTCTCGCCTTCCAACGAAAATCAAGGAGTCCAAAACCACAGTTTTGGACTCCTTGCAGAAACACCGATCAGCCAAGTGAAGGGTGGCCGGCGTCGGCCCCCCGTATAAAATTACCAGCCGCGGCCGGCAATCAAATCCTCTTCCGGCAGGCTGCTCACGTTGATACCCACCATCGGCTCACCCAGGTCTTTGCTCACTTCGGCCAGAATGACCGGGTTGTTGAAATGGGTTACGGCTTCAACAATGGCTTTGGCCCGTTTGGCCGGGTTGCCGCTTTTGAAGATGCCGCTGCCCACAAACACACCATCCACGCCGAGCTGCATCATCAGCGCCGCGTCGGCCGGGGTGGCCACGCCGCCGGCGGCAAAATTGACCACCGGCAGCCGGCCCAGCTCGCGGGTTTCTTTAACCAGATCATACGGCGCGCCGATGTTTTTAGCGTAAGTCATCAGCTCCTCTTCCGGCATAGTTTGCAGCCGCCGAATTTCGCCCAGCACGGTGCGGGCGTGGCGCACCGCCTCAACCACGTCGCCGGTGCCGGCCTCGCCTTTGGTGCGAATCATGGCCGCGCCTTCGCCAATGCGCCGCAGGGCCTCGCCCAAATTGCGGCAGCCGCAGACAAACGGAATTTTAAAATTGTGCTTGTTGATGTGGTACATTTCATCGGCGGGCGTCAGCACTTCGCTTTCATCCACGTAATCCACGCCGATGGCTTCCAGAATTTGGGCCTCAACAAAATGCCCAATGCGGGCTTTGGCCATCACCGGGATAGACACCGCTTCCATAATCCGCTGGATCATGCCGGGGTCGCTCATACGGGCCACGCCGCCATCGGCGCGAATATCAGCCGGTACACGTTCAAGAGCCATCACGGCGCAAGCGCCGGCGTCTTCGGCAATTTTGGCCTGCTCCGGCGTTACCACGTCCATAATGACGCCGCCTTTGAGCATTTGCGCCAGGCCAACTTTCACTCGCCAGGTCCCAACCTCTTGCGAATTTCCCGCTCCACTTTTCTGACTTCCATTCTGAGCTGTCATAAATCTCTCCTTTGCGTGTTTCAATTTAAAAATATCAGCCGCGGCCGGTTACGCTCGCGCCGCGCCGGCGGCCTGATTTCAACCAGATACTTTTTCTTTGGCCACCGGATGATCCGGGTGGTCGGCCAGCACCCGCTGGTAAATCTCGATGGCTTCATCATCGTTGCCCGCTGCTTCCAGCGCGGCGGCGGCTTCGCAGGCCTCGTCCGGCTTCATGGCTTCGGGCGTCATTTTCCCGCCGAGCATGTAGCAAAAGGCTTTGTAGCCCACCTTTGGCCCATCTTTAACCACAATTTGTTTGATTTTTTCCACCGTGTTGGCGGCGTTGATTTCCTGCTCTACCCGTTTCAGGTCGGCGTAGGGCGCTACCGGGCTGTATGGTTTTTTGTTGGCTGCCATAAATTTTCTCCCTCAATTAAAATATTGGGCGCTGCACCGGGCGGCAGCGTCGATGACTACCTCAATATCTGCCGGCTCGATGCCGTAATGCGTAACGGCGCGGATGGGGTACGGCCCATCGCCCACAGTGATGCCCTGCTCGGCCATAAACGGACCAAACTTGCCCACCAGCGATTCGGCCAGCGAAAAGAAAACCATGTTGGTTTGCACCGAATCCAGTTCAACGGCAATGCCGGGAATGCCGGCCAGTCCTTTGGCCAGCCGGCGGGCGTTGGCGTGATCGTCGCTCAGCCGCTCCACCATTTCTGTGAGGGCGATGATGCCCGCCGCGGCCAGCACGCCGGCCTGTCGCATCCCACCACCGACCATTTTTCGCCAGCGCCGGGCCGTTTTGATGAATTCCGCCGGGCCGCACAGCACCGAGCCAACCGGCGCGGCCAGCCCTTTGGACAGGCACACCGAGACCGTATCAAAGTGACGCGCAATTTCCCGCACGTCAACCTGCTGTTTGACGGCGGCGTTAAAAATCCGCGCCCCGTCCAAATGGGTGGCCAGGTTGTGCGTTTTGGCCAGTGCGCCGGCCTGAGCCAGGTAATCCAGCGGCAGCACTTTGCCGCCCTGCGTGTTTTCCAGGCAGAGCAGCCGGGTGCGGGCAAAGTGATAATCATCCGGTTTGATGGCCGCTGCTACCTGTTGCAGGTTAAGCGTGCCGTCCGGCTCAAAATCCAGCGGCTGCGGTTGAATGCTGCCCAGTACTGCCGCGCCGCCGGCCTCGTAGCGGTAAGTGTGCGCCGTTTGGCCGACAATGTACTCCTCGCCGCGCTGGCAGTGGCTCATAATGGCCAGCAGGTTGCTCTGCGTACCGCTGGTAACGAAGAGCGCCGCTTCTTTGCCCAGCCGTTCCGCGGCCAGCGCTTCCAGCCGGTTAACGGTGGGGTCTTCGCCGTACACGTCATCGCCTACTTCCGCGGCGGCCATGGCCTGGCGCATGGCCGGGCTGGGCAGGGTGACGGTGTCGCTGCGTAAGTCAATCCTGTTCATCATCACTTTACCAAAAAATCTTCGCGGGGCGGGCTGAACACATCAACCACCACCGAGGCTTCCAGCGCGGTGACGTGGTGCGGCGCGTGAGAGGGAATCAATACCGCCTCGCCGGCGCCCACAATTTTACGCTGACCGCCCACGGTAAAATCCAGTTTGCCGGCCAGCACGTGGCTGATCTGTTCGTGGGGGTGGTTGTGTTCCGGCACCACCGCGCCTTTTTCCAGCGTCACCTCCACCGACATCATTTTATCCCCACCGAGCACCCGGCGGCGAATACCGGGCAGCATGTCCACCTGCGGCATGTCTGCCCATTTTACATAGGTTACTTCGCTCATTCTCTGCTCCTTTCAGGCTGTTGCGGCCAGAATGGCCCGCAATTTATCCAGCGACATATTACCGCCGCTTACCACCAACACCACATTTTTGCCGGCCAGCCGTTCTTTCAGGTTTAGCGCCGCCGCCAGCGGGGCCGCGCCCGCGCCTTCGGCCAGGTTGCGGGTATGTTCCAGCATCAGCACAACGGCCTGTTTGATGGCTGAGTCATCGACCAGCACAAAATCATCCAGGTATTTTCTCATAATGCGCTGGGTATTGGCAAATGGCACCCGCGTGGCAATGCCTTCGGCAAAGGTGTTCATTTCCGCGGTAACAAGCTGGCCGCTTTGCCAGCTTTTCTGCATGGCCGGCGCCTGCGCCGATTGCACGCCAATCACTTCAACCTTGGGGTTGATGGTTTTGGCGACAATGCTGGTGGCGCACACGCCGCTGCCGGCCCCCACCGGCACAAGTATCGTATCGACGGTGGGCAGGTCTTCCATAATTTCCAGCGCATACGTCCCCACCCCTTCAATGAGTATTTCTTCGGTGGGGCCAACAAAGCGGCCGCGCCGGGCTTCGGCTTCGCCCATAATCCATTCGCGGGCCGTGTCAAAATCCGCGCCGTGGAAAACTACCTCCGCGCCCAAAGCGCGCATGGCCGCTACTTTGCCGGGGTTGGCCCCCTCCGGCACGGCGATGGTGGCTTTAATGCCGCGCACTTTGGCGGCGTAGGCAATGCTCTGGCCGTGGTTGCCGGTTGAGGCGGTAAACAGCCCGCCGGCCAGCTCCTCGGTGGACAGCCGGGCGGCCAGATGCACCCCGCCACGCACTTTGAACGCGCCAACCGGCTGATGATTTTCATGTTTGACCCATACGTTGGCGCCAACCAACTTGCTCAGGCCGGGGTAAGGGTGCAGCGCGGTGGGCCGCAAATAGCGGTACACGTTGGCTCGCGCCGCGATAACATCACGCAGGGTCGGGATAGGTTGGTCAGACATTTTTGAATTTCTCCTTGCTGTATTTTTTGCGTGTTGCGTGTTGCGTGTTGCGTAAACCGTCATCCGTCACTCGCTACCCGCAACTCGTAATTCGTAATTCGTAAATCCAAAATCCAAAATCCAAAATCTAAAATCCAAAATCGTAAATCGTCATCGGTTTCGCTGCCACAGCATCAAACTGACGCCGGCCAGCATCATCACCCCGCCGATAAACTGCTGGCCGGTGATGAGTGTGCCAAACAGCGCCCAACTGTACACCGCCACAAACAGCGGCTGCAGCGAGCGAATGACCGCGCCCTGACCCAGATTCAAATAGAGCAGGCCGCGGTAAAACAGCACGTAGCTGAGAAACGGGCCAAAAAACGCGCCACCGATAATCCAGGCCCACGTTAGCCAGCCCGGCCAGGCCAGCTCGCCGGCAAACAGGCCGATGGCCCCCAGCAGCAGCGTCATCAGCACCGTGCGGATGGTGCTGAGCAGCAGCGGCGGCACCGCCCGCACGTACTGTTTGGCAATCAGCGTGCTCAGCGACAGAAAAAAGTTGGACACCAGCGTGATGAGCAGCATCAGCCCCACCACCGAGCCGCCGCGAAACGTCATCACCCCGGCTCCGGCAATGGCGATGCCCGCCCCCAGCCACTGGTAGCCCAGCATCCGCTCGCTCAGCAGCAGCGCGCCCAACCCCACCGAATAGATGGTTTCGCTGCGGCTGAAAAAAGCCACCAGCGTGGGGTCGCCCAAATTGATGGCCGAAAACAGTAAATAATTGGCCAGCCCGTTAAAAATGCCCAGCCCCAGCAGCGGCCAAACCAGTTGCCGCAAATTTCCGGGCAGCGACAGGCCGCTGCGGCCGGCATAAAAACCCGCGCCCCACATCGACGCCGCGGCAAACCACAACGGTGTAAACGCCAGCGGCGACAGCTCGCGCATGGCCTGTTTACTGGCAATAAACGTTACGCTGACACAGGCCGCCGAAGCCAGCGTGAGCAACACACCTTTGAGCGTGGCTGGCTCAAGATTGAAAAAGAGCTTCTTGGGGGCGGCGTTATCGGCGTTCAAAATGAGGCTTGCCCGCTCCGGTCAAATGGACTGCCCAGTGCCAGCCGGGCATGCTCGGCCACAAAATCGGCTTCAAACCCGGCGGCCTGCCAGGCATCGATCATCCGCTTTTCGGCTTCGGCCACGGTTTCGCTGCCGGCGGCGGGGTGCGTTTGCCAGGCCACGCCCCAACCAGAGTCATCGGCCTGCGTGAGCCGGATGGTGCGGTAGGCGCACGGGTAAATGGAGAGCGCCGGGCAGGCCAGATGCAGCCGCCGGCCCAGCCACTCGGCTTTGGCCAGATGGTGGTGGCCGGTGAGCACCAATTTTACCTGCGGCTGGGCGTTGAGCAGGGCCAGCAGTTCCGGGCCGTTGCTCAGCACAAACCGCTGCCAGTACGGGTCCGCGTCGATGGGGGCCAGCGGGTGCAGCGGGTGGTGAATGGCCACAATCGTTGGGTTGTTGGGGTGACGGCTCAACTCGGCGGTTAGCCAGCGCATTTGCGGCGGGTCAATCTCGCCGCTCCAGTCGCCATCAATTATCGAATCCAGCCCAATCAAGCGCAGGCCAAAGGGCAGGTCGATGGCCCAGTAGCCGGCCTGCGCGCCGTTGTCCACGGGCCGGCGGTCAATTTGCGGGTTGAACTGTTCGGCGAACGCGCGCCGGGTCAGGCCGGATGCGCGGTCGCTGTCGCGGCGGTCGTGGTTGCCGGGGATGATGTAGCACGGTTTGGCCAGCAGCCGGATGGCCTGTTGAAAACTGGTCAGCTCGGCCTCGCTGGCGGTGTCGAACAGGTCGCCGGTGAGCAGCACAAAATCCAGATCGGCAATCTGGTTGAGGCGGGTGATGGTTTGGGCCAAAAAACCGGCGGCGCGGCCCGACAGCATGTCATCGTGGTCGCCCAGCTCGGAAATGTGGATGTCGCTGATTTGGGCAAAATGAATCTGGCGCACGATTTTCCTCGGCGTTATAAAAATTCAATGGCGGAGCGCTGCCGCCGCAGCTGCGAACCGCTGACGCTGTGCTGCGCCAGTCGCTCGTGCCAGGCCTTGCCCAGCCGCCGGATTCCCTCTTCGATATCGTCCGGGGGCGGAGTGGCAAAGTTCAGCCGCATCGCGTGAGCAAACGAGCCGCTGGCCGAAAAGACCGACCCAATGGAAAAAGCCACGTTATAATTGATGGCGGTCAGGTATAATTCGGTGGCGGTGGGGCCGCCGGGGTCCATTTCCACCCACAGATAAATGCCGCCTTCCGGCACACGCCAGCGGGCGCTGTCGGGGAAATAGCGCTCGGCGGCGGCGACCATCACATCGCGGCGGAGTTTGTATTCGCGCTGCACCAAGGCCAGATGGGCGTCAAAATCCTCGGTGCAGAGGTAGGTGTAGAGGGCGCGCTGGTTGAGCGGCGAGGTCAAAATATCGGCGGTTTGCTTGGTGGCGATCATTCGTTCCTGCAAAATGGCCGGCGCGATCAGGTAGCCAATCCGAATCCCCGGCACCAGTGTTTTGCTGAAGCCGCCGGCGTAAAACACAATATCTTCGTGATCCATGCTTTTGAGGCTGGGCAGGGTTTTGCCTTCGTAGCGCAGCCCAACGTAGCTGCTGTCTTCCAAAATTGGCACACCGTAGCGGGTGGCAATTTCCAGCAGCGATTGGCGGCGGTCCAGCGGCATGGTCAGCCCGGTGGGGTTGTGAAAGCTGGGCGTAACGTAAATGAGGCGCGGCCGGTGGCGCAAAATCACCTGCTCCAGCCGGTCGGTGAGCAGGCCGTATTCGTCCATTGGCACGCCGATGGGGGTAATCTGGCGGGCGGTGATCAGGTTGAGCAGCCCCAAATAGCACGGGTCTTCCACCACCAGCACGCTTTCGCTGCCGCGGGTCAGCACCCGCAGGGCGATGTCGGCGGCCTGCTGGCAGCCGGCGGTGATCAAAATATCTTCGGCGCGGACGTTGATATTGCGCCGGGCCAGCATATCGGCAATTTTTTCGCGCAGCGGGTAGTAACCGGCGGCCTCTTCGTACTGGAGCGCCTCGGCCCCGTCACGTCGCAGTACATCGTTGATGGCCCGCCGAAACTCGTTGACCGGCAGAAAATCGCTGGCCGGCGCGCCGCCGGCAAATGAAATCACGCCGGGATGCCGGGCCAGCCGCATCATTTCCTGCATCATTTGGCCGGCGTTCCATTGGCGGCGCAGCGCCAGCGGCCCGCGCCAGCGAGAAAGCTCCGGGGGACGGTCATCGGCGGCGAGCGCGGGTTTGGCCGGGGCCACGTAAGTGCCGCTGCCTACTTTGGTCAGCACCAGCCCTTCGGCCTCAAGCTCGCTGTAGGCGTTAACGATGGTAATCCGGTTAACGCCGAGCTTTTTGGCCAGGGTGCGGCTGGCCGGCAGGCGGGTTTCGGCCGGCAGCGCGCCGGTTTCTATTTGCCCCCGCAGCTCGTCGGCCACCTGCAAATAGAGTGGCCGGTCTGAGTCGCGATTAATTTTGATACTGCTGGCTGCCATAATTTGCATTCCAATTTCAAAATTGGACTAATTATACCACGCCAATATCGGCTTGAATAGGGCCAATTACCGGCCAAACAACAGGGCCAATTTGCAGAAGGTTGATTTTGTGACAAATGTCTGAGCCATAAATGACATCCGGTACTACCCCCTTTGGCAAAAATAGGGTATGCTGGGGAAGAAGTGACAAGGGCAGGGAAGCAGGGGAGAAGTGAGGAGTGGTAATAGTGAATAACGAAGGATGAAGGATGAAGGATGCCGATTTTGGATTTACGAATGACCAATGACCAATGATGAATGATGAATTGCGACCCTGCAACCTTGAACACGCAACCCGCAACATTTCTGCCGCAAACCTTTAAAAGCCGGGGCGGGAACACATCCTAATTCCTGACTCCTGACCCCTGATTCCTGATTCCTATTTTCAAAGGAGAAAATCGATGGCCAAATTTTTAGTGTATGTTGAAACTGTCGGCGATGCGGTGACGCCCAAAGGTGCGGGCGCGCACGTGCCCTCGCTGCCGGGCGCGTCGGTGCGGGCCAAAACCGTGGATGAAGCCCGGCAAAAAATTCGCGGCGCGGTTGAAGAGTACCTGCGCTTGCTGCGCGAGGTGGGCGAGCCGGTGCCCCGGGTGAGCGAAGGGCTGCTGCTCGATTTTGAAGAAACCGACTCGACCACGTTCCCCACCGACTTTGACGCGCTGCGCGCCAACGAAATGGAAACCATGCTGCGCTGGCTGGCGGTATCCCGGCAGGAATTGCTGGGGCTGGTTAAAGACCTGTCTGAAGAAGATATGAGCCGCAAATCTGCCGCGGGGGCGGAGTCGATCAAAGATGTGCTGCACCGGCTGGCCGAGGCGGACATCTGGTACACGGACCGGCTGGAAAAATGGCCGGAGTCGGTGCTGTTTCGGCTGGCGGCGGCGCGGGGTGTGGCTCTGGAACGGCTGCGCGGCCTGACCGAGGCCCAGCGCGCCCGCACCACCATTTTTGACGGTGAAGAATGGACGCCGCGCAAAGTGATCCGGCGCATGCTGGAACACGAACGCGAGTGCGTACTGGAAATCAAAGAGATTCTTTCGGCGCGGCAGGCGGAGTAGCAGGGCAGACCGTGTATAAATTTGATGTGCGCAGTCTTTCAACGCGAATGGTGCTGAGTTTTATCGGGTTGGTCATTTTAACAGCGATGGCCGCCGGGCTGCCGGCTGTTTGGCTGATCAGCCGTCAACTTAACCGGCAGGCGTGGGCGCAGGTACAGCAGGGCAGCCGGGCAACGCAGGCGTTGTATCACGCCCAAAGCCAGGAATTAGCCAACCTGGCCATGCTCACTGCCCAGCGCCCCACCCTGCAACAACTGCTGACCGATAACGACCAAAACGCGCTGGTCGCCTATCTGCGCACGCTACAGCCCAGCGAGGCGGTTGATGCACTTGTTATTTGCAATGCCGCCGGCGAGGTTGTTTCGCTGGCTGGCATTCCGCGCGGGGCCAGGCTGTGCGCGAGCGGTGATAGCGGCCCGTTTCAGGTATTTACCGGCAACGGTTCGCCCACCGAGGTGTGGCACGTGGCCGCTTACCCGCTGGTTCGCCCGGAGCTGCCGCAGCCCGACCGGGTGCTGGTAGCCCGGCTGCTGAATGACAGTTTTGCTCAGGAAATGCGCGCAAAAACCGGGCTGGAACATGTGGTGCGGGTCAATAATCAGCCGGTCGCTGCCAGTTTAAACAACTACAGCGATATTGTCACAGCGCCGCCCGACCATTCGCCCAACGGATCTTGGCAGCTTAATTTTTCGCTGGACAGCGTGCCTTATTTTGCCGTGGGTTTTTTGCTGAGCGACTCCCCAACGGCGGCCGATGATCGGGTTACCGCCGAGTCTGCGCTGCAGGTGGCCAACATTACAGCCTCTCAGCAAGAGCTGGTGCTAACCACCATTGCCAGCCTCATCATTATTGCGGCGCTGGGGTCGGTGGTGGGGGCGCTGCTGGCCCGGCAGATTAACCGGCCGCTGGCGCAACTGGCCCAGGCCACAAGCGTCGCCGGCAGCGGCAATTTGAGTACGCCGGTAGCCATTAATTCCGGCGTGCGCGAGGTAGATATGGTGGCTCAGGCGCTGGAACAGGCGCGGGTCGATCTGCGGCAGTCGCTGGCGGCGGTGCAGCAGGAAAAAGCGTGGACTGACCACCTGCTCGACTCGATTGTGGAAGGGGTGGTCACGCTCGACGACCAGTGCCGCATCACCTTTTTTAGCCGCGGCGCGGAGCGGATTACCGGCCTGAGCCGCGACGAAGTGCTGCGCCGGCACTGCAATCAGGTATTTCCGCTGGTTGAGCCAGGCGCGGCCTTTAACCAGTGCATCCCGGCCTCCGGACAACAGGCCAAAGTGGTGGTCAATTTGCCGCCGGGCAGCCAAACGTCGCTGGCAATTACCGGCGCCCGGTTGCGCCCGCCCAACACGGAAGATGTGGCCGTGGCGTTGGTTTTTAGGGATGTGAGCAAAGAAGAGGCCGTGCACCGGCTGATTGGCCATTTTCTGGCCAACGTGTCGCACGAATTCCGCACGCCGCTGTCGTCGCTGGCGGCCTCAATTGAGCTGCTGCTGGATGAAGCGCCGTCGCTGAGCGGGGCCGAACTCCAGCACTTGCTGATGGCTCTGCATTTGAGCACGCTCAGCCTGCACACGCTGGTGGACAACTTGCTGGAAGGGGCCAGCATCGAGGCCGGCCATTTTCGGGTTCACGTGCAAACCACCAACCTCACCAAAATCATCGCCGAAGCCATCCGCACCATTCAACCCCTGCTTGATAAACGCGACCAGCTTTTGGTGCTGGAACTGCCCACCACCCTGCCGCCCATCCGCGCCGATTTTCGGCGAACGGTGCAGGTGCTGGTCAATTTGCTATCTAACGCCAGCAAATATGGCCCCACCCAGGCCGAAATCACCGTCAGTGCGCGGGTGGCCGATGGACTGGTGCGGGTGGCCGTGGCCGATCAGGGGCCGGGCATCGCCCCGGAACACAAAGACGACCTGTTTAGAAAATTTGTTTACCCCAATCTGCCGGGTGGTAAAACGCAGTACGGGGCCGGGTTGGGGCTGCTGGTGGTTAAAGCGGTGGTCGATGCCCAGGGCGGGCAGGTGGGCGTGGAAGATCGACCCGACGGCGGTTCAATTTTTTGGTTTACTCTGGTAACGGAGCGTGAAAAATGAAAGTACTGGTGGTTGATGACGATCTGGTTCTGTCGGATGTGGTGACGTTTACTTTGGAGCGGGAAGGGTTTAACGTAGTCCGCGCTTTTGATGGCGAAGCAGCGCTGCAAGTGTGGGAAGTTGAGCAACCAGATTTGATTGTGCTGGATGTTAATTTGCCCAAGCTCGATGGCTTTTCGGTGTGCCAGCGCATCCGGCGGCAATCCGATACGCCAATTTTGCTGCTCACCGTGCGCAGCGACGAGGACGATATAATTCGCGGCCTCAATTTGGGCGGCGATGATTACATTACCAAACCGTTCAGCCCGCGCCAACTGATTGCCCGGGCGCAGGCTGTACTGCGCCGCGCCGGCCGAACCCCGGTACCGGCAGTGCGGCAGGCCGGTGACTTGCAACTGGACCCCAGCCGCCGTGAAGTCAGGCTCGCCGGCGGCGAACCGATTTCGCTCACCCCGCTGGAGAGCCAGTTGCTCGATTATTTGATGCTCAACGCCGGCCACGTGCTCACCACCGATGCCATTATTGAGCGCGTTTGGGGCGCAGAGGGCGGCGACCGCGACGCGCTGCGTCAACTGGTGCGCCGGCTGCGCAGCAAAATTGCCCAGGCTGCCAACCTGTCCGGCGTTGACGCCGCCGAAGCCCCCTTTGTTGAAACCGTGCCCGGTTTGGGGTACGGTCTCATTGTTCCCACTGCTGATTAATCTGCCAATATCACAAGCTTATCACGTGCTTATCACGCTGGCTGTCATTGGCCTCCGGTATCATTACCACAAAAGGCTACCCGAATCTGCGGGGCTGCGCCTGCGGCACGGGTGAAAATAGGGTAGGGGCGCTTCGCGAAGCGCCCCTACATTCGCAATTCGCTTATTTTTTATCGGAGTTTGATAGAACCGGGGGCGACACCAAAAAATGCCTGCCTCTGAGACAGGTGAAAATAGGGAGTCCAAAACTACAGTTTTGGACTCCTGCCGCAAACTTATGGAAGCCGGGACAGGGACGCACCCTGATTCCTGAATCCCGACCTCTGCCCCCTATTTTTACAGGAGGAGAAGATGTTGGCTATGGCAAATCATCGGCACGAATATTTACAACTCGATTATCTTGTGGCCGAGTCTGGCCTGGCCCGGCTGCTGCCGGCTCCACTGGCGCTGCGCTACCGGGCGCTGCCCGTTGCCCGCGACGAAACGCGCATCACCGTGGCGATGGCCGACCCCGGCGATGAAGTGGCCTGCCGCGAAATCGCTGCCGCGTTGGGCACAGAAATCTATCCCGTTCAGGTTGAACCAAGCGTGATCGACTCGCTGCTGGCTCAGGTGTGGCCCAACGAAACCTCGCTGCGTTTTTTGGTTTACCACCAAAACAATCCGGCTCCCAACGAGGTACAGGCTTATGCACGCTATCTGGAAGGGGCGCTGCACGCGCAGCTAAACTATTTCCAAACTAAACCAGACCAACCGGGATCGGTTTCTGATTTGGCGACGGCCGCTTGCGGTCATGATTTGGTAGTGTTTGCCGAACCAGATCAATCGTTGGTGAAACGACTGCTGGTTGGCCCGCCGGGTTGCCAGGCCGCCGAACGGATCCCCACCTCGGTGCTGCTGGCCCGGCAGCCGCGCTGGCCCATCGAAAAAATCCTATTGGTCACGCGCGGCCAGGAAGGCGTCGATGACCAGGCCATCGACTGGCTGATTCGGCTGGTGCAGGCCACCAATGCGGCGGTAACGGTGCTGGGTATTGTCCTGCCAATGGCGGCGGTGTACCAGCGCGCGGTTACCCACCTGCCCGAAGGGCCAACCGGCTGGCTCACCACCGATACCCCGCTGGGGCGACAACTGGCGCACATTTCCAACCGCCTGCAAAACTGGCATATCGAAGGCGTGCTGCGGTTTCGGGAAGGCACGCCGGAGCAGCAAATTCGGCGCGAAGTGGCCTACGACAATTACGACCTGATTGTGCTGGCGCCCGATCCCCGCGACTGGTGGCTGCGGCGGCTGATTGGCGAGCTGGTTGACCCGCTGCTGCACTGGATTGACCGGCCGGTGCTAATTGCCAAACCGGCCCGGTAACCCGGGTTACCGCTAGGCAGTTCAATGTAAAATGTGAAACGTGTTGCGGGTTACATAAACCATCACTTGTCACTCGTCATTGGTCATTCGTCATTCGTAAATCCAAAATCCAAAATCGTAAATCGTATTGCGTGTTGCGTAAAACGCGATTTATACCCCGCTGACTCGCTCATTCGCAATTCGCTGTTCGCAATTCTCAATTCCCAAGCTGCCGTACTTCGGCTAAAATAGCGGGTATGAAACTGTCCATTTCGCCGCCCGCGCTGTTGAGTGACCACGCCCGCGTAACCGTTAACCTGCAAGCCGTTGCCGCCGGGGTGGGGCTGCTGCTGCTTTTTGGCGCGCTGTGGGCGTTTCTGTTGTTTGCCTCGCCCAACCTGGCCGGCAACGACGACTATTTCCACATTAAATTTGCCCAGGTGATGCGCGAGCAGGGGTTGCGCCCCAACTTCATCTGGCTGCCGCTGACCATCCTCAACGCCAACAGCTACGCCGACCACCATTTTTTGTACCACGTGCTGCTCATTCCCTTTGCCACCGGCAATCTGATTATCGGGGCCAAATGGTCGGTGATTGTCTTTTCATCGCTGGCGTTTTGGATGGGCTGGCTGCTGCTGCGCGGGCAAAATGTCCCCTACGCGGCGCTGTGGGCGCTCGGTTTTTTTGCGTTGTCCGACGCGTTTTTGTACCGATTGAGCATGACCCGGGTGCAGGGGGTTTCGTTGCTGCTGCTGCTGCTGGCACTGCACCTGCTGCTCACCCGCCGCCACGGCTGGCTGCTGCCGCTGGCATTTGCCTACACCTGGCTGTACGATGCTTTTCCGCTGTTTTTGGGAGTTGTTACAATTTACGTGGCGATAATGGCGCTGTTTGAGCGCCGGCTGTTGTGGCGGCCGCTGGTGTTGAGCCTGTTGGGCGTGGGGCTGGGGCTGCTGATCAACCCCTATTTTCCCTTCAATGTGATTTTTGTTTACCATCACTATCTGCCCAAAATTGTGGATATCGGTGCGGCCGATATTGAGGTGGGCAACGAATGGTATGCCTATTCCACGTGGGCGCTGGTAAAAAATTCCGGGCCAACGCTGGTTGTGCTGCTGGCCGGATCGCTGGCGCTGGGACTGCACAACCGCCGCATGGAGCCGGCCACGGCGGCGCTGTTTTTTGTGACGCTCTTTTTTGGGGCGTTGCTGTTCAAATCGCGCCGCTTTATTGAGTATTTTCCGGCGTTTGCGCTGCTTTTTTGCGCCGCAGCCTGGAAGCCGCTGCTGGCAAACTGGCAGCGACGTTCATTTGCCGCGCCACTGGCTTTGGCCAATCTGGTGCTGGCCGGCATGCTGCTCACCCTGCCGCAAGCCCGGGCCACGCTCATCGATACCACCTCGGCGCAGCGGTACGAGCAGGCCTCGGCCTGGCTGCAAGCCAACAGCGCGCCGGGCAGCCGCGTGTTTCAAAGTGACTGGGATGACTTTGCCCAGCTATTTTTTTACAACACCCACAACACCTACACGCTGGGGCTGGACCCAACCTACATGCATTTGTTTGACCCGGAGTTGTATCATCTGTGGCGCGATACCACCAGAGGCTGGGGGAACATTGGCCCGGTTATCAAGGAGAAATTTGCGGCCAGCTTTGCTTTAACGGACCTCAGCCAGCAGGGATTCATCGACAAAGCTGACCGCGACCCGTGGCTCAAACGGGTGTACGAGGATGAATATGCCATTATCTACCAGGTGCTGGATCAACCCGACCCCGGCAAAAAAAGCTGGTACGATTGAGCCTACTGGTAGGCCAGGCTGTCGCGCACGCTGATGTGGGTGGCGTTGCGAGCCGGCACAATCGAAGCCAGAATGGAAATAGCCAGAATGACGCCCAGCCAGATCAGCACCGCGCCGTAATTGTATTGAAAATCCAGATTGGCTTCAAACATGGCCTGCCCCAGCGCATTGGCCAGCGGCTGGGTAATAAACAGCGACAGCGGCACCGCCACGGCCCAACTGAACAACCCCTGCAGCACCCCCTCCATCATAAACATGCCCATAATGGTCGGCGTGCGCGCGCCAATGGCCCGCATCACCCCGATTTCACGGGTGCGCTCCACCACACTGATCGACAGCGAGCCCATCAGCCCAATGCCGCCCACCAGGGCCACAATGACGGCCAGGGCCAGCAGCATATTGGTGGTAATAGCAAACTGGCTCTCGGCATCGGCCCTGTCTTGCGGGGTAGTGCCGGTTGAAAAAACATCGTAATCCATGTTGCGCGCCGAGTAGGCATCTTTGAGCCGGGTGGCAATTTGGGTGATGTCGGCCGGGTGGTTGGTGCTGGTTTTTACCAGTAACCGCGAGCCATCGTTGTGTTTTTTGGTGGCGCTGTACACCGCCTCTTGCGGGGCGTAAATCGGTTCGGCGTCAAACCCGCCGCCAAAAATCACCTGAAACAGCCCCACCACCCGCCAGTCCGAATCGCCCAGCTCAAACATATTCAGGGTGATGGTATCGCCTACGCTGATGCCGTTGTCATCGGCGGTGTCTTTGCTGATGACAACCACGCGCTCGTCGCCGGGTTGCAGCCAGCGACCGGCCACAATCAGCGGCGCGTACATGGTGCTGCCCAGCGGAATACCCACCACCTGCGCGCCTACGCCGGCTTCTTTGGTGCGCTGGCCTTCTTTCAAAATAGAGGCCGATTGGGTGAACCAGACCTCCGTTTCTTCCACGCCGGTCACGTCGCGGGCCATCGCTTTAACGCGGTCAACCCGTTGCGGGTCTTCAAAGCCAATGCGGATGTCAAAACCGCGGCGGCCTAATTCGTTGTCCAGCGTGGTATTCACCGATGACGACAGGCTCATCACAATCAAAAACATCCCGCCGGCGGCAATCAGGGCCAGTTGGGTAAGGATGAGCCGGCCTTTGCGCCGGAACATATTGCCCAGCGCCACGGCATAGGGCGCCGAAAGCAGCCGCCGGCCCAGCCGCTCTACGGACCGGTCAAAACTGCTGGCCCCAAACTTGCCGCTGCCCAGCCCGTAACTGGCAATGGCCTGCCGCACGGTAATGGCCGCGCCGTTGAGCACCGGCAGCAGCGCCGCCAACAAAGGAATGATTGTGGCGGCCAAAATCTGGAACGTTACCGCCCGGCTGGAAATCTGGAAGGTTTCGTAATCAATATTGAACAGGTTTAGGAACCAACGGCTCAGATCGTAGGCCACCACCGCGCCCAGCGGCAACGAAATTAAAAAGGCCAGCAGCCCGTAGGCAAAAACGGTGGTCAGGTAAATTTTTAATATCGAGCCGGTACTGCCGCCGATGGCTTTGATAATCCCAATCTGGTGGGTTTGCTGGGTGATGATGGCGGTCATGGTGTTGGTGACCAAAATCACGCTCATAATCAGCGAGATCACCGCCAGAATTTGCAGCACCAAATTGATGCCTTCCACAAACATGCGGCCCCAGTGCTCGTTGGGGTCCTGGTACGAGGTAAAGGCCACGCCGACATCCTCTTTGGCCAGCCGGTCTTTAATCTCCGAGGCGATCTCGCGGGCAAATTCTGCGCTGTAGGGGGTAACGCGCACAAACAACCCACCAAAACGACCCTCTTTTACGTTGAAGCGTTCCATGGCCGGGGCATCGGCAAAAAATACGGCGTCGCCGCCAAATTGGGGCGGCTCAACAAAATTGTGGCGGATTTTGCCAGAAATCGTCAGCGTGCGGTCCGATTTGTCAGTTTCAAAAATCACCGAGTCGCCAATATCAATGCCAAAATGCTGGCTCGACAACCGCTCGATGCCCAAATGATCTTTGTGCGGCCATTCGCCTTCTTTGAGCTGGAGGATGTCGTAAGTCTGGTTTTCGTAGTCGTCGCGGTTGATCAGCCGGGCCGCCTGCCACTCGTCGTCGGGGTGGAGTTTGTAGCGAACGGCGACTTCGTTGGTCACCTCAATATCTTCCACGCCCTTTATTTTTTTGAGCCGGTCGGCGGTGTCGCGGTCAATATCGCCTTGCAGGGCCATAAAAATGTGGGAAGGGACGACCGCCTGGTGGGCGGTGTCCATGCCGGTGAGCAACTGGTCAACCATGCCAAACGTTGCGCCAATGGCCGATACGCCGGCGGCGATGCTCAGCACGGCCAGCACCGTGCGCACTTTGTTATCCCACAAATCAGACCAGACTTTGCGCCAGATCACACTCATTTAATACCCCGTCCAGCTTGTGCCGCCGCCAATGTATTCGTCGCGGGTAATTTTGCCGTTGGTAATTTCTACCACGCGCGGCACCCGCCGGGCCAGCTCCTTGTCGTGGGTAACCATCAACATCGATTTCCCGCCTTCAACCAGCTTGGAAAACAGCTCAAACACATCCTGCGCGGTGCGGGAGTCGAGGTTGCCGGTCGGTTCGTCGCCTACCAGCAGCGGCGGGTCGTTGGCCAGCGCCCGGGCAATGGCGGCGCGCTGCTGCTGCCCGCCGGAAACCATGCTGGGCAGTTTATCGGCCTGGTCTCCCAGATCCACAATTTCAAGCAGGTGCATAGCCCGGTCCCGGCGCTCTTTGGCCGAATATTTGTTGGCAAAGTCCATCGGCAAAATAACGTTTTGCAGCAAGCTCAACGCCGGCAGCATCTGAAAAAACTGAAAAATGATGCCGACATTTTCGCCGCGCCAGGCGGCCATCTGGTTTTCTGACATTTTGATGAGATTGCGCCCGGTCACCACCACCTCTCCGGCCGAAGGGCGGTCGATGCCGGTGATCATGTTGAGCAGGGTTGATTTGCCGTTGCCCGATGGCCCGACTATCGAAACAAACTCACCTTTTTTTACGTCAAAAGAAATGCCTTTGAGGATGGTTACTTCGCCGTCGCCTACTTTAAAGCTTTTGACCACATCCTTGATCTGGACAATGTATTCGTACCCATTTTTTTGGTTTTTATTAAACATAAGGCTACTCTTGCGCGGCCCAAATCAAATTGACTTTGGGCTTGTAATCGTCCGGGTCGTACATTTCATCCACGTCAACGCCGTGCACGCCTTGGGTAACCACCTGCAAATCAACGTCGGTGAGGTTGTAGCGCTGCTGGTAAGCGGTCATCCGGCCAAACTTGCCCTCTTTGAGCAGCCGGGCGGCGCGAATAGCAAAGTTGGTGGCCCCCAGCAAATCCTGGCCATCGGGGCTGCCGGTGCGCAGCAAATAAGTGAGCGATTGCAAAAATACGTCTTCGCCGGTGAGATGGCGCATCAACTCGGCCACAACCATGCCGCTGCCGGCCAGGCTAGTGCCGGTTTCAACCACTTCATCCAGCGTGAAATCAGCCTCGGCGTCGGCTTCTTTGGCCCGGTCTTCGGTCATCAGAGTGAGCACCTGCGATTGGCTGCGCGGCGACAGGTGCGGCGTGTATTTGAGAATTTTTTCTTCTACAATTTTTGAGCCATCGTTTACCAGCACCACGGCGTAGTTACTGGGGTTGAGCGCCTTGTCTCGCTGGAGCAATACGGCCAGTTTTTCGGGATCGTAGGGGACTTCCGGAATGATGACCCGGTCGACGCCGGCCAAAAAGCCGACCATCAGCGTGCTGAGGCCGGAATTTACCCGGAATGTTTCGATGACCACAATCTGCTCGCGCGAGCCGGCCAGCGAGCGGAGTTCGTGGATAAAGGCCACGCCGCGAGCCAGCCCGGTGCTAAAGCCGATGGTGTAATCGGTGCCGTGAATGTTGTTGTGGATGGTTTTGGGAATGGCGATGACCGGCACGCCCTCTTTGCTCAAGTGGGCCGCGTAGCGCAGCATATCGTCATCACCAATGATCATCAGGGCTTTGAACCCGAGCCGGTTGACCACTTCTTTGATGTGGGGGGTCATATCCTGGGTGGCTTTGCCCCGTTTGCGCTCAAATTCCGGGATATATTTGGCCGGGGTTTCGAGCGGGTTAACCCGCGACGAGTGCAAAAACGAGCCGGACGAGCGATCAATAGGGCGAACCATGTGTTTGTTCAGCTCGATGAAATTGTCGCCGTAAGTGGTTGGGTCGTGGTAATCGTAGCGGATCAGCCCTTCCCAACCTTTGCGCACGCCAATCGGCTCAAAGCCTTCATCAATAACCCGGTAAACCAGACTCTTTAAACACATATTCAAGCCGGGGACGTCGCCGCCGCCAACTAAAATAGCAACTCGCTTGCTCATTGGGATACTCCTTGTCTGTGCGTTGGTTGTTTCAGGTGAGGTGAAAGCGGGGCAGGCTAACCCCCTGCCCCGCCAAACGGACTATCGCCAGGAAAGAACGCGCTCGTCAACCCCATTGAATTGCAGGCTGATGCCGTTAAGTGCGCCGTTGGGGAACATGGGCCGCTGGTTAGTGCCATCGGCATTCATAATCCAGATTTCCCACTGCCCGCTGCGGTCGGTGACAAAGGCAATCTGGCTGCCATCCGGCGACCAGACCGGGGCGGCGTTGTTCCAGTTGAGGTTGGGCATACTACCGCCCTGCGCCCGCTCCATTGTTCTGAATCCCTCTTGGTTAATGTACACGTTGTTGCCGGTGGTTGTTTGCCCGGCGACGACGGCCAGCGGCGTTTTGGTCAGGCGCTGGCGGTTGCTGCCATCCATATTGATGGTGTGAATTTCCCAGTTGCCGTCCTGGTAGTAGGTAAAGGCCACTTTGCTGCCATCCGGCGAGATGGCCATCCCACCGCGGTCGCGGTCGTCAAAGCTGATGGGCCGGCTGGTTTGCAACTGGTCGTTGTATTCGCCAATACCCTTGTCGGTGCGGTAGTAGAGGCGGGCCGGGTCGGCGGGGTGGGCCGTGGGCGCGTAATTGTAGCGCGAGCCGGTTGACAGGTCACGGTAGGTGTCGTCGGTGGTGTCGATGACAGCTAACCACCAGTAGGCGTCGGCGGGAATGGTAAACTCAAGCTGGCCGTCCTCAAACGAGATGTTGCGGGCGTTGTTGGGAATATCCACCGGATTGCCTTCCATCGCTTTCCGGGCCAGCGTTTTGTCGCTGTATTTTTTTACGTCCTCTTGGAGCCGGCCGCCGGCCTGATAGCTGAACACAAGGCCGGCGCCATCGGCAGTCCACGTGGGCGATTTCATCTGGCGGCGGCCGCTAAACCAGGCGCGCTCGTTGCTGCCGTCCACATTGATGGTGAACAGCTCAAAGCGCGGGGCCCAGCGGGTAAAGGCAATCTGGCTGCCATCCGGCGAAAGCTGCGGGTCCATGCCGGTAGTAACGCGCCGCAGGCCGGTGCCGTCGGCGTTGATGACGTAAATATCGCCGCCGCTGCTGGTTTGGAACACCAGTTTGCCCGCGCCATTCCCGGCAACCGGCTGCGGCCCGGCTACGGCCACGGTGGTGGTAGCCGGACCGCCGGCTGTGCTGGCCGGGGCGGTTAGTTCCAGGCCGTCAACCTGCCAGCGATTGTTGTATTTGCCGGTGTTAACGGTGATGACTTTGCCGCCGGGCTGGAGCGTGGCCCGCACCTGGTAGGTTTGGCCGGGCGTCAGCCAGTCGGCGCTGGTAATTTCAAAAGAAGTCACATCGCCGGCTTCGGCCACGATGGCCTCGCTGCGCAGGTCGTCAACCAGGTAGAAGTTTCGGGCGCCGGCCAGTTCGGGCCGGGTGAGCGTGGTCAAAAAGCTTTTGGCGGCGGCGCGGGCCAGTACGGCGTCCAGCTCTTCCTGAGCCGATGACGCGGCAGCCGTGCTCAGGCTCAAAATCAGGCTTAACAAAATTGCTGCGTAAATGGTTATCTTTTTCATCGGTTGCCTCGTTAAAAGACAGGGAATAATAAAGGATAAAGGATGAAGGGTGAAGGAGGAAGGAGGAAGGGGGTGACCTGTCGCGTTATTTAGATGTCTTTTGCAATTATCTAAATTCTGAATTCTGTATTCTGTAATCTGCATTACCGCGGAATGCCCGAGTCGGCTTCGATATCAACAAAAGTGGTCATGCCCCACTTCAGCCGGCTGGTATCGCCGCTGGTGATATCGATGAGTACGGTGTAGGTCACGTCGCCGGCTTTGGTTTCGGATTGGGGTTTGACCCGTACCACGCGGCCTTCAAACTCCTCACCGGGCAGGGCGTCAACGCTAATGCTGACTTTTGCGCCGGGCTGCACGTCTACCACATCGATTTCCGTCAGGTCGTCGGTTTCAATTTGCCAGGTTGAGGTGTCGCCCAGTGAAATGGCCGTAGCGCCGCCCTGAACCACTTCGCCAACCTCAATATTGAGGCTGCCAACTGTGCCGTTAAACGGAGCCACTACCTGCCGTTTGGCAACCATCACCTGGGCCGATTGCACTTTGGCCTGAGCCGCTTCTACACTGGCCCGCACCGATTCAACGCTGGCCTGCCGGGTTTCTACCTGCGCTTCGGCAATGGCAATATCTTCATCCGTAGCGCCGGCCAGCAGTTTGGCCAAATCGGCCTGGGCGCGAGAAACTTCGGCCTGAGCCTGGGCAATTTGTTCGGCGGTGGCGCCGGATTTGGTCACCGCCAGCGCGGCCTGGGCTTCACCCACGCGGGCGCGAGCCGTAGCAATTTGTTCGGCGGTAGCGCCGTTAACCAGCTTGTCGTAATCGGCCTGGGCGGCTTCGTAGGCCAGGGTGGCTTTTTCCAGAGCCACGCCGGCAACCAGCACATCGTCCGGGTCGCCGTAGCGAACTTCGTCATATTTTTGCTGCGCTTCTTTAACATCGGCCTGGGTTTGCAGCACCCGGGCACCGACCGCCTGCAAATCTTCAGCGCGGGCGTCGGCCTGGATTTCGGCTAGTTGCGCCTGGGCCGTGCGCACGGCTGCTTCGGCCTGACCCACCTGTTCGGCGGTGGGGCCGGCGATCATTTCTGCCAGGGCAGCCTGGGCGCGGTCCAGATTGGCTTGCAGTTGGTCAATCTCTTCCTGGGTGGGGTTGGCTTTAACCTTTGACAGGTTGGCTTCGGCTTCGGCCAAACCGGCGGCCGCTTCGGCGAGTTGGGCTTCAATTTGAGCCTGGCCGGCTTTGGCTTCGGCCAGTTGCGCCTGTTCGGTGGCGTCATCAAGTTTGGCCAGTACATCGCCCTCTTTTACTGCCTGGTCTTCATCAACATTGATGGCAACCACACGGCCACCGGTTTCAAAAGACAGGTTAGACTCTTTGACGGGCACCACAAATGCCTCGGCGGATACCACCCGAGGTTGCTGCACGGTGTTGGCGACAACAGGTTCAGGGGTTGGCTCTTCGCCGCCAAACGAGCAGGCCGACAAAGCTGCCACCATCATCAGCGAGAGGATTGCAACAACCAAATTTTTATTCATCGTGTTCTCCTTCATTTCCACGGTTGGGTCATCGTGAATGTGATTTCGAGTATCAGTATATCAACAAAAGGGTGTAGGGTCATTACCCAAAAGGTGTATCGGCGGGTAGAATGCAGGTTGACCCGCACCTGTTCACCGGCCAATACGGCTGATTTAACAAAAGGTTGCACGACCAGGGGGAGATGGTAAGCCTTTGCCTCAAATCTAACCTTAAGCTGATTTTTTGTCAAGCAAAAAAAACGCCCTGACGGCAAAAATCAGGGCGTTTTGAGCAGCAGATTCACAATGTGGTGTCAACTAACCGGAATTGTAGCCAGCACCTGGTTGACAATATCAACCAGCTTTTGCACATCGAATGGCTTTTCAACGTAGCGGTCATTGCCTTGCACTTTGTGGCCAGCGGCGGCGTCGCGCGCCTGGCTGCGGGCCGAAACAATAATGATGGGAATGGCGTCAAGCTCGGCGTCGGCCTTCATTTGCTCATAAATTTCCCAGCCGTTAATGTCGGGCAGCATCAAATCCAGCAGCAAAACATCGGGCTTGAGGCTTCTGATAAATTCCAGGCCAAAATCACCCCGTTTTGCCCCGATAACTCGATGGCCCAACCGTTCGAAAATAAGTTGAATCAACCCTCGCATTTCGGCGTCATCTTCTATTGACAAGATTTGTAGCTGTTTTTTCACGCTGTGCGTCCTTTACGGAATGGTTTTCTACCGGATTATAAACCGAAAGACAAGAGAAAAGTTTAGGAAATTTGGCCTGTTGTTGTTTGATGGTGATACCGATAGTATACTATATTATTCATTTTAACCAGAAATAGATAAATCTCAAGTGTTTTCTTAAAACACGCACAGTTATGTTTAGCGATGATAACAAAACAGCAACTGGCAGTCTGGATACAGCGAATCCCGGTGCTGCGCTGGGCTTTGGTGGTGGCGGTGCGCTTGTTTGCCCCCAAAAATTATGTTGGGGTGATGGGGGCTATTTTCAACGATGCCGGCCATGTATTAATGGTCAAACACGTGTTTCGGCCCGATTACCCCTGGGGGTTGCCCGGCGGCTGGGTTGAACGGGGCGAATCGCCGGCGCTGGCCATTGAGCGGGAGTTGGCCGAAGAACTGGCGCTGGCCATTGAGGTAAAAAAAATACTTTTCTGTGAACTGCAAGGCGTTGAGCAAAGCACCACCACCCCATTGGGGTTGGGGATTGCCTATTACTGCCGCGTTAGCAACGACGGCTTGCAGCATATCCAACAGGCGCACAGCGCCTACGAGGTGCTCCAGGCCGAATGGATTGCCCCGGAAAATATCAAGTGGAAACTGGCCCGGCTGCACCGCATGGCGATTGATCTGGGCCGGCAGGAATTTCAGCGGGAGCAGCAATATGACGCACACTGATCCAATTCATGGGGGAACACCCATCGAGCAAATTTTGGCCGCCACCGAACTGTCGATTCACCCGGACCGGTTTGTGCTGGTCGGGCTGTCGCCGCAGGAGCGCCGCCGGATAGAGGCGAGTCTGGCCGCGTGGGCAGACAGCCCGCTCCAATACATTGTTGAGCCAGATGTACTTACGCTGCTGCTGCCCGAACAGACCTGGGCCAGAACTGCCACGCAATTTCCGGATGCCCGCGTTGAAGGGCCGCTGCGTTTATTTTCGTTTAGTGTGGCCATGGAGTGGAGCGTGGTGGGTTTTTTGGCGGCAGTTACCGGCCTGCTGGCGGCCAACGGCATCCCGCTGGGCGCGGTGTGCGGTTACTACCGCGATCACCTGTTTATTGCCGAAGAGTTTGCCGCCGGCGCAGAAGCGATCCTTCGCATTGAGTTGGCGCGCTACCAGCAGTAGCGCCGGTTAATTTGACCCAAGCAGTGTAGCTTCCCCCCTCATCCCCCCTACCCCCCTTCCACCCTACGGGTACTTCGTCCCCGCCGGGGAGAAGGGGGAATGAGTTTTTTGGTGTGTTTTGGGGCGGCTTGCCGCCCCAAAACACACCGTTTCTATTACCCCTCCCCTAATTTGGGGGAGGGGGCGGGGGGTGGGGGTACCTGTACCAGAGGACACGACTTTGGTTAATTTAATCCACAAAGATAAACGCCCCGCAATTGCGGGGCGTTTATCTTTTGCTGACTTCCACGCCGGGTGGAATTTTGCTTTCCAGCGGCATCGTAAACGTGAAAGAGGTACCTTTGCCCAGTTCACTGGCAAAGGTTAGCTCACCGCCGTGGCTCTCAACCATGCGCTTGGTGATGGACAGCCCCAGGCCGGTGCCCGGTTCGTTGCGGATATTTTGGTCGCTGGAGCGGAAAAAGTTGGTAAACAGCCGGGATTGGTCTTCTTCCGAGATGCCGTAGCCGGTATCCGCAATTGTTACCGATACGCCATCGACAGAGCCATTATCCGTCCGCACCGAAACGGTAATCTGGCCGCCTTCCGGGGTGTATTTGTAAGCGTTGCTGATCAGGTTGGTGGTAATCTGCACCATACGGTTGTAGTCCGCCCGAATTTTTGGCAGGTTGTCCTGTATGTCAAGGTTGAGGGCCAGATTCTTCTTTTTGATTTGCGTTTGCACCGACTCTACCACATCGTCGATGACCTCTTTCATCTGCACGTCTTCAATTTCTAATCGGATGCGCCCGGCTTCAATCCGGCTCACGTCCAGCAGGTCGCTCACCAGCCGGTCCATGCGATCAACATTGTTGGAAATAATGTTGAGAAATTCTTCCTGCTTTTCCGTGAGCGAGCCGGCCGCGCCCATTTGCAGCAGTTTGGCGTAGCCTTTAATGCTGGTCATCGGGATTTTTAGCTCGTGCGAGGCCGTGCTCATAAATTCTGATTTGGCCTGGTTGGCGTCGGTCACCTGGTCAAACAGGCGGGCGTTGTCGATAGCAATGGCCGCCTGGCTCACCAAAATCGATACAAACGACATATCTTCCTGAGTAAAATAATCGGGATCAGTGCTTTCCAAATCGATCACGCCGATGACTTTTTGCTCTCTGATCACCGGCACCACCAGCAGCGAGCGGGTGCGGTGCGTTTTGGGAATGTAATCTTTGGCCTGCGACAGGTCGTTGATCATTTCCGGCTGGCCGGTGCGGGCCACCCGGCCCATCACGCCGCGGGTGAGCGGCCACGGGTCAATCCGATAGCGGCCCATTTCTGTGGGCATGCCGCGCTGGGCCAGTAAGTACAGGCCCGGTTCGCCATCTTCGCGGAGCACGCCCATCAACCCCATCGATACCCCCAGCGAGTCCATGGTGTGGTTCAGGGTGAGGTCAAGCACTTTGGGCAGTTCCAACGATTTTTGAAGCTGAATATCAAACGTTTGGAGCATTTGCAGCTCCTGCACGCGTTCGGCCAGAGCCTGGTCGGTGCGGGTAAAGATTTGGGCGTTTTCAATGGCAATGGCCGCCTGCGCCGCAAATGATAGCAGCAGGTTGCAGTCGTTTGGAGTAAAAACCGTGCCATCCTGCTTGTTGAGCACTTCAATCACGCCCACCACCCGGTCGCGGGAGAGCATGGGCACGCACAGCAGGTCTTTGGTTCTAAATTCCGTGGCTTCGTCAAACTTCACGTTCCAGCGCGAGTCCTGGCTAACATCGTTGATGATCAACGGCTCGCTGGTTTTGGCCACCGTGCCGACAATACCTTTGCCCACCTCGGTTTTAACGCCCAGCAGATCGGCCCCGGTTGGCCCCAGCACCACCTCAAAAGTAAGTTCTTTGCCTTTGGCATCCATCAGCAGCAGCGAGCCGGCTTCGGCGTGCAAAATTTCTACGGCCCGGTCCATAACCCGCTGGAGCGCCGTGTCAAGATCAAGCGTGGAACTGATGGCCATGCTGACTTCGCTCAAAATTGAAAGCTGATGGGCCGAAAGTTGCGCCTCTTGCAGCAACCGCGATTGTTCCAACGCGATGGCTACCTGCGTGGCAAACAGTTCCATCAGCCATGTGTCGCCTTCGTTAAAGCGCGGCCCGTGCGGTTTGTGAACCACCACCAGCACCCCGCGCACTTTGCCGCCCCAACGCAGCGGCGCGCCCAGCACCGAACCAAACTGCGCGTCGGCAAATGCCGCCGAGCGCCCGGAAAAGCTGCGGTAATTATCAACTACCACGGATTCACCCAGCATTGTCACCCGGCCGGGCACATCCTGCGGCATCTCAACGGTTTGGCCGCAGTAGTCGCGGTCCAAATTGTGGCTGACCACCACTTTGAGCGTTTTTTCGTTGGGTTCCAAAATAAACACCAGCCCGCCTTCGGCCTTGAGCAGTTGGGCGGCCTGCTCAACCACAAAGTTTAGCAGGCTGTCGGGATTGGTTTGGGCCTGGATGTCCACCGAAATTTTTTGCAGCGCTTCCAGTTCGGCGGCGCGGCGATTGGCTTCTTCCAGCAACTGGGCGTTTTCAATGGCGATGGTGGTTTGGCTGGCCAGCGTGGATAAAAATGTCAGGTCATCGCCGCTGTAGGGCTGGCCGGATTTTTTCAGGCCGAGCGCCAGCCAGCCCAGCAAATTTTCAGAACCGAGCAGCGGCACGCACAGGCTGATGTTCAGCATATTGAGCCGGGCCAGTTCCTCGCGCGATACCCGCACGCCGGTGGGCGCGTGGCCGTTGGGGCTGAGCTGCAAAATATTGTTGGTATCGGCCAGCCACATGGCCAGGTCATCGCTCAGGCCAAAGGGCACTTCAACCGATTGGGGATTGCCGCTCTTTTTGGGGTAGCGAATGGTGAACGCGCCGGCGGCTGCGTCGCGCAGGTAAACCAGCGCCGTTTCCGGCAGCAGTGCTTCATCGGCCTGTTGGGCCAGCATAGCGGCAATGTGATCGCTGCTGAGCGGGGTAGAAATGAGCGCCCGGCCGTATCGCTGCAGCAGTAGCTGGTAGTCGGTGCTTTCCCGCTGAAACAGGCGGTTGAGCACCGCTTGCAGCCACTGCTTAAGCGGCTCGATGGCGATCACCAAAATCAGCACAAAAATGGCCAGCACAATGGGGTTTCTAAACATAAAGGTGTCTTGCAGCAGGTTGCCCAGCAGGCTCACTACCAAAAAATAGCCAATGGTCACCAGCAGTGTGAGCAGGGTGTACACCAATCCCCGGTTAAAAACAATGTCCAGGTCCAGCAGGCGGTAGCGCAGCATGGCGTAGGCCACGGTGATGGGAAAAACCACAAACGGGGTAAACACTGCCGCAAAAACAGACCAAACAAACGGCGCTTCAAAACCGAGGGCGCTGGCCAACGCCCATATCGCCGCCGGGCCAAAGGCGATGACTCCGCCCCAGAAAATGAGCGTGGTTTGTCGCCGTACCAGCGTTGACAGCGTGGAATAGCGGGTGTTAATTTGCAGCAGCAGGAAAATGGCAATCGACAGGCCAATAAAAACAAAATTCCACAGCCGGCTGGCGGAGTAGGTGTGCGGGTCCGGGGCAAAATAAAAACTGTACAGATTGGCCAGCACCAGCAACAGGGCCACCCCGTAGGAGCTGACTTTTAACCACGGCCGGCGGCGGGCCAGTTTGGTGTTGATGGGAAAAACAAACGCCAGATGAATCAGCGTGGCCCCGGTCAGCGGGAAAAATATCGACCAGACCGGGGTGAGCAGGTGATACGAGTTTTGGTCAAAAATACCGCTGGCCAGGATTGAAACAGACACACAAAAAGCCACAAACACGTTACTGCCGTGCTCTATGCCTCGCAGGCGGTAAACAATCAACCCCAAAGCCAGGTAAATCAACCCCACCAGGTAGGGCAGCCAGAAATAGATGAGCAGCCCCTGCATCGAAAACCATGTCAGCGGCAGGGCGATGTTTTTGGGTTGGTGTTGGGGGGACTCAAAGCTGGCCGAAACCGTATCGCCAACCTGTTTGCCGCGGAGCTGCATGGTCAGTTCGCGACCATTGGCCACCGGCACGCCATCTACCGCCAGCAGCCGGTCATTGGTGTTGACGCCTTGTTGGTGAGCGGCCCACTGCGGGTTAAACGAGTCTGAAACAACCATGCCCGGCAAAAACAGCGCCCCCAGAAATGGCGTCTGCGCCCAACTTTGCATAAACACCGGAGCCAGCAGATTAAACACAACGGCAATAACTACCAGTGCCGGAACGGCAACTCTGGTCAATTTGTGGGCTGGGGTGCTTCTTAATGAGCTATCAGAAGTATCCATTGTTGAGGGCAATGTGCCTGATTGTGGTTTTCAAAATAGGCAATCCGGGCTGGTTTTGGGTAGAACTTTGGAGGGAAAACAGTTCTGGCCGGCTTGCTACAAGCTTAATGTTAAACAGTTCAAGTTTAACATGGCGGTTGGGGCGAGTCAAGATAATTTGTGGTACTTTTTGGCGTGTGAGGTATTACTGTACCGGGGGTGTTTTGAGCGGCTTCGCCGCTCAAAACACCCCCGAAAATCCGCTAATACAAAAACATTGGCTTTTGGTTAACGTGGCGAACTTTGGGCCGGTAGGCTTCTACATCGTACAGTTCATCAATGTCTACCCGTTTAATGCCTTCGGCCAGAATATTGGCCGGCACGTTGGTATATTTGCCATCTTGCAGGGCCACCATCTGGCCAAAATGCTGCTCCTGAATCAAATCCATGGCCATATTGGCAAAGTTGAAACCCACCATCAAATCGATGGAGTCTGGCGCGCCGGAGCGCATAAGATAAGCCACCTGCTGGTAAATGATGCTTTCGCCGGTGATTTTTTTGAGCGCGTCGCCGGTGATGGCCCCAATGCCGCCCAGCTTTTTGTGGCCAAAGGCATCGGCCTGGCCATACTCAATGATTTTGCCGCCGATCATGGTCGCCCCTTCTGAAATGGTCATAATGGCGTAGTTGCTGGGGTTTTGGGTTTTGTCTTTCATGATCAGTTTGGCCAATTTTTCCGGGTCAAACGGCACTTCTGAAATGATGGCCCGGTCAACATCGGCCAGATAGGCGGAAATGAGCGAGGTTTCGCCGGAGTTGCGGCCAAACAGTTCGATGATGCCAATCCGCTCGTGCGAGCCAATGGAGGTGCGCAGGTTGTGAATAAAGTTGATGCTGCGGGTAATGGCGGTAGAAAAACCAATACAGTAATCGGTGCCGTAAACATCGTTATCCATTGTTTTGGGGATGGCCACCACCGGGAAGGCCTCGGTGTGGAGCCGGTGGGCGTAGCTCAGGGTGTCGTCGCCGCCAATGGGAATGAGCACGTCAATCCCCAGCAGTTCCAGGTTTTTGAGCACGTGCGGCGTAAAGTCGCGGATGTCGGTATCGCTGGGGTGCCAGTCCGGTTCGCGCAAAAACAGCGGAATTTCTGACGCCTTGACTTTGGAAGGGTTGGTGCGCGAGGTGTGCAAAAATGTGCCGCCGGTGCGGTCTACGGTGCGCACGGCATGTTTATCCAGGGGGATAATCCAGTTTTTGGCATCGGCCTGGTTGTCGGCGTTGTAGTTGAGCAGGCCGCCCCATCCCCGCCGAATCCCCTGCACGGTGTGGCCTTCGTCGATGGCGCGGTTGACCACGGCTTTGATACACGGGTTCAGGCCGGGTACATCGCCGCCGCCGGTTAAAATTCCAATGTTCATGGTTTTGCCTCTTTCTTCTTCTAACTTGAGAATCAATAAAGGTGACTGGCTCACCTGTCAACCAGTCACCTTTAGATTAAGTAACCCTAATGGTACTGCCTGGGGTGGTTTACTCCATTTCGCTGGTCATAATGAACAGCGGTTTCATTTCAAAGCTCTTGTAGTGCGGGCGCAGGCGCTCGGTGTTGTAATGTTTGCGCACATCAACCACTTTTTTGGAACTGGTGACCACATCCAGCGGCACGTTGTCGTAGCGGCCGTTTTTGAGTACCACCAGCCGGCCGTGGATGCCGTGCAAAATCAGGTCCAAAGCCAGGTTGCCGTAGGCCATCGGCACAATCGAGTCGATGGCGTCGGGGTCGCCGCCGCGAACCATGTAGCCCAGCCGCTGGTTGATCACGTTAATGCGGTGGCCGTTGTTGTATTTGGGTGAGAGTTCTTTAAGCGCCGCCGAGACCAAATCGCCGATGCCGCCCAGTTTTTTGTGGCCAAACATATCGGTTTCCTGATCCTGAAAGACCATCTCGCCGCCGTCAAACGTGGCCCCTTCTGACACCAGCACAATGGAGTATTTGCTGGGGTTTTTGTTGCGGTCGTAGGTCATCAGATCGGTTAGCTGTTCGATGTTAAATTTGTGTTCGGGGATCACGCAGCGGTTGGCCGCGCCGGCCATCGTCGGCAGCATGGCGGTAAACCCGGCGTAGCGGCCAAAAACTTCCAGCACCAAAAAGCGCTCGTGCGAGCCGGCCGAGGTGCGGATAATGTTGGTCAGTTGAATGGTGCGGCTAACGCAGGTAGAAAAACCAATGCAGTAGTCGGTGCCGGGCACGTCGTTGTCCATTGTTTTGGGGATAGCCACCACTTTAAAGCCCTGCTGGTACAGATGTACGCCGTAGCTCAGAGTGTCGTCGCCGCCAATGGGAATGAGGTATTCAATGCCCAGCCATTCCAGGTTTTTGAGCACTTCCGGGGTCAGGTCGTTAATTTCGTCGGTATAAGTGTCGCGCAGATGCTCCGGCACGTTTACCTTTGGCACGTGGCTGGCGCGGGTGCGCGAGGAGTGGAGGAAGGTACCGCCGGTTCGGCCGGCCCGGTTAACAATTTCTTCGGTCAGATGGATGTAGTTTTCACTGTTATCGGCCTTTTTATCACGGATAACATTCATAATCCCGGCCCAACCGCGGCGCAGGCCGATAACATCGTACCCTTCGCGCAGGGCGCGAATGGTCACGGCGCGGATGGCCGGGTTTAACCCCGGTACGTCACCACCGCCGGTCAAAATTCCAATAGTCCCTTTACTTTTTGCCATTATCAAAAACTCCGTTCTGGTGTATGTATATTTATAAAAAAAGGAGGACACCAAACTGGCCTCCCCCTTTTTCTTAACCGATACAAAAAAGCGGGAAGGCCTTGTTTACGGCGTGCCTTCCCACCTTCGTTGTGGGCAAAACAGATGCTGTGTTCTGCGCGTTTTTATGGATCGATCTCACAGCGTGGTGAGAAACCGTTTGTATTAATGTTATCCAAATATTAGCGGCCCAAGTATAAGTCAAAGCTATTGATCTGTCAATCCAATCCGGTTACAGCGATTATCTTTACCCCGGCAATTTGCTCCAATTTTTGCGATAGCGCTTCGGTGTAATGGGTGTTCTTTTCTGGAAATTCAATGGTGTAGCGCTCGCCAATTTTTATTTGAAAGGTGTCTTTGCCCGGATGGCGGGTGAGCAGTTCAAACGCGGCCCGCATGCAGTGCTTGTCTTGCGGCAGGTTGCCGCTGGGCGTAAAGGCCAGTTCTACCCGCCGTCCGCCGCCCGCCGGAGTCGACAGCGCTGGCGCAACAGGCCGCACCGGCTCAACCGCAGCCGGAATGATGACTTCTGCCGGGAGCGGGCTATGGCCATTGCTGCCGTTTTTGCCGTTGGCGTGGCCGTTAACCGGCGCGGCTTCTATCTCCGGCAGGAAATTGGGCGGCGGCTCCAGCAGCGACTCGGCCGGTTCATCGAGCACGGGTTCATCCTCAAACGAGGGTTCATCCGGCAGTACCGCCACGGCCACGGGGCGATAGGGCGCGGGTGTTTCGCCCACCGCGCCGTAAATGGTCAGTTCGTTGGTCACGGTATCGGCCAGAATTTTGGGCGGGCGGCCGTCCGGCGCATCAACCTTGCCTTTGACGACAATCAGGTTGCCCAGCGCCAGCAGGTCACGGCTGGCTTCGTAAGTACGCGGAAACAGGATGATCTCGCGCACGGCCTGCAAATCCTCAATTTCAACAAAGGCCATCGGGTCGCCTTTTTTGGTTTGGTGAGGCCGGATGGAGTTGATCAGCCCGGCCACTACCACCTGCTGGCCGTGCAGTTCGTCCGTTACTTCACCGAGCATGGTGGTTTTGGCGGCTTTGATTTGCGGCAGAAAGCGCTGGATGGGATGGTTAGACAGGTACGCGCCGGCCAGCTCTTTTTCCCATGCCAGCAGCTCTTTGGCCGGGATTTCGGCCAGGCCGTCCGGCTCGGGGTGCAGCACCGAGCCAAGCTGCGGCGCGTCGAAGCCGTCCATATCAAACATGCTCATCTGGCCCACGCTGCTGGCTTTGTGGGTTGAGCTGGACAGGTTGACCAGCCGGTCGATAATGGCCAGCAGCAGCGCCCGGCCGGCAAATTCATCGAGCGCGCCAACTTTGATCATCATTTCCAGCGCCTTGCGGCCCACGCTGCGCAAATCAACGCGGCTGCAAAAGTCATCGATATCAGTGAATGGACCGCCTTCGGCGCGGGCATCCATAATGGTTTGCACCGGCCCTTCGCCCACATTTTTAATGGCCGCCAGGCTGTAGGCAATGGCCGGGCTGCCGCCGGGCCGGTCGACAATGGCAAACTCGATGCTGCTGGTGTTGACGCTGGGCGGCAGCACCTCAATGCCCATGGCCCGGCATTCGGCCAGCAGCATGCCCACCTTTTCGGTGTTGCCGCGCTCAACCGTGAGCAGGGCGGTCATATATTCTACCGGGTAGTGAGCTTTGAGGTAGGCGGTTTGGCAGGTGACCAGCGCGTAGTCGGCGGCGTGGGCCTTGTTAAAGCCGTAGCGGGCGAAAAACTCGATGTCGCCGTAAATGGCTTCGGCGGTGGCCTGCGGGATGCCGTTTTCAACCGCGCCGTTCACAAACTTGCTGCGGTGCTCTTCGATTTTTTCTTTGATCTTTTTGCCCACCGCTTTGCGAATCTGGTCGGCGTCGCCGGGGGCGTAACCGGCCAGCTCGCTGGCAATGCGGATGATCTGCTCCTGATACACAATGATGCCGTAAGTTTCGTCCAGAATTGGCTCCAGCCGGGGATGCTTGAACTCCACCGGCTCTTTGCCGTGCATGCGGGCAATGTAAGTGGGAATGTACTCCATTGGGCCGGGGCGGAACAGCGAAATGGCGGCGACAATGTGCTCAAAGCGGGTCGGTTTCATATCGGTGAGCACGCGGCGCATGCCGCTGCCTTCAACCTGAAACACGCCGGTCACGTCGCCGCTGGCCAGCAGTTCAAACGCCTTTGCCGGCGGCGGAAAGTCCGGGTAATCGGCAAACAGGGCCGGGTTGTCCATGGGAATGTTGGACAGGTTGAACTTTAGCCCGTGCCGCTGCTCAATCAGTTCCGCCGCTTTGCGCATCACCGTGAGGGTAGACAGCCCCAAAAAATCAACCTTAAGCAGCCCAATCGACTCGCAGATGGGGAATTCAAACTGGGTCACCGACTCAGTGATGACCGACCCCTGCGCCCGCATCACCGGCACGTATTCGTCCAGATCGCGGTCGGTAATGATAACCGCCGCGGCGTGCACCGACGAGTGACGGGCCACGCCTTCCAGATTGTGGGCAAAATCAACCAGTTGGCGCACGTGCTCTTCGGTGTCGTAGCGGTCTTTCAGCTCCCGCGAGAAAAACTCGTGCTCCATATCGAGGGCGTTGTCGATGGTGCAGGGTTTGCCGGGAATGGCGGTGATCATTTTGGCCAGTTGGTCTACTTCGGCCAGGGGGATGTCCATGGCCCGGCCCACATCGCGGATGGCGGCCCGGGCTTTCATCCGCCCAAATGAGACAATTTGGGCCACGCGCTTGTCGCCGTAACGCCGGCGAGTGTAGGCGATCATTTTTTCGCGCTGGTCGTCGGGGTAATCCAGGTCAAAGTCGGGCATCGAGATACGGCCGGGGTTGAGGAAGCGCTCAAAAATGAGGGCGTGGCGCAGCGGGTCAATCAGGGTGATGCCGGTGGCGTAGGCCACAATGCTGCCGGCCCCGGAGCCGCGCACGTTCCACCAAATGTTTTCGGAGCGGGCGTACTCGCACAAATCCCAAACAATCAGGTAATAAACGGCAAAGCCCATGCGGTTGATGATGGCCAGTTCGTGCTCTTTGCGCTTTTGGATTTCCTCGGCGGCGGCCCGCTCGCCGTACAGTTCCACCAGCCCCTCGTCGGTCAGGTGGCGCAGCGCGCCGGCGTAATCCCGGGCCTCGATAAATTCTGCCGGGATTTTGGCCAGCCACGGGTATTGTGAGGAGTGAGAAGTGAGGAGTGACGGACTGCCATTCGCTGATTCGCCATTCGCAAATTCAAACACGTCTGGCAGGTGAAAACTGCTGTCTTCCAGATCAACCTCGCACATATCGGCTATTTTCAGCGAGTTGGTGAAGGCGCTATCGGGCAGATCGGCCAGCGGGCGGAACAGTTCGCGCATTTCGGCTTCACTTTTCAGATAAAAGCCGGTGTCGGTAAATTTGAGCCGGTTGGGTTGGCTGATCAGCGATGATGTTTGCACGCACAGCAGCGTGTCGTGAGCCTTTGCATCCTGCGCGGTCACGTAATGAACATCGTTGGTAACCAGAAATTGCAGATTGTGTTTTTTGCCCCACTCAAACAGCGTTCTGTTGATGGCCGTTAGCGCCGGGATGTTGTGCTCTTGCAGCTCAATAAAAAAGCGGTCGCGGCCAAAGACATCGATGTACCACTGCAACCGTTCCATTGCCTTTTCCGGTTGCGGCGCGCGGCCATCTTCCGGATTGAGCAGCCACGGGATTTCGGCGGCCATGCAGCCGCTGGTGCAGATGAGGCCGTCGGCGTGGCTGGCCAGGTAATCGGCGTCGATGCGCGGTTTGTAGTAAAAGCCGTTCAGTTGGGCGTCGCTGCAAATTTTGAGCAGGTTTTTGTAGCCGGTCATATTTTGAGCCAGCAGCAGCAGGTGGTGGCGCGTTTTGTCTTTCACCGGGTCGGTGCCGTTCATGGGCCGGCCGAGCGGGGTCATATACGCTTCCACGCCGATGATCGGTTTAACGCCGGCTTTTTTGCAATCGCGGAAAAACTCAACCGCGCCGTGCATCACGCCGTGGTCGGTGAGCGCCAGCGCCGGCTGGCCCAGCCGGGCGGCTTCTTTGGCCAGGGCTTTGGTGCGGCCCAACCCATCGAGCAGGGAATATTCGCTGTGACAGTGCAGGTGGCAAAAGTTTGACATAGTGCGCCTCAAAATGTCAATTGTCATTGGTCACTGGTCATTTGTTTTTTACAAGTGACAAATGACTAATAACAATTGACTACTAAATATGGTAGCTTTTCTGGTGGATGTACTACAGGTTGTAGAGAGGTTATAGAACAAATGTTTTGAAGTGTATTCTTTATTATACCACACAACGGTGAAAAACGGGGAACGCCCCGGTGGTTTTGCGGGATGTCAGTCAAAATTTTAAGGTGAAATTATCCAGGATACAGATTCAGTCTGCGGCAGCGCAACGATAAATGAAAATTTGGAGTCCAAAACTACAGTTTTGGACTCCGATCACAATTTTTTAGAGTCGGGACAGGAATTGCCTGACTCCTGATTCCTGACCCCTGAATCCTAATTTCAAGGGAGCGCCGTCAATGGCCGTTGATCGCCCGCACCGCCGGGCGCAGCCAGGTGAGCCAGACCGCCCCGCCGATCAGCGCAAAAGCAACCACGCCCCACAGCACCGCCCAGACAATGGCCGGGATAAAGGTGAGCTGGGCCATCGACAGGGCATCGTTTTCCGGCGCGTTAAAAAAACGGCTCGACAGGCCGATCAGCCCCACCAGATCCGTGAGCGCGGTGATGGCCGCCTGAAACGCGATGAGGTGCAGCACAAACATTACCCCGCCCAGCGGCGCTTTGATGGCCGCCAGCAAAAACAGCCCGCCAAAAATCAGCCCGCTGACGGTGGTCAGCATACCGGCCAGAATTTCACCGGCAAACACGCTCGGCAGCCCGTAGCGCAGGGCAAAATACATCATCAGCCCGCCGATGAGCGCCAGCGCCACCCGGCTCCAGCGGGCGCTGCGCCCCAGCCAGATCAGCCCCGCGCCAAACAGCGCCACCCCCAGATAACCCGCCGGAATGATCACCAGCCGCCAGCCGCCGCTGGTGTAGGCCAGCCCCGCGCCGTTGGGATACACCACAAAGCGCACAAAATCGCCGCCGGTCAAAATGGCGACCAGCCCGTGGCTCAATTCGTGGACAATGGTGATCAGCAGCCGGAACGGGTAGCCCAGCAGCGGCAGGGCCAGCAGCAGCAGCGAGGCCAGCGCCGCCAGCCCAATCAGCCCGCCGGCCTGTTTAGCCGACAGCTCACGCGGTCGTTTGGTTAAAGTTCGGGCGTAATCCATTTATGTCACCTCAATTGAATAGCGAATGAGCGAATGATTTCTTATCGAGATTCATAACTATTCAGGCGCAGCATCCTGAGTAGATTGGAGCGCAGCGGAAATCGTATCGAAGGGTGCGGCACCGGCAACAATCCGGGTCAATTTGCATCCTTCGATACGCCTTCGTTTCACTTCGGCTACTCAGGATGCTTTTCGACTGCTTGACCAATGAATTACACCTAATCGTTCACTCGCTGATTTTTAACACCGCCGCACCGTTGATTTCACTACGTTTGAGTCGCTGCAAAGTTTCATTGGCCTGCTCCAACTCAAACAATTGGATCTCCGTTTTTACCGGCACTTCCGCCGCGGCCTGTAAAAAATCGACCACATCCTGCCGGGTGCTGTTGGCCACGCTTTGCACGGTGCGCTCGTGCCACAACAGGGCGTAGGGCAGCTGCGGAATATCGCTCATGTGGATGCCGCCCAGCGCCAGCGTGCCGCCTTTATCCAGCCGCTGCAGCGCCAGCGGCACCAGCCCGCCCGCCGGGGCAAAAATAATGCTGCTGTCCATCAGCGCGCCGGGGTCATCTTCTGCGCCGCCCGCCCAAACCGCGCCCAGCGAGCGGGCCAGTTGGCGGTGGTGCTGGCCGCGGGTAAACACAAATACCTCGCAACCCCAGTGGCGGGCAATCTGGATAATAATGTGGGCCGATGCGCCAAAGCCGTACAGCCCCAACCGCTGGCCGGGCTGCACCCGGCTCATCCGCAGCGAGCGGTAACCGACCACCCCGGCGCACAGCAGCGGCGCGGCCTCAACATCGCTAAAAATTGCGGGGATGGGGTAGACAAATTCTTCGTGCACAACCATATACTCGGCAAAGCCGCCATCGGCGTGCAGGCCGGTAAATTGAATATTTTCGCACAGATTTTCCTGCCCGCGCCGGCAGTAGCGACACTGGCCGCAGGTTTGGTACAGCCACGGCACGCCCAGCCGGTCGCCGGGCTGGTGGCGGGTTACGCCCTCGCCCACGGCCTCAACCACGCCGACAATCTGATGGCCGGGTATGGTGGGCAGGCGCGGCAAATCCAGATCGCCTTCGCAAATGTGCAGGTCGGTGTGGCACACGCCGCAGGCGTTGATTTTGAGTCGCACCTGTCGCGGGCCGGGGTGGGGTGTTTCAATTTCGGTCAGTGCCAGCGGCGATTCGGAAATGGCCGCCGGGTGGGTTAGTTGCATGGCGCGCATAAGCTACTCCCTTGAAAATAGGATTCAGGGGTCAGGAGTCAGGATTTAGGGTGCGTTCAATGGTGTCACCCTGAGCCGAAGGCGAAGGGTCTCCTGACCAGTTAAAAGTTAATTTTCACCCGTCCTACGGGGAGGCTTCGCTCTGTCGGGTATACCGCAAGGGTGTCCCTTTAGGGACAGGCATTCATCGTTGCGCTGCCGCAGGCTGAGTCTGTCTCCTCTGAAAATAAGTTTGGTGGGTTCGGTGAGTTCGGTGATGTTGGGTGAGTTCGTAAGGTATTACCCGCCGCCCGCAACTCGCCACCCGCCGCCCGCCATTCGCTACCCGTCCCTTGCCGGATTGATGGTTTTTAGTCGCTGTGGCTATAATTATACTGTGCTGCCCGTTTATTGCGAACAAAAACAGGAAACGATTTCAGCCGGTGGCCCAGCAACAAAAATGAAAATTGGGTAGGGCGGTTCGCGAACCGCCCCTACACTCGTTGATTCGCTGATTCGTTTATTTTCAAGGGAGTCGGTTTTGCAAATTATCAAATTAGCTGGCTGGTGGGGATTAGTGGTGGGGCTGCTGCTGTTTTCGGCGCGGGCGGACGAGCCGCCGCTGCGTTACGTGGCCCAGGCCGATGACTCGCTGCTGCGGCTGGCCGACAAATACTATCACGACTCCGCCAACTGGCCGGCCATTTTTGTGGCTACCAACCGGCTGGCCCAATCCGAGCCGGATATTTCGCCGCTCGAAAGCCCATTGCTGCTGCCGCCCGGACAAATAGTGGCTATTCCCGCCGCCGATCAGCTTGAATCTTTGTCGGCAGACTACGCCGGCAACCCGCCGCCGGTAGCCCCGGACACGGCGCCGCTGTCGCCGGCGTGGCTGGCCGATTTTGCCGCTTACGTGGAGGAGTCGCGCCAGCATTTTGAGATTCCCGGCGCGGCGGTGGCCGTGGTCAGCCCGCAGCAAATTTTGCTGGCGCAGGGCTTCGGCGAGCGCGAACTGGGCCGCGGCCAGCCGGTAACACCGGACACGCTGTTCGGCATCGGTTCCACCACCAAAGCGATGACCTCGCTGCTGGCGGCGCGGCTGGTGGATGAGGGCGCGTTCGGTTGGGATACGCCGGTCAGCCAGTTGTGGCCCGGCTTTGCCCTGAGCGATCCGGCAGTGATGCCGCAAATCCGGCTGCGCGACCTGTTGGGCATGCGCAGCGGCCTGCCTCGCGCCGATCTGGTTTGGAGCGGCAGCGGCATGTCTGCCGAGCAGGTGATGCAATCGCTGGCGGAGTTGCCGCTGGCCGCGCCGCCCGGCGAGCAATTTGAGTACAACAATCAGGCCGTGGCCACCGCCGGCTTTGCGGCGACGCTGGCCGCCGGCGGCGAGTTTGGTCAACTTGGCCCGGCTTATGAGTCGCTGCTGCGGCAGCGGCTGTTTGAGCCAATCGGCATGCGGCGGGCCACTTTTGATCTGGCCAAGGTGCAGGCCGACGCCAACCACGCCACCCCCCACGATTTCACCCTGGCCGGCAAGACCGTGCCCACCCACTTTCACGCCGATCCCGGCATCGACCCGGCCGGCGGGGTTAACGCCAGCCTGCTCGATCTGGCCCGGTTTGGGCAAACGCAGCTAACCCGCGGCGTTGCGCCCGCCGGGCAGCGCGTCGTGTCGGCGGCCAATCTCACCCAAACGTGGCAACCGCAAATTGAATTGTATCCCGGTAACAGCTACGCGATGGGCTGGTTTGTGGAGGAGTATCGCGGTGTGGAAATGGTCTGGCACGATGGCGACGTGCTGGGCTTTAAATCGCTGCTGGTGCTGCTGCCGCAGGCCAATCTGGGGCTGGCGCTGCTGAGCAATCGCACGGTGTCATATGGCTTCAGCAACGGTATTCGCTACCATTTTGCCGAACAGGTTTACGGGTTGGAGGCCGATGCCGGCCAATATTTCCGCGACCAGTGGACCACCTTCAAAACCGATGGCCTGCCCAAGGCTCGCGCCCCGCTCAACCCCACCCCGCCGGCCGGCACGGTTCAGCCCTATCTGGGCCGATACGAATCTGGCTGGCGGGTGGAGCAGCGGCCCAACGGCGCGGTTTGGGCCAGCCGCGGCGATTACCGCTGGCAGCTTTGGGCCAAACCGGAGCCGGGCCAGTTTATTATTGGCAATGGCTTTGCTCTGCTCTCGCCGCTGGAATTTGTGGCAGAAGATGATCGCATCGTAATGCGAGTCGAACTGGCCACTGGCGAAGAGGGAACGTACCGGCGGCTGGGCGATTAACAAAACCTGCCACCTCCATCAACCACCCATCTTTTTTACCCCTATCTAAAAATCCGTGCTATAATCC
>JAJVIM010000008.1 GCA_022071955.1 Anaerolineae bacterium
TTTCTTCAAATGAGTAGAGAAGCGCCGCAGGCCGGGGGGCTTGGGGGGTAGTTCCCCCCAAATTCTCCTCTCTCAACTCACTTTGGTCACACCCAAATGAACCTCCCATTTCGATTAGTGATATTTTTTGCAAATGTATTTATAATAAATACTTGACAGCCCGGCCGGAGTGTGGTAATATCGAGCGCAACTGGCCGTTGGGCCAGCGCTTACCAACCAAATAACATGTACTCATCCAGAGGGGTGGAGGGAACGGCCCTGCGAAACCCCGGCAACCTGACTGGTCAAACCAGTGTTCGGTGCCAATTCCGTCAGAAAAAATTTCTGGAAGATGAGAGCGAGTGTAATGATGCGCCAGCCTCTTCTTCGGAAGGGGTTTTTTATTCCCTCCGAACCACGAGAGCCTCTCATTTTCCAACGAGAGGCTCTTTTTGTTGCGAATCTTCAGCCTCCCTCACCCCCGGCCCCCTCTCCCTCCGCAAAGCGGGGGAGAGCGGGAGAAAAGATTTTTGGTGAGATTTTGGGCGGCGCAGCCGCCCAAAATCTCACCAATTCAAAGAAGGATGAGAGCGAAAATTACTAATCAACGGCTGTCATGAAAAGGAGAGACGTATGGCTAAAAAATTGAGCACCCAGGTTGTCCATGCCGGCGAAAAGCGGGTCAAATCGCACCACGCGCTGACCACGCCCATTTACCAAACCAGCACGTACACCTTTGAAAATACGCAGGATATGGTCGATTTTATGGAAGCCCGGCTGTGGGGCGACGAGATTGAGCGCGAGGAGTACGGCCGCTACGGCAACCCCACCGCGGCCGCGGTGGAGGCCAAGCTGGCCCAGCTCGATGGCGGCGAGGCGGCCTGTCTGTTTTCCAGCGGGATGGCCGCCGTTACCACCACGCTGCTGTCGCTATTGGGAGCGGGCAGCCACATTATTTACACCAACGACAGCTATCGCCGCACGCGCCAGTTTATTACCCAGTTTTTGAGCCGTTACGGCGTCGAATCCACCCAGGTGCCAATGGGCGATTACGCCGCGCTCGAGGCGGCGATTCAGCCCAACACCAAAGTCATCCTGTCAGAATCGCCGACCAACCCGTACCTGCGCGTGCTGGATTTGGAGAAGCTGGTGGCCATCGCCCAAAAACATGGCGTGAAAACAGTCATCGACAGCACTTTTGCCACGCCCATCAACCAGCGCCCGCTGGAGTTTGGCGTCGATTTTGTGGTTCACTCCGCCACCAAATATTTGGGTGGCCACAACGATCTGCTGGCCGGCGTGGTTATCGGCAGCGGATACATGGTGGGCGCGGTGCGGGATCTGCGCGGGATTTTGGGCGATGTCAGCGACCCGCAGACGGCCTACCTGCTGCTGCGCGGCATCAAAACGCTGGAGTTGCGGGTGCAGCGCCAAAACGACACCGCCGCCAGAATTGCCCATTTTCTGGCTCAGCACCCGGCGGTGCGGCGGGTGTACTACCCCGGCCTGGCCAGCCACCCCGACCACACCGTGGCGGCGGCGCAGATGAGCGGCTTTGGCGGGGTGGTCAGTTTTGAACTGGACACGGATTTTGAGGGGACGGGCCAGTTTATTGACCGGCTGGAAATTCCGTACATTGGCCCCAGTTTGGGCGGGGTTGAGTCGCTGGTGGAGCAGGTGGCGCTGGTAAGCTATTTTGACCTGTCTACCGAGGAGCGGATGGCCATTGGCATCAGCGATGGGCTGGTGCGGCTGGCGGTGGGCATTGAGGCGGCGGACGACCTGCTGGCCGATCTGGCGCAGGCGCTCGATAAGTCGTTCAACACCGAAACGCTATTTCAGGCGGTCAACGGCAGCGGCAAAGTTTCGCCGATGGTGTTGTACCGGCGCTAAGCGTGGCGGGGGAACGGCCTGCCGCCGTTCCCCCGGTTGGCCGGTTACTGCCCGGACTGGTACAACCCCACGCTGGTGCGGCCGTCATCTTCCGTATTAATGGTGATCATCAGCGTTTGGTTTTCTTTTTCAAAGGTGAGCAGGCCGGTTTTGTCATCGCTAAAGGCGGTGGACTCGTTTTCTGCCCAACCCAGCGGCGGAAGCTGCGCCCGGTAAAATTCCAGTACCGTTGCCACCGGCGAGGCGATGAAGTAGGTGGTAGCCCCCGGCATGGAAATGACCTCTTCGGCGTTATCCGGCAGCGGGAAGACGGAGCCGGTGTCACCGCCGCTGGCCGGCGTGTCGCCCCCGCCGCCCATTGCCGGCGACTCAAACGGCAGGGTCATGCTGACAAAATAACCCCCGTCGATGTCTTTGTGCGCGAATATGCGCAATAGTCCGGTCTCGTTGGAAAAGACCAGCAGGGTATTGCTGTTATCGACGTAACTTTCCTCCGGCAGTTCCTGCCAGCCGGCAGCGGGCAGGTCGCCCCGGTGAAACTCAGCAATGGTATTTATATCCGCGGCGGAAAAATAAACCAGGCTGCTGGGCGTGTCGAGCACAATTTCGGCGCCATCCGGCACGGCCAGCCCGCTGCCGTCGCCAGGCGGCAAATCGACCATCGTGGCGCTTTGCGCTTCCGGCGGCAGGCTGACACTGATGTCGCCGTTGATGTCGGTCAATTCAATGCTGATTTTGTACGACTCAAAACGGCTGAAGCCTTCAAACTGGCCTTTGATGTGGACGCCGCTGGTTTCAAGCAGATATTTAACCAGATAGCCGCCGTCTTCGGCCAGCCAGGCCTCACCCGATACGCTGTCGGCGGTGAGGATATTGGGCGGCATATTCTCCGCGGAAAATGAACAGTGAATCGCCGAAACGCCGTTCACCTGCACCGGCGTGGAGTCGCAGGTGGCGGTTTGGGGCAGGGCGGCAAAAATTTCCGGGTTGGTAAACTGGTTCAACCCCAGCAGGCCGCGCTGGGCAATCCAGCTATCGCCACTGCCCGGCACCGAGATGCGGGTGTAGGTCACATCATCCACAAAAAACAACTCGCTGGACGAGTCGGTCTGGATGCCGCCCTCGCTTTTGATGGAGGTGGTTTGGTGGCGCTGGCGGGGATTGCGGTTGACTTCCAGAGTGTATTCCTGCCGTTGGTTAGTGAGCTGGTCGCCGGTTGATTGGCCCTGCGCCCCGTTAATTTCCAGCACGATGGTGACCCGGAAGGCGGTCAACTGTTCCAAACCGCCAACGCCGGGAAAGGGGGCGGTTTCGGGCTGGGCCGGCTCCGGCTGGTCGGCGGGCATGGTCTCGCCGGCCGCACCGGTTTTGGGCGATTCAAGCGCATCGCCGGCGCCCTGTTGCGCCGGTTGTGCGGTGGTTGGCCCGGCCTCCGCGCCCAAAGACACCTGCGACGAGGCGGACTGTTCGGCGTTGTTTGATGAACCGCAGGCCGTTAGCCCCAGCAAACTGAACACAATCATCCCCAGCAAGACATGTTTCACCATTCCCCAAACTCCTTGTGATAGAATTTTTAGGTTCAACGGGGTTTCAGGGAGTTGACAAGATGTTGCGATCCGCAGGAAGGTTGCGCTCTGTTGCGTGTTCCGTATTGGTCAAAATACGCAACACGCAATGCGGTTAATTGACCCCACAAATCCCCAAAGAGCCTTTATTTTTTAGTGTATGACAACGCTGGTGAGATGTAAAGGGGAGGATAAGCCTATTGCCGCAAAATGGCCCGCACCGGCGAGCCGTCGCCGCCGGCAATTTTCAGCGGCAGGGCGACGAGTTCGTACTCACCATCCGGCACGTTGGTCAAGATCAACCCCTCTAAAATGGCGATGCCGTTGCGGCGGAGGGCGTTATGGCCCGGCAGGGTTTGGCTGTCGATGGCGTCCATCGAGGGCGCATCGGAGCCAAAAAGGAGCGCATCGTGCCGGCCCAGCCAATCGGCCAGTTCCGGCGATGGGTACACAATTTCGGCGGGAAACTGGTCCGGCGGCTGGCTGCTGGCCGCCGAGTGCACCAGCAGGCGCTGCACCCGGCTCCAATCGAGGCCGGGAAAATCGGCGGGGGTGAGCGGGCCGGCCGCTCGCTGCACAGTGACCACTGTGGCCGGGCCAATGTAGGCCGCCAGCGGCATTTGTTCGATGGTGCGGCCGCTGTTGAAAAAGTGAAAATCGGCGTCAACGTGCGTGCCGGTGTGGCTGCTGATGGTCAGCGTGGTCAAATTGACCGATTCGCCGCGGCTCATAGCCATAATGATTTCGCTGGCAAAGGGGGTGTCGCCGGGCCAAACCGCGATCCGGGGCGAAAGTGTGCGGGTAATATCGTAGATTTTTGGTGGTTTATTCACGATTCTAACCAAATATTTATGGTATTTTTACGGTTTAAGTCTTGAATTTGGGTGTAGATTGGAGTAAAATTTACGTAGACCCACGTTGTTAGCTGGCATATCCCGACGGATGGAGCGACCATCACAGGGATACGTCAGCGTCGCCCTTATTTTTATTTTTTAAGCACTTATTGTGCGCCGGGCGATTTTAGGAGCGCCATCGGCGCTCCTTTTTTATTGGGATAATTTATTGGGGAGAAAAATCAGGGCCGCTTTGAGCAATCAGTTGATCGAGCATAATCATCAAGGCTTCTAATTCTCCGGCGCAGCAGCGGCACTGCTTGAGATGCTGCTGAACGGCGGGCATCACATCGGCCGGGTCGCCTTTGGCCACAAGTAATTCGGCGTACATATCCAAAACTTCGTGGCATTCCTCGCAGCCAATTTCAAAATCTTCGGTTTCAAGCGCAGATTTTAGCAGCGCTTGCCATTTATACTCTGTCATATCAGTTTTCCCGGTGCGGAATTGCGTGTCATTACGTTTTTTAGACGCCCCTTGGCAGGCTTTCTTACCTGTTAGTTATACAATTTCAGAATGTAATCCGGGTCAAGCCCCAAATTCTGCAGCCCCCGTTTCAGCTTTAAACGGGCATCGTGCAGCAGTTTGTAGACATTGTTGGAATTGGTGTCCATTAAGCGGGCCACTTCGGCAATGGGCACGTTGTCAACCCGCACCGCGATGAGCGCCTGCCGCTGGCGGTCGGTCAGTTCGTTGTTAACCACTTCCTCGATGGCCGCCCACAGTTGCCGCCGTTCGCTTTCTGTATCCGGCGAGCTGCTGTTATTGCTGGGGATTTCCAAAATCTCCTGCATTGAAGAGCCGGTTTCGGTGAGCGCGTCCAGCGAAAAATCCCGCCACTTGGCCCGGCGCAATTCGCTGATGGTATGGTTGGCCGCTATTTTTGAGGCCCATGTGGTGAACTTGCTCTTGCCCTGGAAATTCTCCAGATTTTCCTGCACTTTTAAAATTGTGTCCTGGGCAAAGTCATTGCTCATTTGTCGCAGTTCGGTTTCGGCCAGATGGCCCAGGTCGCTGCGGGCGTACAGGTAGGCCAAAATACCGCGCCGCAAGTGCTGCAACAAATCTTCAATTGCCTGCGCCTGGTTGGGATGGCCATCGCTGAGTTCAGCCAGCCATATTTCGTTGGTGCGTTCCATGCCAGATTCCTGCCAGATCGATGTTAGACCCAATACCTTTCGCGTGTCCGGCATGTCATTCTGAGGCCGCAGGCCGAAGAATCTCCGCTGTTGCTGGGCTTAATTACACCGCCGAGCGGGGAGATTCTTCGCTCCCTGCGGTCACTCAGAATGACATAATCAAAAAGTATCGATGTTAGACCCCATCTTAATTCACTCGACGGAAATAGGCCAACTGTCGAGCGTCACGTGGTCGCCGGCCACTGCGCCATTTTCAATGACCGGCAGCCGGCTGAAATCGTTGGCATCGTACAGGCCAATGCTCAGCACGTATTGCCCCGGCGCGGCGTCGGCGGGGATGGCCAACTGATAGCTGTCGATCAGATATTCCGGCGGCAGCCAGCCGGTAGTGGGGAATTGCCCGCCGCCTGGCGGTTGGTCCTGCTGGCTGATAATTTGCCCCTGCCTATCGAGCAGATGGACAAAAACTGTCCAGTTGCGGTCAAACGGGGCCAGCGCCTGCCAGTAGAGGGTTAGCGGCAGCGCGCCGCCCGGCGCTACCGGAGTCGATGGCGCATCGAGGCCGGCCAGCCGGGCCTGCCCGTTAAAATCAGCGTCGATGGTTACCTGCCAGGCCGGCGGCTCAAACACGTGCGGCCGGTCAATGGTGGCGATGGGTTGCAGCGGCAGGCTGTCGCTATTGTTGACCGGCAGCGGCTGGCCGTGGCCGGCGAGCAGCCGCACGGACAGGCGATACTCGCCCGGCGGCAGGGTTGGCGGCAGCAGCGCGTCGTGCGGGTCGCGCAACAAAAAACCGGGCGACCAGTTTTCGGCGGGCCAAATGGGCGGCTGCGGCAGCGACAGCACCACCTGCCCGGCAGCATCGTGCAGTTCAATTTGCACGGTCAGCGGGCCGGGCTGCTCTGCCAGCGATTGCCAAAACAGCGTCAGCGGCAAACTCTCGCCGGCTTTGAACGGCCCCTCGCCCAGCGAATAGCCGATCAGTTGCGCCCGGTCGCCAAAAAGGGCGTCGGTGCGGGTTTGCACCGGCAGGGCGTCAACCCCCAGCGGCGGCTGCGGCGCGATCAACTCCAGCTCGGCCAGCGGCAGTTCCGCGCCCTGCGGCTGGCCGGCGGCATCCAGCAAATCCAGTGGCCGGGCGTCGCTGGCCGGCCGCACACTCAACAGCAGCCGGTACTGGCCCGGCGGCGCACCCGCCGGCGTCAGCAAACCGTGCCGGTCGATTAAATTTTCACCCACAGCCAGATCGGTAAAATCGACCTGCCCGGCATGCGGGCGGCTGTCGCGGCTGGCCCAGGTGCGGCCGGCGGCGTCAACCAGCCGCAAACTGACCAGATGCTCGCTGCCGACCGTGGCGTCTTTGCGCCAGCGTAATTCCACCGGCACAATGTCGCGCCCGGCGGCAAATTTATCGCCGCCCACCTGCGCCGAAAGCAGGCTGAACTTGTTTGCAAAATTGGCGGCGGGCACATTGATGACCGGCGCTTGGGCCGCGCCGGCCAGCGTCAATTTGAGCTGGGGACTGTACCAGCGCAGCAGCGCCGGGTAGCCCAACTCGGCGATGGCGGCTTCGGCTTCGTCTTCCCAAATGTGGCCGCCGGCCTGATACGCCGGAAACCACAACCGCGGCGATTCGGCCAGAATGGCGCTCAGGTCGGCGCGGAGTTGGGCCGCGTGCCCCTCCGCCGCCGACCAGCCTGCGCCCCAGCCCGGCACTTCAAACAGCCGGGGTCGGGGCGGCGGCAGGTAAGCCTGATAAAAGCCCCACTGCCACTGGTAGCTGGCCAAAATGGTGTCGGCGGGCGTGGCCACGGCGGCAACCTCGCGCAGCAGCGGCCGGTAATCTTCGTCGGGGTAACGGGGGTCGGTGTAAAAAATAAACAGGCTGACCACTATTGGCAGCAGCAGCGCGACTACGGCCGCGCCCACCAGCAGGTATTGGCGCTCCCACAACCAGATCAGCCCCGCGCCGATGAGCAGCCAAAAGGCCGGCCCGGCCAGCAGCAGCGTACGCTCAAAAAAGCGGGGGGCAAACGGGTAAATCAGGTTGACCAGATAACCGGCCAGCAGCGGCGTGAGCAAATAAAAATAGAGCAGGCTGGCTCGCCGCCACACCGCCGCCACGCCGAGGCCGGCCAGCGCCAGCGCCGGCAGTGCCGCCCACACGTACAGTTGGTCGGCCGGCGGCAGGTGGCCCAGGCTGAACGCCACCAGATGATCGCCGATAAAACGCACCAGATTGAGCGAGACGTAACCTTCGACGGCGCGTTTGTTGCTGATGTAACTGATCAGTTTGGGGCCGGCGTACAGCAGCCACGGCAGGTACATCAACCCCACCAGCACAAACGGCCGGAGCGTGGCCGCCAGCGATTCGCGCCGCCGCCGGGCGTAATCCCCCAGCGCAAAAATCAGTTGAGCCAGCACCACAAACGCGGCGTAATACATGGTGTACAGCGCCGCTGCGGTGACGATGACATACGCCCAGCCGCGTCCCCGCCGCGGCGCAAAAAAGGCCATCGACAGCGCCGCCAGCAGCGTGACCAGCCCGTACATGCGCACTTCCTGGCTGTAGTAGACGGCCAGCGGCATCACCGCCACAACTGCCGCCGCCGCGCCGCCCGCTCGCCGGTTGAGCAGCCGCCGGCCGAGCAGCGCCGTGGCCGGGACGAGCAGCGTACCCACCGCCACCGACAGCAGCCGGGCGCTTTCCGGGCCAACGCCGGCCAGTCCCAGCCATAGTTTCAGCAGCAGGTAATACAGCGGCGGGTGAATATCGATGGCGGTCAGCGCCAGCAATTGGGGGATGGGTTGCGTGGCAAAATAAAAGCTCCAGCCTTCGTCGCCCCACAGCGGCTGAAAATCCAGCCGCTGCACGCGCAGGCCAAAGCCAATCAATGTAAAAAGGAGAAGCCAAAATTGGGGGAAAACCGCCCGCCCTGCCGGAGGTTGACTCATCCGCCTAGTTGACCGCCAGTTTGATCACCGTCACGCCGTCGCCGCCCTCGCCTTCCTGGCCGGGCCGGTACGAACTGACCATCGGGTGGCGGCGCAGTTCATCGCGCACCACCTGCCGCAGCACGCCGCTGCCCCGGCCGTGGATCACACGCACCCACGGCAACCGGGCCATAAAGGCGCGGTCCAAATACTGGTCCAGATTGAGCATGGCCTCTTCGGCCACCTGCCCGCGCAGGTCAAGCTCCATGCCCGGTGAGTCCGCCGCGCCGGGGGTGGTAACGGTGCGCACCGCCGGTTCCGGTTGGGGCGCGGCCTGGCGCAATTCCAGTTCGGCCAGCGGCACCGTGGCCCGGAAGCGGCCCAACTGGACATCGGCCTGGCCGTTTTGCACCTCGATGACTTCAGCGGTGGTGGCAAATTGCGGCACGTAAACCAGCGCGCCGGGCCGGATGGGGCCGCGCGGCGCGGGTAACGGCTCGGCGGCGGGCGCGGGTTCGGGCGGCAGCGTTTCTTCGGCCAGTTCGGCTTCAATGTCCTCAAATTGACTGTCGATGCTGGCCGGCGGCTCGGTTAGTTGGGCCAGCCGGGCCTGCAACTCGGCCTCTAATTCCTTAAGGCGTTCGCGGGCCAGTTTGACCTCGCGGCGGGCGTCGGCCCGGGCCGAATTGAGAATATCGCGCCGTTCCGTGTCGATGTCGGCCAGCCGCTGCTCAATTTGACCGGTGACGTCCGCCTGTTTTTCGCGCTCGGCGTCGGCCTGCCGCCGAAGCTGGCGGGCCTGTTCGGTTTGGGCTTTGATTTCGGCCAGCATGGCTTCCACCTGCCGCTCGTTTTCACCGACTAACCCCTGCGCCGCTTCGATGAGCTGGCCGGGCAGCCCCAGCCGTCCGGCAATGGTGAAGGCGTTGGACGCGCCCGGCAGGCCAATCCGCAGGCGATAGGTGGGCGTCAGCGTTTCAACATCAAATTCCATACTGGCGTTGGCCACGCCGGCGGTAGTGTGGGCAAAGGCTTTCAGCTCGGAGTAGTGGGTGGCCACAAAGGTGGTTACTTTGCGGCTCAGCAGGTTGGTGAGAATAGCCCGCGCCAGCGCCGAACCTTCAATCGGGTCGGTGCCCGCGCCCAGCTCGTCAAAAATAACCAGCGAGGCGGCGTCGCAGCCGGCCAAAATGTGAACAATGTTGGTCATGTGGCCGGAAAAGGTAGACAGGCTCTGCTCGATGGATTGCTCGTCGCCGATGTCGGCAAAAACCTGGCGGAACAGCCGCAGTGTTGAGCCTTCGGCGGCAGGGATGCGCAGGCCGGCCTGGGCCATCGCCGTGAGTAGCCCCACCGTTTTGAGCGACACAGTTTTGCCGCCGGTGTTGGGGCCGGTAATGACCAGCATGCGGGTGTCGGCGTCCAGCACCACGTCGATGGGTACCACGGTTTTGGGGTTGAGCAGCGGGTGACGGGCGGCCATCAATTTGATAAAATCACCGCGGCGGGTGTCGGTCGCGTCGATTAATGCCGGTTCGATGGCATCGATGGCGTGGGCAAATTTGGCTTTGGCAAAGGCCAGGTCAAGCTCGGCCAGCGCCTCAACAGTGTGGCTGATAAAGCCGGCCTGGTCGGCGACAAGCTGGCACAGTTCGGCCAGAATTTTGCGGATTTCGTTTTCTTCGTCAAGTTGAAGTTGCCGCCACTTGTTGTTCAGCTCAACCACGGCCAGCGGTTCCACAAACACCGTCGCGCCGCTGGCGCTTTGGTCGTGAACAATACCTTTGATGCGGCCTTTGAAATCGGCCTTAACCGGCACCACGTAGCGTCCGCCGCGCTGGGTAATGAGCGCTTCCTGCAAGTACTGGTTGGTGCTGGTTGAACCGATGATCCGGTTGAGCTTTTCCATCAGCCGGTCGTGGGCAATGTCCATTTCGCGCCGGATGCGGGCCAGAGTGGGGCTGGCGCTGTTTTTGATTTCGCCGTTGTCTTCGATGGCCTGGGTGATGCCGTTGACCACGCCGGGGCAGGCTTCGATGCGCTGAGCGATGTCGGCCAGGCGCGGGTAGGATTCGGCCAGGCGGGTGATGGTGCGGGCCAGGTCGCGGGCCGCGGTGAGCGTTTGCCGGATTTCCAGCAGCTCCAGCGCTGTCAGCACAAAACCGCGCTGGCAGCGGGCCACGTTGGGCCGCACATCGCGTGCGCCGCCCACAGTCACATCCACTTTAACCGACAGCAGGTGATCGGCTTCGGTGGTTTCGGCCTGCCAGGCGCGGGCCTGGTTGAGGTACGGGGTGGGGCGCAGGGCCAGCGCCAGCTCTTTGCTGGCGGAAAAGGCGGCGTATTTGGCCAGCTTTTCCAGTATTACAGGAAATTCAAGAGTTTTAAGATGTTTTTCGTCCACCGGATTTTAAACGCAACTATCAGGGAATACGGTGCAAACCACCTTTTTGAGAATGTTGACTTCGTCGCCAAACACAAACAAATCCAGCGATTTGACCAGGTACAGTAAAATTTGGTTAAATTGCGGCACCAGCGTTGAGCTGTTCATCTGGTTGACCAGACCCTGGCCTGCGCCAGCCTGCGAGATATCGACCTGAAAGAAAAACTGGAGCACACCCAAAATAATGGCCGTCCACAGGGCTGTAAGCACAACGCCTAAAATCGCGCCGCCCAGCGTCATAATCGGCCCAATGATAAAGCGCTGCACCAGCGACGGCGGCGCTTCTTCAACCGGGCCAACGCGGCCTTTGCGCTGCGGTTTCTTTTTCCTTTCCTCGGGGGGCTTGGTCAGATAACGGATAACCAGCCGGATGGCATGGAAAAAGAACAGAAACATCACCACAAAGGCCAGCGAGTCGGCGCTGACTTTGTTGAAATAACCGGACTCGATGAAAATGTTGACGCTGAGCAGCCGGTACGTCCACAGCGCCGCCAGCAGCGCCAGCCAAATACTGGCCACCGAAGTAAGCTGCGGGCCAATACCGCGCAGCATCCCTACCAACCCACCAATAAATAAAATAAAAATCAACAGCAGGTCAAGGGTGTTTAAACCTAAAATGCTCATCTCGATAACCCTCCTGGTGATAGCAGGCTCTGCTGGCAGTTAGGCCAACGCCAACCCGGAGACATGATAACATTATTTTTGTAAAATGGCACATCGATTTGCAACAAACAAAAAAGGCTCACCGCTGCGGGATGAGCCTTGCCCGGGGTAACCCGGGAAAATTGGCGCGAGCCATCAGGCGGCGTTGTCCTCGGGCGCGGCGCTGGCTGGTTCGGCGGTGGGCTGGTTCGGCGGCGAGTCAAACGCGGGCGGTGCGGGTTCGGCCTGCATCGACAGGTTGCCTTTAAAAAAGCCGTCCTCGTCCAGCAGAAAGCTGCCTACCTCAACATCGCCCCAGACTTTGCCGGTGCTCAAAATTTCAAGCCGGCCCGCGGCTATAATTTTGCCGGTAACCGCGCCGCTCACCGATACATTTTCGGCTTCCAGGTTGGCGGCGACTCTGGCTTCCGGGCCAATGACAATATTGCCCACTGTTTTGATCAACCCTTCTTCGCATACGCCATCAATCCGCACGCTGCCATCACAAATGAGCGTTCCCTTGAAGCTGGTATTGGGGCCAATCACCGTTTCTATTTTGTCGATGGGCACTCGTTTGCCAATGCCTAACACACTTGCCTCCTGCTTTCAATTTAGCCCCGCCACTATACTCTAACTGGGGGTAAATGTCAACGCGGCGACAAACGGCACAGCTATTCTCGGTTTACCCCCACCCCCTGCCCCCTCCCCCAATTTGAGGGAGGGGAAAATATTACGGGGTCAGTTTGGGCGGCTTCGCCGCCCAAACTGACCCCAAAAAACAAATCCCCTTCTCCCCGCCGGGGAGAAGGGGGTAGGGGGATGAGGGGCGAAAAAGAGTTGACAGACTTATGGGTAAAGATAATCCCCTCTCTCCCACCGGGAGAGGGGGCGGGGCAAAATATTGAAAACCGGGCGTAAATTAGCCCTCAGAATGGCACAATTTTGGCAAACTGAGAATTACTGCAAACAGTAAAAATCGCTATTAAATTGGCAGTAGGGCTGATGTTGGTTATACTTTCAGCATAGTTAAAATTTCATTCAAAGAGGAGCGAAAAAAATGGCTATTAAATATACCTTTATGGGACACGCCACCCACCTGCTGGACATCGACGGCACAAAAATCGTTATCGACCCGTTTTTTACCAGCAACCCCCTGACCAACGTGGCCGCCGATTCGGTGGAAGCCGATTTTATTCTGGTGTCGCACGGCCACTTTGACCACGTTGAAGATGTGGTGGCCATTGCCAAACGGACCGGGGCCAAAGTCATCAGTAATCTGGAAATTACCAATTGGCTGCAAAAACAGGGCGTGAAAAACGTGCATGGCCAGCAGCACGGCGGCGGCTTTCAGCACGAGTTTGGCTACCTGAAGCTGACCATTGCCCACCACGGCTCCGGCCTGCCCGATGGCAGTTACGGCGGCAACCCGGCCGGCCTGCTCATTACCACCGCGGGCAAAAAGCTCTATTTTGCCTGCGATACCGCTCTCTTTCTGGAAATGCAGCTCTACGGTGAAGAAGGCATCGACCTGTTTGTGGTGCCAATTGGCGACAATTTTACAATGGGGCCGGATGACGCGCTCAAGGCGGTGCGGTTGGTTAACCCCAAACTGGTGGTGCCCTGCCACTACAACACCTGGCCGCCTATTGCCCAGGATGGCGATGCCTTTGCCGCCCGCGTTAACGAAGACGATACCGAAGCCTGGTGCCAGGCGCTGAAACCGGGCGAGTCGCTGGAGCTGTAAGCCCAACCCGCCACACCAAAAGGGGCGCACCTCGCGCCCCTTTTTTGGTCTATTGACTCGCTTCCCCCCCTGCGCTAGAATCTCCGGTAAAGGGGTTTTTTCATGAGTATTTTATCCGGCCAACGGATAACGCTGCAAGAGGCGCTCGATGCGGCCACGGTAGAGGGCAGCCCGCAGCTTTATCAAAAACTGGCCAACAACAAAATTCGCTGCCTGGCTTGCGGCCATCGCTGCGTTATTTTTCCGGGCAAGCGCGGCATTTGCCAGGTTCGCTTTAATGCCGATGGCCTATTGCGCGTGCCGTTTGGCTACGCCGCCGGCGTGCAGAGCGACCCGGTGGAAAAGAAGCCGTTTTTCCACGCCATGCCCGGCAGCAATGCGCTCACCTTTGGCATGCTCGGCTGCGATTTCCACTGCGGCTACTGCCAAAACTGGGTCACCAGCCAGGCCCTGCGCGATGACGCCGCCGGGGTGATGCCCAGCTACTTTAGCCCCCAGGCGTTGGTTGAGGCCGCCCAACGCACCCATGCCCGGCTGGTCGTGAGCAGTTACAACGAGCCGCTGATTACCTCGGAGTGGTCAACGGCCATTTTCCGGCAGGCCAAAGCCGCCGGATTGGTCACCGGTTTTGTTTCCAACGGCAACGCCACGCCAGAGGCGCTGGACTTTATCAAACCCCACACCGATTGCTACAAAGTCGATCTGAAAACGTTTCAGCAGAAAAACTACCGCGAACTGGGCGGCCAGCTCAAACACGTGCTGTGGACCATTGAAGCGCTGCACGCCCGCGGCTTTTGGCTGGAAGTGCTGACACTGGTTATCCCCGGGTTTAACGACTCCAACGACGAGTTGTGGGATATCGCCCGTTTTTTGGTTGGTCTTTCACCAGACATCCCCTGGCATGTGACAGCTTTTCACAAAGACTATAAAATGACGGAACCCGACAACACTACCGCCCGCACGCTCATCCGCGCCGCAGAAATCGGCCTGGAAGCAGGGCTGCATTACGTGTATGCCGGCAATCGGCCCGGCGAGGTTGGCCCATATGAAAACACCGTTTGCCCCGGTTGCGGCAAACTACTTATTGAACGCTATGGATATGTGGTTTTGAGTTACCAGCTCACCGACGCCGGGACATGCCCCGCCTGCCACCTGCGCATTCCCGGCCTTTGGCCCAACCCGGCCCAATCGGTGCCAACCGGCACCCGCGCCGATATTTTCCAGCGCCGGCCCATCCGCGTGAGAGTCTAAACCCGGCGCACGCTATTCAGGAGTATCCCGTGTTTACCGCCATCGGAATCACACTGACCGTTGCGGTCATGGTGTTTGCCACGGCTTTTTACGTGGCCGCCGAATTTGCCAGCGTCAGCGCCCGCAAAACGCGTATTATGCAACTGGCACACAACGGCAATTTCACCGCCAAAATCCTGCTGCCCATCATTGATGATAACGTAGCGCTGGACCGGTACGTGGCCACCAGCCAGGTGGGCATTAGTATTTCGTCGCTGGTTTTGGGCGCGTACGGCCAAAACACGGTCGCTCCGGCGCTGTCGCCGCTGCTGCTGCGGTTGGGCTTGCCGCAACTCACCCAACCACTGGCGTTGTCTATTTCTGTAACGGGCGTGCTGATTTTTTTGACCGTGCTACAAGTGATTGTGGGCGAACTGCTGCCCAAATCGCTCACCCTGCAATACCCGGAGCAGGTAGCCCTGGCCACAGCAATGCCGATGACGTGGTCGGCGGCGCTGTTTCGGCCGCTGATCTGGTTTTTCAACGGCAGCGCCAACCTGTTGATTCATCTGTTTGGCGTGAACCGGGCCACCGAAACCCACGCCCATTCGCCGGAAGAAATTGAGCTGCTGGTCAGCGAGAGCCACCTGGGCGGCCTGCTGGATGACGACTCGCGGCAAATGCTGCGCAACGCCCTGCGGCTGCGGCAGTTGACCGCCCGGCAGGTGATGGTGCCGCGCAACCGGGTGGTCGCTGCGCCCATCAGCAGCACAGTGGATGACCTCATTAACCTGGCCTGCGCCGAAGGCTACAGCCGGATTCCGCTGTACCAGGATACCATCGACAATATTGTGGCCCACGTTCATCTCAAAGATATGTTTCGCTTGCAGCTCAACGGCCAGCAGGACCCCAAACTGGCCCTGCGCAAAGCCGTGTTTGTGCCGGAGGGGGCGCACGTAGACACAGTTTGGGCCGATCTCAACCAGAAGCACAAATATATGGCCATTGTGCTGGACGAATATGGCGGCACCGCCGGCCTGCTGACCATTGAAGACCTGGTTGAAGAAATTGTGGGGGAATTGCTCGATGAATTTGACGACGAGCTGCCGCTGGTTTCTGCCGACAAAAACGGGCGGCTGCACCTGCGCGGCGATTTGCTCATTACCGATGTTAACGAATATTTGGGCGTTAATTTTCCCAACCACGATAACGACACGCTCGGTGGGCTGGTGTTTGACGCCATTGGCCACGCGGCGCGAGTGGGCGACGAAGTGGCCGTCGGCAGCCCGGCCATTCCGGTGCGGGTAGAGGCGATGGACGGCCTGCAAATTCTGGAAATTTCGCTAAAACTTGGGGCCGGCGGGTTGCCACAGGTGAACGAATGGAAGGTGCCCGGCCGTGACTAAAAAATTGTTGCTGGCGCTGCCCATCCCCGTGCTGGTTTGGGCCGCTGTTTCAACCCCGGCCGGGCTGCCCGCTCCGGGGAGTATCATTGCACCGCTGCTGGTTGTTTTGCTGCTGGTAGGGGTAAACGGCCTGTTTGTGGCCGCCGAATTTGCGCTGATCGGCGTGCGCCCCACCCAACTGGAACAACTGGTTAACGGTGGCAACAGCATGGCCCAGTACATGCTCAATGTGTTGCGCCAGCCGGAGGCCCAAAAACATTATATTGCCACGGCGCAGGTGGGCATTTCGCTGGCGTCGTTGGGGCTGGGCATGTACGGCGAACTGAAACTTTCTGAGTTTGCGGAGCCGTACCTGGCCCGGCTGCTGGGCGTTGAGGCCCACACTACATTTATTGAATCGATGGGCTACGTCGGCGCGGTGGGGCTGCTCACCTATCTGCACATTGTAGTTGGTGAAATGGTGCCAAAAACGGTGGCGCTGTCCGCGCCGGACCGGGCGGCGCTGGCGATTTCGCCGTTTATGCGGCTGATGCAGACCGTTTTCAATATTCCGGTGCGCCTGCTCAACGGCATCGGCGCAGCCATTTTGTGGCTCATCCGCATCCCGCCCGCCGAGGGCCACGCCCGGCTGCACTCGCCGGAGGAGCTGGAGTTGATTGTTTCGGCCAGCGCCGAGGGTGGGCTGCTCAGTGAGGCCGAAGAGGAAACCATCACCAAAATATTTAATTTTGCCGAGCGGCAGGTGCATCAGGTAATGACGCCGCGCCCCAAAATTGAGGCCATTTCGCACAGCATGCCGCTGCCCAACCTGTTTAAACGGGTCTGCGACAGCCCGCACAGCCGTTTCCCGGTGTATGAAAACGACATCGATCACATTATTGGCGTGCTGCATTTAAAAGATTTGGTCTGCCGGCGGCACATGAAAAATCTCGATATCCGGCTGCTGCTGCGCCCCGCGCCGGTTGTGCCAGAGCGATACCCGGTGCAACAGTTGCTCACGGCCATGCGCCGGCAGCGGCTGCACATGGCCGTGGTGCTGGATGAGTACGGCGGCACGGCCGGTTTGGTGACGCTGGAAGACCTGATTGAAGAGGTGGTTGGCGAGGTGCGCGATGAGTTTGACCGGGAGCTTGAGCCGATTGTCGAGATTGCTCCCGGTGTACTGGAAGTGGCCGGCAACGTGCAAATTGACGATTTGTGGGCCTACCTTGAGTTGGACGCCGACGAGCCGCACCGCGATGTGGATACGGTCGGCGGGTTGATGATGGCCCGGCTGGGCCGCCTGCCCTACGTGGGCGATACGGTGACGTGCAGCAACGGAGTGCGGCTCACCGCACTGGCAATGGATGGCCGGGCGCTGGCCCGCGCCAAAGTGGAGTACCCGACGGATTAATCAATGTCTCAACTACTGGCAGCAATATTTTTGGTGTTAATTTCATCGGCGTTGTGTTCCGGCGCGGAAGCCGCGCTGTTTTCTGTGCCGCTGGTCAAGGCCCGCCAACTGGCCGAGTCAAAAAGCCCGGCGGCGCGGGCGCTGCTGCATATCCGCGAAAACATGAGCCGGCCGATTGCCACCATCGTTATTTTAAACAACATTGCCAATATTGTGGGCAGCATCGCTGTGGGCAAAATTGCCTCTGATGTTTTGGGCAGCCACTGGCTGGGGCTGATCTCCGGCGTGCTCACTTTTTTGGTCATTGTTTTTTCAGAGATTGTGCCCAAAACGCTGGGCGAACGGTACGCCGAGCGCATTGCGGTGGTGGTAGCTGTGCCGGTGCTGTGGCTGGCCCGGCTGTTTACCCCGCTGGTGTGGGCCATCGAGAAGCTGACCGCGCCCATTACCAAAGGCAAAACCGGCCCCACCACCAACGAGGCCGAAATCAAGCTGCTGGCTAAAATTGGCCAGCAGGAGGGTTTGATTGAAAATGACGAACTGGAGATGATTCACCACGTGTTTCATCTCAACGATGTGACGGCCGGCGAGTTGATGACGCCGCGGGTGGTGATGACCTACCTGCCGGGCAGCATCACCCTGGCCGAAGCCACGGAGCAGATTATCGCCTCGCAGCACAGCCGGATTGTGGTAATTGGTGAAAATGTGGACGATGTGATTGGGGTGGCCTACAAAAGTGAACTGCTCACCGCGCTGATCAACCAGCAATCCGACCAGCCGATTTCGGCGCTGGCCCGCACCCCGCCGCTGGTGCCAGACTCAACCAAGGCCGATGACCTGCTCCAATTTTTTCGGCGGGAACGGCGGCACCTGGCCGTGGTCATCGATGAGTTTGGCGGCGTGGCCGGGGTGGTTACGTTGGAAGATGTGCTGGAAACGCTGACCGGCGAAATTGTGGATGAAACAGACCAGGCCATCGATTTGCAGGAAGTGGCTCGCCGCCGCCGGCGGGATGTGCTCCCCAGCAAAGAGTTTAAAATCCCCGGAACCAATCAACCGCCGAGCATATAGCGCAAAATCAGGCGGTGGATCACCTGTTCCACCGGCGCTTTGTCATCGGTAAAAACCATGTCTCCCGGCTGGAGCGGATACACGCCGGTGTTGATGGCTCTATCGGCCACGCGCTGAAGCTGGGGGTGGGGCAGCAGTACCGCGTTGGCAAAAAAGTTTTCGGTGCGGGTGGGCTGTTTGGTGGCAACCACCAAACTGTTGCCCAGCGAACTGCCGTAGCTGGGCACATCGATGACGTACACGCTTGGGAATACGCTGCCCATCGTGGTGCCCAGCGCTTCAACCAGGCTGGTGTCGGTGGCAGTGCGGCCGGCGTTGATCACCACCACCCCATCGGCGTTGAGGTGATCAAACACCTGCTGAAAAAATTCCTGCGTGGTCAACTGAAATGGAATGTAGGGTGGGCGGTAGGCGTCTACGGCAATCACATCGTAGCTGTGATCGGTGGTGGCCAAAAAATAGCGGCCATCCTGAGCATGCACGGTAAAATTGGGTTCAGTCATATCAAACCAGCGCCGGCCCACGGCAATGATTTCGGGGTCAATTTCCACGCCGTCGATGGGGATGGGGCCGTAGATTTCGCTGTAGGCTTTGGCAATGGTGCCGGCCGCCGAGCCGATGATGAGCAGGCTGTTCACTTGCTCCGGGGGATACGGCGGCGGGTTAAAATAGGGCGCAATCAAAAAATAGTCCCACACACCGTCAACCAGCGGGTAATCCACGTAATCGCGGTTATACAGGGAATGGATGCCCTCGCCCTCGTTGAGCTGCAAAGCCATCCACTCGCCGCCGTGGCCGTCTTCAATGCGGAGCACCTGAATGTAGTTGTACCCGGACTCGGTTTCATATACCAGGCCGGGGGTCGGTTTGATGGGCAAGCCGGCCCACAAAATATTCATCACCACCAAAATGACGGCCATACTGGCGTAGGCCAGCGCCAGTTTGGGCCGGGTGAACAGCAGCCCCAGCAGGCTGATGGCCAGCAGGAGGATGGCCAGCACAAAAAAGGTGAGGCGCGTGCCCAGCCAGGGGATGAGCAGCAGCACCGGCAAAAACGTACCCACCAAACTGCCCAGCGTGCTGACGGCGTAAATTGAGCCGGCGGTGTTGCCGCCGTGGGCCACATCTCGCAGCGACAGCCGGATGGCAAACGGCGACACCGTGCCCAGCAGGGTGATCGGCAGCACAAACAACACCAACACGCCCACCAGCGAGCCGAGCAACAGACCGGCATCAAACTGGGCCAACCCCTGCACCGCCCAACCCAAAATTGGCCGGGCGATAAACGGCACCAGTCCCACCAAAAACGCGCCCCAGGCGGTAATTTGGTACAGCGTGCTGGGTCGCGGGTCGCGATCGGCCCAGCGCCCGCCGATGGCGTAACCGGCGGTCAGGTACAGCAGCATCAGGCCGATGATGCTGGCCCAAACCACCAGCGAATTGCCAAAAAACGGGTCCAGCAGCCGGCTGGCCGACAGCTCAACCCCCAGCGTCGTCATTCCGGAGACAAAAACCAATAACAGCAAATATCCGTTTTGCTTGCGCAAAAGTAACTCCTGTGAGAATAGGATTTAGGGGTCAGGAGTTAGGAATTAGGGGATTCCTGACTTGACTCTCAAAAATTGTGACCAGAGTCCAAAACTACAGTTTTGGACTCCATATTATTATCGTTGGTGTTACCCCAGGGGAACTATCGAATCCCTGTGAAAATAAGCGTACCGGCGAATGTAGGGGCGCTTCGGGAAGCGCCCTGCGCCGAAGGCAAGTGTTCTCGCTGCCTGCCCGCCGGGGTATTATAGCGAGGGGAACAAGCAAAAGGCAAAAGAAAAGGGCCACCTTGCGGTAGCCCTGAATTTATAGCGTTTATGGAGTCAGCTCAGGTAATCGCGGAGCTGGCGGCTGCGGCGCGGATGGCGCAGTTTGCGCAGCGCCTGCCCTTCAATCTGGCGGATGCGTTCGCGGGTGAGGCCAAACTTTTTACCCACTTCTTCCAGCGTGTAGCTGCGGCCATTTTGCAGCCCAAAGCGCAGGCGCAAAATGCGGGCTTCGCGCGGGGTGAGAGTGCTGAGCACATCTTCCAGTTTTTCCTGCAGCAGCCGGTGGTAAGCGGCATCCGGCGGGGTGGGGGCATCTTCATCTTCAATAAAGTTGCCCAACTCGCTGTCTTCCTCTTCACCTACCGGGCGCTCCAGCGATACCGGGTGGCGGCTAACGCGCAGCATCCAGCGAACTTTGGCCGGTTCCAGTTCCATGTGTTCGGCCAGCTCTTCCGGGGTGGGTTTGCGGCCCCATACCTGCTCCAACTGGCGCGAAACCTGATGCAGCTTGCGGATGCGGTCGCTCATGTGTACCGGCACACGAATAGTGCGGCCCTGGTCGGCCAGAGCGCGGGTAATGGCCTGGCGAATCCACCAGGTAGCGTAGGTGCTAAATTTATAGCCGCGGCGATAATCAAACTTTTCCACGGCTTTCATCAAACCGAGGTTGCCTTCCTGAATTAAGTCAGAGAAAGGTACACCCTGCCCCATATATTTTTTGGCAATGCTAACCACCAGGCGGGTGTTGGCTTTGATCAGATGATCCCGAGAGCGATCGCCCTCGCGGACATACCGGCGCAGTTTGCGTTCGGTTTCTTCATTAAATTGTTGTTTGGCCAGCTTGCGCTGCGCCTTGCGACCACGTTCAAGATTTTTGGCCAGCAAAATTTCTTCGGCGGGGGCCAGCAGCGGCACGCGCGCCATTTCTTTTAAATACAGGCTGATGGTGTCATCGGCAGCGATGCCACTCAAATCAAAAGGATCGGGAATAGCAATCGAGGGGTCGTCGGTGTCCTCGCCCGGCTGTTCTTTGAGCCGGCGCTCTTCATCAGCCTCTGTCTGGTCATTGTAAACTTCAATGCCCTGGTTGACGAGCTGAATAAAGATCTCTTCGAGCTGATTCATACTGTCTTCAGCTTCGGGGAACGCCGATAGGAGATCGTCGGTGAGCAGGTAGCCACGTTCAACAGCTTTGCTAATAAGTTCATCTAAAATATTTGGTTCTTGTTTGGTATCGGATTCATCGTTGAACAGATCTTCGGGGTCTTCAGAAATCATCACGTCATCAACTATCATTTTCACCTCGGTTTGCCAACATCAACCAGCGCATTGGCTTGGAGCCTCTACCCTGGCTGTGAATTTTTAAGAGTTAGAACACCAATCCAAACGCACAAGAGGAGGAAGCATTAAAAAATTTTTCTAAAATCTGCTGCGATCAGGTGGAGTATAAAAATGGAGAATCTTACTTCAGTATCCTTAAGGATTGATTAAAAAATTATTGCTATAAAAGAGGATTTTCAAAAAACATTCATTTCTAAAGAACGTCGGTATTATATCATAGGCAAAGTGCGCATGTCAACCCCTTTTTGGTTATGTCTAGTTAGTGCGAAAACAGGCGTAACCAATATCAGGCCGACAGTTGCATTTGCCACAATGTTGATTAATACCCGGTGAGGATTTGTGCGAGGGAAAGCTCACGGCGTGGGCGTTACAAAATCGTACTTAAACTCAACCAGCAAAAATTCGCCGCCGCCCAAAACCACAGTGACTTTAGCCAGGTCAACCAATTCGATTTCATATTCGGCGGGGGGCAGGCCGCCAAATTCGGTGGCAAAATCGCCCAATTCAGGTTTGGTGCCGGTGAGTTGCGGCGGGCTTTGCCAGCTACCGCTGCGCACAATTATCGGTTGATCTTTTAACCCCACAGCCCGCACCCCGATGGCTCCGGCGCCGGTGACTACCCGTTCAACTACCCGGCCCTGCCAGGCCAAGGCCGGTGTTGGCGTGAGCGTGGGCAACGGGAGCGGTGTGACAGTTGCCGTTGGCGTTGGCGGCGCAACGGCAGCGCCGGCCGGAGTGACAACCGTCGGTGATACGGTTCGTGGGCTGGCGCCTTTGCCCACCAACGGCTGGTTTTGAGCCGATGGCTGCGGGGCAGCCGTGGCGTTGGGGGCAAACTCAATTTCCGCCAGACCAGCGCCATCGACAAAAAGGCGGTAGCGGCTGCCGGTGTGCAGCGCCTCTATTTCGACCACGCCGGGACCGAGCTGGCCAAATTCGCAGGCGGGTGCGCCCAAAACCGGGTTGGGCACGGCTTCGCAGTAGCGGGTTGCGCCCAACCGCAGCGATTTGAGCGAAACAATTTGCCCCGGCCGGCCGATCACTTTTACCCGAATCAGGCCATCAGTTTTGGGCTGCGCCAGCATGCCGTTGCTGTTTTGTGTTGCTGTGGCCTGCCAGCCGGTAATTCCGGGCGGCAAAACCTCCACATTAAACACCACGCGCACCGCCTGGTTATTGTTGACCTGCACCGGCAAACTGACGTTCACCCCTTCGGGATCAAGGGTGTACCAGCCCGCGGGCAAGCCTTTGAACGTGCAGACATCCTGCTCCGTGCCCTCCTGGCCGGTAATGCAGCGCTGCTCGGGCCACTGGTCGTCGCCGGGACGGGTCAGCCTGACCGGCATTCCCGCGATACCGGCTATTCTGACGGCAATTTCACCGGGTTCGGTATCGATAGGACTGCGCCGGTCGATCACGCCTATCCAGCGAGTGACCGGGGTTGGCGTTGGCGAAGCCGGCAGTAGCGTGCTGGTGGGTGAGGGCGTTGGGGTTGGCAGCGGCGTGTTGGTTGGCGTTGGCGTGGCCGTAGGCGGAACCACTGACGCCGTTGCCGTGGGCGGCGCTGGTTGAGGGGTAACGGTGGACGCCACCGGGTTAAATTCTACCCGGGTTTCAACATTGGGTTTCAGGTCTACCCGAAAAGGGCCGACCAGCCCCAGCACCTCAATCAAATATGTGCCGGGGGTGAGACCGGTAAACTCGACGGTGTTTGGCCCCAGTTCAGCGGGTTTTTGACCGGTGTAAGCGGTGTTGAGCACCTGGGTAAAGGTAGAAATCTGCACGGGTTGAGCGTTGCGCCCGGCCACAGTTACCAATAACCGGGCAAATGGCACGCCCCCGGCCGAACGTTCGCTGACAACCTGCCCGGCCCAGTCGGAAGCGCCGGCCTCCGTGGGCAGCGGCGTAACCGGCGCGGTGGCCGGCGCTGCGGCAACCGGCACAAATTCAATGACGGCCAGATTGTAATTATCGGCTTCAACTTGCAGGCTGGCCCCCAATGCCGGTACGCTCACCGTCCACAGGCCTTTGGTTACCGGCGCAAATTCGGCGGCAAACGGCCCGTATTCCGGTTTGCTGCCAGATTTGCCAATGATGAAGGTGTTGCCATTCCGTAGTTCAATGGGCGTATCCAAAACGCCCGTAACAGAGACTCTAAAAATAGAGCCTTGCCCTTCGGTGACACCCAACGTGTTGCTAACCAGCCGGCCAACCCAGGTTTTTGGCGCTGTGGTGGTGGGGGTACGTGTTGGCAGTTGGGCGGTATCACCGGTGGATTGCGCCGCCACAACCGCCCGCATGCCACCGATTGGAAAAAGCAGTATTGCCAGTAAAACCAACAAAATTATTCTGCTGGCGTTACGCTTTAGCCAGTTGTTGTTGACCAAGACCGGGCCTCCGGTTAAAAATTTTTTATGCATTTATTATACGTTGGCTTTGAGTGTTCCTTCACCGCCCAAAAAGAGCGTTTGCGTCTGGTTTGGTTTCAGACTAAAATCAAATAAACGGCAAAGGAGCTTGAAAATATGGAAATTTTGGGCATTGATATTGGAGGTTCGGGGATTAAAGGTGCGCCGGTCAATATTGAAACCGGCGAGCTAACCAGCGATCGATACCGGATTCCGACCCCCGAACCTTCTGTGCCAGAGGCTGTGGCAGATGTTGTAGCCAAAATTACCCGCCATTTTGAGTGGACAGGGCCGATTGGCTGCACGTTTCCGGCGGTGATAAAAAATGGCGTGGCTCTCACCGCGGCAAATGTAGACAACACCTGGATTGGCACCAATGGCCAAAAACTTTTGCGTGAAAAAACCGGCTGCCCGGTTCTCCTGTTAAACGATGCCGATGCCGCCGGCTTTGCCGAAATGAAGTTTGGGGCCAGTCAGGATCGGACCGGGGTGGTGATTTTGCTCACCCTGGGCACCGGCATTGGCAGCGCCATTTTTGTGAATGGGGTGCTGGTTCCCAACACCGAATTTGGCCACCTGGATATCCGTGGCAAAGATGCCGAAAACCGCGCTTCCGACCGGATTCGCAAAGCCGAAGATTTATCGTGGAAAGAATGGGCCAAGCGCGTCAACGAATATTTGCAGCGGATGGAAGCCCTGTTTTGGCCCGATCTTTTTATTATTGGCGGCGGCGTGAGCAAAAAACACGAGAAATTTTTCCGCTACTTCGACATAAAAACCGAGATTGTTCCGGCTAAAACGCTCAACGAAGCCGGAATTATCGGCGCGGCGCTGGCCGCCAAAATGCTACTTTGATACGTGGTACAACTCATTAGAGATGTGTTGTTCAGCTTTATTAAAGCACTTGTTTTTGAACCTCTTTTGTAAATTGATGTGCTACAATTACAGTTAGGTAAACTTGTCCCGCCCACTATGTGAGTGAGGCACCTATCTAACAAGGATGCTGACTGTGGACGCCCCGGCTGAAATTTCAACCCCCACTGTGATGGTTCTGGATGATGAAGAAATTGTCAGGCGTGCCCTTATGCGACGCCTGGAAAGTTCCGGTTATGTTGTGCATACCGCCAAAGATTATCCGGAATTCACTGAACGGATGGTTGAGTGTGATGCAGTTTTGTGCGACATTATTTTGCCGGGCGGGAGCGGTTTGGATGCGCTCAAATTTACCCGCGAGCATTTTCCGTATACGCCCGTAATTTTAATGACCGGCCAGCCCTCTTATGAAACCGCCGCCGAGGCCATTCGGCTGGGCGCGTTTGATTATTTAACCAAACCCGTAAGCAAAACCAATTTGCTGCTTACTCTGGAACGAGCCATTAGAAACCGCCAGCTTATGCTGGAGAAACAGCGGCTGGAGGCCGAAAACAAAGCTTATCGCCTTCAACTGGAAGAAAAAGTGGCTCAGCAAACCCAGGCGCTGCGTGAGTCGCAGGAATTTTTAACCACACTGACCAACACCATGGCCGATGTGGTGTTTAGTTTGAGCATGCCCGGTTTTAATATTGATTACGTAAATCAATCCGTTATCAAAATTTTTGGCTATCAACCCGGGGAGATTCTGGGCCAGCCTTTTTCACAGTTGTTTATCGATGATTTGAGTTTTGCCGTATTTAACCAGAAACAGATTGGTGCGTTATCCGCCGGGAATTCGCAGATGCGGATTGAGCAGCCCATGCTCAAAAAAGATGGCTCAACCATTACCGCCGAAGTGGTTTCGACGTTGGTTACTGCGGAGGATGGCCAGCTTGTAGAAGTTATCAGCGTGGTCCGGGATGTTACAGAACGCAGTTTTTTGTTTGGCGTGGTGGCTCACGAACTGCGCAGCCCGTTGAGCCTGGTGACCGGTTTTTTGCAGGTTTTGCTGAGCGATTTTGCCACAATGGATCAGGCCAGCCTGGCTAGATATTTGCAAACACTCAATAAACAATCGCTGCGCATGCTTCACATGCTCGATGAGTTTCTGGATGTGACCAAAATAGAATTTGGCGATGTTACGCTTAACCGGGAGCGGGTGAATATTGTCGATTTGGTTCAGGATTATGTCGATGAATTTTCGTACCTGGCCTCAAAAAAAGACATCGTTTTAAAAGAGAAGTACGACAAACCGCTGTTGGAGTGCGTTTGCGATGCGCACAAAATTGGCGAGGTTGTGGCCAACCTTATTGACAACGCCATCAAATATTCTCACCCGGGGACCACGGTTCAGTTGATGGCCCGGCAGGAAAACGGCTCGGTGTGGGTTGGCGTTAAGGATGAGGGAACGGGCATAAAATCAGAGGAGATACAGTATTTGTTTAAGGGTTTTAGCCACAAGCGCGTCAGCACCAAACCCACCGGCGATGAAGTTTCTACCGGCCTGGGGTTGGCCATTTGCAAGCGCATCGTCGAGGCGCATCAGGGTAAAATAGGCGTTGAGTCTACGTTTGGGCAGGGCGCAACTTTTTGGTTTTCGCTGCCGGTAAACGGCTTTCCCCCCAAATAAAAACCGGAACCTACAGGCTCCGGTTTGGAATAGATTTGCAGGGCAAACGGCCAAAGTTTTGGCCGTTTGTTTTTTGGGCTATCGCCGGATGAGCGACGCGCAGGTCATTTCTTTGGGCGGCTTCAGCTCCAGCAGCTCCAGCACGGTAGGCGCCACATTCCCCAGCATGCCGTTGGCAAACCGCCAGTCTGGTTTTTCTTTGGCCACGTAAATAAACGGCACCAGGTTGGTGGTGTGCGCTGTGTGGGGCTTGCCGGTATCGTAATCGAGCATTTGATCAGAGTTGCCGTGATCGGCGGTAACCAGCGCCACGCCGTCCATGCTCACCGTGGCCTCAACCACCTGCCGTACGCAATCGTCAACGGTTTCACAGGCGATGATGGCTTTGTCTAAAAAGCCGGTGTGGCCCACCATATCCGGGTTGGCAAAGTTGACCAGCACAAACGAGTATTCGCCGCTGTTTACCGCTTTTACCACCTCATCTTTAATGCCGTGGGCGCTCATTTCTGGCTGAAGATCGTACGTGGCCACTTTAGGCGAGGGTACCAGCCGGCGATCTTCGTTGGCAAACGGTTCTTCCCGCCCGCCGTTGAAAAAGTAGGTCACGTGGGCGTATTTTTCAGTTTCGGCGCTGTGAAATTGTTTGAGGCCAGCTTTTGAAATGGTTTCGGCCAGACCGTTGGTGGGTTCTGGCACTTCAAAGGCAAAATCCGGCACCTGATTATCGTAGTAGTTCATAAAGGTAACCATTTTTATATTTTGCGGCCGGTTGGGGTCTTCAAAGCCGGCAAAATCCGGTTCGATGAGCGCCTGAGTGAGTTGCCGGGCGCGGTCGGAGCGGAAGTTAAAATAGATGACGGCATCGTTGCTGTTGATGGTGGCTTTGGGCGAGCCGTCGCTGTTGACCAGCACCACGGGCAAAACAAATTCGTCGCTAACGTCATCGGCGTAGGATGCCTCAATGGCTTCGGCGGCGGATTTGGCGGTTTTGCCCTGGCCGTGCACGGCGGCATCGTAGCCTTTTTTGGTGCGTTCCCAGCGTTTGTCGCGGTCCATTGAATAGTAGCGGCCGGTAATGCTGGCGACGGCGCCGCAGCCAATCCGGCTAATCTGTTCTTCCAGTTGGCGCAGGTATTCGGCGCCGCTGCGGGGTGGGGTATCGCGGCCATCAAGCAGAGCGTGAATAAATACCCGGGTTAGCCCTTTTTGTTTGGCCAGTTGCAGCAAGGCATACAGGTGTTTTTGGTGGCTGTGCACGCCGCCATCAGACAGCAGGCCAACAAGATGCAGGCTGGTGTTGTTATCCAGCGCGTGCTGAACGGCAGCGTTCAGCGTTTTGTTATCAAAAAAGTCGCCATCGGCAATGAGTTTGTTAATGTAAGTTAGGTCCTGGGGTACCACGCGGCCCGCGCCCAGATTCATATGGCCCACTTCGGAGTTGCCCATCTGTCCGGCGGGCAGTCCGACGGCTTCGCCAGAGGCTTCCAGGGTGGCGCTGGGCCAGTTGTTCCAGATGTAGTCAAAATAAGGGGTGTTGCCCTGGGCGATGGCGTTGTGGTCTTTTCTGGGGTTTAATCCCCAGCCGTCCATAATTATAAGTGTAACAAGCATTGGTAAATCCTCTGTTTAAGGGTTGAATTGAGTATAGACTGGCAGTCATAATACCTCAATTGCCAATTTTTGCCCAAAAAAACAGGGAAGCTCAAAATGGGCTTCCCTGTTGAATGCGGCTGCAATGGAGCGGCGATTAGAGATCGTCGGACGGGGTGGCGATGTTCTTTTCTGTAGTGCGGTCAAAAATGTGGATTTTGTCGATGTTGAAGGCCATTTGCACTTTATCGCCGGCGCGTAAGTCTGAGCGCGGGTCAACGCGGGCAATGAAGCTTTGGTCTCCAGCTTGCAGGTACACAAAAATTTCGTTGCCCATCAGTTCGGTCACATCTACTGTGGCGTCGATGAGTTGTTCTTTAACACCGGCGGGTTTGTATTTGGGGTGGTGGATATCTTCCGGGCGAACTCCAAAGATAACTTCGCGGCCAATGCTGCTGGCGCCAAGCTGTTCTACTTCGGCCTGGCCCAAGCGCAGACGCACGACGCCGGAGTCGACATACATTTCGTCAACGGTGCCGGTGACGGTGCCGCTGAAGAAGTTCATTGCCGGTGAGCCGATGAAGCCGGCCACAAAAATGTTGCCGGGGTGTTCGTACAGGTGGGAAGGGCTATCAACCTGTTGCAGTACGCCATCGCGCATAACGGCAATGCGGTCGGCCATGGTCAGAGCTTCTACCTGGTCGTGGGTAACGTAGATAAAGGTGGTGCCCAGGCGTTGGTGCAGTTTAGAAATTTCGGCGCGGGTTTGCACCCGGAGTTTCGCATCAAGGTTAGACAGTGGTTCGTCCAGCAAAAAGACGGCGGGGTCGCGGACAATGGCGCGGCCCAGGGCCACGCGCTGGCGCTGACCACCAGACATCTGTTTGGGCTTGCGGTCTAGCAGTTGGGTGATGCCCAAAATTTTGGCGGCTTCCTGCACGCGTTTATCGATGTCGGCCTTGGGGGTTTTGCGCAGTTTCAAACCAAAGGCCATGTTATCATACACGGTCATATGCGGGTAAAGCGCGTAGCTTTGAAAGACCATCGCAATATCGCGGTCTTTGGGGGGAATATCGTTAACCACGCGGTCACCAATGATAATTTCGCCGGAGGTGATTTCTTCAAGACCGGCCAGGCAGCGCAGCGCGGTTGATTTACCACAGCCCGAAGGGCCAACCAAAACCAAAAATTCTTTGTCAGGGATTTCGAGATTGAGGTTATTTACGCCAATTACGTCACCCCATGCTTTGACCATGTTTTTGTAGACTACTCTTGCCATGTTTTTCCTCCTGAAAAGATAGAAATACGATTGATATTTATAACCACAAGGCCAGGTCACTGGATTGACGAATGACCAATGATGGTTTGAAAACGACGCTGTTTTCGGTTTTTTCACCGCGAAGCTGGGCGGTGAGGATTTGGCAGGCTTTTTGGCCCAACAGGTGAGTTGGCCGGTGAATGGTTGTTAAAGGCGGCTGGGCGTATTCGGCCAGCAGAATGTCACCGTAACCAGTAATTAAAATGTCGCTGCCAATTTCTAATCCCTGATCCTGAACAGCCGCCATTACGCCTAAGGCCACAACATCGTCGGCAACAACAATTGCGGTGGGGGCATCGGGTTTGCTGAGCAGGTTTTGGGCAGCCTGATAACCATCTTTTTGAGTTAAGCCGCTGTTGAGAATGAATTCCTCGTTAACCGGCAAATTAGCCTGACGCATGGCGTCTCTAAAGCCGGTTAGAAAATTTGTTGAAAAGAACAGGTCTGGCGGGGTGTTGATCAGCGCTATTTTTTGGTGTCCCTGCGAAACTAAATGATCTACCGCCAGATGCGCGCTTTCGGTTTCGTCTTCAAAAACCTTTGGAAAATTACCTTCAAGATTTGTAGCGCCAATCACAACAAATGGAAAGTGCTTGTCTAAAAGCAGCTTAATGCGCGTATCGCGCCAGCGGGGCCACAGAACAATAAAACCATCTACCCGACGGCTGTTGATTAATCTCAAATACACCCGTTCTTCTTCTGGGCCGTTGTCACTGGTTGCAACCAGCAGGTCAAACCCTTGCTGCGACGCCTCACTGGTGATGCTGGTTAAAATTTCGCTGTAATAGGGTGCAGTGGCTCTGGGAGCAAGAGGTGGCATAATAAAGCCGAGGGTATCGGTAGGAGCATACCCCATTTCACGGGCCACGCGCTTAATGTGTTCCCGGGTGGCCGGGCTGATGTCATCGTAGTTGTTGAGGGCCCGGGATACAGCCGCCACGGATTTGCCGACAGCTTCGGCAATATCTTTCAATGTAACATCGTCGCGGTGAGAACGTGGTTTACTTGCGCCTGGAGTCATTTACTGAAACCTTTTAGTTGGTGATTATTTTATACTAAAAATTTTCAGGAGTCAAGCGGGGTGGCACAATTAATTTGTTGCACAAAAAAGACCCGATCATCGATCGGGTCTTTTATAACTATAGGGTCTGTAACGTTTGTTTTTACTAAAACGCTTACCTAAACTATTGTTGGCTTTCCGGCCGTCATACTACTACTGTTAACGTCAGTTTTACGTTGACCCGCATCTTCGCTAAATGGTCCAACATTTATTGTGTATGAGGTCCGGTTAGCCGAAACATTTCCCAATCTGGCACCGCGATAGGGACCTCCTTTCGGCTATTACAGAACTGCTCAACTGACATTCTGTGATACTATAGTACTATGATTCTTTTTCTGAGTCAATAGATTCTAAACTACGATTGCCCGACGTAAAATATTTTTAAGCGACCAAACTTACGGTTATGCAAGCCCGGCCAACACTATTACTCTTTGCCAGTGGTATTGTCCCCGTACACTTCTGGCACAAAAGTCTGGTCGGTGAAGGGGGGGCGAACATAACCAATATCAGCCTGGCGCGGCGGCAGTTTGATCGGTTCGGGAGTCAGGTCTTCGTAGGGGATCATACTCAGCAGGTGGTTGATCAGGTTCAGGCGAGCGTGTTTTTTGATATCGGCGTCAACCACATACCACGGAGCCTGTTTGATGTCTGTATACTTGAACATTTCGTCTTTGGCTTTGGAATACTCTACCCAGCGGGCTCGCGCCTCCAAATCCATCGGGCTGAGTTTCCAGCGCCGAACCTGATCGTGAATGCGCGCCTGAAATCGACGTTCCTGTTCTTCGTCGCTAACGGAGAGCCAGTATTTGATCAGGATGATGCCGGAACGCACCAGCATGCGCTCAAATTCCGGGCACGAGCGCATAAACTCGCGGTACTCCTCTTCTGTGCAAAAGCCCATAACCCGTTCAACCAGCGCCCGGTTGTACCAGCTCCGGTCGAACAAAACCATTTCGCCGGCGGCCGGCAGGTAAGGGACGTACCGTTGAAAATACCACTGCGTTGTTTCGCGTTCGGTGGGAACGCCAAGCGCCACAATACGCACAACGCGGGGATTGAGCCGCTCGGTAATCCGTTTGATGGTGCCTCCTTTGCCGGCAGTATCACGTCCCTCAAAAATAACAACAACTTTTAGCCCTTTGGATTTGATCCATTCCTGAAGCTTGACGAGCTCTACCTGCATTTTGGCCAGTTCGGCTTCGTATACTTTGTTTTTAATCTTGGCTCGTTTTACTTTGCCTTTTGAAGCGGCTTCTTTTGCCTCAGATTTTTCGGTTTTTTTTGACTTCTTTGCCATGGGAGCCCTCGCCGTTGAGTAGATTGATTTATTTCAATTATAACATATCGCTATTGGGTTGCAACCGGTTTGGCTCAGGTAGATTTTTGCGCCTGATCTACGGCCTGCTGAAGCTGCTGAGCCGTGAGCGAGGTGACCACAAACACCTCCTGCACGCTGCTTTGGGCGCGAGCCTGCATTTTGTGACCGCCGGTAATGGGCACGGTTACTCGAATGGTCAACGGGGTTGGCCGGCCTTTTACCCGAGCCAGCCGGCCCGGCGTGATGGTTTGAATCTGGGGTTGTTCCAGCAGTTTATCCAGCACCGGCAGCAGGCCGGGAATATGAGTAGAGTGGTTGAGCACCAGCCGGCCGGATTTTTGCGATCTGGGCATAAGCTACCTGGCCGGGACTTTTCGATCTTCCTGTTCCATCAACTCCCGCCGCAAAATTTTGCCGACCATTGTTTTGGGCAGGTCATCCCTAAACTCAATAAATTTGGGGACTTTGTAAGCGGCCAGCCCCTCTTTGCACCACTGAATCAGCTCTTCTTCGGTGGCGGTTTCGCCGTTTTTGAGCACCACAAAGGCTTTGGCCCGCTGGTTGGCCCCGCCCACCGGCACGCCGATGACCGCCGCTTCGAGCACTTTGTCGTGCTCGTAGAGGCGATCTTCAATATCGCGCGGGTAAACATTAAAACCGCCCGACGCCAGAATCATCTCTTTTTTGCGGTCTACAATGCGAAAGAAGCCGTCTTCGGTTATTTCGGCCACGTCGCCGGTGTGCAGCCACACGTTGCCATCGGCGTGAACCCGCAGCGAATTTGCGGTTTCGGTGGGCATGTTCCAGTAACCCTTCATCACTTGCGGCCCGCTGATGCACAAAATACCTGGCGTGTTGGGGCCAACCGGGGTTTCTTCGGTTTCGGTATCAACAATTTGGACATCGGTGTCTGGCAAAGGCAGGCCGATGTAGCCAATCCGCCCGCCGGAGCCAATGGGGTTGGCGTGCGTTACCGGCGAGGCTTCGCTGAGGCCGTAGCCTTCTACCAGCCGGGCGCCGGTCACCTGCTGGAATTCGTGCTGAACTTCTACCGGCAGGCCGGCCGCGCCGCTGATGCAGGTGGTAATGGATTTAACATCGTACTTGCCGGCCTGCACCGCGGGATGGTTGCTGATGCGGTTGTAAAGGGTGGGTACGCCGGGCAGAATAGTGGGCCGGTGTTTGTTGATGGCGCTGAGCAGGTGGTCAAAATCGCGCGGATTGGGGATGAGAATCTGCGGAAACCCAGACGAAACCGCCAGGTTCATGCACACGGTCATGGCGTAGCAGTGGGTTAGCGGCAGGGCGGTCATCACCACATCCTGGGTTTCTGCCCCGCGCCCGCCCGTTAGCCACGTGGTTGACTGGAGGGCGTTAGCCACCACATTTTTGTGGGTGAGCTGCGCCCCTTTGGGGGTGCCGGTAGTGCCGCCGGTGTACATTAATACCGCCGTATCCTGTGGGCTAACTTCAACGGGTTGAGGCGTGGCCGGCGCGTTGGCCAGCATCTGCTGAAACCAGATTGTGTCAGCATCATCGGCAATATCAACCCGATGGCCCGTTTTCTTTTCCTTGGCAATAGAAAACAGAAATTTGAGCAGGCCGGGGAAGTATTCCTTAATGTTGGTAACAATAACCTGTTTGAGCTGAGTATTGGCCCGCACTTCTTTGATGTGGTGGTACAGCAGGCTGAGCACCACTACAAATTTTGCTCCGGAGTCGTTGAGCTGGTGTTCAATCTCTCGGGCCACGTACAGCGGGTTGCTGGGCACCACCACCCCACCGGCCCGCAGCGCACCGTAATAGGCAATAACCATTTGCGGGCAGTTGGGCATGTACAACGCCACCCGATCACCTTTTTGCAGCCCCATCTGCTGCAAGCCGGCGGCAAATTTGTTAACCAGTTCATTCAATTGGCCGTAGGTGAGGGTTGTGTGCTGCTCGCCCACAACGGGAGCCATTCCGCCATAAATTATGGCTGAGTTATTTGGGGTTTTGCTGGCGGTAATCTGCAAAAATTGATCGACGGGATGGGCCGGGTATTCCAGCGAGGCCGGTACACCGGGGTCGTAGTGTTGATGCCACACGCGTGCGTCCATAAGAATCTCCCTTGTTCAAATATTCTCAGCAGTGAGAGATATTTTGGAAAGTTTGGTAAAGCTCAAAGTATACCTGTCTGTTTAAAGGTTTGTCAAAACAACGCCGATACCGGGAGCGGGCCGGAGTTTTGGGCAGAGCCAAAGTTCTGCGTAAATAGGCAAGTAATACCGTTGCAATTTGACAATCACTTGCTTTAAACTACATTTATAACGTGATGCTGCGCGACGTCTGGCATCTAGGGGGAGGGCAGTGATTGGCCTTGCCAGGGCAGGGTTGCCTCAAGTTAAAACCTCGACATTTTTCATCGCGTTGAGTATAATAACAAAACATTCCCAATTTTTTGAGCAAATAGCAGTTTGCAAGGGTACGCATATTTCTTTGGTCACATTTTCAAACCACGGCCCACGAGGTGGTGGGGATAAATATAATTCCTCAAACGTCGTGATTTGATTGGAGCATGTAGATGGCAACAACAGGCAGCCTGAAACAACTGAGTGGAACAAGTACGCTATCGCAGCAGCGGTCACAGGGAAACGGCCCGTCACGCGGGAGTACATCACGGCTCGGAACCGGCCCGTTGATCGGGCTGGAAACGGTTCGCCGCTTTCCCGGTATTGAAGAGGTGCTGGAACCGCCCAACTCGCTGGACGAGCTTGATGTTAAACAAAACCTGATCACCGACATCCTGCTGCGCTTAACCTACAACGAAGGCGAAGTGAGCGTTACCCGCGCGGAAGAAGTGATGAAGCTACCTTACCGCGTTTTGGATGAACTGCTCTCGTGGATGCAGCAGGAACACCTGGTAGAAGTGTCCAAAGCCGTGGGCAGTTTGGGGCGGCGCGGCTACGTATACAGCCTCACCGATTCTGGCCGGGCGCGCGCCAAAGAAGCTCTGGAACGGACGCTGTACGTGGGGCCGGCCCCCGTGCCGCTGGAAAAGTACAGCAAAGGGGTGCTGCTTCAGGCAAAAATCAAACAGCTTTCGCGGCAGCAGGTGCAACAGGCGTTGAATCACCTCATTCTGCCCAAGGATTTTGACCGGAAAATTGGCCCGGCGGTCAATGCCGGTAGCTCGCTGTTTTTATACGGCCCGCCCGGCAACGGCAAAACCACCATCGCTGAATCGATTGCCAATTTATTGGGCGATGGCGAGCCGGTGTGGCTGCCATACGCCATTACGGTTGGCGGGGCCATCATCCAAATTTACGATAGCCTCATCCACACCCTCAGCGAAGAAGAACGGGGCAACGCCGATGCCCGCTGGGGCTTGTTCCAGCGCCCGTCGGTGATGGTTGGCGGCGAGTTGACCATGGACCACCTGGAACTGCGCTACGAGCGCGTGGCCAAGTTTTATGAAGCCCCGTTACAGATGAAGGCCAACACCGGAATGTTTTTAATCGATGACTTTGGCCGCCAGCACATCAGCCCCACTGATTTGCTCAACCGCTGGATTGTGCCGCTGGAAACCCGCATCGACTTTTTGCGTTTGAATTCCGGCCAAACCTTTGAGATTCCGTTTAAGCAGTTGCTGGTGTTTAGCACCAACCTGGACCCCGATGATCTGGTTGATGGGGCATTTTTGCGCCGGATTCAAATAAAAGTTGGGGTGTTTGGCCCGGATGAAAAGATGTTTTATCAGATATTTGTAAACCAGGCCCAGGCATTGGGCTATCCCGATGTGGATAAAGAGTCTTTCCTCTATTTTATTAACGAATGGTTCCGCAAAACGGGCAAACCAATGCAGGCTGTGCACCCGCGTGATATTTTGCGGGCGGTCAAATTGTTGTGTGAATACGCCAACGAGCCGTTGCGCATGTCGCCGGCGCTTATTGAAGAAGCGTGTAATGGCTATTTTGTAAAGGCCAAATCCGGCGAAATTATGTGATTATCGCTCTTGTTTACCAAAAACGGGACACAACATTTGTGTCCCGTTTTTAATTTTGGGGAGGGCTGTCCTTTAACCGGGTTTCGCTGGCGATGGCTGCGCTCAGGTGCGCCCCATACAACACAATCAGCGAGTTAATGTACAACCACAATAAAAACGCAATCACCGCTCCCAACGAGCCATACACCAGTTGGTATTTGGCCCAGCCGCTGGTCAGATACCAGCCAAACCCTCGCTGCGCCAGCTCCCAGCCCAGCGCCGCCACCGCCGCGCCCCACGCGGCTTCGCTCCATTTTACGGTGGTGTTGGGCACCCATTTGTACAAATTGAAAAATGTAAAAAAGATGAGAAAATAGGGCAAAAACCGGGAAAGCAGGCTCCACGTGTACGAATCGTACAGGTGGATGCTTTTGCCATTCCAGAGGGGAATTTCCAGCGCCGGCAAAATATTCAACAACGCGGTAGATAAAACCCACAACAAAACCAGCCCGGTGGTAATGGCCCCGATCATGGCCAGCCCCACCAGCCGGCCAAAAATAAAGTTGCGGGCTTCGGCAATTTGCCAGGCCCGGTCTAAATTGTGGGTGAGGTTGGTAAAAACAGCCGACGCCGCCCACAGCAACCCAACCATACCCAAAATTTGAACCGGCCCACGCAGAGCCAGCGCCTGTTCAATATTGCCTTTGATAACATCTCGCAGAAATACCGGCAGCGTTTCATCGACAAAATTAAAGATGAGCTGCTGGACCGTTTTGTCCTCTAAAAAAGAACTGGCCAGAGCCACTACAAAAATTGTCAGCGGGAAAACGGAAAACAAGGCGTAGTAGGCAATGCTCGAAGCCGATTCGGTGGCGCGCGCATCGGCAAAGGATTGGGCGCTGTGCCACAAAATACGCCACAACCTGCCCGCCTTTCTGCCGAACTGCACCGATATGGTTTTGAGGCTAACCGAGAAATTCATTGGCAATTACAGTTTGGTTCCCTGGCGCACCGTCACCGCCGAACCTTCGGCCAAAAAGGCCGAGTTGGGCCGGGCGCTCAAGCTGTTAGCAAACTGAGGGCCGTACAACGCCGCCACGTTGCACTGCAAGCGGCTGTGCTGGACCTGCCAAATGCGCCAGCGCGGGTGCTCTACCTGGTACTCCACGCAGCCGCCATTTTTTTGGGCCGCGTACCCCCAGTAATGTTCGGCAATAAATTCCTCTTCCGAACCATCGGCAATGGGATGCGCCGCGCCAGCGGTGGTTACCTCCAGCCGGTTCCATTGGCCATTAACCTGCCAGCCATAGGCGGCCATAATAACGCCGGTGCTGCGCCTTTCCAGCGTGTGGCGCATGGGTAGCGCCTGGTAGTTCTCGTTGTATACCAGCCGGGCTACGGCTGCAATAGCCGGCTTGGGCACCAGTTCTTTAATAAAAACAACGCCGCGTCGCCAGCCGGATACCCCCCGGCGACGCACATAAAAACGCAGGTTCACTTCTTCAAAGTTTTGGTGAAACGGAATGGGCAGTCCAACCAGACGGGTGTTTAAAAACAAAAAACCAACCACACTGACAAATGTGTGACCGTTCCACTGATCCAGTTCTGTGCCAGTGGGCACAAATGGGCGCAAAATATCCGGCTCGATGGTGTAGTTGAGCATTGCCAGATAGCGCCAGTTTGCTGTGAGAAAAGTGCTTTTTGTCATTTTTATGCCCGATTTTGGATTGTACGTGACAGGTGCTGATTTTACAAGATGGTGGCCCGTAACACGAAACCCAATAAATAGCGAATGACGAATGACGCACGATGAATAGTTTATACTGAAAACAGAATCAAAACATAACTTTTTAGAGCCTGGTTGCGTCATGCCCGAATGCTTTTATCGGGCATCCACTGTAGGCATACCAAGATGGATTCCCGTTTAAAACATGCGGGAATGACAGTGCAATAGTTATGTTTTCAAACTAATCTCAGTATAGTAGGTTGGGTTTTACTTAGTTCAACCCAACCTGCTATTTTCTTCCACTTTCAATGCATTATAACTCAGTTATAATTGCAATATAACACAGTCATAATCATATTATAACTGAGTTATAAACTATATATAACACAGTTATAATTTGTAGGAATTACACAGTTGGGCGAAAAAACCTTCCCGGAAGCTGGTTTTGACTAAGGCACCGGGCGCGCGGAATGAACTCTTAACGGTTATGTAAAATTTCAACTCGACGTTTGAGCAAAGTTGGCATATAATAGACCAGAACTTTGCAATTTATCCCGCTTATGAAACAGCACTATCAAACATTAGAACTGCCGCTCAACGCTTCGCCGCGGCGAATTAAGGAACAATATCGGAGTCTGGCCAAACGTTACCACCCCGACCGGGTAACCGACCCGGCCGAGAAGCTTCGCTTTGCCGAGAAGTTTCGGGAAATCAACCAGGCCTACGAAGCCCTGTCTGAAATTGTGCGCCGGGGCGGCCTTGACCCCATCGAACGTAAACTGGATTTTTTGTACGAGCAGGGCCACACCCTGGCCCGGCAGCGTCAGTGGGCCAGGGCGGTTATCATTTTTAATGAGATTATGGCCATTGATCCTGCCTACCGCGATACGCATGCCCGGCTGCGCGAGGCCCGGCGCAAAAACCGGCAGCTATCGGCGTTGTATGCCCAGGCCAACAACTTGTATAAAGACCAACAGTGGGCCGAGGCGGTGGATAAATTTAAAGACATTTTGCGGGAAGACCCCACCTACAAAGATGCGCTGAAAAAATACAAAAAAGCCCGCCGCGAGCGCCTGATGGAGGATTTTATTAACCAACATTAGCACACGGGCAGGCTTAATTTGGATGGATACAACGGCTGGCAAAACGCCAGCTTTTTTATTGGTGGGCAAACAAAAAGTTTAAAATTTGCAGGCCGGGCATAACACTTGCAGTTTGATAGAGCGTTGCGCCCACGCTGTTATCGGGTTGCGTGCCGGGCGTGCCGTTAAGCTGCGGGCTGGCTCGCCAGTTGAGCGGGTTATCCGGGCTGCCATCTGCCGATACCAGAATCAACGAATCGCCGCGCCCGTCCGGGGTGAGCGGCCAGCCCCGGTCGTCATCGTAAGTTACCTGGGTAAGCAGGTTGCCATCAAAGTCGCGCAGGGTGATGGTTTCGCCTTCGTTAGAGAGCTGGCCGGTGTAAACGCCATCAATTTCAACCCCCGGGTAGCGCTGGGTAAACGCTGCTTCGTTGCGTACCAAAACCAGCAGTTGGCCGGGTGCAACCAGCGGCGTGTTCAGCGGAAACGAAAAGTTGATGCCTTCAAATGATGCGCCGGCAAGGTTGATGGTTTGATTGCTGGTGTTTTTGAGTTCAATAAACTCATAATCGTCGCCGCCGGTAGGGTTGTACATAATCTCTGTAATGCTGAGCTGGTCGTGAGTGGCCGGCGGCGCACCACTGGCTACCAACGCCTGGGCCAGAGCATCCTGCCGGGCGCTGCCCGGCTCGTTGTTGTGGATGGTGTATTGCATGGTCAACCCAATTTCCTGCGGGATAAACGGGTCGATGTTGGGCGCACCGGGCGACGGGTTGGTTAAAAAGCCGTATTCCATGGTCTGCTGGTTGCGGCCAAAGGCCACATTGCGTACCTGGCGGGTGCTCTGCGGCGTAACCACATCCATAAACCGGCTATCTAAAACGTTGTGCAGGGCCAAAAAGTTGCTTTGCAGGCTCAGCCGAAAGTTGGTGTGCAGCTCGGTGCCGGGTGCGGTTGACCGGCGGTTTTTGCCAGAGGCAAACACCACCAGATATTCGCCGCTGTGCAGGGTTTTATCGGGAAAGCTCCATTTGTCGGGATTGGCCGGATCATCGGTGAGCGACCAGCCGGCCAGGTTGACCGGCACATCGCTGCGGTTGTAAATTTCAATCCAGTCAGAAAATTCACCGTCTTCATCAACCAGCCCTGATTTGTTGGCGGCCATAAACTCATTGATGATCAGCGGGCTGTTGCCAGCGGCCTGAAGCACCACTTCTTCTACAAGTTTTTCACCGCTGGCCGCAAAAAGCAGGATCAATGCGGCCCAAAAAACGGTTTTAGTTTTCATTGCGTTCATAAGCCAGCCAACCTTCTATTTACAATCGGTAAACGTTTGGTAGCGCAAAATATCCAGATGATTCAAAATTACTTCTTCACGGACATCAACAAAAGCCAGCATTTCTGAAATATTGTGTTCAAAAATATCCTGGGCGGGCAAGTCGGCCGCCCAGCGCTGCCCTTCCAAGGCAATGAAGGGACGCACAATGTCGGCTTGCTTGTTGATTTCTGCCTTAACGTGCTCTTTTGAAAGCTGCCCGATTTCAGATTCGGGTTTGCCAAATTTGTTTTCTACCCCCAGATATTCTCTGGCGCGGTTAACAAAGCGATGTTTGAACTCGCAACTGCCAATAAACGGTTTTTCCAGCAGGCGGGTAATGCTGTCGTGGGGGCTGTAGGCCCGCACCAGCGTGTTCAAATCTTTGCGATTACCCTCGCCGCCGCCAAACGCGTCTTCGGCGTCCCATACCATCATCCGCCATTTGCCTTCGTTGGTGCCAAAACCGCCATCGTCCATGCGCCGGTAAACAATCCAGTTAGCGCTGGGCCAGTCGGTGTTTTGCACGTAGGCTTCCAGAAACAGGTACGAGAAGACGTTTTCCACGTCAATGCGCCATTCCAGCTCGCCAATGTTGCCGGGGATGGTAAAATCTGCGCCGCCCACCCAGTTCTGGTTATCGAGCCAGGCGCCGTAGTCGCCCTCTTTTACGGCTTCGCGGTTGTACCACATGCCGTTTTCATCCCAGCCGCTCTCTTTGGTGATAATGTGCCACACCGAGTCCGGGTCTGAGTACGACTGCAAAAACTGCGAGTCGATGCGTTCGGTAAGGTTGTACAATCCCCAAAATTCGCCGTTGAGATAGAGCAGCACCCAACTTCCGTGAGCAATGGGCTGGCCCATATCGCGGTGCAAATCGCGCACAACCTGGTCGGTGATGTATTTGGCGGTGTCAACCCGGTCGGCCCGTTCCGGGATGCCGCGGTGCAGGAACGTATCCTGGAATCCGGCCCGCAAAACCAGCTTGTCGAACTTGGTTACCGGGCTGTCGGGGAACAACGGGTAATCGAGCATTCCCGGGCCGCCATACGATTTTCTAAAGTAGATACGGTACGATTTTTTAGGGTTGTAAATGCGCGAAAAGTTACCGTGAATACGAATCCCCGCCGGCACGCTAAATTGAATCTGCCCGCCGGGCGAAAAATATTCCATATTCATGGGGCGTTCCCAATCGAGGCCGCGTTCGGTGGCAAAGGTATGCAGCACGTTCAGGTCGGTCCAGTCGGCGGCAATCGACACCACCGGGATAGTCTGGTTGTAATTGGCAATAATGTAAGATTTGGTGTACGTAAACCCAACCGGGGTGCCATCACTGTTGTACGCCTGCGCCCTGACAACGGTTGATTTGTCAATGGCAATGGGGCCGCTGTAGGGCGTTGCCTCCAGCCCCGGCAGCCCGCCATTGGTGGTGTACCGAATCTGCGCGCCCACCGGGCTAGACAGAGTCAATTGAAAGGGTTGGCTAATCACCGCCGCTTCGTTTGAAAAGACAATGGTCTGAGGCTGTTGTTGTGGCGGGGCGGCCAAAGCCACCGGCGTAACGCTGCTAACCAGCAAGATTGTTATGAATAAAACGGCCGCACCTGGCTTGAGCCGTGCCTGAATCTGTTTTACAACTGACTGAGCCATCGAGTTGTTCTCCTTTTGCTCCCGCAATTAAAACATGTCCTTTGTAATTGCTGCCGTGAACAAATATACGGATAATCACCCAAAAAGGTTTGGGTTGAATAATTAATAAGTTTTAATGGACGATCACAATCATATTCTACTCGTCAACCGGTAGTAGAGACATCTACCAAAAGTTATATACCAAAGGTGTATTTTTACGTGACGCGGTTACCAGAACCGAATCTACCACACAAGTATTGAAAACTTGCGTAAAATAAGCACATCAATTGTGCAGACGTAGGGATTGTGATCTTGAGGCAGACAAATCGGTAACTGACGGAATATCTCTATTAGATGCCCTGACCCGGTAATTAATTACGGTTTTTGTGAAAATATTTTAATGAATCTACGGGGCGCGCCGGCAAAAGTTGCAGAATTTCTGCCAGTTGAGGCGCTGCGGGGAACTTCAATCGAGGTGAACCTGCACCACGGCTTCGCCGGGCCAGCGGCCATCGCCATATTTGCCCCAGGCCAGCAGTTTGAGGGGAGTTATTTCAATGATGGTTGTGTAGTCGGCGTCGGTTAAAATATCCCAATCGTATTTGTCTTTGAACAGAGGGCGCAGCCGGTTTCCGGTCGCCGGGGAAACTGTGCCCCAGCCTTCGATGATAACCGGGTTGACCGGGTCCGGGTGGGTAATAACCACGCTGGGGTTGTGCTGCAAGTTGAGCGTTTTAACCGCCTCCGGCTGCGAAACCACATACACTCGCCCGGCCAGCCACACATGCCACACCGGCGCGCTGTGCGCCCGGCCATCCGGCCGAACCGTGCTCAGCCAACTGCATTCGGCCCGGGCAAAGCGCCGCACCAGCGCCAGCAACGTGGGGTCAACTTCCGGTTGAGGCTGGGCTTCGGTTGCGCCGGCGTATTGGCGATGCAGCCAGTCGCCATTAACAATGAGCGGCCGGCCAAGGGTTAGTCCTTTGGGCGCCCAGTACACCCAGGCGCTGGCCTGCCCCTTCCCGGTTTCTACCTGAACCCGCTCGCGGCGGTAAAAGGTGGGATGGCCTTCAATTCGATCCATAATTTCCAGCCCGCGCGGCTGCAACCTGAGCAATTCGCCGTAAACTGTGCCGTCGCCACGGACAATGGCCGGATAAGCGCCAACATCATAAATTTGGGCCGATGGCAGCCGGCCCGGTGTCATCGATTTTACAAAGCGGGCCACCTCCGGGTAGTAGCGGCTGTCGGCGGGCGCTGTATTGGGCTGGGGCGGCCGCAGCGTGCCATAGACAAAAACGTTTACCAGATTGGGCATATTCTGTTCCTTTGAAAATAAATTCAGCTTTTGCGATGTAAAAACAGGGTGGGCTTGCTGTCTAAAATGGGCCGGTCGCCGGACCACGGCGCGGTTGGCGCCATCGTCAACCCGGCCAAAATCAGCAGCACCCGGTCGTAATTTACCCGCCAGCCCTGAAAATCTCGCCAGGCCTGCTCAAGGTCTGGTTTGAGCGGCACACTGGCCACACTCAATTGCTCAATGACCGCGTCAAATTCGGCTCTGGTTACGCTGATGGGGTCGGTGGGTTTGGGTTTGGGGTTGTACGGCAAACCAAAAAAATCGACAATGCTCCGCAGGGCCAGGTAGCCGGCCCGGATGCACAATTCGGCGTGGGGGTCGCGGGGCTTGTCGATGGTCGCCGCTGTCAGCGAGGCGGCATCCAGAATTGTGCCGGCAGCCACCACCCAGCTTTGCCCCACGTGCGGCGACCGAAAAAAGACCAGCGCAATCAGCGAGGTGTGGGTTTGTTCCAGATCAACAAACCATTTTTCCCACTTCATCCACTCTTCGGTTAAAAATTGCAGCCCCTTGATCCGGTGCATGCGAATGATCATTTCCGCCGCCGAGGGCGGATCACCGGCCCGCACTTCCAGCATGCTCACGGCGGCTTCGCGTTCGGTAAAGGCGGTATACATGGTTGGCAGGTAAGAAATCAACAGCGCCACCATTATCAACCCCAACGTGGCCTCGGAGTAGGCAATAACCAGTTGAGCCAGATTGGCAACCGGGGCAAAACCCAGCGTTAGCAGCGACGAACCGCTCAAAAAAAAGGCGCTGTACAGCGGCGTTACGCCCACAGCCCAAAAAATTCCGGTGTAGCCCACCGTGATTAAAGTGAGCCAGACCACCGGCAAAAACAGCAGCGCCAGCGGTGAGAAAAAGGCCATCACCCGATCTCGCTCGGCGTAGGTGCGCGCCCAGCGCAGCCGGAGCTGAAACAACCTGAATATCGCCTGAAAAACCACCCGGGTCAGAAATGTGTTCTCGCTGCGGGGCAACACAAAAGTTCTCACGGCCGAAATAAGCGTACCGGCCACAATTGCCGCCCCAAAAGCAAAGGCGGCCATGCGCAATAAAATATCTGTCATAGTTATCTGATGAGAATAAGGTGATGTTGGCAGGATGATTTTAGGATAGCTTAATTTAGACCGATTGCAAATTAAAAACCTGTTACTTTTGTTCCATTGAATCGTGTTAAAATAACTGTTACAGTTGGAATAAAATTACGGAGGCTGGTGATGGCAAAAAATATCTTTAAAGTAGGCACTTTCAACCTATTCAACCTGGCCCTGCCAGAAGAGCGGTACTACAACCGCCGTTATCGCAAAGATGAGTATGACCGCAAAGTCAAATGGATTGCCGGCCAACTTGCCCGGATGGACGCCGATATTGTTGGCTTTCAAGAGGTGTTTCACCTGCCGGCGCTGCAAAAGACACTGGCTATGAGCGGCCAGTACAACGGCGCGAGCATCCGTATGGGCGAACGCAACGGCGAAGGCCCGGCTGTGGCGCTCGTTTCTCGTTTTGAAGCGCTGGACTACGACGTTTTTGTCGATTTCCCGGAAAAAGCTATTTTGGAATTTAATGGCACTCAGGTGCCGATCACCCAGTTTTCCCGGCCGGTGCTGCGAGCCAAACTGCTGCTGGCCCAGGATACCATTGTCAACGTGTTTGTGGTGCATTTCAAATCCAAACGGCCCAAGCTGCCCGATGACGTTGACCCCCACGATCCCCGGGAAAGCGCCAAAGGCGAGGCTCGCTCGCTGATGATCCGCGCCGCCGAAACCACGGCGCTGCGCCACATTTTGATGGACACCCTGGAAAATACCAACTATCCGGTGATTATGATGGGGGATTTTAACGATGACGGCAGCGCCGTAACCAGCCGTATTTTGTGCGGCGCGGAACCGTGGCGCAAACTGCCCACCGAAGCCAAAAAGCGGTTGTGGGATGTGCACATGTACAACGTTAAAGATATTCAGGCCCGGCAAAGTTACCGCGATGTCTACTACACCCATCTGCACAACGGCCACTACGACAGCCTGGACCACATTTTGGTGAGCCAGGAGTTTGTGCGCCAAAACCCGCAGCGATTGGGCTTTGTTGAGTACGTAAAAACGTACAACGACCATCTTATTGATGAAACCCTGAGCGATGACCGCGTGCCGTTTTGGGAAAGCGACCACGGCCAGGTGGTGGCCTCAATTCATCTGGAGCGTGGCATTCCCGGCCAGTGGTAACCGCATCAAAAAAGCCGAACCCGCGGGTTCGGCTTTTTTATCCGGGGTAAACCCCGGTTGTTTTTGGACGGTATGGGGCTGCTGCCAGCAGTCCAGCATCGACTGCGTGGAAATTTGGCAACTGGCCCCACCCGATTGACAAGAGTCAGTATACCACCGCCACTCGTTTTAACTTGACTATAACAAAACGTGTACGGGGCAGCCAGCCTACGTCTGCCCTACGCCGTAACCCTCGGCCAAAAGCTGCCCGGAGCTTTTGTTACGCCGGTTTAAATCGCTCAGTTTGGCTTCTGTGGCCAGCACCACAATTTCGTCGCCGGCCTTGAGCCGGGCATCGCCACGCGGCGGAATCTCGACCTGGCCGTTGCGGGCGTGCAGCAGCACCGTTAGCCCCTCTTCTTCGTTCAGTTCGATAATGGGCACATCCAGCAGGCTGGATAAGCGCACGTGCAGCCGCACCACCACCTGTGGCACCTGGGCAATATCTACCCGGCGCACGTTCATCTGGTTGAGCGCCGCCGATACAAAATCCGGGCTGGCCAGCGCGGAGGTGCTGTACGCCGCATTCAGCCCAAACGTGTGGCGCAACTGTTCGCTCAGTTCGTCATCAAAAATGCGCATCACTACCCGCACCTGCGGATTAATCTTGCGGGCGCGCAGAGCAATTTGCAGGTTCATCATATCGTCATCGGTGCAGGTGACAATGGCCGTGGCCTGCGTCGCGCCGGCCTCCAGCAGCAACGACCCCCAGCGCAGGTCGCCATATTTCAGGCTGATGCCCAGTTCTTGCAGGCGCGGGGCCAGCCGGTTTGGCTCATAATCCATCGCCACCACCTCAAAACCCAGATCGTGCAGGTTGGTTACCACCCGGTAACCGGTGTGGCCCAGCCCGCAAACCAAAATTGGCCCGCGCTGTTGCGGCCCGGTGGCGTGCCGCTTTTTGTATTCAATTAAATTCAGCATTTGTTCAACGGTGGTAAAAATAAACAGGTTGTCGCCGGCGGCCAGCCGCGTGTTTGGCGGCGGCTCTACCGTGAGCGCCGCGCCGCGGTTGTGGCAGACCACCGTCACGTCCTGCTCATCGGCCACCTGGCCCACGCTGCGCCCCAGCAGCGGCGAGGTGGGATCGATGGGCACCTGGGCCAGTACGTAGCTTTTCTGATCGCCCAGTTCAAACGTTTCTATGATTTTGCCGCCCACCGCCGCGTAGGTAAAGCTGAGCGCCGCCACCGCCGAGCGGCTGATAATGGCGTTTACCTCAAAATTGGCCAGCAGGTCTTCAACCAGTTCATCCTCAAACAGGCGCAGCACAATCCGGGCGCGCCTGTTGAGCCGGCGCACCCGCACCATCGTTTCCAGATTAACCCAATCCTGGTTGGTGCAGATAATAATCACGCTGGCCCGCTCGATGCCGGCTTTGTGCAGCACGTCCACATTTTGCACGTCGCCCAAAATCACCGGCAGCCCCTGCCCCAGCAGCGTATCAACCAGCACCGACGGCGTATCGTTAATGCCGACGACCGTCTGCTGGTAATCCACCGCCAGCGAGCGGGCCACGCGGTAGCCAATCCGCCCCAGCCCGCAAACCACAATGTGGTTGGTGATGGTTGATTCTACCAGCGCGGCCTGCCACTCCTGGCCGCGTTCGCCGCGCAGAAAAAATACGCGGATTACGCCGATGACTTTTAGCCCAAAAAATGAAAAAAGCGGCAGTCCAATCAGCGGCACCAGCACCGGGAAAATATCCAGCCGGGCATCCACCGGCATATCGGCAAAGGTAAGCTGAAAAAAAGTCATGTTGATCACGGCAAAAAAGGCTTTGAGCGGGCTGAGGGTAACGCCTTCCCAATTTTTTACGGCCACCCAATACAGGTACGAGGTTAAAACCAGCGCGGCCAGCAAAATAAGGGTCACCCGCCAGGGGAACAGGTGACCAAATACGCGCAGATCGCGCCCAAAGTTTTGCAGCCAGCGGGGTTGCCGCCGTTTCAGCCAGTTGCGGAGTTTCATTAAAGTGTACCAGCCTTTTTGGTTTCCCTACCTGCCTGATGCATGGTAACGCAAAAACAGCCGCCCGGCAACCGCGTGTTTGGAGTTTGTCCCCGGCCAAACCGGCCGGCCCGCCGGGAGAAAGAAATTATAACTGAGTTATAATACGAGTAGATCACGCTTGTAACGTGACCGCACCGGGGGTGAGAATATTGTGCAGGTCGCTTCGCTCAGGGCCTGCCCCGCGTGTAGTTGGCGGGGTGACACAATTGGGCACACCCTAATTCCTGACCCCTGAATCCTATTTCCAAAGGAGTTCGACAGAACCGGGGGGGCGACACCAAGAAAGAAAATGGTTATTGGGGGGAGCTACCCCCCAAGCCCCCCGGCCTGCGGCGCTATTTTCAAAGGAGATTACCCATGAACCAAACCAACCGCCAACACTATTTTTCCGGTACGCCGTGGGAGCCGATTGCCGGCTATTCGCGGGCGGTGCGGGTGGGCAACACCATCCACGTGAGCGGCACCACCGCCACCGCCGCCGATGGCAGCATTGTTTGCCCCGGCGATGCCTACGGCCAAACCGTGCAAACCCTGCGCAACATTCAGGCGGCGCTGCATGGCCTGGGCGTGCGCCTGGCCGATGTGGTGCGCACCCGCATGTATGTGACCAATATTGAGGAGTGGGAAGCGGTGGCCCGCGCTCACGGCGAGTTTTTTGGCGATATTCGCCCGGCCACCACGATGGTTGAGGTGCGCCGGTTGATCTCGCCGGAGATGCTGGTGGAGATTGAGGCCGAAGCGCTGGTGAGCGGGGACGGCGTGTAGCCGTTACCAGCGGTTGGTAACCCGCGCCAAAAATCTTTGGGCGTTGATCCGTCCGGAGCTGTCCGAGGCCAGGTAGAGCGCCAGCCCGGCAATTTCGGCCGGTTCCAGCGCAGTTACGTTTTGGGCCGGTGTTTCGTTGTGGGGGCGTTGGGCCAGCATTTCGGTGTTGACCGGGCCGGGGCAGATTACATTGACCTGCACGCCAAACTGGCGCACTTCGCCGGCCAGCGCCTCGGTAAAGGCGATCACGCCGGCTTTGCTGGCGCTGTAAACGGCGTTACCCGGCGAGCCGCGCACGCCCGAGCCGGACGAAATGTTGATGATTTTGCCCTGCCGGCGCTCGATCATATGGCGGCAAACCGCCTGCGAGCAGAGAAAGACGCTGGTTAAATTGGTGGTCATCGTCCGGTTCCAATCGTCCAGCGACATCTCCAGCACCGGCTGCGAGCGGGCCATTCCGGCATTGTTCACCAAAATGTCGATGGTTCCAAACTCGGCCAGGGTGGCGTTGACCATACCGGCCACACCGGCGGGGTCCGTCACATCAGCGGCAATCACCAGCGCCCGACGGCCGGCGGCGGTGATTTGGGCGGCCACCTGTTCCAGTTGCGGCCGGGTGCGGGCCACCAGCGCCACGTTGGCCCCGGCTTCGGCGTAAGCCAGGGCGATGGCTTTGCCAATGCCGCGCCCGGCTCCGGTAACAATCGCGGTTTTATTTTGGAGGGTGAGCATCGGTTTTACTCGTTTTTAATCCAGGGGTCCAGCGCGTCGCGCAGGCCATCGCCAATCAGATAGATGGCCAGCGTGGTCAAAAAGATAAAGATGCCGGGGGTGACTACCAGCCACGGCGCTTTGGTAAAACTGCCCAGCGAGCCGCTCATCATATTGCCCCAACTGGCGTTGGGCGGGCCAATGCCTACGCCCAAAAAGCTCAGGCCGGCCTCGGCAATGATGGCGCTGGCGACATCAAAAATGGCCACCACAATGATAATCGACGAGACGTTGGGCAGCATGTGGCGGAACATCAGCCGCCAGATTGATGCGCCCATCGCCCGGCTGGCCAGAATATATTCGCGCTCACGGATGGAGAAAAGCTGGCCGCGCAGCAGGCGCGAGACGCCCATCCAGCCGAACATGCCAATCAGGATAGCCAGCCCCTCCGGGGTGCGAAAGATTGGGTACGTGCCGGCCAGAATAATCAGCAGAAACAGCAGGGGAATGCTGCTGAGGGTCATAATGACAGCGTTGATCACGTCATCGATCCAGGTGGCGGCGTAGTAGCCGCTGATCAACCCCAACACCACGCCCAGCGTAATCGACACGAAAGCCACGTAAAAGCCAATCCGCAGCGAAATCCGGCCGCCGTACAGCCCGCGGGCGAGCACGTCGCGGCCGGCGTCATCGGTGCCCAACCAGTGGCACTCGCCCGGGCCGGCGGCAAAACAGGTGCGCAGCCCGGCCGTGGAGTCGGAAAAGATGGCCGGCCACAAGCTCCACTGGCAGCCTTTGCTGCTGTTGCAGGTGCGGGTAAACTCCTGAAATTTGGGCCAGGATTCGGCGGCCCAGGTGGGTGGCTCGTTGCGCAGGCGCAGGTTGGTGGTGATGGGGTCAAAGCCCAGCATGTTGGCCGTAATCCACGGCGCGGAAATGGTAATCACAACCATAAACAGGCCCAGCGCCATCGCCGCCAGCGTGATTTTGTCGCGCAAAAGTTTGCGCCGCACCGCGCCCCAATAGGTGACTTCTTTAACGTCTTGCAGCCCGGTTTTGGTTTTCTGTTGTGGTAGCGTTAGCGAGTGTTCGGCCATAGTTATTTGGTAATGTCGTATCTCACCCGGGGGTCAACAATGCTGTACAGAATATCAACCATCAGCACGCCCAAAATCCCCAAAAACGAGCCAATAACAAACAGGGCCATCATCACCGGAAAATCGCGGGCGTTGACGGCGGTAATGAACAGCCGGCCCATACCCGGCCAGGAAAAGACGGTTTCAAACAGCACCGAGCCGGACAGCGCCAGCAAAAAGATGCCGCTGAGGCCGGTGACAAAAGGCATAATGGCGTTGCGCAGCACGTGCCGCCAGACCACCGCTTTTTCGGTGAGGCCCTTGGCCCGGGCCGTGCGCACGTAATCCTGGTTGAGCACTTCCAGCATTTCAAAGCGCAAAATGCGCGAAAAACCAATCCAACCGCCAATTGCGCCGACCGTCGCCGGTAAAATCAGGTGATGCAGCCGGTCCAATAGCGAGCCATCGCCCACGGTGTACATGCCGCTCAGCGGCACCAGCCCCAGATAGCCGCCCAAAATAATCAGCAGCAGCAGGCCCAGCCACCAGTGCGGCACGGTGTTGACCAGCACCGTCGACACCCGAATAATGTGATCCGGGAGCCTGCCCCGGCGGATTGCAGCATATACGCCCAGCGGTACCCCGCCCACTACGCTCAAAATCAGGCTGGCCAGCGCCAGGGTAAAGGTGGCCGGGATGCGCTCGGTAATCACGTCGATGGCCGGCTGGCCTTTAAAATAGAACGACCGGCCAAAATCCAGGCGCAGCACGCCTTTCCCGCAGCGATCCGGTTCTGCCAGGCAGCGGCCGCTGCGCCAGGTTTCGTTTTTGGGCAGCCAGTCCTCGCCAGTGAGCCAGGTGAGATACTGCACCGGAATAGAGCGATTCAGCCCGTAAGCCAGTTTGAGCCGGTCAACATCGGCGGTGGTCGATTTGGGGTCATCGTCCAGAAACTGAATGGGGCCGCCGGGCGCCGCCTGGTAAATTGTAAAGGCGATGAGCGTGGAAATCCAGATCAGAAAGAACGATTGGATTCCGCGCCGGATAATGTATCGGGTCATTATGTGTTTACCGCGAGCGTGACCGGCACAACGCGCCGGCCACGCTCGCTACGCTTCAATCAGGGTTGTTCTTCAATGTACCAGTCTTCCTGATTCCAGCCGATGCCCAGAGCGGTCGGTTCGATGCCTTTGATGCGGTTGTTCTGGCCGCTCCAGGCTTTGCGGTAATACAGAAAAACGTAGGGCGAGTCGTCGGCAATGATTTTCTGGATTTCCTGGTATTTTTCTTTGCGGAACTCGGTGTCGTAAGTTTTGCCGGCTTCTTTAAAGAGTGCTTCCATATCTTTGTTGATGTAGGCCACCGAGTTCAGTTCCGGGATGTTTTCTTCGGCCCAAATGGTGTACATAATGTGCGGCTCGATGGTGGCGCGCCACGAACCAATGTACATATCCCAGGTAGGTTCAACGGCGTTGGTGGCGTCTAAAAAGCTGGCCCATTCCAGCGCCTCAATGTTGGCTTCAACACCAACTTTGCGCAGATAATCCTGCACGGTTACGGCAATCAGCTCGGCGGTTTTGCTGGTGTTGGGGCCGTAAATGAACTTGAGCGTGAGCTGCTGGCCGTCTTTATCCAGCATTTTGCCATCCTGATAGGTGTAGCCGGCTTGCTGGAACAGTTCGATGGCTTTATCCGGGTTGTATTCGTAGCAGGGCACATCCGGGTTGTACACCCACGATGTTTCCGGGTAAATGGAGCAGAGGCGTTTGCCCTGGCCCAACATCACTTCATCGGTGAGGGTTTGTTTGTCGATGGCGTAGTTAATGGCGTGGCGCACGTTGATATCGTGGGTGGCAAAACCTTCGCGCATGTTCAGGCCAATGTACGTCCAAATAGCGGCGGCGGGCCACCATTCGTACACGGTCACATTATCAAGGTGGCGGGCTTCTTCAAGATTTTCGGGGGTGATCACGCCGGTGTCGCTCTCACCGGATTTCATTTTTTGATAAGCAATGTCAGAGTCGGGCACAATTTCCAAAATCTGGCTGTCGATATTGGGCCGGCCTTTGTACCAGTAGTTGTCGTTGGCGTCAAAAATAACGTATTGGTCGCGTTTCCATTCGCGCAGTTTGTAGGGGCCGGAAACCACACTGGGGCTGTTGATTTCCGGGTTTTTCTCCGGGTCGCTCCAGTCCAGGTTTTCCCAAATATGCTTGGGCAGCGGCGTGATCAGGCCAGACATCTGGCCCAGCGCCGGCGCGTAAATTTCATCAATTTTAATTTCCAGCGTGTAGTCGTCCAGCGCTTTGTAAGAGGTGATGAAATCCAACTGCGACAGGTACGGAAATTCGTTTTCCGGTTTGATGACCTGATCGTAGGTCCACTGAAAATCCTGGGCGGTGATGGGTTCGCCATCGCTCCATTTCATATCTTTGCGCAGATTGAAGGTAAAGGTCAGGCCGTCGTCAGAAATGGAGTAGCTTTCGGCCATATTGGGGATGTAATCCAGCGTTTTTTCATCCAGCCGCAGCAGCGCGCCGGTATAAACCATGCCCTGATAGCCGCTGGAGGCGGTATCGGTGGTTTGGTAGGGGTGAAAGCTGACCGCGTCGGAAGTGGACACGTCGCGATACTCGCCGCCGTAATGGGTGCGCAGGGTGGTGACATCCTCGTCGCTGGTGACGGTGACGCCGCCTTGCAGTTCGCCGGCTTTGGCCGCCGCGGATTCATCAACGGCGGGCGTGGCCTCGGCTGGCTCGACCGCAACAGGGGCTTCGGTGGGGGCTTCGGTTGGCTCGGCGGGGGCTTCTTCTTTAGCCGCCGGCTCTTGTTGGGTGGGTTCCTGCTGCACCGCCGGGGCCGGCTCGGTGGTGGGCGAAGCGCCACAGGCGGCCAGCACGCCGGAAACAGCAATAATTAACAGGGCCAATAGCAGATGTTTTTTGTTCATGTAACTCTATCTCCTCCGTGAAAATACATTTGTGAATGATGCGTGACGAATTATGACCCTTTCATAATTCGTCACGCGCAGCTTGCTCCCCCCGGATTTAGTTGTTGCCGTTACCCTGATCGGTGTTATCGTTGCCGTTTTCACCCTGATCGGCGGGCTGTTCTTCGCCGGTGTCCGCCGGTTTGTCTTCCGGCTGCGTGCCATCGGTTTCAAAGGGCTTGTAGTCGGCCTCTTTGGGCAACTCAAGCGGCTTGCGGCTGAACCAATCGATGGTGTTATTGAGCAACTGTTTGCCGGTATCCGGCGGCAGCAGATAAAACGGAAAAGCGTAGAAGGCAATTTTTGAGCGGTCATCTTCGTAGGCAATCACCGACGCCGCGCCGGCCTGATCGCTGCCGGGGCCGCGTTTCATAATTACCCGCGAATTGGGCGTGTGATTGACCACATCAATTTCCAGCGGTTCGCCGGAGGGCGTGGCGGTCATGGTCAGCACATCGCCTTCGGCCCAGCCTTTGGCGATGGGATGATCCGGCAGCGTCACTTCCAGATCGGATTGCTCGGCCTGAGTCAAATAGTCGGCGTGAACAATGTTTTTCAGAAAGTCGGTGTGGTCCCAATCAAAGCCAATGGACGCGCCGGTTAGGATCAGGTTGCCGCCGGCTTCGATGTATTGGGTCAGCAGTTCGGCCTGTTCGTCGTTAATGCTGTCGTCCCAGTAATCGCCGGTGGCCCAGATAATGGCGTCGTATTCTTGCAGCTCGCTCAGCGTTAGCCCTTCGCCATCGGAAGTGACCCAGGTAGAAACTTTGAATCTGTCGCCGAGGGCTTCAATGACTTCGGCCGCGCCGGTCAATTTGTCGTCGCGCCGGCGGCCGCTATCGTCAGAAACCACCAGCACTTTGTCGATGCGGGTGCTGCGGACGCTGGGCGGCAGTTTGCCGTTGGGGTCTTCGGTTTGGCACACAGCCACGGCTGGCCCAACCACACATTCGCTCAGCTTTTTGTCGAGTAGCAGCTCAAAGGCGTCGGCGTTGGTGGCGGGGGTGTCAGACAAAATGATCATTACGTGCTGCCCGTTGTTGTGGGTGAGATAAAACAGGGTAGACCCGCCCCGTTCCAGATCACCGATGCCACTAATTTGAATGCGCCCCTCAACAAAATCCTCTTCGGTGTTGCTGTTGTCGGCCGGTTTGGTGCTCACCGTTTCGGTTATCGTTTCGTCGGTGGAGATTTCTTTTTCGTCTTTGGGCTGGTCCAAAATAGCGATGCCGGCCCGGTCCAGATAATCCTGCACCAATTTGGCATCGGAAAAGCGGCCAATGAAGATGGCGTCGTTCTCGTTGCCAATTTTGTCGGTAAAGGCAACTTTGGTGCCCCGCGCTTCGAGCGCGTCTTTCAGCTTAACGGCGTCTTCAAACTGGCTGTTGAACACGCGGGTGTTGTCGAACACAATATCAACGTTGTCGGCCAAAAAGTAGGGGAAATCCTTTAAATCGTAGCTGCGCGTGCCGCCGGTCAGAAAATCGGCAATGTTGTTGATGAGCTTGCCGTTATTTTCGGCGGCGCTGTACGGTTCGCTGAAAAAGGTCAGGTCGCCCAGGGCCAATACCTGATCGTTGGCGGTGAGCGCGGCGGCGGCCATAATGCGGCTGCTTTCGCTGGTAGACGAACGGGTGGTTTTATCCCCCAAAATGATTTCGTGGCCGGGGGCGCTCACCGAACTGGCCGAGTAAAAGATAACCTTGTCGCCATTGCTCAACCCTTTGGTAACCGGGCTGTCAACAAAGTTAGTGTAGATAACGTTGCGGTAGTTGTTATCCATGCTGCTGGCGTTGAGGCTGTAGAGGTAATCGTTGGCGTAGATAATGTCAAACTCGCCGGCAATGGAATTGAGGGCGTTTACTTCGATGGTGCGGGTGGGATCGCCAATGATCAGCAGCCGCCCGCCATTTTTTACAAAGCGGCGGATTTCGGCTTTTTCTTCGGCGGTGTAGGTAGCGCGCGGCAGCGGCAGAACCAAAATATTGGCGTACTGCAGCCGGTCGATCAGGGTTTCGCCCTCGGTTTCTTTTTGTTCCGGCGTAACCAGCTCGTAAGCGTAACCACGGCTGACCAGCCGGGAAAAGAGGGTGTTCAGTTCTTCCACAAACAGCGCGTTGTCGTGGGCAAAATCAACCACGGCCACGCCTTTGCTCACCTGGGGATTGTCTACCACCTCGTTGCGCGCCGAGACGGCCGCTACCGACAAATCAGGAGTGTTGAGTTCTCTCTGCGGCGGGGTGTAGGCGGTCGCTCCGGCACCGTAGGTGATTACCCGGACAATCACAAAACCAAAAATAATAAGTACGACAATTGCCAGCAAAGCTGTCCAATTTGATTTATTCATGATTACTCCAGCGGTAAGTAGATTTGGTAGAACGTTGGCCACTTCACCGATTCGGTGGTGAGGTCAATTTCCGGCTGGGCGTCCAGTTTGGTGTACAGTGTCTGAGCGGCGTTTAGCCGGCTGCCTTGCAGAGAAGCCAGATATTCGTCCCGAATCTCGACCACATCATATTTTTTGAGGCCGGCCATTGCGGCCGCGCGGTCAATCGCGTCGAGCGTGGAGCCAAGTTGATCGATGATGCCGTACTCTTTGGCTTCAATCCCAATCCAGATTTCACCGGTAGCTACCTGATCCGGGCTGAGTTTAAGCGGGTTGGGTGCCTGGCTGCGTTCGGCAATGACGCTGTCGCGGAAGTCGGCGTGGAGCAAATCCAGCTTTTGCAGGTACGAGGTGGCGCTGCCGCCGGTGGCTTTAAACGGCCCGGTGGTGATAAATTGCTCGCTGAGGGTTTCTGGCTGGGGTTGGCCCATAATTACGCCAATGTTGCCAATGATCGAAGCCGGCTTGCCGTAAATTTCGTTAGCGCCCACGCCAATCTGGTAGGCGGCGCTGGCGGCCAGTGTTTCCATGCTGGCCACAACCGGCTTTGCTTCGCGCAACTTGCGCACCTGAAAATAGATGTCGTGCCCGGCCGAGGCACTGCCGCCGGGGCTGTCGATATCCAGCACAACGGCCTTGATGTCGTCGGCGTGGATGGCGTAGTTAATTTCGGCAGACATCGCTTCGGCCAGCGTGCCGGTAACCTGGGTATCAAGGTGAATAATGCCGACTTTGGGCGTGGGGATCAACTGTTGGGCCAAAAAGTAACCGGCCACAATAGCGGCAATAATCACCAAAATAGAAATGACAATGGCGGTTTCACGCGACGTAGTCTCGGTCGCCTGAACCGTTTCATTACTTTCTGACATCCACAAACCTCCTTTTTGGGTTTGGAAATAAAAGGCTGACGCCAGGGGTGCGCCGGGGTTGCTGTATATTATACACGCTCCAGACCGGTTGTCTCAAAAGATAGCAATAGATTCCTGGAATTATGTATGGTTTCGGCTATTTCATACTCTTCCAAAACACCGGACCATTGATTGCCTTTTAGTCGTTCTGTTCTTACTCTTATACTATTTGGCTTAAAAACAAATGATAACAGCCGGCGAAAAGCAACTGTTTTGTGTTCAGCCATATAAAAAAGCCGGTCTGAAATCTCTTTTTTGTTCTTGCCTTTAACCGTTTCCAGGGCTTGCTGCCATTGGGCCATAATCGCAGCTTTTTTTGCCACGCTTGCTATTTCAACCATTAGTCTTTGTTCGTGTTCTCGTAGTTCAGCCAATTTTTCTGCGGCCTCTTCGGTGGTTAACACGCCAAGACTAATTGCATCTACTAACCGTTGCTTGCCAGCCTGCACACTGGCTAATTCGCCTTGTATAGCGGCCTCTAGTGCCTCTTCGGTAATACTTTTACCGTATTGGGCGGCGGCGTTATTGATGGCCGCGTGAAAAGCGGCCAACTGGTCAAACATAAAACCGGCCAAAAAGTCTACAATTGGTGGTAATATTAAATGCTCTCGGTAGGATTTTGACGGACTGCAAGCGCTTATACCATAGGTCCGATAGTTGACACACTGATAACTAACTTTCCCTCGATGTTTGGCAGCAACCATTGGCCCGCCACAGTTGCCGCACACAATAAAGCCGGTGAAGATATAGCGTCCTCTCACCCCGCCCTTTTTGACAGTTGCTTTTGCTCCGGGGATTGTCCCTCGAAGTTTGATGAGTTCTTGCACACGGTTAAACTGGTCTACGCTGATAATCTGTAATTCAGGGCGATGAATTACCTTTTCTGTGAAGGATGTCTCAAAAATGCCAATGTAAAGCTTTCTGGTGGCAATCCATCGAATTGTATTAGCTGTAAATGGCTTACCCAAAAAGCCAGTATAGCCCAACGAATTAAGATGTTTGGCGGTTCCCCATAAATTACCGCCTAAATCATCCAGTATTTTGAAAATTAATCGTACTATTTTAGCGCCCTCACGGTCAATAATCAAGTCGCTATTTTTGCCAGCACCCACGGCCGCATAACCTAAACCGGCAAAACCGCCGGTAAATCTGCCGCTTTCGGCGCGTGCCTGCTTGCCGCGTTTCACGCGTTTCAAAATCCGGCGACGTTCTTTCTTGGCTACACTCATTGTAATATCAGCTACAAAATCGTCATCATCATTATTGAGATCAACGCGGCTTGTGTGAGTGTAGATGATTACCCCATAATCCATAATTGTATTGCGAATTGTTGAGTAAACAACCGCTTCTTCCGGCCTTGCCAGCCGGTCTAGTTCCTGCACAATGAGTACCTGTACTTCACGGGCAGCAATTCTATCAAGGATTGCTAACATTTTGGGGCGGCCCGTCAACGTTGTACCTGAACCAATCTCTTTAACATATTCCCAGGTAAAGCCGTTTTGTTCCGCAATCCTGATGCCGACTTCTTTGGCATTAACCCGGCTCCAATTATCCTCTTGTTTGTTTGTGCTGGCTCGGTCGTAAATTATGGCATGGGTCATTGTCATTTATCCTTTGTGGTGACCGTGTACCGTGTACCCGGGGTGTGTACTGGCGGGTACACGAAGTACACGGTACACGGCTTAAAATTTGGCGATAATCTGTTTAATCGCCTCGGTTTGTTTGCCGCCGGTACTGCCGAACACTTGCCGGGCAATTTCGTTATAACTTGCGCCTTGCCGGTGAAGTTCTAACACTTGCACCTCTTGTTCAGTGGGTTCGGGCGTTAAGTCCAAATCAAAATCCGGCGGCGCATAGTGGGTAAAGCTACCGGGTAACGGCCCCGGCAGCGTGGCCGGCTGCGGCCCGTTGCCAGTGTCGATGGTGGCGGTACGTTGCCCGTTGACAATCGCCAGCCTCACCAGGGCGAAGCCGTCTTTTAGATCATACTCGCCCTCTAAGCCAAGCGGTTTGGCCCGGTCTGAATGGCTCACTACAAACACGGTAAACGCAGCCTTGCGTGATTCGGTCAACAGCGCCTTGATGGTTTCCGCCGCTGGCTTGCCCAAATTGGCGACGATGGCCCGCCATTCGTCAATCAGGATGGTTAGCGGCGGGTGGCTGTTCTCACGCCGCACCCCCTGCCCGATCTCGGTGTAGCGGGTGTCCATTATCTTGAGCAGCCCGGCCAACCCCCGGTTAATCTCCTGATAGTTGCGCCCATTGCCTACAGTGTAGCAACCCGGCCATTTATCCGGCCAGCCGTGCGGGTCAATCACCACCACTTTGGACGTTTGGCGGCGACGGTTCACCAGCCATTGCAACAGGGTGGTTTTACCACTGCCCGATGCGCCCACAATTAAGCCGCGTTGCACACTGTCCAGAGCGGTGAGCAGGTCAATGGGCGTGGGTTCGGGCAACAGGGTGGCAGTGCCGGGTAGAATTTGGGCGGTGGCAGTACGGGTTTGCGCTTGGGCGGCCAATTTCATTTTGTGAATTTCAAGCTCCCAATCAGCCGGGGTATGTTGCGTGCCATTCACGTATAAGGCCGGGGTGCCGGTCAGATTGCGCCAAACAGCGCGCTTATCGGTATCCCTGACCCAAGTCTCGCCGTTGTCGGTGATGGTCAACACGTGGGCTTGCTTTTCGGCCTCAATCCGGGCGGCACGTAACATCTTGATTCTTTCGGCCAAAATCCAGCCCCCAAAAAAGCCAGCACCGATAGTTGCAAGCGCCAGCCCACCGGCCAGCACATAGCCCACCGCTAAGAGGATAGCGGCCACTTGGCTCCAAAACAGAGTCATCACCAGCGCGGCGAATAACCCACCGCCAATCAGCACGTTTACCCGCGTCATATCCGCACCCCCAAGCCAAAAGCAACAGACCGCACCATGATGCTGAATAGTGTGAGCGTAAAGTCAGCGGCGGTGACAAAATCGGCGACAAAGAGGATAACCGGCTTTAGCAGCGTTACCAGCGCAAACAGCAGACCAACCAGCACGGCGAGCGCATTGACCAATTCGGCAACGCGGGGAATATCAGTTTCTACCAGAACGGCAATGCGGGTTGTGTGCGCCAAAGTGGTCATTGCGGCACATGCCCGTTCAACGCCTTAATGTCGCGGGTGACTGTCCGCAAACTGACCTCCAACTCACCGGCGATGGCGGCTTTGTCATAACCGGCCCGGTGCAGGGCTAAAACCTGCTGCCGACGGGTGACAACTTTGTGATTTTTGGCTTGGTTGGCTTTGTCCAGCGCGACCAGATCACCGGGGACAAATCCCGCAACTTTGGGTTGTTGGCTGCCATTTGTCGCCAGTTTAGCCTGAGCGATAGCGTCATTCAGCCGCCGGAGGTTCTGCTCTTTGGCGTCAATCTGGCGGGTCAGCGTGTCCAGTTCGGCGCGAGCGGCATCAATTGCGATGTCCAGTTCGGCGCGGGTTTCCACGGCTACCTGTCGTTCCATAACCGTTCTGGCCTGATGGCGGAGAGCTTCGGTGGTCAGCAATAAACCCACCGGCGCAACGATGGCAACCAGCCAACCCAACAGGCTGGCCTGGGCGTGGGCCAAGTTGAAAATGACCGTTGCCAGCGTGTAAGTTCCGACCAATCCGGCCCACAGCTTGATGCTTTGCCGGGTGAGTTGGGCTACTAATAACGCCAAAGTGAACACGACCAGCGGTCCATCAATCAACAGCGGCCACACCCAACCTTTACCGGCGGGGATACCGTGTTGAATACCGGTGATGAATAGCGCGTCAAAAGACAACGTAAACGCCCCGGCAGCGATGGCAAACACGAGCGCAGCGACGGTAAAAGTGAGGGTTGAGATCAGTCGGGTCATTGGGTTTTCCTTTGGGTTGCACCCTGACGAGTACTTGGGGGCAAATCTTGGGGAGTTGCCACGATGTCCGTATCAGGGGTAAAGCTCGATGTGGGTTGCTGTTGCCGGCGCTGGGCTTCGCGCATCAGAATTTGCCGGAGTTCAGCCGACACCGAACGGTCTGCCTCCCGCGCCCACACTTCAAGTGTCCGTTTAATATCAGTGGTTGCGACAAACGACAGGATGACCTGCTCATTCATTAGTTTATCTCCAACTGGGTATTTATATAAATTTAGGTATTATTATAAATTAACTTCTAGTAGTTGTCAATAGTTGCCGGTAAGAATAAACGTGATTACAATGGGCTAATGAATGAATCACTCCAGGTTTGGGTATCCCAAGAACTTAAACGGCTCAACTGGTCACACGCGGAGTTAGCCGCAAAAGCGGGTGTATCACGAGCGCTCGTGTCGCGTACCCTACGCGGTGATATGTCTCCCAGTGCCGATTTTTGTATCAAGATAGCCTTTGCCTTAGATACCCCCCCCGAAACGGTTTTGAAGTTGGCGAATATTTTGCCTCCTGGCCCCCCGGCCTCACCAACCGACTCGCCAATCCTGCAAACCTTAGTTGCGCTTGCCCGAACTTTGCCCCTGGAACAGCAGGAACAGCTTTTGGCTTACTGCCACTTTTTGATTGGTCAATCCCGCTAACATTTATCATTTTTACCAGCCGAATTATCCCTCACTTGTTCCGGCACCTTCGTAAACGGCTATTGTTGTTGACTGTGATTGTGGGGAGGACGATTCCTAGAGGAATCGTCCTCCCCAAAGGGTTAGTTAAACAGCCCCTGCTGTTTGGGACCGTTTTCGGTCTGCTCCTTTTCATCTTTGTCAAGCAACCAGCGAACATAGGTCGACATATCGCGCCCACGTCCAGCGGCGAGGCGCTTGATGCGCTCAATCTCGTGGGGACGCATCTGAATTTTGAACCAGGTGGGTGATGGTTTCATTGAAAATCTCCTATTGACTCAGAATGAATAATCCACTAAAAATGACGGGGGTGAATAAATCCCCGCGTTTAAGCTATTCCGGACTCGGCTGTCTGTATCGACGCTTACCACGATTTCTCTAGGAATAGGCGGCGATACCACGCCTCAAACCAGTCATTCAGCACCTTTTCAACTTCTGGCTGTTCCTGCCAATTGATGTTTCTCAAATCGGCATCCCCTAACCAGTCGTACAACTCTACCCTTCTTGCGTACCTGTGTGGCACTATTGCCTCCTAAAAATATTGTTCCATGTCATCAAAAAATTCTTTTTTGCTGATATAATCGCCTGTATGGGTATCCAGCATCACCCCCGGCTGGTGAACTCGCCCATTGCCGGGACGTTCAGGTGGCTTTTCCTTTGGCGGATACTCCCCTCTTTTCCACAACTCGTAGTTGTCGCCGTGTGTAGCAAAAACCAAAAACGTGGCGAGCGTTTTGTACTCCCCCTTATTTTTGACTTCATCTGCACACACTTTAAGCCAGTCGCCGAAATTCACATCAACAGTGTTGGCTACATTCATCAAATCATCCATAGCCTTGCGCTCGCCCCCTTGAAGGTTCTTGGGGTTTCCCGCAACCCTTTGGCTAATGTACAGCCACAGCGGGTCTTTCTTGTTCCACTTGTACGGAATCTCGTCGCCGTTTTCGTCAAGCTGGACTCTGGTTAATTCCCCAAAGTAATTTGTGAAAAATTTCACGCTATTTTTTGCTTCTTCTTCTTCTTTGGGATTTACTACTGGTTTTTCTTGCTGGTTCTTCTTTGTTTCACCACGTGAAGGCTTGCCTTCATTGTATGAAGGCTGGCCTTCACTGTATGAAGGCTTCACTGTATGAAGGCTTTTTTCGGGAGGCAGTTCAATATTTGAAATTTCATCCAACCGGGCCAGCATATCCTCTACCGATTCAAACTTAAGAGTGCCGGATTTTTGCAGGGCTTTCCATTCAACCCGTAGTTTCAGGCTGTCGCCCAACGCTTCGCGCCAGAGGATATTAGCCCGCCATAAATCCGGCACTTTTAAGTGCCAAACCATTTGACCGGAGGCCACCCGTTTTTGCTCCCCTTGCAGCAAACCCACGCTGAGTAGGTACGATCTGGACTGAGAGCATTGGCCGGCTGACATCATCGCCAGAGTCCCCAGGTCTTCTGTATTCACCCAACACTCGCCGGAATCCCCGGCGATCATCTTTACTGTGTCCCATAGGCTCTTATCGTAGACGTTACGACATAGCGCCCACACCAGTTGGGGGGTGATGGTGAAGTATTTGTGGTCACTGCTGTTGTCTTCAATGTACTGCTGAGTCATTTTCTGTTGCTCCTATGTTTTGATAAATTCTTTCCTCATAGATTTCGGCTCCTTTCCCACGCTTTCTTTCAGTTGTTTCTTCGCTAACGGAGAAACCCTCCATAATTCGATATTACCATTTGCTTGCTGCGGACCACAGTTGCTTTGGGGGCGAAAAACCGGGCACCATTTTTTGTTAAAAAGTTTAAAATAAAAAACGCGCCTCAAAAAGGGTTAAGATTATGCCAATCCTAAATTTAATTTTTTGGGATTAACATAACGACATAACCGGTTTTTTTTTAGGCGCGTGCCGCGCAATCGTATTTGGGAATACGTTGCTGAGTTTGCGTTTCAAAAAAGTTTGTCGATGAGTCGACAGCGATTAGGTTGTTAAAGAACGGTTAATAATATGGCCTTATTTTAGCACAAATGAGCTGATCGCGAAAGTGAAGGGGAATTTTCATATTTGAGGGTAAGAATTCTTAATAATGAGGGGGGAGGCGAAAGTTCTTGGAGTTTTGAGTGCATTTCTGAAAGCATCGCCTGTGCCATAACCGTAGCATGGCATGATGACCTTCGTCACTCCAAAAATAGTCACAATTGCTGCTGGTCAACAGTTTTCAAAAGTGGTAAAATGTGATTTGAAAAAATAAAACGCCCCGCCGAACCGGGGCTTCATTTTGCTGACCCGGCAACGCGCGCCGCAGCGGAAAATCGACGCGCTGCCATGTCAGGCCTGCCGGCATTTTTTCATCCCCTACAATATGAACAGGAGAGCAACGATGGGTATCCTTGACGGCTTATTGGGTAATGCCACCGAGGTTGATGTTAACAAGTTGGGCCAGGAGTATGCCGCCCTGCTGGTTGAGGGCGAGCAAATTGAGCGGGCGTTTCAACTGGTGCGGGATATGTTCCTGTTCACCAACAAACGCTTCATTATGATTGACAAACAGGGGATGACCGGCAACAAGGTGGAGTACCACTCTATTCCCTACCGGGCCATCACCCATTTTGCCGTGGAAACCGCCGGCACCTTTGACCGCGACGCCGAGTTAAAAATATGGCTGTCCGGGATGCCTGCTCCAATTGAACGGCAACTTAAAAAGGGTATGGACATTATCGGCGTGCAAAAAACGTTGGCCCAGTACGTTTTAAAATAACCCGCTACGGAGACACCCCCATGCCCAACCCTAACGGCCAAATCAGCCAGGACGAAATCAACGGCATCCTGTGGAAAGCGTGCGACACCTTTCGCGGCACCATTGATCCCAGCGAGTACAAAAATTACATTTTGGTGATGCTCTTTGTCAAGTACATCTCCGATGTGTGGCAGGACCATTACGACGCCCTCAAACAGCAGCACGGCGACAACGAGGAGTTGATCCGCTTTAAGCTGCGCCACGAGCGCTTTGTGCTGCCCCCCGGCTGCCGCTTTGCCGACCTGTACGCCCAGCGCAACGCCGCCAGCCTGGGCGAGGTCATCAACAAGGCGCTGGAGCACATTGAGGACGCCAACAAGGAGAAGCTGGAGGGCGTTTTCCGCAATATTGACTTTAACAGCGAGGCGGCGCTGGGCCGCACCCGCCAGCGCAACGAGCGCCTGCAACACCTGCTTAACGATTTTGCCGACCCCCGTCTTGACCTGCGCCCATCGCGGGTGGGCAATCTGGACATCATCGGCAACGCCTACGAATACCTGATTGGCAAGTTTGCCGCCGGGGCCGGCAAAAAGGCGGGCGAGTTTTACACCCCGCCGGAGGTGAGCATTTTGCTGGCCCGCCTGCTGAACCCCCAGCCCGGCGAGCGCATTTGCGACCCCGCCTGCGGCAGCGGCTCGCTGCTGATCAAATGCGCCCAGCAGGTGGGCGGCGACAATTACGCCCTGTACGCTCAGGAGGCCAACGGCGCGACCTGGGCGCTGGCGGTAATGAATATGTTTTTGCACAACGTGAACGCCAGCCGCCAAAACATCCATTGGACGGATACCCTGCGCCACCCCACCCTGAAAGAGGGCGACAGCCTGATGCGCTTTAACGTGGTTACGGCCAACCCGCCCTTTAGCCTGGATAAGTGGGGCGCGGGCAGCGCCGCCGCCGACCCCTACCGGCGCTTTTGGCGCGGCGTGCCGCCCACCAGCAAGGGCGATTACGCCTTTATCAGCCATATGATTGAAACCACCTTTACCCAGCCGGAGCAAAACGGCCGGGTGGGGGTGATTGTGCCGCACGGGGTGCTGTTCCGCGGCAGCAGCGAGGGCAAAATACGGCAGCAGTTGGTGGATGAAAACCTGCTGGACGCGGTGATTGGCCTGCCGCCCAACCTCTTTTACGGCACCGGCATCCCCGCCGCTATTCTGCTGTTTAAGCGCCACAAGGCCGGGCGCGATGTGCTGTTTATCGAAGCCAGCCGCGAGTTTGAGGCCGGCACCAACCAGAACCAACTGCGTAAACAGGACCTCGACAAGATTGTGACGACCTACCGCGCCCGCCGCAGCGTGGACAAATACGCCTACCGCGCCGAGCTGGCCGAGATTGCCGCCAACGATTACAACCTGAACATCCCCCGCTACGTGGACACTTTTGAGGAAGAAGAGCCGGTTGACCTGCCCGCCGTGCAGGCCGAAATCGACGAGTTGGAAACGCAGTTGACCGCCGTGGGCGCAAAGCTGCGCGGCTTTTTGCAGGAGTTGGGGCTGTGAAAACTCCCGAAAATTGGCGAATAGAAAAACTATACGACTGCCTTGAAAAAATAATTGATTACCGCGGAAAGTCAACACCAAAAGATGATGATGGTGTTCCTTTGATTACAGCTCGTAATGTAAAGGAAGGTTATCTCGATTTTGCGACCCAAGAGTATATGAGTGTCGAAGATTATGAGAATTGGATGACGAGAGGACTACCAATTCCCGGTGACGTACTGTTTACTACAGAAGCCCCTCTTGGAAATGTTGCCCAATACCCAAATAGTGGAATTAATTACGCATTGGCTCAGAGACTTGTCACGTTACGGACTAACCAACAAATTTTGCTTCCGAAGTATTTAATGTACTACCTGCTATCCACCCGTGGAAGTCAAGAAGTTCAAATTAGAGCAACGGGATCAACTGCTACAGGTATTCGACAATCGGAATTAAGAAAAGTACCTATCCCCCTTCCCCCCCTTGCCGAGCAGCGCCGCATTGCCGAAATCCTGGGCGTGTGGGACGACGCCATCAGCCTCACCCAGCGCCTCATCGAGGCCAAGCAGCGCCGCAAACAAGGGCTGATGCAGCGCCTGCTCACGGGATCGGTAAGGTTGCCGGGGTTCACCGGGGAGTGGCGGGAGGTTCGGTTGAAAAATTTGGGAAAAATCTCGTCAGGCGTCGGGTTTCCCGTGAACTATCAAGGAAAGAAAGACTTACCAATCTTGTTTGCGAAAGTTAGCGATATGAATCTAGAAGGTAACGAAAAATACCTTCAAAATGCTAATAACACAGTGGATGAAGAAATAATAAAAAATCTCAAGGCAAGTGTACTGAAACCTGGTACATTAGTTTTTCCAAAAGTCGGGGCAACTCTTTTAACAAACAAGCGACGACTAATAATTAAACCAACAGCAGTAGATAACAACGTAATGGCAATTACTCCAACAAAGGTTGACCCAGAATATTTATACTACTGGAGTTTAACATTTGATATGGCAAGATTAGTGCAATCTGGTGCATTACCATCTGTCAATGGTTCAGCCGTTGGTTCGGTAAAATTAACAGTTCCCCCCCTCCCCGAACAACGCGCCATCGCCGCGGTGCTGCAAACGGCGGATGAGGAAATGGGGCTGCTGGAGCGCAAGCTGTCGGCGCTGCGGGCGCAAAAGAAGGGCCTTATGCAAAAGCTGCTCACGGGGGAAGTGAGAGTCAAGGCGGAAGGATGAGGGCTGAAGGATGAAAGTTTATAAAAAAATGGAGGCAAAACCATGAGCGCCAAACAAACTTCTAAAAGAAGGCGGGCTACTCCCGCCCCGCCCGGAGCAATATCACCGCCCGAAGCCTTTACCGACTCGGAACCGGGGTTTACGCCGCCGGACCCTCAGGATGCGCTGAACTCTATCCAAAAACTGCAACAACTGCGCCAAAGTCATTTGCTTACCCTGGTCGCCAGCCCGGATGTCATTATGCGCGGCGATGTGATTGAGCAAGTTTACGAGCAGTTAAGGCTCATTGGGCGGGTGCCGCAAATAGACCTTTTTTTGCACAGTTCCGGCGGCCAAACCGAAATTCCCTGGCGGTTGATTACCCTGATCAGAGATTTCTGTGATCGGTTTGGTGTGCTCATTCCGGCGTTGGCCCACAGCGCGGCCACCCACCTGGCAATGGGGGCCGATGAAATTGTGATGGGGCCGTTATCTGAATTAGGCCCGGTTGATCCGGCCCGCGCTCACCCGTTGTTGCCCAGCCCCAAAGAAAGCGGCGTGCCAATGGCCGTCTCTGTGCAGGATTTGCGCCATTGCGTTGAATTTGTCAAAAAAGAAGTGGGGGACTCTTCGCCGGAAGCCATCGCAGCGGTGATCGCCGCATTATTTGAAAAAATTCACCCGCTGGCTATCGGCGCTATTCAACAAAGTTATGCGCTGGCGCGCCTCATCTCCAAAAAGGCGCTTTCCACCCATATGAATCCTTTAACTGAACAAGAACAAATAGACCAGATTGTCCATACCTTATCTGACGAGTGTTTTTCTCATCATTACCGCATTGGTTGGAAGGAGGCCAAAGAAATTGGCCTCAAAGTAAATTATGCTGAAGATGAGCTATGGGAAACAATCTGGGCGTTATACAAACATTACCAGGCTTATTTTACTTTAGTCCATGTTTTGGGAAACGATGGTGAGGCCCAAAAAGTCGCTCGGCCCATTGTGTGGATTGACAGCCTGCATCAACGCCGTATTTTGGAAGAAATAATTCCTCACCCCGATCAGGGCGGCCCAAAGATTGTAAATTGGTTAACAACGCCCTGGGTGCAGGAATAACCTGACCCGCCAGAGGAAGGTGCCTGGGTTATGCCTTTTCCATTCCATATTAAAATAACCAGCTTCACCTTTAACCGCTATCCGCAATGGGGCGACATTTATTGGTATGACTTCGGGACGCCCCGCGCTCAACAGCACACTATGGCCGAACCACACCTGGCAGTAATTATCAGCGACACCAAAGCCACGTTAAAAGGCACGGTCATCCTGGTGCCTCTTTCGGGGGCCGAACACCGGCGCGCCGGTTATTTGTTTCACGTGCCTGTGACCAAACAGGAATGTCCCAGGCTGGATAAAGATTCAATGGTTAAGGTGGATCAAATTTACTGCGTGCCTGTCAAACCCGGTTTACCTGATCAATATTATTTGACCAGGTTGGACAAAAAAATAATGGCCCGTATTTACGAGCCATTATTGAGGGCTTTAGGGGTGCAATATCTTATCGGCAAATCATAGCGTATCGGCCTGGATATGATGCATACGGTTAGCCAGGTCTATGTCATCCGGTGATTGTCCCTCGTTCTGATCCAGCAAAGCCTGATGTTCTGGCGGTAAATCAAATTTTAGGCTTTTTCCGAAGACACTGCCAACTTTTTCCAGGAGACTCTTTTTTTCAGGCGAGATCGTGTAGGCGAACGAGGTAAGATGAATTTGAGGGAAACTTCTCCCGATATGGCCTGTATAAAGACTGGCCGCCAGTGTTTCGTCTTGTCCGCTGGCATTAACTTGTGCTGGCATAAATACGCTCCGGATTATTGAATAATTGAAAATGATGTGGCTGATTTCATTATAAAAGAATATATCGGTCAAGTCAACCAACTTTAAGGCAGTAATTCCAAATTTGGCTAAAAACTCTACCTTTCTGGAAGCTACAGTCTCGGTTTGGGAGTCAATCAAGGCATTTTTGGTGGTCAGACCGTTTGGAGCTTTCAGGAAGGTTAAATTTGGAATTACTGGTTTTAAGGAAAGATACTGATGGGTTTAACAGACGCCTACAAAGAAGAGATCAGTTCCCAAATTCCGGCGCTGCAACTGCTGCTGGCCCTGGGCTACCGTTACCTTACCCCGGCAGAGGCGCTGGCGGCGCGGGGCGGCAGCACGCGCGCTGTGGTGTTGGTTGATATTCTGGAGCCGTGGCTGCGGGCCAACAACCGTATCCGGTTCAAGGGGCAAACCGAGCCGTTTTCAGACGGCAACATCAAAGAGGCGCTGCGCCGGCTCACCCACGAAACCGCTCAGGAAGGGCTGTTAACGGTCAATGAGCGCCTGTACGAGCTGTTGACCCTGGGCACCAGCCTGCCGCAAACCGTTTTGGGCGATACCAAAAGCCACTCGCTGCAATACATTGACTGGCAGCAGCCCCAAAACAACGTTTACCACGTGACCGATGAGTTTGCCGTGGAACGCAGCGGCAGCCACAGCACCCGCCGTCCCGATATTGTTTGCTTTGTCAACGGCATTCCGCTGGCAGTCATTGAATGCAAACGGCCCGACCTGACTACCGGCAGCGGTGAAAAGGCCGTCACCCAGGCCATCACCCAGATGGTGCGCAACCAGAAACCGGACGAAATCCCCGGCCTGTTCCTTTACTCCCAATTGCTGCTGGCTCTCAGCCAGAACGATGCCCGCTACGCCACCACCCACACCCCGCTCAAATTCTGGGCCGTGTGGAAAGAAGAAAGCCCCTCCCCCGCCGGGAAAGGGGCCGGGGGTGAGGGCCACCACCCCTTGCTTCCCCTCATCAACCGCCCCCTCACCCAGGCCGAACAGGAGCACCTGTACCAGCACCGCGACTACGCCGCCGAAATTCGCGCCCATTTTGATAAGTTGGGGCCGCGCCTGCCCACCGCGCAGGATGAGGCCCTTTACAATTTACTGCGCCCCAGGCGGCTGCTGGAACTGGTTTACCAGTTCATTGTGTTTGACAACGGCGTTAAAAAGATTGCCCGCTACCAGCAATACTTTGCCGTTAAAGAAACCATTGGCCGGGTGGCCCACCTTAACGCCCAGGGCGAGCGCACCGGCGGCGTTATCTGGCACACCACCGGCAGCGGCAAATCCATTACCATGGTAATGCTGGCCAAGGCGCTGGCGCTGCACCCCAACATTCCCAACCCGCGGGTGATCATTGTGACCGACCGGATTGACCTGGATGACCAGATTTGGCGCACCTTTACCCACTGCGGCAAGAAACCCGTCAAAGCCCCCAGCGGCAAAGATTTGATTGACCTGGTGCGGGCCAAACAGGCCGACATCATCACCACCGTCATCAACAAATTTGAGACCGTGGCCAAAGAACGGGTGCGGGTGGATGATCCCGACGTCTTTGTGCTGGTGGATGAGAGCCATCGCAGCCAGTATGGCAGCATTCAGGCCAAAATGCGGCGGGTGTTCCGCAAAAGCTGCTACCTGGGCTTTACCGGCACGCCGTTGATCAAAAAGGACAAACAAACTACTGTCCAAAAATTCGGCAGCTTTATCCACACCTACAGTATGCGCCGGGCCGTGGAAGATGGCGCAGTGGTGCCGCTGCTGTATGAAGGCCGGTTGGTGGAGCAGGACGTTGACCAGAGCGCCATCGACAAGTGGTTTGAGCGCGTCACCCGCGAGCTGACCCCGGAACAGCAGCTTGATCTCAAACGCAAATTCAGCCGGGGCGAAGAGGTGAACCGGACCGAGCAACGGCTGCGGGTGATTGCCTACGACCTGAGCGAACACTATCAGGCCAACTACAAAAATACCGGCTTCAAAGCCCAACTGGCCGCGCCCAGCAAGCGCATCGCCCTTAAATACAAGCACCTGCTCGATGAATTTGGGCTGGTCACGTCTGCCGTCATCATCTCCCCGCCGGACACCCGCGAAGGCAATGAGGAGGTGGACGCCCCCCGCGATCCGGAACTGGAAGCCTTCTGGAAGCGGATGATGGACCGCTACGGGAGCGAGGAACGCTACAATCAGGGCCTCAAGGCCGATTTTCACCGCGAAGACGGGGTAGAGCTGCTGATTGTGGTCGATAAACTGCTGACCGGCTTTGACGAGCCGCGTAACACCGTGCTCTACATTGACAAGCCGCTCAAAGAGCACAGCCTGCTGCAAGCCATTGCCCGCGTTAACCGCCTGTTTGAAGGCAAGCCCTACGGCTACATTATTGACTATCGCGGCGTGCTGGGCGAACTCAACGAGGCGATGGAAACCTACAGCGCTCTGGAAGCCTACGACCCGGACGACGTGCGGGACGCCTTTACCGATGTCAGCGCCGAAATTGCCCGGTTGCCGCAGCTCCACGCCGATCTGTGGGCCGTGTTCAAAACCGTGCCCAATCAGCGTGACATCGAAGCCCTGCAACAATTTTTGGCCCCGGAAGACATTCGCCAGAAATTTTACGAGGCGCTGACCGCCTTTGCCGGCTGTTTCAAAGTTGCCCTCAGTACCGTGGCCTTTCAGGAGGAGACTCCGCCCCGGTTGATGCAGCGCTACAAAGACGACCTGCGCTTTTTTCACAACCTGCGGGCCGCGGTCAAGCAGCGCTACGCCGAAGTGATTGATTACAAAGAGTACGAGGCCAAAATCCGCAAGCTGATGGACAGCCACATCAAAGCCGATGACGTGCGGCCCATCACCGCGTTGGTAAATATCTTCAACGCCGAGCAGTTTGACGCCGAAGTGGCCCGCCTGACCGGCGCCGAAGCCCGCGCCGATACCATTGCCCACCGGGTTAAACAGACCGCCACCGAAAATATGGATCAGGACCCGGCTTTTTATAAAAAATTCTCCCGGCTCATCGACGAGACCATTGAAGCCTATCGCGTGGGCCGCCTGACCGAAGCCCAATATCTGGAGCAGGTGACCGCGGCTATGGCCCAGATGCGCCAGGGGCATAGCGCCGATCGCCCGGCCCGGCTGAACCGTTACAAACACGCCCCGGCCTACTACGGCTCCCTGCAAGCCCCGCTGGAGCAGTACACCGGGAAAATGGATGGGCCTGACCTGACCGAAATCACCACCGACGCCGCTATTCGGGTGGAAGAACTGATTGAGGCCCGCAAAGTGACCGACTGGAGCCGCAACCTGGATGTGCAGCGCCGGATGCAGGCCGACATTGAAGATTACCTGTTCAGCCTCAAGGGGCGCTATGGTATCCCGCTAACCCTGGCCGATATCGAACAGATGTCCGGCAGTTTAGTGGAACTTGCCAAACAGCGGGAACACCTGTAAGTTAACCGGGATGAGCGAAATGCACACCCTGCAATATGGCACCACCACCATTCAATATCAGCTCAGTTTTGCTGCCCGCAAAACACTGGCCATTGACGTGCATCCCGATTTGAGCGTGGCCGTCAAAGCGCCGGTTGGCACCGAACTGCCGGCCATTGAGGCCAAGCTGCGTCAACGCGCCCCCTGGATTCTGCGCCAGCAGCGCAAATTTGAGGGCTACCTGCCCCATGTTCCGCCGCGGGAATACGTCAGCGGTGAAACCCATCGCTACCTGGGCCGCCAGTACCGGCTCAAGGTGGCGGAGGGTGAGCCGGAAGGCGTTAAACTGGCGCGCGGCTTTTTTTACATCACCGTGCGCGAAAAAACCGACACCGGGCGGGTGGAGTTGCTGCTCACGGAATGGTATCGCGCCCAGGCCCGGCGGGTGTTCTCTGAGCGGCTGGAACAATGTCTGGAACGGATGCGTTTTCTGCAATTAGATACCCCGCCGCTGGAAATTCGGCGGATGGCAACCCGGTGGGGCAGTTGCACCCCGGAGGGCAAAATCCTGCTCAACCTGAACCTAATTCAGGTGCCTAAACAGTACATTGATTACGTCATTACCCACGAATTATGCCACCTCAAAGAACACAACCACAGCACTCGCTTCTACACGCTGCTGGATCGGGTGATGCCCGGCTGGCGCACCAAACGAGACGAACTCAACAAACTGGAAGTAGCGTAAGAGGCGACCAATGGCATAGAAGACCGTCACTCATGTCCTAATTCATAAGAGTCAGCAAAATAGTCAGTACTCAGGCCCCTAGCTCAATTGGCAGAGCAACGGACTCTTAATCCGTGGGTTCGGGGTTCGATTCCCCGGTGGCCTATTTAATCCGGCCCGCAACAATTCCTCAAGGAATCCGCACCCACAATTTAGCCCAGTTTTTCAGAGAAAATTTGCCTAATTAGAACATTTGAGCTAAAATCTGCTATACCTAATTGGCATTAAATCTAGCAGATTGGCACACCCATGAACACCCTTCAACCCATCCAACCCCGGCAACTCAGCGTCGTAGACCGGCTGTTGATGAACAAAACCAGCCCGCGCACCCGCGCAGCCTATGCCGATGACCTGCAACACTTCGCCGCTTTCCTCGGGGTGGATTCCTCTAGGAATCTGGCTGACAGCGACTTTCAACACTTTGACCCGGCTCTGATCGCGGCCTATGCCGAATGGCTCAAGCAGCAGATCAGCGCCCACACCGGCCGGCCCTACGCCACGGCGACCATCGCCCGCCGCTTGACCGCCGTCCGCGAACTGCTCACCGAAGCCACCTTTCTCGGTCTCTATCCGCGCGAGTTTCTGGACTACATTCGGGAGCGGCTATCTTCTCCCGAAGTCACCAGCCAGCACCACGGCACAATTACCCCCGATGAACAAGACCGGCTGCTGGCACTCGCCGCCGAGCAGCCCGGCCTGAAAGGTAGCCGCGATTACGCCCTGTTCCGGTTGTGGCTCGATACCGGCCTGCGCCGCAATGAACTGGCCTCACTCAAAGCCGGTGATTTGGTGGTCAAGAATGGGGTGCCAACGTTAATTGTCCGGCACGGTAAGGGCAACAAACTGCGGGAAATCGGCCTGGAGAGCTACACCGCCTACGTGGTGCAGCAGTGGCTCGATGAGAGCGGGCAACTGGCTCACCCGGACTATCCATTATTCTGTCAGGTTCGGAAGGTTGGCCGGGCAGAAGAAGCGACTTACACCGTGGTCAACCCGGACAAACACCTGCTGGGTGTGGCGCTTAACCAACTGGTGAGCTGGTACTGCCGGGAAGCCGGTGTTCAGAGCAAAGTCACGCCCCACTCATTCAGAGTGGCGCTGGTGACGGATATGCTGGATGGCGGCGCGCCGATCCAGCACGTGCAGAAAGTAACCGGCCACACCACCACCCGGATGATCACCGACATCTACGACCGCAACCAGTACGCCGAACCGGTAGCCCGGTATCGCAAGCGAACCCTCCGGCAGCGGGATTCCTAGAGGAATTGCCAACGGCGTGAACGTCAGATTCCTCTAGGAATCGTCAAACAAAAACTATCCCAGTGAGGGCTTTTATGACAAACGATTACAGCGAAATGTCGGATGAAGAACTGGCTGCACTGAGGCAGCAGATAGACCGGGAGTTGGCAAGCCGGACCAAAAAGCCAGTGAAACCTACACCACCAACCCAACCGCCGGTTAAAACGCCAAAGGTGCCGGTACGCTCTTTTGGTGGAATGTCAGCCAAGTTCTGCCGGAAGTGCGGTCATCCCATTTGGGGGACCAGATCATCTGCCTCGCTCGGCAGCCATTCAACGCCGCTATTTTACGTGAAGGGGCGTGGTGATAAACCCAAACAGGTTACGCACTGCCCTGGTTGTGACAGAAAACTATCGCCGGGGCGGTTAAAGTACGACGATGAAACTGAAGCCGCGATTCGCGACGCTCTAAAGCGGCCGGATGATCCACCAAAACCAAACAGCACGATGTGGTCCGAATATTGTGTTGAATGCGGGTACAATATTGGGGTAATAACGAGCACCCCACCCCAATTCTACGATGAGGGGGACAGAAAGAAGCCGGTAAATACGTGCCCAAACTGCCACGCACCACTCAAAGAGGCAGATGATGTTGAATTTAGTGAACTTCAAAAAGACAGACTATGGTTAGCGTATAGCATCCTTATCCGTGCCGCAGAAGAACACAGTGCACTACAACCCGAGTTTACCCACCTGCTTGAAAGGATGAGAAACAATCGGCCGGAAAGCCTGGCAGAGGTTAAAGGTATTATAGGGATATACTTGAGTGGATACAATACGGATAAAGCTGCATTGAAGGAATGTCTGGCAAAATGTCGACAATACTGCCAGGCGAATGGTATCGAAGTTGCCAATGAATTTCACTATAACTACAACCCATCCCACAAAGAATTTAAGATCGCCAATCTCCTTCAGGAGCAGATTGGCGTTATTGTCGCCACGAGAGGCTGGGCTACCGGCGACAGCCTGAGAGAAGGGGTAGCCTTTGTCCGTGAATTGGAACGAGCCGGCATCCATCTGGAGATTATCGACACCGAAGACGAGGATAAACCGGGTAGCCGGGAATAATCACTGCCGGCTGCGAATAATCACTGAATTTAGCCAAAAATGGCCGGTATGGGCATTGTTTGCTCACACACACGCAGCAAAAAAAACTTTTTTGCCCCCGCCCTACTCCCAGTTTAGCCACCAGATTGCGCCATTGAGTATCGCCGCAAAGCTCACCCACAATTGATACGGCACCATCAGCACCCCGGCTAACGTATCTACGCGAGCGAACTTTACAGCCGTCACCAGAATAGCGGCCCAAAGCACCACTATTTCCACTAACGCTGCCCCCGGCTGGCGCAGCCCGAAGAATAGGATTGACCAGAGCAGGTTTAGCGCAAGTTGTATCCCATACCAGGATAGGGCTTGTCGTTCTCCTTTGCGCCACACCCGCCACGAAGCTACCCCCATCATCACGTACAGGGTTGTCCATACCGGCCCAAATATCCAGCCGGGCGGGTTAAAGCTCGGCTTGTTGAGGCTGGGATACCACGTTGTTACCGATGAACTGGTCGCTATTCCTCCAACTCCCCCTACAATCAACGGTAACGCCACAGCCACAATAAGGCGTCTTTTGTCGTCCATTCCTGCACCTCCACGCTTCAGTATACCATACGCGGATTCCTTGAGGAATCGTCTGGCCCGGATGAATATCAGATGCCAAAAGCGAAGGCATTGAGGACATTCTGCCGCAGGATACGGTGTTCATTGGCCCCCACCAGACCAACGTCAACGGTATCAGCTTCACCAACGGCTTTTGGGGGGTGACTACCGCCACGTGGGATAACATCTATTTTAGCAGCGCCCCCTACGGGCTGAATGATACTCTGGTCTACCGGCTATGGTCATTCCCCTACGCGATGACCGGGGGCGGCGATGGCGACGTGGGCAATCCCGGCTCGGTGCTGAACACGCGCGAGCGTTTCAAAGGCTCGTGGTTCAAAGACATCGCGTGGATCAGCGGCGACCCCGGCATTGATGGCGCGGTGCAAGCCTCGGTGCGCTTTGGTAGCCCATACAGTGTCGTCAACCAGTTTGATTTTAAGGCCCGGTCAGGAGAGAAAACTTACCAGAACGTCACCAAATCCAATGGGTTGATTACGGGTATAAGCTGGCACAAAGACAGCTACACCGGCCCGCGCTGGAATCCGCCTAACCCTAACCCGTTGGGGCTAACGATGGTCGGGCAGGAAGCGTGTATGGCCGGGCTGATCTGCCACTCGCCGGAGTTGGGCAAGAAGTACGCCTTTGTGTGGGAGGCCAACAGCGACTTGCGCTACTCGTCACACACTGACGACACGTGGAAAGCGGAACGGTTTGACCGGACGGACTACACTAAAAACGGCTGTAGCGTTGGGACAAACAAGCTCTACCTGGTGGTGTCTGACTACGACGAAAGCGACGTTAATTGGGCGACCAACGAGAAATACCTGCACATGGCCGTGGCGCAATGCGTCCCCGAAGCCGGGACGATTACCCCCGGCAAACCGGCTGATTTGAAGCTGATTGTCTCCGGGGGGACAATCTACTGCTTCTACCGGGCTACCGCATTGGCTAACGCAGCGCCAAACCAATGGCGCTTTGCTTTCAGCTACAAGGCCGGGCGCTTCGGCGCAGGGCGGTTTGGCATCGTTGGCCGTGGTCACGCCGGTATCCAGTGGGACACCCTTTACCCCGGTAAGGACAAGATCATCCAGTACGACAACTACGTAGACTTCTGGAACGTCCACTATTCCAACGGGGTGATGGACTGGACGCTCGAAGAAGTGCTGCGTCACTATGCCTGGGGCGGCTACACCCAAGCGAAGTTCAGGACGCCATTGGTGAGCGATGGCGGGTTTAACGTGGGCGCTGGCGCGTACAAGAACTACGATGTCCCGGCGCAGAATCAAATCTGAACAAATTCCCTACAAAATCGGGCTTTTTTGGTGTGGTTTAATCACTGATGGTGGCCAGGGGCTAGTCATGGGTGACTTCCCCCGGCCGGGGTTAAGTTCTGAGTCTATACATCTCAGCCAAGAAGATTCCTTGAGGAATGAGGAATATAGGACCGTATAACCAGTGGATAGTTATGAATAACTTGTCATCTCAAACATGTTATTATTAAAAACTATATCGATTTAGCGTTAAATAAAACGATTCGGCCCTTAATTGCTTCGATTAATTTTTTCCTCAATTGACTCAATTAATTTTCTAAAACCGGACGCACGATGCATGTCAGGGGTAAGGGCGTTCATGTCCGTCAGTATAGTTGTCAATTTGGCAATAGTAGTGCGTATTTCAGTATATAAATCAATGCCCTCACGAATTCCTTGCAAATTAGCAGAACCAACACTCTTCATCGCCTCATCCAACTCTCGAATCTGACTCTCCCAATAATCGATATATTTAATTCGATTGATAGGTTTATAAATTTTGGCATCAGCCAGCACTATTGGAAAAATTCGATCATAAAACTGACCGTGATTGGCAATTTGTAAGAGTTCGAACATACAATTCTCTGACTTTAAATATTTATCACTGATTACAACAATAACGGCTTTGCCTCGGCCGATTTGCTCCATAAATGACTTTATGCACCCTTTGAAACCTAGATCCCGTTTATCCCGAACAATGGTAATACCCTTTGACTGTAAAACTTCGTCCAGTTGGTTGACAATTTCCTCACTCTCGCCCCCCCATGCATACGAGATAAAAATCTCTTTTCCTAGTCCATATTTAGGCTGAGGTTTTTCGGATATATCTTTGTCGGATTTATTACATGTAGCCAATATCATTTCAATCTTCTTGGGTAAAGTATTGCGGATTTGAGCAGTTTTCTTTAAATAACTTCTGACAACAGGTTTGAAATCCAGTACCAAATCTACCGCGCTTTCCTCGTCCCTATCATCTGAAGCTGTAATTATTATACAAGGAAGTTCTGGATAATTGTGTTTAATATATTCAAGTAAGTCTGTGCCATACTCCTGCTCTGGGGTAGATTGGTTTTCCTTGTAATTTAAGTCTACGGTTGCTAATGAGAATTGATATTCTTGTAATCTTAACTTGGCCTCGTCTATGTTATTAGCGTGAATAACCGAATACCCATATTTTTCCAATGCCTTTCGAATAATCCCTTGCCAACCAATATCATCTTCTACAACTAGTATCCGATGTTTATCTGTCATCACTAAAATCCTCCCAATTCCCGCCTAACCATCACAGTGTTGTAGGAACAGTTGAGTTCTGACTAGGAAAAGGGGAACCGCCGTTTCTTTTTTCTATCATTATCATCGCGTGAAGTTTCACTTAAAATCTGGTTTTCAGGTGTTGCATCGTTTAGGTGATATTCAAACATCCGGCTCTCAAATACGTCAATTGGAAGAGGAATCCTCCCATTATCTATACCATCGGCTCCCATAATATCGTCACAGGTTCTTATTTCCGTTATTACCGACATCAAATCCACTTTTTGGTCATTGACTATAACATAACCCGCTTCCTGCTCTTTAAACCGATAAAACGTTTTAAAAATTTCTGGTGTCAATCTCGCTTCAATCATTTCTTTGATATCTTCTGCAATTTGCACTGATGGCGTCACCAATAAAAAACGACCCGTATTTTCAATTTCACCCAAAAAAACACCCTCAACAATCTTCTCTTTATTTGATTGCTGAAACTGCAAAAGTATATCTGATATGGAAGGAAAACTGTCACTTATTGCCTGGTCTACTATATTTTTTAATTGATGAGCTACTAGTTTAAGTACGTCTTCACCTTCTTTTAAACTTCGATCATGAAATGATTTAAAGCTCTCTATGCTTACAAGAATAATAGCCCAATCAGACCGAGACATATCTTTACGGAGTGAGTCTAACTCTGCCCAGACCCATTCACGCCCTGGTAAATTAGTGACATCGCTCTTTTTTTCATCAAGTTGTTCACCAAGATTCCTTCGGTCGTTAACTTTAACAAAATCAGGATTGTCTTTAGTGATAGTTTGCCAGACCAATTCAGCTTGACTCCATAAGCGTTTATCAAAAAGACGCATTGCCTCGGAATATACAAATGTAGTCTTTAAAAGATTCTTTATCTTCTTTATCAATTCTGTCCTTTGGGGACGCAATTCGCTTTTTTGAATATAATCAATAGCCTTATATTCAAGCAGTGCTTTCCTCATATGCAAGCTTGGTTCTTCGGAACTAACAACTATAGGGCATACAGTTGGATAGAGATTATCTATCTCTTTGAGAATTTCCATTCCTTCAGCGGCCTGACCTTTATATTTCTCTCCACGAAGATTAATGTCAACGGTAGTCAGATACACTTTTCTATTTGCTAATGTATTTTTTGCTTCTTCAAGTGTCTTTGCGACTACTAAAATTACATCAGTATCTTTATCCTCAACATTGGAAATCCGCAGGGGAGACAGGGCATCTTGGTATATCTTTACAAGACGTTTTATGTAAAAATCATCATCCTCAACAAGCAATATTGTCCTACAATCGCTCAAGGGTTTCATAATTGGCATCCTCCATAACAAAATATAGCCAAGATCCTGTAGTGAGTTTCGGTAAATAAATTGGATTCAAAAACACAAAAATACAATTGTTAATCATACAGCTAATTGGAGTTTGCAATTGGTAATTTAACCAAAAAGGTTGCACCTGACTTGGAGCCATTTTCTTCAGCAAGCCAAATTTCACCATTCATCCAGGTCAACGCAGTTCTAGCATAGAACAGGCCATAACCAAAACCCCCTGCCCCTTTTGTTGAAAACTTATCTTCAAATATCTTTTTTCGGTATTCTTGAGGGACACCTGGTCCGGTATCACTAACAGATATTACCACCCATTTTTCACCATCTAAATAGTCAGATATAACAATTTTACCATTCTCTCCCATCGCATCCACAGCATTATTAAGTAAAATAGTAAAAACTTCTGTAAGATCACCAATTGATCGAACGAGAAGCTCCTCATCGAATAAATCTAGAACAACTTCTATATTTGGTCGCTCGGATAGTCGCGGAGATTTGGCTCTAGCCTCGATAATATATTCGCGTATGTCCTTTTCTTCAAAATTAACCAGGTGAGAGGGATTTTCAAGGCTCTTTGCTAAATCGAGGGTAATATCTTCTTCTTTAAGGCTTTTTACCAAATCAAGGGTAACTTCTACTATGTCAGTGATTTCCTTTAAATTTTCTTGTACTAAATCCGGTAGTGGGGTTTGAGCATTTTCCTCCAGAGCTTCATCAGCTAATATTTGCAGCTTTACTAACTCCCCACGCAAATTATGACGAATATTGCTAAACTTATCTGCTATTTGTGCTATTTTCTCTGCTGCTTCACGACGATATCTTTCCTTTTGATACGCAATGGCAATATCGTGTTGAAGGGCTTGAATCTCTTCACGCCACTTTTTTTCCTCTCCATAAGCAATCTCAAGGTTGTGCCGAAGAGATTGAACATCGTGATATAGTTGCGCATTATGAATACCAATTGCAGCTTGTTGAGCAAATGTTTTTAATATCTTGATTTCTTTCTGGCTGAATGACACCTCTCTGGAAACCACAAAGAGATTACCTATAACTTGAGTACTGCTCCCCTTTTCTTCCTCAAGAAAGAAAGGAACAGCAATTACCTGATTTATGTCAAGAATCTCCTGGATTCTCCGAATAACCGGGCGAAGAGACTCAGGAACCACCGGCACAAAAAGACTACATAAATCTTTATCAGGAACTTCTATAGGTCCTCCCTCGGCCATAACTGCTCGAAAACTAAGGTTGTTCTTGAATCTATCATCGTGTAAATAAGTTCGAGCAATAGGGGCTTTTAAACCTATATCTGTACCCACAATCTGGGAGAGGCTACGTTCCCACTTCTTAATATCCTGTTCAGTTATCACGTTAGGGTCGACAAAATAGGCTTTGACTGGCAGTGTATCGTCTTCACGTATGGCTACCATAGCCCCCACATACCCCAAATTTTTGACCACCCCAATAACAATATCATCAAGAATATCCTGAATTGCTTGCTCATTTTTTAAACAGGTTTGAATTTTAAAGATGGTACTTTGTAACGCTTGCACCTGCCCATTTAGACGATTTTCTTGTTGTAAACGACGTTCATTTTCTATCGCAATGGCAGCCATCCGACCAAAAGCTTCGAGGCGTTTTTTGCTATCTCCCGAAATTTCATTTCGTGCTAAGACAAATAAATTCCCTACAACGCTATTACTGTCTCTGCTTTTACCCTCAAGAAAAAAAGGAACGGCGGCTACTTGACTAACTCCCAACTTGTTTTTTTGAAGTCCTCTAATTAACCCTCGTAAGATACTTGGGACAACCGGAGTAAAAAGAGAAAAAAGTTCATGGTGAGTTATAATTCGAGGGCCGCCTTCAGACATAATGGCTCGTACACTAAGATTATTTTTAAATCGTTTATTCTTCAGATAGGATCGAGCAATAGGGGCTTTAAGACCAACCTTCTTGAAAACAATTTTGGAAATTCTTCGTTCCCAGTTTTCAATCTCTTCTTGAGTCATTACATCGGGATCTACATAATAGGCACGTACGGGGAGTGAGTCATCAGCCTCCCTCGTGGCAACCATAGCTCCTACATATCCTAAATCTTTGACAACGTCACGGACAACCATATTCAATGTGGATTCTAAACGGGATTCGGTTGGAGTAGGCAATACCTTTGCTTTGTATCGTCTTGAGATTACAAATACGATAATATCGAGAACCCACCGAATTATAGGGAATCTGAATACCCGTATCACCAAAGGAGTATTGAAGAATGTGAGCAGTCTAGATTGGTCTAGATAAGGTGATCTTGCCATTGAATAACTCCTTTATTGGAAGTTAATCGACTTGTACCATTCCAAAGTTCGTTTTGCTCCTTCTGCAAACGAAGTAGGAACAAACCCTAGTTCATTACAAGCTTTCTCAGTGCTCACAATCCAATCTTCAAAAACATAAGGAACAAGATTTAGAGGATAAAATGGTTCTCGTCGGGTAAATCTTGCCAATAATTCTAGTATATGTGCGTAACTTACCATTACGTTCTTGGAAAGATTTATACGCCAGTGGCCTTTTCCAGCTAACTGGCTCACGATTGTGTTAATTTCAGAATGGGTCATGCACTTACCGCAAATATTATACTTTTGGTCAATGTGCGCATTCCTAAGTGCTAACTCGATAGCAACAACAGCATCACCCACATAGCATGGGAAAGTTATGTGTCGTCCTCGATTAACCTGAACACGCCAGCCATTCAGAAATTCCTCAAAAAATAGACGATTAAAGGCATAGTGCCCCCATGGCCCGTACAGCGCCCCGAGACGCAAGACAACAACATTTAAACCTCTATTCAAATATGACAGTGCAAGTTTCTCTGCTTTCAATTTCGTACATGCGTAGTGATCACCGGGATAAGGGGTACATGGGATCTGTTCTGTTATAATAGTATTTCTTGGTTGTGGTCCGACCACAATTATGGTGCTAATGTGAACAAATTGTCGGACATTGGTCATTGAGGCAGCCTTCAATAGATTATTTGTCCCTAATACATTGGCTATTTCAAAAGTTTCTGATGCTCCCCAAAGGCGGAAATTTGCCGCTGCATGAATTACTTGCTCACAACCGTCCAACGCGACCTGAACAACCGTTTCGTCACATAAATCCCCAACTACGACATCTACCCCTAAATCGTTCAAAAAAGTGGCATCACTAGTAGGTCGAATTAATGCACGTAATTTATACCCCTGATTCACCAAATGTTTGCATAAGTTACGTCCTAGAAATCCTGTCGCGCCAGTAACAAAAATCATTTCGACAGTCCGCTTTTAATCAAATACCCTAATGAGTGAAACCAATCTGCAACATTATTTACTTTTTTGAATGTCAAGAAATGATTGGATGTGAAATAGACCAGTTAATCAACTAAGTTGAAAAACATCTCTCGGAATAGCTTGCATAGCGCTGTTATAGTTCTCTATTCACCAAGTGTACTGAGAATCTACTTATTGACACAACTATACGTGGTTCCAAAATCTACAATCAGCTTGTTTGCATGGGTACATATATGCTTTCCCGCTAAATACGAGACATTATATATCCATCTACTGTTAATATCCGTATGGACGGTTTGATGGATATCTTTCCGTAAATTCAATTCTTCGTCAGGGTAAGATCGCTCAGCCAGAAGTAGACTGATAACTATCGGCTTTTTTTCAATGTCTCAATCATAGCATATTAAGGATACCGGTAACACTGTCAATTGTCATAAATTAGGGGTGACATTTGTCATAGCACCGTGCTGTGGTCACAGAACACGCTCAGAAGCAAAGGGGGATTCCTTGAGGAATCCCCCTTTGTGAGTAGGTTTTGAGCAAAGGAATGATGCTTTGAGTGAACGACCTTAATGAGGCCTATCGCCGTTTACAGACATCAATGGCGGCGATATAAAGACATTCCTTGAACGGGGCCAAAAAAAGCCGGGTTTTGCCCGGCTCTATTGTTACTACTCTCCCGTGTCTCTATCTTGCAACTCAATGCCATCGCGGGTATCATTATTCAGCCGAGCGGCTGTTGTGCTTGCTTCGGTTGCCGCTGTCGGTGGTACTTTGGCGAGTGACCCGGCAGCGGCGTTTTGCTGTAGCTCGATTTCCAACTCTAAAAATATTCGGGCAATCTCAACCCAGGCGTTCATTGTCGGTTGACCTCCAATTGTTCACCGCTTGCTGGCCGTGCATGTTGCTGAATGTTGGTGTCTACAGCGGTTTCAATAAACCGTGAACGGTTGACATCCAACAGCCTGACGGTAATTGTGTGCTTTCGGCGATGGTCTTCGCTCAACCTTAAACTGATCATCGAGTCGTGTTGCATTAGTTAACCTCGTGAAAGTTTAAAATAAAAAACCCACCTTATTTGGGTGGGTTAAGTAGCCTCTCTGCTTTGCTTTTACCCCCCCCAACAGAAACCATACGCGGCATTGCGCGGATATTTTGCAACAGCCCGGCTTTGCCGGTGGGGGAGACTGTTGCATAAAACGTTTGTCGCACAAGATATTGTAGGTAAAAGCATAAATATTGTATCACGGTTTTTGAGATTGGACAAGGAATTCACCCTCAATAGCAACTTTGTTCTAGGCTATATTGTAGCCTAAATGTGTTCGCTACTACATATAGGTGGTTATGTGGTAGTTACTGATACTTGTAACAAAAAAGCACTCGATTGAGTGCTTGTGGTTTTGGGGTTATGCTGTTATCAATTCAGCCAGTTCAAAAAAGTGTATATCTTTTGAGACTTCCAATAGAAAGGCTATCAAGTAACCATCAAACCTTAACGGCCCAAAATTTCAGATAAAGCGCCGCAGGCCGGGGGTGGATGGGGGGTGTCCCCCTTTTCCCCCTGTCTGCTCAATTTTTGGACAGACCATTAAACCTTAACGGCCCAAAACAGGCCGTAATCAATCATGCCCAGTTTCAGCGCCCGATGGCTGGCCAGCACATGCTGGTACACGTTATCCAGGTTAGCGCCGGTGCGCCAGCGGAGATACCGCTTGTAACTGTTGTACAGCCAGCGCGGTTTGGATAACCACAAAAACAGGGCGCAATCTCGGTTGAGAATATCCAGGTTGTAGCGCGTAACAATTTCGGTGTGTTTTAGTTCCAGCCCGGCGTTGTACAGCGCGGTTTTGTAGCTCGACAGCGTTTCCAGGTACGGCACGTCCCACGTGCGCAGAAAATCGGCGTAGATTTGCCGGTTTTCCAGCGAGGCAGTGGCCACATTATCTACCACCAGCAAGTCGGCAAAGGTGAATGCCCCGCCGGATTTCAGCACGCGAGCCACTTCGGCCAGAAAAGCCGGCTTGTTTGGAAAGTGCGCCGGCGATTCGATGGACCAGACCAGCGGATACGACCCATCGGCCAGCGGCAGCCGCATCGAGTTGCCCATATTAAACCGCACCGCCGGCCAGGCGGCATTTTCGCGGGCGTTGCTGGCGGCGCGGCGAGCGTTGTAGGGCGTAATATCCACGCCGGTTACTTGCAGGCCAAAGCGCTGCCGGGCGTGTACGGCTGCGCCGCCCCGGCCGCTGGCCACATCGAGCAGGCGGTTGTCATCGGCGTGGGGGCCGACGGCGTGCAGTTGCAACAGCCCTTCGGCCAGCCGGTTGATCAGCCGCAAATGGCTGCTGGTGTGCAAATGGTACTGCCCCGGCCGGGAGTAGCCCACATTGAGATAACTTTCCATATCGGACCACTGGCTCAGGTACAGGTACAGGTCGGCGTGGGGGTTGGTGTAGCTGTACTGGCCGTGAACATCGCTCACGGTCCAGGCGGGATTGGTAAGGTGTTGGGCAGACGTAGAAATGGTCTCCTCCGAGCTTTTCAGAGTTGATGATTAGAATAGTGGAAGATTCTTAAATAAAGCTGAAAACAACGCCAGGTACGATAAGTGCCGGATTAATGTTGTATGATACCATCTTTTGCGCGTTACTTGTAAAATCCCGTTTGTGTAAAAGTTCACATTTTGATTCTGGCTGATTTCCCTATTTTGGTTTCAAGTAGTACCATTTTTTATCGGCAAAACTTCTTCATCAGGCACAATCTTACCAGTGACAATTGCATACCGTTTGCCGTCAATTATTTGCAGTTTAACTGTAATGTTAAACCGGGATAGGACTGCTTTCTTGCTTTCTATGTCTTCGCTTATCGCCGCCCAACGTGGCCGTAAATGAGCCGCAAATTCCAATAGCTTGATTTCATCCTGTGGTGTTACCGTGTGTTCGGCCAATTTCTGGCGATATTCAGTCGCTTTTAGTTGTTGGCTCTTTAATTGCGCCTCCAGTAATTGCATATCGCTTTCAATTCGTTTTTTGAGATATTCACTACTTGCGGCGCGGTGATCTTGATACAAACTTTCTAATCGACCTTCAATTTCTTTAATTGACTTGTCAGCAATTTTTATATCGTGTTCAATACTTTCTCCCTCTCCTGTTTTCTTTGCCCGATAGCCTGCCAGCCCGTCTCTGAGTTCTTGCCCGGTTTCATCGGTGAAAATTCTTGTGAGCCATTCCCACACAACGGCATCAACTTTATCTACTCGGTATCTGGTATGGCTTTCGCAGCGCCTAAAAGATGTACCTTTAGCTGCTGGGCAAAAATAATACCTGTATTTTCCAGCTTGTTTGTTTTCGCCCGTCATTTTCATTCCACAATGGCCACAGATCACCCGACCCAATAACAAGTATTCGTATTTGCGGCTGGTACTGTGCAATTTGATTTTTCGGCGTTCTTGCGCCAATTGCCACATATCGCGGGGAATGATAGCCGGCACAGTTACTTCCAACACCTCTTTTTCCAAAACACAATTATCGGGGTGATCCTTCCCATACTTCCAAACACCGGCATAGGTTTCATTTTTCAAGATTCCACCTATCACGCAAGGGTACCATTTGCCGATATGTTTTTTACCCATTTTCCGGTTTTTGTCGCCTTTTGTTGGAATTCCTAACGCCATTAATTTTTGAGTAATTGCCACAAAACCCAACGGTACCCCGTCCTCATCCCCAAATAAATACCATTGGTAAATCTTTCTAACTGCATCCGCTTCACTTTCGTTAATAATCAGTTCTTGTCTTTGCATTTTAGGATTTTCCGGTACCGGCATCTTAATTACGTCATAACCAAATGGCGGTCTTGATGAAACCATTACCGATCCATAATCCTTAACTTTATTGCGCCGGCCTTTGAGTAGCTTTACCACCGTTGCCCGGTGATCCTCACCGGCAAAGAATCCCTTAAAATGGCCGTGCATAAAAACTTCAAACGGGTTCTTCAAGTCTACTTTTACGCGATCCTCTGAATAATGCAGCTCGGCGTCAAGTGACTTTAGCTCGCCGAGCAGGTGAATCAGGTTTGCACCCCATTCGCTGCGGTCCAACCTATCAGCCTTATAGACAATCAGCGCCTGAGCCTGGCCGGTTTGCAGTAGCTTTCTTACTTTGATCAATTCCGGCCGCTCCAATGTCTTACCGCTGAAATCTTCTTTGAACACAAATTCAGCCGGCACAAATAACCCGGCCTCCTTGGCGTAGGCTAAACCGACTTGCACCTGGTTATCGATGCTTGTGCCGGTTTCGGCTTGCTCATCGGTACTGACGCGGCAATAAAGAATGGCGGTTTTTAATACGGTGGCATCAAATAGGGTCTGTTTGGTGTCCTGTTGTAGCATTATTACCCTTTCTCGGCTTGAGTGATTCAAATGTCGATTCTTGCAAGAACGATTAGTTCCCTGATGTCAACTAAAACGGAATAAAGTCGCTTATCGTTTGTCGTAAATCGAGCCCAATGCCTAAATAACGTTGGGTGGTGGCAATGTTGGAGTGTCCCAGCAGTTTTGAGATTTGGGCAATGCCTATCCCGGCCTCGTACCCCAACCGGGCGTAGGTGCGTCGTAAATCGTGGGGTTGCAAATTGGACTTGCCAATGGTCACCCCGTACTTGGCAACAAGGTTATAGAGACTTACGCCGGTAATGGTTTCGCCAAGCTGCCCGTTGTTCATTGCCCGGATCACAAAGCCCCCATTCACCAGCAGCTTCATTTCCTCGATTGCCTCGGCAAGCGACTTACAAATAGGGATAACCCGCAGTTTCGCTCCCTTGCCGGTCACTTCCAGCACGGTGCGGCTGCCCTGCTGCTTCACACCCTCAAAGCGCAGCCCGGCCAATTCTTCCCGGCGCAGGCCGGCCCCCAACAGCAGCCCCAACGCCAGCTTGTCCCGTTTGCCTTGTACCGTGCTGGTATCGCATTGTCCCAACAGCGCCTTCACTTCCAGCAGCGACAACCAGGTGTGCGCCTTCGTTCCTTTCGCCGTTCTGGTTTCAACGGCTTCATTCAGGGCTTCCAGCCGGTAAATACTGGCCTGAATCGCGGCCACGTTTTCCGGCGTGGCCTGCCCCTTGAAGATCGTCTTAACCCGTTCGGCCCATAGCTTGAGCGCGGCCTTGAGGAAAGCGCGGGCACTGGCTTTCAACTTGCTGGCGTATTCAATCAGAGCCTGGGTATCGGTCAGGTTTGCGCCGGTTGCCAGATATTTTTCCAAAGCGCGGGTGTACTGCTGTTTGGTGCTGGGTTGAAGTTGGGACTGGTTGATAACAGTAAATGGGTCAACTCCGTAGAAATGCTGAGTGGTGGTCACAAGTGCGGTTGTCATTTTGGTTGCCTTTCCTTGAGGAAAAAGTGCGAGTAGTGAGTAGTGAAGGGTGAGTAGCCCCCTACTCGCCTGCTTTACTCACTACTCACCCCGTAGTTGTTCAGGATTTGCTTGATCTTGTCATTCCAATACTTGCCGAATTTGCCATCGCCAAAAACCGCCTGGCTGATTTCGCGCAGGCTGGCCCTTTGCCGGTGCAATTCCAAAACCTGAGCCTCAAGTTGTGAGGGTTCGGCTTGCGGGGTGGGGATGATAACGGGTGCAGTCAGCGCCGGTGGGGGGGTGGTGAACAGCTTCACCGGCCTGTCTACGTTCTCCCCGGCAAACCGTACAACTCCCTGCGTTTGGCGGCGGAGGATCAGCCCGGTGTCATCATAAGCCGGTTGGATGAACAGCTTCACAAAGTTGTCTTTAAGTGCGGCCCCTTTGCGGTCAACACCCCAGGCATTAGCTGTATCGCTGTGCAAAATGAAGTACAAAACCACATTGACCGAGGCGTACAGCGTGGTTGCCTCAAGTACCAAGGCGCGGGCGTTGGGTACGGCGTCAACTATCGGCGTCCAATCGTCAAAGAAAATGGGTTGAATCGGATGGCTCTTGTGCGCCATCGGCGCGGCGTGGCGCTGCTCAACCAGCCGGCGCACCAGAGTGATGCCCCATTCAAGGGCGGCCATATCGCCGCCTCCGCCAATCAGATAACAGCCGCCCCACTCGCCCTTATCCCATTTTGGCCCAATCACCACCGGCTTGATGCCCTGCTGCACCCAATAGGTGGCAATATGGCGGGCCTGCCAGGTTTTGCCGGTCTGTTGGCCACCGATAATGGCATACGCCTGGGTGGGTTGGGTGAAGACAGTTAGCAGGTCAAGCGGCATGATGGTTGGTTCTGGCAACAGCGTAGCATTGCCCGGTATCACTTGGGCGGCGGTACGGGTTTGGGCCATTGCCGCCAATTTGAGCCGGTGAAGTTCAATCTCCCAATCGGCAGGCATTGTTTGTTTGCCATTAACATAAAGCTGGGGAGTATCGGTCAGATTGCGCCAGGTGGCGCGCGGATCGGTGTCCCGCACCCAACTTTGCCCGTTGTCGCTCACCACCATCACATGGGCGGATTTCTCGGCCTCAATGCGGCGGGCGCGGATCATTCTCACCTTTTCGGCCAGAATCCAGGAGCCGAAAAACCCAATACCAATAGCTAGCGTCCCGGCAATTGCCAGTACGCCATACCCGGCAATGACCACCAGTCGGGCCACCGTATCATAAAACACTAGCGAGATAACGGCGGTTATAACGGTGGTAACGGGTAAAACAAATCGGGTCATCATATCCGCACTCCCAACCCGAACACGAGGGCGTTTACTCCAATGCTAAAGACTTTGAGTGTAAAGTCGACGGCCTCGATGAAGTCGGTAATCCATACAACTGCCGATGCTGTCCAGCGACTAAACTTCAACAATAATCCCATTAGAGCAGTTACTACAGCCAAGAACTGAGCCACCTGACCAGTGTCATCTTCCATTACCAGACTGATCGCAATACGGGTTTGGTGGGATAAGCTCATCATTGCTGTACCTCACCCTTACTCAAGCTGTCACCGTTCAAATTCTTAGCCCAATTACGGGCGGTATTCGGTGCAATATTAAGTATTTGTGCAGCCTCGGTAAACGTCACCCCTGCGGCCAGCATCCCATCGAGGCGGAGTAAATTTGCTTCTTTGCAGTGCCAATCAATTACGCAATTTCCAGCCGTTTTGAGCGCAGCTTTTGCCTGAGCTAATTCCAAACGTACCGCCTCCAACTGTTCATATCGTTGCCTAATTTCGTCGTTTATCAAGGCAATATCAGCCCTTTTGGCAGCGATGATTGAATCTTGCTCGTTGGAAAGTTGTATTTGATCGGCTTGTATTTTGTCGAGGTCGGCCCGTATTTTTTGCACTTGTTCATTTAACTTTTTTCGGGTCAGAATGAGTTCATTGCGGCGATGGTTGATCTCCATCTGTTGCAAAGCCAACTCAATTGAGAGGAACACCACCATCGGCACCAGAGTGGCCATCGACACCCCATAGATTGTAGAGGGATAGTGCAGCGCATTGAGGTAGATCGAAGCCATTGTGAACACGACGACAATTGTTTTTGCCAGCCGAGTGCTTTCGCCCTTCTCCTTGTTGGTTAGGGCGATGAGAGCAGCAACGGCAATGAAAGTGTCGATCAATACCGGCACACCAAAACTGAGATAGTAATTCACTTCGGCTTTGTTGTAGGCGAAATGTCGCAGAGCACTGTAATTGAGGGCCGCAGCGATGATAAATACAATCCCCAGTCCAATGTAGATTAAGGTATTCTCACGCATGGTTACCCTCCTATCTCTTTGACCAAATCGACTATTCGTTGCCGATTGATCGGGGAAAGAGTGAGCCAGGCATCACCTAGCGCCAGGGCGGCTGCGTCAAAATCGTGATGCTGATAAAGGTCATCAAACGCAGCTAAAATTTCAGTTGTGGTTTGTGGGGATGTTTGCCCGGTTTGGTACCTATTGCGGGCGGCGGCATTTTGGGTTAAAATCTGAGCAGTCATTTCAGAAATCTTCCTTTCTGGGATGATCAGGAATCGCGTCAAGGTTTCAGCTTGGCGCGGTTCCGCTTTTAAATTGGGTTAGTTGGCTTTTGCTGACCGAGTTGTTGCTGTCGGCGTTCGGCTTCTCTTGCAAGAATCTGGCGCAGGGTGGCGGATAAACTTCGATCCTCCTGCACAGACCATTGCTCAAGCAGGTGCTTGAGGTCACGGGTTAGCACAAAACTTGCTATTTGCATTGATTCTTTTGCCATTAGCAAAACCTTTCGTGTATTATGTGACACGATTTTGTGTCTTTTTAAGACACATTATACTTTGCCAATTAATAACTGTCAAGTAGTGATTAATAGTTGGCTATCGTTTCTTCGTTTTGGTACAATGGACCAATGAGTGACTCATTAAGGCATTGGCTTGCTACAGAACTTGATAAGCGGGGGTGGTCACATCGGGAATTTGCTCGGCAAATGGGAGCCTCTCATTCCTTCACCTCAAAAATTATGGCCGGCAAGGTGCCCGCCAGTGTTAGCTTTTGCCGTAAAGCGGCCGTGGCATTGGATGTTTCCCCTGAATACCTTTTACGCCTAGCCGATATCTTACCCGGTGAGCCAGCGCCTAATAACCCTGGCCCAACCACCCTTGAAATAATGCGCCTTGCTGAAAGCTTTGCCCCGGAATTACGCCAGCAGCTTTTGGATTATGCTCGCTTTCTGGCTTCTCAGAACAAACAGGAGTAAAATCCCCCTGTTTCCGTTACAAATCACTCACAGCCGATCCTGGTGCGTCTGGCGGGTAACCAGAACGAATGTTCAAGATGGGTTGACACCTAAATTCCGGAAAGCCCAAAAGGTGATCCGACCCTCCCGCACTCTTTTGCCCAGTTATCCCTGCGTCCCAGTTGGGCGGTGGCGGATTAAAACTCTGACTCAAGCACCAATGTCCCCCGTGCCAGGGTTTGGTATAGCCCCATCGAATCGCCGTCGCTTTTCTTCTGAATCACTTCTTCTCTATCCTCCCTCTGCGGTTACAACCTACAGGGATATTTGTCTCTATAGGCTGTAACCGCCTTTACTACCCAAACAGAGATTGCTGTTTGGGACCGGTTTCGCTTTGTTCCTGTTCATCCCGCTCAAGCAACCAGCGGATATAGGTTGACATATCCCGACCACGGCCTTCGGCCAGCCGCTTAATACGACGAATTTCTTCGTGTGAGCTTTGAATCTTGAACCAAACGGGTGGCACCTTCAATTGAGATCTCCCTCAATAACTAAATAAATGTTCTTGTAAGAACGTAACTCACAAGGTTCTCTAAAAAGTTCCTCGTCGGCAAAATTAATCTTCGTCATCTTCGTTTTCGTATTCCCCCATCATTCTTCTGGCGTACTCTTCGGTAAACTCAGAATAAGGCTCTGCTTCAACGCTGGTAAATCGGCCATTCTTCTTGCCCTTTGAAACACCGGGAATGTTCAAGTTCTTTGGCCGCTTATCTCTCGCCTTGAGCGATTCGAGCTCCTCATCCACTTCCGGGTTGCCACTTGTCCAAATACCTCTGAGCCAATCATCGTATTGCAGTGGGTTCATAATGTTGCGGTAAAATGTTCCCCAAAAGTGCTGCCCGTTATTCGCTCTCCCCCACGTCATCGCCCAAAGCAGTCTGCGGGGGTCTTGCGAGATTTCTTTCTTAACCGCTTTGAAATTGCTCAAATTCCTCCCGGTTGCGTTCTTGCGAGAACGTGGCTCACAGGTGAAGCTCATGAGCAGCTTGAATAGTGGGTCATCTTCTACGTTGGGCTCGATAAGATTCCCCTCTCCATCAAACGTGGGCATGTGCTCATCAAGATAAGATTGAATCGAAACTAAATCCAATTCTTCCCACGAGCATTCATGGAATCGGGTAATATCCTGTTCAAGTTCTAAGTTACCCGAATTATGTAAAGTTCCCTTACCATTCTTACTAACTAGAGTCTTAGAGACTCTTAGTGAATCGAATCCGGGGTTGACGGATTCCACGAATCCGGGGTTGACGGATTCGCTGTGTCCACTTGGAGACTCCGAATCCGGGGTTGACGGATTCGCTGTGTCCACTTGGACTTCACTCTCATCTTCATCTTCTTCGGGGATAAGTTCATCCGGGGCTGGCGGGGGCGGGGGGAAGTAAACGGGGTAAAGCAGGCTGTTTAGATACTTGTGGTTGACGAGATACCAGTTCTTGTTGTCTGCATCTCGCCAATAGAAAGCCAATGTTTCAGGCCATAGCTCGAAGGCTTTCGAGGCTTCTGCCCCTTTGATCTTGCGGCAAACCTGCTTCCTTGCAGTGTTTAGTTCTTCGTCTGAAAATCCCAAATCTTCATACCAGCTCGGGCCTCGTCCGTTTTCCCGAATGTTGGCGATGTAGAGGTTGTGATTGCATGGGCGGTTGAAGTAGTAAAACGCTTTTCGCCCATACCCATTTGAGCGAAAAGATAATTGTTGCAGGAAAAGGGCAGCGGAAACGGAGTTGACACCCGGTATCTCTCGCCACCGTTTGTGATAGGCTACTACATCCTGCGAAATCTGGTACTGCAAACGATCTAAATCCATAGGCTATTCATGTTCCCTTAATTATTGTGGTATGTTGGACACATCCAATAGATATAAAAAACCCTCTTGGGGCGGCGCTGGTTTGGCCATTCGATATTCTGCACTCTGACTATGACAAAATATCAACGTCAGCGGCCCTTGTTACTATCGGTTATCCTGACTTCTTCGACCGTGTCTGTATCAATTGTAAAATTTTAATCTTTTTGATACCGTCTCTGTAAACATATTCCTGAACCGACACTCTCTTGCCTTAAGTACCCTGACTCTTTCTATTGTCAATTCCGGTATTTCGATCTTGTATCCGCCATTCGACCCAGCGCCCGGCCATCTAAAAGCTTCAATCAGTTTTGGTACCATTTATCCTTACCTTCACCTTACGCTGGTTTTGCTACTTGGAAGCGGCTTCCACTTCACGTCGTTGCTGGCGCAGGTACTCCTCCCTTAGAGGTAGCCGGTACAGAATTTCTTCCCATATCTCCTGTTGCTCAGTGAACTGCGGTTGAATCGTCGTTACGCTTCCTTCTCGAGAATTTTTCAAGATTCTTTTGCCTTAATTTTAGAGCGGTGCAAATGCCCTACATTGAGGACAACTATTTTTCAGTTTGAAGTGGCCACACCCCCTGCACCCGGCTGAACTCCCGGATCATCCAACGTAAAGTCTCACTCATATTTGCCTGTTCCTGCGCCATAAGCGCCTGGAATGCATTCCACTCCGAGTCCGACACTCGCCCCCGGACAATTACTTTCTTGCCGTTGTTGACTGCAAACCTCTTCATCTGAAAAACTCCTTTCCCCGAACAAATTTAAAAATAAAAATGCGCTTCAAAAAAAACGGCTCATTTCGGACGAAATGGGTTAGTTTTTTTTTGAAGCGCATCTGGGGAATCATCCCCCTTGGTCAGTAACACCTACTGGACACGTTCCGCGTTTCAAAATCCTGCCGGTAGACCAACACCGGTTAAATTGTCAAACTGCTACTACATCTGGTAGTTTTTCATACTAAAGACTAAATATAGTATAGCACATTTGGTCTAAAAATCCAAATAACATTTTGTAGAATACCATTTTCCGCGATACATTCTTTGGTAAGGAAATTCCCAAAACCTTGATACTTTGGTGAAACTTTATGATAAAAACTTTCGGCGCAATTGCACCGGAGAGCTTTTTAGATCGGTTTCCAACCATATCCAGCGAGTCCAGTAGACCGGAATCTTTGGTAATTTTTTTGATAAGATGAGTGGTCATAACGAACTTCTATGTATTAACCATTCTTGCAAGAACCGCTCTGGCCTAAATGATTCCATACCGAGTATGTCTCGCCTACACCAATTACAGGTGGAACAAACAACAATGCAACAGGCTTACACAACCAGGTTGGTCCAATGTGCCAGCCCGGTTAATGTTTATGGTGGACAACTGCTATTGCCAGAGTCCGAACCTGATTTGATCGGTATGGTGGGTTTCTGGTTTTTGACTTTTAACGCTGGCGGAAATAGATTGGCGGGTAGATGCCCCCCGCGGGGGGCTACCACGGAGGCAACTGAATTTATATGCGAGGGGGGGTAGTTCCAGAATTAAGAATTTGCTCTATACTAATACCCCCTCATTCACCCGCAGGGTGTAAAAATTATTAGTTGACATAATATTCAATTTGAGATATGCAGTTCTTGCAAGAATCGCGGTTGCCGACAGCCGCGGCCGTTCTTGATAATTTTCCAGCGGGCGAGACAGATGAGTTGGGGAACTCCCCCAATACCCCTTATTTACACAGCACCGAGTCCTGCCACCTATGAACGTGCTATAATGAGGTAAATGCAATTGGAGGGAATGCGTAATGGCGGAGAATAGCTTTGGCACAGGGTTAACGCCGCTTCAACTCCGGGCAGTGCGGGCAATATTGAGTGAACGCACCCGCAAGGCAGCGGCGGCGCAGGTAGGGGTTAGCACGGTGACGCTGTGGCGCTGGCAAAAGCAGCCGGCTTTTCACGCAGCGTTGAAGGCCGGGATTCAGGCCCAAATTGATGCTGTTTGGCGTGATATTCAGCGGCGGCAAAACGGGTAATGATTTGTAACATTTGCCGAAAATCTGCGACATTTTCTGGCAAAATTGCGGGTTAGTGGACACACCTGCAGCGGGAAAAATAGCTGCTGTGGTATCACCACCGCGCACACACACGAGGGAAAAATTTTACCGCGACCCCCTTACGGGGGATTCCAGGGACGGCCATCCCCCGGTTTATCCTTTTTGTCTGCTGACTGGACTTTACCCGTTGCGCTGAGAGTTCAGAGATTCAGAGTAACAGACCTGCCCCGCGCCTCTGGCGCGGGGGTTCAGAGGGGCCAGAGGCCAGAGTTAGAAAAATGGGGACACCACTACTCGAAACCCGAGGCTCCAGTTCCAGTTGTCTGGATAGTTCCTGTAGCGCACAGCGCAGCGGACGAGCTGAGCATAATCGAAGAACGACCCGCCCCGGACAATGCGCAGAACATCCGTTCCGGCGCTCAAATCCTCGCGACCGGCCTGCTTGTTATAGGGATATGTGAACTCGACATTGTATCGATCTGTCCCCCACAAGCTGCGGGTCCACTCCCACACGTTGCCGCTCATTTCTTCGCAGCCGTAGCGGCTTTTTCCGTGCGGAAAACAGCCCACCGCGCTGGTGGCGTCAATGCCGGTATCTTTGTAATTGGCCCGCTCCGGGTCGGCGGCATCACCCCAGGGAAAGATTTGACCAGCAATTCCCCGCGCTGCTTTCTCCCATTCCGCTTCGCTGGGCAATCCGATTTTGGATTTCTGATTTTTGATTTCCGATTGGAGGTCGATCCAGACACGCCTTTGTTCAACCGGCAGCGACTCCGGCGCAAATTCGCTATTCGCTAATTGCTCAGTCAGCCAGTGACAAAAAGCCAGCGCCTCGTACCAGCTTACGCCGACCGCCGGGTGATTAGCCGAGGTGTAAGGCGGGCCAAAATTAACCGGGCCACTGCGCCAGCCGCGCTCTTCTTTTTGCAGCTTGTCTTTGTCATCAAAATAATAGATGACATCTTTAACCTGCCCTTCCCGCCAGAAACCGGCGGCTTCGGCCTGGGGCCAGTAGCGCTGCTCGCCGTAGCCGCCGGACCGCACAAAGGCATCGTATTGAGCGTTGGTGACCGGATACCGGCTGATGTTGAAGGCCGGCAGGTCAACGGCGTGCTGCGGCAGCTCGTCATCAAAAGCCTCATTATCAACCTTTTTGTCGCTGCCCATTTTAAAAGGGCCGGCGGGCACGTCGCACCAAACAATATCGGGCAAGCCATTGGGCAGCAAGCCCACGCCGGGGCGGTCATCGCCCAATACCGCCACCTGGCGGCCGGCGGCGGCCCGCTCCGGGGCCGGTAGTTGGGGCGCGCCCAGCAGTACCTTGAGCCAGGCGCGCACCCGGTCCAGCGTTTCGCATTCTTCGTCGTCCACGTCGTCCAGGTTGGCGGTTTCAACCAGCGCCTGCCCGGCCAGGTGCGCGCCCCACATCGCTTCCGCCGGCGGCTCGCCGTTTGCTGGCGGGTTTTGCCAGCACAGCTTGCGGGCCAAACTCCAAATGCTGGATTGTGAGCCGCCGGCGGCTTTGGCTCCGGTCAACAGCGCCACCTCGCGCCAGCGTTCCGGCTGGGTCCGGGCCAGCCGGGCCACCTCCGCCGGGAATTTGTAATCGCTCAGGTAGCGGGCGGCCAGATATTCTTGAAAAGTGCGGTGCGGAAAGCGGTACACACCCTGGCCGTGCGGCACCAGCAGCCCGGCCCGCCCTTCCAGATAGTCAATCAATTGCCACATATCAAAACGCTGGTCGCGGCTCTGGCTCAATTCCAGCAGGCCAGTGACCAGCCGTTCCTGGCTGATGTCGGCGGTGTCGGCCTGGTCGGGCTGGTCGCGGTGCACTTCAAAAGCCAGCTTTTCCAGAAAGCGCAGCACCCGCTCCTGGTCCACGCCCAACCACTGGGTCAGGGCCGGCTGCTCCACTTCCAGTTGGCCGGTGGCGGTGCGGCGCAGCTTGGGCCGTTCCCACTTGTCCAGCAGCAGATCGACCATTTCAGCGTAGAGCCGCTCGCGCCGTTCCGGCAGGCTGCCCTGGCCGTGGCTGTGCAGTTGGGCCATTTGGGCTAGCAGCAGCGGCCGTTCGGCCAGAGTGCGCAGCCGGGGCTTGTCAAAGATGGTGCGTTTGAGCAAGCTGGCCCGGTCGTGGGCCTCGGCGGTGGTCAACCCGCGGCGGGTGGTGACCACGTGCTCGTACCAACGGTCTACAAAACGGATTATCTGCCCTTTGCTAAACGGGACCAGCGCGCTTACTTCAAATTGCGGCAGCTTCCAGGCCTCGTCCTGATAGGCGTAAGTCCGGCTGGTAACCAAAATGCGGCAGCGGGAAAAACTGCGCCGAAACCCCTCGACCGCCTGTTTCAACTGCTCGCGGCGCTGGTTGGCCTCCGGCACCTCGTCCAGACCGTCCAACAGCAGCAGGCTGTCCTGCTCGTGCAGCAATTTTTCCAGATACGGGCTGAACTTTTCCAGCTTGGCGGCCGTCAGCTCGGCGGTAATAAAATTCCACAGGTGGCTGGCGGTGGCCGTTTCCCCGGCGGGTGGCAGGCCGCGGGCGGCAAAATCGCGCAGAATAACCCGGACGGGCAGGAGGGGGCCGTGCTGCCACGGCTGGGGCTGATCCCGGTCATTGCCGTCGTCATCGGGCAGGGGGGCGGTCAGCCGCTCCAGATTGGCTTCGCGGCGGGTCAAACGGTGGCCGGCCAGGCACAGGGTGACAAAGTTAACAAAGGTAGTTTTGCCGCTGCCGGGGTCGCCCAGCAGCACCAGGTATTTGTGAGCGTTCAGCATCTCCAGCGCGGATTGACGCTGGCTGTCCATTGAATCCGGGGGTATGGTTTTGATTATTCTGTAATAATTACCGTCAATGTTACTGGTAGTGGTCAGCAGGGCGGTGTAGACGCTGCTCAAATTCATGGCCGCTTCAATTTCGTGGGTGACAGTTTTATCCAGTTGCGACAGCGGCAACTGGCGGCAATCTTCAAACAGGGTGTGCAGATAGTCCTTTAGCAAAGTATCGGCCTCGGGGCCGGGCTGGCCCTGCACAATCTGCCTGGCGATGATGGTGTTGTGGCTGCCGCTGATCTGGTGGCCGCCGGCTTTGCTGCCGATGATGGCCCCATCGCCGGCCTTGATGTGGTTGCCGGTCAGCACGACGTTATCGCTGCTCAGCACCAGGGCAATATTGGATTGAGGCGTGCCCAGTTGAACCAGCTCTTGGCGCAGAGTGCGGGCCAGCCAGGCGCGATCTGCCTCAGCCAGCCGCGTCTCGGCCCGGTTGACCACCTGCAATTCGGCCAGCAGCTGGTTGAGCGTGTCGCGCAGTTCGGCGTGGGGGGCAGCGGTTTGGGCAGCCCAGTCAGCCACGTCGTCGCGAGTCAGGTTATCGGCTTGCTCTTTCCAGCGCGTAATTTGCCCGGCCAGCAGATCGGCCCCTACTCCGCTGGCAATGCCGGTCAGCGCGCCGATAACCGCCGTCCACTGGCCGGTTTGAGCGGCGGCCTCCACCGCCGGCCACAGGGTGGCGCCCAGCAGCGTGCCGTAGACCAAATTCGGCGCGTCTTTTTGATAGCGTTGTTTGAGCCAGCCTTTCAGGCCGGCCAGTTCTTTTTCAATTTGCTGCTGCCAGATATCGGTGTTGAACATAGAATTACTCCGCGGAATCACTGAATCACTGAATGAAATGATGGCCCTGAAAATTTGGCGGCATCGATCAGTTGGCCAACCGTTTGATTTGGAGTTTTGGCCCGCCAAAATTGATCAGCAAACCGACCTGATAACCACTGGCTTTGAGATACGACAAGGTTTGCACAAAGTCCGGTGGCTCAAGCGCGGTTTTGGCTTTGATCTCAACCAGCACCTGTTCGATGATAAAATCGACCCGTTTGCGGCCAACTTTGCCGCCTTTGTAATACACATCAAGCCAGACCTCCCGGCTAAAATCCAGCGCGTGGGCCGGTAGTTCCCGCGCCAGCGCCCGTTGGTAGATGACCTCCTGAAATCCCGGCCCCAGCGTGCGATGCACTTCCTGTGCGGCGGCAATGATGCGGGCGGTAATTTCGAAATGCAGGTATTGCTGCTTAACGTAGGCCTGGGTCATCATTTCCCCTCAATGTGATGCTGGCAAAATGGTATTCGTCTTTTAGCTTGGCAGCGAGCACACCCATTCAGTGGTTTCACCGCCATCAGTGCCTCAGTGTTCAATAATTGGGGACACCACTACTCGAAACCCGTAGAGCCTGCGCCTGAGGTCCGGGAAGTTCCTGCTGCGGACAGCGCAGCGAACGCGCTGAGCATCATTGCCGAACGAACCGCCCCGGCGGATGCGCAGAACATCCGTTCCGGCACTCGAATCTTCACGGCCATCCGCGGGATCATATGGATAATCTTTAGTAATACTACGCGTCCATTCCCACATGTTGCCGCTCATTTCTTCGCAGCCATAGCAACTTTTTCCTTGAGGAAAACAGCCGATGGTGCTGGTATCGTCCAAGCGGGTGTTCTGGTAGTTAGCCAATGCCGGCTCAATCTCATTGCCCCACGGATAACGGCGGGCAGAGTTGTTGTTGTCAGTTAAATCGACCAGAATTTTTGGCCCGGCCAGATTGATTTTGCCAATCGGGCGGATTATCTCGCGCGCGGGCACCTGCAATCCACCCCGCGCCGCCTTTTCCCATTCGGCCTCGCTGGGCAGGGTGACCCGCCAGCCAACCGGCAGCAGGCCGGCGCTGCGCCAATGATCGGTCAGCCAGTGGCCAAACTCGATAGCGTCGTACCAGGTCACATCGGTTACCGGGTGGTTTAAGAAGCCGCGCAAGCTACTGGTATCTTTCGGGCGATAACCGCTGTCTTCAATAAATTGCCGGAAGTGGGCTACTGTGACTGGAAAACGGGCCAGCCAGTAGCCGTAATTAAGGTGCGGATTTTCGTGCAGGGAGTTGTCCTCGCCCATCATAAACGGGCCAGGCGACACGTAGCAAAATTCCGTACCGTCCACATCCAGCACGCCGGGGCGGGGGTCGCCCAGCCGGGCCAGGGTGTTGCCAGCGCTGGCTCGTAACAGCGGCGGGGTTTGGCCCAGCAGTTTCGGGGTTTGAAACAGGCGGGCCAGTTGGCCGGCCAATTCGTCTTGCAGGCTGTCCGGGATACCCGGCCATTCCAGGGCGGCGCTGCCGGCCAGTTCCGCCGCAGCCAGGCAGGTTTCGGCGGTGGGTTGGCGGGCCGCGGCCTCGTCATCCAGCCCGGCCAGGCGGCGCAGCAGCTTTTGGGCCACGGCCGGGGTGCCAATACTGAGGTAGCCCACCACCAGCAGGGCCGGCTCGCGCCACCAGCTATCGCGCAGCGGCCCGGCTTCCAGAAATTCGGCAATGGCGTCCAGGCCGCCGTCGCTGCGCAGGGTTTCGGCCAGGTAGCGGGCGGTCAGATATTCCTGAAAAGCCAGGTGCAAAAAACGATACTGGCCCAGCCGCTCTTCCAGCAGGGTGCCGCGGTGTTTGGTCAGCTCAATGAAACTGGCGGTCAGGTGGCCGTACTGCGGGTGTTCTTGCAAGAACCGGCGCAGGTCATCCTCGTCAATTTCGCGCCCCTGGTTGGGGCCGAGGCTATGCATTTTAAAAGCCAGGTGCTGCACCAGCTCGCGGTGGATGCTCTGGCTGTCGCCCACCTGCCGGCCAATACGGTTGGCCACGGCCTCGTCCCAGGCGTATTCCGGCAGCAGCATGGCGTCGGTGGCGCGCATATACAACTCGGCTCGCTGGTCGGGCAGGCGGCGCTCGCTGTAGTGGACCACCAACAGCATCCGCACCAGCAGCGGGCTGGTAATAAGCGGCTCGGTTTTGTAGCCGTACATGCGGCGGCGTTGCGCTTCCAGACCATCTATCGCGGCCAGCAACTCCCGCTCCTTTTGCCGGGCGGTCTGCGGCTCAATGCGGTAAATATCGGCGTAGGCCTGCCGCACCAGGTGTTCAATATCGGTTTTACCCAGCGGCAGCACCTCAACCGGCTTAAAGTCTTTGCCCAGCAAGGTGCGGCCTTTGTAGGCGGCGCTGCGACAGGTGACCACCACCCGTAGCCCGTCGCGGCCGTTGACCAATTGCTCGATGTGCTGGCGGACCACGGTTCGCTCATCTTCAGTTGGCACCTCGTCCAGCCCATCCAGCAGCAGAATGACGTGCTGGCCCACCCGCAGCAACTGGATGAAAAAGTCGGGCGGCAGCTCAAAGCTGGCCTGATTTTGAATCAGGTGGTGGGTGATGAAAGCGGCCAGGGTTTTCTGCTCGCTGGCCGCGCCGGGCGGCAACTGGCGCAGGTAGAGGGCGTAACTGCTCAGCGGCACCAGAATGGGCAGCGGCAGGCTGATGAACTGGTCAAAATAGGCCCGCCAGCTTTTGAAATCACCGCGCCGGCGCAGTTCTTCAGTCCGTTGTTGAGGCGTGGCCTGCTTGAAGTACGCTTTCCAGTCGGCGTGGCCGGGCGGCGGCATTGGCGGCGAGCCGGTCAACCCCAGTTTTTGGTAGGCCAGGTCGGGTTGATCCGCGCCAATGGCCAGACTGAGGGTGTAAGCCAGGTGCAGCAGCACCGTGGTTTTGCCACAGCCCGGCCCGCCGGTAACGACCACGTGTTGGCCCTGTTTGAGCACCTGATCCAGGCTAATTTGTTGCGGCCGGCTGCCGTGATAGGCGCGGGCGGCCAGCGGCACGTACACGGTATCCAGGTTGAGCTGGACCACCTGCTGGCCGTCGCGTTTGATGCCGCGCAGCTCGATGGCGCTGAAACGTTCCACCACCCAGCGCAAATAACCGGCAATCTGCCGGCGCAGGGCGGCCGGATTGGCAGCGGGTTGGCCCTGCCGGTAGAGCTTGATGATGGTGGTGACGCTGTTGCCATCGCCAGTGATGATGTTGGCCCCGGCTCTGCCGGCGACCACGCCGCGCTCACCGGCAGATTGAAGCTGGCCGCCGCCGGCCACCAACCTGGTCTGTAATTCCATTTGTTTAGCTAACAGCGGTTGCAGGGCAGTTTCCAGCGCCGGGCCGACCAGGTGCTTGCGTAGCCCGGCAATGGTTTGGTTTACTTCCTCCAGTTCAGTCTGGATGGCGGTCAGGTCGTCTGGCATAGTCGTACTCCAATCGGGATTAGCAAGGTTCAGTCGGTGTCGGCAACGTCATCATCAGACCAGTCCTCGATGACATTATCGTCACCGGTAACGATGTCACCTTTGGCGCTACTGCCCGCGACACCGCCCTGCCCAACTTGCTGGAAGCTGTCCTCGGTAGTCACGCCGCCGGTTGGCGCTGCCCCCGCCTGTAACTCAGCTTCAAGCTCGGCCCGCTTTTGCAACAGCGGCTCAAGCGTGGTCTGTAAGGCGGCGCCGCTTAATAATTTTCGCACGCTGGCGATGGTCTGATCAAGTTCCGCCAGTTCGGCTTGCAGGTTGCGGGACGTCTCCCTGCGTTTTCTAACCGGCAACTCCACCCCGCCGACATTCACATATTCCCGGCCGCCGCGGGTGTGGCGGGTAATCCGGTTACCGCTGCCGGTGATGATATTGCCCCCAGTCTCACTCCCCAGCACGGCCCGGTCGCCGCCAAGTTGCACACTGCCACGGGTGACCACCCCACGATTGGCCAACTCCTGCACTTTGTCATCCAAATTGCCCAGCAGTTGTTGTAGCACCGGATACGGCAGGCCAAAGGCCCGGGTCAGGTCGGTCTCGTCTGGCAGTTGCGGCGGCTCGGCGGCTTCGATCCAGGCCGCCGAGGCCGCCAGCGCCTGCTGCATCTGGCGGGCGCGATAGGCGTAGCGCAGCAAATCTTCTTCCACATCGGTCAGGTTGCCCTGGGCCAGAATAGTTTCAAAGATGTTCCGGTCGATCAAGTCGCCGGCCAGGCCGGTCAGTAAGTCGCGCGGCGCGCGGCGGCTACTGCGCGCCACTTTGACCAATCCGGGGGCAACATCTTCCGGTTGCTGCCACACCAGCCAGGCGCCCTCGCCCCACACCCGGTCGGCAATGCGGCCATTGAGTGAGTTGGGCGGGATCAACTCAGGGTGAGTGACGCTGGCCGCCAGGAGCAGCCGCCAACTGTTGCGCAACATCGGCGGGGACTCCATCTGGTTTGGTAATTGTCCAAGGCGCTGTCCGGCGGCAGCCAGCGGAAACAGCAGGGCCAGCACATCGGGGTGATCGCCCACCAGCCGGCGCAAATTCTTGACCACGGTTTTCAACAGATCCCAGTTTATCGACTTTTCTTTTTCAATCGACTTTTCTTGCAGTAACAAATGCGCTCCGTAAATCCCCAGCATTGGATTTTCGTACTTGGCCCAGAGCAAGTCGTGCAGGTCGCTGTCTGAAACGACCTGCCGGCTGTTGGCCAGCCCCTGCCGGGCCAGCTCGGTGTAGCGCAATTGCGGCCGATCTGACCAGAACCCCTCGTCCGGACGGGCCAGCAGGATTGAGGCGTTGAGCAGGTCGGCGGCCCGCTGTGAGCCGTAGTTGCGCCGGGTCAGAAAGACCTGTGTCTGCCAGCCTTTGCAGACCGCCACACTCAAAAACAAGGGTTTGGCGGTTTGAGTTTGGAGCCGCAAGAAATAAGTGCCCGGCGCGGCGTTGATATTGCAGCCAGCCCAGTGGTCGGCAGGATTAGTGGAGGCATATTCGGCATAGTCGAGCAACAGTCGGCCGTCGGGGTGGTGCAGACTCAAGCCGGTCGCCACGTTATCCGGTTCAGTCGTTTCCAGGTCGCGGATAAAAACGAAGAGCGAACTCCCCCGTCCCAGATTTAGGCGGGACGTGTGGCTCATGGCCTGGGCTACGCGCTCGTGTTCGGGGCGGCTGGAACGGGTGTTGGCGATAGGCACCGCGGCGGATAGATCCAACACTGGCCCCTGGATTTCCAGCGGCGGGCTACCCGGTTTTACGGCCAACTTTTCTTCGACGATAGCCGGCCCGGCTTTGTACTTCAGCTTGTAAAGGCCGGGAGGTAGCTGGGCCTCCAAATAGCCAAGGCCGCTTTTCACCAGCGCGAACTGACCGTCGATGACAAAAATCTCGGTCGCCTCGTTATCGGCCCGGATACTGACAGCGATAGTCTTGCTTTGCTCATTCCAGGTAGACATTGACCACCTCCTGGCCAATCACTTCGATGATTCGCTCTTTATCGCTGCCGGGGATACGTACCATGTACATTCCGTCGGCAAGGGTGATGGACCAGGCCTCAGCCGTGGCGGTGTGCGTGGCGACCGTTGCAAAATGATGATCCAGAATTTCGATGGGCTGGCCCACCAGCGCCGGGGAGACGGTGACGCGCACATTGGGCGGGGGCGCACCCCAGGCAGGTGCGGCGGCCTTGTCCACAGCCGCGGTATCGACAAAAACAATATCGCGCATTGTCTCGTAATCAAAGCGGGGTTCCTGATAATCGGCCGTGTCAACCAGGGTGGGCAGGTAATTGTACACATACTTTTCGATGACCGCGCCGGTGATAAAGCCGTTTTCATCGGGCGTGGCTTGGGTGAGCGCCGCCAGCAGCGAGCGGGTGAACAGCCCCTGCACTGGCCCGCCGGGCGCAATCTCTTTTTCACGGGCCTTGCGCGACCATTTGGTGGCAAAGCCGTAAAAATAACGCACATCAGCCCCGGCCGGGCGGCGCACCTCCGGCCAGGCCGGCACGTAGATGGGGGCGCGGGGGTAGTCATCGCGGCAGCAGTCCATCAGCAAAACAATTTCCTGAAACATGGCGGCGGTGCGAAACCAGCGGGCCAGGGTCCGCCCCGGAATGTGGTACATGCGGCGGCGGCTGGCGTTGGCCATCAACAGGGCCGCCTCTTCAACATCCGGGCCAAATCCATGCCCGGCCAGGTAGACGTACAGCCGCCGGCCCAACATCCCCCCCTGCCGGCTGCTCAATTCAATCAGCCGGTCAAATTCGAGTTCAATCTGATACAGCGCCGGTTTGGCCGCCAACGGCTCATCCTCGGCTTTGAAATAGTCACGGGACAGGATGAGGGCGATGTGGTTGGGGGCAACCCCGCCGCCGCCGGCCTCGACGGGCTTGATCAGCCAGTCACGAAAGGCGCAGGCGTCGTTTTCGGGCCCGTCCAGATTACCAAATTCGGGATATTTGGTGATACCGACCACTACGGCGTAATCGTCTTCATTCATCTTTGAATCCCGTGGTGACAATGTGCTGCACGCTGGCGAGGGTGGGCGGGTCGGCGTCATCGAACTTGCCGTGGGCGTCGGCTGCCGAATTGCGCCCCGGCCCCAAATCCGCCACCGACCAGATCAGGCCGCCGGATTTTTTGAGATAATCGGCCACATCCTTGATTTCGGGGTAGTCCCCATCAGCATACGGCGACTCGGCCAGGTAGAAGCGTTCCATGCCGACAATCGGCTTGTCGGCCTCATCCTCCAGCACGCCGGAAATAAAATAGAGCAGCGAGCGGGGATACACCGGCACCACCGGCACCAGCGGGTCCGCCGCCTCCAACGTATCCTTCATCCCAAAGCTGCGCAGGCCGTTGATCCGCTTTTTGTAGCGGTGGATGGTTTGCGCCAGCAGTTTGAAATCGCAGGCCGGGGCCAGAAAGACGATATCGAACTTGATTTCGGGGGGCAGGAGTTGGTCGGCGTGAGCCAGCAGGTGACAAATGTAAACCGCGCCGGTGCTGTGACCCACCAGCACGATGCGGGGTTGCTGACCGCTCTGCCACAGCGCGGCCAGCCGCTGCAAAAAGGCGGTGCCGCCGTGTTGGGCCGGGTCGGGGCCAAAGGCGTCGGCGGTGTCGCCCTTCATCCAATCCCAGACCAGTTTGCCGGCGTTGGCCAGGTACAGTTCGCGCAGCAGTTCCTCGACCGCGGTGGTGTAGACGCCGTGGCCGCGCCCGGTCGCCAACCGTTTGATAGTGTTGGCCAAAATGGCCACCGACTTTTTAATGAGTAGGGTTTTGGAGAAAATAGCCCGCTCGCCGGGGCTGGGCGCCTGCTGTTTGATCTCGTCCAGCACCTCCGGTGACATCAGCGTGTGACGCGAGGCCTGAATGGTGCCGCTGCGCGACTGGCGGGCCTGTTCCGCTTCGGCCTCGGTCAGCAGGGCGTTGGCAATGGCCTCGGCCTCGTCCAGAAAGTTGTCATCCCATTCCAGCACCTCCTGAAACTGCTCGGCTTCCGCGGTGAGCAGTTGGTCATCCGCCGATAAGCGTTTCTGGCCCAGCTCGTTGAACGGGTCTTCGCCGGGCCGGGCTTTTTGGATGCGGTCCAGGAATTCGGCCTGGTCTTTGATTTCCAGTTGGCCGCCCCGCTCGCCTTTTTGCTGACGCAGCTTGGCCTCGACAAATTGGAGCAGCCGGGCCAGTAGCTGTTGAAAAATCTTCTCGTTGTAGATTTGGGGCAGGTTGTGGGCGATGACTTCGGTCCAGAAGGCGTGCCAGACAAAAAAGACCGGGTAAGCGCCGGCGGCGCGATAGGCCGGCAGCAGGGTTTGCTCGATAGCGCCGAGCGCGGCCTGCTCCGAGACCAGCCCGCCGTGAAAATGGAGCACCAGCCGCTCCGGCTGCTCGGCGGCGATGGTCTGGAACAGGTGGGCCAACTCGTCCGGCCCGGTGCCGGTTGGTCCCTCGGCGTGAAAAACGCCGTTTTTGAGATTAAGGTAATAATCTTTGCTAACGGTCATGTTGCCCTCCAAGATGACAATAATCACACTTAGAACTACTACGCCTCTACCCCGGTTTGGAAACTACCCGAAAGCCAAAATTCAAGCCTTTGTCCGCCGGATCTCGCATGAAACGAAACGTGCAACGGGTGCATTGAACACTTATACTGAATGACCCACCTCGGAGTATCCACCGAAGATCGTCCTGATGTTCACATTCGTGTTCTGAATTATACGGATAATCTTTGAATACACTATGAGTCCATTCCCAAACATTTCCGCACATATCCAAGCATCCGTAAGGGCTGGCACCTTCAGGAAAGATACCAACCGGAGTCGTATCTTCTAATCCCAGCCTCCTATTGTTACACATTGCAGTATCCCATTTATCACCCCAAGGATAGACTCGCTGGTCGTTACCGCCTCGAGCTGCTTTTTCCCATTCTGCTTCGCTTGGTAACGTAATTCTTTTGCTACTAAACTCACTCAACCAGTTACAGTAAGCGAGTGTGTCATCCAAACTCACATTCACTACCGGATGGCTTTCTTTCCCCTTGGGTGCACGATTGTCGGTCCAGTGGCCAGGTGCCTTATGTTTTGCAGCTTGAACAAAGATCTGGTACTGGGCATTTGTGATGGGGGTTCGAGCAATTTGAAAGACCGGTAAGTACACGCGATGAAGCGGTTTCTCATCATCATCCATATTGTCACTTCCCAACCAGAACTCACCAGCAGGGACTGTGACCCAAACCGGTTCCCCGTAAGGTTGCCTCCAAAAAGCCGGTTGTAGACCGGAGCTGCCGTTTTCTATCCGAGCCAACGCCTCGGCCGCCGCGGCTCGACGCTCAACCTCAGTCTTGATTTGTTCATTATTCTTTAGTGGCCGTTTAAATTGACGTTGAATGCGCCGTCGGATTTCCGCGGTTAGATCACCTTCTAATCGTACTGCGCCGACATCGCGCACACACTCCGCCGCCAGCACCAAATTGTGGAACAGCACCGGTTCGGTGCGCTGGTCCATTATCGCTCTAATTAGCGCCGTTACCCGCTTCTTTCCCTGGGTGCTCAAGTAGCCGGCTTCCAGCAAAATCACTTCCCGCCACCAGCTATCGTCCAGCCGGGCCAGGGTGTAATCCAGATAATCGTCCAGGTCTGCCACGGCCCGCGCCGCCAAATGTTCCTGAAAGGTTAGGTGACTGAAACTGACCACCCCGTACCCCCGCTCCACCAGCAGCCCACTCCGCTCGCTAATCAACCGCACAAACGCTGCCACCGCCTTCGCCACTTCCCGTTTGTCACTCATCATCGTGGCAAACTGCCGGGCCAACTGCTGCTTTAACTCATCGGCCTCAATTTCCCGCCACTGCTGCTCCATCATCGTCAGCGCCAGCGGCTCCAGCAGGCTGCGCCGGTCACCGGCATCCAGCGCCCGCCCGACCACGTGATTCTGCTCCGGCAGCCCCTTGGCCACGTCCCACTGCCCCAGCAACACCTCAATGGCCTCCTCATACAACTCGGTGCGCCGCTCCGGCAGTTGGGCGCGGTAACGCTGCACCAGCGCAATTACCGTCAGCAGCAGCGGATTGACTGCCAACTCCCGTACCCGCTCGTTACTATTGATGGCGGTGAGGAGGGTTTCACTTTGCCTCGCTGCCCGGCGGCGGGCCTCGCTCTCGGCTTCGGCCGCAGTCAACCCTGAGCCTGCTGACCGGGCCAGGGTCAACTCTACGGCCAGATTCCAGTGGGTCACAAAGTTCTCGATGTCACGGTCGCTGAAATCCCGCACTCGCGTCACGGCATAGTCCACCCCCAGCCGCGCGCTATTGGTGTAGCCCACCAGCCGGCTGGTTACGACATAGCGGTTGTTTTTGGACTCGGTTTGGGTCAGGTTGTCGATAGTCTTTTCGTAGGCGGTTGTAAAGCGTTCAATTATGCGTGCGATACGGTAACGGGTTGGCAGGTCGGCCACTTCGTCCAGCCCGTCCAGCAGCACGGCGCACTCGCCGGCTTGCAGCCGGTCGGCAAAAAAGCTGTCCGGCAGGGCAATTCCCTGATTTTTAAAAAAAGTGCGCAGGTAGTCCAGTAACAGCACTGGCCCGTCCAGGCCGGGGTCGGGATGATTTTTCGCCAGATGGCGGGCGAAATCGCGGAGCGGCAGCAGGATGGGCAGCCGCCGCTCCGCCAGGTTGAGCCGCCGTTTGACCAGGCCGCTTTCCCCGGCCCAATCACGGGCGTAGGTCAGCGCCAGGTAGCGCAGCAGCGTGGTTTTGCCACAGCCGGGGTCGCCCAGCACCACCAGCCAGGCGTGGTTGGCCAAGGCCTGTTGCACTGGCACGGCGGTCAAGTCATCTCCGCCAGCAGCAACCCGACGGCGGCTTTCGCCGGGGGCCAACCCGGCCGACTCTTTCAGCCACGCCTCATCGACATCGGCGCGGCGCTGTCGGATGGTGGCAGTCAGGGTGATGTAGACCTGCTCCAATTCGATGCTTATTAATTCACCGGCGGAACGGATACCCTGCAATTGCAGCCGTCGATTGGCCTCAATGATGTGGGCAAGGTAACGGTCCAGGGCAGTTTCATGGTCGAAACTGAGTGGGAGCGGTGCGCCGGGGTGGACAACAGTTTGATGCTCAATGATTGTGCTAGCAATTTTGTTCTGATCGCCCGTGACCAGATGTCCGCTGGCGCTGCTACCCGCTACACCGCGGTCGCCGGTTGAGAGGTGGCTGTCTTTGGTGACCACGCCAATTTGGGCTTGCAATGCCGACTGCTTGTCCAGCAGCGGCTTGAGGGAAGCGTCCAACTCTGCACCCGAGAGCAACCCACGGAGACGGGCAATAGTCTCTTCAACTGCCTGAAGTTCCTGCACGAGTTTGTTATCGGCCATTGTCTCGTTCCTTGAGGAATTATGGCAAAATTAGTGATTTTCAAATCAATGGGGATTATTGTTCATTTTAGCACATATAAAGTGCAGGGGCGAGTCGATTTTGGGGTGGTGAGCAGTCACCAGAACCGCTTCAAAATGGGTGGTTTTTCTGATACAACGCGGGTTCTTGCAAGAATCTGGCTTGCTTATATACCGTTTTATGTAAGAGGCCGGACAAATGTCACCCTGAATCTGTGACATTCATCACTATTTGGATTTCTACGATTATGTTACTGTTGAAACATTGATAAAAATAAACTGTAACTTTCGGTTGTACGGGTATTTAGTTTTGCCCTACATAGCCGATAATTATTTTGGAATGTACATTATTGTTAGATAGAAGTTAAATCACACTGATAACCATTTGTAAAACTAAATTTTGGAGGAATCACAAAACATTATGGCTGGACTGAGAAATGGATTTGGGCTTGGCATGGGAGCGATGTTGGGTATTGTGGCCGGTGTCTTGTTCCTGGTATTTGCTTGTTGTGCAGGTTGTTTTGGGTTGGCTATCGTTGGAGCAGCAATGGACGACGGAAGGTCGTCCGCATTACCCCGTCCAACCCGTGAACAACCTGCCAGGTTGGCACAATTGCCCTCGGCTCAGGAACCTTCGCAACCTCAGCCTGTCCGGCAGGAATCAGTACAAATTTTTGGGATTAACCAGGATGCTGTTGCCGGCAACATTCGATGGAAAGTATTAGAAGCGGGTGATCTCGGAAATAACTTAACCAGTGAAAATCAATTTGTTGACCCTATTACGACACAGGGGCGGTTTATAAAAGTTCGATTCGAAATGGAGAATCGCGGTTCGGATGTAGTGCATTTTAGTGATGTGAATTTAGTCGACAGCCAGGGACGAAAATTTAAAGACCATTCAGATGCAAGTATTTGGTTTGTGAGTGATCAGGAGCATTGCATATTTGAGCAGCTTAATCCCAATATTATCAAAACCTGCACAATGATATTTGAAGTGCCGCTCGATGCTCACGGTCTTAAGTTTCAGGCCGGAGACCTGGATATGTTCAGCACAGCGGAGGCATTGGTAGAATTAGGCTTGTAAGCCCGTTGAAACAACAAAACCTACCATTTGAGGTGGGTTCCGCCATTGCCGCGAGTTCAGCGGCAATTTGACTGGTGTTGAGTTCCAGGCTACTGGTAAAGTGCGCCAAGGGCTGCGTCCTTAGCGTTATGCTGTTCGGCCAGCCCGGTTTGCTGGATATGGGCAGCAAGAGTAAAGTTGCTGATTATTTTGCAGTCGGTGCTGAAGGTTTTGGTTGTCAGTAATTTTTCGGTCGTCATTTTCTCCAATTTGTGCTACGTATCAGGCGTGCATAAGTGGGGGTGGATGATGTTCATCGTCGTCCACCCGGCGAATTTGCCCATGTTGTTGACTAACCGGTGCAGGTTGTTTGGGCGACTGCTGCTCGGTGAGTACGGAAAAGATCAGATTGCCCATCACCCCATTGATGAGGCCCAATACAAAATCAAAGCCATCAACAGGACGACCAAACCACGCGGCGGTGATTGGGATTGCCAGCCCACAAGCCACGAGCAGCGCCAATGGTTTCACTCGATGGCGATGCTGTTTGGCCACCCGATTAACGACGGTCTGCACGCTGAAATAGACCCCGGTAAATAGCACGGCGGTCGAGAGCGCCTGAAACAGAGCCGACTCGGCCAGGTTGTAAAACAGATTCCAGGGGCCGCGGCTAAAGGCCAGACAGGTGAAAGACATTGAACACAGGAGAATAGCGGTTAATAGCAGACTTCCACCCATACGATAGACTTTGTTTTGGAAGAATTTTCTGAACATCTTCATTATTCTTCAAGGGTTTTATCTGGTAAGGTTGGATTTTTTCAAAACTATCCTCACCCTCACCACTCGTCCTCGCTTAACCACCAGGTACAGCAGCAGATGGGAGACTATCGGTAGCTGCAACGAGTTGCATCCTTTCCCGAGCCACGGCAATAATATCATTGAAACGGTCTGTGCCAACGGTTACCTCAGTTGGATTCATAGCCCGGGGTAGAAAAGCCAGCCCCCGTTGCGCGGCCTCGATAGCCAGCTCATACTGTCCTTCGGCCAGTAAAATAGCTGCTTCTGCTCGAAGTGGAGTATGTTTTTCGACCAGCGGCGACTGTTCGACCAACTCCAGCCAATAGCGAGCGATGATAGGGTCAGCACCGTGGCGGGCTTCAAAATAGGCGGCTTCCAAAAACAAAATTGGTCGGTGTAAGGGTGAAACAGCAACCCACAACGACAATGCTCTGTTCAGATGGCTGGCAGCCTGATCAAACTGTCCCCGATCCAGAGCAGCAGCGTACCCGGTAAAATTGCCCAGAGCTTCTTCAGCAGAGCTGTCAGATAGGGTGACCATTTTTGCTACCAGGCCGGGATCATAATTGCGTGGACGTTGTCCGGCCATTGAGATACCGCCTAAAAGATACGTAGCAGCAACCCGCTCAGCCGGTGGCCCACCGCGCCATAACACCAAAATGTGACCACCATCAGTTCGCAGGCCATTTATTTTGCGCGGCCACAGAGATAACATCAAACTTAAAAGGCCGGACAAAAAACAACCAACCAATCCCAGGCCAAGATAAATACTGATGGGAGTATTTTGCAGAATCCGCAAGAGAGTATACACCGTCGCAGTTAACAACAGGCTGGCAAGTGGCCCCCCTGCCAGGTAATAGATGGTTTGGTGGGAAAGATTGTGCAGTTTATGAGGTACACACACGATAAAACCGCCCCCCAGGAATCGTCGTCCTGCATAGCCAACTTTCAGGTTATTGTTTTGTCGCCTGATTTGCAACGGTCCCCAAACTGTCATCACAAATCGAAATCCGGCGAATTGTGCTCCAACCAGGTGCCCCAACTCATGAATAATAACGTTGAAATAATAGCTGATTACGAACAGCCCGATTGCCAGTGGAATAAACCCCAACGCATTATATTTGCCGGGTGTGTAGGTCATTTCGGGGATAAAAGGTAACAAGATGTATCCCAGCCCCAGCCCGATAGGAAATTTTAACACCAGGTTGAGCGGCTTTTTATAGCGGTTACCCAGAGAACTTGTTCTGAGGGCAGTGATAATCTCAACGGGGTCCTGAGTTAAACGCATTGGTCTACCTACAAGATTTATGATCTAAGCTGGATTGCTATGTTTCTACTTTTGTATGTTGATCAATGCCAAGCGCGCTGGTGCAGATTTTGGAATTCAAATTCAGGTCTCGGTTTCAGACCGAGCGGCTTTGAATAATTTCAGGCACGCCGGGCAAACGTTGGCTTTGCCCAACAGACTGAGCCGGGCGTGCGCACCCCGGTGGGTAATTTTCTGGCCGCACAACGCGTATTCAGAGCGCCGGCTGTCTTCGACAATGTGCCAGCAGTTGGCGACCTGCAACACTACCGGATTTGGCTCATCCATTGACGGAACCTCATTCGACATCAGCGTGACTGTATTGCCGGATACCGGGAATGTTATCAATCGCGGCAAAAAAGTCAGGTCGGTCGCGGCGCATTTGCCGGTAGAGGGTGATAATCGCTCTGGTGCCTTTGGACACCTGACTGGCTGCGATGACAGCAGTTTCGGTTTGGCAGGCGAGGGTAGTCACGCGCCCAATTCGATAGTAGCCGATGGCGCGACTGTGGCTGGTCAACTGCGGGGTGCCGGCGGCGCGGATGTAAAAGACGCTGTGATCGCTGAAGGCGCTGGCGAAGCGAAACAACGGCACGGCCAGATAGGGTTCCAGACCAGTTTCCTCTTTCAATTCCCGGATAGCCGCCTGCATCCGCGATTCGCCTCGTTCAGCCCCACCACCGGGCAATAGGGCCAGATCGCCACCTCGCTCAATCAGAATCAGAATACCGTCGGGGGTGTCTACAATAGCGGTGCCGCGTCGTCGTTTGGACATTTTAGTTCCTTTTAGGAGTTTCATCAGTAGTAAGGTTATTACATCGCTATTCATCAGGTTGGAATTCGACAAAACAAGTTAGTGGATGCCACCACTAACCCGCCGCAACTGACCATCACCTGCACGGCTGACCGGTATCAGGGGTCGGGATACGGCTTCAAACCCGGCCTGATCCGCGATGGCTGGCGCACCAAAATCGCCTGAATGACGGAGATGTATGAAACTTAGCGATCATTCGGCCTTATTCAAGACGGTTATTTCGTCGGGCAGCGACCAGTGCGCATTACTCCTTACGCGTCAACACGCCAAACAAATCATCGGTACAGTAAAAATCATCAATGAGGACAGCTATTTTGTCCTTGTCTACTTTAATACTCCCAACAACACTGCCGTGGCTTGTAAACTGATTAAATTTAATCTCACCTTCTTCAAGCTCAACCGGTATGTCACCAAAAGCGGCAGAACAAGGTCCGTAATTCGTACTGATGAAGGTGATGACCCCATTCTGAGCATCTTCAGGTTTGATGGTAAGCCCAATAAATTCAGATTGTCCACCCCAAGGGTCCATCGCAAAATAATCCCATTCACCAGCAGGTATGCTGGTTGCCCCCCTGAGAGAACTTGACTGCGGAGCAATCGTCTCTGAGTTTACCGCTTCCTGTTTAGGTTCAGGTGGGATAGGCGACGGTGTTGATGTATTTGTTGGAACGGCTGTCGGTGTCGGTGTTCCCGTAGGAACAAATGTTGGCGTCGGCGTGGGGGGGACAGGTGTGTAAGTAAGTGAGGCCGTTGGTGACGGAGTAAAAGTGGGGGATGGCGTTTTGGTTGGCGTAGCGGTAGACGGTTCTTGAAATTTGTAAGCAACAACTGTAATTTCAGCGGGCCTTGTATTTTGCAATACCGTTTCACCGACATAGAGGAACCGAATTGACAGGGCAACTATTGCGCCAAGAAAAACACATCCAACCGAAAAAAATAACTCCGACGATAATAAAAAGAAGGGAAGCAGGTCGTTTCATTAGTTTTGCCTTATGTGTACAGGTTGATAATTAGATTGTAACTTGGGTAAGTAAATAAATATCTAGTTCTGGTCAAAGTTTGTCGCAGAAGTAAGACAAAAAACTATTTTCAATTATGCTTTTATCGTAATTAGATTAAACATTCAGATGACAAATGTCATCAATTTGAGGTGACAATTGTCATATTGCGGGCTGAACCCCACAAACACCTCTCTACGTTATTCCAAATCCTTTGCCACTGGCCATACTTTGCACGCCAATTGAGCCAGTTGTTTACCCCGCGTCTCTATTTCCGCCTCGGCGAAGGGCTTATCTTTCCATTCTTGCAAGAGTCGCTTATTCATATACAGGGTGGTATAGTCGTTAAGCACCTCCTGTTTTTTATCCCACGGCCCGTTCGACAGCGTTGGATTGAGCTTGCCCGTAACGAGGGTGAGATTTCCAATAGTGTGTTTGATACGCTCCCGGCGCTGAATCCGCCGATGGTGTTCATCAGGGTCTTTCGTTAAGGGAAGCGGCCAATGATCATCCCACTTCTGAGGGAGAATATGTTCGATGGTAAGCGTTCCGCGTGTTACGTGACGAACTTCGGCTTTGTCCGTTCGCATTGCCTCTTCAAGGGTTTCCAGTACCATTCGAAGCCGCGCCCGTGTCAATAATTGGTAAAGTGGAAGGCCAAGAAACGCATCTTGAAGACGATCATCATTTGGCCATACTCGTGACTCAGCGGTTTGTCGGCGCAAATAATCAATGACCACTTCATCTGCATGGTCCATATTTTTTTCTATTTGCCCAATTAGTTCCAAAAATAGACGGTTGTAATCCTTGGTGGTCATCCGGCAAATCATTCTGCGAACCAGATAACTTTCTAAAGCACTCAGACACCGTCGTTTACGTTCGGAGGGTAGTTGGCCCTCATTGGCGGAGAATAATTGCAACAACACGGGCGTTACAACCCCGGCCTCAACGACGCGCCATCGATACAGGAACGTACCTTCCATTGAAGTTGCCTCAAAAGAGTCGAGTTTACGATAGGTTGCGCCGACTCGCGTTATGTCGCTGACAATCTCTACGATACCCTTATCCTGGCTTTCAACATAATCTCGAAAAATCGGGAATACTTTATGGGACGGCACTTCTTGTTGTTTGCGAGCAACAAGCCAGTAATTCAGAAAAATATCGGTTCTGGGTCTAAAAATGCGGCCTTGACTGATTTCTTGTCGCCACCATTCGGCTTCAAATATTTTCCAGTAATCCTCATATACTTTGTCTGGTTCCAGTCCGTTAGAACTGGCCGTTTGCAGTACAAAATTTTTGACCAGATCCGAGGCCAATAGCGGAGTACCCCTCGCATTCAAGGTTTCGAAAATCACATAGGCGTCATCACCGGTCTTCAAGTCAATGACAACCAATTCAAGAAGGCCAATCAGGGTAGTGGTTAGGGCTTTGGCTCTCATTCGGCGCTCTTCGTCGTCAACAACTTCGAGCCATTCTCTAATCTGGAGACTGAAAAACTGGTGGGCTTGTACCACCAGAGAATTCTCAAACCCTGTTGTAGAATGGCCATTGGTCATTGCAGATCGAAAAGCTTCACGGTCGCCGCTGGTCGGCCACAATTTGAACCGATCATCATCCTCTGCAAAATCTTCATCGTTAAGTACAAGCTTTTGGAGGCGTTTTGCATTCTTTTTGATCTCCTCATCTTCTGCCCCTAATGCTTCTACGACCTCCTGGGCAGCATCGAGCAGGAGTTGTATGGTTGTCATCCGCTGCTGACCATCAATCACATCGCGCCGTTCAATCTCAGTTGTGTGCGTGGGTATTTGCTGCAATACAATGGCTCCAAGAAAGTGGGTTCCGGCTTGTTTTTCAGCTTCGGCCTGATTATCGTCAGTTTCTTCCAGCGCATCGCCATAACGCTCGGCTATGTTGCGAACATCATCCCACAGCGGTTCCCACTGCTGTTCCTGCTGCCACACATACGGCCGCTGAAAGGTAGGGATAACGTAGCGAACATCTTTTTGAAACAGTTCTTTGATAGTGTGTTTTCCGGCTTCCATTCTATCGCCCCTATGGTTTTGTTATTGCGCCCCTGAAAAAAGACGTGATTGGAACTTTTTTATTTCTGCCTGGGTTTGAATTAATTCGGCCTCAGCTTTTTTTACTTTTTCATCGTAATGGTTGGTCACAAAAGCCCAGATTATCCAGCTCACTACCATAAGGACCACCATTCCCAGCCCGATAAGCGTGGCAAATGGCGAACCAAATACCAAACCATATAAAAGAGTGCCGCCAACTAGTAGTACTCCTCCACCGAACTTAGGCCGATACTCCGCCTGTTTGCGCTGCAGTTCCTTTAAATCCGTTTTTTGTTTGGCGACCAAGTTCTCTAAATCATCAAGTTTCTTGATTAATTCAGTTCTCGATTCGGTTGATAAAGTACGGGCATCCGGTTCATTTCTTACTGACGCATTTTGTGCCTTACCTTTTTCATTTAATCGAGGGTTATCGTCATTCGCAGAAGTAAGTGGCGCAGCGCAATATTGACAAAATTTGCTATCAGTGAGAATTTCCCGATTACAAACCGGACAGTTGCAAGTTTTTTGTAATAGTGCAGAAAGAGATGAGCCACACCCGCGGCAATACTTGCTGTCGGATGTATTAAGAGTATTGCATTTGCTACAATGTACTTTACTTATGTTATATTTTGGTTCATTAATAGTTATCATAGATCATCCTTGGTAGAAATTTTGACGGATGTGTAGATTTAAATGAAGTGTTACCCTCCCCCTCAGTCCTCATACGAACTCACTTTTGTGAGCGTTATCTGGATGGTGGCATCACCTGGCAGGCTGTTATACGTGTACAGCTCGCCGCCGCTGACCATCTCATGGACAAAATGGCCACCGCCTTTGGTGTCGATGGCGATCAGGTCGCCATCCTGCCAGCCCATAAAATCCCGCACTTTTTTGGGGACGGTCATCTGGCCGTTTTTTTGCGTTGTTACGGTAATATTGATGAAATTAATACTGACAAGGTTAGTGTTGCTCATCATTACTTATCCCATCGGTACGGATTTTTGCCCATCGCCCGCCGGGTATTTTGCGCGGTGATGATTTTCATCGGCTCGTCATCGCCTTTGTCCAACGCCTGCAGCGGCGCAATGAACATCTCAATGAAAAATATCACGCCTAAACCTATCCCGATAAAAATGAATATTCCTGCCAACATAGCTGTTCTGCATTCCTTTCGCAATTCAAAATTTTCATAATTCAAAATTAGCCCGCCACCGCCCCCTCTGCAATGGCGATTTCCTGCGGCGTGAGGCCGTACAGGTGATACATTACCTCATCGATCCCCCTTATCAATCGAGCCATCTTGTTGACAATTGCTTTCACATGTCGACACTTACCCCACATCCGGCCAGCGTTCATACGTGGAGCGGGCTTGGGTCATCAACCGCTGGCGCAGGAAAAGGAACTGTTCGCCTTTGATTTTATTTTTGACCAGCACGGTACTGACGGCGCTTTGCACTGCCGCCTCGATGTTGCTGCGGTGGGGTTTGGTCCAATCGACCTGTAATTTACTGCGTACAGCTTTAACTACCTGTCGCACCAGGTCAGCGATCCACTCATCGGACTGGTGCAGGTTGATTTTTTCGCCCAGCACAATCACGTCATAAAAGGCGATCTCTTCATCGTTAAGGCCCAGCGCCTGCTGGCGCTGAACTTCGGCCTGCTGCTCCTGCCGGATTTTGCGCATCACGGCAATGACTGCTGTGGCGGTGATGACCCGGTTGTTGTATTTTTTTAGCGCATCTTCCAGCATCTCTTTGTAAGAGTGGTAACGCTCGATGTTCTTTCGCCGGCGGCGCTCAATCTCGTCATTGAGCAGTTTGTGCAAAAGCTGCACCTGCAAATTTTCACGCGGCTGGTCATCGCCGTGACCAACCGCGAATGTCTCGTCCAGAATCGAGACATCGGGTTTATCCAGCCCGGCCACCGCGTAGATGTCTACCGCCGCTTGCGCGGCCACGCTGGCATCGAGCAGGTCGCGCACGGCCCCCTCAAACTGGTGGGTCTGCTGACTGGTCACGGCATCGAGCTTGCGCAGTTGCTGGCGGATAAGCTGATAAAAACCAACCTCTTCGGTGTTTTGCTGGCCGGCGGTCAGGTGTTTAACCAAACTAAAGGCTTTGCTCAGCTTGATTTCTTCGTTCAGAAAATCATCTTTGTGCGGCTCGTCCTGCACCAGTGTCCCGTAGACAAAGGCGGTCAGGTCTTCCAGTTGAATATTGCTCAGGTTGCGCCAGGCCGCATAAACATTTTTGGGCAGGCCCAAACCGGCCGGATCGGGCATATTGGCCCGGGTAATCTGTAACTGGCGCAGGAAAAAGTCAACCGCTTCTTTTTCCAACTCACTGGTCAGGCTGCCCCGCCCGCCGCCGCCGGTATATTTGCGGGTGGCTTCCTTCAGCCGGTCATCGATGCCGATGTAATCGACAATCAGGCCACCCGGCTTGTCTTTGAAGATGCGGTTGACGCGGGCGATAGCCTGCATCAGGTTGTGCCCCTTCATCAGTTTATCAATATACAGCGTGTTGACCACCGGCGCATCAAAGCCGGTCAGCCACATATCGCAGACAATGACCAGTTTCAGCGGGTTGTCTTCATCAATAAATTCTTTTTTGATGGCGTCGCGGGCCGCTTTGGTGGTCAGATGGCCGGCCTGGCTCCACTCGGTCGGGTCTTCGCCCAGATTGCCGGTCATCACCACTTTAACCGGCGGGCAGTCGGTGTGAGCGGTAAGGGCATTGTAAAGGCTAACTGCGTTGCGCCGGCTCATACAAACGATCATCGCCTTGCCTTTGAGTGTTTGCTGCCGGCTGTTGAAGTGATCCAGTAAGTCGCGGGCCAGCGTCTCAAGCCGTTCTTTGACCCCGGCGGCCTGCTCGATGGCTGACCATTTGGCTTTGGCCAGTTCCAGCGTGGTGGCATCGATGGTATTTTGCTCGGCCAGGGCGTCTACATCGGTATCGATCTGCTCATTGGTCAGGCGCAGCGGAATGTGGCGCGCCTCATAGTAGATAGGCACCACAGCGTTGTCTTCTTTGGCCTGGTGCATATCGTAAATGTGGATGTAATTGCCAAAAATCTGGATGGTGTTGGCGTCTTCCTGGTCAATCGGCGTGCCGGTAAAGCCGATGTAGGCCGCGTTGGGCAGCGCCTGGCGCAGGTTGAGGGCGTAACCCTGGCTGGTGTAGAGGCCGCCATCATCCCGGCGGCGCAGCTCGCTGCTAAAGCCGTACTGGGTGCGATGAGCTTCATCAGCCACAATCAGCACATCGTGGCGGGCGTTGAGTTGGGGGTGCTGCTTTTCGCCGTTTTTGAGAGCGAATTTTTCAATGGTGGAACAGATGACCGCGCCGCCGTGGGTGCGCAGCCGCGCGCGCAGGTCATCCACACTATCGGCCTGTTCCACCGCGCCGAGTAGCGATTGGGCGGCGACCAGACTGCCGTAAAGCTGGTCGTCCAGATCGGTGCGATCCACCTGCACCACAATCAGCGGGTTAAAGCCGGGCCAGCGGCGCAAAATGCCAATCATAAACACCATTTCCAGGCTTTTGCCGCTGCCCTGAGTATGCCACACCACCCCGGCCCGTTTATCCTGCCCGGCTTGCATGGCCCGCACCGCTTGCGCCACGGCAAAATTGACGGCGAAAAACTGGTGGTACTTGGCCGCTTTTTTGGTGATTTTGTCGTTGACCACTTCGTGGACGATAAAGTGGCGCAGGTAGTTGAGCAGCCGTTCCTTGGGGAACAGCCCCTCGATGAGGGTTTTGGTGGTGGCCGTGGTCAGGGGTTCAACATCGCGGCCATTGATGCTTTTCCAGGCGGCGTACCATTCCAACCCCGCGTCGTGAACGCCATGCAGGGTTTCGTTGCCGTCTGAAACCACGCAAAAACCGTTAAAATTGAACAGTTGGGGAATCTCGTTAAGATAATGCCCCAATTGGTTGTGGGCGTCCGTGACGCTGGGTTTGGGGTGCCACGGATTTTTCAGTTCAAACACCACCAGCGGTAACCCGTTAATATAGACAAGCAGGTCGGTGCGGCGATGGTTGGCCACCTGGCCGGGGCCGTAAATGGTGAGCTGGTTGACCACCAGCCAGTCGTTCAGTTCGGGCCGTTCAAAATCGGCCAGGTAAATGTGCGCCGCTTTTTCATGCCCGGCCTCCTCATAATTGAGAATCAGGCCGCTGCGAAACATGGCCTGAAAGGCCATATTGCGCCGCTCGGTGGTCAACCCGGCGGGGTTGTTGATCTGCTCGATGGCGCTGTTGATAACGGCGGGCGGCAACTGTCGGTAGCGGCGGGTCAGATAATCGCGCAGCACTTCGGCCAGAACCACACTCTGGCTGTGGTCGATGGGCAACTCCGGGCCGTACTGGTAGCGATAACCCAACGCTTTAAGCCGATCGATGACGGTTTCTTCAAATTGGCTTTCGGTACCGGTGTTAATTGACATAATTTTTCTATTGAATTTTTAGGCGAAATCGGTTATACTGTAAGTGAATCTGAACCTCGGCTTATCCGGGTAGTAGGATTCACCCGGGGGCGAAAGCCCCCTTTTTGTTTGCCTCACAACCGCACAATCCCCTGCGGGTCTGTTTTCGACGCCACTTTACACAAGGCCGGATCGAGCCGGTCAAAATAGTTTTGAGCCGATTTGCGGCGAATGTAACCGCTGGGCCGCAGCTTTTGATACAGCAGAAAGGCGGCCAGGTCTACCGCCTGGATGAAATAGGAGTGAGCCGAGTCGCGGAAGTTAGGGTCTTCAATGACGGCGTCGATAGTCAGGTTACGGTAGCCGCCCAGGCCAAATTGCGGCTGGTTGGGAACGGGATTGTACCGCCGTAACTGGCGCAGCAGTTGGGTCAGTTTTTTGTCATCGGTGTGGTCAGGAAAGATCATCCCCCGTTCGTCGGGGTTACCCGGCCCGCGAAAGTTGTGGTAGGACATTGTGTTTTGGAAGCGCTGGATCAACACTTTCCAGGCGCTGATGAAAACATCGTAATTGGCCGGCTTGTTTGTTTTATCAACCACGACGTTAATGATGTTGGCTCCGGGCAGGTGAGCCAGTTCGGTGGCGAAGTGGCGGATAATGGCCAGGCGATCATTGCGGGTAATCCGCACCAGCGGGCCGGGGTTGTTGATCAGGCGAGCGGCGTGCAGTTCTTCGCGCAGGCGCAGGCCAAACGCGCCGTTCATCCGGCGGCGAAAGGAGATGAGTTGATCCAGGCTGGGCTGCCAGCGTAACTCGTGAATCACCAGCCCGGTGAGAATAAAATAGGGAGTGGGCGAGTTATCCTGCGGTAAACCGGGGTCGCCGCTTTCGTCAACGTACATCAGGAACATAGTTGCTTTATACCTCAATTTCCCCGCCGAGCAGCCGGGGCAGCAAATAATCCCGGATTTCGGCCAGCTTGCGGGATTCTTGGGTATTCGTCTCAATCTGTTCAAACCACAATGTCACAAATTTGTTGAATTCTTCCAGTGCGCCGTCGGAGGGTATTACCACCGGTAAACGATAAGTTTCGTTACGATTCAACCCGGGCACAGCAGAGTCATTGTTCCTATTTTGAGGGTTGGACTCGCTTTTTAGCTGGTTACGTTTGAACGTAACTTACTCGTAACTCACGCGTAACCAGGCATTTTGAAAACGTAACCTGCTGCTAACTGGTTACGTTTTGGCTGTGACTGAGCGT
>JAJVIM010000004.1 GCA_022071955.1 Anaerolineae bacterium
GGGGGGGGGGGGGCCAAACTGACCACGTAATGTTTTCCCCTCCCCCATTTTGGGGGAGGGGGTAGGGGGTGGGGGTTAATTTGAAAGGTGTTGGGGTTAAATGGCACGGGAGAGAACATAAATAAAAAAGGCTCGCCTTATGGGCGAGCCGGTAATGATTGGGTTGGGCCGGGGTGGGGTTAGGGTTCGGTGTTGAGCATGTAGCCCCGGTTGCGCAGGGTGCGGATCAGTTTGGGTTTGTCTGCGCCCGGTTCCAGTTTGCGCCGCAGCCGAAAGATATAGGGCCGGATCACGCTTTCGGCCTCAATTTCATCGGCGTCGTAGCCCCAGGCCAACCCAACCAGATCGCGGCAGGTGATAACGTTGTTGGGCCGGCTCATAAACGCAGCCAGCACGGCCGTTTCACCTTTGGTCAGTTCAGCCTGAACGGGGTGAACGCCTTCAACGGTTACCTGCAATAACTGCCGGTCCAGCACCAGCGGCGGCACAATCAGCAGATGATCGGGCAGGAGATCGGCTTCGGCTTCTGGCTCCGGTTCCGGCGTTGGGGCCGGGTGTTCGGCCTGGTGCAGAGCGTCCATCATTTGAGTCATCGCTTCAAAAACCCGCTCCCGCTGCAGCCGTTGGGCGTTCTTCTGTAAAATGCGGCCTACGGTGCAGGCAATCTCGTGGACGGTGGCCGGTTTGCACAGGAAATCGGCCACGTCTGAGCGGACGGCGGCCACCGCGTTATCCACCGAAGGATGGCCGGTGAGAACCAGGATCAGCAGGTTGGGATGCAGCCGGCGGGCTTCGCGCATCACCTCAACCCCGTCAAGGTCGGGCATATGCATATCCAGGACCATCAGATCAAAGGGGGTGTGCTGGAGCAGGGTTAGCGCCTCGTAGCCGGCGCCGGCTTCCTGAACGTCGTAGCCTTTCAGGCTTAAGGCGCGGGCCAGCGGCTGGCGAATGTTGGGTTCGTCATCAACAAGCAGTAGCTGGGCGGTATGTTGTTCGGTGAAGGACTTCATCTCAATCCACATCAACGCCTTACCCCTCCCGGTTGCTGGCGTTTGGCTGACAACCTGCTCAACTCAGCCTTGTTATTGTGGTCGCTGGCTAATGCACAAGGACAGCGGGCAGGACAGGTGGCATAATAGATATTATTAAACATTAAAAACATATTAGCGCCATAAAAAGACTATAGGAGAAAAGTTAGAATTATACCGCCCCCGGCAGGCGAATAGTAAAGACCACGCCCTGGTTGTTGGCCAGGTTTTCGGCCGTTAACGAGCCGCCATGCTGCTGCACCACCATATGGCTTACCCACAGCCCCAGGCCGCTGCCGCCGTTTTTGGTGGTAAAGAACGGCTCAAACAGATAAGGCAGCGTGGCGGGCGGAATGGGCGGCCCGTTGTTGGCAAAGCAGACCACGGCCTGGTCGTTGTCGCCGGTCACCGAAATGTGAAGCTGGCTGGCGCCGGCTTCAATGGCATTGATGGCCATGTTCAAAAAGACCTGTAGCAGTTGGGTAGGGGTAACGCGTACTCGCGGCGCCGGCCGGAAATCGGTTAAAACCTGCACCTGGGATTGCTCTAACTGGAGTCTGACCAGGTTCAGCACCTGGTTGACCATATCGTTGGCCGCAACCAGATGGCGGGTGGTGGGTTGCGGCCGGGCGTAGCTTAACACCCGCTGCGACATATGGCGCAGCCGGTCGATTTCGTGGCGCACCTTTAGCAGCGATTCGCGAAATTCGGTGGGGTCAACCGGAAAGTCCAGCACCAGGTCAAGGTTGGCCTGGATGGCTTGCAGGGGATTATTGATTTCGTGGGCCAGCGCGGCGGCCATCTGGCCCAGCGCCGCCAGCCGTTCGGTGCGGATGGCTTGCAGTTCGGTGGATTTGCGGGCTGTGATGTCGGTGACCAGCCCATCGTAACTTACCAGCCGCCGCTGCAAGTTGAACTCAGGCACCACAATGTTTTTGATCCAGCGCACGGAACCGTCTTTGTGGATAATACGGTGTTCCAGCGGGGGGACCAGTTCGCCGGCCTGCAAGCGGGCCAGTTGGCGCAAAACCTGCGGGCGGTCTTCGGGGTGAACCATGGTGTACCACAGCTCGCTGTCCCGGTTGTATTCTTCCGGGGTATAACCGGTAACGGCAATACAGCCATCACCGTGGGTGGCCTGCACGGTTTGGCCATCTTGCATGGTTACCGAATAGACATAATCCGTGGCCGCATGCAAGAGTTGTTGGTAACGCTGTTCATTCCAATGGTGCGTCATTCGGTTTCCCTCCCAAAGAATGACACAAAGCAGACTCAACCCCCGACTTGTTCGGCTTTGGGCAATTTTTAAAGTGACAAGTTGAAACAATACTGGTTTGTAAGCCAGCGGTTCCGGTTAGCAAGCTTCAGATCGTGGCAGAAAAGCGCTGCGCCCGGTAACGGCCGGCTGAGTTTCTTTTCACAAACTGGCAATCCAGTAATGAACCCCGCGGGAGTAAGCCCAATGGTTGGTGAGAGGGAGCCGGCTCGAGGCCCGGGCCTGCCGGGCCAGGTCAGCGGCGTCTGACCAGAAAAGCCAGTCCCCCCTCCCCAGGATACTGGTCTGTATCAGGCGTAAATGCCTCTAAAAATCAACTCCAGTATACTCCCGGCAAGCCATTTTTGTAAAGCGGCAGGCGTGTTTGCCACATTAAAATTTTCTGTTTGTCAGCCGGAAACTTGCTGCACCATCCCGGCCAATACGTCGACAGTTTCATACAGCGCCGGGCCGGCCGGGTAGAACACCACGGTTGCCGCCGACAGCAGGCTCAGGCGGTTCAGCTCGGCTTTTTTGAGACGTTCAATAACAAAGATGGGCTGGTTTTGTTGCACCTGCTCCAGAAAAGCGGCCAGCCGGGGATCGTTTTTGAGCTGGTGGAGATATTGGCCGGCGCATGGGATGATGAGGCAGCGCACCGAAGCGACCAACCGCCAGGCCTGATCCAGAGTCAGGTCTGGTATGAGCGCCAGCCCGCGCGACCCTTTGAGGGGCGGCGGAGCAATGCCGACCAGCTTAACCAGCAGGCCGGCCTGGCGCAGTTTTGAAACAAAAATGGCGGCGACTGCTTCATCAAAATTATAGCCCCACAGCACCAAAATATGGTGTGCCATCGGCTGCTATCCTCCCAGATAGGGGGAGCCGGGCCACACGCCCAACTCCCCCCGGCCTGCGACGACGCTGGTCGTCGACGTCCTCCCAGTTTTTGGACGCACATCCAGTATAGCGCTAAAGCTTTCTCAAAAATTATCACAGCTTCTCCCGATTTCTCAGGAGCGCTTGTCGCCCAACCGGGGATGTGTTATGCTAGGGCGGAGGCGGGTAGCCATAGGTCATTGGTCATTGGTCATTGATCATTGATCATTGATAATTGATAATTGATAATTGATAATTGATAATTGGTCATTGATAATTGGTCATTGATAATTGGTCATTGGTCATTGGTCATTGATAATTGGTCATTGTTCACTGGTGTTGCCCGGGAGGTTGTTCGGTGACAACAGAACCATCGTTAGATACGCTGCAAGCCGCACTTCAGGCTGCCTTAAAGGGTTGGTATGGGGCCGAGACGGATCCCAACCCGCTGGCCGGCCTGTTTTTGTTTCAGCAGGCCCGGCTTGCCGCCCAGAGCGAGCGTGAAGCGAGTAACAAAGTGCTGCTGGCCGGGCTGGATGAGCTGGCCGAAACCCGGCCGGCCGACGCTGACCTGCTGCACCGCTTTTTTCTGAACGGCGACAAAATGCGGGCTATTGCCTACTCGCGCAATATCAGCGAGCCGACCGCCTATCGCAAAAAAGATGAGGCGCTCAAACAACTGGCTCAATTGTTGCTGGCTCGTGAAGCTCAGACCCGGCTGGACTGGACCAGCCGCCTGGAACATCGGCTGGACCTGCCGCCGGAAGTGCCGCTGATTGGCGTTGAAAATCGGCTGGCCCAACTGCTGGCCCGGATGACTGCGCCGGCGGAACCGTGGCTTATCTGCCTGGATGGATTGGGCGGGATAGGCAAAACCGCGCTGGCCAACGCTCTGGTGCGCGCGCCGCAAATTGCCGGCCGTTTTCAGGCGATCGCCTGGGTGAGCGCCCGGCAGCAGCAGTTTTTGCCGGGCGCCGGCCTGAAAGAGTCGGCCAGCCCGGCGCTCACTCCGGAGGCGATGACCGACAGCCTGCTGGCTCAACTGGCCGCCGAAGTCTCGCTGGCCCAACCGTTGGCCCAAAAACAGGCCGCGCTGGCCGACCGGCTCAAAAGCAGCCCGGCGCTGATCGTCATCGACAACCTGGAAACCGTGCCGGATTATCAGGCCATTATGCCGTTACTGCACAAGCTGGCCAACCCCGGCAAGTTTTTGTTAACCAGCCGCCACAGCCTGAAAACCCAGCCCGGCGTGTTCAGTGCCGGGGTCGATGAACTTGGCCCGGACGATGCGCTCAGCCTGCTGCGGCACGATATTGCCGCCCGCGGCCTGGCCGAAAGCATCAACGCCACCGACGACCAGCTCAAAACTATTTATGCCGTGGTCGGCGGCAATCCGCTGGCGCTCAAGCTGGTGGTCGGCCAGTTGTCCGTGTTGTCACTGGCACAGGTGCTGGAAAATCTGAAACAGGCCCAGGGGCAAAGCGTCGATGAGCTATATACCTACATTTACTGGCAGGCCTGGCATATGCTGGACGAGGCCGGGCAGCGCGTCTTTTTGCTGATGCCGCTGGCTCAAAACGGCCCGCCGGCCCAATTACGCCAGCTTAGCCAACTGCCCGACCCCGAACTGCAAGCGGCGCTGACCCGGCTGGCCGGCTTATCGCTGGTGCAGGTGCGGGGCGATGTTAGCCAGCGGCGTTACACCATTCACCGTTTAACCGAGACCTTTCTGCTTAACGAGGCCATCCGGTGGCAGGCGTCAACCTGAACCTTGCCGGCGACCGGCTCAACTATTTTCAGCAGGGGATTCTGCTCAACCTGCAATACTGGCAGGGCTGCCTGGCCGAAAACGGCGAAGAGAGCGGCGCGCTGGAGCAGGATTATCCCGGCCTGCTGCGGGCCATTGCCTACGGGCTGGACCTGGCCGCGGCCGGCTGGCCGCTGACCTTTCCGCTCATCGAGCAGTTGGCGCCGTTTATGGAGCGGCGCGGTTATTGGGAGGCCTGGCGCGAGCTGCTGCAGCCGGCCCTGGCCCTGGCCGGCCGGTTGGGTGAGCGCGCCGCCGAAGTTAATATGGCGGTGCTGCTGGCCCGGCTGTCGTTTCGGCAGAGCCGGCCCGCCGACACCGTGCATTATTACCGCCGGGCCATCCGCCTGGCCCGGCAAACCGGCGATGTGTACAACCTGGCCCGGGCCTGCACTAATTTGGGGTACTCGTATATCGAGTGGGGGTTCCTCCATCGCGCCGAAATACTCTGCTGCTATGCTCTGGATATTTTTGACCAGCTTGATAATGACCACGGTCGGGCCCATACCAAAAATCATTTGGGCGTACTCTATACCCAACAGGGCCGTTGGGCTTTGGCCCGTCAACATCTGGAACAAGCCTGCCAGATTTGGCAATCTCGCCACGATGAATACGGGTCAATGTATGGGTATATGAATCTTGGAGTTCTTTTTATTTATATGGAAGATGCGGAAAGTGCGTTACGCCACTCAGAAATGGCCCTGCACTACGCCGAGCAGGTTGGCGAAAAACTTGAAGCCGCCACCATAACAATGAATCTCGGGATTGCTTACCGGCTTAAGGAGCAATGGGTTGAGGCCCAGCACTTTACCCGCCAGGCGGAACAGGTTTTTCAAGACCTTTCACACAACTTTGGCCTGGCTCTGGTTCTTGATAATTGGGCGTTGATCTATATGCAGCAGCAGGATTGGGAAAAAGCAGCGTGGACCTTGCAGGCAGCTTTAAAAGCGTGGCGCGATCTTGATAATAAATACGGTGAAATCAGAGTGATGACGTATTACGCCGAATATGAACTGAACAGAGGGCAAAAGAGCGCAGCCCACCGCTGGTTAAGGCAGGCCGAGCACCTGCTCCGGGAGCAGAGTCGAACCAAAGGTTATACACTTTTATTTCAAAGAGCCGATGAAATCCGCCGCAACTTGACCAAAAATTGATCCGGCAAGTTGCGGCGGGTGAGTAGTTAACAACCGGCCACCCCGGCCAGTCAGCGACAATCCCCGCTGAGTCAGCCGTTCTGCGGCCCCAGCCACAACCCCCGGCGCTCGTCCCACTGCCAGCCGGGCAGCGACAGCTTGACCGGGCGCTGCGGCCAACCGGCGGCCAGCCGGGCCTGCACCATCTCCCAGGCCGGGATACCGCTGACCGAGTCCGCGCTTTCCACATTGCACGCGCCCACGGCCACCGCCGCCCGCAGCGTGTCTTCAATAGACAAGCCTTTAACCACTCCGGCCAAAAACCCGGCGATGGTGCAATCGCCCGCGCCGGTTGTGCCGGCTACTTTGGCGGCAAAGACCGGGGCCAGCAGCTCGCGGTTCAGCCAGCCGGCGGGCAAATCAATCGCGCCCAGGTTGGCCAGCCGTTCGGAGTTGGCCGTGGTGCGCAGGTAAGCGCCCTGATCGCCCAGCTTGAGCAGCACGACCGCCGCGCCCAGTTCAAGCAGTTGTCCGGCCAGTTCGGCCAGCAGCGCGCCGTCAATGTGGGCGTTCAGATCGCCGCCGGCGATGAGCGTTTCAAAGCGGGGCCGGTCAAGCATAAACAGGATTTCATCCACGCTGGGCACAAACAGGTCAACATAGGGCAAAACGTTGGCCAGCAACGCCGCCCAATCCACCCGTCCGGCCTCAGAATTGGGGTCGGGCCGGGCCATATCCAGGCTGGTGGTCAGCCCGGCGGCTTTGACCTGCCGCAGCAGGCCGGCCAGTTCCGCGCCGTTATCCAGAAACATGCGGCGCATCAGCGGCGGATAGCCAAAGTGGAACAGCCGCGCTCCGGCCAGCCGGCTCAGGTCAACATCGGCGGCGCAAAAAGTATCGTTAGCGCCGGGGCAATGGAAAAAGATGCGGTCCACGCCGGGCGGGTTAATGACCAGCGTGTATGATGACGCCTCGCCGGGGCTGACAATGACCGTTTCGGCCAGCCGTTCATCCTGGCGGCGGATCACATCGAGGATGGCCCGGCCAAACATATCGTCGCCTACTTTGCCCATCAGTTGGGTGGCAAGGCCCAGCCGGTGCAAGGCCTGGCCGGTATTGCTGACCGCGCCGCCGGTGGCGGTTACGGCCGGGCCAACATGCACCAGCTTGCCAGGGATGAGCATATCGCTCAGATCGTCGTCACGGACGTCAAAGGTGGGGATCAAATCCAGGCACAAGTGGCCGGCTACAATAATATCTACCGTAGACATAAGTTGTTCTCCTTTGAAGATAGAGGTGGTTAACCCTCACCCCCCTGCCCCCTCTCCCTGTCAGGGAGAGGGGGTTTTCTTTTTGTGGGTGACGGCAGGCGCCACGCGCCTGCCGTCACCCACATCTTTCATTCCCCTCCCCCAAACCTGGGGGAGGGGGACAGGGGGAGGGGGCAAACAAACGCATTGCCTGATTAATTTCCTGAGAAACAAAAAGCGTGACCCACGACTGTGAGAACGGCGGCGTAGCCCAATGCTCGCCCTGTTGTTACCCGTACCGGGCCTCAAAGTCCTGCATAAAATTAACCAGCGCCTGCACGCCCTCTGCCGGCATGGCATTATAAATGGAAGCGCGCAACCCGCCCACCGAACGGTGCCCCTTGAGCGTACTCAGCCCGGCGGCTTCGGCTTCGGCTACAAATTTCTTTTCCAGCGCCTCATCGCCGTTATTCACCCGGATGATCACATTCATCAGCGAACGGTCCTCTTTAGCAACCGGGCAACTGTAAAAATCGGTGGCGTCGATGGCCCGGTAGAGCAGGTTGGCCTTGTGCTGGTTGTGCGCCTCCATGCCGGCCAGGCCGCCCTGCTGTTCAATCCAGTTGAGTACCAGCCCGACCATATAAATGGTAAAGGTCGATGGGGTGTTGTACAGCGAGTTGTTTTTGCTGAACGTACGATACTGAAGGATGGCCGGCAAAGATTTGGGGGCGCGCTCAACCAACTCCTGGCGCACAATCACCAGCGTGATGCCGGCCGGGCCGATGTTTTTCTGCGCGCCGGCAAAGATCAGCCCAAAACGAGCCACATCCACCGGCCGCGACAGGATATCGGACGACATATCGGCCACCAGCGGAACGTTGCCGGTGGCGGGGAACTCGCGCCACTGGCTGCCAAAAATGGTGTTGTTGGAACAGATATGCACGTAAGAGGCCTGCGGGTTCAGCGTGATTTCGGCGGGGCGGGGCAGGCGGGTAAAGTGGCTGGCCTCGCCGGAGCCGGCAATGGTACAGGCGGCTACTTTGTTGATTTCCTCGATGGCTTTCTCTGTCCAGGCGCCGGTGTGGATAACATCGATGGGATTGCCTGCCAGATACAGGTTCATGGGCGCCATCGCAAATTGCAGGCTGGCCCCGCCCTGTAAAAACAGCACATCATAATCGGCGGGGATGGCCATAAGCCGGCGCAGGCTGGCTTCGGCGTTGGTAATGATGGCTTCAAACGGTTTGGAGCGATGGCTCATCTCCATCACGCTCATTCCGCTGCCGTGGTAATCGAGCAGGTCATCACGGGCCTGTTCCAGCACCGGTTCCGGCAGCACTGCCGGCCCGGCGCTGAAGTTGTAAATTCGGTTGGGCATAGCTTGTCCTCCGTTGAAAAATAGGATTATTAGCCCCATCCCCCTATCCCCCTTCCCTGGGGAAGGGGGATACCCCTGGGGGCACAGGTGGGTTAGGGGAGGGGGTCAAGGATTTTCATTCTTTGGTGTCGCCCCGTAAGGGACTGTCCAATTTTTCATTCATCGTTCTGCTGCCGGCTAATCATTATACGCATGGAGCCGTGAACTGTTAAATCAGCAGCGAGGTGTGAAATAATCGCTTTGGCAATTTGCTAATTGATAAGTTTTGCTTATACTATTCGCTAAATATTATTTATGAAACGTTTTATGGCCTGCCAGCCATAAGCAAACTCTTATGACATCCGCTAACCAGCTTTACCCAACCCAGAATAGTGTCTCCGCTGCCAGCCGCACCGCGCTCTGTTGTGTGGCTTGTATGTGTTGCCTGGACTGTGCCGGGAAAAGCTCGTTGGCGCGGAGATTGTTGACCTAAGCAAGGTATAGCTGCACACCTTTGTTGTCACAGCCCGGCGAGCGCACTCGCCGGGCTTTTTTGTTGTTTGGGATAGGTAAGCGGCAAAAACAAGTAGAATTACTCGGCCCCCACCCCCCCCTTCTCCCCAACGGCGACAAAGTACCCGAAGGGTGGAAGGGGGGGTGGGGGGATGAGGGGGAAAAAGTTACCGGACTTTTGTGTAGGGCATAGCCGCCCTGCGGGGTTATTTTTCAGAGGAGGAATCAATGCACAACGGACATACATCCCAGCCAACCTGGCGCGATCTGCTGATTTACAGCACCGATCCCCGGTTGAGCCAGGAAATTGATGAGTTTGAAACCCAAATGGAGCTGCGCCGGCAGGGCAAGCTCGATGAAAAGGTTTTTGCCGAACTGCGGCTGCGGCGCGGCGCTTACGGCCAGCGTTACGACAACGGCCGCCGCCACGACGGCGTGGAATCGCGCGAAATTGAATTTCCCCACCCGGAGCTAACCAAAGGCCCCGATACCTTTTGGGACGCGCCCGGCATGCAGCGCATCAAAATTCCTTACGGCGGGTTGACCGCCGCCCAAATGGACGTACTGGCCGATATGGCTGAAGAGTACTCCGATAACATTTTGCACGTTACTACCCGCCAGGATTTTCAGCTCCATTTTGTCTCGCTGGAAGACTCGCCGGATATGCACCGCCGGCTGGCGGCGGTGGGCATTACCACCCGCGAAGCCTGCGGTAATTCGGTGCGCAATGTTACCGCCTGCCCGCTGGCCGGCGTTTGCCGCGACGAAACGTTTGACGTGACCGGCTACGCCAACGAGTTTGCCCAATATTTTTTGGGCCACCGCGATGTGCAGGACTTTGGCCGCAAATTCAAAACGGCGTTCTCCGGCTGCAAGCAGCACCCCTGCGGCCTGACCAATATGCACGATCTGGGGTTGATTGCCGTCACCAAAGTCATCGACGGGGTGGAGAAAAGGGGCTTTGAAATGTACGTTGGCGGCGGGCTGGGCACAGTGCCGCACCAGGCCAAACTGCTGGCTGTTGTGCCGGAAGAAGAACTGCTGCCGCTGTCGCAGGCCATTGCCCGCATTTTTGCCCGCTACGGCGAAAAGAAAAACCGCAACAAGGCCCGCATCAAGTTTTTGGTGGCCCAGTTGGGCATCGACGAGTTCCGGCGGCTGGTGTTTGAAGAACGGGCCAGCCTTGAGAACGACCCGGCCTGGGTCGATTGGCTGGCCAGCCTGCACCACTATGAAGAAGCCGGTTTGCCCCAACCGGCCTCCGGCGAAGCCATCGAGCTGGGCGAAGAGTTTGAAAAGTGGCGCTCAACCAATGTGTACCAGCAGCGGCAGGAAGGTTTTGCTACCGTTACCATCGCCCTGCCGCTGGGCGATATTACCGCGCCGCAACTGCGCCGGCTGGCCGATGTGGCCCGCCGCTTTACCCGCGATACCGTGCGCCTTACCGTGGAGCAAAATATGGTGCTGCGCTGGATTCATCAGGCCGATCTGCCGGCGCTGTACGTGGCACTGGCCGAAATTGGCCTGCACCAGCCCGGCGCGCAGTCAATCATTGATGTGACCGCCTGCCCCGGCACCGATACCTGCAAGCTGGGCATTGCCAGTTCGCGCGGGCTGGCCGGCGAGCTGCGCCAGCGGCTGGCCGCCAAAGGCTACCAATATAATGAAGCGGTGCGCGATATTCGCCTGAAGATCAGCGGTTGCTTCAATTCCTGCGGCCAGCACCACGTGGCCGACATCGGCTTTTTTGGCTCCAGCCGCAATGTGGGCAACTACCGCGTGCCCCACTTCCAGTTAATTTTGGGCGGCGAATGGGCCAACAACGCCGGCAGTTACGGCCAGGCGCAGGGCGCGATCCCCTCAAAGCGGGTGCCGGAAGTAGTCGATCATCTGCTGGATTTGTACCTGGGCCAGCACCAGCGCGGCGAGTCGTTCCGCGAGTTTGTTAACCGCTACGGCCGAACCGCCATCAAAGCCTCGCTCAAGCCGTTTACCGAGGTGCCGGATCACAATGACGACCCCTCGTTTTACACCGACTGGGCCGACGCCCGCGAGTTTTCTATTGGCGACATCGGCGTGGGCGAATGCGCCGGCGAGGTGGTCAGCCTGACCGAATTTGGCATTGCCGCCGCCGAAGGGCTGCATTTTGACGCGCAGGTGGTGCTGGAAGGCGGGCGGGATCAGGCCCGGGTCGATAAAGCTGCCACTCTGGCTTACACCGCCATGATCAGCGCGGCCCAGGCGCTCGTTAAGCAGCAAAACGCCGACATCGCCAACGATCCGGCGCTGATTGTTGACGAGTTCAAAAGCCGCTTTTACGATACCCAGCTTTTCTTTGACCCGTTTGCCAAAGGCAAATTTGCCCACTACCTGTTTGACGCCCACCAGCGGCGCAACGGTTCGGTGAGTTTGGACCGCGCTTTGGAGCTGGTGGAAGAGGCCGGGCTGTTTATTGAAGCGGCGCACGCCTGCCACTCGCGCCTGCTGGCCGGGCCAACCCAAAGGAGCAACCAATGAACCTTGATCGATTTACCGTAAAATTCTTTGCCAAACCCGGCCCGGCCGTGGACGAGTCCATCTTTATCCCCATATTTCACGAGTGGATTCGCTTTGGCCCCATCGATGGCGTGCTGCTCGATGTGGCCGATTACCGCCACGTGCCGGATGGCCCCGGGGTGATGCTCATTACCCACGAGATCAACTTTGCGCTCGATCACGGTGACGGGCGCTTTGGCCTGCTGGCCCAGCGCAAACAGGGCCGCGATGGCAGCCAAGCGGCCAAAATATTGGATCTGGTGCGGCAGGCGGTCAGCGTGGCCGATCTGCTGGAAAACGACTGGCGGCTCGACGACAGCCTGCGTTTTGAGGCCGGCGCGTTTGAGTTTGCGGCCAACGACCGGCTGCAAGCGCCCAACACGCCCGCAAGCCTGGCCGCGTTGCTGCCTCACTTGCAAGCCGTATCGGCTCAACTGTATCCCGGCCGGGCGGTGGCTGTTGAGCCGGTAGTCAACGATTCCCGCGAGCGGCTGACGGTGCGTTTTGACGCCGGCCAGTCGCTGCCGTTGAGCGAGTTGCTGGCACAGGTGGAGGCGCTGGCGTGAGTCATCACCTGGCCAACCCGCAGCGTTTTGCCCAGGCTATCGCCGGTTTTGACGCGGCCAACGCCGAAGACCCGCACCTTGAGCGGGTTGAGGGCGAGCCGCAGCCCAAAGAGCTGGCGTACGCCCGGCGGATGACCGCCTGGCTGGCCAAACTGGCCCCGGATGCGTCGGAGGCGCTGCAACTGGCCGCCCGCAGCCAGCACATTCGCCGCTGGGAAATTCCCCGCAGCGATTACCCGTTGGGCCGCGAGGGGTACAACCAGTGGCGGCGGGCGCTGTATCGCTTTCACGCCGAAACCGCCGGCCGGATTTTGCGCGCGGTGGGCTACGATGACGAGACGATTGAGCGGGTGCAAACACTGCTGCAAAAAAAGCGGCTCAAGCTGGACCCGGAGGTGCAACTGCTGGAAGATGTGATTTGCGTGGTCTTTTTGGAGCATTACTTTGCCGATTTCTCGCAGCAGCACGAGCCCGAAAAGGTGATTGATATTGTGCGCAAAACGTGGCGCAAAATGTCGCCGCAGGGACACGCCGCGGCGCTAACACTGGAGCTGTCGCCGGCGGCGGCGGCGCTGGTAAAAGAGGCATTGAAATGAGGGTGCGCGTTGGCCGGCGGCTTTGCCGCCGGCCAACGCGCAGCCAATTACTTAATACGGAGGAACAATGGTCAAAAAAGTAGACACAACGGCGCTCAAATTTAATCAGGCGTCAATTGTAACGCTGACATTGCTGGGCTTTGTGCTCAACCAACCCTGGTTGGTGCTGCTGGTGGGGCTGGTGCTGGCTGTTGGCACCATTTGGCCCGGCGTGGCGCTGTTCAAACTGGTGTATTCCCGGCTGCTCAAACCGGCCGGCCTGCTCAAAGCCAACGTGATTACCGATGACCCGGCGCCGCACCAGTTTGCGCAGGGCGTTGGCGCGCTGTTTTTGCTGGCCGCGAGCGCGTTTCTGTTTGCCCTGCCCGGGGCGGTGATCGGCTGGGTGCTGGCCTGGATTGTGATTGTGCTGGCCGCGGTTAACCTGATTTTTGATTTTTGCGCCGGTTGCTTTGTTTATTATCAGCTCGACCGGCTGGGGCTGCTGCCGGCCCGGAGCAAACAGGGGGGGCACAATGGATAGATTGCTCATCACCCTGATGATTGTGGGCGGGCTGGCCCTGCTGTGGCTGGCCTGGCAGGCGCTCAAACCCCGGCTGGCCCGGGCCATCGACGCCGGCAGTGAAGCCACCGGCAAACCGACCCTGCTCTATTTTACCGGCGAATACTGCACGGTCTGCAAGTTTCAGCAGGCGCCAATTGTGGAACTGCTGGCGGCCAAACTGGGCGGCGCGGTGGCCATTAAGCGGGTTGATGTTTCGGCCGAGCCGGAACTGGCCAGCAAATATCGGGTGCTGACTCTGCCCACTACCGTGGTAGTGAACCAGCAGGGGCAGGTGGCGGCCATCAATTACGGCCTGGCCGACCAAACCAAACTGGAATCGCAGCTTTTGGTTGCTTGAGGGATTAATGATGGTTTCACTATGTTGCATCTGTATCCAGCGGAGATATTAGCCGAGGCTTATTAACCAGTCACGTATCTGTCATTCCGAGCGACCGCCTGGAGCGACACTTGCGCCTGCGCGCAGTGCAGGTGAGAATCTCCGGTTTCGGGCTGAATTGGGCGGGGGTAGCGGCGATTCTTCGTCGCTCCGCTTCTCAGAATGACCAACTGTGGCTGTAACCTGCACCGCTGCCGGCTGATGTCTCCGCGAAATTATGGTATGGTTCGCCTTTATCCGGGCGACGTTGTGCCGATACCTATGATAACGCGGTGCCCAGTTTAATGGGTGCAGGTTTTTTATTGCAAATTTTCAGAGGACATGCTCAAAATGGCTAATAGAGGAACCAGACCGTACGCCCACAACTCAATAGAGCCTTTTGCACCATCTACTTTCACTGCGGAAAGTGATTTTGGCCGGATCAATGATTATTTTGAACAGCGCCCGCTGGATCAACTGCTGTTGTGGAGTCTGCAAACGTTTGGCGACAAAGTAGCGCAGGTAACCAGTTTTGGGCCAACCGGGATGGTTATTTTGGATATGTTGGCCCGGCTCAGCCCCGGCATCCGGGTGATTACGCTGGATACCCAGTTTTTATTTGACGAAACCTATGCCTTAATTGAAGAAGTGCAGCGCCGCTACCCCATCACGCTCGATATCCGCCGGCCGGCGCTGTCGCCGGAGCAGCAAGCCGAAAGCTACGGCCCGGCGTTGTGGCGCAGCAACCCCGATTTATGCTGCCACCTGCGCAAAGTGGCGCCGCTGGATTTTGTGATGAGCGGGCTGGACGCCTGGCTAACCGGCCTGCGCCGCGATCAATCCTTTACGCGAGAAAGCCTGCCGCTGGTGGGGTGGGATAGAAAGTACAATCTGGTAAAAATCAACCCTCTGGCCCACTGGAGCCGGGGCGACGTGTGGAAATACATTGTGGAGCGCAATATTCCCTACAACGCCCTGCACGATCGCGGCTACGCCAGCATTGGCTGCAGCCACTGCACCCGGCCCACCACCAACGCCAACGATGAACGCTCGGGGCGGTGGCAAAACCACGTTAAAACCGAGTGCGGCATTCATTTAGTTGCCGCGTAAGGAGCCGGCGCTCAAGCCGTATCAAGCAGTTCGCGCACCCGGCGGTTCAACACCGTGGCGGAAAACGGTTTGGCCAGAAATTCGTAGGGGCGTTCAATGGTTTGAACGGTGTCGGTATAGCCCGACATCAGCAAAACCTTTAAGCGGGGATAAAAGGTTTTGAGCGCTTCGGCCAGTTCCAGGCCGCTCATTTCCGGCATAACCACGTCTGTCAGCAGCAAATCGATGGGCGCTGCCCCCCGATTTTTGAGCAGGCTGAGCGCCTCGCTGCCGTTGGAGGCAATTAGCACAGTGTACCCCTGGGCATGCAGCACCTGGGCCGACAGGTTTCTGACCATCTCATCATCTTCAACCAGTAAAATAGTTTCCTGACCACCGGCTTCCGGCCTGTCTGTTGTCAGCGTCGAAGCCGGCCCACTGCCGGCGCGGGGAAAACAAATCTTAAACGACGTTCCCTGGTTGGGCGTGCTTTCTACCCAAATATGCCCCCGGTTTTGCGTTACCATCCCGTGCACCATCGCCAACCCCAGGCCGGTGCCTTCGCCGGTGGGTTTGGTGGTAAAAAACGGGTCAAAAATATTTTCCAGCATATCGTTAGCGATGCCCGAACCGGTATCGGTGACTGTAATCTGAACATACTGGCCCGGCGTTACGTTGAAGTGACGCCGGGTTTCGTTTGCCGATAATTCAATATTGGCCGTGGTGATCGTCAGTGTGCCGCCCCCCGGCATGGCATCGCGGGCGTTAATGGCCAGGTTAAGCATAATCTGCCCTATCTGGCTCGGATCGGCTTTAACTTGCCCCAGGTTGGGGTCAAGCTGGAGAGAAATATTGATCTTCTCGCCGATGACGTGGCTCAGCAGTTTATAGATATCGCTGAGGGTTTGGTTAAGGTCAATGGCGGTTCGGTGCAGGGTGTTTTGCTGGCTAAATGTGAGGAGTTGGCGCACCAGTTCGGCGGCGCGCAACGCGGCCTGTTCAATGGTGATTACCGGTTGCCGGGCCGGGCTGGTTTTATCTAATTGACTCAACGTCAGGCCGCCGTAGCCCAAAATAATGGTCAACAGGTTGTTGAATTCGTGGGCAATACCGCCGGCCAGCCGGCCGACCGCCTCCATTTTTTGCGATTGGTGCAGTTGTTTCTCCAGCTCAAGACGCTCTTTTTCGGCCTGGATTCGATGAGAAATATCACGGGCGGTCGCGACAACATACGCGGTGTCGCCAAAATCCACCAGCCGCAGGGTGATTTCTACAGGCAGGCTGTGATTGGTTTTGGTTTGCAGCAGCGTGGTATAGACGCTGCTTCTTGGGCTGTTTTCAATTTCAGACTCAATCAGGTTGTAGATATCAACCTGTAGCGATTCCGGAATAAACCGAAAAATGGGCCGGCCGATCAACTCGTCCATAGAACGGTTGAGCATCCGGGCCGCTGCCAGATTAATATCGATAATCCGGCCCGAGGGGGCCTCGGCCACTATAATCGCGTCATCACTCTGATCGAGCAGCGCCTTAAAGCGTTCCAGCTCAAGCAGGCGCTGTTGCAGTTCCGGGTAATAGTTTTTTTGGATGGAACGCTCGCCCAAACCGATGATTTTGGCGCGTAATTCGTCCCAATGGGCTGAAGGGTCAGATGGCTCGTTCATAAATCAGCTCGATGTCCTCTTGGGTTGGCGGCCGTGGGTTGGTAACAATGCAGGCATCTTGCATGGCGTTTTGGGCCAATTGGGGAATGTAACGCGGGTCTAGCCCCAGGGTGGTAAGGGTGTCGGTAAAGCCGGCGGTCTGCCGCATGTCAAACAATGCCTGTAACAACTCCTCTCTTTCATTACCGGGGGTCGGCGTTATGCCCATCGCCTGAGCCAGAGCCAGATAACGACCGGGCGCGGCTTCAAAATTATATTCGACAACATAAGGCAGCAAAATGGCGTTGGTCGCGCCGTGCGGAAAATCAAGAAATCCGCCCAAACTATGAGCCATTGCGTGCACCGCGCCCAAACTGGCGTTAGAGAAAGCCATCCCGGCGTACAAACTCCCCTGCATCATCGCCGCCCGAATGGCCGGGTCGGTGGGCCGCTGGGTGGCCGCAATCAGGTGTTTGGACACAAGCCGAACTGCTTCCAGCGCATGCAAATCAGTAATGGCCGATTGCGCATTTGAAACGTAGGCTTCAAAAGCGTGGCTGAGCGCATCAATACCGGTGCAGGCGGTAATGTACGGGTTCATCGTAGTGGTTGTTTCGGGATCAATCAGGGCCACGTCCGGCACTACAGCTTTGCTGATGATAGCTATTTTTACCTTGCGGGTGGTGTCGGTAATAATGGCAAACTGCGACACATCCGCCGAGCTGCCGGCGGTGGTTGGAATGCAGAACAATGGCGGTGGGGGCGTGATAACGTTGTCTACCCCCTCAAAGTCCAGAATGTGCCGCCGGCTGCTGCTGACAATACCAATGCCTTTGGCGCAGTCCATTGGGCTACCGCCGCCGACCGCTACAATGGCGTTGCAGCCCTGCTGCAAATAGAGTTCTGCACCGGCCATAACTTCGTGATCGCGGGGATTGGGGGTAACTTCATCAAAAACCGTGGTTTGAATACGCTTGCGGCGCAGGCTGGCGAGTACGTCGTCAACCCAGCCGGCAGCAATTACGCCGGGATCGGTCACAACCAGTACATTGCGCGCCCCCAGATTCCTAGCGTATTGACCCGCTAACTGGCGCGCCCCATTGCCAAAGATAAATTCAGGTGCCAGGAACTTTCGTAGTTCGTGCGCTTGGGACATAAACTATGACCTTTATCCGGTTGTCTGATACCGATATTGTACCATAGATTTGGCTGATAGCTGGCATGGTAATTCCTACCCAATTTTGCTGGGTGGAGGAATTAATTCTTTCGCCTGAAGAATTTGATTCTTTCGCCTGAAGTTACCAACCCGCGTCCGGGCAACAAAGGCCGGGAGTGTGAGGAGCAACCGCCACCGCCAATATGACAATCTTTTCGGCATGGTATAAAATACCAGCTCTATGCGCATACTGATCATCAACTACGAATTTCCCCCCATTGGCGCTGGCGGGGGTAAAGCCAGCCAAAAAATAGCCGGCTGCCTGGTCGATATGGGCCATCAGGTGCGGGTAATCACCAGCCGTCCCACCCAGCTTTATACGCTGTTTGGCAACCTGTCGCTGCTGTTGGGTGTTGGTTTTTGGATTTATCTGACCTACATTAAATTTGCTTTTAACAAAGACATCAGCGACCACGGTTTTACCATTTTGGGCACGCTGCTGCTGCTGACCGGCTTTATTTTGCGCAACACCGGCCTCACCTGGGAACTGACCAACCCCATCCGCGGCCTGAAATCGCTGGAATTTGTGGACGGAGCCGAAGTGCATCGCATTCCGGTGTTGCGCCAGCGGCAGGATTACTGCTCAACCTTTGAAATGGGCACTTTTATGCTCAGCGCCATGTGGTTTGGTATGTTTCATGTCCGCGAGTTCAACCCCGATGTCGTCCACGTTTTTTTTGGCATTCCCGATGGCCCTATCGGCTGGTTTTTGAAGCGAATGTACGGCGTGCCGTATCTCATCTCTTTGCGCGGGGCCGACGTGCCTTCGGAAGAGGTGAAGCGCTTTGCCAAACATTACAAGGTGCTCCGTCCGCTGGTGAAAGCGTTGTGGAAGGATGCCGATGCCGTGGTGGCGGTCTCCAACGGGCTGCGCGAGTACGCCACCCAAACCACGCCGGATCTGCCCATCGAGGTCATCCCCAACGCCATCGAGTTGTCTGTTTTTATGCCGCCGTCCCACAAAAATAGCGATGGCCCAACCCGGCTTTTGTTTGTGGGCCGCTTCAACGCGTTTAAAAATGTAGAGACGCTGGTCAATGCCGCCGGCCAACTGTTGCAGGCCGGCGAAACCAATTTTGAGCTGCAACTCATTGGCGAGGGCCAGCGTCGGGCCAACGTCGAACGGCTGGTCATCGAGCGCGGGTTAACCCGTCACGTGCAACTGCTGGGCTGGGTTGAGCGGGATCGATTGGTGGATTACTACCGCCGGGCCGATGTCTTTGTGACCGCCACCACCTGGGAAGGTATGCCCAACACCGTGCTCGAAGGCATGGCCTGCGGGCTGCCGGTGGTGGCCACCCGCGCCTCCGGGCTGGAAGAACTGGTGCGCGATGGCGTCAACGGCTATCTGGTTGACCTCAACGATACCAACGCCCTGGCCAACAAGCTGGCGGCGCTGATCAACAACCCCTACGAGCGGCAGCGCATGGGCAAAGAAAGCCGCAAAATCGCCGAGCGCGAGTTTGCCTGGGAATACATCGCCGCCCAGTACGTAGAAATTTACCAGCGGATTACCAGCGCCCAAGCCTCGTGATGCGACTGCCAACCTTTGTTTTGATCATTCTTATCCTGGCCGGGCTGGCCCTGCGGCTGTTCTACCTCACCTCCAGCCACCCTTTTTTTGACGAATACACCACCGTGCTGGCGGCGCGGCAGATTTTGCGTTTTGGTTGGCCGTTGTTGCCCTCCGGCCTGTTTTACGAACACGGCCTGCTGGCTACCTACCTGGCTGCCCCGTTCACCGCGCTGTTCATCAACCAGCCGCTCGCCGAATGGCAGCCGGCTCAGTGGGGGCTGATGCTGGCCCGCTGGCCGAGCCTGCTGGTCAGCGTGGCGACCATCCCGCTGATTTTTGCCGCTGCCCGCCGGTTGCTGGCCCCGGCAGGCCCCCAATTGGCCGGCGCGGTTGGACTGCTGGCCGCCGGTCTGTTCGCCCTCAGCCCGGAAGGGATGGTGTGGGGCGGGCGGGCGCGAATGTACGCCCTGGCCACATTTTTAGTGCTGCTCACCGTGTTGTGGGCCTATCGCGGCGCGCTGTTCCCGGCCCCGGCCCGCTATCGCTGGCTGGCGCTGGCGGCGCTGCTGGCCGCCCTGCTCACCCAGTTTGGCGCGCTGATGCTGGTGCCGCCGCTGGTTGTGGCCATGCTTGTTGTTGGCTACACCTCGCAACGGGCCGCCCAGCCTTCGCCCCCTGCCGCCTTCCGCCTTCATCCTTCATCCTTCCGCCTTCATCCTTTTTTAGCCCGCCCCTGGTTTTTGCAGCCGGCGGTTTTAGGTGAGGGGCTGGCGCTGGTCGCCATCATCGGCCTGGCCGTTTGGGTTAAACGGCTGGGCCAGCCGCTCGGCGCGCCGGCGCTGGCTGAAGCCGATGGCGATCTTTTCAGCGAACTGGCCGGTACAATCACCTATCAAACGGCGTTTTACTTTAGCTGGCCCGAGACCGAAAAATTTTTGGCCCGCCAGTTTGGTGTGCCGCACCACCTGTGGCTGGCGCTGCTGGCCGTGGCCGGTCTGCTGCTGGCGCTGGTAGTTTTTGCCCGCCGCCAAAAGTCCATCGCGCTGCCGCTGCTGCCGGGCGGTGTTTTTGTGTGGCTTGTTTTTGGGCTGCTGGTGGTGCAGATGGTCTCTCTGCTGGAGCCGTTCCGGCGCAACCCGCGGTATATGGTGATGGTTTTACCGTTGTTTTATCTGCTTGCTGCCGCGACGGTCATCTTTCTGTTGCGGCAGGCCGGGTCTCTTTTGGGCCGGCGCGCAAACCTGGCCGCTCACCCGCTGGCCGCGCTGGCGCTGGCAGCGTTCTTTGCCGCCGCCGGTTGGCGTGATGTGCGGGTGGCGCTGGCCACCCCGGAGCCGGCCTACGAGCAGGCTTTTGCCCGCATTGCCGCCGACTGGCAGCCCGGCGACACGTTGCTGACCATGAACGCGCCCGCCGCCGAGCTGTATTTGGGCCGGCTCGATGGCTTTACCGTGCAAAATGACGCCGACCAGTTTTTGCTCAACGCCGGCGCCGCCCCAATTGACCGTTGGGTGGGCGCGCCGTGGCTGGGCAGCGCGGCCCAATTTAACGCCGCGCTCAACGCCTCGCCTCGCGTCTGGTATGTTACCGACACCATCCGCCAGCCGGTTTATTTTCGCGGCGACTGGCAGGCCGTGGTTAACACCCAACTGGAGCCGGTTTGGGCCGGCGACAACGCGCTGCTTTATCGCACCGCGCCCAACCGCATGCCGCTGCCTGCCAGCCCGGCCGCGCGGCTTAACGCCAACTTTGATAACGCCATTCGGCTTTTGGGCGTTACGCTCAACAAAAGCCAACTCGCCACTCGCCACTCGCCACTTGCTATCGTTTTATTCTGGCAGCCCCAAATTCCAATCCACGTCGATTACACTGTTTTTCTCCACCTGCGCAACGCCGCCGGCCAAACCGTGGCCCAACGCGACAGCCAGCCGCTCGATGGGGCGTACCCCACCAGCCAGTGGCAGTCCGGCGAAACGGTCATCGATCCGCTGACCCTGCCGCTGCCGCCCGATTTGCCGCCCGGCCCGTACCGGCTGGTGGCCGGCTTGTACCGGCTCGACACCGGCCAACGGCTGCCCGTGGCCAACGATACCTCCGGTGAAAACGCTGTCGATTTAGGGGAGGTGACGCTGCCATGAGCCAGTTTCGCCGCCCCGGTTTGATCGCCGGGCTGCTGTTTGGGCTGGCGCTGCTGCCCCGGCTGCCCGGTTTGGGCCGGTTTCTCACCACCGATGAGAGTTATTTTATCGCCAATGCGGGTGGGAACGTGCTCAGCGCCCTGCTGCACGGTAATTTTCGCGGCACCTATTGGCATTTTTACCCCGGCGTAACCATTAGCTGGCTGACCAACGCCGGGCTGCTGAGCCAGTATGCCGTTGAAAAGCTGCTCGGCCAGCCGCTGCCGGCCCTGCTCGATTTTGTTCGCAGCGATGTGTTGACCCTGCTGGTGGCGGCCCGGCTGCCGTTTGTGCTGCTGTCGGCGTTGGGGGTGGCGCTGGTTTATTGGCTCGCCCGCCGCCTCTTCAGCGAGCCGGTGGCGCTGTTGGCTGCGCTGCTGCTGGCGTTTGAGCCTTTCTTTGTGGCCCATTCGCGGGTGGTCCACGGCGATGCCCCCGCCGCGGTGTTTATGACCCTGTCGCTGCTGGCCCTGCTGGTCTTTGTCCAGCAGCCTTCCGCCTCCCTGCCCCCGGCACGGGGGGCATCCTTCATCCCCTGCCCCCTGCAAGGGGGTCATCCTTCATCCTTTTTGTTGCTCTCGGCGGTGAGCGGCGGGCTGGCCGCGCTGACCAAAGCGCCCGGCCAGTTTATGGCCGTGTTTGTGCTGGGTTTGAGCCTGCTGCTGGCCGCGCTCCAAATCTGGCGTGAGGGCCAGCCGGCCCGGCCGGTGCTGCTGCGCTGGCTGGCGGTGGTTGGCATCTGGGGTGGGGCGTCGTTGGCTACGTTTGTGCTGTTGTGGCCGTCAATGTGGGTCGATCCGCTGGGCACGTTGCGCCAAATGCTCGCCGAAACCTTTGGCAAGGTTGAGGCCGGCCATTTGGTTTACTTTTTGGGCCAGCCGGCGCTCGATCCCGGCCCGTGGTTTTATCCGCTGGTCATTCCGCTGCGGCTGTCGCCGGTGGTGCTGGTGGGCGTGGCGCTGTCGCTGCTCTTTTTTGCCCCCAAACTATATTCGCGTAGCGAGATTGCTGCGCCAAACGAGCCACAGCGCGGATTGTCACCGCTGGCGCTGCTGTGGGTGTTTGTGCTCTCGCTGCTGCTGTTTGGCACCCTCAGCCCCAAAAAGCAGGATCGCTATCTGCTGCCGCTTTTTCCTGCGCTCGATCTGCTGGCGGCGGTCGGTTGGGCCGGGCTGATCAACCTGGCAGTGGCCAGCCTGCCGCGCCGCCCGGTGGTGCGAGCGGTAGCAGCATTGGGGCTGGTGCTGTTGCACGCGATCCCGGTGATCACCTACTACCCGTATTATCTGGCCTATTTCAACCCGCTGCTGGGCGGGCCGCGGGCCGCGGCTCAAATCACGCTCATCGGCTGGGGCGAGGGCATGGAGCAGGTGGCGGCCTATCTCAACACCAAACCCAACGCCGACCAACTCTACGTGGCGGCAACGCCGTCGCAAACACTGCTGCCCTATTTCAAAGGCAGCGGCGAAAATTTCTACACCAACGACATCGCTTTTCGGGCCGATTATGTGGTACTGTACATCGCCCAAATGCAGCGGTTGGCTCCCAGTCCGGAGATTGTGCGCTATTTTGAGGCCCAGCCGCCGGAAAAAGAGATCGAGATTGCCGGGTTGACTTACGCCAAAATCTACCCCAACACCCGTCGCATTTTGCCGGACATCCCGCCCACGGCCACGCCGGCCAATATTGGGCTGGGCGATAAAATCCGGCTGGCCGGCTACACCATCGGCTCGCAGTCGCTATCGCTGACGCTTTATTGGCACGCGCTGGCCCCACTCAGCACCGATTACACTGTTTCGGTGCGGGCTTACGCCGCCGACGGTCGCCGGCTGGCTCAGCGGGACCAATGGCCGGTTGATGGCCTGCTGCCCACCAGCCAGTGGCGGCAGGGTGACTACGTAGCCGATACCCACCTGCTGGAATTTGCCCCGGCCGATACGCCGCTGGTTGATCGTTGGGAGGTGGTTGTTTACGATGCCGCTACCGGCCAGACGCTCGGCCAGTTGGAAATTACGAACGACGAATAACCAATGACGAATGACCAATGACCAATGACCCGTTTAAACCAGCCGGGGTGCAATTATTCACACCCGCACGAGGCGCTGGCCCAACTCATCGCTATTTACAAATCGCCATTCTGCTGATTCTGCTGCTGGCGGCGTTTGTGCGGTTTTATCACCTGCCAACCCTGCCGCCCGGCCTCAATTTTGACGAAGCCGGCAACGGCGTGGCCGCGCTCGATGTGCTGCACGGCGATTTCAAAATCTGGTGGCGAATTGGCGGCGGCAAAGAGCCACTGTGGCCCTATCTGATCGCTGCCAGTACGGCGCTGCTGGGCCGCGTGCCGCTGGCGCTGCGCTGGCCGGCGGCGCTTACCGGCGTGCTGACTGTGGCCGCGGTTTACCCGCTGGCGCGCGTGCTGTTTCCCCGCCGCCGTGAGCTGGCGCTGTGGGCGATGCTCGGGCTGGCGTTATCGGAGTGGCCTTTGCATTTCAGCCGGCTCGGTTTTCGGGCGGTGTTGCTGCCGCTGCTGAGCGCGCTGGCCATCTATTTTCTGTGGCGCAGCTTTATTCAGCACCGAAAGGGCGCGTGGCTGGCGGCCGTTTTTTTGGCCGCGGCGGTTTACGCCTACCTGGCCGGCCGCATGTTGCCGCTGGCGGTTGCCGGTTTTGCCGCGCTGCTGTGGCTGGCCGATTGGCGGCAGAGGACGGTTCGCCGCTGGACGCCGCTGCTCCGGTTGGCGCTGGCCTTTTTTGTGTTGCTGCTGCCGTTGATCATCTACTTTGCCCGTTACCCCGCCGATTTTTCGGCGCGGGCCGGCACGGTCTCTATTTTTAACCCGGTTTGGAATCAGGGCGATCTGACCGGTACGGCCGGGCGGGTGCTGGCGTTGTCGCTGGGGACGTTTGCCGGGCTAACCGGCGACGCCAACCCGCTGGTCAATTTGCCCGGCCAGCCGGCCGTATCGCTGCTGCTGGCTCCGTTTTTGTTAGTGGGGCTGGGGCTGAGTCTGTGGCGCGCCGTTCGCCTGTTTACCCCGGCCGGCCGCACTAAAAACCCGACCTATCTGCTGCTCATCGTTTGGGGGTCGGTAATGCTGCTGCCGGCGTTGCTGGCTCCGGAAGGTGCGCCCCACCACCTGCGATTGCTCGGTGCAATGATCCCGGCCTATTTGCTGGTGGCGCTGGGGCTGGTCACTGTTGCCGATGGTTTGGCTCGATGGCTGGCCGGGCGACCGGCACGTTTGCCAGTTGTCGCGCGCTTTGTGCTGCCGGCTGTTCTTTTTGCCGCCGTCGGCTGGCAAACCGGGCAGAATTATTTTGTTCGCTGGCCTCAAACCGATTTCACCCTGCCGTTTGATCTGTACGCCACCCGGCTGGCCGCAGACATTGCCCGGGCCGATGCCCGCGCCGGCTACGTGCTGCCAATGGACATTCGCGCCGGAGCCGAAGCCCGCCATTACACGCTGGATTATTTGCTGGCCGATACGCCCGCCGCTTACACCTACCTGCCGGTTGGTGATGATGCCGGCGCTATTTTGAGCCGGGCCGCGGCTGGCAAAGACCAGCTCAAAGTTGTGCGCTGGACCGCCGACAAGCACCGCGAGGCCGATGCCAAAGAGATTGTCACCTTTTTGCTGGCGCAGGCCGGCCGGTTAACCGGGCAGGAGTCGTTTCCGGTGTACAACATTGAAACCTACGCCCTGCGGCCCGGGGCCACGTTTGTGCTGCCGCAGCCCAACCGGCCCATCGGCGCTAATTTTGACAACCTGTTGCAACTCGATGCGGTTTATCTGCCGCCGGCCGCCGCGCCGGGCGGCTGGCTGCCGCTGGCGATGACGCTGTCGCCGCTGGCCAAAATGGACACCGACACCAAAGCCTCGGTGCGGCTGGTCTCACCCGCCGGCGAGCGGCTGGCTCAAATTGACCGGACGCTGTTGCACAATTTCCATCAGGGCACGTCGCTCTGGCCGCCGGAGCCGGTCACCGAATATTACCTGCTGCCCGTGCCGCCCGATGCCGCGCCCGGCGATTACGCCGTGACAGTAGTTTTTTATCGACCGGATACGCTGGCGCCGCTGGTGGCCGCCGGCCAGGCCGAAGTGGCGCTCGGTACGGTGCGGGTTGACTAACTTTTTTGGCCCATCCCCCCTGGTCCTCGTTCGAAGCCTGCCCGAAGGGTGCTTCCCAAAGGGAAGAGGGGAAATGACGCCAAATTCCCAAGTTTCCTCTCCCCGCTTGCGGTTTATCGTTACATATAAGTAGGGTAAGTGGAAAATTAAGTAGAATTATGCAGCCCCCACCCCCTACCCCCACCCCCATTTTGGGGGAGGGGAAAACATTACGTGGTCAGTTTGGGGCGGTTTTGCCGCCCCAAACTGACCACAAAAGTCAAATCCCCCTTCTCCCCGCCGGGGAGAAGGGGGGTAGGGGGGATGAGGGGCGAAAAAGGTTGCCCGACTTGTGTGTAAGGCATAGCGCTTGCGGGGGCGGGGGTATGCTTACGACGGTTACACCTTGAGTTGGGCTTTGATAAGCCGATTTTTATGAGCGGAGCTTGCGTCTCCTTTTGTCAGCCTTTTTTGACCGTGGTATGATGATAGCAATTGACAAATCAACAGACTGCGGTTCATTGAATAGTATACATGAAATGTGAGCCGTTTTCGGCTTATTGTCCTCAAATTCGAGTTCTACGGTCAGGCCCAGGGCATCTACCCATTTTCTTCTCAATGCAAATGGCTCGTCATCGTATTCCGACAGACCAAATTCAAATGTTTTGTATATCGCACCGAATTCAATCAGTTTGTGGCGGGTTTTTTCCACTTGCTCCAACTCGGTCGTTAACCGATTACGCTTGGCTATCGCCTCGTCGAGTTCTCTCCGCAGATCAGTTTCCAGCCTGCCGTACACGTCAGGTGCCATATCTGTTTCAACTAAAGTCCTTGCTAGTTTATCTCGTTTAGCTTGGGTCGTCTTAATTTGCTGTTCGGCGTTCTCTAACTCGCGTTTAAGAGGAGAAATATCGTGCAGATGGTTGGCTATGTACTCATCTATGATTTGGCATAAATACTCCGGGTCTGACAGCAATCGCTTTATCCAATTCCAGATGGCATTGTCAATAAGGGTCGCATTGACTCTCGGTGTCGTACATGTTTTTCCGTCAATAGTGTCAATTGAAGAGCCTGAGCAAAAATAGTAGGCGTATACATATTTCTTTTCCTCACGTGTGATCTGGCGAGTTAAGACATTCATCGCCTTTTTACACTGGCAATTTATGCGTTTTTGAAGAAGATACTCGTGTTTTGTGTTCCGCTTGGCCCGTTGCTTATTTATGTCCAATTTGATTTTGCATGCCGTAAAAGTTTCATGGTCAATGATGGCCGGGATTTCGACGGGGACCCAACTGTCTCTATCGTTGTGATTAGTTATGTATTGCGAGCGGCCGTTGACTCTCTGTTTTGTCTTTGTAACATTCCTCTTGCCGAAGTACCACGTTCCAGTGTAGGCTTCCCTAGTTAATATGTTTCGTACCACGGAAGCACTCCATTGTCCGTATCGACGTTTTTTATTATTAGGTGTGTTTCGACGATCATTATAAGTTGGTATTTTTCTATCGGACAAGTGCTTTGCGATGCTTCCAGTATCCATACCCTTCAGGTATAAGGAAAAAATCTCGCGTACAATTTCTGCCTCATTATCAATAACAACAAAATGTCCGTCCGTTTCCTCGTATCCAAACGGAGGACGGCGCGCCGCCATCGTTCGACCGCCAGATACCTTGTGGCGGCGGCCTGTGTTTAGCCGATTGGCGATAATTTTTCTCTCTTGTTGAGCATATCTGCCATAGATGTCCTCAATAAGTTGCGCTCCAAAGTCGTCGTTGCGGATAGCGCCGCGCCGAACGTAGTGCAGCTCACAACCGTGTTTGGCCAGTTGTTCGCGTATTTGAATGTAATGGGAGGGGTTGCGACTAATGCGGTCTGAGTCTAGTGCGATTAGGGCCGTGATAGGTTCGTTTTGGATGCGGGTCAGGACAGCTTGAAGACCGGGGCGGTCAATACTGGCACCGGTGAATTCGTCGGCATAATCTCCAACAATGATGAAGCCGTGTTCTTCGGCATACCTGTCATTCTGCTCCTTTTGGGACTCCAACGATGTCCCTTCTTTGGCTTGGTGCAATGTGGAGACGCGCCGATAGGATAGTGCCTTCTTCATTCGCTCTGGTCGTTTGGAGTTCACTGGGCATATCACCTCTTAGTTTGCTTTCGATCCACATCATATGTTCTGCGAACACTGCCGTGAGAAGTTGTAGAATTTCGGGCGGCATTTCCATTTTAGCACAGGTCCTTGTTTTTTGTAATTTAGTTTCCAAGAATCAGTTCACCCAAATGATTCCGAGTAACTGTAACAACCGTGCTTTGGCTAAGCGCGGCCAGCAGGTCGAAGTACAGATTTAGCGCCTTGTCAGTGGTTGGCCCCTTACCCTGGTTGGTGGCGGCGTCATACTCGGCCAGACGGGCAATGGTCTGGTCAGATATAAAAAAGTTTTGGTTGCGTTTGGACACAAGTCACTCCCTCGAAGAAAAATTCGGATAAGGGTAATTTACTTCAAATGTATTGGAAAGTCAATAAATAATGAAAATATACAAAATAAAATGATAATCTTGTCATTACAATTAGTAAAACTTGCATTTTATCGTGAAAGTGTGTATTTATAGTATGATAATAACTTGCATTCTAAAGAGAGTTTCACCCAAAAGTGCGACCCCAGTATTTATGACCGAGGAGGATGCGGTGACACGCAACAATGACAGATTTTGGGCGTGGTTTGACATGGCTCGCAACGAGACGCCAGTTCGAGCTATAGAAGAATGGGCGAAAGCCAAGCGAGGGCTGATCGGCAATCCCAGATCACAGCGGCGGCAACCATCGTATAAGGTCTGCGAGGCCATTGCCGTTGGGTTAGACTTGCCATTGCGTGAAGTGCTCGTCGAGGCGGATTTGCTTGATGATGTCGCTAACCTGGACGCCCAGGCCGAGTCGTTATTGTCGAATTTCAAGCGGTTGGATGAAACAGACCGAGAGGCTGTTGTCACGATTGTGGCGGCGATACGGGCTTACCGGTCTGGCGATAAGAATGATGGCGAAGCGGTGCGAGTGACGGCACCAGTTAAAGAAGGAACCAAGTAAAACCTCTTTTTTTGCCTGAACCGTATATTACGTCGTAATCAAACGACCTGCCCCTCTTGACTTCTCAAGAAGTCGCGGTATACTAATCAAGACGCAGGTCGCTTTTTTTATCACCCAAAATTCATTAAAAAATGGAAAATAACATTAAAAAATGAAGAGAGGATAAAAAGAAAACCGTGGCCCGGCCTGGCAGCTCGTGAGCCACGGTTTTCAAAAAAGATGGACACCAACACTATACTCGCGGTAAAGGCTTCCGTCAAAGCGGAGGTCGTGTATTTAATCACCGATAACCAGTGGGCGGCAATGACCCGGACCGGCGAGTGTCTGGGAACATGGCCCGGTCTACCGGCGGGGTGGCGGGCTGCGGCGCTGGCCGTACTCCGGCACACGAATCTAGCAATCTACGAGGCCACATTGTCAGCGGTGTTTGATCAGTTGACCAACGCCGATGCGGTAATAAGGGCGGCGCTGGCGAAGATTGATGATGGCAGCGTCGAGGCGATGTGGCACGACATCGAGCAGCACCTGGAGGCCGACCGGCAGCTCAAACCGCGATATTATTTCGTGGTCGCCACCAAGAAGTATGGACGCAATCAGACCTCAAGTGGAGCCGGCGACCCGGTGCTCTGGTATTACCAGAATGGTGAGCGGCACGAGCCAAAAAAAGGAACGATGACATTTGTCGATTTTCTGGCCTATCTGGACGAGAACGATCTGGTTCTGGCACCGGGCAACGAGGGAATGGAAGTTAGAGAAAACATGGTCGTTCGGCGCTATATCAAGAGGGGAGCATAACAATGCTGGTATCCGTAGACGTAACGCAAAAACCTCCGCATGGGCGGGGTTGTGGTAAGGACCGCAGCGAGGGCATGCCCTATGCCTGCTGTGGCCTGTCTAAATTCGGGCGGCCTATCGAATTCTTTCTTAAAGATGAGGCCGCGTTGTGGGCGACGGAATGGAAGCGGGGCAGTCAGGTACTGCCGCGCAACCCAGGCGACCCTAATACCGTGTATGATCTCTACATTTTCATTAGTAAAAAGGATTATCCCTCCCCCACAGATTTTTGGATGGAGGCCAGCAGGTTCGGGGTGTCACGCAAAATCAGCCCGTCACAAAAGTTTGAGTTACTGACCCCTGGCGTCAGCCAGATGCGCTTTGTTCACGCCAGATCTATCCCCAAATTTGATTATGTGTTGTCGCCGCCAGAGAACGGCCAGACCGGACCATTGTACGGCTGCAAGTTCCAGCGGGGTGAAGACGCTGATTTCTCGGATAAGACCTGGGCCAATGTCCCGCGGGGGTATCACCCCGATGGGCAACCCTGCACTCACGCCCTGCGCGATCTGGCGGTACTGCTGCACCCGGATGCTGTTCCCTGGCAGGGCGGCGACAAGCAGGAGAGTCGCGAATATTTTCAGATCACCAATGCCTCGACGACCTACACCGGCCGGTATCCTATTCTGCCGAGCGCGGGCGAGGAACTGGAGTGGGCGACCGGCGTCTTTATGGCGCTACCGTTGACCCATTTTGAGTTCTGCAAAAAAGCAGACGCCAACACGCAGGAGCGGCTGAACAAGACCGGTTACTCGGCGGTTACGCTGGACTATTAGGGGGTTGCCATGCAACTGGAATGGATACCTGTTGACAAGATCGTGCGCAATGACCCGGTTGCACAATCAAAGATGCGACGGGAAGCGCTGGCCAATGCCGGGATGTTTGACCCGATTCGGGTGGTGCCATTGGATAATGGATTTTATTGGCTGCTGGATGGCCGGCGGCGGGTCAATGACTCGATTGAGAACGGGGAGACGGAGGTTCTGGCGCTGGTCGAAGACCCGAATGAGATCGATACCGGGCGGGCGGCGTTGATTGGATTGGCGCTCAATATGTCCCGCAGTGCAAATTACATGAACGAGGCCCGGATGATGCGGGTCTATGTTATGGTGTCGGCCCTCAGAAAAATCTACCGCGACGAAAAGATACCGGTCAAGACGATTAATTACGATGAGCGCGATGGCTATGACATCGTGCTCAAATCGTCAGCCACACCGGAGCAACAGCAATTAGCCGTGAGCCTGATGACCGGCATGACTTTTGAGAAAGCCAAAAAGATTGTGACCGTGAAGGAGCTGGTCCTGCTTTTGGGTGTATCTCAGGGAAAAATCAGCCAGCGGCTGCGATTACTTGACCTTATCCCGGCGCTCCAGCACAAGCTAGAAAGCGGCTTGATGTCCTTTACGGCGGCGCGGTCGGCGTATAAACTGCCACCCGCCGAGCAGGAGAAGCTGGCCAGAGAGACTGAGGTCACGATTGATGCGGCGGTGGAAGCTGCTCACCGATTTGAAGCGGCCAACCTGCCGGATGACGATTTTGGCGTGGATGTAGGCGAGTTCGTTTTACCCGGCTTGTTTGTGCCGGGGGATGCGGTCGCGGCCGGGCTGGATGGGTGCGAGCAGGTTGTTGAGTGGAATGGCAAACGGTTAAAAATTTCAATTCAGGAGTTAGGTGATGGCGAACAAGAGCGCGAAACGGTCAGGCTGGTGCCAGACCGGGAGTGGGGTAGCGGCGTGTTATGAGGCGATTGAGCGCCTTGAATGCAGCCTGTGCGGGGATGGTATTGAACCGGGGGAGAATTTTACCCGGCGCATGATGGTCGGAGGCCGATCGGTAATGAGTGCGAGATCAGTTTGCTGCTGTGCTGGCGCTGTGAAGTTGTCTTGATTGAGTGATCAAATTGACTGTGTGGGTAATCACTAAAAAAGTGAACATTGACTTTGCTGAGTATTGCTGATATATTTCTGGTGCTAGAAGTACAAGAGGAGCGCTCATTTGCCGCCTGGAAACCGAAAAATGAGTGCTCCTCTTTTTTGTCAATTTGACCAATTGATACACTACTTCTAAATATTCCCTACTTTCGCGTGCGGGATAAGGCCAAATTCAGCGTTAATTTCAGAATCGGTGATTAATTCATCAAATTGCCCTAAATTCAGCAAAATTCATTAAACATTTTGCTAAATTCTGTGGTACAATAAAAATTGTCACATTCTTAACATTTTAATAACTGTTCATCAATACCGCAGCCTTATTCCTCTTTGGCCGTCGACTGTTGTATTCCCTTAAATTATTCCATTCGGTAATATAACCCCATTCAATTGGCATCATTGATACCCCTTTGAGTTTCCACTGCACTTTATAGGTTATTCAAAACCCATAATTACACGCTGATCCCATTGCAGCCAGACTACTTGTAGAATTGCCACGTGTGTTGCAGGGATACCTGTGACATAGAAAGTAACAAATTACTATAAAGGTCGATAAATGTCCTTGATAAGTGCGTCTGTTGGACAGGGGGGATTTAATCTTCCTGCGGATGTGAAGACAGTGCAACGCCTGTTAAATCAGCACAATATTCCGCCGCTTCGCTCGCTTGTCGTCGATGGAATCGCCGGACAAGCTACGATTACTGCGATACGACACTTCCAGTCGACTCATATCGGTATGAAGAGTCCGGACGGCCGGGTTGACCCCGGAGGACAGACGTTGCGAAAGCTTCGGGATGTTTCTCCCCGGAACACCCCTCTCAATTCCAAACCCCATGCCGAAACTCCGGCAGCGCGGCGAGCGGATCAGAAGGATCGACAGCAGTTCGTTCGTGCCCAGGTACGGGAACTTCCAATCACAACCAAGATTATTGACGCCATCCGACCGCATTTTCAGGATGTGAGAGCTGTCGTTGTTTCTGGTTATTTGAATGACTCTGATCTTTTCTGGAAAGTCAATTATCATTGGGAATATTTGCTCTGGATGACCGACCATGCGATGACCCTTGGAGTCACCGAAAAGGACAAAAAGAGTCTTATGGCCATTCGGTCCGCTTTATTATCATGCAAGCCTGACCCGGATGTCGGTTATCGGACGAGCCCGACTCTTGGCAAACCAGAAGACAATTCTACACCAGAGCAGGCTGACCGCCGTTATAAGGTACTCCGGCAGAGCAAACAGGATTTCAAGAAAATCGTCGAGGCAGCAAACTTAAAACAGAAAAGTCCGCGAGGGGCACAGCCCTTTGATCTTGCGGCGGCTCCAGTGGCACACCCGGGCTCAAGTAAACATTCGACTGGCTACGCTATCGATATTCAAGGTGATAATGCCCGGATTAAGGCCATCTGCAAGAATCTTGGGGCAACCATGACTTTCGACGAGAAAAGTCATGTACATGTCGAATTCAAAAACGGTGTTCAGAGCAGTTATTAAAAACCAGGTCAAATCCGGTCTGGCTGTCAGGTTCATCAAGTCGTGTCGGTCAGACCACTTAATCGGCGAGACTCACCCTCGCAGAAAGGCAAGTGATTTTGACAGAATGCTTTGGTAAAGTGGAGGATGTTTCAATGTGTATTCGCCAGGCTTTGCCGTCAGTTAGGTAGAAGCTGGCAAGTTAAAACAGATTTCTCGTGGGTGTAAAAAAAGTTCTAATCATTGCGCGTTGTTTGTAGCCACTTTGGGAGGGAAAAATGCCAAACCCAGGACAAGAATTAGCCAGTATTGACTTTGAGTCTATGCTCGGCGGACCGTTAGTTGCCGTTATTAACGCTCAAGCCCAATCAGCCATAGCGACGGTCAACTTCATCAAAGAAGTTGGCTTTAAGAAGCCATCGAGTGAAGAATCGGCCGGTAGCGACACCAGTACAATGGAGCCAATCTATGTTACCTTCAAATACCCGAAGGAAATTAGTCCATATGTACCTGGCGATGCCAACGCCACTCCGCCGGTACCCGAACAGAAGGCGGTTTGGCAGGTTCAGGAACTGACCGTCCCAATCCTGACAATTTTACCTATTCCTTTCATCCGCATTGATGATACCACTATCGATTTCAATGCCAAGATAAATTCAGTTGAATATCGAAAGACGGATACGAATTTGAAGGTCGATGCCTCGCTGGATGCCAGTGCGGGTTGGTTGTGGGGATCAGCCAAGTTAAAGGTATCAACCTCATTCCAACGTTCCACGCAGCAAGGCACCACTGTCAACCGAACTTATTCAATGGCTGTCCATATTCGAGCGGTTCAGGACGAAATGCCGGCTGGTATGGAGCGTATGCTCGGTATCCTTGAGGGGGTAATCACGTCAGCCCCCGAAGGTAAAGGCCTTACTTCAAGTTCATCCCCATAATATTAAAAGAGAGGCAATTCTATGCCTAATCTCGGCGATTTTCTGGGTCATATTCTAGCTGAGACCACAATTGCTCGTATGCATGCAGATCTGGAAGCACTTCGGGTGGCTGACCTTTATGCCAGCCACCCGTTGTTGCGCCATATGCCTGTACCGCGATTCCGTCTCTCAGATTTCGAGATTGACCTTCCGGTTGTGATTGATCAAATGGATGAGGCTAAGGATGACAAGCTGTATCTCCGCGGCGGTATTATCAAAGAACAGATCGACGGAGCCTTTACGCGCGCGCTTTCGGCACAATTACTTAAACACGATATTCGTGTCCCATCAGATCTACTTAAAAATATCGGGGATATTGTAAAGCAGCGGATAGAAAGCTTGACTGCCGTGAAGGAAATTGCGGTGGATGCGTCGCGAGTCGCAAGCGATTTGACCAAGTCGGTTACTCAGTTGATTCTCAAATCGGGCGGAGACTTTGATCGAGAACGACTGCGCTTGTTTAGCGATGAATTGAGAAATGCAGCCAGACTTGAAATTCTTGCAGAACGTACCCCGGTACCGCGTTTACAAGTGCTAGTGACGACACGGGAGATTAAGGAAGCCGGTTCCCCGGAGATCAATGGTCGACTAAAGTTACAGATCTACGAAGACTGTGTGGAGTGGGCCCTGATCGAACGCGATGACGAGACGCTTGAGCGGCTAGTTCCAGAGTAATCTGTGTATGCTGAGAATAGTGAATCTTGAAGAAATCCAGGGGTTGTTGCTTCAGGTTCCCGAGCTAGTCGATAGACTTGATCGATACGACCCAGGCTATGTCGAAGGTTTGAAAGAGTGGTTTCAGAACGTGGAAAGCGTTCTCGGTAAAAATCGAATAGCGTTTGCCGGTAATGTGGCGGCGTTGCGGGCGATGTTGTACAGTGTGGAGAATGGGGTCATCCCGGAAGGTTATGAGTTCAAAAAACGCCTCTCTCGACGCAAAATTATCAAGGCGGTTTCATCCGACATCCTACGCCAGGGCACCGAATTAGTTTTACGTGCCATACAGGCAGATAAGGCGAGGGTAAGTGAAGCAGAACAGTTTGCCTTACAACTCATTGCCTTGGCAACTTACCGAGGATTGATCAAAGATCCAACCAGCGTTGACGACTGGATGGGGTATCTAAAGACTGTCTGGCAGTCTATGTCAGCCGATCAGGAAACTCAGCCAGGAACAGTTCGTTTGTTAGGGTTGGTCACTCCCAATGACGCTCTGGTTATCCTTGACAGGTTAATCACGGCTGCTCTTGTCAATCCTTTGAACAATAACACCTGAACACCCGAAGTACTTCTCGCACGTTTTCAAATGGCGCAGAGGGGTTTAAGCATTGATCTGCGATACCTCGTTGAGATGCCGGGCTTTAATATCAAACCCCTGAAGGTGCCGTGTTGACGTGGCAAACCAGTCTGACTGAAAGCGGGAAAATGAAGTTGGCGCTGATTAATGATATAGCTGTTCTCCCATATCAATCGGACGCAACTCTATAGTCTGTCCCCGCATACTGCCAATATTGGCCACCCAAATCACCGCCAATTGGTCGCTGTTGAGTAGTTCATGTTATTCCACGCAAGAACGATATAGAGCTTTTTCGTTCGGGGGTACATATGATCGATAATGATACCATCGACGCGGGCACGCCCTCTCACCACCAGCGTTTCGCGGTTGATGAACAAACGGGGAAGGTTTACGAACTCAAAAAAGAGAACCGTGTCGATTATGTTTTTGCTATTGTCAGTATCATTTACTTATTACTGGTTATGGCCTTCTTTTTCTGGCTGCTATTTGATGTTTGGATTGGCCAATATAGGCTGGCCACTGTCTTTGGCTATCCTACGGAACTGTTGTCCAGCCCGGCTTTTCGATTGCCCGCATATGCTTTCATTGGTGGGGCCCTGGGCGGCACGGTAAACGGTATCCGCAGTTTCCTGGTTTGGCACGCCGAGCGTTTCGCGTTCGGGCAGCGTTTCATATGGAAATATGTTACTGCACCCTGGCTTGGAGCTGCACTGGCACTGTTCACCTTTGCTCTAATCCGGAGCGGAGTCGTTGTCTTTAACGGCGATAACGCCCCGGATGTTGCGAGTTTCAGTCAGGTGTTAGCTACTTTTGGTATTGGTGTGCTGGCCGGATACGGTTCGCGTGAAGTCTTTATTTGGCTGGATGCGCAAGTGAAACGCCTCTTTCAGGTGCAACCCTCGGCTAATGTTATTGTTCCAGAATTAATTGGAAAAACACGACAAGAGGCCGAAGACATCCTGCGGGCGGTTCGGCTGAACTTGGGCGATGTCGTTGAACAAGACCAGGACGAACCGGGGTTAGCGGGAAAAGTGATTAGTCAAACCCCTCCCCCAAATACACCTCTTGCCGGCAGTGGTTCAGTTAACATTATCATTGGTCGCCTCGCGGCTACGGAGACCCCAGATCAGTAATGTCGTGCTAAGAACCTATCTATGCCCATCTCGTGCATCGAGAATGGAGTGTAACAAACCACAGTCGATTTGAAAATCCGACTCTACGGGCAATTAAGTTGTTTTCAACTCTAAATAGGTACTTTATATTGGACAGGATTAAAAGGATTGATTTGATTTCAACCATTTTAATCCCGAAAATCTTGTAAATCCTGTCCATTTGTTTTATGACAATTTTGAAAGTTAGTTCTGAAAATCACTTAATAAAAAACTTCCAGGAAGTCCACAGTCACTCAATAGAAACGATTTTTGGAACAGGAGGCGACCTTAGTTGAATTTGAGATAGTAACTTTCAGGAAGCTTGCGACTTTGAACTGTCTGCCTTTCCCTTCTTCATTTAGGGCAAACGCATCATCTTGAGATTTTTCGGCAACCTTATCAGACGGCCGAAAATTATTCAGCGAATAGATGTTGTGTTATCGTTCACGGGATACAAAATTCCGCAAAATATTTGGCTATGCAATCGCCCTGCTTCTTCTTCTTTTGCAAATTGTTGACACAGTTCTGGAAATCTGCTAGTATTTTTATGCGTTCACTCAACCCACTCCGAGGTTGGAAAGAACCCCCACGCTGGCCCGTGGGGGTTCTTTTTTTCTCCCCGAAAAACCCCGCTCACGTCTCACTTTCAAACGCTAACAGAGTTATATAATTTTAAGGTTTGACTTTTGCCAAAACCACTTGACAAAGCTATATATCTGCGGTAAGATAGGACATCACTAAAAAATGTTTTTTTTCAATATAAGATGAAAAAATGACACGGTTTTTTCACTTCACCACCAAAGCTAATCTGCTCAGGATTTTAAGCGGCGGGCTGCGCCCTGGCTCTGAAACAGGCAACGGCGAAGAGCTGCCGTTTGTGATGGCCAGCCGTACCTGTCCCCAGGTTACCAGCGGCGGGCAGGCGTTTCTGGAAATCGAACTGGACGAAAACGACCCGCGGCTGACCAGCGTCAATGCTGACTGGATCGAGTTTCGGGGCACCGTTTCTCCTGATGCGATTGTGGCGGTGGCCAACCCGCCCGCGAGCAATGACGAGGTCATCGGCCTGTTCAAAAAGGGTGGCGTGGATGCAGTCAACCAGGCGTTTCAGTTCAAAGACAGGAGCTAATTATGGTTATCAGTACCGATCCCCAATTATTCAGCGTGGGAAATTTTGTCGATGTCCACGGCGTATTTGCAGAGGATGGAGTTACCGTACCCCCGTTTTACACCCAGGCGGTCGCTTACGAAACCAGCGTGCGGGTGTATGGTTGGAAGAATCACGTGATGTGGGTCAGAGGCGAAAAAGGCGAGACTGTCCACCGGGACGTGATCGGTTCGGTCAATTTGAAGAAAGACGGCTCGGTTGGCCAGCGCAGCAAAGGCGAAGTGCCTGACTACGTTTTTTCGCGCAAATGGGCCGCTGGCGACATCGTGGTAGACGGCTGTTAAGCCGGTTGGAAATTCGCTGACGACGCTTACCGTGCCCGAATTTTTATGGGTAAAAAGGAGAAATGATGAATCCGCAATTGAGAGGTTATCGAGCTTTGATCAGGCTGTGCGGTAGCGGCGGGCATCCGGTTCGCTATTACGGCGACAGCTCGCGGGAAATCGCCCAGCTTCGCTGGCTGGGTGCGGTCCGGGACAGCGGCCCAACTCAAGCCGAAGTGATGCGGCTGCACGGCTTGGCTGTCCAGGTCAATGACAAGGTGGCGCAAAAGTGGGCTTTTGGCCAGATGTTGCGGTTGAAAGTTGTCGCCTTTTGGGCCGAGGTTTCCGACACTCCTGCAATCGAGCCGCAGGTTGTGGATTATGACGATGAATTGATGAAGGCTATCGCGTTACTGGAAACCAAAAAAATATCGCCGAGAGAGGCGACTCAGTGTATCCGGGGCGCGTATCGCCGGGCTGTATTGGAGTAGTGTTTTAAGCCCGCGCTGGGTCTTCCAGTGCGGGCCAACCATAAACTCACTTAAAGGAGACAGTGTTGTGAACGTCATCAAGAATCCCCAAACCAATCAGTGCTTCGTCGATCTCGCGCAGTATGGCCAGATTTGCGCGTTTGATGGCACGCCCTACAGCCGCCCGGCCGATGCCGACACCTGGCCGGTGGTCGGCGGTGATGTCCCGTTTGTAGCGGACTGGATTAAAAACCCGGCGCAGTATGGCACCGGCGCGACCGTGGCGGTCGTTTATCTGTTCGACGAAGACGGCCAGAAATTCTCGGATGATTTTACCGTTGGCGGCGACCCGGCCAAAGTGCAAAAGTGGTTGGGCTACATGAGCCATTGCCGGGCGCTGGCGTTTCGCTGGTTTGGCGCGTTTGAGTCCCTGGCCGAGGCGGCGCTGGTCGCGGACCGGATGGTGCAATAGGGTATCCCGATGAAACTTATCGTCTTTATTTCTATGGCCGTGATTGTCGCCGAAGTAGCCTACCTGTTGGCGGTCATCCGCTGGAATTTTCGCAAACCGCGGATGGTGCCGCTGACCGAAAGGAATGTCTGGCTGGTGATGCTGGGGCTGGTGACGGTGGAGTATCCGCCGCACCGCGCCAAATATTACATATTTTCATTTGCGCTGGCCATCCTGTTGATGGTCGCGTTATAGTCGAGGATTTGGCGATGCAATTTACGGTCAGGACATTTATGACCGTCAACGCGGAGGGGGAGCCGGTTTTACTTCGGGCAGGTGACCGGGTGACCGGCTTCCCTGAAACGCGGGACGGAGGGAAGGTGGAAGTCGAGCGCGGCTTCCGTCGTTTTCGGGTGCCGGATTGGGTTCTTTGGCCAGACTTTGCGGCCATCTCGCTGGCCTGCCATCCGGTGGCGCAGATGCAGGCGCAAGGGGTCCAGCTCGTGCGGTTCAACGACAACAGCAGTTTGGTCTGGTTGCGGCCGTCGATGCGCTATCCCGGCCTATGGGCTGAGAAAGTTATCCTGTGGCGTTGGGATGAGCCGGGCTTCTGGTACACAGGCGAGGAATGGTATGTTTCCGCCCTTTTCCCGGAGCATTACGGCCGGACGCCAAAGAGCGTTTACTGGTTGCCGTGGGTTAACGAAGCTGAGCGGCGTAGACTGGCTGGATACCGGTTCGGAATAATGGAGGGCGGAGCATGATCTATTTCTATTTTGCTCATGACACGGTTCGGTGTTCGCTGGCAGACCTGGAAGCGCTGGCGGTCGAGCCGTGCAAGATTGCCTGGACGACCTGGGGCGCTCACGTTCACCGGCCCGATGGCGAGACCATCGCCTATTGGGTCAACCTGGCCAGCGTTGACCCTGATTTTGTCGCAAACCGGCACATGATCGCCTACACGCTGGTCAAGTTGAAAAACCACGGCGGCGGGCCGTATCACATTGGCGCTCATTGTTTCGCCTGTGGCCACAGATTCGCAGCCGGTGACCCCTTGCCCTGGTACGGCGTTTTTCGGCTGCGGGCCAACCCACTCAACGAGGAGTCGCATCTGGTGTGCGCCGGGTGCGCCGCCGAGCGAAATGAAGGAGGCGACAGGTGGAACTTTCGGCTGTTGAACGACGCGAATTAGACGTCTGGCTGGCGGTCAACCTGTTTGGCTGGAGCGAGATTGAGCCGTTTCACAATCTGCTGGGACTGGAGCGGGTAGGCTGGCCGCCAAAGATGTCTGAGGCCGGAAAACAATTGGGTAAGATGCAGGTGCCGCGTTACAGCGAGGATTTGAATGCGGCACAGCAGGTGGTCGCCAGAATGAACGAGACGTTGACGCTGCGGGAGTATCCTTACAAACGGGCCTATGCCACGTTTGGCGACTGGGATGACGAAAGCCAGGTGGTTGAAGCCAATGGGCGCTACTGCGCCGCGACGGCCATTTGTCTGGCGGCCAAGAAAATGTTTGAACAACAAGGAGAAACGATATGAGTAACGATTTAGGCAGTTTCAAATTCTGCCCGGTGACCGGGCAGCCGCACGAGCCGATGTATGAGGGCGACCATGCGTACGCCTACGGCTACGAAATCAACCGGGTCGAATTTGACGAGGACGGGTTTGTGGCCGATCTGGATGGCGACCGGTTTTGCCGCGATTACATCTCGTTGCCGGGGATGACGCTGTTGTGGGGTGCGTTGCAGATGCGGGAGCAGTTGCGCCGGGCCTTGCCGCTGCTGGAGCGGCTGGCGGTGGAGGAGGAGGCGCTGCGTCGGGGCGTGGCAGGGGAGCCAGCGCCGGTCCAGGCGCTGGCCAATGAGATCGGCCATTACCTGCGCACCGAATTGCACGAACCGTTGCCAGCGGATGACGACCTGTTTTTGGAGTATCGCGGAGTCAGGGTTTATCACTGCATCCACGATGACATGCTGGCCCAATACCGGTATACGACGGATAGTGATAACAACGACATCGACAATCCCTGGCCGATGGATGGGCCGCGTGATTCGATGTTTGACGTGCGCGACCTGCCGTTTCTGGAGTCGGACCGGCGTGGTGGGGCAGAAGAGGCTCACCGTGGCACGATTGTGGCGGCGATACACTTCGGCCTGCTGACCGAAGATGGCTACCTGATGCCGGAGACAAAGGTCGTTCATATAGACCGCGCTCAGTATGATGTGTACATTGGCCGGGCCAACCCGCGCAAGGGTCTGGCCGCCAGCATCTTCGCCAACCCGTTCAAAATCGGGGAGTTGACCCGGTTCGAGGCGGTGGAGCGATACGAAATTTATGCCCGTGGCCGGATGGCGGTAGACAAAGAGTTTCGGGACGCGGTCAAAGGCCTGCGCGGCAAACGGCTGGGGTGCTGGTGCGCGCCGCTTTTGTGCCACGGTCACATTCTGGCCAGACTGGCCGAAGAGGAGTGATAAGGGGATTGACACCGCTGCGCTGTCGTGATAGAATTGCCCGCAGTTATATATGGTATATATACCGTCACACAGCGTAGAAAGTGAGGCAATATGGAACCTGCAACAAATGTGACAACAGTCCGTGAACAGCGATTGCTCAATCAGATTGCCGCGACCAGCGACCCCAAAGAGCTGGATAAATTGAAGCTGCAACTGAAAAAGATGCGGATGAAGCCACGGCGGGTGATCAAGCTGGTTCCCCCTCGCGGCCCGAAGAGCAAATTGCTGCCGATGGACCGACCGACAGAGCTGGCCCTGGAGTTTCTGCTCAGTCCCAAATGCCCGGTTCGCTGCGAGGCGACCGAGCACATGCGGCAGGCGATTCAGTTTTATGCCGAGGAACTGGGGTGGGAACCCCCGGAAGAAGTTGAATAACGGAGACAGCGATGGCGTTTCAGTCGATTAAAATGTTATCCCCGGCCCAGGTGCTGGAACTGATTGACCCGGTTGATCCTGACAAGCTCATGCAGACCGCGCCGGGTGTGTGGACGGCCCAATGGCACCCGCCCGTTTTGGGCGGCGATCTGGAGGCGCTGCGCCGCACGCCCGGCATCGACATCGTAAAAGACGAGTACGAGCCGGAAGGGCTGCCGGGCTGGGTGGCGGTTAAATTTGTAGTGGTCAAAGAGGGCCAATTGGTAAGCTGATTCCCATAGTTCAGGCGACGGCTCACCACTCCACCGCCATAGTTATATAGAACTTTTGCCGACCTATATAACTATGGTATAATATAACCAATCTTCAAATTCTTTTTTTATCCCCTAAATTTCATAAAATATTGAATATTATCACGGCCAGGTGATAAAGGAGGCTGCCAACCAAAAAACGCGCACAAATGCCCGTGCGCTAATTCGGGCATGGTCAAAATATTACTAAAGGAGTGGTCAAGATGTTAGCCGTGAACGCAACGTTAACCGAAGTTGAAATTGACGAAAAAGAAAAGATGTTCACCGAGTTCGTGCGGGACAATCTGGGCAACAAGCCGACCTGGATGGTGACCCCGGAGATGGCCCGGCAACTGCTGGAAGAGGCCCGTGTGATCCTGAATGGCGACACCGAAGCTTTCCGGCGCTGGTACGCGGCGCGGGAGGGCTTCTCGGTGCAGGTGCAGGAAATATTGAACCCGCTGTATTTCGTGGTCGAGCAGGCGGGCGAAGCGCCGCCGCCCTTGCCGGAAGAGGTCGAGGTGGCAATAGTTGTCAACCGGTCGGTGTTGCTGCGCACCCTGAACAAAGTGATTGGCGCAACGATGGTTAGCCAGTCTATGACGGTTCTGGGGCACGTATTCTTTGACCTGGACGGCGACCGGCTGACCTTGCGGGCGACCAACCTGACGGTGACGGCCAGCGCCTCATGTCAGGTTGTTTGCGGCCGGGGGCCGGGCGGGGGAGCGCTGCCTGCCCGGCTGTTGTTGGATTGGCTGAGTGCGACCAAAGGCGAATATGTCGTGCTGGGGATTGGCGAGGAAGTGCGCTCTCTCAGGAGCAGCTATGTGCCGGTCCGGTTGCTGTCTTCATTTGAAGATGGCCGGCCGGTGGTGCGCTCGGTTATGCGCGGCAAACCCCTTGATGCCTGGCCGGGGCAGATGGATGATCTGACGGGCCAGACTGTGACCCTGCCGGCCCGGCAGATTTACACCCTGCTGCGGCGGGTGGCGCATTACATCAGCGATGAAGAAGACCGGGTGTTGAGCGGGGTCTACCTGTCGCTGCAAAACGGCGATTTGCAGGTGGTGGCGGCCAACGGCTTTGGGCTGGCCGTCAGCGGGGCCGGGATGGAGACCGACGATGTCTCCTGCATCATTCATCGCAGCGCCTTGAAAATGCTGTCGGATAACCTGAAAGTGAGTGATCAGGTGGCCATCACCATCAGCGACAAGATGGCCAAATTCGAGTTTGGCGGCACCACCGTGGTCGGCTATCTCAAAGAAGGCGCGTTCCCGGATTACAGCAAGATTATGCCAAAAACGCATACGTGGCAGGCGCTCATTAACCGCAAAAAGCTGATCGGCGACCTGAACCGGGCGATAGTTGTCCAGCCGGTCAATAACGGCGTTGAGCTATACCTGGAGCCGGGTCGGCTGACGGTGATGAGCAGCAGCGTCGAGTTTGGCGATTACTCGTCGGCATTCTCTATCGAGACCGATGGGTTGACCGGCGTTCACGGGGTCAAGGTCGGCAAGCGGCTGCTGGCCAGCGCGTTGCAGGCGCTCGATGGCGACGAGGTTGTCATCGAGCGGGATGCGACTGCCGTCAATAGCCCGCTGCTGGTTTATTCGGCCGATGAAGTGGAAGGCGAGGCCCGAACCAAACAATTGCTGATGCCCTGGCGAACTGATAGCTGGCAGATGAGGCTCTGAGCGATGGCTAAAAGCAAACTGGAAGTGACATTGACCGAATATGCTGCGGCCGAGCGGGCGCGGCGGGAAGCGGCCCGGCCGCTGGAGCAACGCTTGCGCGAGCTGCATGTGCAGATGGCGGCGCTAACCGCCGAGTTGTGGCAGCAGGTTGAAACGGTGGAAACCCAATTGCGCCAGACGGTGGCCCCGTTTGAGCAAAAAAAGGACGAGTTGCGGCCCGAAATCCTGAAACTGGCCGCCAGGGGTAAAAAGGCGCGAAAGTTCGTCAAAATCCGGGCCGGGATTAACAGACGGGCCGGCTGGACGGTGACCAGTTGGAATACCAAACGACTGGAGGCGCTGGCCAGGCAACTGCCGGAAATCAACGAGGCCCGGAAGGATACCCCGGTGCCGCCAAAATACACGATCTATCTGGAGGATTGAGATGTACAAGAAAACCAGCAGTCCCCTCGTCCAACGTTTTCTGGAACGGGTCTATCTGGTTGAGCGCGGTGGGCAGCAGAAGGAAGTCGCGCTGGGCGCGTATCTGGAAGAGGTCAAGCCATACCGGAAGGAGTGGTGGCGAGACGAGTCTGGTGTACCGGTCTATGTAGCATGGTATCGGAATGGCGACGGTGAAATCGGCCTCCATATTCCGCCCGCGGTTTATTACCACCTGGACTTGCCGGAGTGCGGCCAGCGCATCTATCAGATGCTGAACAGGGCCGTCAAAGCTATGTCTGACATGCCGCCTGACCTGTTCGAGTCGGGCGGCCTGCGGGCGCGGCGCAAGGACGGCAAGGTAGTTCTGACCAATATGGAGACCGGGCGGGGGTGCAGCATATCGCTGTGGCAGTTTGCCGCATTGCGGCGGCTGATGCTGGCGCTGCCGTCCGGCGATGACCTGATTGGTCAGGTGATTACCGGCGTCCGTGAGTTGAGCGAGGCCGAGTTGGAAGACATTTACGGCGATGCTTACGGCGTCGGTCAGGACTTGACCGTACTGGAACTGTCCGATGGTTCGACGCTGTTTGCCGCGCAGGACCCGGAACTGAACGGGCCAGGGGCGCTGCGGCAGTATAAGGCTGGCGAAGTGTACTACTTCTCTTGAAAATCCTTGACGAAGCCGTTTGTCTCGATTATCATAAAAAAATGAAAAATTTCACCGAAAAAGGAATAAACGCCATGCATGACCCACCTATTCGGGAGCGGCGGTTTAACTATACGCCGCTCAGCCGAATCCACCTGTCGGAACATTACCGGCTGCGGGAATTCTGCATCCATGACCTGTCGTTGATTTACGGGATAAAAAATGTCCCGGCCAAAATCGGTATCGAGCGGGCCAGGCCGATGGCGGAAAAGTTGCTGGAGCCGTTGCACGACCATTTTGGCGAGTTGCGGATTTTGCAGGGGTATGTCTCCCCTGCGCTCAATGCCAAGCGCATGCAAATGGGAGCGGTGGCCGGGTCCACCAAAGGCAATCGTCACTGGTGGGACCGCGAGCCGGAACTGGGCCTGAATGCGGCGGTCTGCGTCGATTTCTGTATTCGCGGCCGGGAAGGCAATATCGAGGCCCAACGCGAACTGGTCGAAGCCTGTTACGCGCTGGAAATCCCATTCGATGGCATGCTGATTTTTCCGCGAACTTCGTCTATTGAGATTACCTACGACCCCACCAAGTCGCGCAAATATGCGTCGATCAGGATGGAGTATCTGGCACACGGCTATCCCAAGTCAGATTATTTTCAGGTCTGGAACCCGGATAATATTCCGTGGCAGTACCTCCAGATGGGGACCTATAGCGCCATTACCGAGGCCAAAGCCTGGATGGCCGAGCGAGGCGAGGGGGCCTATCGCAAAAAGGCGTCACCGCGCAATTTTCAGGAAAAACTATTCTAAATCTGATCGGGGCAGCCCGACGCCGGGCCTGCCCCCATCCTACTTGGCAGGGTGGCTATGTATCTATACACACGACGATGGCTGGAAGTTGAGGCGGTTTATCAGCACGCCAGAACCACGCTGGAACTGGCCCGGCACAGATGGGACTCGTCACTGCTGGAACGCCAGCAGTGGTATGCGGCAGTTATATTGAACACATTGAACCGGCAGGTGAAAATGGAGCCGGTTATGGGGAAGGAGCGGCTTTATGCCTTGAAAATTCTACTGATGCGCCATTATTATCAGGCTGGTTGTTGCCGGCAGGTCAACCGGCAGGAGCGGCAGATTCGATGCAATCGGTGCCGGCCGGAAACCCGCTGCCGCTGTACGTCGTGCGGCGGGACAGGGTATGTCCGGTTGTATCAGCTCTACGGCTTCGTCTATGAAATCGGCGGCCAGTTGTTTAGCTGGCACATCCCGGATGGACGACTGGTGTGGCCGGTCGAGTTAAGCGAAGGCAGGGAAACTGAAGGCGAAGGCGGCCGAATTACGACGGTGCAGCCAGACCTGGGAATGGCGATTTTGTGGGTATTCCTGGAAAAAGTCGGCGTGAGCCGGACGGAGTTGCCTTACCGGCGCACCTTACGCGATGCCTTGCGTCTGGACGCGCGGGCGGCGCGACGGACTCTAATTTATCACTTGAAATTACGGGGGTTTTTGAGAAATGAAAATAGACATAACTATTCCGTTGAGAGGGTCGTTCCGGCAGGAATACCGGTTGATGACGGGCATCGGGAAGCGGTATGCTGACGCCGCGCTGGGGATCGACCTGCCGGTCGGCGATGGGGCGGCGATTATCGACAATTCGCTGCCGAAAGGGCTGCTGCTGGCCAGATCGCACCCGGCGTTTATCCCACTCTTTTACGCGGTCGATGTGGATAAAGGGCTGGTGCGCTGCACGTCTCACAAATTCTTTTTGCCGCGGGCGATGACGGTGGCCCCCGGCGAATTTGTGCTGATTGGAGAGAACGGCCGGGAGATGATGCGGCGGCAGTTTGATGACATCGTGGCCCCGCCGGTGGTGCTGGACGAAACGATTGAGGAGGCGGCTGGCCGCATCGAGCAGGCGTTTCTCAAGGTCATGCAGCGGGCTTTGAAATTTTATGAAGGCAAACGGCTGGCTTTGGGACTGAGCGCGGGAATGGACTCGTCGTTTATGGCCCACCATCTGGTTCACACATTCCGGGTGCCGTTTAAGGCGTATACCGCCTACGTCGATGAGGATGCCAGCGATCTGGTTGGGGCCAGAAAGGTGGCCGAGAAGCTGGGGCTGGACTGGACGCCGGTTAGGGTCGAGCAGGAGCCGGCCAACATTGTCGAGGCCGCGTTTTACACCAACACGGCCGAGCATTTGCATCTGGCCATGTCGGTTGCCCGCATGGCGATGGGCCGGGCGGCGCTGGGCGAGACCGATGCCTTTGTGCAGGGTGACGGCGCAGACGGCGCGTTGGGTGACGGCCCGTGGGAAGGCCGGTCGGCCTGGAGTATCGCCAACCGGGAAGCGATCAGCATTGATGACGCCTGGGCCAAACAGCGGGCCAAACACATGGCGATTGATATGAGGGCATATTACGAAGCAGAAACTCAATCTTATGGCGCTCTGGGGCTGGACTGGTTCAGCCCGTTCGCCTTTGAGCCGCTGTTGAGTGTGGCCCTGTCGGTCAGTTACGACAACTGCCCGGAGAAGCCGCGCAAGCTGCCGATGATGCACCTGGCCCGAAAATATTTCCCGGACATTCCCGACGTTCATAAAAAGGTGGGCTTCATCAAGGGGGCCAAGCTCAGCCGGTCCAAGCCGCTGTTTTCGGAAGCAGCGTTCAGGCGGGCCTTGAAAGTGGCTGCGGAAATGCGAGGCCAACATGCTGTTTAACGGGACTATCGACTTGCAGAACCCACCGCGACAACGGTATCAGATGCTGCCCGATACCGGGTACACGCACCGGGAATTGAAGTGGGGCGTCGATTTGCCGCGCAACGATGGCAGCGTTGTGATTCAACCCTCCAAGCATGGCGTGGTCATCAGCCGGGCCCGGCCGCACATCACCCCGATTTATGTCCAGATCAATCGCAAGGAGCGGGTGCTGCGCTACTCGTCTAATAAGTTTCAGCTCGACCGGCCGAAGGAGTTGCCGGGCGGACATTTTATGGTGGTCGCCCCGGACGGCAAGATACTGACCAGCGAGGAGTACGACCGCCTGATCCTGCCGGATGTGGTAGTTGGCGAGTCGCTGGATGAGGCGGCGGCCCGGCTGGAGCGGGGCATCCTGGCCGGGGTTAAGGCCTGCGTTGATTTCCACCGCGGGAAAGTGTGGGGGGTGGGGTTGAGCGGCGGCATCGATTCGGTGCTGATGACCCACGCCCTGCACCGGCTGGGGGTGCCGTTCAAGGCCTACACCACCTATATCGAGGCCGATAACGACGATTACATTGGGGCGCGGCAGATCGCCCAGAAACTGGGGCTGGACTGGACGCCGCTCAAAATCGACCTGAACACGATGTACCCGCACGTGGTCCGGGCCGTCTACGCCGCCGAATGCAGCGATTACACTAACGCCGGGATGAGCGTCGGGCGGTTGTATATCGGCAATCAGGCCAAAGCCGATGGGGTGCAGGTGGTCATGCAGGGCGACGGCGCGGACGGAAACTGGGGGATTTCTCTGGATTGGGGGAACGCCAAACGGTTTATGGCTCAAGGCTACACGGTCCACGAAGCCTGGCAGATGGCGCGGGCGATTCACATCGAGTCGATGGCCGGGTATCTGTCGGCGGAAACCAAAAGCTATGGAGCGAATGGCCTGGAGTGGATCAGCCCCTACCTGACCCGGCCGGTGGTTGAGACGATTCTGTCGTTTGACAATGACAATTCGCATTTTTCGCCCAGCAAACAACCGGCCCGGATTCTGGCCGAGCGGTATTTTGCCGATGTGCGCAGCGTGTTTATGAAGCGGGGTTTTGTGACCGGCAACGGGATGAACGCCCGCAAAAAGGATGGCCTGTTTACGGATGAATTCTATCGCCGGGCGCTGGCCGCCGCCAAAAAAATGGTGGCCGAGGCCAGAAAAAATGCGGGACAGGTTTGAGCAGATCGCCGCGCAATTTGCCGGCCTGGCAGTGGTGCTGGTCGCCGGGTTGATCGACATGCACGCGCTGACTTACATCAAATACAACGATAAGCAGCCGTGACTGTCAACGACCAGAATCGACTGGCCTCGGTTTCGGCGTGATTTTCTGCCATAGAGCCAGCTTTCAAGCTGGTCTGCTGCTGGCTTGAGGCTGGCGGCCAATCTGGCCTGATGCTGGCATAGTGCTGGCAGCCAACGCGCAGAGACGGCTGGAGCGGGCTGGTAAACAGGAAAGAGCTACCCTGGTGTGGGCAGCTCTTTTTTTGTGAGTGACAGATGTCATATTAAAGAAGTGACAAATGTCATTAGTGATAGGTTTTTGAATATGATATGATAGGTGACGTATTGAAGAAATAACCGTCTGATTGAGGGAAAAACGGTGTGTTTGCGCTGCTCAAATAGTTAAGGTATGATATTTTTGTACTCGATATAAAGTGGATTGGAATGAAAATATAACGGATTTTGATTTGAGGATATGGTATAATACCATTAAAGGATAAGCTTAAAATATGTCTAGGGATCATCGTATAGAACTTATCAGAAAAATTGAACAAAAAAGAAACTCAAAGGTCATAGCCTATGTGACCAGTGACAGACATAATTTAGCTGGCCAAATTGCTGGAGATACCATATCTATTTTGCATGAGCATATCTTAGCATTGGCGCCGGCAGAACGAGCAAAACTTGACCTGTTTATTTACAGCCGTGGTGGAAACAGCGATACCCCCTGGTCAATTGTCTCAATGTTTAGAGAGTACAGCAAGGAGGGGTCATTTAGCATTTTGATTCCTTATCGTGCTCATAGCGCGGCCACCCTTATTTCTTTAGGGGCCGACGAGATTGTTATGACCAAAAAGGCAGAATTGGGACCGATAGATATTACCATCAGTAGTGGCCCGTACAACCCTAAAGATACTGTAACGCACGAACGTCTTCCGGTTTCTGTTGAGGACGTTATGGGATATTTTGCTTTATTAGAAAAGTTAAATTGTGAGCGCCCTGAAGAGAAAATGAAGGGGTTTGAACAACTCACAAGAAAAGTGCATCCATTAGTTTTAGGGACAGTGAGCCGTTTATTAGAGCAGACCAAGTTGGTTGCCTTACGCCTCTTGGGAACAAGAGCTAAGCCTTTTGCGGAAGAAAAGAATAGAGAGATTATTAAAAGACTATCTTCAGAGATCTATTCCCATTTACACACAATAAGTAGGGCAGAAGCGCGGCAGTTGGGATTAGATCAAGTTGTAAGTGCGGAAGATGCTGGGATTGACGAAGAACTGTGGGATCTCTACAAGGAATATCGAACACTTTTTTCGCTAGAAGAGCCGTTTGTTCCGGATCAATACCTGATTGCACAAAACTTAGAAGACCACACTTGGAGCAGCTTGAATATGGCATGTGTGGAAAGTGAGGCTAGATTTGATGTATTTCAGAAGGATATTCGAGTAAAACAGCTTCGTCAAGTCCCTCCGCAAGTGGCAATTAATCTCAACAATATAGCTTTACCCGCTATAGAAAATATTAATCCTCAGATTGTTGATCAACTGTTACGGGAAATTATCCAACCTGTCATTGAACGAGCAGTAGAAGACGCTAGGAAATCTTTGTTAGCTTCTTTGCCTATTGCGGGGTTTGAGCATATTGAATATAACGTTGGTTGGAAGACAATAGATGGAGGTATAGAGGTATGAGAACCATTTCTTTGAGTGCTATTACAAAACCAGGAGCGGTAGCGTCTAATGATTTGTCATTTCTTGTGGGAAGATGGGACACTGATTTTGAAGTAAAATTAACCAAACCTCCAACAAGTATTATAAGGACTGGGAATATTAGCTTTACCCCGTCATATTCACATGTGCGTGACCTTCTTCCTCAAATCAATCCAGTTTTTCGTAAAGCTGAAGAGATAAAAAATGTATATGAACTTCAGTGGTTTTTTGATCCCAAAGATGCCCTAATGGATACCCCAGAGGTTTTGGCTCAACTTTATCAAGAAGCCGAAGAGGAAGATCGATTGCTTGCTCAACTTGGCATAAATCACTATGTTGAGACACTTAAACAAGAGGACAATGAGTGAAGCGGGGTGAAGTTTATCTGGCAAATTTAAACCCTGTAAAAGGTTCGGAACAGGCTGGTCATCGGCCTGTTTTAATATACCAGGATGATAGACTTATTAGGGTTACGTTAACGGTTATTGTAATCCCATTTACGACAAATCTAAAATTACAAAAACTTCCTTCGGCAGTGCTGGTGTCCGCCGGGGAAGGAGGTCTCCAGAGAGACTCTGTACTGTTGTGTCATCAAATCCGTGCTTTAGATAAATCGGGCATTGTGGATTACTGGGGAGTGATACCGGCAAGTCGAATGGCAATGATCGACTTGGCTGTATTACGTACAATTGGTTGTAGGTGAAAAAGATGTGTGACGCTGATCGGAAGTTGTCAAAGATGTCTCAATCTCTTTGTCTCACCAAAGTTACCAATATTTTGCTAATAATAAATTTGTAAAAAAACTGATTCAGGTGAGGCTCTTTTAATCAAGGGTGCAGTAAAACAGCCCCACTCATTCCTTAGATTTATTCTGTTAAAATAATCAATGAAAGATAGGAGGTGCTGCTCGACATCTGAGCAGCACCTCCTTATTATTTGATTGTTATTTTCGTTTCAGGAGTCTGGCGCTGAGGCTTAACGCCAGAAAACCACCGAACACATTTGTTCCCGAATTAAACCAGGTGATTTGGTTACTCCAAAGCAGAGCACCAACGACTAGGAAAATCAACGACAACAGCAATCGATTCATAATGTAGAATCCTTTCGGAAGTATAATTCAACCAAATTGTGGGGGATGAGATATGGTTGGTACCTCACCGGGAACTGGTTACGAAAGGATGGATGGTTAATTAAGCAGTGCTGTTAGCAAGGGGAATAGCAAATATGGAGATTTGCCGAATGCAAGGTATTGCTGCACCGGCAGAAGGTGGCAAATAAAGTTACCAGAGGCTACGAAAGGTGCAGCCGGCTGGAAGGTTAATAAAAGTTGGGGATGATGGGAAGCAGTGTGCCAGACCGATACAGCTATGCAAGCAGAAGTGAGGAAAACCAAGGATACCGGCAGCAATGGGCCAGAGGCAGCAGCAACGAGAACTTGCAGACTAGCCCATAGGATGAGTCCGATGAGCCAACCAAAAGCGTGGCCTATGCCGGCGGAAACAAAGCCGATGAGACATAAAACCACGAAAGCGACGCCAACGCCAATCGCGGCACTTAAACCCACTGATAAAAGACGTGCGATAAACTGCCACATGTTAGCCAGAAAGGTTAGAGATGTAACGCCAAAGGAAACAGCGCCCCAAGTGAGATAATAGGTTTTAGGTGAATTGTCTGCGAAGAATGGCACAGGTGTTCTGAACATGCCAGCAGTATAGCACAAAGTTACTAAATTTATCAACCCTTTTGGACGATGTTGTCACAAACTGGACTCTGGCGTTTTTAAATTATGGTCAAGTTAGCCACTACATATTGTGATTGAAACATTTGCCAAAGTACTAAATATGGGCATCAAGTTGACAATAACGAATTTTCGCCAGACTCCAGCACAAATTTAAAGTGGCATTACAATTAAAATAAATTAAAAAAAAGCCCCGTTACAATCGGGGCTTGATTCTACCGAGTCAGGCGATGCTGCGCCCTGTCGGTGCTGCTATGGTAGCATCTGCACGCCGCTCCGTCAAAAGAGCGGCGTTTTTGTTGAGGTAACCCTTGACCACAAAGATTTACCTATACGGCCCGCCCGAAGAAACAGAAGAATTGGCCTGCCGGCTCAGCCTCATTGCCGATGTTGGCAACGTGGGCTGCACCAACACCGGCGATGACCAGCTCGTCTGCTGCGAAGTTGAAGTTGTACCCGACGATGGCCTGGCCGGGCGATTAACCAGCGCGGCCGCACTACTAACTGCCGTGGCCGAGGAGATCGGTGGCGGCGTGGCCGAACACCTGGAAGCGGCAATCGAACACATAACGCGGGCCGCCAATATTCTGGCGGCGGAAGGCGAAGCAGGGCAACACCCGCCAAGTGGATACTGACTCGCCAGCGTTACCGAGATATGCTAAAATGTGATTTGTGAAAAATAAAAAGCCCCGGTGACGACGGGGCTTGATCTTGCCGACCAGGCAGCGAGCGCCCAATCGGTACAATACGGTTATTGTACGCTCGACGCGCTGCCGGGTCAATCCTGGCGCGCGTTTTTTGTTGTTGGTTGAGAGGAATAGAGGTTGAAGAAAGCATATGGATAAGTATCTATATGTATATGATGAGGTTTGGTTATGTGGAAATATATGACATAGTTCAATAATTGTAGCACCCTGAATTTAAACCAGATGGGGGTTATAAATGTCTGACAATACCGAAGTTTCCTATAAAGATTATTATCTCAACACCATTCTTAAACAGATTCAGGAAGATGATTTTAATGGGTTTAAACCCGTTGTTGGCCCTACCGGAATGGGGAAGACCAGTAGGATACCTCCGGTTATTGAAAAGATACGGGAGATGGAAATTGGTAAAAGCTGTATCTATACATCCCATCGTCATTCGTTAATTGAAGAGATGGAGAAAGAATTAGCCGATAAAAATATCCCATGTGTTTATCTGAAAAGTAATGAAGATGTAGTTCGGGCATTTATCAAAAATGAAGCACGAGATACGTTTCTTGGAATGCTGGAGGATGGCGGTTTTTTTGAGGATTATGCTGAAATTTCCCTGCGAGAAACCAAAAAATTGATCCGGCAAATAGAGAGGCTGATCCAATCCTTAAACAGTATTTCAAGTGAGGAGACTATTGCAACCAATTTAGTTCGGGAAAAACTAAGAGGACTATGTTCAAAGTTGTTAAAAGTCTTCAAAACCGGTTTAAGCAATATGCCATTGGAGAAAAATGAGAAACTTCTTACATCGAGAAGTTTATTTTGGGTTCTATTCCCCTACGCTCAATTTATACATGACCCTGAAAAACCTGTATTGCTGGTAACAATTCATAAACTACTATATGGTTTCTTTACTGGTCATCGGGATGAAGGGATTTTGTCTTTGGAAGATAAGATTATCTTTCTGGACGAATTTGATATGCAAGAAACTGAAATGTTGTCATTTTTATGCCGTAACAATGAGGTACGCAACAGCTTTGAATTTGTCAGATTATTTGTAGAGGAGATGCGAGATCAACAACAGATAGGTTATCTAGACTCTTCGAGCGGTGAGACAAAAGCACAACAAAAAGCGAAGTCAACCATTATTAAGATCGTTCAGGATTTAGAACAGGAATGTGATGATAACAAGTTTGGATTTCCGCGAATAAGCCGGTTTCTTTTAAGAAAAAGTGAATTTAAGCAAGAGACGATTTCAGCCTTCCAATCCAATGTTTTGATTTTAACAAAGCCGTTTCACATACGGAATAACAAAATTTATTGGGAAATTGTAAAAGATAAGACTAAGGATACATTCAACGCCAGAAATCTGTTTTACACGATTTTTAGAACAACGGAAGCTATTTTAGAGTTTTTTACAATTCTATGGGCCAATGATTTGACGGCAGAATGGCGAAGTTGGATTGAACAGAGTTATGACCGAAAGAACGATCATGAGCCGGGTCAGTATCAGAAAATCATCAGGGAGTATGGGGTCTTTAAGAGGCCGGTCAACTTACCCAAAAAAGTTAAAGATGAAAATGTTCAAAATAGTATTTATTACAAAGGGTACAATTTTTCTCGGCTAAGTCGTGGCGCTTATCCTGCTTCACCGGATGAAGTCAAAATTGACCAAAAAACATTGACCGTCTCTCCCGAATACATTCTCTGGCGTTTATGTCGTTCAAATTTGGTTTTTGGGTTATCCGCCACGGGCGACATGAAACGGTATATCAATTCTTTCGATATAAATTGGCTTGAAGCACATTGCAACTATCTACCTGTAGATGAAAATGACAAAAACATTGTTTTACAACTAAGGCAACAAAAAGAAGCTGTCAGGAATTATGAACTTGAACTTGGTGAAGCAAAATCATTGCCAAAAGATCATAAATTGAGCCGAATTCTTGATAGTTTGGATATGCCTTCACAATTTTTTACCGATGATGATGAATCTTACAAAGAGACAGCAGCGGAACATCGCAAAAAAACTGTAAGTCGATTTTTGGAGAGCTTGAGGTGGATTACTCAAGAAAGTAACAATCAAGGGCACTTGATTTTTCTCAATTCCTTCAAATACATCAAAAAACTGTTCCAGAAAGAGCATTTGTCAGACCATTATTATGACCATATGCAAGCCCAATTAAGAATTCTCCCTGGTGAAAAAGCTCAGGAATATTGGATAACCATAGATGAGAAAGATTGTTATGTCATACTACTTGACGCTAAAAAAGGCAGAGCTTTAGCAGAGATGCCAGATGAAAACTTTGTTCAGAAGGCTCAAAATATTCCTTTGGTTGTCGTTACACCTTACAAAACATCATCAAACGGCGTAAATCTCAAGTGGGTAGCCTCCGAGGACTCGAACCAGACCAGAGATATGGTTACGATAGGCCAAGATTTTGAGGGTATCCATCTTTTAGAGGCACCTCATTATTATTTCAGCGATAATCAAGATGATAGTGACGTAGATAGCCAAAAAGTATTCATTTGGCAGGTGTGGAAACTGTATTCAAATCATGAGATTTCTGAACGGCAATTTATTCAGGCATTGCAAGACCTGAATATTGCTCGCATGAACAAGGCTTATAAAGGAACATCAGATCATCTATTAAACCAAATTGCCTTGTTTTATCAAGCCCTGGGACGGGTTGACCGGCAATGGCAACCAATGCCGGTTATGGACATTCGTTTGGCTCAGGATGTATTAGGACTTTTTGAAAAATATTTGCTGGAAAAAGGTGTCATTGGTAAACAACGCCTTGACCGCGAACCATATACCTCTTCCCTCATTTTGAAACTACACGAGGCGATTAATAATCGTTATCTGGATAATTTGATTGCAAACCAGTTAGATTATGAGGACATTGGTCGCATTGAGGAGCGTAGTAAAATCTCTCTCCGTAATTTGTTACAAATAAGCAGCGAGGTGAGAAAAGAGGCATACTCGGAAGAAGATGCCAGAAAAATCATTCAGGCATGGTGGTTTATTAGAGAAGCTGTATTAAAACAAGATTACAAGTTTAAACATCAGGCGAACATTTCAAATGAGTCGACAAATCAACCCATCCGAATCGATTTTGAAAAAGATTTCGTCCTTACTACTGCATTTCTTCAAAACGAACACCAACTTTACATAGATTGGCAACATCAGCAAATCGTACCCCATCCAACACCGAACACTTCACGTTATGACTTGAATAAATTTTACCGCAATCTTGAACAGAACACGGTTATCAACAAGTATTTCCGAAATCGTAATTATAAATTGCGCTATCACCCATCCAACCAAAACTACTTCTTTACGCGGTATGTCTTGCAATCAGTTCTGGCCGGCGCAGTAGGAGAAACAGCCCTCAAAGCAATACTGGAACATTTAGGAATTTCTCTGGAACACGAATTGGATTGCCCGCCAAGTCTATTTGAAGTTTTTGATATGAAAGTTGATGGGGCACCAATATACCTTGATGCCAAAAATTTCAGTTGGGTAACTCTCCATCGTTTTGCCGCTAAACCTGATGAGCCAGACTTCGATGAAAGATTGAACTCACAGACTTTTTTGAAAGCCGCTCAACGCAAATGGCAATATATTGTTGAAAAGACGGGTCGTTCTGATGCCAAGCTTGTGTTTATAAACTTGATTTCAGATGATTACCGGCCTAATGAAGGCTGGGATTGCCAGCTAAATAAAATAGAGCCGTATTCTTACGCAGAGAGTGCTATCACCATTATTCAGGGTGTTATCCGAAGCGACAATCTGGATGAGTTGCGGGATGAATTCCAAACCTGGATTAATCAAGTCAAAGAGCAATTAGGCTAATCTATACTTTAGGGAGGAAAAGAACAAGATGCCAGCAAAAGAAAAACGTGTACCTGTTACAACCTTAACCATAAATCCTGATGACATTAACTGGCCTCTACTTCAAGAAAAGTTTCAATTGTACGGTTATAAAGTTCGTCCTAAATACCGTGATGAGAAGAACTACTATGCCAAAATCCATAACTGGTATAAAACTGTTTGTGATGATCCATGTTATTTTTATACGCATAATCAACACATTTATGTTTTATACCCCCCTTCCGCAGAAGAGGTAAGTACATTGAAGTATGAGAATGATATTATCGTCCCACAAAGGGTTAATTTCACATATCCTGATGTACTTCATATCTTGGTCAAAACATTGGTGAGTAATTATTTTCATACACACGAAACTTTTGTCAGTAATACGGATTTCTTTTTGCCCGTGGCTAATCTGGACAGCGACTTTATCACAGTGCTTAAGATTCGGATAAATCAAAATTGGAATAATCGCAATGAATTCTTTTTTAAGGATGAAGCAAAAGTCTTGAGGAAATTACAAGATATTGAGATGGATAGGTTTTGGTCAAATACCAACTATTATGGTGTTAATTATGACCAGAATAACAACCCCACATTCAAGCAACTTCGGTATGACTCTATCCGTTTAAGGCAGAAAAGACAGGGAATTTATGTTTTACCCAGAAGGCATAAAAACAGAGCACAGGTAACTTATCACTCTGTCAAAAGTTTGGAAGACTTACGGGAGTCGAGGTCTTACATTCTTAACAAGTTTTTCAGGGGGTTATTGGATTACTTGAACCAACTCGGTCTGCCGTTTAAGCATAAAGAGCTTGATATGTGGAACATAGACGCGCTTAAAGGCAAAGAAATGCAAAAACCACAGATTTCTATAGGTGATAAATCAATCTATATTGTTGATGACCGGATGAGACCCCACATCAGACCCGAACTTGAAACAAATAATTTTGCCGATGTTTTTTGTACCACCACGCAGTCGCTCTTAACAGAGATGAAAGAAGAGTCGCAAGGCGAAATTTTTGATGGTAAGATACCTGCTCTCAATACCGGAACGGCAGCACAATTACCTGCCGGTAGCTATGTTCTACGCATCCAAGATAATGAGGAAGGCGATTTTAAAAATACGTATAAAACTGACCCTATAACAAAAGAAGAGATAATAGCTGAGTTTGCACTCTTTAAGGGCTATGAAGACCCGTTGCCCAAGTTTTACAAAGCCCATCCAAAACTTGTCATACAAACCCTAAGTATCAACGATAATACAATAGCTCGAAACAAGCAGCAAAAACGAAAAAAGAAATCTACCCCACAAGTAATATGGGATTTAAGCAATTATTTGGACTATGGGCAACCTAACCTTGACGATAATTTTAGATATAAACTTGAAGTTTCTCTCAATCAACTCATTTTGAAAGATGTTGTCATGCATCCACAAAATGCCCAAACTCTTCTACCAGAAGAACAACTCAAAATTATTACAAATAAGGTTTTTATGTATTTAGAGAGTTTGATGTATTTTGACGGTACTAATCTCACCTTTATGCCGGTAAGTGGTAACTCCAGCCAGGCACAACAGATTATTAAGGATGTAACTAACAAGAATTTAAGATTGGATGTGCTCAAACTGGCAATGGAATGGTACGATAAGTATCAATTCTCTGAGGAAGATATAGAGGATGATGATAAAGTTTCAGGAACTCTCAAGAAAGGTCGATTTATTATTACCGAGGACTATGTTTGGCAAATCGTAGATAGTCCAGAACGCATGCTGTACCCTGATCATGAAATTGAATCCCGGCTTGAAAATCTGGCAGAACAAAGGCCAATAAAGGACTTTTACCCTAAATTTCCCCTGACAGGTGACGAACCCTTTAATGAGCAGCAGTTGAGGGAGTATGAGGCATTTTTAAAGGAATATGTGGATGAGCGATATATTTCATATGACGAGTTGAAGGACAAATATGGATATATCAAGGAAAGAGATGATAAGGGAAAATTGGTAAGAATGCAGCAGGGTATTTATCCCATTTTTGGTATTAAAAATGATGCAAAACTTAAGAGATATTTTCAGGACTTCCTGAACCTGCCATTTGAAAGTGTTCGATCTGATGATGTAATGTCTGTGTATCAAGGTATCTGGTATGTACCCCAAACACACCAATATCTTGTTGGTGATAAAGATAGCCGCAAACCCGACCAGGAAAAGGGGTTTGTATTGAGGGAGATATTAATTCATCAGGGTACTTTCGATGGAGAACAGCTATTCAATACCTTAAACACTGATTTCTTTCCGATGTTACAGGCCAACTTCATTCGGCACAAACAATATACAGTTTATCCATTTCCATTTAATCTTATAGAAATATGGAACAAGATTCGTGTCACGAATTGAAACCTGATCACCTGTTATGGTTTTTATAAATTCAATAGAGTCTTGTTTCTTTGATTTAAGAAGGGCAATGGTAAGTATTCAAGTTGTGCCCACCGATGAAATGACGTTGTCAAGGTGTTCAAAACTTGAAATCCGAAGAAACCGCCTAAAAGCGGCCAGAGAAAAGATAAAATCAAACTTGACCACAAAGATTTGGCTATACGGCCCACCCGACGAAACGAAAGAACTGGCCTGCCGGCTCAGCCTCATTGCCGATATTGGCAGCGCTGCTGATTGCGCCACCGGCGATGACCCGCTCGTCTGCTGCGAAGTTGAAGCCGTACTCGACGATGGTCTTACTGGTCAGTTGATCAGCGCGGCCGCACTACTAACTGCCGTGGCCGAGGAGATCGGTGGCGGCGTGGCAGAACACCTGGAAGCGGCAATCGAACACATAACCCGGGCTGCCAATATTCTGGCGGCGGAAGGCGAAGCAGGGCAACATCCGCCAAGCAACCACTGACTCGCCAGCGTTACCGGGATGTGCTAAAATGTGATTTGTGAAAAATAAAAAAGCCCCGGTTGCGACGGGGCCTTTCTCAATACCGACCAGGCAGGGTGCGCCCAATCGGAAACTTGACGATATTTTACGTTCAATGCGCCAGCCGGTCAATCCGCTGGCGCGTTTTTTTGTAGTCGCTAACAGCGGATGAAGAAGGTCATTTACCGACGGTGCGGATATGTAGCAGGCCGAGTAAGTCCCAGAAGCGTTAATTTTTATGATGAATGAGCATTGCCAATGCTAGAACAACAAATCGAACAAGACCTGATCGCCAAACTGGAAGACCTCAAATACATCTACCGCCCGGACATCCACGACCGGGCCGCGCTGGAGCAGAATTTCCGCGAGAAGTTTGAGGCGCTCAACCGGGTGCATCTTACCGAGAACGAGTTTACCCGGCTGCTGGAGCAGCTTGTTACCCCGGATGTATTCACCGCCGCCCGCACCCTGCGCGAAAAGAATAGCTTTGAGCGGGATGACGGGACGCCGCTTTTTTTCGAGATGGTCAACCTGAAGGACTGGTGCAAGAACACCTTTGAGGTGGTCAATCAGTTGCGGATCAACACCGCCAGCAGCCACCACCGCTATGATGTCATCTTGCTGATTAATGGCGTGCCGGTGGTGCAGATTGAGCTGAAAAACCTGGGCGTCACCCCCCGCAAGGCCATGCAGCAGATTGTGGATTACAAAAACGACCCCGGCAACGGTTACACCAATACCCTGCTCTGCTTTATGCAACTATTCATTGTCAGCAACCGCAGCGAGACCTGGTACTTTGCCAACAACAACGCCCGCCATTTCAGCTTTAACGCCGATGAGCGTTTTCTGCCCGTTTACCAGCACGCGGCGGTAGATAACAAAAAAATCAGCCACTTGGACGGCTTTGCCGCTGAATTTCTGGCCAAGTGTACGCTGGGCGAGATGGTCAGCCGCTATATGGTGCTGGTGGCCAGCGAGCAAAAGCTGCTGATGATGCGCCCTTACCAGATTTACGCCGTTAAAGCCATTGTCGAGTGCATCCACCAGAACGCCGGCAACGGCTATATCTGGCACACCACCGGCAGCGGTAAAACGCTGACTTCCTTCAAGGCCTCCACCCTGCTTAAGGATAACCCGGATATTGAAAAATGCCTCTTTGTGGTGGACCGCAAAGACCTTGACCGGCAGACGCGGGAGGAGTTTAACCGCTTTCAGGAGGGGTGTGTTGAGGAAAATACCAATACCGCCGCGCTGGTGCGGCGGCTGCTGTCCGATAACTACGCCGATAAGGTGATTGTCACCACCATCCAGAAGCTGGGCCTGGCGCTGGACGGCAACAACAAGCGCAACTACCAGGAGCAGCTACAACCCCTGCGCGATAAGCGCGTCGTCTTTATTTTTGACGAATGTCACCGCTCCCAATTTGGCGAGAACCACAAGGCCATCAAGGAATTTTTTCCCCGCGCCCAGCTTTTTGGCTTTACCGGCACGCCCATTTTTGAGGCCAACGCCACTTACCAGCAGTTTGAGGGGGAGCAGGGTTCCTGGAAAACCACGGCAGACCTCTTTCAAAAGGAGCTGCACGCCTACACCATCACCCACGCCATCGAAGATAAAAACGTGCTGCGTTTTCACGTGGACTATTTCAAGCCCGAAGGCGAAAACAAGCCGGAACCAGGCGAGGCCCTGGCCAAGCAAGCCATTGTTAAGGCCATTCTGGAAAAACACGATGCCGCCACCGCTCACCGCAAGTTTAACGCGCTGCTGGCCACCGCTTCCATCAATGACGCCATTGCCTATCACGATCTATTCAAGCAAATGCAGGCCGAAAAACAGGCCGCAGATGATACCTTTCGCCCGCTGAATATCGCATGCGTCTTTTCGCCCCCCGCCGAAGGCAACCCGGATGTGCAGCAAATTCAGGAAGACCTGCCCCAGGAACGGGCCGACAACGCCCAGGAGCCGGACAAAAAGAAGGCAGCGCTCCAGGCGATTATGGCCGACTACAACGCCCGCTACGGCACCAATCACCACCTGGCCGAGTTTGACCGCTACTATCAGGATGTGCAAAAGCGCATCAAGGATCAGCAATACCCCAACCGGGATGTGCCGCCCGCCCAAAAAGTTGACCTGGTGATTGTGGTCGATATGCTGCTGACCGGTTTCGACTCCAAATACCTGAACACGCTCTACGTGGATAAAAAGCTGCGCTATCACAGCCTGATCCAGGCTTTTTCGCGCACCAACCGCGTGTTGAACGATACCAAGCCCGATGGTAATATCCTCGATTTTCGCCAGCAGCAGGCGGCGGTGGATGAAGCCATCGAGCTTTTTTCCGGCGAGGCCGGGGAACGGGCCAAAGAAATCTGGCTGGCCCCGCCCGCCCCGGAGGTCATCAACGGTCTGGAAACCGCGGTGAAAAAGCTCGATCTGTTTATGCAGTCGCAGGGGCTGGCCTGCGCCCCGGAAGATGTCCCCAACCTCAAGGGCGATGCCGCCCGCAGTATGTTCATCAACCTGTTTAAGGATGTGCAGCGCCTCAAGACCAAACTGGATCAGTACACCGACCTGACCCCGGACCACACCGCCGCCATCGAGCGGGCCATCCCCGCCGAGCAGTTGCAGGGCTTCCGGGGCGTTTACCTGGAGCTGGCCCAGCGCCTCAAGGATAAGCAGGACAAAGAGGATACCGACCCGAAGGTGCAGCAGCTTGATTTTGAGTTTGTGCTGTTTGCCAGCGCCATTATTGATTACGATTACATTATGGCCCTGCTGGCCCGCTATGAGGGGGCCAAACCGGGTAAAGAGACGGTGAGCCGCGAGCAGTTGATTGGCCTGATTGCCGCCGATGCCAAATTTGTGGACGAGCGCGAGGAGATTACCGCCTACATCAACACCCTAAAACCGGGCGGCGGTCGCAGCGAAGCCGACATCCGCGCCGGGTACGAAGCCTTTAAGGACGAGCAGAACGCCCGCCGCCTGGCCGAGATTGCCGCCGCCCACGGCCTGGAGACCGCCGCCCTACAACCCTTTGTGGAGGCCGTTATCCGCCGGCTGATTTTTGACGGCGAGCAGTTGACCGACCTGCTGGCCCCGCTGGGCCTGGGTTGGAAAGCCCGCAAGCAAAAGGAAGATGGCTTAATGGCCGACCTGATCCCCCTGCTGAAAAAACTGGCCCACGGGCGGGAGATTTCGGGGTTAAAAGCGTATGAGTAACAAGCAGAACAAACGCGGCGCAACGCCCAAACTGCGCTTCCCTGAGTTTCGGACGTTGGGAGCGTGGGTGGAGAAAACAGTGGGTCAGATTTCAAAAAATGTTACTGCTGGTGGAACACCCAGTACTTTAAAAAAAGAGTATTGGGAGGGCAGTATTAGGTGGATGAATTCAGGCGAGTTAAATCACAAAAAAGTCTACGAGGTACAGGGCAGGATTACTGAGGAAGGTTTACAAAATTCAAGCACGAAGTTAATCCCAAAATACTGTGTACTGATAGGTTTAGCAGGTCAAGGGAGAACTCGCGGTACGGTTGCAATGAACATGGTGGAACTATGCACCAATCAGTCAATAGCAGCTATATTTCCAAATGAGAAGATTTTTGATTGTAACTTTCTCTACCACAATTTAGATCACAGATATGATGAATTGAGAAGATTGTCTACCGGAAGTGAGGGGCGTGGCGGATTAAATTTACAAATTATCAAGTCTCTGAAAATCAACCTTCCAACATTACCCGAACAACGCAAAATCGCCGAGTGCCTGACCTCCCTCGACGACCTCATCGCCGCCCACGGCCAAAAGCTCGACGCGCTGCGGGCGCATAAAAAAGGGCTGCTGCAACAACTCTTCCCCGCCGAGGGCGAATCCGTCCCCCGCCTGCGCTTCCCGGAGTTTCGGGCGTCGGGGCCGTGGGATTTTCGTGAATTAGGGGATTTTATCACCGAAAGAAATGAGTCTCCACAAGAAAAGATACCTTTATTCAGTTTAACTATAGAAAATGGTGTTACCGAGAAAACTGAGCGCTATGAGCGATCTTTTCTGGTTAAAAATGAAGAAGATGCTTATAAATTAGTTTTACCAGATGATTTTGCATATAACCCGATGAACTTAAGATTTGGAGCAATTGCAAGACACTCCGGTGCCGAAAAGGTTGCACTATCAAAATACTACAATATTTTCTATTGCGATCAATCTGTAGATTCTAGATTTTGTGAGCACTACTTCAAAAGTGACAAGATGATCAAGTTCTATGACAACATGGCTACTGGGTCATTAATTGAGAAAAGGCGTGTGCATTTTAGTGATTTTCTAAAATTCAATATTCGGTTCCCGATTTTGGCCGAACAACGCAAAATCGCCGAGTGCTTGTCCGCCCTCGACGAGCAGATTGCCGCCCAAGGCCAAAAAATCGCCGCGCTCAATGCCCACAAAAAAGGGTTGTTGCAGCAACTATTCCCTATTCAGGAAGATTAAGAGTAAGGAAGCAGAGTATCATGAAATTAGATGAGATTGTGCAACAAATCAAAAATGCAACAGAGAATATCATTCTAATTTATGCTTTCAACTCAATGGGAAAAACAAGACTTTCGGTTGCTTATAAGAATGGGACAAAAAAGGAAGATGGCCAACACTCAGGTGTTTACTATAACGCTTTCAGTGAGGATATCTTTGTTTGGGATAATAATGGGGAAAACAACGAGGGAAATATATGTCTTACTGTAAACTCGAGCAGTCTAAATAGGTTTCATAGTGTCCTGACAGAAGATGCAATTCGTGAAAAACTACAAGCTTTTAACCATAAATTCGATTTTAAATTCAATCCTTACAAAGACCCAGAGAAAGGCATAAAGTCAATATCTTTCTTCCTTCCCGACAATGATCAAGGAACAATAAAAATTTCTAGAGGTGAGGAGCGTATATTTGTCTGGTGCTTTTTCTTAGCATTGTTTGAGGTGGAAGATTGGACGGGACAACAGCCCAGTCATTATTTTATTGATGACCCAGTATCAAGCTTGGATGACCACAATATATTTGTTACGGCTTCAACACTGCGGAACTTAGTTGAAAAACAAGGCAAAACCAGCAAAATCATCATCACTACCCACCACATGGGCTTGTTCTCTATTCTTCAGCGATGGCTACCCAAGAAAGAGTGCGAGGAAAAAGAGAAAAAATATGCGACCAAGTCATATATCCTAAGTCGGCAAGATGATGAGTTTGTTTTGAAAAGTAAAAGTAAGGATGTTCTTTTGTACCACTTGCATTTGTTGCAAGTGTTAAAACAGGCGCAAAGCGAACAAAAGCTCGAGGTTTTTCACTTTGCCTTGCTTCGTCAGGTTCTTGAGAACATTGCATCATTTCTTGGAAAAGGGCACTTTAGCTATGCCCTTCAGCAAATCGGGATTGAAGAGCCTAATCAGGTGGCAGATATTATCAATGCACATACACACCAAAGCAATTACAATTATCAACCACTAATCATAAATGAAGACAACGAAACTCTTCTCCAAGAACTATTGGACAAGCTCCAAGAAAAGTACAATTTTGAATTACATGCAGGGTAAACCATGACCGAACAAAACCACAAACAACTGGGCAGCACCCTCTGGGCCATCGCCGACCAACTGCGCGGGGCCATGAACGCCGATGACTTCCGCGACTATATGCTCGCCTTCCTCTTTCTGCGCTACCTCTCGGATAACTACGAAGCGGCGGTAAAACGGGAACTGGGGGCGGATTACCCCACTGACCGCGAAGTCGCGGCAGAGAAGGCGCGGGTCGCGGCGCAGCGCGCGCAGGAAGCCGCCGCCAAGAAGCCCAAAGCCAAACCGGACGAGGCCGCCCCACCCCCGCCCATCGTCACGGCCCTGCAACTGTGGTATGACCGCAATCCAGCCGATAGTGCCGAATTTGAAGACCAGATGCGCCGCAAGGTGCATTACGTCATCGAGCCGCAATACCTGTGGGGCAGCATCGCCGAAATGGCCCGCACCCAAAATGGGAACCTGCTCAAAACCCTGCACGCCGGCTTCAAATACATCGAAAACGAGTCCTTTGCCAGCACCTTCCAGGGCCTGTTTTCGGAAATCAATCTCAACTCGGAAAAGCTCGGCAAAGATTACACGGCCCGCAATAAAAAATTGTGTACCGTCATCCAGGAGATTGCCGATGGCCTGGCCGATTTCCCCACCGACAGCGATACCCTGGGCGATGCCTACGAATACCTGATCGGCCAGTTTGCCGCCGGTTCCGGCAAAAAAGCCGGCGAGTTCTACACCCCCCAGCAAATTTCCAGCATTCTGTCCGGCATCGTCACCCTCGATAGCCAGAACCCCGCCACCGGCCCCAAAAAACAGCTCAACAAAGTGCTGGACTTTGCCTGCGGCTCCGGCTCGCTATTGCTCAATGTGCGTAAACGGCTCGGCCCGCACGGCATCGGCAAAATCTACGGGCAGGAAAAGAACATCACCACCTACAACCTGGCCCGGATGAATATGCTGCTGCACGGCGTCAAAGACTCGGAGTTTGAGATTTTCCACGGCGACACCCTGACCAACGACTGGGAATGGTTGAAAGAATCCAACCCCGCCAAAAAACCCACCTTCGATGCGGTGGTCGCCAACCCCCCTTTCAGCTATCGCTGGGAACCCACCGAAGCGCTGGGCGAAGATGTGCGCTTCAAAAATCACGGCCTCGCTCCCAAATCCGCCGCTGACTTTGCCTTTTTGCTGCACGGCTTCCACTATCTGGCCCAGGAAGGCACTATGGCCATTGTCTTGCCCCACGGCGTCCTGTTTCGCGGCGGCGCAGAAGAACGCATCCGCACCAAGCTGCTCACCGATGGCCATATCGATACCGTCATCGGCCTGCCCGCCAACCTCTTCTACTCCACCGGCATCCCCGTCTGCATTCTGGTGCTAAAAAAGTGCAAAATGCCCGATGACGTGCTCTTTATCAACGCCAGCGAACACTTTGAGAAAGACAAGCGCCAAAACCGCCTGTTGCCGGAACACATCGACAAGATTATCAAGACTTACCAGTACCGCCAGGAAGAAGAGCGTTATTCCCGGCGCGTGTCGATGGAAGAGATCGCCGCCAACGACTACAACCTCAATATCTCCCGCTACATCAGCACCGCCGAGCCGGAGCCGGAAATTGATCTCGACGCGGTACACAACGACCTGCAAGCTGCGGAAGATAAAATCATCGCCGCCGCCAACAAGCACAATGCCTTCCTCAAAGAGCTTGGCTTGCCGCCATTGCCCTGATGTTGGGTTTTGCTGAAATATTGCTTTGTAAAACCTGGAATTAATAGTTGATTGAATGGCCGAATTCCCATATTTAGTGTCACTTGCTGCCAACTACACGTTGGTTTTTAGGGAAATGGAAAATCATTCACCAGTACGATAGTTATCATACGGAACCAGGTTTTTAAAGAGGCCCTGTTCGCCGAGTTTGACCGCTGGACGGAGTCGGTGGCGGGGTGGGGGCGGGGGTAAGGGAAATGGGAAGAGTTTTGCAAAACTTGTCAATAGTAGAACCATTTTGTTCCCCATTGGAAACAAAAAAGACGGTATAATGACTCCAGATGGAAACATTTGGTTACTGGTTAGAAAACGAATTAAAAAACCGAGGATGGAAGCCTGCTGATTTGGCAAACAAAGCAGACCTGAGCAGAGGCTCTCTTAGCAATATCTTGAATGATATGCGTAAGCCTGGCCCTGAGGTTTGCCAACGAATTGCCGATGCTCTAGAGATACCTGAAGAGATAATATTTCGTGAGGCAGGTTTGTTGCGTACTAAGCCAGAAATGGACGCGAATATTGAGGAACTATTGTACCTGTATCGGCAATTGAGTGAGGCAGACCGAAAACGGTTACTTCAATCAGCGCGGGCGTGGGTGGGGGGAAGGTGAGACAGGGTCTGTGCATTGAATATAACTGGTGCAACGAATTTGTTTTACAACTTAACCTAATTCAGAAAATTATCAAACAAAATATTATGGAAAAATGTTCTGTCGTCGATATCTTTTGCGGGGTAGGCGGGTTAACACATGGGTTCGTTCTTGAAGACTTTGACGTGTTGGCTGGAGTAGATGCTGATGCATCATGTCGTTATGCCTATGAAGCAAATAACAATGGAGCCAAGTTCATTCACAAGAAGATAGAAGAACTGGCTGCCAGTGAAATTTCGGCATTATACCCACGTGATCATACAAAAATTTTAGTTGGGTGTGCTCCGTGCCAACCATACTCGTCATATAACAAGAAAAAGGGTAAAAAAGACGAAAAGTGGACTCTGGTTTCAAAATTTGCCGACCTGATTTGTGACGTGAAACCTGATGTCATTTCCATGGAGAATGTGCCAGAACTCGCCACATTCAAAAAAGGAGAGGTATTCAAGTCATTCGTTGTTCAGTTAGAAAACAAGGGTTATCAGGTCACATCCTATCCCGAAATATTTTGTCCTGATTATGGAATCCCACAACAAAGAACACGATTAGTGCTTTTCGCTTCTCGATTTGGAAAAATCCAGATCATTCCCAAAACTCATACTCCTGATCAATACAAGACGGTTCGACAGATTATAGGGAATTTGGAACCGGTCGAGTCTGGTGGCAGTAGCACAAAAGACCTGCTTCATCGCACAAGCCAGTTGTCGGATTTGAACCTACGCCGGATTAGAGCATCGACTCCTGGCGGCACCTGGCGCGATTGGGACGAAGATTTGGTTGCGAGTTGTCATCGTAGAGTTAGTGGAGATGGTTATGTTAGCGTCTATGGACGGATGGAATGGGACTTGCCTGCCCCAACGATTACTACCCAATTCTATGGGTATGGCAATGGTCGTTTCGGTCATCCTGAGCAAGATCGAGCTATTTCATTAAGAGAAGGGGGCTTACTACAAACCTTTCCTCCTGATTACGAATTCGTTGCTCCCAATGATCTAATTCGAATCAAAACGCTCGGTCGGCACATCGGCAATGCCGTACCGGTTGACCTTGCACGGGTCATAGCTCGCAGTATTGCGCAACATCTGCTCAACCACATTTAATATACCCTGACCATATCAAACTATGCCACATTTGAATTTTACAATCGACTCGGCCCTATTGAAAGAATTGGGTGAACGATTAGTAGGCAAGCCTCACATTGCTCTGGCCGAACTCGTCAAGAATGGTTATGACGCCGACGCGCGTACCGTGACCATTCGGTTCTTTCCAGACCGGGATCGCATCGAAATACAGGATGATGGCCACGGGATGGACTTCGGAGAATTTCGTAACTTTTGGATGCGAATTGGCACGACGCACAAGGATAAAAAACGCATTTCTCGTGATTTCAAGCGGCCAATGACCGGTTCAAAGGGTGTGGGACGTCTGTCAGTACAATTCTTGGCCAGTGAACTGCATTTGAGTACTACGCCGAAAAATGGAACAGGTGAATGGCTGGAAGCGAATGTGAATTGGTCTGAGGCGATCAAAGCGGGTGACCTCACTGATGCTCTGGTGCAGTATACGCGCCACAAATCGACCCCTCCATTCAAACAGGGGACACTTTTGGTTTTAAGCGGATTGAAACCGGAACAGGAATGGACAGATGATGCTATCCAATCTCTGGCTCGTGAATTGTGGTGGTTACAACCGCCATTTCGTTTGATCCGTGAATCCGGAGAAACAGACACTGGCTTCAATATAGAATTCGAATCCAGTCAACAGGAATTCGAAAAGATATTCAGTAGGCAGATGCGGGCTATCCTAAATATCTGGACGGCCAGATTAGTGGGTAAGAACAAAAATGGGCACGTGAAGTTGGCCTTGCAGTTCGAAGGCGAGTCTCCGCAAAGTTACGAATATGACATCAAAGATTTGCCACACAATAAGGGGGGATATAACCCAAAGTACAATCTTCGTGATGGTGAGTTCGAGATTAGAATTTTCAAGCTGGCAAATCGTCAACCTTACGGGATCAAGGTTGGTGAGGCTCGAGAGTATTTCGATCAACATGGAGGCATTCACGTCTATGATGGGGGTTTTCGGTTACCTTATTATGGGGATCCCAGGAATGATTGGCTCAAACTCGAGATTACCCACTCGCACCGCGTGTTTGTTTCTGATCTACTCCCTGAAAGTTTTCAAGCCAAGTATGCGCATACGCAACGATTGAGATATTTACCTACCCTAGAGCGTATATTTGGTGTCGTCAATGTCAGCACTTCTCGCGAACCTGGTCTCGAAATAATGATTACCCGGGATAGATTAGCCGAGAGTAAAGCCCTCGACGATCTTTCGCTAATGGTGCGGTATGCGCTCGACGTATATGCAATGGAAGCCGCGCGACGCGCTTATGAAGAAAGTCAGCAGCAAAGTAAGACTCTTTCACAAAAATTCGAGCGGGTTGAAGAGGTTCTGGATCATTATCAGCCGCAAATTCCAGCACCTGTTTATCAAGAAATTCGGGCAAAAGTCGAAGAAGCCACAAAGGCAGTGGTCACCAGCGAGTTGCGCGTTCAGGAAGAAATGGGGTTGCTGGGAGCATTGGCCACGGCAGGCATTTCAGCGGTAGCTTATCAGCACGAATTGGGCAAGCAGTTTGGTACCATTCAACAGATCATTCAGCGGATCGAACGAATTCGTACAGACGACCAGCGACTCCAGCAATCATTGAGAAGACTGGCAAGTGACCTTTCTCGCTGGGTCGAACGGGCACAAGCTACCAATGCCTTGTTCGATTATCTGGCCAATGCTGAAAACACCAAAACCCGCCGTCGTTTTCGAGCTTTACCCGTACTCGAAGACATTAAACGGCAGACTCGCTTCTTTGCCAGAGGTATCGGAGTGGATGTTAGTGGGATTGATCCAGAGCTACGACTACCTGAGGCAACGTTGGCCGAGTGGGGGGCGATCTTTCAGAATGTGTTTACGAATGCCTTCACGGCTATGCTAGACTCCGATGAGCGATTGCTACGAGTAAACTCTCGGTCTCAAGGCAGGAATCGCGAAATTTTGGTACAAGATACGGGTTATGGCGTCGATCTAAAAACTGCTGACCGGCTGTTTCAACCCTTCGAACGGGCATCAAAGATTTCGTCGGCCCGACGCGCGATGGGGTATGGTGGCACTGGCTTGGGTCTGACGATTGTAAAGTTACTGACTGATCGCATTGGATGTCGAGTGAGTTTTGTAGAACCCGATGAGGAGTTTAGTACAGCATTTTCACTCAGTTGGAGGGAATCCCAATGAAAAAGATTTTGATATATGATGACGAGGGGCAAATTGCTAAAGACTTAAAGGAAAAATTAAAGGCATTGCCCGTTGTCGAAAAGGATTACGAGATAATTGCACTCCACCAAGAGGAATTCGAAAAATCTATGGCTGCTCTCAAGGAACGCCGGTCCCAAGTCCGTAGCAGAGGTGAATGGCCCGATAGTTCTGAAACAGATTTAGACGAGGCTGCTATCTTTATTATCGATTATGATCTATTCAATACTAACCCTTTTCTCACTGGAGAAGATGTGGCTTATTCAGCCCGGTGTTTTTCTAAATGCGGGTTGATCGTGGCACTGAATCAATATTATGAAGTGGATTTCGATCTAACTTTGAAAGGACACATCGAGTCTTTTGCGGATCTCAACATAAACACTGGACAATTGGGTAACCCTAATCTCTGGGGAGGAGATGGACCTGAATTCTATCCCTGGTACTGGTCAGTATTGCCCAAATTTCAGCAGACTTTCGAACAACGAGTCAATGACGCAAGAAGCAACCTGAATGATAAACCAATTTGTGAAGTACTGGGTTTCGAACTAGAGCGATTTGATTTTTTGCCCCGTTCTATCAGTCAATTCATTGGTGCAGAACCGAAAAAAACGACATTCAGAGAGTTCGTTCAGAAGTCGGGTAGTGGAATGCATCATTCAGACTCAGAGAAGGCCAATGATGATATTCTGGCGAGAGTGGGTGCTGCTCGCATTAGTAAATGGTTGGAAAGGATGATCATGCCAGAATTGGATATCGTAGTAGATGGTCCCCATCTGATATCGCGTTATCCAAGTTTACTGGGTGATAAAAAAGAGGAAATCCAAACGTGGAATAAAACTGCATCTCGAATGGATTATGCGGAACTAGGATTAAAAATTGAGACAATTAAGGATGCCCAAATTGGGAAGGACTTTTGGTTTTCTCGTCCTGTCTGGTTTTGGGATAAAGTTCATGTTAATAGTGAGATTTTGGAAGTGCGGGAACCGTGGGAGACATTCAGACCTGACTGGGTCTTTTGCGAGGATACGTCAAAGTTCCATTCTAAAGATGAATGCAAAGAATTTGTGGCGAAGGTAGAGTCTCCATTTGCACGACGATTCGTGAAAGAGGTCGACGATATAAAGTACCAGCCTAGAGTGAGATTTTCGTTATAAATCCAACTTGGAGTTGAAGGGATGGATAAGGCTACTATTAGCGCATTACGCGATTTCTTATTGAAAATTTATGAAGAGCAGAAAAGTGACTGGTCGGAAGAGACATATACGAACCGAAAACCATCCGACAAGGCCAGAGACTTTTACACTAAGTATATCTACAACATGTGGCACCAAGTCGATGAACGAGAATTCGAGAAACTGCTAAATAAATCATCTGACAAATTGGAAGTTGATTTCTCTGCAACGAAAACCGTATTATTTTTACCACCTCTCGAAAAAGACGGGGATTTTGTACCGATTCTAAACATAAAATGTAAAATTACTGAAGCCGTCAACAGTCTGAGATTTTATGTGTTGTTAGTTCGACTTGGTGAAGCAGGACAGAAACCGTACGGATTGGCTTTTCGTTTTGAAAGCCCCGAGAACGAACATTATGAAAAACAAACAAAAGATGAAGGGCTTCATGATTTTTATCACGCCCAATTGATAACGGGATTTAGTTATGGGCCGGATTTGGAAATACCGCCGTGGGTACCTGACTCACAACCTTCTTTTCCCCTTTTAGCTGATGATCCGCTGACTTTAGTATTTGCTATGCTAATGACGCTTTACGGTAAAAAATATTGCTGGGAGTTTTACAGGAAACACGCGACAAATTTGCCGGAATTGGGGCTTCGTATCAAAAAGTTGCATACTTGGGTCAAATGGAAGGCATTTGACGAAAGATAATTATGAAGGACTCAGTTGGATTCTTCCCCCTATTCCTTCCAGCGAATTGATTCGATGAATAAGTCATCTAATAGTTCGCAAAATGTTAACCCTTCTGCCTCTTCCAAAGCCGCTCGGAACCGGATGAAAGCAGCCAGACGGCGCGACACGGCACCAGAGATGGCGTTGCGCGCAGCGCTGCATCGCAGAGGGTTGCGGTATCGAGTTGATGTTAGCCCCATCAAAGGACTGCGGCGTCGAGCCGATGTGGTTTTTCGTACCGTGAAGGTAGCTGTCTACGTCGATGGCTGTTTCTGGCATGGTTGCCCTATTCATGGAACTTGGCCAAAAGCCAATGCTGAATTTTGGCGGCAAAAAATCGAACATAATAAAAAACGTGATGCTGATACTAACCGTTTATTGAAAGAAGCAGGTTGGGAAGTTGTTCGAGTATGGGAACACGAGGACCCAGAAGATGCGGCAGAACGTATCAGCAATATTATTCGGAGTAAACACGACCAAAAGACTGTTTAAAAACAAAACCTACCTACTACAATGCAACTATGAAACGACAAGACGCATTTCGCAAACTCAATACCCTCTGCCAGCGCCTCGACGAAGTAGACCTGGCTACCTTCCCAGTCGTGCCGTTGCGAGCCTACCTGTTCGGCTCGGTAGTCACCGACAAACCCGACCCGGCCGACATCGACGTGATTCTGGTACACGACCGGCCCCCGCATTTCAATGCCGCCGCCGAAGTCAGGGCGATGATGTACGGCCGGCCCTTGTCCCACAACCGGGCCTCGACGCAATTGCGCCGGGGAATGAAAATGGTGCAGTTGTATATGGTTGAGTTTGGGCTGGAGCATTGGGAGCAGTTGGACCTGCTGTTGTTCATCAGGCCCAAGCTCATCTGGCAGCCCGGCGGCGACTGGCGCAGCGTCCTGGCCGGCATTGAGGCTAATCCTTTGCCGTGGGAAGGCGAACGACCGGAAAACAGTCAGGAGATCAGCGACGCCTTTATCGAGAGCCTGCCAGAAGAAGAGAGATGGTCTCGGCTCGATCAGGCGCTGGCTGAAATCGAAAGCCAGGAGATTTGAGTAATGCCCATCTTTCTGTTGATGAGATGAAACTGAAGACCTTCGCCCCCGGACATCTCGACAGAGCCGAGATGTTGCGGTTGACTCAATCAATGGCGGCCGCTGACCCGGTCGAAACTCCTTAAAAGATTCTGGCATTGTTATCTCAACGGCTGGTGCAATCCGCACCAGCCGTTTTTTTTGCTAAAGCCCCGTTGTCACGGGGTTTTTTGCGTTTTGTGGTAGTCAGCAACCCACTGACAGAGTTATATATTTTTAAGGTTGATAACCTTAAAAATGGCTTGACAAAGCTATATATGTGCGGTAAAATGAGATTACAATAAAAAATGAATTTTTTCATATAATAGTGAACAATGAGCGCGAAAGAACTCAAAACCCTCAACAAAATCTTTGCCCCGTTGCTGGCCGCGATGCCGTCAAGTGACACCGATTCCTTTGTCGAGTGGGCGTTCAAGAAAAACCGGGCCAGCTATCAGGATGGGACGCCGACCTACAGCATTCACACCACCGCTGATGACGCGATTGTGGACTTTATCAACGAGGTTGTGCTGGCCAGCGTTGACCCCGGCGATTTGGAGTATGCTCAGATTGATATGCGTTGCGCCCTTGAAGATGAAATGATTGTGCGTTACGTGGAACTGCACAACGGGTTTGGCGATCCAGACGCGATTGACGACCCGACGATTTGGGGTGACCACCTGCACTGCTGCGGCGCTACGCTGGACGACGAACAAATCACCGGCTTCGTCCTGTTTCTGGATGAAAACGGGGTGATGGACAGTCTGGCCTCGCTGTACTTTGGCGACAGCGATTGGCGCAGCGAATTGGCCGGGTGCGGTCTGGTTTTGGAGAACGTGCGCTAATGACCGAGACATTTGAAGCGATTGCCCCGGCCAGCCGGGTTGACCGGGTTGGTTGGGTCTGGATGAAGGGCGCGTGGACCAAAGGCCGGGTGGCGGCGTTACGGCCGTCGCATCCCAAAGACGCCCGCCGTTTCCCGCAGCATCACGTATTTGTTTCGGTGCGAACCGGCGCGGGCTGGTTGGTGACACCCAAAGCAATAAGGACACTGCCCCCGGTGAACGCCGGTCAGGTTGTTTGGGTTTTTATGGATGACGAAAGCCCGGAATATGTCGAGGCCAAAGTGGTGGCCGTTGACGGTGACCGGGTCAAGGTTACGGTCGGCGGCGAGGTTTACAGCCTGCGCCCGGACGCGATGAACACGATGCTGAACAGCGCCCAGGCCGAGGCCGACAGCCGCAGGCAGGCGCAGAAAGAGGCCGAACTCCGGCAGCGCAATATCACGCTGGCCGACGTGCCCGCCGAAGAGCGGGCGGGACAAATCGGGTTTGCCTGGATTAAGGGTGCGTGGACCAAAGGCCGGGTGATTGACAAGGATTTTCCGCCGAGCTGGTGCAACTACAAAAATCACGTCTATTTTGCCTCGACCCGGACCGGGTCTGGCTATCCGATTCAACCCGAAGACATCATGCTGCGGCCCCCGGTCGAGGTTGGGCAAACGGTGTGGGTGGTCATCGATGAGCCGGTGGCGGGGGTGGTGGAAGCGATGACCGAGACCGGGATTGTCTTCAAACCGCAAACCGGTAAAGCCTACGAAGTCCCCAGCGAAGAAATTGAGGTCATGTTGAATAGCGCCCAGGCCGAGGCCGAACGGCGCACCAGCGTGACCGAGTTAAGCGCGGCTGACCTTGCCGACCCGCACCGCAAGTACGTCATCGAACTGGCGGAGCGCCTGTATAAAGCCTACGGTCTCACCAATTATCTGCCGACCCAGCTTACCAATGATCCGAGGCAATCCTGTCACGTGTATGACCCAGCCAACCGGTTGCACCGGTTGCGCTTTTCGCGGCCGATGATTGCTACCGATGCGATCCGTTATTGGGATTACTACTCGGTGCGGCCGGTCTGGGGTGCGTTGTACGACAAATTGAACGGGCTGGCCGGGGTTCACGCTCTGGTTTTGCACGAGTTCGCCCACGTCCTGCAAACCGAGGACGGCGGGCGTTGGTATGGCAGCGTCCACAATCACATCTTTATGGCCAAGTTGCGCGAACTGATCAAAAAGTTCCCGCCGCCTATCACCGAAGGGAGTAATCATGAAAGCCGTCAATTTAAGCCAGCGCAAAGACTTGCGTAACAAATTGATCGAGGCATTTCACCGGGCCAGGGTTTACGCCGATGGCCACGGTTACGCCGAAGTTTCGTACCCCAACGATTTTACGCCCACCGATGACCTTGTGCCGCAGTTTGTCGAGGTTGTCTGGGTGGTCGGGATGGTCACGACCGCGGTCAAGTTGATGCCGGGCAAGCTGCGGCTGGACATCGAAGTGCCAGACGAACCCGGCACCACCCGCGGCGTCGAGGGTGACGCCCGCTGGCAGGACAAATGGGACGTGGCCAGCTTTTCGACGCCCGGCAAAAAGTACCGGGTCTCACGCTCGGCCTGCGGCCAATGGGGTTGCACCTGCCCGCGCTGGATTTATCGCCGGGCGGAATGCGGCCATATCCGCCATGTCAAAAAGCTGGTTGGAACCGGCGAGAAAGTGGTGAGAGATGTCGTCTCCCCGCTCCTCTAGCATGGTCGGGCAATATGTGGAGTGGTCCGAGACCTACCGGGGCTATGGTGGGCCGGTCCGTGTCGCCTGCGCCGGGCGGGTGGTGGCCGAGTTAAAAAACGAGGTCCTGCAAGTCCGGCTTGTGCGCTGGCAGGTGGGCCGGAGGGCGTTGCGCGGCGACGGGCTGCGGCTGGTTAACAAATGTCGAACCAAACCTATCAAACTGGAGGATGTGTGATGTTGTATCACCTGACGGATGGACATCTGATTTACGAAACGGCCGAGATGGATGAAGTGGAAGCCGCCGAAAAGAACAAGGCGGCCAAAGCCGCGGCAGACGGCAACGTCTGGTGGGAAGTGTCGCCGGTCGAGGCGGCGCGGCAGGCCGTGACTGGCCAGGATTTTGATTTGGATAACGTGTCCGGGCTGGCCTACGAGGATTTGTCGCTGGTGCAGTTGCGCATGGCGCAGGGTAATCTGGAAATATGGCTGGAAGAGGCGTTAAGTAAAGGGCTGGCCGCGAGCGACCGGGGCGACGAGCGCGAATTCTTTATTTGGGATGACAAAGCCCGCTACTACGACGCGCATCTGAAGCTGGTGAAGGCGATCATCGAGCAGTGCGAAACGATGGTGAAAGTGCAATGAGCGACCAATTAGCGCGATGGCGGCAGTTTAGCGAAATGGTGCTGGCCGGGGTTTATCCCAACATTACCCCGGCCCGGCGACAGAAATTATTGACAATGGTCGATGACTTTTTGAGCCGGGTGGAAATTACCGGCGAATTGAGTTGGGACCAGGAGCCGGATTACATCTGCGACCAGTTCGATGACAAGTATTGGCTACAGTATGGCGAGGACATCTATAACCGCGAAGAGGGTTGGACTGATGACAATCCGCGCTATTTCTTCAATCAGTTGCGGCTGATTGTGCGCGGCGGCTTGAACCTGTTGACCGGCAATGACAACGCGCTGTTGGTGAACGTTGGGCAGGCTCGCGCCATCTTTGGCGGCGAGTTCCCGGCGTGGTTTCTGGAGCGGTACGAGCATCTTACGGCGGATGCGCCGGATGACAGGCTTATCATCATTTAATCCTGAGAGGAGTGAACGCGATGGCGAAACGACATGACAAAGTGGTAGAAGTGCCAATTGAAGAATGCTATCCCGGCGATAATGACCGCACCGAGTTTCTGGAAGCCGACCTTCTCGATTTGGCCGGGTCGATCAACACGTCCGGGCTGGCCCAGCCCAGCACCGTCCGCCCCAAGCCCGGCCCCAACGGTCAGAAGTATCAGATCGTGGCCGGGGAACGGCGCTGGCGGGCCTGCGGGCTGGCCAGCGAAAAGGTGCTGTCTGGGGAATGGGCGCAGACGGACAAGTTTAACCCCGGCCTTATCCCGGTCATTATCCGCGAGTTGAGCGACGAAGAAGCCGATACGATTATGCTTCTCGAAAACTCGCAGCGGGTGGACCTGAAACCGCTCGATGAGGCCAGAGCCTACAAAAAGCGGATGGACCGCTACGGCTGGTCGATTGCCCAGACGGCCCGCAAGGTCAAAAAACCGGCCAAGCGGGTGCGCGATCTGGTGACGCTGTTGGAGCTGATCCCCGAGGTCCAGCGGCTGGTGGAAAAGGAAGTGCTGCACCCGGCCTGGGCGGTCGAACTGGCCCCGTTGTCGACAGAATACCAGCGGCAGGCTATTGAATGGATGTCGCGCCAGAAAGGCTATCGCTTTTCGCAGGACATGCTCTCGCGCTATGTGCAGGCGCTGCTGGCTCAGCAGCAGCAGGTGACGATGTTCGATGACCTGTTCAATGGCGATATTCAGAAGGTGGTTGAGATGCCGGGCTATTTCCGGCACAACTTCCCGAAACTGGCTCACCTGCCGGAACTACCGCACACCAAAGGCAAGATAGGTGATGTAATTGACCAGTACATTGCTCACCTGATTCAGCTTGGCCATCATGACGAGGCCAAAGTGCTGCTCGATTTCTGGCGCAAGCTGATGAAGTCGAATTTTGCGACCATTCAGCCGTGGGGGTGCAAAACCCTGCCGCTGATTCAAAAAGACCCTCAATATCAGTCCGGGCTTGGCCCGAAAGTGAAAGAGAATGGCCGCGGCTAAATTCAAGTCGTATGAAGTCATGCCGGTGGTCTGCCTTGATGGCGACGACAACCCGGTGTCGTGGAATACGCCGGAGCACACCGGGTATCGGCTCTGGCTGGAAGGCGAAGACCCGGACCTGATCGGTTGCTGGACGGTCTACGAAGTCAAGGACGATGGCACGGTCGCGGCGACAGGAGATTACCCGACCGAACTGGCGGCGATGGTAGGCATGACCGGGCAGGAGATGTTTGAGGCGCTGCAAAAACTGGCGGCGATGCAGTATCCCGCGGTCGGGGCGCTGCTGCGCCGGTTTGGCTATGAGTACGAGGCCGAAGTTGTGGAGCGGGTGCAGCAGACGTTTCTAACGCATTTCGGCTTTCAGCAGCAGGCCATCGCAGCGGAGGCGGAGGCGGATGGCGAATAAAGTTCACTTTGGCGACCTGTATCTGGGTCAGAGATTCATGATGGATGGACACTCTGGCCAAAAGTTGTTTCACGACGGCGGGATGTGGAAAGGCCTCTGGACCCACATGCACCCCTATGAGCCGGTCGAGCCGATTGAAGAACCCCAGTATGCGCCCCCGGTGTCGCCGGGGAATTTGTTTGGGTGGAGACCAGATGGGCAAATCATGACCAAAAGTTTGTTGTACTTTCTGGGAACCCAGAAAGTGCGCCCGCTATTTTGGGCGCATGGTAAGACCGTTTACGTTGAAACGGGGCGCTATTACATTGATAACGAATTGTACGGGGTCGAAGAGGGCAGTAACAAGGTGTACACGTTGACCGACAACGGGGGCGAGATTAACGTCTACCGGGTCAATCAGGAGGACGTGGGGCTGCCGTTTAATGGCTCGATCCCGACTGAAATAAGCTCCGGGTTCCCGGCTTTAACCGTGGAGACGGTGGCCATCTGGGTGTTCAACAAAATGCTGGGGCGGCCGGTTGAGTATGACTTCCGGGCGGAGGGGATTCCCCTGATCGGGTATGCGAAAGTGGGGGCGGAATGGAATTTAACGGCATAACCTACCCGACTGAATTGCAGGCCCGATATGCGGTCTATCTCAAACTGGCCGGGTTCCCGGTGGTGTGCAATGGGGCGCTCTATTTCGAGTTGAGCCTGCCCGCGGTCGGGCTGCACCGGTTCAAGGTTTGGAGCCGCCACCGGGAAATGATGGTGCCGTTCCAGTGGGAAACGGTCAAGGTGTTTTTGGGCAGCGTCCTGTCGGATTATCAATTGCAAAAGATGGCGCTGGTTGAGCCGGTTGGCGTCTTTGCCGGGTATGAAATCCGACGCATTCTGTACCCCGAACAGGGCGATGTCGAGCAAACGGTTCTGCCGGGCTTTTTTCAGTTGCACCCTGACCACGACAAATTCAAAGCCGAAGCTATTGTTTGGAGGTTTTTATGATCAGAGGCGGACATTTGAACGAAGTGCCGTTGCCGCATCGGCGGCGCTGGCCCGACGACCCGCAGCCGCGGGAAGTGGTCATTACAATTCTGACATGGGCGGGGTTGTCGCCGGGCGCGACCCATTTTCATCTGGACGTACATGAGGAGGACAACCCGATCTGGGACAGCCGCACCCAGCGCGAGGAGATGCCGGGACTGTACGAGGAAGTTGTGGATAAGCTGCGGGCCGAAGGCCGGGAAGTCAACCACGCTTATTGGGATGGCGTCTGTGGCTGGCGGGTGTGTTGGGATGACGAAGAGGGCAAGGGGCGCAAGGAGACCTCGATTCACAATTCGGCGGTCAGCGCTGTCGAAGCCGGGCGGCAATTGATTGCCGAGCGGTACAGCGACGGCGCGTGGCGGGTGCGCTCGACGGCGACCGACGAAACCACCGTGGAGTATTTTGAGCGGGTTATCCGGGAATGGACCCCGGTGATCAAACGGGCGCGGCGGGAGGGCGACTGATGACAGACGGGAGGGTAGGGAATGCTACACATTGGCTCAACTTTTGACGGAATCACCGGGGCCTGCTGGCCGCTGTACGAAGATAGTGGAATGGTGTTTGGCTTCCCGGACGACGAGCGGCGGCGGGTGCCGGTCGGCAGCATCACCTGGGTTAAAGGTGTTTCCTTGAATGGCTTTCAACCGGTCGCGGTGTTTGGGTCGGCGGTGCCGGAATGCGTCGCGCCGTTCGTTATGCCGGAACATAAGGTCAGTATCTTTTACCGGCTGGCCAACGGTAACTGTCATTTTGTGCGGGCCGCCAGCGATATGGCCGAAGTGACAGCCTTTGCGGCAATGACCGGGTTGCCGGTCGAGGCGGAGGTTTCTTGTGACTGAAAATTCATCCAAAAGTGAAACGTTACCGTTTTTGGTGAAATCTCTGGTATTATTGATTGACCTGCTGGCGACATGGCCGCTGATCGGGTTGGGGTATTTTGGCCGCGCTGTGGTTAAAGTCGGAGCGTGGATCGACTGTCAGGCGGTCGGCGCTGCCATTGACGTGCAGCTCAAAACCAATCGCTGGCGCAAATGACAAATGCTGGACCTGCTTCATTACGCGGTAATCATCCTCTACTTTTCGGGGGGCAAGGATTCATTGGCGGCGCTCTTGCACCTGCTGGAGTTGGGCGTGCCCCCGGAGCGCATCGAGCTATGGCATCACGATGTCGATGGCCGGGCCGTGCCGGGCTGGGTGCCTCGCGGCCAACTGGGCTTGTTGGAGGACGAGTTGCCGGGCGGCTATCAATGGCTGATGGACTGGCCGGTGACGCCGCATTATTGCGATGCGGTGGGGGCGACGTTCGGGATTCCGGTTTATCACGTCTGGCGGGATGGCGGCTTTCTGCGCGAGATGCTGCGCGACGGCCAAGTGACCGGCCGCACCTTTTTCGAGACGCCGTTCGGTTTAATGTGGAAGGACGACCCGCGGCTGACCCGGACCGTACGCCGGATGTACCCCCAGCGCGGGGCGATCAATGCCGGGCGCTGGTGCAGCGCCAAGCTAAAAATAGACGTGGCGCGGGTGGCGCTGAACAACCAGCCCCGCTTTCGGGGGGCGAAGGTACTGACGGTCAGCGGCGAGCGGGCCGAGGAATCGCCAACGCGGGCCAGGTACGCCGAGTTCGAGACAGACAACCGGGCCGGGGGACGATGGGTAGACCGCTGGCGGCCGGTCCACGCCTGGCAGGAGACGCAGGTCTGGGAGATTATTGAGCGTTGGCGGGTCAACCCGCATCCGTGCTACAAGGCCGGATTCGGGCGTTGCTCGTGTATGTTTTGCATTTTTGGCAATCCCAACCAATGGGCGACGGCGCGGGCAATCTCGCCGTCGCTGTTCGAGGTCAACGCGCATTACGAGCGCGAATTCAATCACACCATTATCAAAGGCACGGACATTACCAGTTTCGCCGACCGCGGCCAGCCCTATCCCTACGAGCCGGTGTACGCGGCGCAATGTATGGCCGACAGCTACACCGGGCCGGTTATTCTGGAGCCTGGGGCATGGCGACGGCCGCTGGGGGCGTTTGGCGAGAGCGCCGGGCCGACATAAGGAGAATGATGAACCAGACACAGGAGTTGATCAAGGCAGTCAATGAATTGGCGCGGGAAATCAAGCGCGGCAGGCAGAAGGCCAAGCGGACGACATGTGCGGGCGGCTGCGGGCAGTTGGTGCTGGGCGGCGGCGTTTGCCGTAAATGCCGCCGCAAGCGAGACGTGTTTTACCGTCGCCGCGGGCAGGCAGGGCGGCGGGCGGAGCGCGAGCAAGGAGAATCGTAGATGGATGGGCCGCAGGATTCAATGTTACGCAAGGCGATTTTGAGGCAGGAAGTCGAGGGCCTGCCGCTGCCGGTGGGCAGTTTGGTCGTACTCGATTTTGCGCCCTCGTATGTCCACGTTCACTGGCCGGAAAAACGGCAGATGTTCCGCTTTGTTTCAACTGAGGACGGCGATTACCGGGAAACATGGGAAGTCATTGGCGTGCCGGAAAAGGAGGAGTATCCAAATTATTTGCACCCGTATTACGTGGACGGGTTCGCTTTTTATGGCTCCCATCTGTATCTCGATTCGCTGTGGCTGAATCGTGACGGGTTGGGCAAGCTGACCGAGATCGCGGCGATGATGGGTAAGGACCTCAAGGCTGATTTTCCGCACGCCCAGGCGTTTTGCAAGTGGTTCATGTCGTTGTACCAGGACGGGATATATCTGGAGGATTTGAAAAAAGCGTATGGCCACCCGGCAACTGCCGCTGTTTGACCTGCCGGTCAGGCTGGAGAATGGAGCGATTGTTGGGCCGCTGCCAGCCGGTTCGCCGCTGGTGGTGTCGTATGGCATCGGCACGGATTCAACGGCGTTGATCGTCGAATTGCAGCGGCGGGGTATCAGGCCGGACGCGATTCTGTTCAGTAATCCGGGTAACGAAAAGGTGATCACCTACGAGTACATCGCCGTGATGGATAGTTGGCTGGCGACGGTCGATTTTCCGCCGCTGACGATTGTCCGCTACCAGCCGCAGAAATTCAAATGGAACCCGTACCGGACCCTGGCCGGGAACTGCATCAGCAATCGGACTTTGCCCTCGCTGGCGTTTGGGTACAAATCCTGTTCGCTTAAGTGGAAAGGGGCGGTGCTGGACAAAGAGGTCACCCACCAGTTTGGCGGCCAGCCGGTCTATCGGGCTGTTGGCTACGATTGCAGCCCAAAGGATATGCGCCGGTTTGCGACGGCCAGCGGCAAGGCCAACAAAGAGCGACCCGATGATGTGTTTATTTACCCGCTCCAGGTGTGGGGTTACGACCGGCGCGATTGCGAGCGCATCATCGACGAGGCCGGGCTACCCCAGCCAGGCAAGAGTTCGTGCCATTTCTGCCCGGCGATGAAGCCGGAAGAAGTCGATGAGTTACCGTTGGAGCAACTGGTCGGGATTGTGGTCATCGAGGCCAACGCCTCGCCCAATTTGGAGACGGTGGCTGGATTGTGGCGCAAGAGCCGGATAACGGATTACATCCGGGAGCGGGGATTGCTGCCGGGTGACGTTATCGACCGGCTGTGGGCCAAATGGAGCGGAGCGCGGGTTATCACGGATATGCAGCTTTTGTCAGAAGATGTCTTAAATCAGGAAATCATAAACGTTATGGAGGAAATCAGTGGAAAAGTACAAGTTGTCTGATGTTGAAGTCATTGAAGCGGTGCCGGTGGTGCGGATGGTAACCGTGCCGGTCATCCCCTCTGGTGCGCCGGTCGAGTTGAGCTACGAGATGGTGCAGGTGACGGCCCGGCTGCGCTTTGAGGGCACGCTGGCGGCGGTGGTGGTCCGCCGCGACCTGCCGATTCAGGCCTGGACACAGCGGGATGAAAACGACATGACCCCGCTCTTTGCCGAGGTTGATCACATCGAAGTGCCGGAAACATCGGCGCTCGAAAAGTTTGCGGCGTTTCTGGATGAGTACGGCCTGCGCTGCGAGTTTGAGCGGGACTGGCCCCATGACCCGATCTGGTATCTGGACGTACACCGGCCCAGGAATGGCTCGCCGCACACCCACATCACCCTGAGCGACGGGGATTTTGGGCAGGCGATTCAGCGGGCCATGAGTGAGGTTGAGCGGGCGGGTTGGAAGGTGAAGGGGGTGAAGCGTGAATCCGGTCGATGATTACGTCTACCAACCGCTAGACTGGCAACAACGGATTGGCTACAAAAGCGACCCGAAGGCTTGCCGCCATGACGCCTGGGATGATCGTCTGGGGCGGGTGCAGCAGTGTAGCCGCAAACCCAAACACATGATTGGCGGTTTTGGTTTTTGCGCCCAGCACGCCAAACGGGTGCGCGAAAAGATTGGGCTGGAACCGGTGGGCGGGCTGAGCGCGGACGCGCAGGCGGTCTATGACCTGATGGCCATCAAGTACATCGAAAAGGGCTATATGTATTCCGGGTCGGTGTCAGCGACTCCCGGCACATTGGGGAAACTGTTTTCCGGGGGCAAAATGCAGGCCATTGACCGGATGTACGATGCCATGAAGGAGCTGGTAGAAAGGGGGCTGGCCCAACGCCGGGACTGTCAGGCCTACGCTATTGAGCTACCGGCAGCGAAACGGGCCGAGTTGATAAGGCGGCACCGGCTGGCCGAGGTTTGGGAAAAAGAAGCGCCGCATTTCTACCCCAATGCCGAGCACGGCGAAGTGACACAGGTGATCGAGGCAGTAAAGCGTGGATGATAATTCTCTGTTTGTTGATCACAGACTAAACAAGAAGGCAGTGACTCAACTGCTCAATAAACCGGAGTGCGGCATTGAACGTGTACCCGTAGATGATTTCAGATTTAGCAGCACGTTGCCTTATGTCAGAAACGAGAGAGGCTTGTTTTATCACCCCGACCACTTTTTTATTGACCTACGGCACGACCATGTGTGGATCAGGTCAGGCGTTGAGATAGGGCCAAATGGTGGTTGGCACTGGAAAACGGAAGTCCACAAAACGTATCGTTCGTGTGACGTGGAAACCTTTTCGGATTTGTTGCGGGTGCTGGCTGAACACATCCCTGCCATGAAGGATTTTCCTCATCACAATTTAGATGCGCTCGATGGGGGTAGCGGCGGATGAATCGGCACGGCACGCCGCGGGGTAAGGTTCGCTACGAGTTACTGGTCGGCTCATATGGCGGCGGCCAGGACTCGACGGCGATTCTGTACCGCTGGATCGATGACCCTGATTTCCGGGCTGCGTACTCGTTGGAGTGGGGCTGGGACCGGCGCGACGCCCAGATGTTTATGTTCTCGACCGGGCGGCCGGTGCCCTGCCAAGAACGGTGGTACAATGTCTACCCTATCCCCCGGGCACGGCGCTCTTGCAGGATGAGGCTGTTGTAGATAAACTGGTTGAGCGGGGTGGCGATGGCTACTTCCCGGCCCAGACGCACCACCGCCCCGGTTTGCGCCTCCAGTTCAGATGGTAGACCATTCATTATGTCTCGCTGCATCGAGGTCGTAGCTTCCGGTGGAAAAGTGTCCACAAAGGCCATCGTCCTGGCCAGGATGTCTGCGACCAAATTGACCCCTCGCCCCCGCGCCACAACCTCGATTTCCCGCATCGTTTCCCACAGCATCTGCCGGGTCGGTTCATAGTCCCGAATGTCACCAATCGTGGCCCCGGTTACCGCGCCCATACCGCTCAGTGCCGTCACGAGCAGGAACTTTTCCCACAAGGCGGCTTCAATGTCGCTTGAAAGCTCAACCGCCACTCTGGTATCGCTCAGACAGCGGTGCAGCCGTTCGGCCGGGCCGGTGATCTGGCCATCAAGCTGGCCAAAGATAATCGTGGGCTGGACACCCACGTGTCTGACCTGGCCCGGCTTTTCCAGCTCAAAAAAGCCGCGCACCAACCCGGCCAGAGTCTGCTCTGCCCCGACATAGGTCGCCACGACTGACGCGGCTTCAACCCCGTTTTGCAGAGTCAGAAAGCGAGTCTGTGCGCCCTTTAGGGCAGGTAATTGCCGGGCCACGGCCTCGATCTGCCAGCTTTTGACGCTAATCAGGACAAAATCGGCCGCGCCTATAGCCGTCACATCGTCCGTGGCGGTCACCGCCGGCAGGTGTATTTCTTCATCCTCGTGGCACAGGATAAGTCCCGTTGCTCGCAGGGCGCGCAGTTGCGGTCCGCGAGCCACAAACACCACCTCCTGGCCCGCCAGTTGCAGTTGAGCGCCAAAATAGCTGCCGACCGCGCCGCTGCCAATCATCACAAATTTCATCAGGTTATTTTCTCCTCGTTCAACTCGGTCCAACGATGTTTTTGCTCCGCCGGCCTTACTCATCTACCGGCCGGGCCAGCCGTTCGACCAGCAGGGCCGCATCGCTGAACCAGCTTGGATTGCGCCCGGCCAGTTCGTAGCTGCCATCGCTTTGCAGCAGCAGTGCAATCGTCTCCAGCACCGCCGCAATTTCCTGCGGCGTGATCAGCACATCGCCCAGATACGGGCGCGGCTCAAGCTCGGCGGCCACGCAGCGTTCCCGAATGATATACAGCAGCGTGACCAGGTGCGGCGTGGCTTCGCCGTGCGGCCCGCCAAGCTGGACAGCTTCGTCTGCGGCGATGAAAGCCAGGTTTTCGGCCGCGGCCAACGCGGCGGATTGAAGACGTGGAGGTAGCGGCGGCAAACTCATTGGGCGGCCTCCGACGGATTGGCCTCGACGTACTCACGGGCGGCCTGTGCGGCTAACTGCGCCCACTCGGCGTCCAGTAGCAGGTCATCCCAGTTGAACTGTTCGCGCAGCAGGTTGCGGACGTGCGTTCCAAACCCGAAATGCCATTCTTGCGGCCACTGTTCGGTGTATATGAAGTCGTGCAGCGAGAGCAGCGTGTCGCGGTCAAAGCAGGTCTGTAGGTAGGCAATGGCCACCTGTCGCTGGCCTTCGGTGATGAAGTTCTGCGGCGGCAGCGTGGTCATCGCGTCGCCTCCCAGCCCAGCAGCCACCGCAGGTGGGCCAGCACCATCTCCTCTTGTTCCGGGTTGATGTCCGGGCGAGGCAGCGTCAATTCAGCGCTATCTGCCTCGCCGACCTCGATCAGCAGTTGTGCCAGGCCGCACTCAAAGGCGGCCTGCGCCTTCCCCGGTGGGAGTCCCAGATTATCCACAAAATTTTGCCATTGGTCAGGCAGGGTGTTGCTCATTAGTTCCCTCCAAAAGTTTGTTAGCCAGAGTTACTGGTTAACGTCCAGTTATCCGGCTAAAAAGCGACTTTGTTCAGGCATCATAGGCGGCAATGGCCATTGGCAGAACTTGCGTGACGCTATGACCTGCTGCGGGTAATCCAACCAAAATCGCGCTGATAACTTCTTCCCGCGAAGCGCCTGCTTGCTTGGCAGCTTGAATATGAAAGGGTATCCCGCTTTCCAGGCGCAAGGCGGCAAGCACAGCCAGGTAGGCTAATGCTGCTGTTTTGTTGTCCAAAGCACTGGCATTGGCCAGACCTTGCAACATTGCGCCCCAGGCTTGTGAATGTTGAGGGGCCTCGCTCATAAAGATTTGAAATGCATTGCTAATCAACGAGGGTTGATTGTTCATATTTTTCTCCTTTGGAGTTGTAGTTGCAGCAGATATGCTTGTATGGTTGGCGCTAAATCGAGGCGGAAGCAAAGCGAATGATAATTCAAACTCAAGCCCCTTCCAGCGGCATTCTTCGCCCCGGCGTCGGATACGGCGTCGAAGTCGGATAAGGCGTCGCCGTCGGGTATGGCGTGGGTCTCGCCGGCTGCCACTGGCCGGCCTTCCACTGTCCCTGATATTCCCCACCCAAATACAGCCACAGCACCGGCCCCAGGCGGGTGTCCCGCAGCGCCGTCAGCGACGCCCCCGGTCCGGTCAGCGTCCAGACCCCGCGGGCATCTTCGCGCACCCGGCAGAGCAAAAGCAGGGCAAGAAACAACGTCAGGACGATGATGAGCCGCCGCCGGCGCACCTTAAACTCCGCCTCGCAGCCTCTCGTCGAGCAGCGACCAGCGACCGGCGATGGTGTTGTTCTTGACCGCCATCGCCAGCGCCTTGCGCGAGCCGACGATGACCACCATCTGTTTAGCCCGGGTGACCGCTGTGTAAAGCAGGTTGCGCTGCAAGAGCATATAATGCTGGGGCAGCAGCGGCAAAACCACGACCGGGTATTCGCTGCCCTGGCTCTTGTGAACGCTCAGGGCGTAGGCCAGGGTCAGTTCGTCCAGGTCGCTGAAATCATAGTCAACCCCCCGCCCCTCAAAGTCAACGCTGATTTCCCCTTCTTCCAGGTCGAGCCGGGTGATCGTCCCGATGTCACCGTTGAAGACCTCTTTGTCATAGTTGTTACGCAGTTGCAGCACCCGGTCGCCGGGGCGAAAAACCCGGCTGCCACTGCGGTACTCAACGCCGTTCGCCGGCAGGGGGTTGAGCCGGGCTTGCAGCTTTTCGTTGAGCGCCCGCGCCCCGACCAGGCCGCGATGCATCGGGCTGAGAACCTGGATGCCGGCAGCCGGCAGGCCAAATTTCTCCGGGATACGCCGGGCGACGACATCAACCAGCATCTCGGCGGCTTCCGCCGGCTCGGCCTGGCCGAAGAAAAAGAAATCCTGCTTGTGGCGGGGAAACAGCGGCATCTCCCCCCGATTGATGCGGTGAGCGTTGGTGATGATGGTGCTGTCAGCCGCCTGGCGAAAGATAACTTCCAGGCGGGTCACCGGCAGGGCGTCGCTGGCAATCAGGTCGCGCAGGACGTTGCCCGCCCCAACGCTGGGCAGTTGGTCGGCGTCACCCACCAGCAGCAGGTGGCTGGCCGGGTGGATGGCCTTGAGCAGATTGTTCATCAGCACCAGGTCAATCATTGAACATTCATCAACAATCAGCAGGTCACAGTCGAGCGGATTGTCCTGGTTGCGCTGGAACTTGAAGCCCTCGCTGGGGCTGACTTCCAGCAGCCGGTGGATCGTTTTGGCTTCCTGACCGGTGCTTTCGGCCAGCCGTTTGGCCGCCCGGCCGGTCGGCGCGGCCAGCAGCGCGGTCTTGCCTTTGCCGCCCAGCAGCCCCAGGATGGCCCGGACGGTGCTGGTCTTGCCCGTCCCCGGCCCGCCGGTCAGAATGCTGACCTTGTGGCTCAGGCTCATCTGCACCGCCTGTCGCTGCCGTTCGGCCAGGTCGAGGCCATCAGGTCGCCCGGCCAGCCAGGCAAAGGCCCGCTCCCAATCGACCGTCTGGAACAGGCGTAGCCGGCTGTCGGCGGCGGCCTGCAATTGCTTGAGGCGGTTGGTCACTCCCAGTTCGGCGTAGTAGAATGGAGCCAGGTAGATAGCTTCGCCCGGCGCGGCGGGATTCTCGGCAGACACGACGCCGGGCAATGTCTCGGTTTTCAGCCGTTCCGCCTGCACCAGGGCGTCGAGTTGCGTCTCGATCAGCGCCGGTTCGACGGCCAGGATTTTGGTGGCCGCCGCGACTAACTGCTCACGCGGGGCGTAGACGTGACCCTGGTCGGCCAGTTGGTTGAGGGTGTACTCGATCCCGGCCGCGACCCGGGCCGGGTCATCCGCCGCCAGGCCAATGTTGCGGGCAATCTGGTCGGCGGTCACAAAACCGATGCCAAAGATGTCCTGGGCCAGCCGGTAGGGGGTAGCCTGCACCACCTCGATAGACTCATCGCCGTACTGTTTGTATATCTTGACTGCCAGGGTGGTGCTGACCTTGTGGCTTTGCAGAAACAGCATAATCTCCTTGATCTGTTTCTGCGCTTCCCAGGCGGCGGCGATTTTGGCCACGGTTTTGCCGGCGATACCGCGCACTTCGGTCAACCGCTGGATGTCGTGTTCAATCACGTCCAACGTTTTAGTGCCAAAATAGTTGACAATCCACCCGGCCGTTTTGGGGCCAATCCCTTTGATCAGGCCGCTGCCCAGATAGCGCCGGATGCCCTCAATGGTGGCTGGCCTTTCTTCGGTGTAGCGCAGCAGCTCAAACTGGTCGCCGTATTTGGGGTGGTTCTTCCAGCGCCCCTCCAGCCGCAGCCGGGCGCCGGGATGCACTTCGGCCAGCGCGCCGACGACGGTAATCAGTTCGAACTGCCGGTCGGGCTTGAAACGGGCTACGGTGTAGCCATTGGCGGGGTTGGTGAAGGTGATCCGCTCGATGACCCCGCGAATGGTGACGATGGATTCGTGGTTCTCAGCCAATTTTTCGGCTGCCTTTCCTGATTAAGTTTCAGCGTCAGAACAGACGTTGAGAAACCTTATTTTAGCCGCAATTTGACGCGACCGGAAACGCCGCTCTAAAAACCTCGGTTTACTTGATAATGATGGGCAGGAACACCGACTTATTGAACACTTCACCACCGACAAGTTGCCAGTCGTGCCAGAATGCCCCGGCCAGATAATCGTAAGCCGCAGTGTTCTTGACCTGCACCGCCAATTCCCGATTCTGTTTGGATGAATTCTCGGAGCCATTGATCGAGCCGGTATGCACCCAACCTTGACCCCCAGCCTTGACCAGCACCATCTTGTTGTGAATGCCCGTTCCGGTTGGATTACCCAACAGACAAGAAAGATTGAGCGCTTCGGACAGCGCCAGACTGTTCACGTAAGCACAGGTGGCGGTGTTCCCGCGCAGGTCACCAGGGTCGTCAAAGACGCTATCGAGCAGCAGGTAGACGGACGCACCCCGCCGAGCCGCGCTGATGTAAGCTTCCAGGCGTGGGTTAGGGTCGTCAGTTGGATTGCTGCTGGTTGGCCCCCAATATTTGTATTCATAGAGTTGTTCAACCAGAACGGTGTCGCCACTCCCGGCTCGGCTGACCAGCCCCAGCAGACTATCTGTGGAGCGGAGGGCATTATCCGGCGACTGCACGACTTCAAAGAAGAAGTCACCGCTGGCCGAAAATGGGGTGGTAAAGGTGGTTGTGTAGGTCGTGCCCCCAGAGGAATAATTTGGCACAAACCCACTGGTAGGAGTTCCATATTGCGGATCAGCCGCATTCCAGCGGGTCAGATCACGGTGGTTAATTGGATCAACATCGTGGGCAAAGATGTCGAGGGCATAAGCAACCAGATCAGGGCTGTCGGTAATCAACCAGACCCCCCGGTTGCCGCTGGTGCCATCGCTCTTGTCGTCGGCCGGCATCGACGAGTAGTTGAGATTCTCCGAGCCGGTCAGCAAATATTTGTGATCGATGACCATAAACTTGGCGTGTTGGTAAGCGTAGCGGTCGTGGATGACCGGATTGGCCGTGCTGTCATTGATCATAAACCAGCATTGCCCGCCGGCGGTCTCGATTACCTGGCAGTTCCGTTTTTCCTGGTCGCCAATACCGCCCACCGGTGCGCCTTCCAACATCAAGGTGACGGTCATCCCCGGATTGGCCTGGAGGGTGGCACCGAGGGTATCAGCCAGGTCAGCATTGTCAAACGTGTACCCTTCGTAGAAGATGCTCTGAGTGGCCCGGCTGATGTATCCAGCCACCACCTCATAGATCGCATCAGGTGCGACCACATAGGTAATGGTGGCAGTCTGTGTCACTTGATGGGTGAAAAAGTAGCGATCCAAATCCCAGCCGGGATACTGCACCTTCTTGCCGTTGATATTGTCATCGGTCGTTTGGGCCCAATCAGCCGTCGTATCCGTGTCGGGTACGGGCCTGCCCGTTGTCTGGGCGAGTTTGCGATACAGAATCTGCCCCTCACTGCCGAAGAAGCCTTGGGTGTAGGGGGTCACAGTAGGACCCGACCAATCGGTGCCGGTTGTTGAGGCTGTTCCGTAAACCACGGCGTCAATCAGGGTCGCCGTTGGATCATATAAGGCCACCTGGTCACCGCTATTGGCCAGGGCCAGGGAGCCAGTGCGGGCCAAATCGGGCACAGTGGCATCTGTATCGGCCTGATATTCATAATCAGGGTTGAACCCAAATTCGAGGTAGAAATCGTGAGCCTGGCGAGCGATCCAGATTGACTGGTCAGGGGAGATGACCCCGGTCAGGGTGATGACGGCCTCGAAATCGGTGAGGGTGTAGTTCGAGAGGGCAATCGGTGCCGCCGAGACATTGATCAGCCGGATGGCTTCGTCCGGTTCGCCGGGAAGGTAAGTGTCATAATAGACGGCATTGATCAGAAGCGTGGCAGAGGCGGCTTTGACCAGGGTGATCGGCAGCCAGGTGAGGCTGGCGCTGGCCAGCAGCAGCAAGACGATTGTGAACAGCCGTTTCAGCATTTGTCAGTTCGCCTTCGAATGATGGGATCGCCCTCCATTTTGGTAACGTTACCTTGAATTGTCAACACCGTGGTGGTGAAATTCGTCCGGTGATATGTTCTTTGCCGGCTGCTTTGATGACATTTGTCACTACTGTAATTGCGAAAAATATGATACATTGGCAAAAAACCACTACATATGGTATACAAGACATCCCACTTCCAGTAAGATCACGCCTTCCGCAAACGAAACGCCTCTTTACACCTCTGACTTAAATCTCATTCACTAATCGCCTTCATCTCGGTTCGGCGACTGAATGCCTATGGGCGCGAAGGTTTTTATGCACGTACTATGATCTTAACCCTCAAATTCAGTAGTTAGGCGGGTACTGACTATATATCCGGGCGTTGGGCAGTTCTTTGTAGCATATCCAAAAAAGTACTGATTCTTGCTGGGAGTAATTATAGTAGATGAATAGTCAGGGTCAGGAGAAGAATATGACCACAGGAACAACCAGAGGCCCCAAACCGAGCGGCATTATGCGCTTCTTCCTCCGTTTTCCAATTTGGCTCTATCGACTTCATTTGGGATGGTTGCTGGGTAACCGGTTTGTGATGTTCCAGCATATTGGGCGTAAGAGCGGGCTACCGCGTTATACCGTGGTTGAGGTGGTTCAGTATGACTCGACAACGGGTACATATGCCATCGCCTCGGGGTGGGGAGAAAAAGCGGATTGGTTTCAGAATATTCAAAAAGAGCCGGAAGTCCTGCTTTATACCGGACGGCGACAGATAGCGGCCACCACAACTCGGCTGTCAGTCGTGGAGGCGACAGAGGCATTGCGGGTTTATGCGGAAGGTCATCCGGTCGCATTCCATCAACTGGCTAAAATGATGGTGGGACAAGAAATAGAAGGCGATGAAGCGGGATGTGAGTTGCTGGCGCAGGCAGTGCCCTTAGTTGCCTTGAGGCCACATCCCTAAAATTATTAAGGGTTGTACGTAATCGTCCAAAAACCTAATACACGTGACCCGTTAAACAGAGGTTTTGCCGCAAGTTTTGGCCTCCCCTGGTCGGTAATTTTGGCAGCCTAATCGGAGACGTGGGTTGGACGGACAAAAATCCAAAAATCGAATGAGGTTACTATGAATAGTGATAGACCTACAATTGGGGTGATCTTCCACCCAAGGTTTCCCCCTGAGAAATTGGCCGATTATGCTCGTCGGGCTGAGTCCGCCGGCTTCGATGAATTGTGGCTGTGGGATGATTGTTTTCTGCCAGGGGCCTTCACTTCTGCGGCAATCGCGCTGTCGGCCACTCAGCGGCTGAAAGTCGGCATCGGCCTTTTGCCGGCAACCGCCTACAATCCCTTATTTGCAGCGATGGAGATAACAACTTTGGCCCAAGCCTTCCCCAATCGTATTCTACCGGGCTTTGGGCACGGTGTTGGTTCCTGGATGGCTCAAATTGGTGCTGCACCGACATCGTCTATGAAGGCACTACAAGAAACCGTGATTGCTGTGCGCCAGCTTTTGGCCGGTGAGTTGGTCACAACTCAGGGCGAGCAAGTGAAGCTGGATAAGGTTCAGATGCAGGTGGTAGCTGAGGCTGTTCCTCCTTTGTATGTTGGAGCGATGCGGGAGAAGTCGCTACAACTGGCGGGGCGTGTCGGGGATGGCACTATTCTAACGGCGATGTCATCGCCTGCTTATGTGCGGTGGGCGCAGACGCATATCCGTACTGGAATGGCTGAAGCTGGACGCAGCCACCATCGATTGGTGGTTTATCTTGATGTGAAGGTGAATAGAGATGGGGAACTGGCGCGGGCGACAATGCGTCGCTCGCTGGCGGGCCGGCTGCCGTGGGCTGATGTGCAAGTTGAGGTTTTGGGAATTGCACGCGAGGTTGCAGCCTTGATTGAAGCTTACGGCGGGGGCGAGATAGCGGAGCACATACCCGATGACTGGGTTGATGTTTTTGGTGCCGCCGGAACGCCGGAACAGGTGACAGAAATTGTGCAACGATTGGTGATGGCTGGTGCAGACTCGATTGTGTTTCAGCCGCTTGATGGTGATCCCGATTGTTTAGATGAATACATTAACTATGGGTTACCCCGCCTGGTAACTCAAATTTGAGTCAAGGTGTCGCGATGAGTTGGTTGTGGAATTGTCGGTGGGCAATGTTGCCCATCAAGCGGTTGCCCGCGACCGCCTGAACCCGGCATTTGTTGAGGTTGACCTTTGGTATTTTGAGTTTTCTGGTTCTTGGAGTCCGCGCAGAAGCGCGTGAACCATCGGCGTTAGTCCGTTTGCATATCGTTGAGGTTGTACAGTGTCTTTAGTAATGCTCAGATGTTACGAAAATTGATTCAAATGGTTCGACGATTTCCGAAACGAATAGTGGTTTTGGCCATTTTGCTCGCTGTTATAGTCTCCAATCTGCTGGCCTATAAACACGCCTACGCCATGCTTCATTTCAGCCAACGCGGTGAACGAACCAGCAAGCCCGAAGAGTTGTCGATCCTTCAACGAATTTGGGTTCTTTTTACCGGGGTTAATATTCCCAGGCCAACCAATGACACAACCCCGAATGACTACGGTTTGACTTATGAAACGCACACATTCAAAGTTGATGATGAAACCGAATTGGAGGCCTGGTATATTCCTCATCCAGAGTCAGCCGGACTAATTCTGATGTTTCACGGCTATGCTTCCGCCAAATCCAGTCTGCTTCCCGAAGCTCAAGCCTTCAATCAAATGGGCTATGCTACATTTCTGGTTGATTTTCGGGGCAGTGGTAACTCTAATCAGAGTGAAACGAGTATTGGGTATTACGAAGCAGATGATGTGGCAGCAGCGGTAAACTATGTTCAAAGTAAAATAGAGCCCAAAGCAATTATTCTTTACGGGCAATCGATGGGCGGGGTGGCCATATTGCGAGCGATAGCTGAGAATGAAGTAAAACCGCAGGGTGTGATAGTTGAGGCCGTGTTTGATAAAATGGTGTCAACGGTGGCTAACCGTTTTGCTTCGATGGGGATACCGGCATTTCCGGGAACGCAGATGCTAATATTTTGGGGTAGTCTGATCGAGGGTTATTGGGGGTTCCAACATAATCCGATTGATTACGCCCAGAAAGTGGACTGTCCGGTGTTGATGTTGCACGGAACAGACGATGAGCGGGCGACGCTTGAGCAAGCCCAAGCCGTGTTTGAACAGTTCAAAGGAAAAAAAGAGTTTGAAGAATTTATTGGGGTTGGGCACGAGTCATATTTTGTGGCTCGTCCTTCGCAGTGGAAAGAAGTTGTCGGTCAGGTTCTTGCTCAATGAAACCCCGGGGCGAGACGAAGGTGTTACAATTTTTGGAACAGTACAACAGTCGATAAGAGAAGGCGGTATTTTATGTGGATCTTAATGCTCATCCTGTTGCTTCTTGGTGCGCAACTCAACCTCACTGCGATTGTCCCGCTCCAGGCCGGGAATACGCCACCGCCTTGGTGGGTAGGCGGCAGGCTGCTTTGGCCTTTTGCTGTGGAAACACATACACTTCTTCCCCAAGGGGATTTGCTGAACACAACCACACCCATTCTGGCGATTGCGTCGGCCACCCTATTTCTCTTGGCGGTGGCTGCTCTCCTGCGATGGATTGTGCCAGGAGGGTGGTTCCCGTGGCTCATCGTGGTCGGGGCCGTGCTCTCCATCGGGCTACAGGTCATCTGGCTCTCTGGCTGGGCCGTGCTCCCCCTCTTGGTAGATATCGTGCTGCTTTGGGCCGTATTTGGTCAGCACGTCACGGTTAATAGCCTCCGTGGGTAGAAGCCAGGGAACTGTGGTAAAGCAGTAGCCAATTCCGGGGTGATAGTATTTCAAAAAAGAGGGAAGCCGGGAAGGCAAACCTGCCATAGTGGTCGGCGTGTCTTGCGTTTGTGCAAGTGGGGTTGGTCTTCGCCCGTAAGCGCCAGTCAACAAGTGGTTGTCACCGAATTGCCCCCGCCCGGTTTTTCAATCACCCCATGCTTGCAGTATTGAATTAATTTAGAAAGCAACTCAAGACAGAACAGAACAAAAATTATCAACTTTTGTTTGGCAACTAACTCTGTAAATTGAATAACGCCTTGTTCGGCAAAAAGGGTTTATTAAAGGAGTGTTATGGACACTCCTTTTTCATTTGACTGTTAAAAAGAGGTGGAGTAAAATGCAATAGTGTTATTTGTGTACCAATGTACCAAAATAAAGGACAAAATATGACCACATCAGAAACAGAAGAATCATCACCACTCAAAGTTGAGCGGGTGCAGACCGGTGTCCGCATTGAAAAACGTATGCTCAAAGTCCTCAAAGCTCTGGCTGAGTATTTTGATATGTCGTTGGGGGATTTACTGGAAGGCATTGTGCTGCACGCTTTTGAAGGCAAATGCGCTTTTGGGGACGATGTGTTGAAGCGCATCGATGCCCTCAAGCAGATTTATGAGATGGATTACGATGCCACAGCCAGCCACAAAATGATTGAATAAATTGGTGTAGCCACACAGTCTAATATTGTTGACCGAAATGAAGTGATTTTATACATCACTTCATTTCTATTTATTGGAGGTATGATCCGATGAATTCAAAATCTCTATCTAAAAATATGTTCGTTTTTATGGTTATCTGGCTGGGCCAAACTGTTTCGCAGATTGGTTCCGGCCTCACCGGTTTTGCTCTGGGCGTGTGGGTGTATCAAACTACGGGGTCAGCGTTGCAGTTCGCCTTGATTTCGTTGTTTGCGGTGCTGCCGCGCATTGTGGTGTCGCCCGTGGCGGGCGTGCTGGTAGATCGCTGGAGCCGGCGTTGGGCGATGATTATTGGCGATAGCGGCGCGGGAGCCGGCACGTTGATTATTGCGGCGCTGTTTTTTTCGGGGCGATTGGAAATCTGGCATATTTATGTAGCTACGGCCTTGAGCGCGGCCTTTGCTACCCTGCAATGGCCGGCATACGCGGCCATCACCCCCCAGTTGGTATCCAAAGAAAATTTGGGCCGGGCCAATGGGATGATCCAGTTGGGGCATGGCGCTTCGGAAATTTTGGCTCCGGTGCTGGCCGGAATGCTGGTGCTAACCATTGGGGTGCAAGGCATCATTTTAATTGATGTGAGCACCTTTGCTTTTGCCGTACTCACCCTATTGGTAATCCGCTTGCCAGAAACAAAAGCGTTTGGTCCAAAAGCTGTCAACAAGCCCTTTTGGCGGGAACTGGCTGTTGGCTGGACCTATCTGCAAACGCGGCCCGGGCTGGTTGGTCTGTTGATATTTCTGGCCGTGATCAGGTTTGTGTGGGCTATGCTGGGCGCGGTGTTAACGCCGATGATGCTCAGTTTTGCCGGGCCGGATAAGTTGGGCATGATCATTTCTGTGGCCGGGGTGGGCTATTTGAGCGGCAGTTTGATGATGAGCAGTTGGGGCGGCCCCCGCCGCCGGATTACGGGTGTGTTAGGGTTTGAGTTACTCAGCGCAGCCAGTTTTGTGGTAATGGGCCTACGGCCATCGGTGTGGTTGGTGGCTTTGGGCGCGTTTGTGGCGCATCTGGCCATTGCAATGGGGTTAAGTTGCAACCAGGCGTTGTGGCAAAGCAAAGTTGATCTTCAGGTTCAGGGGCGGGTGTTTGCCGCCCAACAAATGATCACCCAGGCCGCAGCTCCGCTGGGGTTTGTGGTGGCCGGCTTTCTGGCCGACAATATTTTTGAGCCGTTGTTGCTGGCAGATGGGCCGTTAGCCGGCAGTATCGGCCAGGTTCTGGGTGTTGGTTCCGGCCGAGGGATGGCTTTGCTGCTAATTGGGTTGGGGTTGGTCAAAGTAACGCTTTCGGTGTGGGGAATGACGTACCCGCCAATTCGGCAGGTGGAAGATGAGTTGCCGGATGCGGTTCAGCCGGATAGCGTTGGCTCTGAACAAACGGCGGCAGCAATATAAGAAACAACACTTTACGCTTTCCTCGGTTCTCTCCCAGGTTTTCTCCGGTACTGGAAGAAGTCATTTTCCCATCAACGGAAAGAATTAAGCGGACCGAAGCGTGCGGGGTTCAAGCTGATTTCAGTTTGTACGGTACGATGCACTCTGAAGTTGATGTGGTTTAGCGAGTTGGCCCGCACTCTAAAAAAGCCGCTCCAAAAGCACGTGCTTTTGGAGCGGCTTTTTTGCCTTTGGCCTTCTTTTAGCGGGGCTTTGCGTTTCGACCTGCCAGCAACCTGCCGACAGAGTTATATAATTTTAAGGTTGGGTTTTGCCAAAAACGGCTTGACAAAGCTATATATGTGCGGTAAAATGGAATTACAATAAAAAATGAATTTTTTCAATTACAGATGATGAACGAGGCATTTAATGTCAACCAGAATTAGTCTTGTGTTTGATTTTAAACAGGATGCTTTTGCTGTCGCTCCGGTTTCCGCTGCTGAACTCAGGCACGCGCGGAATTTGCTCACCGATGCCGGGCTGTTGATTGTTGAAGACGACTCCGTTACCTCGTTGGAGGTTGCCGTTGCGGCGCTCGTTAATTTGAGCAACGGTGACGCGGTACTTTCCAATTTCAGTTTTGAAGATGATGAAGATGGATTTGAACTGTACTGCGTTGCTTCGTTCTGTGGCAATGAGGATGCCGAGAAAGCCCTGCGCAACTGGCAGGCCGCAGGCGTCGAGTTTCTAAATATTTATTCTGTGACCCGCTAGGAGACTTCTGTGAACACCCATCAGGCATTGAATTTAGCTCATAAAGTTGAAAAGGCCAACGGCATGTCCGTCAGTCTAAATCAGATCGTCTGGGTGGTGGTGACCGCTGACGGCGTCCCGACCCGCTCAATTGTTCGTAATGTTATCAAACGGCAGGTTACTGTTGAGAGCCTGCGCACGGGCAAAAAGTACCGGGTGCTGGCCGAAAACGTCCACACTGTACCGCCTGTGACCATTGGGAAGCGGGTTTGGGCGGCGGGCGAAAGTAAGGGCTATTTCAATCAGAATATTGCTGGCATCGTCAAAGAAATCAAGCCGGAAACGATTGTCCTGATGCACCCGATGTACGGCTTTGATTTTGAAGTCTCCCACGCTGATATTTCGTTTGTACCCGGCACGATCCTGTGATTAAACCTGAGCCGGTCGGGCCAGCGCCCGCTGGCCCGACTCACTCAGAATTTAATCAACCTTAACTCAAGGAGTGAACGCACAATGAACGCAGTAAAAGAAATCAAAAATGGCCAGTATATTTGGGCAGTCGTGACCGATGACGGTGTGCCGACGCACGGCGAAGTAATGGCCGTCAACGGCGTGGTAAAGATGCGCTCTTTGCGCACCGCCCGGCTGTACGAAGTCGAGCCGAGCGCTGTGTCGGTTCGGCCGCCTGTGACCGTTGGCCAGACGGTGTGGGCGATTGTGACCGCCGACAACGTGCCGACAGAAGGCGTTGTCGATAGCATCACCGACGCCGGGATTGTCCTCAAGTCGAAACGGACCGGCAAAACCTACGATGTGCCGGACGGCGACATTCATTTTACCGCCAGCAACGCCTGGAATTACGCTACCCAGCGCCGGGCCAGTGCCCGCCAGCAGATGGGCACCCAGCGCCGGACGCCGGTCAAGACCATTTGCGACGGCTTTAGCGTTATCAATGACGGCGACTGGACCTGGATCGAGTTCGGCGAGAAGCCGGACGAAGTGACGCGCACGGCCATCAAGAATGCGTTTCAGGCGCAGTGGTCGAAGAAGCGGCAGATGTGGTACATCAAGGCCGAGATCAAAGCCGAGGCTATCAAAGCCGTGTTGACCGCTCCGCAGGAACACCAGCCCGAAGCGCCCGACAGCGTTCGCCTCGAATGCGCCGGGCAGGCGGTGATGGTCACCCACGACCGGGACTGGACCTGGCTGTCGTTTGAAGTCGCGCCGCCGCAGTCGGTTATTGAGCGTCTGGCTGACAAATTTGGTGCCCGCTGGTCACGCCGCCGCGCTGCATGGTACATCACCGAAACCGTCGAATTTGAAGCGCTGGCCGCGCTGTTCGCCTAATTCAACAATCGGGGGGCGGTTCGCGCCGCCCCCTTAATTCTTATGGAGGCCCGATGGCTAACTATCACCAGATTTACACGGAAACCAACCGCCTGTACGCCCCGACCAAAAACCTGATTGAGCGGTCGCCCGATGAGGCCCGGCAGGTTTGGGACTGGCTTGACGATAAGGCCCAATGGCTGAAAGACGTGCAGCTTACCGACGCCAACGGCGAAACCAAAACCGTTTGTTTCCACGGCAACGAGACGTTTTGCACCAGCCGGGTGCTGCCCAAAAACACATGGGAAATAGAAAGCCCGGCCCCGGATGGGGGTTGGCAGCATCATTTTGTTCATACCAATCAGGTGGTGCCGGATGGCGACGCCGCAACATTGACTGTGGCTTTCGCCGATCTGGTTGAACTCCCTGATTCGTTTTTCAACGAGCGGCCTAACCTGCGACTGGTGGATTGGGCCGACAAGCATATTCCCCACCATTTTATTGCCTGAAATTTCAGTGGAAAGTGAAAATATACAATGACAAATGTAATTTGTCGGCAATTTGTTCAGTGTAAGGCGGGCGGGCTGATGTGGGAAGCGGAAGTCAGCCCCTCCACCCACGCAGGTGCCGAGCGGATGGTGGCCATGATCGAGTGGCTGGACGCCCAGGTTCGGATTCAGCAGCCGACCATCATGGCGATGTTGGGGCAACGGCTGACCTTGCCCGACGCCGAATGGAAAAAACTGGGGGTGGCGATTGAGCAACGGTGCGCCGTTGAGTTTGTGCCGCAGCATGTTTTGGTTGAGGATGCTGGCGTGTTCGTGTCTGACCTCCAGTTCATGACTCGCGCCGGGTTACTGACCGCGACCTGGGCGTCTGACCTGTATGGCGATGCGGAGGGCGAAGATTACCTGCTCTATAGTGTTGGGCCGTGGAGCCGGTACACGGTGGCATGGAATGAGGCAATTGCCCCGCGGCCGAATGTTTTTGAGGACCTGTACGCTATGGCATGTTACGAACAGCCTTTGACCCAGGAAAAGCTGGACGGGATATTCGGCTTCACGCCGGACAAGGTCAAATCCCTGGTTATGGATAAGGTTCTGGCCGAATATCGGGCCGATGGCACGCTGGTCTATATCCCCGGCCCGCGCAGCCGCTATTTCAGGAAAGGAAACGAATAATGGCTGGCCTGACAAACCGACAGATGGAGCAGTTGGACGTGGTAGACGGCGTCGTTCTGGCGATGTTACAGGAACTTTCGCCGGTTGAACTGGAGTATGGCCGGAACATCAGCGCCGAACACGTCGAGGCCGTCAGGGACGCCGTCATTGGCGTACTGTGCGACGACCTCAAGGTCATTACCGAGATGGAATTGTACCCCTATATCGAGCAACTGAGAGGTCAACATGAGTGACAGAAATGTCCCGGAAATTGAAGAAAAAGATGACGACGCGCCGGTCTTCCCTGATGGCTACTTTTTTGATCAGGGCGAGGCGGTGGAGATGTATCAGCTCTTGTGCGAAGCCGAAGCCGAGTTGGCCGGAATTATGCCCGAATTTGAGCCGGGCGGCGACCGGGAACATTCCGGCTGGGTTACGCTACGCTCCCTGCGCGATTTTTTGAATGATCTGGATGGCCGGACGGACCGCGACAGCGACGGCCTGTTTGACGATAGCGAAACCGAGGAGACAGACGATGAAGAATAACATCTATGTGGCCGTAAACCGGCCCGCGGCGCGTGACGCCGAACTGGCTGACGCTTCTATTTTTCAGGAGCGCGAGTCGCAATTGATGGCCCGGCTGAAACTGATCAGCGGCGACGTGTACGAGCAATGGGGTTGGAGTACGGTCTGGACCGCTGAGCCGCTGCCGTTTTCGGCCCTGCACAAACTGGAATTGCTGCCGTTGCAGTTTACCCCGGCCTGGGTCGCTTACAAGTTCTGGGTCGAATACGAACGCGACGCCGACTGGGCCGAGGACGAGTTCCGGGCTTACTGGCAGATACCGCCCAGCCGGTTGTGGGTGATGGCTCGCAAAGGTGATAGTCTGGCCGAAATCGTGGTGGTCGCCAGAGAAACCTACTTCCATTCGGGCACCAGCATTTTACAGGTATTGCAGGCGCAGGAGGCCCCCGATGGACGGTAACTGGTACACGGTCAAAATTGGCGAGTTGCTGCCGGGTTCGACGGTGCGGCGGCAGTTTCCCGACGACCCCCATACGGTGCATGTCGGTTATGTGACCGCCCGGACTGAGAGTGACCGTCAGCCGATGGTCTGGGTTCACTTCCCGGCCTATTGCTCGATCTGGTTTGCGCCGGATGACAAGATTGACGCCTACCTGCACATTGACCCGGCTGCCGATCACGGCCAAAAAGGACGCTGGATTGAGGCCGAGGCCGGAAATGTGACCGTTGGCGAGCGGGTGCGCTCGCGCCTGTTTTTTGCCGCGGTCGGGTATGGCGACTATTACGAGGGCGAGGTCATGGGCGTGACGGCCGGGACGGTTGTGGTCAAATATGACAATCCGGCTGTAGGGGTGATCACCCATCAAGCCGACGAGCCGCTGGACCGGTGGGCGGATTGGGGCGGGGCGGTGACCGCCACCGGCCGGACCCGTTACCTGTGGGCCGAGGAACTGTTAAAAGATATGGTCCGGCATCCGGTCAGTAAGCGGGTATCGGCCCGGATTTGCCACTCGTATGGCATTGATGGCGTCTGCGACCCTGGCTATATCGCCAGCGTGATTGACAGCGAGCTGGCCCGCTGGTTCAAGCGGCCGTTTGGCCAGCATTGCGAACATGGCGCGATGCGTGATCAGTGCGCCCTGTGCAACAACGGCTTGCAGCTTATCGACGCCCCGGAATATCCCTGGACGCCGCCCCAAAAAGGCGTCTGGTTGGGGTTGCGGCTGGCCCCGGTCGAGGGCGAGGCCTGGGTGGGGACCAAGTATGACCGGCCAGAAAAGGGCGGCGACATTCACTACTACGGCCCGCTGACCGGCGTTCAGTCCACCTATGGCATCCTGCGCGATCCGGCGCGGGCGGAGCAGATTGGCTTCTATGACGGCAACTATTGGGTTATCCGCGGTCGGCAGTACAGCGACTGGTGGATTCAGGTCTGGGAGGAATAGATATGTATCTGATGGTCAAAGCGATTGATTTTGACCCCGACGATATTCGGATCGGGGCGGTGCTGGTCAATCTGGATGACGGTCACATGCGTGACTGTCTGAACGCCGCCGAGCGGGTCACCGCCGAGTACGGCAACGAGATTGTGACGGCGCTCGATTTCGCCGACGAAAAAGCGACGTGGCTTGATCTGAGCCACATGACCAATGGCATTCTCGCCGGGGGGTCGGTGTCGGCGGCGATGGTGCCGGAGCTGTCGCCAGAGATGGAGCCAATGGTTGCCGAAACCACGGTTAGCGTCCGGCACTCAATGTTGCGCTACATCGCCAAAACGCGCCAGTTTCAATGGAAAGCGGAATTGCGGGACGGCACGCTATTGGTCACGGACAGCCTGACCGAGGCGGATTTGGATACGTTGAAACCGTTGTGGACGCCGGGCAAGGTGACGTGTGTTGAGTGCAGGTCAGCCAATGTGGTTGGCCCGGACCGGGAAATGCTTTTCGATTGCGGCGACTGCGGCATCTGGTTTAAGGTCGAGCTTTTGAGCGGGGAGGAGCCGAATGTTTAACAAAGGTGACCGGGTGATTTTTGTCATCCCGCCCGCGGGCCGGTTCAAGGCGACGTGGCTGCCGGGGCGGGTGATCAAGGTAACGCCGATTCAGGACCCGAAAAACAACAATGACCGGGGGTTGGTCATTGCCAAAATCTCAGGGCGGCAGCTTCCCCAGCGCTTTACCTGTGACACCGGCCAGCATGAGAACCCGGAGGAGACCGGCTTCATCATCCCGGCCAACGTGTTGGGGCCTACCTGATGATGCAGGGGTATATGGTCGATGCGCCGCAACCGCTGCGCAGCAGCGATTACCGGGTAATGAGCCGGTCAGAGGTGGCGGACGCACTCGGCGACGACGCGCCGTGCCCTAATTGCGGCGCTGAACAGTTAAAGACCCAGGATGGCGTGACGCAATGTTACGCCTGCGGCTGGCAGAAGGCGGGGGTGCTGCATGAAAAGTCTTGAGCAGTTGGAACGCGAGTTAGCCACGGTCAATGATGCCATTGATAGCCTGCACAAAAAGGCGGCCCGGACCAGCGGTTTCGCCGTAAACCCGGTCGGCGAGATTGGGGGTATCCGGTCCAGGTCGAAGCGTCAGAAGCGCAAGCTCATGGAGAAGTGGGACCGGGAAGTGGCTGAGTTGGTTGGGTTGTACCGCCGCAAGCGGGCGTTGGAGAGCGAAATTGCCGCGTTAAAGGTCGCGCCAAAGCGCGAGGCCAACCAGCGGTTGCTGGACGATTTTTTGAAAAAGACGCTCAAGGTCGGGGATATGGTCTGGTGCGGTTACCCTGACCCGAAACGGGTAGTGCGAATCAATCAAAAGACGGTGACCGTCCAGTGTAGCAATTTTTTGGACCGGGTGCCGTGGAGCCGGTTAGCGCCGGTAGAAAGGGTAAAGGTTGACGATGGCGCGAATTGATCGAAAGGTGCGGATGTGGCTGCGTAACCGGTTGGAAGAAACCGGCATGTTTGACCGGGCCTTTGTCTCGGTTAGCGGCTGGGGCTATGTCCGCAAGGAAACCAATGGCCAGCCGCTGGATCAGGCTGGCCTGGACAAGCTCCGGCAGGCAATCGCCGGGGCAGGGCTGGTTATCCAGACCATCCGCAATGGAGACGACGTTTGCCGGATTGAATTCAATGTGCCGGTCCACGCCAATGGGCTGACCGGAGCCGAGGCAGTGCTGGCCATGTTTGAGGGCGAATGCCCGGCCTGTCGCCTGCCCGCGCTGGAGATTGTGTAGGTGAGCGGCACGGAACTATTTCACCGTGACCACCCCTTTACCGGCGACCATGAGAAGGTGGTCTGGGCCGATAAACGGGGCGAGGATGGTTGTGTGGAGTTCCGGTGCCAGGCCTGCGGCCAGCCCAACAGCGCCCACGCCGGGAATGGCGATTGGGCCGGGAGTTGCTGACGATGACGAATGACGCGCATGTGGCCTTAATCAAACCGCAAACCTTTGCCATGCTCTATGGCGCTGATCATTTGCGCGGCGACGAGCTGGCTATTCAGACCGGAGCCAAAGGCGTGGTGGTGAGCGCTGGGTATGATGGCCTCGACGAGTTGCTGGAAGTGGATTTCGGCGATGACCCGCGGGTTGAACCGGGTCTGGAAAACAATGTCTGGCTGACCCGCCGCGATGTCCGCTTTACCAACAAACCGTCGTTGTGGCCGTGGGCGAGGCGGCAGGTGGGCAGCCGGATCAAGTACCAGTTTATGACCGAAGACGAGTTTGTGGCCAACACGGTGGCGCTGGCGATTGGGCCGGGCCGCTGGCTGGTCAGTTCGCGGCTGGAGTATCACTGGCAGTGGTATGTCAATGGGGCGATGCACCAGACGCCGCAACTCTTCCCGGTCACGGTCGGGCTGAGTTTTGCCACGGATGAGGAGAATGCCCGGCGCAATCTGCACCGGCAGTTGTTGGCTACGTTGAATATTCTGGAAGGAGCGCCTTATGAGCACGCAACAGCGGCGTGATAACGCCCGATTCCGGCGAGCGGCCGAGGGTCAAATGAATATCTATGAATTGCTGACTTCGCGGGGATGGAAAAAAGTCGGCGGCACCAGCCGGGTGACGTATTTCAAAAAGAACGGCTGGATGGCGATTGTGCCGTGGTCTGTCGCGTTTCCGGTCCGGTACATGCGGGTGAGATGGTCATGAGTTATTCGAGCGTGTGGGTTTGTATCGCTGACCAGAAGTTTCTGGTGATGGCCAACAGCACCGAGTTGGTCATGACGACGGCTCAAAAAATGGGGCTGGCCGTGGATGCGGTTTACTCGGCCGCCTTGCCGCCGCGCAATGGGTACATCAAGACCTGGGGGCTGGGCGAATTGCGGGATTATCTGGCCGAAACGCGCCAGTATGCCTATCGCTGCCGCCGCTGCGGCGGGCAGCGCAACGGGATTGTCTGCGGCGGCGATTATCCTTTTGCCCGCCGCAACTGGCCGAACCAGCCGTACCCCAACGCCTATTTCGTGGTCACCCTGCCAGACTTGATCCCGACCGGTGAGGTCATTGGCGAGGCCACGCTTATCACCCTGGATGATGAGGATTGGCGGGAAATGCTGGAACACGCTGCCGCTGGTTGCATCAGCGAAGTGACCTGTTGGGAATGCCAGACGTTGCTACTTAAAGAGAAAGTCAATGGTTGAATGTCCGGGTTGCGGCAAAAAGATGACGAACAAGGCATATAACGAGCCGGTCAAAACGCCGGATGGCCGAACGGTGATTGGGGCGCATGAGTGTCCCCACTGCCGGGCGCTCTTTGGGGAAATGTACAAAGGCGAAAGCTACTCGCTGGTCAAGCCGTGGCTGACCGGGGCCGATGTGCCCCCGGATAAATGGCGCTATTACGATTTTCAGGTGTTGGGCAGTAACGGGGTCGAGCGGCGGCATGGCTGGTTTGACCCTGAAACGCGGCTGATTTTACAGGTAGGGTGAAGGAGGGGATATGACTACCGCAACAATCAGTATTCAGACCGGCCAGCAGTTGCTTGTCAAAGACGAACTCGGCGGCGAATACACCGTCCAGTTGGCCGTGGCCGACAATGGGGCACTTAACATCTATGTCAAACATTCCAGCGCTGAACTGTATGAGCTGGACCCCGGCGACGACGGTGTCATTGGGGATGAGTTGCACTTCCGAATAGGTAGTCTGGAAATGGAGAAAAACGAATGATCGCTGAACCAACCACAAAACCACCGCTGTTTGAACTGACGCCTGAGCAAATCCAGCAGTACGTGGCCGCCGTGGAGCAACATGCGGCCAGACGGCTGGCCATGCACGGCACGGCCGATGCCATCGCCTTTCTGATGGGGGCGGCTGTTGTGTTTGATGTCACCAAAAATATGTCAGAACTGCCCGCGTCCTGGGTGTTCAACGCCATGCGCGGCGATATGAGCTTTTTGAAGGACAGAGCCAATGGCCAGTAACCCGGCCTCTTTTGAGGTTCTGAAAAAACGGTATCAGCTCACCATGCGCAATCTGGAAGGGGCGCGGCAATCGTTCCCGGCCCAGGTTCACGAGACCAATCGTTATCATGCCCGGTTGTCGTTCATCTTCCGTGAGATTGAGGTCGGGAAAAGACGCGGGCGGGATGGCGGCGACGTGCCCTACTTTAAGTATTGGCTGGACCGAGCCGACCTGTGGTTGAAGCGGCTGGCCCAGGCGGCCAACTACCAGCATTTGGCGCACTGGATTCATCTGGCGGAAAACCGAAACCCACTGCTGGTGGAATGCAAATGGGTGCCGTATGTCGGCATCGCCTGCCCGGATTGCTGGGATACCGGCCTTTGTCAGAAGTGCGTCGGTGACGGGTGGGGGATTGTTTACGACGAAGACGGGAAGGCGCAAAAAGGGCCGTGTTCGGTGTGTAAAGGCGGCGGCAGATGTCACTGCCAGTCAGAAAAAGAAACGGAGGTAACGAATGGCAGCTAATTGTTATGCGGATTTGATGGCCCACGTGGGCCACGAACTGGTTTGCGTCACCTATGCCGGTGGCGCGAATGTGGCGGTTGAGTGCGAGACCTGCCATGAGGTAGTGCTGGACTTTGACCGGCCGCCCGATGGCGAACCGCTCTTCCGCGTCGAATGGTGCGTGGGCTATACCGTCCCGGCCTCAAAGGTAGGAGAGACGCGGCAGGCGGTGACCGATGATGTCTACAATGCGGTCAAGCTCGATTCCATTGGCGAGGTTGAGAAAACTATCACGGTCACGCCTGCGCCGGGCGCGAGTTGGAGCGATGTCCCAAGCTGGCTGATTGACGAGGACGAAGAAGATAGTGAGGAGACAGACGATGACGGATTCTAAACCGGTTGAGTGGTACGTTGAAGATCAGGTCGCCCGCGGCAAATGGCGGGCAGAGACCATCCCCGCGGCTGTGGTCGGCTTGCCGCGGGATGTGACGGTTTTTCGGGCGCGGCGCAAAGATCACCGGATTATGCATGCGTGGCATGGCGACAAAGATACCTTTTGCCCGCCGATCTGGTGGGACCTGGCTATCGGTAGCGGTGCCTGTGGCCTGGGGTGCCGGAGTTGTGTTGGGGCGGATCAATGGATTTATACCGATCTTGGCCCTGTGCGAGCAAAAGACCTGTACCGACGCCGGTATGAACGGCAATGGCTGGTGATGGGCGTAGATGAAAATTATAACCATGTGTTTACACCACTGATTGGCGCGGCTGAAACTGAAAAACCCTCACATGATATGGTCACTATAAAGTTAGACACCGGCCATCAAGTGACGGTTACTGATGACCACCCTATGATTGTTGCTCGCCCAGGTCGATTTGAAGGATGGGATGGCGATTTTAAAGCGTCGGGCATCAAAGAGGATGATTGGTTGCCCATAATTCAATATGCGGTCAATGTCCGCCACAAAGTAGTAACAAGCCTTGATCTTCTCAGATTCCCCTGGGCTCAGCCAGAGAAAATACGGGTTACAGACCTCGACCTTGCCGGTCAGTTTGGTTTATCTTGTGCTGAACTGGCAAAACAGTTGGGGCAAACCCCGTCTCCGAACTGGCGCGACTACCCCCTGTCCAATCATGCCAACAAAGGCGTGTACCATCTGCCAGAATACATCGCTCTTATAGATCAATTCGGGTTGATACCGGGAGATTCTGTGCAAATTCACTCCGCTTATGGGAGTGAAAAGTATCCCCGATGGATGCCATTGGACAGGGCCTTTGGTTTTGTTGTCGGTCATTATTTAGCCGAAGGAAGTCTCGACAAGCGAACTGTCGTACTGGCGGTTCACAAAGATGAAGTTGAATATTGTCTCCCAAAATGGGAGCAATGGTCAGGCAAGAAAGTGGTGGTACGTTCACATAGCGAAAATGGCGCGATGTTGTTGTTAAGTCAAACAACGATTGTGGCGTTGTTTAGAGAAATGCTGCCTGGGAATGCGTTTACAAAACAGTATCCTCAAATGTTATGGGATGCCCCCAAAGAATTTATCGAGGGTGTTTTGGAAGGCGCGATATTTGGCGATGGTCATTTGGATAAAGCTGGATCGATAGTTTATGCGACTTGCTCTGAGGGGTGGGCCGCAGATATGCGAATGTTGATGTGGCGACTTGGTTATAGTCCTGTTGTGGTAAGGAACAACTATCGTGGTGACAAGATTGCCTATCAGGTTCGACTACATCAGCAAGATGCCACGAATTTTGTCAGACAAGTCGGATTGCCCTGGCACGTAATAGATAGGTCGCGCCGGATGATTACGCGCCGTTATCCTTACGCGCTTTTAATGGCGCGAACGGGGTCTATCTGGGGCGATACTGGTGCAACACGCTGGAAACAACGCCTGGAAGCCGAAAAAATAGACCTTTGTGAATGGGGCAAGAAATTGGTCGAAGGAGAATTAGGGTTAAGCCGGGTAAAGAAAATACTTAAGTCATCGGCAGAAGCCGAAGTCTACGATTTTCAGACCGGGACGGGTAACTTCGTGGCAGGTGATGGCGTGTTGATACACAATTGTTTCTTGATGCTTACGCACCGCATCCGGCGCGACCCGTGGCGGCACCTGCTGTACGACAACATTGACGACTTTGAACGGGACGCCGAGAAATGGTTACTGGAGCCGGGGCGAAAACCGTTTCACACGTTAGGTGTCGGTATCGACCGCTCGGACAGCCTGCTGTATGAAGGCGTAACCGGCATGGTGCGCCGCCTGAACCTGTTGTTTGGCGACCATGAGCGCAACCCCCGCAACACCAAGCTGGTGCTGCTGACCAAATCCAAAAACACGCTCTATCTGGCCGATGTGCCTCCGGCCTATCGTTATAACACGGTCGTCACGTTCTCGCTGAACCCGGAGCCGGTGGCTGACATGTGGGAAGGCAAGTACCCGGATGGGGTGCGGATCACCCCGCCCATCTACGAGCGCCTGCAAGCGGCCCGCTTTGCGGCCAATATCGGCTACGAAATCAGGGTGCGACTGGACCCGATTTTGACCCCAGATGGCTGGCAGGAGATGTACCGCGAGTTTGTGGCCGATATTAAGGCGATGCGCATCAATTTCCGGTATTGGACGTTGGGCACGTACCGCGAGAAAAACAACCAGCTCGACACGTGGCGCGAAAAGTGGGGGCTACTGCCGATGGAATGGCAGCCCGGCGACGAAGAGCTGGTCAAGGACGGGACCCACTTTCACATGCCGGTCGAGCGCCGGATGGAGATTTACCAGACGGTGCGGGACATTATCCACGCCGAATTTCCGGGGGCGTTGGTGTCGTTGTGTAAAGAAACGCATGGCGTTCGCCAGGGAGTGGGGCTGTGCAACGCGGATTGCAACTGCTTGAGGTAGGCCGATGTTGACCATTGACCTTAAAGGCAGGCAGCGAAGCATCCCCTTTGGTGCGGCCGTCGTCGGCGAGGCATTTCACTTTGTTCTGGTCGATGACGCCGAGTTGGCCGAGCGGCCGAAGCAGGCGGTTAAAACATATTTTGATGAAGTCCTTAAAGTCAGGCTGACGCCGCAGGGGCAACTGTTGCGGCGGACGGCGGACGGCAAATTATTACGCTGGGGAGGCTATGCATGGCTGATAGTTTTATAGTTGGCCCGACTGCGGGCATTAAGCAGGTAGACGCTGGTATCCGCTGGTTGGTCGTAATGCTGCGGTGGCCGGGCTGGAGACCGACTGGTCGTGTTCAGGGGAAGCGGGGCACATGTGCATCCGCCCCACCATTCAAATCAAGACGTTCCCCGGTGCCGGATTGGGTTCCCCCGGTCTGGCCGCTCAGCAGCAAACCATTGAGTTGGTGCTGTCCGAAAGCGGCATCAAGGATTATTGGCTGGCGCTGGTGTTCAGCCAGGGGAAGGTTGACGTGCATGGCGGTGAACCGACGTGGTTATTGCAGTTGCCGGGCCGCTTTGATTCGCTGGCAATACCGGTTGGACTGGCGGCGCAGCGGCAAGCGCCGGGTTATGTGGTTGAAGATTACGAAGCCCTAAAGGAGCAAACGCATGGGTAATCAATATTTTGCCTCAGAAAACGCGATCTCGTTGACCGTTGACAACGGCAAACCGGTCATATTGAACCGGCAGCATATCGTCAAGGTGATGGTCTCGACCACTTACAAGCGCCAGATCGAGGTAGATGGTCAGACGGTTGACGTTTATAACGACGCCGACGCGCTGAAAACCGGGGCGCTGCAACCGTGCCTGCTGGTTTATCTGGCGGGTGGCGGTGAAGGGCGCATGCCGGACCACACTGTCTACGATCTGGACGAGATGATTTTTATGGTGTCCTGGTTTAGCGAGATGTCGCTGGCCAAGTCCGTTGATTTCATCTGCCAACGGCTGCCAGAAGGATACTGGCCGCGGGAGTTTATGGCCAGAGACGAATTGTTGCGCAAGGTATCCCGGCCATGATGGACTCGCGGACCATAACCTGCCCGTGCGGAAACAGCACGACAACTACCGGCGCAAATTTTGGCGAGATACGAATCCAGACCGGTTGGACGCCAATCTGTGAGATGGGCGGAAGAACCGCCTATCTTTGCCCGGCCTGTTTTGCCAAAGTCCTGCTGCTGACGCGGCAGCTCGTAAAACTGACCGGCATGGAGATGCCCAGCCTGGGAATGATTTTAAGATGGGGGAGGGACGATGAAGGCGCAAAAGTGGTCGAGTAATATCCGCTACGACATCGAGGCCACGACTGAACAGGGGCTGGAGTGGGCCATTGGCGCTTGCGGCTGGTTGATCACCAATAGCGCCGAGACAACCCCGGCCGAAAAGGCCTGGCTGGACTATTGGCACGCGAACAAGCTGGAATGCTGGCTGCCGCCGCAACTGAACCGCGACGGCACGGAACGGGCCGGGTTGCAATGGTTTGTAACCGAGTATGACGCCAAAGCCGGGCGGGGCAAGATGCAGTTTGACCCGGCGACGCTGCTGGCTTTCGAGCGCGGCGAGGAAATTTACGACCGTTGGGTCAAGGAAGCGCTGGCCGGGATGACGCCGGAAGTCCTGGCCAAACGCTCGAAGGAGATAACCGTCGCAAAGGTGCCAGGGTTCAGCGTGGCCAAAACGCTGCGGGGGCTAAACCCGGAACTGTTGACCGAGAAACAGTTGGTCTTTCGCTATGGCCAACTGCTGGCTATCCGCACCACCGTCGAACGGGGGCGGATGTTGCCGGTCGATTATTACGTCAGCGCGGTGACGGCTTCGACCAGGGGCGTGACGCCCAAAGATATGTGGTTGCAGCACAATCTGGATTTTACCCGCGAATGGTTTCAGAAGGAGATGAAACGGCGGGGGTTGATGATCAAGTATGCGTTTTTTGTTGAGCTGATGAGGAGCAACGTATGAGCAGCGACATAACCACCCGGTATTACGAACTGTGGGAAGGGCTGGCCGATGCCCTGTCCCGGATGGAGGAGTTATTAGGCACGGCATGCGAGTGCGACAACACGCATGCGGCGAATGGCACGACCTGCGCGATGTGCTGGTATCGGAGCCTGCTGGCCAGGCAGCCGCAGGCCGAGCCGGAACTGGTGGCGTTCACCCTGGCCGACAGCCAGATGGCCTGTAAGTATGTCCACGGCCAGATTCGGATTGAACCGCATGGCGGCGGGGTCGCGCTCCGGTTTGACGGGTACGGCACCTACGATGTCAAGGGCGATGGCGGGTTTCCGGTGTTCGTCGAACGGTACAATGGCAGATTGCAGTTACTGGTCTTTGCCGACATCAACGAGCAGGAGCCGCAAGTTATCAACCTTGACGGGGCGTGGGCCAAGCTGTACCGGGGAGATGAGTGATGCGGTCGAGCTGTGATTATTGGAAAACGCAGGCGCAATGGTATCGCAGCGTTGGTCTGGAAGGGTTGGCCAGGATGTGCGCCGAGTACGCCGAGACCGCGGCCCAGGTTGAAGCCAGGCGCGACACGGCGAGCAAACAACCGCAACCCAAAAAACAAGGAGAGAGCCATGAGTGATAAATCTTTTGTCCCGATTGACGGCCTGAGTCTGACCGACAGCGAGAACCTGCTGCTGGCAATTATGGACATGGCCCGGCCACTCCAGCGGCAGTTCGAGCAGGAGCGGCATGAAGTGCAGGTCGCCGAGCAGCAGTTACACGCAGTAATGGTTAAGGCCATATCCACCCGCAGAAAGTTGGAAGCTGTGGCGGTGTTCCTGACCAACCACCAGCCACGCACGGGTGAAAGTTGGTACGCCGAGTTGGGCTTGACGGAGGGTGATGGTATCAATGATAACTGAGGCAGAAGTCCGTGACGCATACGAGGCGCTGCTGGCCTCGTATGTCGAGGTAACAGAACAGTTTGGAACGCTGCAACAACAGCTTGGGGCGCAGATGGCGCTGCACCAGCGGATGACCGCCCTGGCCAAAGCCATGTTGCCGGAAGAAGAAGTCTACCGGCGCTTGGCCGGGGTGCTGGCCAAGCTGGCCGAATATGGCGATTATTCGTCTCTGAACATTTTTAAGGACGGTAGCCTGACCGTTGATACCAGAGACGGGGACAAGTTCTGGAAAATTCTGGAAACGTACCCCAATATTGTGGCGCTGCTGTCTTCCGATTTGGCGGAGTGGCCCGGCGTCGCAGAAGTTGGGCGGGCGTGGCGGCATTTTGGCCCCACCGAGAAGAAAAACGGCCAGTTCCCGGAACCGTCGATGCGTTACTTTGTCATCCGGGTCAAAGTTGAAGCCTATGGTGAAGCGTTTTTTGAGACAACGGCCCACTCGGTTCCGGTTGCTGGCAGCGTTGGGGCGGCCGTTGAGCAGCATCTCCAGGCGTGGCACGGCGCGGAGGGGTATGTTGGCGAGGATGGCAAGTGGCGCTATTACGACAGTGAGTTTGTCCTGACGCTGTTGGGGTATGATGTCATCAGCCGCGACGATTACGACGTAATGGCGCGGTTTCTCAAGAGCAGAGGATAGGGCCATGTCAAATACGGTGCATTACCCTGAGTTCGCTATCCCGGCGCTGAGCCTGTGGGAACCGTGGGCCTCGTTGATGGCCTGGGATCAGAAGCGTATTGAAACCCGTTCATGGCCGACAAAGTATCGCGGCCCAATGGCGATCCACGCAGCCAAAACCATGCAGCACGTCGCTGAATTACCGGAAGCGACGGGCGAACTGGTTGTCGAGCTGGGCCGCCTGGGTCCAGGCCAGCGGCGGGTGAATTGGGGGCCATATTACCGGTCGGCGCGGGGGTATCCGTTTGGCCGGGTGGTGGCGGTCGGCTTTTTGGTGGATGTTGTCCCGGTCGAAGCGCTGCGGGCGGAGTTGACGGCCAAAGAACGGCAGTATGGCGACTATTCGGACGGTCGCTACGGCTGGATTTTTGACCCGGTCCGTATTTTGCAGCAACCGGAACCGGCCACCGGCAGGCAGGGCTTGTGGAACTGGCAGTTTCCCAAATGGGTGCGGGCGGACATCGAGGCGCTGCTGGAGATGCGGCAGAATATGGCCACGGCTAAAGATGCGGATAGCGTCAGGCGGATGTACGCCAGTCGTTTCTTTGGGTTGCCGGTTGAGCAGGTGCGCTATTTTGATGAGTTGGCCCCGGCGCAGAAAGAGCAGGCGTATTGGTGGTACGGCAAAACAAATGTTGAACCGTATGTCTACGCGGTTAAACGCAACGGTGATCTGGTTGCCAAGCGCGAACGGCGCAAGCCGGAATGGGGGGATGTGCTGTGACCGTAAAAATCAAGATTATGCGGCGGGCGTTAGAAAAAATCAGAGATGTTGCGAAATCGTGGGAAGGACGCAAAGAAGCGCCGTATTGGAACTTGGGCGATATTGCTGCCGCGGCATTAAAAGCCACTCAACAAGGCGCTGTGTCCGACGCCAGCAGTGAAGACAAGAAAGACCTGGAGTTTTTGCGCGAAATGCTTGACAGGTTCGTGAGAGGCTGCAACGGAGATGTTACTGAACTTGAATATGTCAAACGGATGATGGAGGATTGGATTGAGGAGCTTGAGAGCGAAACCGGCTAACGCCTGACTAACTAATAGCTTACACAAAAGCCCAGCGCAATTGCGCTGGGCTTTTGTGTTATCCGGCTATCCACGTGTTTTGACATCCATGCGGCCCGACCATCCCGTGTCAGGTGCCACAATATGGTTATCCTTAGTATCAGAAATTGTGTCCACAGTCCCAAAAATCGTGGGACCTGACACCGACAGAGTTATATAATTTTAAGGTTGATAACCTTAAAAATGGCTTGACAAAGCTATATATGTGCGGTAAAATGAGATTACAATAAAAAATGAATTTTTTCAATAAAAAGTGAAAAGTGACCGCAGATTTGCAAGTCAGTGAAGTTGTTGAGCGTGAGGTTGTCGTCGGGTTTCAGTCCTCGATGCCGGAAGCGGCGGGTGAATTTATTGAACTCGCTCGCGGCACGTTGCGGGTTTCGCCGTTCGGCGGGTTCGTGGTTACGAACGCTGACGGGCGCGTGGTGGAGGCGCTGCTGGAAAACGATGTTGATGACGTTGATGAAGTTGATGACGGTTTAATTCGGATTTGGAAGAACTGAGATGTTTTTAGACTTCGACGCAATTGTGTATGAGACCCCAATCAAAAAAATGGAGATTGAGGGCAAGACCTATAAATACAAAATGGCGGTCGAGAAACGCAGCGACGGCAAATTCAGGGTCTGGCAGTTGGATGTGCGCGGTAAAAAAGTCTGGAACTGGACGCCGGTCGAAGAGTTTGATGAACTGGATGCCGCCAAAGGATTTGCAGATAAAGACGAGGCTTAATTGAAACCTGAGCCGGCCGGGCCAGCGCCCCGCTGGCCCGGCTCACTCAGAAATCAATTGACTCCCCTATTGAACTTAAGGAGTGAACGCACAATGTCTAAGAAAGATTACACCGCTGTTCTGGATCGCCTGCATGCGATGGGCGTCGAACCTACTGAACTAACCGAACGTTCCAACGGGTCGTTCATCTTCCGCAAGGCTAAAAGCCAAGCGACGATGACTGCCGCCGAATACGCCTGGCGTATTTTATCCTCGATGCGCGGGGGGCAAATCAACAACCAGGGTGAATGGGTATTTGAAGGCCGCGAGTATATCAATATCCACTTTATTCCCGATCTGGACAGCCCCGCTCCTATCCCCGAACCGATGAAATGTGGCGAAGCGACCGGCCGTAAAAATAAAGATGGCAGCTTTTGCCATTGCGAGCTGGTTAACGGCAAATGCGCTGTTCACGACCGGCAGCCGAAACACAAGGTCGGGCAGATGGTCTGGGCGGTGGTGACTGCTGACGGTGTGCCGACACAGGCGCGGGTATTGACTCCCTCCTTGAGCGTTGTCGAGATACAGTCCACCAAGACCGGCAGCACGTTCAAGGTGCCGGTCAAGCAAGTCTCTGACCGCCCGATCCTGAACATTGGCGATGTAATTTTTGCGATTGTAACCGATGACGGCGTACCGACCAAAGGTACTGTTGAGCAAATCAATGACCGTAGCGTTGTCCTCAAATCGCTGCGCACCGGCAACGCCTACGATGTGCCGGACGCCAGCGTTCATTACACCGCCGCCAATGCCAAATTCTACCACAAACATTGAGGAGGACTAATGGACCGACCGACCATTAACGACCCGATGCTGGAATTGTATTACACGAGCGCCAAAGCGGCGCGGGTGGACTGCGCTCTGATGGGGGTGGCGGCCAAGCGGGTCATCTCGCTGGACCGCGGCCCTTACCGCCAGGGCTACAGCCAGACCACCGGCCATTGGCACCGCGAGTGGGTCAGTCGTTTAGAATTGAGCGAGTTGAATCCCGGCCAGACGCTGGAGTTTCACGGTCACAAAATCGAACGACTGAGCGCCCGCAAATGGCGGCTGGATGACCGCGAGTTGCGCAAGATGGAGGATGTAGTTGGCTTTTCACGGGCAGACATCCCTATCACCCACAAAATTGTTGTTAGGGAAAAGCTGGCCCGGCCGTTTATCGGCCAGCTTCAAGCAGTTGACGATGAAACGTATTGGTACGAAAGGAGAACCCAATAATCGTGGACGGAGTGAACGCGACCGCCAAAATGGCGGAATGGATTGAACAAATGGTGCAGGTTGAGCCAGAACCGGCACCGGAACTGCAAGCTGGATTGGACGCGGCCGAGGCGGACTATCTGGCCGAGGTTATTGATTTTGAGGAGTACGCGGCGCGGGCCAGCGCGTTGCAGAAAGCAATGTTTTTTGGGGCAGTGGTCCGCTGTGGCCATCTGACCGGCCGCAAGAACAAGCGCGGCCACCTGTGCATGGGGGTGACGTTCGGGTTTAAGTGCCCAACGCACGATTCTGATCTGAGCGCCCGGAACGCCAAAGTGGCGGCCAATGCGGCCAAAAAGCAGGAGCGGCGCGAACAATTGTCAGAATGGGGGCGGCAGGGGTTTGCTGCCGCGGCTGACGCGCATGGTCAAGATTTCGCCTACCAGCGGCTGGTGGCTTGGAAGCGTGAGCATCCCAGCGGCCCGGAGAAGATGGTCCGCGATTTCCTTGAGGAAAACATGGTACGCGGCCTCAAGTACGAGTATGAGGTCCTGGCTCATCCCGAAGACAATAACCCATTTCCAGAACGGCTGGATATTGTCAAGCCGAAAGCCAGACGGTTTATCCAGATTGACGGGTGGCGGCACGTACCGGGGGTGTTTGGCTTGACCGACATGCAGCGGCAGGTTCATCTGGACCAGTATCGCCGCCTGTGGTCGGAGATGGAGGCGCTGGGTTGGCAGGGGCTGGAAATTATCTACGACCCCCGCAGCGAGCAGTTGGAGGAAGATTGGGAGTTTAAGGTTCTGTCGTTTCTGGAAACCGGCGATACGTCGCCTTTTGTGGAGGAAATGGTATGAGTGACGTACTCACAAATTTCAGTCAAATGCTCGATCTGGCCAATGACTGGCGCTATTTGCTGACCAGATTCAGCTCGCGGATGGACCCCCGGCAGGCGGTGCGCCATTCCCGGCGCACGACCAAAGGCGACCTGGACAAGTGGCTCCAGGGGCGGTTAGGGGTTGAACCGTGGCTCAGCCGGGCTATCAGCAACCAGTCTGAATTTAATATTGATTTCAAGGTTGGGCGGCCGGGAGAAATCCGTTGGATTGCCAACCGGCCAGAGCCGCAGTGGCGGGCGTACCCGGATGTGGCCGCGTACGCGCTGGAGTCGCTGTCTCCCATGCCCTATGGCTACCGGGTCGGCCAGCCTTATCGCCACCGCGGCCCGGCGACCGACATCATCGCCTACGAAAGCGACGAACTGGGCAACGACATCAAGGTTCTGCCCGGCGTGATGGAGATATTGGCCGCGTTTGAAGTCACCGGAAGCAAGCTGGTTTGGGTGACGTTGACGCCGGAAATGGCCGAACGCTATGGCGACGATGTGGAACGGTTGGAGTTTGCCGGAAAATCGGTGGTTATTGGACAGGATGACGAGGCAGGCCAACTTGTTTGGACAGATTACGAACCAGATTTACAGCGGGGCAAGGCGGATGCTGACGTTATGGGGGTATGAGTTTACCGCCAGCGGCGCGATGGCGGGGCTGGCCGCCGAGTTAGAAGAGACGCGCCGCCAGTTGGCCGAGGCGAGACAGGAGGCGGCCGCGTTACGGCAGGAGGCCAGGACGTTGATCGGGCGGGCAGTTGCTGCCGAAACCGACCTGCGCCTGACCAGAGAGGTAGTTGAACGATTGTCTTTATCATTAGCTCAATTCGAGGAGAACGCAGATGCAAGCAACATTGGATGAAGCGCTGGAAACGCAGCAAATTGGGGCGCTGCTGGATGAGTTGAACATAGAGGTCGTGACGGTCGCCCCCCAAAGCCCGTTGGACAAAATCATTCGCTATCAGGCGGTTGCAGGCGCATGGACCGAAATCGACGACATCACCCGCAACGTGCATGAGTATGCGGTTTACCGCGAGCCGGTGCCGAACCGGCATTTTCCTCACAGAATGGCCGGGATTCATTGCATGGTGGTAACCGGTGGCATCCACGGTAATTTTGCCGTGGACATGGAGTGGGAAATCCCCGACCTCTGTCGGCGGCAATCGGGCCGTATTTTTCGCTCGCACCCCTCGTTTACAGCGGCCAAGCTGGAGGCGCTCCAGATGATCAAGGACACCCGGCAGCGGATATACGCCTATCTGGCCAGCCCAGTCGAGGATTTGTATTCATACACCATCAAGATACTGGCTACCGGGCGCGAATTCGGGCGGCAGGGAGTTTGCCGCGAGGTTGTCAACATGTACCTGTCCCAATCCGGCATGTCGGGCAGTCCCCGCGAATTCACGCTCTGGTCTGATACCAAGCCGGACAAGCCGTTTTTTGTGCTGACCAAAGCCAATGGGCAGATGTGGGCCAGTGAGGCCATGACCGGAGAAGAGTTGGCGGCGGAGATTGAGCGAACCAAACAGGCATGGGCGCGGACATGCACTCCCTGTGAGGTCACTACCCATCGATTCGGTCAGCCGATCATTATTGAATTTACTTCTACACCGAACTGAAAGGAACACCGATGGAGATTTTGAACTTTGGAATCAGATTAAATGGATTGTACCCCGACGAAATTGACTGGCTGAAAACGGAGCTGATCAAAACGGCGGACGAATTGGCCCCGGAAGAATTTGGCTCGGCCAGCGAGGATGGCGGCATGACCGGAATGGCCGAGGGACATTTCTGTTCCTGGGCGTTCGTTGATGACGATCTGCGGCTGTTTGCCGAGACCTACGCCAATATCAGCGAGGTTGGCGAGTTTGTGCGGCGCTGGCTGGCCAGATGGCGGCCAGCCGAAAGCCGCAGCTTAACCTGGGGGCAAATTGACGGTTTTGGTGAGAACGATTCGTATGGCGGGGCGCTGCGGATTACCGCCAAAGGAATTGCCGCGATTGAGGCGGTGCCCTGGCTGTCCAATGCCCCGGCGACAATCTTTAACGCCAAACTGACGCCGGGTAACGGCGATGGCTGCGGCAACATGGTAACGATGCTGCGCCACGGGGCGCTGGCTGGCTGGCGGGTCATCCATTGCGAGTACGACCCCGACGCCCCGGCCGCTTCGCCCTTCAACTGCTTTATTATCGTCGAGGGCTGCCACAGTCTGGCCAACTGGCCGACGCGCTGGCGGGTCAATGGCGGCGTCCTGGAATTGGGGCAGGCGGTCAACGCTTCACTTTCTATTCCCATGTTTAATTTTGGCCCAATGGAGGAAACCCATGTCTAAAAATCCGTTACATGACCCGTTTCGCAACGACGTGTTTATTGTGATAAACACCAGCCGCGGGCCTCACGGCTACCCCTACGATGGCCGGGCCTACGCGGTCGGCGACGAAGAGCCGGTCACGCATCTGGGCGAGGCTGCGGCGCGGGGTGCCCGCAATGATTTGCGGCGCGAACACGGTAACCCGGAGATTGAGATGTACCGCCTTGTTCCGGCAGGCATCGAGATTTTGCCGGATGGCACATGGCAATATCTGCCCCGGCCCAATTGCCCGGTCTGCGGCCAGCCGGTCGAGGAGACCGACGAGGCTGGCAGCAGTTGCGGCGCGGTGCTGCATGACAAGTGCATGGAGCGGCATCTGGCTGATTGTGAGGAATGTATGGAGACCCACGGCGAACAATGCGATGAGTGCGGCGACTGGTTTGGCGGGGCGGCCGAGCGGCGCAGCGTGGAACTTTATGCCCGCTGCCCGGCCTGCCAGCAGAAGTATCTGCGGGAGCGTTACCTGAGTCCTGAGTTTTTCCCGTTAAGTCTGCGCGGCATAGGTGAGCCGCGGGCAGGAGTGGAGCCGTTCCCGTTCATGCTGGCGACTTCTCTGGCTCACGCCTCGCGGATGGCCAGGGATTATGCGTTGATCTATGGCGACGTATCGGCGGCGGTGCCGCTGGTTGGGATTTATCAAGGTGAAACAATGCTGGCCCAGATTGATAAGGATGGCGTGATTTACGCCCGGCCGGTCGGGGTTGAGGGCCGGGACGGCGAGGCCGCCAGTTGGGTGATGGTCAGCCAGTACGCCTACCATATAGCCAAAAACCGGGCCTATTCCCCGGAGGAGATGGGGCATGAATAACTCGATGGTTGGGCATCGACGGTTATCGTTATTTCTGGACGTGGTTGGCCAGACCATGCGGGTTAAACGTGAGCAAGGCGTCTGTGAGTGTCTGGTGCTGCACTCGGCGGTTATCGACGCGGCCAACGTGTTCAATCTGGACCTGAGCCTGTTTGAAATGATGATGGGCGACGAAGTGATGGTCTACACCGTGGTCAGAACGGATTCCGGCGACGATGGCGGTCAGACGGACGTGATGCTCTCGACATTTGCGGCGCGGGAGGCCTACAAGCTGGCTGTCGAAAAGCTGGACGAGATTCTAGCCGAGCAATGGCCTGATTATCAAGGTGTCCCGTCGCTCACCGATGAAACCCCCGACCAGAAAATTCTTGACCTCTACGAAGGGTTGCGGGTGTTGTGGTTGGATCAGGATGAGCACAGCGAGTACGGTTTGGAAAACTGGTGGGTTGAGAGAAATGTTATCCGCCTGCATGGGCAGGAAAAGGAGTTTAGCGGTGATTGAGCGGATTTGTGCCGTGGCCTCATGGCACAGGTTTTTGCGCTGGCTTGGAAAGAAAGAGCCGATGGCGGTCATCGGCAAGGCCGGGCGACTGGACGACCACCCGATCACTTCATTTTTGGAGGATGAAACCGGTCACGTTTTTAGTCTGGAATATGGCAGCAACGAGCCGGAGTCATTGGCGACCGGAGTCGTTTTTCGGCACCGGCTGGTTTGGGCGGCGACGTACCTTACCCAGCGCATGGCCAGCGCCGCGCTTGACCCGTACATGCACCTGCTGGGCATGTGGGCGCTGGGGCTGCCTGCCGACCCGGATGGCGACGGCGAGATTCTGGCCCGGCAGCTTCAAACCAAGTTGCTGAGCTGGACGGCGGCCGACCTGATCGGCCGCGGCTACGTGGACCCGCTGGATAGCGGCAACCTGCTGATGGAGGTAAAAGCCGTCGATGCCACCGACGAATCTGTCGTCTGGGTCAAACCGGTGACCGTCGAGCGGACGTGGTGGCGGAAGGCGGCGCTGGCCAGGGTGATGGTTGAACTGACTGAAACCGTCATGGCCGAGTATCCCGGCGTCGAACCCGCGATAGATATTGAGGTCTGGGTTGAACACTATTTGCGCCTGTCGCCCCATATCGACTCCATTGAAGGAGAAGTGCTGGCGGCGGCGGAGCGGCTGTTTCGCCAGCGGTTGTACGAACTGGCGGCAATGGTCGTTAGCGGCGATATGAACCGGGCGCTGGACACTTCCGCGTTGGGCGAGACCTACCCTGGCCGGATGACCAGGGCCATGCTCAAGGCGGCCGGGGTTTCTCCTCTGCCCAGGAACAAGGCGGAGTTGCGCGGCGTGTACTTGAAACTGTTCGGGATGAAAGCAGGATGACCGATTTGCCGCGCTGGCTGGCCGAGTTGACCGAAGAGGATGTCCTTGAGGATGGCGACGTGTCCGAGCGTTACCTGCTCAACACGTTTTACACGACGGACATCTACCCTGACCCGGATACCGAGCCGGAGCGCTGGCTGGAGGAAGCTATTGAGTTGAACCCGGAAGTCTGGAAAGCCAAACTGTGCCGGATAAAACATGATGTACCGGAGACCAATGCCGGAATCGCCTTTTGCGGGTTGTGCAAGGAGTATGCCAACCCGCGCAAACGGGCGCGGTCGGCGGCGACCGGCCCGGTATTGCCGGGTTTTGAGGCGATGGGCGGCGCTTTTCAGATTCACGAAGCGTGTAGCTCGCGGGCGCTGGCCTGGGTGCGGCGCACGTTGTACCGTTGGGAAAAAATTGGCAAAGTGGCGCGGGAGGTATTGCAACAAATCCCGGATGTCAGGCAGAGCCGGGGTTGGGATTTTGCCACCCGCGTCAGATTGATTCGGAAGGGAGAAAGGTATGAGTGAGTTTATGCCGGAGCCGGTCAAGGTTCTGGAAACAAAAGAGGATGTGCTGGAAGCCATCAACAACCCGGTTTGGCGGAATTGGGGGCTGGACACGTACCACGTTAAACCGGTCTGGCTGTGCGAGCTGGTGAAACGCATGTGGCAGGAACAGAACGAGATTCTGGTCTACAACGCCCAGGTCTATCGCCGGGCCAGAGAAGAGTTGGGGCTGCCGGAGCACGATTATTACGCAGAAGGGCAGGGAACGCCGCTGTCAACATTGGTGTTCAATGCCCAGAATTATGTCCGCTCGGACCGGCTGCGGGCGGACGGCTTCGAGCCGATGACGCAGGAGTTGGTGGAGCGGGCGCACCGGGAAAAGAAGCGGATTTTGATTAACGGGAACCCGGCCCGAACCAAAGTTGCGGATGGCAAGGTCGTGGCCTACCCGCCGCGGACCAGAAACAAAGCCTATCGCGTCGATTACACTACGCCGGTCAAACTGGTGGACTGAGGAGGAATTATGGTAACTGCTGATGGTTTGAATAAAAGCCGGGCGGCTGAGTATGGCTTGAGCCTGGAACTGTGTACGTTGGTGACCGAAGCCTTTTGGGGCAACCACCAGCCGGTGCAGGAATTTATGGCCGGGAAGGTGGGCAGTTCGGCCTCGCTGGGGGACTGGCTGCGGGCCGCGGCCGAGTTTACGCGAGATGATATTAGCCGGTTGTGGGGGTTGGGCTATCCGGTCAAGCGCAAAGTGAACACGTTCAAGCTGGCGGCGATGGCCGCCTCAGACGACAAAAAGAATTACACCCACGCCCAAATTGTAGCCCGCGTCGAATCCCCGCCGTTGCTGGAACTGGATGAGGCGGGGTACAAAAATCTGGTGGACATCATGGTCGCCGGAAAAAGCGATTTCCTGACAGATGGCCAGCATCTGTTCACGGTTGGCGTTTACTCAAATGGCTATGGCCTGTACGGGGTGCCGCGATGAACGCTCCTCAACTCGTTGAAAACGGCCTCTACCGCCATCTGCTGCTCATCAATATGGGGGGCAAGGTTCTGGTTGATGTGGACTATTACGTCTTGCGCGGCGGTGAGGTCTTCGCCGTATCGCCGTTGTCGAAAATGATGGTCAAGTCCAACGAAAAACCGGACAACCTGCGGGTGATGGACTATCTCGGCGAATATGATCCTAATTGGGTAAAGGCCAAAAATTACAACCTGCCGGTGAAGGATGTGATCAAGGCTCTGGACCGGCTGAGCGGCGACGACCCCAAAGGCGCGGAGGCCGAACGGTTGGTAGACCACTGGAAAAGGGAATGGGCAGACATCTTGCATGTGTTAGGGCCGGACAACATTGTCAGCCAGGGGTATGCCAAAGATTTTATCGTGCAATGGATATTGGACAAGGCCCGGTGGGCGCTTGATGAACTGGAGAAAAAGGATGGCCGCTAAATGCAACACCTGCCAGCACTGCGAGCCCGCTCCGGCGCACGAGAATTATGCTGACGCTTATGGCTGGTGCATGGCTCCGGTGCCGATCCATGTCCTGGACCGCCAGCCGTTGATCCGTAAGGCGGAATTAAAGGGTAAGACTTGCGCGATGTACCAGCGGCGCGAGGAGCGCACAACTGCGGTGATCAATACTACAGATTTTGCAAAAGATTTCCCCGCTGGCTTTAAGGGGCAGATTGCCGGGATACAAGCCGGTGCCCCATGCCCGAAGCCGGATTGCACTGGTGTTATTCGCTACGATGGCGAGTCGCTGTATTGCGATGACGAATTTTGCCCGTTGTATGTAAAACTTGAAAAAGAAGACCCTATGACAACCAAACAACCCACGTATCTGATGGCCGTTACCGAAGTGGACGGCAATGTATCCTCACCAAATATGCTGGCTGGCCGGATTGCCTTCACCTGCAACTGGACCATAAATATCAAGCCGGTGATGGTGCTGTTAACCTACCGCACCCCGGATGATGCCCTGGCGGTTTATCTGTGCGGCAGCATCGAAGAAGCCGAGGCCAAAGCGGTGGAACTGGTCAACGAAACCGTGCCGGTGCGGGATATGGCTGACATTACCGATCTGGAAGTGACCGGCTGGGGCGGGGCTATCGACATCAAAACCATTCGCCCGGAGGAAGTAATATGGATGGCCGGGGAGTGATGTACGACAAACCGGCCTCACCGGCCTGGGCGGTTGTTGCGCTCAACGGCGAGAACGCTTATGTCTCGCTTGATAAAGTTGTGGGCGGTGTTTTTGTCGGGGTCATCGAAAGCGGCCGTTTTTACGGCAGCCCGATAATCATGCGGTCAGAGCAGATGGTCTATGCCTGACCCGGTCAAACTGGCCCAGAAGCACACGCTGGAGGAGCTGGTGGCGATGGAGGCCAAAGTCAGCAATGACCCGGCCAACCGGAATCAGGTGCCGGGGAGTATCTATCTCCACACGGCCAAAGCCCGCAAACAGCTTGAGGTAATCCGCTGGGCCATTACCTACAAACTACAGGAGCGGCGTGAGGCCCGCGGCGAAACGATCAATGAAGCCGGATATACCGGCCCAAAAAGAAAACGGAGGTAACAGTAATGCTAAAGATAGGTCAAAAGGTGCGTGTGAAAAACGGCTATGGAATTGATATTGGAGAAAAAATCATAGTCGGGATAAGTGAAGAGGGCAGTTATTATCTCAGGCCTACGGATACGCCGTGGTATTCATGGGCCGAAGACAGGCTCACTCCGGTAAATTCGCCCGATGAATCTGGTGATTTATACCCCTCGTGCCAGTTATGCCCTTCTTGCCAGATACCGCTGCGGCCGCGGGAAAATCCTGACGAACTGGCGGCATGGTGCGGCACATGGGAAGATTGCCCGCGTTGCCATTTTTCTGCGTTGCGTCCCGGCGACGAGTTGATTTTGTATGAAGAGGAAGCCCGGCAGCGGATATGGAACCGGGCGACCCAGCCGTCCTTGCCGTTGGTAGTGCGCTCGATACCGGTCGAAAAAGTCTTTGCGGCCGGGACATTTGAGCACCCGGCGCGAGTGGACAATGTGACCGACCGCTACAAATACGAATGGCAGTGCCCGCGCTGTCAGAAGTGGGTTTTTAGCGGGCATGGCGAACAGGCGACGCGGGAAGAGATTGCGCAGGATGCCCTCTGCTATTCGTGCCGGGTAGCTCTGGATATGCTGTTAACGGTAAAAATCACGGCGACCGGCGAAGTCGGGCAGGTGTTGTCAGCATGGCGCTCCCAGGAGCGCGGCCAGTATTTTGTGGTGCGGGCCAATGGCCAGACCCGGACGCTGAGCCGGTCGCAGTTTGAAATTATCGCCCCGGACGGGCAGCAAAAACTGGAGGCGATGGTTGATGAATGTCGTTAGGAAACTTGGCCTGAAAAAAGGCATGACCGACCTGTTTTGCGGCGGCGGCGGCTCCACCAGCGGGGCAAAAAAAGCCGGGGCCGAAGTTGAGATTGCGGTTAATCACTCTAAACTGGCGCTGGAGACCCATTCCAAAAACCATCCCGACACGTTCCATGTGTTAACCGACGTTTCGACGGTCAACGTCCGCTACTTTGCCTCGACGGTCGGGCTGTGGGCCTCGCCGGAATGCACCAATCACGCGCTCAAGACCAAAGGTAAAAAGCGCAAGGCCCCGCAGATGAGCATGTTTGAACCGCCTGACGAGGACGATCTGGCCGCCGAGCGCAGCCGGGCGACGATGTGGGATGTGCCGCGCTTTACCGAGCACCACCGGTACGAGTTTATTGTCGTTGAGAATGTGGTGGATGTGACCGAATGGCCACCGTACGAAGGCTGGATACAGGCCATGCGTTCACTGGGCTACGAGCACAAAGAGGTCTTTATGAACGCCATGTTTGTCAACCCTGTCAATGGCGTCAGCTCGTACGCGCCGCAGTCGCGGAACCGGATTTACATTGTGTTCTGGCGGCGGGGAAACAAGGCCCCGGACCTCGACTTCCGGCCGTGGGCATGGTGCGAGCAGTGCGGGCAGGCGGTCCAGGCCGAGCAGGTCTGGAAACCGGGCCGGTCGCGGGGGCAGTATGGCGAGCGCAACCAGTACGTCTACTGCTGCCCCAACGGCTGTATGGAGCGGGTCAAACGCGGCGTCAAGAATATTCGTTACGAGCTGGAGCGCAAACAGGTTGTGCCGTATTACTACTCAGCCTGGAACGCGATAGACTGGACGAACATCGGCGAGCGCATTGGCGACCGGGACAAACCGTTGAAGCCGAATACGATTCGGCGCATCGAGTTGGGGTTGGAAAAGTACAGCCAGCAGCCGCTGATTGTGCCAATGGCTTACACGCATGGGAACCATGACCGCTCGATTCCGATGATCCGGCCGCTGCCCGGCCAGACCACAACCCAAAACGTGGCCATTGCCGTGCCGCAGCCGTTCCTGGCCAAGCTGTATGGCCAATCGACAGTGCAGAGCATCGAGGAGGCGTTGGGGGTCATTACGGCGGGCGGGCGCAATTACGCCGTAATATCCGCCGCGCCGTTTCTCCAGCATTATTACACCCGCGATTCGGCCCACTCCGGCATCGAGGAGCCGCTGGCCACGATTTCAACCAACCCCCGGTTTGGGCTGGTCATGCCGCAGCCGTTCCTGACCCCGTACTATGGCACAGGCGGAGCCGATTCTATCGAGGAGCCGGTGGGCACATTACCGACCAAAGCGCGGTACAACGTGGTGGTGCCCGGCGACAAGCTGACGGTGGAGGATTGCTATTTTCGGATGATGACCGCCGATGAGACCAAAGTCGGGATGGGTTTTGACCAGGATTACATTCTACTCGGTACGCAGGAAATGCAGGTCAAACTGGCCGGGAACGCGGTTTGCCCGCCCAAAGCGGAGTTGCTGGTGCAGCGCTGTCTGGCGTCGCTCGATGGTTAATTTTTCAAAAAATATTGAAAAATAACAAAAAATAGTGTAACATAGGTATATATTGGAGCGACCATGCGCTATGTGACCATTCGCGTTCATCCTAAAGACATGCACACCGTCGTCAGACTGGTGGACCAGAAGTTTCTGACAGCGACAACGATTCAGAGGGTGGCTTTTATTGAGACCCTGGCCGAAGATGTTGCCGCGTTGTCGAAGTTGCTGGGGCAGAAACAGGTGCCGCATATCATCGAAACGAACGATGAGGGTTACACAGAGATGGCGGCCTTTGTGAACCCCCAGCGGGCCGGATACGTCAAAGTCACCGATAATTGGGTGACCGCGAGAGTGCGGTACAACGCCGAAATCGGCGCGATTGAAATTCATACGGATGATGAAACAGGAATTACGGGCTTTTATGCCGCGTACCTGGAGTTATCAGCCTTATGGGGAGGTAACAATGGCTAAAGGTAAGTTTCCGTTAAAAATCGGGGAAGTGATGGCCAGAGTGGTCATCGAGCACATTGGCTACGCCTGCGAGAAGATCGAGGTCGCCGGGTCGGTGCGGCGCAAGAAACCGCGCATTGGCGACATCGAGCTGGTGTGCGTGCCGGTGAAGCTGGGCAACGGCGTATCGCTGCTGGACGAGGCGCTGGCCAAGTGGCTGGCGACCTCTGACCGGGTGCGAACCGGGTCGAAATGGGGGCCAAAAGCCCGGCAGCTTGAACTGTATGCCGACCAGTTAGATGCCTGGGTCCAGGTCGAGCTGTACATCACCACCCCGGAACAATGGGGCTATATCCTGGCCTTCCGTACCGGCCCCAAAGAATTCAACATGAAATGGCTGACTCAGGAGATTAAAGGCGGCGTCCTGCCCGATGACTATTACTTCGAGGGCGGCTGGCTGTTTCGGAACGGGCGGCGGGTGCCGACCCCGAACGAGTCGGACATTTTTGCACTGATCGGCGGCTGGATACCGCCCGAAGACCGCAACCCCCAGATTTTGCAGGCGGTCCGCAGGCAACGGTTATGGCGCGGCCGATAGTTGATCCTGCCGGTAGTTTTTCCACAGCCGGGCTTCTGGAGCAATGGGGAGCCCGACTGTTAGGCGTGGATGTCGCCGCCGCCGATGGCGAAGTGACAGTCCGTTATTCCCGATGGCGGGGCAGGTATTACCTCCTCTCGATTGAAATAAGTGGGGCGGGGAATCCACGAAAGGAGCAGGCTATGCTACTTGATGACGCGGTCCGCGCTCTTAGCGAGGACGAATTCGCCGCTTGGTACGATGGGCTGTCAGACGCCCAGCAGCAGCAGTTTAAGGCCGAACTAAAAGAAGTCTTCACCCTGGCCGTAGAAGCGCTGGGGCATATCGTTAAAGATGTGCCCGGTATTCTGCATCAGGCGCTGGAGACGATGGGCGACCTCTTGACTTCGCAGTTTTCGCAACAGCAGTAATCTTAAAGTTGATCCCTCCTCAACTTTAAGACCCCCTCTCAAACCCCGCCCCACCGAAAATTTTCACTTGACAGACTTATACAAGTCTGGTATAATCATTAAAAGATGAAAATTTTCATTTAGAAGTGAAATTGTGAACGCGAACCCTTTTGATTCCTCACGCCCGTACTGGGCAAACGTTTCCGATTCGTGGCGGAAAGTTGTTATTCATTCAGTTGAGGGTGACACGGTTTACGTTGACGAACTGCGTAGCGGGTTACGTTACCCGGTTCATATTCGTGACCTGTCATCGACCCCGATTATTCATTCTCAAGACAAGCAGCCGTTTTTTGCGGTCGTGACCACCAACTGCGCGGTGACCGTGCTGGGGAAGGTCAGGGTCGAAGATGATGGTATGTGGCTGTGCCGCTCGAAGCAGACGGGGCGGCTGTACCGGGTTGACCCGCTGGACATCTGTCTCAACGAAGCGGAAGCCCGTTGGGAAGGCGCGTACCGCCGTCGTCACCGCAAGGCAGGGCGCTGGCCGAGCCGGACGGAATTAAAGCCCGTGCCGTTTGTGCCGGTGGTAGCGGTCTACAAAGAGGAAGACCGGCCGCTGGAACCGGAGGAATATCTGGACACCGAGTTTGACCACAATCCCCATCCCGGCACCGGCATTATGCGCGGCAAGCCGTGGACCAGCTCTACCAACAATTACCGGTTGTGGTAGGGAGGCCATGATGACAGTTTCTGGCGGTGTGATAAATGCCAGGGTTTGCCCGGCATGGGTGGACCCTCTGATCGAGTCGGTGCAAACGCTAAGCTTTCAGGTAGTTACCTCGCCCGTTGCCCTAACGGGCGAGTTTCAAATCTTGTATGGGCCGGGTCAGGCGCAGGCCGCCCAGGCGGCGTTGGCTCTCGCCATCGAGTTGGCTGGCGCGGCGGCGTTGAATGAAAACGAAAAACTGGCCCCGATTTAGTGGAAAGGAGAAACGTTATGTCAGCCCCTCAAATGTGTGCTCGCTGCGGAGAGCGGCGAGCGATTCGCAACGGGTTGTGCCATCTATGCCTGGCCGGGTTCAAAACCCTGCTGGCCCGATTTTGGAGACGCTGATGGCCAACCCGAACCACCGAGCGCCGGGCAAATTGCGCGTAAAAACCTTTGTTGGCGAAAAAGGAATAGCCGCGGCCGTGGCCAAGCTGATGCGGCTGCGGCTATTCTTTGTGGTCGAGCCGCTGACGGCCGACATTACCAAAATTTATGTGGGGCGGGCAGTCTTCACCATGCTGGAGCAAGAAGGCTGGTACGACCCGTACTAAAGGAGTGGACGCATGTTGTGTTGCATCGCAGTAATTGAATTTCCCAATATGGACAGAAACGAAATGGAGTTGGGCGAGATTGCCACCTGGATTCAGGGGGCGTTGATGCGTGATGGCGACCGGGTGAATGTCACCGTCTTCCCCGGACAACTGGACCTGCTTGACCCGATTCTGAAAGACACCGAAGCCTACCAGATGGGGCGGCTGGACGCCGAAGAGTTCAGCATGGCCGAAAATCCGTTCGACCCGCAAACGAATTATCTGGAGTTTGTGGCCCGGAATGTCGGCCACCGTGAAGCCTTGAGCAAGGGAGCGTGATGGGCCAGCTTTATCTCCACCACCGAATCAACACGTTCTATGTTCAGGTTGATACAGATGCGGCTTTTGATGGGGCGATGAAAAGCCACCGCGCCGGACAAACGCTGGCGTTCCCGTTCATGGGCAAGCCCGATGCGAGCTGGCAGCCGGTCGAAACCTATCGGGTGCCGGAAGCGAATATCCGCACGCTGGAAAAGCGCATGGAAAAACTGCAACGGGCGGCGCAGAAAATTGGCGCGGTCGCGCCGGAGATTTTTTACGTTAGCGCGGAGATGGTTGATCATCCCCGGCTGGAAGGCGTCCAGATGAAGGTGTTCGAGCTGGCGGTCATCGGCGAGACGCCGCGGCTTAATGGCTGGCGCTTTCTGGCCGCGATCCAGCACCGTCGCAAAAACAACATCATCAATACCCCGCCGTGGCTGAACGACGCGGTTATCCCCGACCGGTATCGCACGGCCGAGGCATGGTGCGAGCATTGCCATATGAAACGCGACCGGCGTGACACCTATCTGGTCATCCATGAGAACGGCGACATCAAGCAGGTGGGCAAAAACTGTCTGGCCGATTTCACCGGTCACGCCTCGCCGCAGGCGCTGGCCGCCCACGCCGAATTGCTCTTTGCCAGCGTGGCATGGTTGCGCGAGGCCACTGATGATGATTTGGATTCCATACCGGTGGGCGACGGCGGTGGGGCCTATCTGGGGCTGCGCCATTTTCTGGCGGTGGTGGCGCACATGGTCTCGGAAACAGGCTTTGTTCCCCGCGGCCAGGATTTGCAGTTACCGACCGCCGACGCCGCTCTGAGCGCCATTGTTGGGCCGGGCAATGAGCGGATCGTATTAGGCGAAGCCGATTTTGTACTGGCCGATAAAGCGCTGGCGTGGGGGCGCGGGACGATTCTGCCCAAGACTGACAAAACCAATTTTGAATGGAATATGGCGGCCATTCTGGATGACGACCTGATCGCCTGCCGCGAGACCGGTATCGCCGCGGCGCTGGTGCCGATGTATCAACGGGCAATGGAGCAGGAGGCCATGCGCGGAGCCGAAGCCGGGAGCCGGTTTGTCGGTGAATTGCACAAACGCCACGCCTTCGACTGGCTGATGGTCATCCGCGTGATTCCGATGGGGGGCTTTTATGGCGGGACGACGTGGCTGACCAAAATGCGCGACCGGGCCGGGAATGTGTTGATCTGGTTTTCGTCGGCGGAGGAGTTGGTGCCGCACGCCGTCTACGCCGGAACGGCGCGGGTTGAAGCCCACGAACCTTACAAAGGCGTCAACCAGACCCGGATCAGCCGGGCCAAGCTGGTGATGGTCGAGCCGCCGCCATTCGAGGAGTGGCCGCGCAACGAATTCGATGTGGCCGACCTTATCGACAAAAACCTCAAGTCCGGGGCAACCTGGACGGTGGCCGGGTCTACGTTGCGGCGGGATGGCGAGTGGAACTTTTATCTCGACGAAGAAGAACGCCAGGATATGGACGCAATTGTTAATCATTTCTTGCAGATCAAGGAGAACCTATGAGCACACCAAAAAAATACCAGTTAAGTGAATCTTTGGTTATGGCTGTTTGGGATAGCGGCGGCGTGACCTTTCAGGACCAGACCGACCCGGACGCGGACGGCTTTACCCTGCTCGGCGACGAGAGCGGCGCGGTCGGCATGGTCCTGGCCAGAGGCGTAATCACCGGGTTACTGGCCCAGGTGTACCGCATGGCTGGCGAGGCAGGGCCGGGGAATTGTCCTCACCTGTTGAAAGGCAGCGAGATCGTGACCTATCTCCGGCAGCGCGGCGGCTGGCAGATTGACGATGCCAAGCATGGCTGGTTGTGCCGGGCGGTTGAAGGCAAAGAGGATGTGGTTTATGTCTCCGGCGATGGCATGGCCGGTGACATTGCGTTGACCGGGTCGGCGCTGACTATCATTGCAGCCCATTACGATCTGACCGTTGGCGAGGTTGTGGCCGGGGTTGTTGAGGCCAGCGGGAAGTTTTTGCCGGTGGAGGTTGGCGATGGAGCTGAGTAAAGACACGGTCAAAGTTGAGTGGGTTGAACTGGGCGAAGGGTTAAGCGGTGATTTTGACCCGAATGACCCAGACGATGTGGAGTTGCTGCGCTTTGATGTGTCCCGACTGGTTAGTGGCCACTGGGTTGAAGTCAGGGACGCCAGCTATTGTACCGAAATGCCGGTCTCGGCTCATCCGTTCTGGCAATGGGCCGGGCTGGAGGCGATTCTACGGGAGGTCTGGGAACCACTTAAGGAAGGGCATTCGATCAAGAGAAAGTGCGAGGAGTTGAGTTGGCTGGAGCAGGGTCACGAACTGGCTGTGGCCGTCCTGAATGATGGGGTGCAGGCTGCATGGCCGCCGCTGGACCGGCCACTGACCATCGCTGATTTTGAGGCGCTGGAGCGCGGGCAGGTGGTCCGGTTGTGGTATAGCTGCACCAATGACGGCGACTTCCTGTGGGAACACGACCACGTTGATAACGGGCGGGTCTTTGGCCGGTTTATCTACCAGGAAATGGAGCAGTGGTCAACCCTGGATGATTTTCTCTACGAGTTTGCCGGGTCTGTTTGCCGCGGTAGCGGGGCGGAGCCGGTCTGGAATCACAAGCCGCCGAAGTTTCGGGGGTGCTGATGGCCGGGCAATACCTCAAGGTGACCGGAGAAATAGGCGCTGATGGGCTATTCGCTATTCGCTCGTTCCCTATCAATGTGGTTCGGGAGGATACGCTGTTCATCTGCACCCCGCACTCAATCATTGAAAAGCGGCATCTGGGGCAGGTTCTCGATTACCCCAACAGTGTCGTTTACGTGGTCTATTGCCACGTCGAAGAAGTGAGTACCGCGGAGCAGGCCGTCCGCGAGAAAGCGTTGGCGCAAGCCAACGAATGGCTGGCCAGAGCCGAAGCAATCTATAAAGGCCTGAATAATTCAACCCCGGAGGAATAGTATGGCGAATGGAAAGACGTTACGGTTTGATGACGACGTTGTGGAGGTTATCCGCAACCAAGTCCAGGTTTGGGAAGAGGGCGGGCAGTGGCACAGCAAAATGCCGCAGCTTTCCCGCGAGATGTACCAAAAAGTGAATAAGGCCCTCACCGTTGCGGGCGGGAAATGGACGCGCAAAACCCAGACGCATGTTTACCGCGAAGACCCGCGCCCGCTCTTTGGGATTGTCGCCGATGAAGGCAAGGTCATGGTGACTAACTATGACTTCTATCCGACCCCGCCCGACCTCGTTGAGACGATGGCTCACATCGTTTGGGTTGGCACCGATGACCCGGTGCTGGAGCCAAGCGCCGGAGAGGGCGCGATTGCCGACCAGATGGCCCAACGGGTTGGCGTTGGCAATGTCTACTGCGTTGAACTGAATCCGGGCCGGGCGCAAATCCTGCGAGACAAAGGTTACACCACCGTCGAGGCCGATTTTCTAACGCTCACCCCGGACGATTTTGGCGTTGAATTTGCTCACGTGCGGCTGAACCCGCCATTTACCGGCCTGCAAGATGTCGATCACGTTTTGCACGCAGCCAGGTTTATGGCGCTGGGCGGCAGCCTCGTGGCCGTGATGTCCGAAAGCCCGTTCTTTCAGCAGACAAAAAAGGCCAAAGCCTTCCGCGAATGGTTGCAAGCCCAGGGCGGCTGGTCTGAACCCATCGACGATGGCACGTTCACGGTCCGCACCCGGCTGGCGGTTATCCCGATGGTTACCCCGTCCTTGACCGTCATCGACGGCGTGGTTGCGGAGGTGCTGCTGGTATGAGGGATATGAATAATTTCTTGGTGCTCACCCCTAAAGGAGCCGTGGATTATATCGTCGAGCGGGTAACGGAACTGGACGAGACCGAATCAGTGGCCACGGCGCTGCGGCTGGTGAATGGCGGGGATTGCGAGTGCAAAACTCTGGACGGCCAGGAATTTATCATCTGGACCGGCCCTATGGATAGGCGTTACGAGGTCTACTATCGCAAGAAAGACGACAAATGGGGCGAAGTTGACCCGGACCTTTGCGTCGAGGACCTACCCGACACCCACGCCTACATCACCACGGTGGCCAAGAGCGAGTTGGGACTTGTCTTTGTCTGGATGCAGGGCGAAAACTGGTCGCCCAATGGCGAGGCCCGGCCCATCATCGAGCGGGCCGGGGTGGCGCACACGTCAATGATGACTGGCGACGTGGTCAAAGACCCGGACGGCGTCTACTGGCAGTGCGGGTACGCCCTGCAATGGCACAAACTGGCGTACCGGGACGTGCAGTTGCGGCGGGTGATCATCGACCGGGGTGAAGTACGGAACGAAATGTTAACCGAAACCCAACTGCGCCAGGAAAATGAAGACGCCCCACATTTCGCCGAAGCGGTGCTGGAGGCGGTCATGGCTGGCCGGGCTTATAACGACACCGACTATGATGGGCGCTGGCCGCTGGTTTTCTACGTGCCAGGGGAGGTGTAACCGATGAACCGTTTCGCATTGCCGGGTTACTTCTTCCCGGTCCGGCCGCTGCACGTTGAGGCCGGTTTGTTTGGCCCCAGGCTGGGCACGGTTGGGCCGTTTGCGGATAAGGCAACGCTGGACGCGGTTCGTGAAGCCGTGGACGTTGAGGCCAACAAAATCGCGGCCTATAAAGCGGCTGGCCAGGGGCAAACCTATGACCAGCTATTGGCGCTCAAACTGGAGCAGCAGCGGGTCTGGGTGCCGGGCGGCCGGGCTGGTTTTGTCGTTGGGTTTACGGCTGACGCCACGACCATCCAGTTCGTTGATGGCCAGCGCGAATTCAAGCAAAGCGAACTCGGCCCGATGCTGGTGCAGGAAACGGCGGTTGTGGCCCGGTTGAACCGTGACGATCTGCTCAAGGCGGGGATGGCGCAGGCCGAGGCCGACGATCTCCCGGCCGAAGAATTTGCCGACATCGTGCAGCAGGTGCGGGAGAAGCTGGGTGCGGCAGTGAAGGCGGCGCTGGTTGAAGCCGTGGCCGAATGGCAGGCGTGGAAATAGATAAGTCTGGCCCGGTGGCGAGTATTCCGCCACCGGGCCATTACTTGCAACACAGGAGGCGATATGAAAATTACCACCGAACAAATTCAAGAGTTTATGGATATGCTGACGGGCGGGGAGGTACCGGAAGGGATGCAGATGGAAGACCAGCCGGAATTGAGCTACAAACAGGCTTTTTCCGTGATCTGGTATCTCCAGGAACACCTGCGCGTCTTGCCTGATAAGTTCGAGATGTGCGACGTGTGCAACACCATCTTTGACAACGATTCGGAGGGTTACATTATTTCCGACGACAGCGCCGAAGATGATTGGTACAAAGAAATCGGCGTTTCGGCAGAGATGGTTAAGGCGCATGAGGGTGCGAGGTTTTGCAACGAAGGCTGTGAACGCCGGTTTTGGCGAAACTTGCGAAACAATGGCAATTCTTCTGTGTGGACGTACAAGGTCTGGAATAAAGCCTTTTACGAGTCGGCCAGTCAGGTGTTCCCCGGCGAAGGCGATTATCACGGCGAGTTTAAGGCGAAAAACGAGACGGATTTGATGTACATGTTGATCGAAAAAGGAATTGACCCGGCTTTGTGCGCATGGGAGATAGAGCTTAAAGGCAATGGCTGACTATCTTATCCCGACCGATGAGGCATGGTTGGCCGAGCTGGAAATTCGCGCCGATGTCCAACGCGAACTCGATGCCCGCTACCGGCAGGTGGTCCGTGACTGGGGGTTAAGCCAGGGGCAAAATGTTCACATGGCGGCAATCAGCGTTACCAATGGCCGCTGGGACGATGTGGTCAAGGACCTGTGGCGGGAGCGGGTAACGCTCGATGAGGCGCTGGCGATTGTGGGGCAGATGGAGAAGTACAAGCTCTGGACGCCGCTGGCCGTGCGGGGGATAACCGCCAAGTTCACGGCGGCATGGGACTATCGCCACACCTATCAGGCAGAAGGGCGTCAATGCTAAGTCCGTTTGTCGCCGAACTGTGCGAAATCGTCTATCAGGCCATGACCGGCCCAACCCGCCGCCGTCAGAACGGGGGCGAACCGGTTATGGTTGACCTGCACCACCTACAGGCCGAGGTCAGTGATTACTACTATCGCTACGTGCAGGAGGGCTTTGCCTGGCAATGGTACTACTGGTATCTGAACACCGTGCCGCACGACCGGCTCATGGCGATTGCCGATAAGATACAGGATTTGTGTTACGAGGCGTTTCCGCGGGATTGTGTCTGGTATGACCACAGCCCGGAGATTGTGGCATTGGGGCTGGCCAACCTGCGCCACGTCAACAACCGGCGCGTCCCGCGGCTGGAATACGACCCGGAGGATATGGCGGCATGGCTGGAGCAGCGCCAGAACTCGGTTCACCAGTATCAACTTAAAGCGGGCCAGATTGTGGTCCAATATGGCTTTTGAAAGGATGGCTTGTGGCAACCAGGAAGTTTGACCAGATTGTTGATAGCCGTTTTGGGCAAGGCTTGCCGCTGCTCGAACAATGGACGCAAGAGATTCTGGCGGCGCTGGCGGTGCTACCGGGCGTCGTGGTTTCGGCAACGCCGCCGCGATTCTTGAAGTTTAGCGACAGCGAACCATGCACCCAATGGCGGCGGACATTTTATGTTACCAAGACCGGGCGACGCACTACCTGGAATCAGGTGTTTGCCGCGGTCAACAAAATTAAACCGGCTGCGTTTGATAAGATGGGGTGAGGCGATGAAACCTAATCAACTTGTAACTGCTGATGGCACGGCGACGATAGCCGTCCAGGCCTGCACCGAAGAATGGGCCAATGTTAGCATTTTCCTGAACAGTTTGGCGCGGTGGAAATCGGGCGGGAGCGTTCAACATCGTGTCAGTGTGCCGGGCCTTGAATTTGAGTCAGAGCCGCTTTACTACAACGAAATGAAAGATGATGTGTACCGCGTCCATCTCGCCGCCAACCGGGAGGCGTTGCTGGCGCTTATCAAAAAACTTAATGACCCCAGCTACCCCACGGCTGGTTATGGAGATCGAGAGGCGAAGAATGGCTGAAATTGAAACAGTTGTTTTACCGAACGGCTACAATGGGCACACCGAGCGATTTAAGCTCCCCCCGGTCGATACCAACGGAAACTCGGTCAAGGTCATGGTCGCCACGCCGGGCCGGGAGTACATGTTCCGGTGGATTCAAAAGGACAAATTACAAGAGGCGATAGAAGCGCAGCGCGAAAGACCGGCCAACATCCGCACGATTTACACCCGTGAAGAGTTGAAGGACCGCGCCGCCAGAGAATTCAGGGATGGTGACATTATCGAAGTTGGTAAGTACATCATCAACATCGGCTATGGTGAGTACCGTGCGCCGCTCAGAACCTGGGTTCACACGGTTGATGGCAAGATACTGGATTGCTGGCCAGCCGGGGCGCGGGGCGCGTGCCCGTATTATATCAATGATTTTGTCGGGAGGTTACCTAAATGATGGTCTTTATCCTGAAAGGCCGCTGGCCGCGCTGCAAGCATTGCGGCCAGCCGATGAAATACTGGACGCCAGGGCTGCCGCTCAGTGAGCATGCTCACCCGAAGTGCGCCGGAGCGGCGCTGGCCGCGCGCACGCTGGCGGCGGTACGCGAAAAAATGCGGAAGGGGCTGATCGGTGGCAAAGGACGTGCCTAGTGTTGCCCAGCAGATTGTTCTGGCCAAGATGCGCAGCCTGTATACTTTGATGGAGACCGTGACCGGTTACAAATTGCGGCGGGCGGTGGGCTTCGCCAAAGATGGCCGGGAGATTTTTCGGTACGAGCATGTCAACAGGCGCACCGTTGAGGCGATGATCAGGGCCGGGCTGGTCTGGTATGAAGCGCCGGATGACCCGGATAACAAATTTCTCAGATGTGCATAAGGAGGCTGATATGGGATGGTGGTCAGTAGGTGATGAGATGGTCATCGGCGACAGACCGGCCGATGAGATGAGTGATTGCCTGGAAAGTGTTGCCAGGGCATTGCACGCTGATGGGCAGGAGGTAACCGCTCCTGCGCTCTGGAAGATTTTGCAGGAGCCGCCAGAGGAATTTGCTGAAATTGTTGCAACCGGCCTGAATGAAATTGGGATGGTGTACCAGAACGTGCGGGAGCAGTCGTACACGCCGGAAGAGTTGCGGGCGCTCTTTGATTTTGTCGTGCCGGTGATTATCGAGGGTATCTATGAACCCGATGCTCTATAACAAGAAAAGAGAGGAGCGGCTGGCGGCCATGCATTACACCGATACGCTGCGGGTAATGGAAACGTCCCTCGCTAAAGCCCAGGCCGAGAACGAAGACTTGCGAGCCCGGCTGGCAGAGGCCGAGCAGTTATTGGCGCTAACCCGCGCCGAGCTAGAGATGGTGACGGCGGAAGTTGGCGGGTTGAAGGCGCGGGCCGAAAGCGCCGACCGGCTGCGCCGGGAAGCGCTGGCGGCGATGGAGATTCACAAGCAGAAGCATCACACCCTGTCTCAGGTCATCCGGTTGGGGTTGACCCCGGAACGGTATCACGAGTTGAGGTCGTTGGTGAGCAATGAGTAAGGTCAGGCAAAAAATCATCAACCACTTTACCGCGACCGGCAACGAGCCGGTGATTTTCTATACCCTGTTGGCGGCCTGTGCGCCTACGGCGTTCACAACCGTCAATGACTGGGTGGGCAAGATGCTGGCGGCGGAAGAGATGGTTGAGGTTTCGATGCGCGAGGCGGTTCATATCCAGCTCGCGCCACAATTCTATGAGGAGGTAGCGCGTGAGCTACGAGAAAGCGATGAAACACGCCCGAAACCCGCGTAAGTTCAAGGTGCCGCGGCGGCAGCGTAACGGGCAAATGGTGGTTGGTCACCTGGGCTTTTCGGTTCTGGCCCCCAACGAGCGGCGGGGGATACCCTGGCTGGGAGGGGCTTGGTACGAGCCGGGGATGGAGGAAAAACGGAAGCAATTTATCCGCGAGTGGGACGAGGAAACCGAGCGGTTGCTCAAACAAAACCCCGATTTGATCATAGTTGGCCCCAGGCCAGAGAAAGAGGAGAGTGATGGCGATGACTAACTTTACCCCGGATAGTGTGACCGTTATTCCCATGCAGCGCACCGGCAGGCGATTGGCCGTCATTTTTGACACGAATGGCTGGACCAATCTCAAGTTACTGTACGAGCGGCTGCGGGCCTGCCAGTCCTTCCCCGACAAAAAAGCGGTTCAAGATGGCGTGAATAGTTTGCTGGCGCGGTTTGAAAAGTCGGGCACGGAAGTGATGCAGGTTGGCCTCGGCGACGAAGCCGAACATGGGCTGTTATTTGTCGTGGTCGATGAGTGTGTAATTGCCCGCAACCGGTTTAACTGGGAGATGCTGGCCGCGGACATCAAGGCCGACCCTGGCCGCTATATCCTGACCGATGAGGAGGTCAATTGATGGCTGATAAGAAACTGGCGCACCAGCCGGACTACACTGACATCAATCCCGCAAATTGGCGGGATTACCCTGACGTACTGACCGATAGCTGGTGGGATTTTCCGTCGCGGGACCGGACTGGCGGCCATAAGCTGGTCTATCATGGCAACTTCATCCCCCAGATACCGTACCAGCTTATGATGCGTTACAGCCGGGCGGGGGAGATTGTGTTGGACCCGTTTCTCGGTGCCGGGACGACGGCTATCGAGGCGCTGCGGCTGGGGCGGCGCTGCCTGGGCATCGAGATTCAGCCGGGCATGGTCGATTATGTCCGCGACCAGATTCCCGCCGACAAGCTGGACAAAGATATTCGGACGGTGATGGGCGATAGCACCAGTATCCACACGTGGCGGCGGGTGACCGAGGAACTGGTTGCGATGGGTGCTGAATCGGCCCAACTGGCCATCCTGCATCCCCCGTATGCCGACATCATCAAATTCTCCAGCGTTAATGGCGACCTGTCGGCGCTGGGCGATTCCGATGAGTTTGTGACAGCCTTTGCTAAAGTTGTTGGCGGCGTCTGGCGGGTGCTGGACAACGGCCGTTTTGCCGGATTGGTCATCGGCGACATTTATAAAAACGGCGAGACTGTGCCGCTGGGTTTTATGTGTATGGAGTTGATGCGGCGGGTGGGTTTCAAACTCAGGGGAATTGCCGTCAAGAATATCAATGGCAACGAAGTCGGAAAGGGGCGCACGGCCAACCTGTGGCGCTACCGGGCGCTGGCCGGGGGCTATCTCATCTTCAAGCATGAGTACGTCGTTATCTTTCAAAAGCCGAAATAAGGAGTGACCATATTAGTGATGGACGGGCATGCCAGAAATGCAGTTGTGGTCGGAGCCGAGTTCTTTGAGTACAACCAGTTCAAGCGGTTCGACGTGCGGCAGGTTAAGGATTGGGACACCGAGCGGTTTCGGGATGATGGAGCGACGATGCAGAAAGTGGCGTTAGCCCCGGTTAGTCAGGGACGTTATGAATTGGCTTTTGATCGCCGCTCTAATACTCTGTTTTTCCGTATCGTTGGCGTGACTTGACACAGTTATATACCTTGTGGTAAAATTCAATGTCAAGTGAATTTTTTCATTAAAAAGTGAGTGTACATATAGTGAACGCACACTATCAGGCTCAGAAAATTGTAACTCGCTGGGTAGTAAAGATGGGTGGAACACTATGAAAAATAGCGTCCTTGTGTTTCGCCCGACCGACCCCGAATTTTCCTCTAATTTGCACACGCTGCGCGTGGCCAGACTGTCGCAGCGGATTTTTACCCCGGATTTTTGTGTCCATTTGAATAACGGTCCGCGTTGGGCGAAGTCGGCTCATCTGCGGCCAGACAGATTCTTTGAGTTCGATGGCTGGCGGGTGCCGGTCGATGAGGTTATCAAGGTCGAGTTCTGGTTGCGGGGGTTAAGCCCGCAGCCAGAACCGGTCCAAAATTAGGAGGCGTTGTGAAAGGCGTGAGTTCGGTTGAGGATATGGCCAGGGCGGCGATGGTGCGGCACTTTGAGAGACGGCTGGCTGCCAGCGGTGGCAGCCAGCAAGCCAAACAACATTGGACCCGGAAGATCGCCGACTGTCGCAAGCTGGACGTGTCGCGGCCGAGCCGGGCGGAGGACCCGATTCATCTGCCGCGCATTTCCAGCGGTCAGCCGTACGCCGAAGACTCCTGGCCGATGGCGTTGCCGATAGGCACCGTTATTGAGGCCGGGGTTGATGTTTATGGCATGTCTGGCCAACAGATTGTCCAGACGGCGGCCCCCGATTATTTTGCCAATCTCTGGGAGCACAACGAGTTTCGCTGGGTGCAGCGTCGGATTCAGCATGGGATCACCTGCGGGGCCTTGCCCGAAGAGTTGCCGTTGCGGGTTGTGGTCAGAGTATTGGGTAAAGGGGCGATGGCTCCAGTCGAGGATCGCAACTGGATTTTTCTGATTAATCTGGTGCGGATGGCTCGCAAGGGTAACGTGATGGACGCCGCCGCAGAAATAAACGCTTACGAGCTGGTCGCGCCATTAAAGTTGCCGGTTAAGTTGAACCGGCTGGACGTGAGTCGCTTTGTAGGCGGCCATGAGGTTGTTTTTGACCTGCGACGGCCAGAAAGTCATTCGTATAATAAAAAAACTATCAACATCAACCTCGCCTTCCTACAATGAAAAAAGTGGGATCGATGGCCGATTTGAAAGTGATTAACGCCCGGTGCGTTTATATGATGCACCGCGATGGCGAAGTAATTCATCTGATGGACCGGCAGCGGCCGACACAAAAGTCGGTGACGTTGTGCGGTTTGGAATGCGGTTATCGCCGGGATTGGGAGGCGCTGCGTGATGGGGATGTGCTGCATATCGCCGAACTGTGCCCGGATTGCCTGACCGGCTTTGCCGGGCTGGGAGTTGTAGACGAGCGGCGGGCGGCGCTGATCAGCGGGTTGGATGCCCCGTTGGGGCAGGCGCTGGCCAATGCCGAGGCTGAATCGCAAAAGTGGCTGGAGATGGTGCGCGATCTGGCGGCTGGCGGGTTTCTGGTGGATGCCCAAGCGATGCGCCTTGAGTTCAGCTACGCCGTTGGCTTGATAAAGCCAGGGGCGACATTCAGCCGCGATGATGGCGAGCTGGACTGGTGGTTGGACCACATTGAGGTTGACCGGCCCTATCGTGGCCGCGGCGAGGGCACCCGCTTCATGGAGGCGTTGCTGGAGGTTATGGGGCGGCGAGGCGAAAGGTTGGGGTTGTTTTGCGAGCCGGTCGGCCAGCAGCCGCCGATGAGCCAGTCGCAGTTGCAGCGCTGGTATTACCGTCTGGGCTTCAAGCAGTCGGGCGGCGAGTGGCGGATGGTCTGGAGGCCGGAATGACAGCGACGGTCAGGCTCGATTCAGGCGAAAGGGGCGCGGTCAAAGTGGTCAAACGGCAGCAGGCGGTTGATTTTCTGGGCAAGCTGGTGCTGACTCGCACCGTCTTTGGCCAGAAGATAAAGACAACTCGCCACCGGCGCGGGCCGGGTGGGGCGGGCGACCTGCTCAATTACGGCCTTGAGGTTGATGGCAAGATTCGGGCGGCGCTGCGGATTGGCCCGGCTCCATTTGGCAACAAGCCGGTCATCGCTGCTCTGGGGCGGGAGTTGGCCGGGCATGGCGCGTATGTGATGCGGCTGGCGGGGGCGGGTATCAGCGGCGGCGACCTGGAGACGTTTGCCCGGCTGGCGCTGATGCAGTTCCGGCAGGACATGCTGCGCCAGGGGCGAGACTTTCGCTATCTGGTCTCACTCGATGACCCCAAAGGCTGGATGATCACCGGCCAGTCCGTGTTCGAGGCTCCGGCTTATGCGGGAGTGATTTACCAGAAACTGGGAGCGCTCAGTGCGGGGATGTCAAAGACGCGCCGCCAGCCTACCCGCTTTGTTGACGCCGATGGGCGGCTGCGCTCGATTTATCACAATGGGCGCAACCTGCTTAAAACCGGCGAGTTACCGGCAGGGTGCCGGTTAGTTGATTCCGGCCCGTTGCAGCGTTTTGTGATGGTGCTGGCCGAGCCGGGGTCGCTCCAGTATCGGGCATGGCGGGCAGCACTGCCGCCGTGGGTAATTGAATTGGAATCAGACCCGGCGCTCAACTGGGTCCAGCCGCGACTGTTAACCAAAATCAGGAGGAGCTATGTACCAAAGTTCGTTATTGGCGCTCAAGGGCGTAAAGGTCATCGAAATGCCGCATCTGACTGTCACCGAAACAAAAACACGACGGCGGAGATGGCCGGAGCGGTGGTTTAGCCTGCCCTGGCAGCCGTGGAAAAAAACGGAACTTATCATCAGGACCGTGCCCGACCCGCAGTTGTACTGGATTGGGCAGTCGCAGGTAATGGGCCACCCGACGACGATTGCGGCGGTATTGCAGGCGGCGGGGCTGGAGCGAAAGGGGTAGCCGTGGAGCGCACGCGACTGGACGCCTTGCACCGTTTCATGTCCCCGGAGCCATTTAGCAAGTGGCCGGGTGGCAAACGGGCGCTGCTGCCGGAGTTGGTCAAGCGCCTGCCAGCGCCGAGCCGGTGGGATAGTTACGGCGAGTTCTTTGTCGGCGGCGGGGCGCTCTTTTTCCGCGTGGCCAGGATGGCTAATTGTCGGCGGGCGATTCTGGCCGACAAGAATGAGCGGCTGGTGGTCACCTACCGGGCGCTCAGAAACCGGCCAGCCGAGGTTATCGGCATTTTGCAGGAGTTGCAGCGCCGGTATTGGCAGAGCGACCGGCCCGGCAAAATGAGGCTATTTTATTTCGTTCGGGACCGGTTCAATGGTCAGGCGAGCACCGACGCCCAGCGGGCGGCTGATTTCATTTTTCTGAGTAAAGCCGGTTTCAACGGTTTGTACCGGGAAGATAGCAGCGGTCGGTACAACGTGGCGCATGGTGACTACGAGTTCCCCAATATCTGCGACCCGACTCAGCTCAAGCTGGCCAGCCGGGCGTTGCAACTCGCCGACATCCAGCATGGCGACTTTACTGGTTGTCTGGAGACTGTCACCGGGCGGATGGTGGTTTACCTTGATCCACCTTACCGGCCGCTCAGCCCCACCGCCAATTTTACCAGCTACGTAGCTGGTGAGTTCACCGAAGCCGACCAGAAACGGCTGGCCGGGTTTGCGGTGGCCTGCCGGGAGCAGGGCGCGTTCGTCATGGTCAGTAATTCGTACCTGGGGCCGGGCGACGATTTTTATCAAATCCATTATCCTGGCTTTGCCCAGCACATTGTCAACGCGCCGCGTTTCATCAGCGTGACCGTCAATGGCCGGGGTACAGCGCAGGAAGTTTTGTTGATTGGAGGCCAAGATGACAGACAGTAAAACGTGGCGGCAGATGGCGGCGGAAATGCTGGCCGATCTGGCGGCCGGAAAGCAGGAAATAAAACGGGAAGGGGTTGATGGCGACACCGCTGTTACCTTGCGGCGGCGAGGCGCTGAGCGTGAATTATCTATGGTGCGTTGGTGCCGACAGGCCACGCCTGCGCAGCGAGCCGTGGCGCGGGATGTGTTCGGTATCCCTGATGGCGTTGAGCCAAAAATAACCTACAGCCGGGGCTGGGGAAAAGTTTCATACACCTGGGAGGCAGCATGAGCGTAAAAGTGAAACTGGAGCCGGTCAAAACCCTGACCGACATCGAAGAAAACGGCGGCAAGTATACCGCCATTCAACAGCCGGGGGGCGAGCGTGTCTTTCTGGGCGGCACCGTCGAAGAGGCCAGTCTGGTACTGGCGATGATGCTGGACACGCACCTGGAACTTGAGGTCTGGCCCAACGGGTTGGGCGCGACATACAGAACCAAAGGCGGGGTGTGGGAAATCTGGCGGCCGGACCCGGCCGCCGGCTATTATCATTACCGGGCCAACTTTGTGCGCAATAACGGGTTTTACGTCGAGCGAAAAGGGGTTGGCCCCACGCCGCACCAGGCTATTGAAAATGCGGAGGGTGTCGGCGATGATGGCGACATTTGACCAGACCCTTTGGGGGGATACTGGGGTGGGGCTGCCGGTCGGCGATGGCCGGGAAAAGGATGTTATCATTGTTGATATTTTCGGCGATGCTGACTCCGTTGAATATAGCCCGTTCACCGGGCTGCGGCAGTGGGTGCCGCGGCAGATAGCGCCGCCATACAAATTATTGGTGTGGGCCGACCCTGGTCTCCGAGATGCGTTTTCCAGAATCAAAGGCGTCGTTGAAGTTGATACCGGCAACCTGCCGCAACGGTATTTGATTATGGTCGATCCCAGATATAATCTGGATTGGGTGAAGCGGGAAATAGAAGGCGTGGCGGTTACGGGCGCTGGCGAGGAAGAGCGGCCAGACAAGAAAAAAGAAATAGATCGGGCTGACGTGATGGGCGGGTTTTTGGTGCCAACAAAAATCAGCGTGGCGATGCTTAAGAGAAATGAGGCGAATGTGAGGGCGGGCAAAAAGAAGAAGAAGAAAAAGAAATCGAAAAGAGGACGGGAATAATGCGATACGCCAACGGCTACCTTATCAGAGTTGATAAACACGGAACACACGGCTGGCAGGCGCGGATGCCAACCGGCGAACCGCACAAATACAGGTCCGCGTTTTTTAGCGATGCCAGGTATGGCGGCCCGGATGAGGCGAAACGGCTGGCCAGGGAATGGCTGGCCAAACAGGAAAGGCCGAAACCAATGCCCTATCATAAGGGCCGGTTGCTCAGTTCCAACAAGAGCGGCGTAACCTCGGTGAGCGTTGATTGGTGTGCCTTTATCCCTATCGGTCCGTATGATGGTCGGAAGTTCACCAAGTATTTCAGCATCGGCACGTATGGCGAGCGCGAAGCCAAAGCGATGGCTATTGAGTTCAGGCGGGAATGGGAAAAGGCGGTGATAAAAGGTGAAGCGGCACTGGCCGATTTCTTTGAGTTGTATCATTTCTCCCGGCTGGAAAGGCCGGACAATTTTTGGAGCGGGTCATGAGCGTTGAAAAACTGGTCATTGAGTCAATTAAACGGCAGACCGTAATGGATACCAACCGGTTCGGCTTTTGCCCGTTGTGCGGGGCGCAGCGAAGTCAGAGCTTTCAAGACGTTGAGGGCGGGTACGAGCCGGTTTGTGTTAATTGCTTTCTGCGGCTCTACGCCGAATACACCATTGGCGGGGTCGCGCCAATCCGTGACCGCCAGGGCGCATTTATCTCCGAGACAGACATCGTTCTGGTTACCAGCCATACCCACATCCAGATCGGGATGGTAATGCTGCTCGAAAACGTCTGGAAAGTGAAAGTGTTGTGGCGGTATGGCGGGACGCAGGACGGCGCGATGCACGAGTTGAGAGCATGGCATGCTCCCCAGTACCCGCTATACATAACGTTTGGCGACATCCTGGTCATCAAGGTGTTGGAGGCGCGGCACGGGCAGGAATTTGAGCGCATTTTGCCGTTGGCTTATCCGCCGCCAGCGGGGTCTGACAAACCGCAAGTAGATGGGCAGATGGGCCTGTACGATTTGCTGGGAATGTAGTACAGGCATCCTGTAGGCAAAGATGTAGTACAAGCAAATCAAAAATGGCCCAAAACCGGCGAATGGTCTGCCCAACCCGGCCCCTCATTGCCTTGCCCGTCAAGCCACAGCGTTGATGGCTGCGGGCCGGGTAGCGTCAGGCATAGATCATTTTACTTCGCGCAACCTTTTTTATGCGTAATAAAATGATTGGCTGGGCAGCGGCAGATTCTTGATGAAATCAAGATGCAGTCATAACGAGGTTGTTTTAGAAGTGGAAGTGAGCGATTGTTCCTGCGACTGTTACAGCCGCTGCTCAATGATGGCCAGGTTTTGGCGGGTTGACCGGGTATCAGGGTGGTCAGACCCCAGCGCCTTTTCATAAATGGCCAACGCCCGGCGCATCAAAACGGCAGCGGTGAGATAATCCCCTTCATAAAAGTTAAAAACCCCCAGGTTTCTAAGGCTGCTGGCCGTGTCGGGATGTTGCGGGCCAAGCTTTTGCTCACAGATGGCCAGCGCCTGTTCAAAGTATGGCTTTGCCGCCTCTGCCTCACCCATAGCTAATAACAGTGTACCTAGGTTATTGAGGCTGAGAGCCATATCAGGGTGTTGGGGGCCAAGCACTTGCTCACGGATAGCCAGCGCCCGTTCATAATATGGTTTTGCCTGCTCCAAGTCACCCATTGCTTGTAAAAGATAGCCCAGATTATTGAGGCTGAGGGCCGTGTCGGGGTGCCGTGAACCAAGCACTCGCTCCCGGATGGACAGCGTCCGTTCGTAATATGGTTTTGCCTGCTCCAAGTCACCCATAGCGTCTAACAGCGTGCCCAGGTTATTGAGGCTAAGGGCCGTATCAAGGTGTTGCGGGCCAAGCACTTGCTCACAAATGGCCAGCGCCCGCTCGTAGTACGGTTTTGCCGCTGCCAATTTGCCTAGTTCCTGCAATACATAGCCCACATTATTAAGGCTATTGGCTGTGTCAGGGTGCCACGGGCCGAGCACCTGCTCCCGAATGGTCAGCGCCCGTTCATAATACAGTTTCGCCGCCACCGGTTCGCCCATTGCGTCTAACAGCGTGCCCAGGTTATTGAGACCGCTGGCCGTGTCGGGATGCTGTGGGCCAAACACCTGTTCCCAGATAGCCAGCGCCCGTTCATAATACGGTTTCGCCGCCGCCAGCTCACCCATATCTTTCAACAACGCACCCAGGTTATTAAGACTACGGGCCGTATCGGGGTGCTGCGGGCCAAGCTTTTGTTCACAGATGGCCAGCGCCCGTTCAAAGTATGGTTTTGCCTGCTCCAGTTTACCCATTGCCTGTAATAGATACCCCATGCTATTGAGACTGTGGGCCGTATGGGGGTGTTGGGGGCCAAGCACTTGCTCACGGATAGCCAGCGCCCGTTCATAATATGGTTTTGCCTGCTCCAAGTCACCCATTGCTTGTAAAAGATAGCCCAGATTATTGAGGCTGAGGGCCGTATCAGGATGCCGCGAGCCTAGCTCTTGCTCACGAATGGCCAGCGCCCGTTCATAATACGGTTTCGCCGGCCCCAGTTCACCCAGTTCTTGCAACACAAAGCCTAGGTTGTTAAGGCAGAGGGCCGTATCGGGGTGTTGTGGGCCAAGTATCTGCTCATTGATGGCCAGCGCCCGTTCATAATACGGTTTCACCGTCCCCAGTTCACCCGTCAGGTCCAGGTGATAACCGACTGCACTACATAAACGGGCAGCCTGTTCATCGGTCCGTTTTCGGGCGGTATCTGCTACGTGGCGCAGGTGAGATTGCCAGGCTTGCAGTGGGCGGGGGTCGCCGGCGTTGTTAAGTTGATTAGCCTTGGCCAGCAGCGTTGACTCCACGGCAGGCAGGGCGGCGAGGTCGGGCACAGCCTGGTGAATAAAGTCAGTCAGAAGCCGGTGCAAGGTGACGGTCTGGCCATCGGCAGTGGTCAGTAGCCCCAGTTCGGTCAGGCGGCGCAGGGCATCGTCCAGGTCAAATTGCGAATTGCGAATTGCGGATGGCGGATCGCCGGCTTCGTCATCGACAGCAACAGTGGACAGCAGTAGAGCCGTGGGGATGGGTTCGCCGGGAGCGAAGCAGGCGGCGCGGGCCAGCAGTTGCCGGGCCAGGGTGTCGATGGCGTCAGCGGGATTAAGCTGCTCAATACTAAGAGCAAAGGTTTTGGCCACGTGCAGTTCATGGCCGGTGGGCGACCACTCCGCGCCACGACCGATTAGGGATGGATGGGTGAGCAGGTCTCCCCCGCCGGGAGAGATGTTTTGCACCTGGGCCAGGTAATTAGCGGGGGTAACGGTGCGCCGGTAGCGAGCCAGAAAACTACCGGCCAAGTGCAAGGCCAGCGGCAGGTCGCCCAGTTCGGCGGCAATGGCGTTGAATGCGGCGTCTGGCCCCCCACCGGGGGGAAGAGTATCCGGCTTCCCGCCAAGCGGAGGAGATTGAGGTGTGGCCGCCAAATCGGGCCGGAACTTGAGCAGCAGATCAATGCTCCTGGCGCGGGGCAGGGGTGGCAGCGGCAACGGCTGCACGGCCAACGTGCGGCTCCACGGCTGCCGGCGGCTGGTGATGAGCAGCCGGCAGCCGCCCACAGGCGGCCGCCAGCGGGCCAGTAACTCTTCAGCCTCGCAATTGTCAAAGATGAGCAATCGCGGCACGTTGCTTTGCCAGGCGGCAAGCACCGCCGGCACCTGCTCATCCAGTTTGAGCTGGCCAAAATCTGGCCGCAGGCTCATCAGCAGGCCGCATTGCACCACTTCGGCGTGCACGGCGGCGGGATTGGCCAGGCTGAGCCAGTGGACGCCGCCGGCAAAATAATGGCCGTAGTGATGGGCAAAGGCGGCGGCAAGTTGAGTTTTTCCCACGCCGCCTAGCCCGGTAATGACCACCTGGCCGGTAACCAGGGCCTGGTTGGCCTTGAGCAACCGGGCCAGCGCGCGCAGTTCGCCCTCGCGGCCTACAAAATGGGGGTTAATGGTGTAGGGCAGCCGCGAACCGGGCGGCGGGTTGGCCGGCTCCGGGATGTCATCGAGCGGCATCTCGGCCAGCCGACGGCGGGCGGCGGCCAGGGTTGCGGCATCGACCGGGGCGGGCGGGGCAAACTCGTAAACAGTAACGTTGGCCGAGGCGTTTGGCCCCCACGCCTGGGCAATGTTTTTGCCGCTGGCGATTTGCTGGCTGGGCGTGAAGTCGCTCATTGGTTGTTGCCTCCGGGCGCGTGTTTATTCCTTCGGCTGGTTTACGGTGACGGTAGCGGTGCCGCCGTGGCTGGCCTGGGCAATGTTGCTGCCACTGGCAATCTGCTGAATGATGGTTTTGCCTCCCGGCTGCTCGTTGAGTTTATCCAGCAGGGCCTGGGCTTTGGCCAACAGGTCGGCGTCCTTATCCGCGCCGGCGGCGGCTATTTCTTCCTGCACCATCCCCTGGCGGCTATTGGAGTCTGGCTTTTTCTCCAACTGCTCCACAGCGTTGGCCAATTCACTGTCTACGCCGTATTTTTGCCGCAAAGCGGCTTTGAGCGCGTCATAGGCATCTATAATTAATTTTTTGCCGGTATCGGTTAACCCGCTGGCAACACCAACGGCTAAACCACCAATTAAAGCGGCGGAAATCGGGTCCATTAGAAATACTCCTTTCAAGTGAATTATTAACACCTGCACTGAATTTTTGCGCAGGTTGGTTACGATTTCAAATTGGTCAGTGCCTGTTGCACCATCTTCACCTGGGACTGCAAGCCTATAGTTTCAAATAACTTGAGCGCCGTTTGATAGTATTCCTGGGCAGTGGCTGGGTCACCCTGTCCGACGGCAACCTGCCCCAGAAAATAGTGTGACCAAGCGAGGTCATAAGTTGAGTTGATGGCCTGATACAATTTTAGGCCCGTTTGTAGAGTGATCTTGGCTGTTGGCCAATCTTTTTGACGCATAGCTACTTGACCCAAACTATCGATGCAGTTGGCTTCGCCGAGGCGGTCCCCGATGGCGTGATAGATGGGGCGGGCTTCCTCATAGCGCTGGCGGGCGGCCTCGTACTCGGCCAGCCTCAGATGGACATCGCCCAAAGCTTTGATGCAGTTGGCTTGCCCCCGCTCATCGCCGGCGTCAACCGTCAAGCGCAGGCCGCTCTCCCAGGCCAGTCGTCGTTCGACAGTATAACCGCGCAGCATCAGGTATGTGTCAATAGCGTTGAGCAAATTAAGGGCGGCTCCGGCCTGGTTGGGCGAGCAGCGGCCGAGCAGTTCCAACAGGTGGCGGCGCTCGGCATCGAGACGCAGATAGCCCTCACGGCCCCGCTCGTCCTGCTGTTGAGCCAGCGCGGTGAAGTAAGCCAGCAAATTGAGCAGGGGGGCGGGGGGGCGGGGCATTTTGCGGGCGTAGGTCAGCACCAGGGCGTGGCTGATGACGTAACGCTCCCCCTGCCGCAGCAGCAGGCCGTAATTGAGCAGTTCGGCCAGGGGCTGGCGCAGGACGGCAGCCTCGGTCTCCAGCGCGGCGGCAATCGTTTCCCGGTCAAAGGGGACCAGGGCCAGCAGCCCCACCACCGCCAGCACGCTGCGGGCGGTCTCGTTCACCTGCTTCAAACTGCGCTCCAGCAGCAGCGGCACGCTGTCGTGGCGGCGCTGCCCCTGGTTGAGGGCCTCCAGCGGGGTCGATTGCAGCCAATCAAGGTAGTCGGCGGCGCTGTCGTGGCTGCGGGCCAGATAGCGCCCGGCCAGCCGCACCGCCAGCGGCAAATGGCCGACCAACTCGCACAGAGGGCGGGCTTCGCTGTCGGGCACAGGTTGACCGGCCCAATCGCGCAGCAGTCTGGCCGCTTCGGCCGGCGGTAGCGGGGCCAGGTCGGTAAAATCGGCCGGGGCGTCGCTGCGTTTGCGGCTGGTGATGATAACGCCGCACTGCCCGGTCACATCCAGCATAGCGGGCAGGTTGTCGGCATCCTCCGCGCCATCGAGCAGCAGCAAGGCGGTGCGGCCATTGAGGGCGCGACGCGCGGCGGCACGAGGCGTGGGTTTCACCTCCTCCCCAAAGGCTTGGGCCAGGCTGGCCAGGGCCAAATCGGCTTGTGGTTGGCCGTAGAAAGTGTAATAAAACAGACCATCGGGGAAACGTTCCGGGAGCGTTTGGGCCGGGGCCAACCGCCAGATGGCTTCGGCGGCCAGGGCTGTTTTGCCAATGCCGCCCGGCCCGCAGAGCGTCACCACCCGGCCCGGCTGCACCTGCGCCAGCAGGTCGGCCAGTTCGTCGCTGCGGTCGGTGAAGTGCTGCGCGCGCGGCGGGCGCATAAGCGGTGGTCGGTACGGCTGGCCGGCGTTGATAACGTTGTAATCGCCAACCACGGCAATGCCGCGCTCGGCGGCTTGGGCAATGCGGTCGCCCTCGGCGTGCTGGTGGGTGGATGCGTCGTTCATCGGTGAGCGCCTCCCTATGGAATATGGATGAAATTGCTACAAATCGCTGGAGTGAAGCCTTGCCTACAAGTTTAACAAAAGAAAGAAAAAAAGAACAGTGACAATCGTCACTTTTTGGGGGTGACAGGGGTAAATTATCAAATGCGTAATGACTTGACAAAACTTTAATTTCACTATAAAGTGAAAAACGTCAAGAGTAAATGACAGCCAGGCGGCAACCGCTCGTCCTTTTTAGCAGAGGGTGGCGAGCGGTTGCCGCCTTTTTATTTTTCAAGTCGTTAGGAGGACGTATGGCGAGAAAAGGTGCAATTACCCCGCAAGGGGAAAATATCATGCAAATTGACTACGTGCCGCTGGCCACGCTGCGCAAGTGGGACGACAACCCCAAGCTGCATGATCTGGAAAAGATGGTGCGGGCCTTTGAAACAGACGGGTTTGTTGACCCGCCCAAGTTTGAGAGCAGTCTCAACCACGGGGCGGGCGGGCTGGTCAACGGCAACGGCCGGATGGAGGCCCTGCAACTGATGAAGGAGCGGGGGCTGCTACCGCCGCGAGGTATCGACGTAGGCGGGGATGGCGAGTGGCTGATTCCGATCTACTTTGGCAACGAGATTGGCGACGAGAAAAAAGCCGCCGCGTTCGCCATTGATGACAACAACCTGACGATGGCGGGCGGCAACTTCACCCCGGTCTACATGACCCAGATGTACAACGAGGAGAAGTACATCGACGTGTTGCGGGACGTGCGCGAGATGGGCGAACTGCCGGTTACCGTTGATGAAATCGACCTGGAAGTCTTTCAGGAGTACGTCATTGGCGGCTCGCAGGGCTACACCCGCAAAGACCGCGGCGTGCCGGTGCGGTGGGGCAAGTACAAATTCCGCGTGCCGCGGGATGGCTTCAAACAATGGGTCGAAGCGCTGGAAGCCCGATTTGACGGCGATCTGAACAAAATCATTGGCGAACTGCGCCGGATGCTGCACACCCCCTCGCCGGAGGCGGCAGCGATGGTCGCCGCCAGGGAGGCCAAAGATGCCGCAGTCGCAGCCTGACGCCGTAGACCACGTCCTGCCCAACGGCAAATGGTCGTTTGACGGCGATGTCACCGACGTGTTCGACAACATGCTGGAGCGCTCGATCCCGTATTACGAGATTATGCGCCAGGCCTGTTTTGAGGTCGCCTGCCGCTACCGGCAACCCAAGACCGAGATTGTTGATCTGGGGTGCAGCCGCGGCGAAGCGATGTCAAAGCTGATTGACCGCTATGGCGCGACCAACCACTTTGTTGGCGTTGAGGTCAGCGAACCGATGCTGGCCGCAGCGAAAGAGCGATTTAAGGGCCTGATGGAATCCGGCGTGGTCAGCATCCAGAATGTTGACCTGCGCCGGGAATACCCCGCGGTCAGGGCCAGCGTGACTCTGTGTGTCCTGACCTTGCAGTTTACCCCCATCGAATACCGCCAGCAGATTGTCCAGAACATCTACGACCAGACCGTATCGGGCGGCGCGTTGATTCTGGTTGAGAAAGTTACCGGCAATACCGCGCCTATCGACAACTGGATGGTGGACATCTACTACGGCTTGAAGCGGGAGAACGGCTATACCGAGGAAGAGATTCAGCGCAAGCGGCTGAGCCTTGAGGGCGTGTTGGTGCCGCTCACCGCCGAGTGGAATGTTGACCTGTTGCGGCGGACAGGATTCAGTGAAGTGGACTGCTTCTGGCGCTGGATGAACTTCGCCGCCTGGGTCGCGGTCAAGAAATAAATTCTGAGCAAAATAAGGCCGCTTCACCGAGGCCGCCTTAAGGCGGGTGCTGTTCTGAACCTCCAGGGTTGCGCCGGGTTCAGGATGGCGGTGAGGACTTGTGGGAGTGTAGGTGAAGCGGCCCCATTTTTATAGGGAGAACCAATGGCACGAGAACGATTGAAACTTGAGTATATCCGGCTCAGCGTGGCGGCCGGGTGGGAATGGCAGCTCAATCCGAAGCTGCACGATATGGCCAAAATCAAAGAGGCCATTGTCAAATATGGTTTCCAGAAACCGCCGAAGTTTGACCCGACTCTGAATGATAGTCAGGGCGGGTTAGTTTACGGCAACGGCCGGACCAAAGCCCTGGTTGAACTGCAAGCTGAAGGTGTTGAAATCCCGGCCGGGATTATGACCGCCAAAGATGACGGCGAATGGTGTGTCCCGGTCGTGTTCGGTATCGACGCCAGCAGCCAGACGGCAGCCATGCGGCTGGCCGTGGATCACAACAACCTGACCCTGGCCGGTGGAGTGCTTAATGGCCTGGACGCCGCCAAGATGTACGACATCGAAGGCTACAACCGGGTGCTCGACATGCTCAAAACCGAGGAGGCCGTGCCGGTCACCGTCTCTAACGATGAGTTGGACCTGCTGCTATCCAGGGTGACCGCCGCCACGACGATTGTCGAAAATGGCGATAACGGTGTGGGGAATGACATCTTTGCCGCGGCGGGGGATGCCTTTGCCGCCATGCTGGCCGGGAACGAGGACACCGGCAGCGGGAGTGACGATGATGACGATGAGGGCGGCGAGCTGGGGCCGGACGATGATGGCGATGAGGGCGGCGAAACGAAGGGACAGGGAGTCGTTGAGGCAGCCAATACGGTGGTAATGATCGGCAAATACAACTTCCCGATGGGCCGGGAAGAGTTCCTGGAGCTTGAAGAATCTATCCGGCAGATGGTCGGCTTCGGCAAAGGCGATGTTGAGACCGAATTGCAGCGGCGGCTGGGGCTGTACGAAATCATTCAGGCCGGACAGGAAGCGTAAGCCAATGGCTCTGAGCGACGCAAGCAAAAAACAGGTCAAAAGCCAGGTGGCCGAACTCCGGCAGCGCAAAGCTAAACTTGAAAAAGAGCAGCAGAAAAAAGAACGCGATGAGCAGCGGCGCAAGGAAGCCGAAGCGCGGCGGCTGGCCAGGCAGAAAGTCTCCCCAATCAAGTTGGTTGCGCACGATACGGTCAACCCGTCCACCTACAACCCGCGCATCTCCGACCCGGAACGGCTGGATATGATCGAGTTATCGTTGCGTAAGCTCGGTTTTTTGTTGCCTTTATTCGCCGACAAAAGCGGCGAGTTGTCGTCCGGGCACCAGCGGCATCTGGTGGCGGGGCGGATGGGGGTCAAGATGATCCCCGTCCGTTTCTTTCAGAGCGATTTACCTATCCAGAAGCGCAAGGCGCTCAACATCATTTTTAACCGGGCCACGAACGATATGGACATCACGGTCACCAGCGCCAGGCTGACCGAGCGGCTGAAAGCGGCTGACATCCACAAGCTGGCCGAAAAAGTGCCGGACAAGAAGATTGGCGAGCCGGAGTTCTACCGCTGCATGAACCCGGAGATGATGCCCATTCAGCCACTGCTCAAGGCCAACTCCGGCGAATGGGTAACGTATGCCCGCAACATCACCTGGGCGCTGCGCAAGTACGGCGTCATGATGCCGATCATCATCGACCCTGATTTGAAAGTGGTCAATGGGATCGGCCGGCTGGAGTATCTGGCCGAAACTCACGCCGAAGAAGTGCCGGTCATCCGCCTGAGTTACGAGGAGGCGGCGCTGGCCGAAGCGATGTTGAATTATCTGACGATGGACTTCGACATCAAAAGTCGCTTTGCCGATTACCTGCGCCACAACTCCTTTCGCCGGTCGCGAGTCACCCCGCCCCAGGTCCACATGGGCTATGGTTTCACTTTTGTGGTCATGCCCAACGAACACCCTGACCGCTTTTTCCTGACCAATCCCGAACACATTACCGCCTGGGAACGCGAGCATGGCCGCTCGATTCTTGACTTCGGCGCGGGCCGGATGAAAGAGGTTAAGAACCTGCGGCAAGCCGGGTTCGATGTGGACGCCTTTGAGCCGTATGTGATCCTGGAAGGCGACACCATCGACCACGACGCCAGCGTCAAGATGAACTCGCAGTTTCTGGACGTGGCGGCCAGCGGCAAGCAATGGGACAGCATCTTTCTGACGGCGGTGATGAACTCGGTGCCGTTTTTCGAGGACCGGGTGCATATCGTCCGCATTCTCGCCGGGCTGGCCCAGAACGCCACCGTCTACTCGTCGGCGGTAAGCAACCGCAGCGGCGCATGGAAAAACTACATGGGCCGCAAGGGGCTGGACAAAACCAGCCAGAGTGACCACGGCTTCATTCTGGACTATGAGCCGAATATGAAGCTGGGCGACCTTCTGGCCGCGCCGAAGGCCCAGAAGTATCACTCGATGGAGGAGTGGGAGGCGCTGTGGAATCTCTTCTTTGAAGAGGTCAAGACCGGCTACTACATGAGCCAGGTCGTGACGGTTATCTGCCGCAAACCGAAACCTATCGACCGCTGCGAGTTGGCCAAGAGCCTCGATTTTGAATTCGACCTGCCCTACCCCGGCGACCTGCGGATGGGGCTGGCCAAGAAAGCGCGCTGGGCCTTTGGGCAGCGGTTAGGAATTGATTTCGAGGATTGCTGATGGCAGGCAAGTCACGAGTCGAATGGTCTGACCTGGACCCGCTGGAACAAATCCCGGAAGAGTCCCCCAAAGCCAATCAAGCCTTGTTTGACTACGCCATGATGGGCCTGAACCGCAATTTGCGGCGGCTGGTCAAACGCTACGAGGAAGAGTACGAGTTATCCCAACGGGGCGAAGCCGCCGAGCCGCCGACGCGCTGGTGGGCGACAATTGCCCGCTGGTCGCGGGAGTATGCCTGGGTAGCCAGAGTGCAAGCCTGGGAGGACCTGGAGCGCAAGCGACGGATTGCCCGCCGCCGCGAACGTATCGAGCAATGGGAGGATGACGCCTGGGATCTGTCGCAGCAGTTGGCGGGTAAAGCCCGACAGATGCTCAAGTTCCCACTGGCCCGGCAGGAGGTTGAGGATGGTAAAACCATCATTCTGCCTGCCAACTGGAATTTTGATACGCTGGCGCGGGCGCTGCAAACCGCCGACAAGCTGGCTCGCCTGTCCACCGGCACCGAGACCGAGATTATTGGTGGGCTGGGCGACTGGCGCGATGCGTTGCCACCGGGCGTGACGGCCAGGGACGTGGAGGCGCTGCTGGAGGAGCTGACGGCCAACATCATTGGCGACGTGGCCGAGCAGATGGCCAACAGCGATGAGTACGAACAGGAGGCCGATGGTGCAGAAAGCGATGGTGTGCCGGACGGTGAGGCGTAGATGTTTGACCGCCAGCAAAAAACTGCTGTACCGGGCTGGTTTCGGGAATGGGTTAAAAACAACCCTGACGCGGAACTGGCGTTGCGGCAAGCCCTGCGGCAGCAGGTGGCGGAACGGTTTAACGAAACATCCAATTTCAATGAGTTTATTGACGCGGCCAGAGCGCGGCGGCGTTTTATCGACTTTGTCCCTTACACCTATCCCCAATATGTGGTCGAGCCTTTTAACGAGCTGGTGGGAGAAACCCTTGACGCCGTCATAGCCGGCGACATCCGGCGTTTGATGATCTTTGCCCCGCCCCAGCACGGTAAAAGCCAACTTGTTTCCGTCCATTTTCCGGCCTATTGGCTGGGCCATTACCCCAACGAGCCGGTGATTCTGTCCAGCTACGCGGGCAGTCTGGCCGAGAGCAAAAGCCGCCAGACCAGAGCCATCGTCGAAAGCGTCGAATACCGGCGCTTGTTTCCTGCGGTGCGAACAAATCCCCGTTCGCGGTCGGTCTCTCGCTGGGAGGTATATCGGCGGCGGGGTAGCCTGTTGGCGGTGGGCGTTGGCGGCGCGATTACTGGCCACGGGGCGCGGCTGGGGATCATCGACGACCCGTTTGCCAGTTGGGCCGACGCGATGCGCCAGACCCAGCGGGACCGCATCTGGGATTGGTGGCGCGGCACGTTTCGTACCCGTATCTGGGAAAACGGGGTCATCGTGCTGATTATGACCCGCTGGCATCAGGACGATCTGGGCGGGCGGCTGCTCAATGAAGGCGGCGACAGGTGGCACGTGCTGCGCCTGCCGGCGATGGCCGAGTCGCAGGAAGAACGTGACCAAAACAACAAATTCCTGAATCTGCCGCTGGGTCTGCTCGACCCCCTTGGCCGCAAGGAAGGCGAGCCGCTGGCTCCGCAGCGCTTCTCGGCGGAAGCGCTGGCCGAGATCAGGAGCGAGGTCGGGATTAACGCCTGGGCCGCCGAATACCAGGGCGTGCCGCGCCCCAGCGAAGGTAGCCGTTTCAAGCGAAACTGGTTCCAGATTGTGGAAGAAGTGCCACGCCGCGGTGAACGGGTGCGCTTCTGGGACCGGGCGGCCGGGACCGGCCCCACCGCGGACTATACGGCCGGGGTGCTTATCTGCAAGGCGGAGGATGGGCTGTACTACATCGAGGATGTGGTTCACGGTAAATTTAGCCCGTTTGAGGCCCAAAATGTCATCCTGCAAACCGCCCAGATGGATGCGGATAAGTACAACAACACCGTTGAAATCTGGGTTGAGCAGGAACCAGGATCGGGCGGCAAGGAAGCCGCCGACACCATTACCCGGCTGCTGGCCGGTTTCCCGGTTAAGGCGCACCGGGCCAGTGGTAGCAAAATCGTCAACGCCGAGCCGTTTGCCGCCCAGGCCGAGGCCGGAAACGTGCGGGTCAAACGGGCCGATTGGAATAGCGCCTACATCGAAGAGATGACTGCCTTCCCCTTCGGCCGGAATGATGATCAGGTAGACGCGACGGGCGGGGCGTTCAACAAGTTGCACAAAGAACGTGCGTTCAGCCTTGGCTTTATTGGTTGATAGCAGGAGGATGTAAGTGGAACTGGATGAAGCAATCAAATGGTGTGAGGCGGTGGGAGCCGCCGTTAAGTTTTTTAGTTGGCACGGTCACCCGCGGGTAACCGTCCAGGCGTCTGGCGGCTTCCCCGACGCCGAACGTAACACGTTTATCGAGGCGGTCGAGGCTTGCCGCAAGCAGGAAGAAAACAATCAGCGGTTAATGAAAGGAGCAGGTCAATGAAGCAGTACGAGCCGTTAAATGTGTTGCCGGTCGATTTTCAGGTGAACTGGCAGGCGCAGTTGATCCCCAACACGCCGACCACAGAGGGCGTCTTTCGGCTGGTGGACATCCAGCGCACCGCCCCGACCGGCTATCAGGGCCAGCGGTTGGTTGCGCAGGTGATTGATGAGAATGGCTTCCCGGTGCCGAATGTGCCGGTCGCCTTCGCCTACTCGACGGCCGGCCAGTATCTGGTCAACGAGGAGTTCAAATGGCGGCCGCCGCTACCCTACCGGGCCGACATTGTCCTCACGTCTGGCGGCGGGCAGGTTGAACACGTACAGGGCAGCGTGGTCCGGCAGGGCGAGCCGGGCGGCGTGACCGTTTACGTGCTGGACCCGACCATCGCCAGCGACGTGGTCGCCGGGATGGGTATGCTCGCCGATCATACCGGCGTCCGGCTCACCTTCCAATTACGGCGTAATGGGGTGGTGTCGCTGGCCGAGCGGCTGGCGGCGATTGAGGCGAGATTGGACCGGTTGGAGCAGGCGTAACCGTAGAGTCACACACCACGATCCCCAAACCGGGAAGTTGGCCAGCAAGCGGTCTTGCCCTGTTTGCTGGCCAAGCCCCGAATGGCTGCTCGACAGGAGTCAAAAAACATGACCGGCGCAACATTTTGTTGCATACGGCAGAAATGAGGCTGGCGAATGCTTGAAAGGAATCTTGAGATCAGAGCGCAGCGCAACATTATGTTGCAGGCGATTGAACTGTTTGTTTTTATCAGAAGGGAGGGCAAAGTCTGGCTGGGTGAACCGGTAACGATGGCCGAGGTCGATCTCTCCATTTCTGGGGCACCTACGCTCGAAATCACCCCGGAACAGGCCCAGGTGTTAATGGACGAGTTGTGGAACTGTGGCGTACGGCCATCTGATGTCGGCTCGGCGGGCCAACTGGAAGCGGTCAAGTACCACCTGGAGGATTTGCGGCGGCTGGTCTTTAACGCTCGGTCGTTGAAGGAGGAGTAAGATGGCATTCTGGGACAGATGGGTGGACGGCTATCTGAACAGCCGGGGGTACGTCAAGGCAGATGACGTGCCCCGCGTTTCATTTGAGACCATTTTTTCCGGCGAGTCCGATTCGTCGGATGGGCGGGGGTTGCTCCAGACGCTGAGCGATGAAAAAGCGCGGCAACTGGCCATGCAATCGGCCTGGGTCTACAGCAACACCGACCTGATTTCCGGCGAGTTCTCACAGGGCGAGGTACTGGTTCATGAGGAGAAGGACGGCAAGGATGTTGAATTGCCAGACCACGAGCTAAACGCCGTATTTAAAACACCCAGCCAGAACGAGTTTCTGGACGCCTCATTTCTGTGGGGCTACACCGTCACCTGGGCGTTGCTGCGCGGCGAAGCGTATTGGCTGATGAACCTGAACCGGACCGGCAAGGTCGCCGAGATATTGCCGGTGCCCAGCGACCGGATGGCCCCCATCGCCGACCGCAAAAACTACATCAAGGAATTTCGCTACTATCCTGATGACAACCCCAGAGGCGTGCCGATTCCCAAAGAGCGGGTGATGTATTGGCGGCGGGTGAACATTAACAGCTACCGCCGCGGCTTCGGACTATTCACCCCCCTCGACCGCCCCATGCAGGCCGAAGATCAGGCGACCCGCTGGAATCTGGATACGTTCAGCAAAGGCCTGACGCTCCAGACTTTGCTGCTGCTGCCAGCCGATTTACGCGAGGACATCTTTGAGACGGCGCGGGCGCAAATTGAGCAGCAGTTGGTCCGTGAAAAGAAGCGGTTTATGGTTGCCCGCGGCGGGCAGGTTGACGCCAAAACCATCGGTATGACCCATTCTGACGCCCAGTTTATGGCGCTGCGCAATATGGCCCGTGACGAGATTGACCGTATTTTCAACATCCCCGAAGGGTTCTGGTCGGCCAAAGCCAACCGGGCCACGGCCCAGGCGGCGCGGGCCAATTTTATGGACTTCGCCGTCTGGCCGCTGATGGTCAGCCTCGGCCGGGCCATCAGCGGCCAGATTGTCTGGCGGTATTATGACAAAAATCTCAAAGCCAAATTCAGGGACACCCGCCCCACCGACCGGGCAATGGAATTGACCGAGCGGCGCTTCTACTGGTCAATCTATACCCTGGACGAATGCCGCAAAGAAATCGGAATGAAACCGATTGGCGGCGAACTGGGCAAGATGCTCTATCCCCATGCGCAACGTTTCAATCCCCAGCAGCAGGGCGGTGGCGAGGGCGGTGGCAAAGGGCAACCCAAACTGCCGGGCGGTGCAGCGCCGCAACTGCCAGGGCCGGGCGGTGGTGGCGATGAAAGCGGTGGCAAACCGCCGACGCCGCCCGGCGCGGCTTACCAGGAGCAGCAGGGCAAGCCTATCGATTCGCCGTTGGGTGATGAAGTTATAGACCAGACCCCGGCCGCGGCAGTTGCGGCCAAGTCGGTTTGGCCGAGCAGGCAGTATACCAACAACAAGGACGAGGCTATCGCCGACCTGCGGCGATGGCGAGCCAGGGCAGTTAAGATGTGGCAGCGGGGCGATGACCCGGCTACTTACGATTTTTACAGTCAGCACATCCCCGGCTATCTGGTCGATGAAATCAAGGCCGGATTGGAGACCGTGGCCATGCTCGATGAGGTTCATAAGCTGTTCGGCGGGGCGGAGGCCTATTTACGCGGAAAAAAAGCCCTGGCGCTTCTTCCCCGCGGCGGGGGGGAAGCGCTGCCTGACCTGCTGACGGTAGCCGATTTGACCGACGCTGATTTTGTGCGGGTGGTCAAAATCTGGGATGAGCTTATGCCCGAATGGGCCGGGTTACTGGGTGCCCCCGAAGAAGCCGCCGAGTCGGTCGAAGTAGATACGGCCAAAGCGTTTGAGACCCATCGCTATGTACTGGTAGGCGACATCAAGGCCGCCCCCATCTGGGAGTGGAACACCAAACTGCGCCGGTATCGCAACACCAAGACCAAGAAGATTATCGGCGCGGCCCAGATGGTCGAACTGCGCGACACCTTCATTGAGCGCCAGCAACAGCGCGTCGCCGATCTGGCCGGGCGATTGGTCCGGGAAGAGATTACTGTTCAGGAGTGGGCGCTGGCCCAGCGGGAGATTATCAAAGAGACCTATCTGGCGCAATATGGCATGGCGGTGGGGGGGCGGCAAAAGATGCTCCCCCGCGACTATGGCCGGATAGGGGCGGAATTGCGCGGCCAGTACAAGTACCTCTCCGATTTTGCCGAGGAAATCAGAAGCGGCGCGTTTGCGGCGGCCACCCCTGATGGTCTGTCAAACCGGATCGCTCACCGGGCCAACCTCTATATCGGCAGCAGTGTGCGTTCCTTTGAGAAGGGGCGCGTTGCTACCTACGGCGACGAGCTGTACGACGCCCTGCCCCAGGTGCCCGGCGACGGCGAGACGGCCTGCATGACCCAATGCCGTTGCTCACTGCGCATCGAGGAAACCGGCACCGAATACCACGTCTTTTGGGTTCTGGACAAAAACGCCGAGCATTGCGATGACTGCGAACGGTTGTCCAAAGAGTGGAAACCGTATATTGTGCCCAAGATTATCGAGGGCAAGGCTGTCGTGAAAGCAAATCCGTACCACGACCCCAAAACCGGGAAGTTCGCCGGAAAACAGGGCGGCAAGCGGTACACGCTGGCAGGTGGGGATAAACAGCCGAAAGCGCATTATGTCTCAAACCCGACCTCTCTCCAGAAGATTTACGAGGAATCTCAGGCGAACCAGCGCAGGGCTGTTGATGAGTACAACAAACGGCTTAAAAATGGCGAGTTACCGGCAGTGGTAAAACCGTTGGTATATGAACCGGCCGAGGCTCGCATCCCCGGTTTTATGGACCCCAGAACCGGCGACCTGATTGTCTCTACCCGCGGCGGGGCGCACCGCGATATAATTTCCGAAATGATGCCGGGCAAGTCGTCGTACGAGCGTGGCGAATTCGAGGACAAGGTCACCCGCTTCGGCTTTCAGTTCGATAGCAAGGGCAAGTTGGAAAATATCCATCTGGTGCAGGGAGCCAGCGGAATTGATCTGGATGACCCCAAATTTGAGGACAAGTCCTGGAAGCGGATTAACAAGGCGCTGCAAAAACTGGCGGCGACAATGAAGGATATTCCGGCCGATGTGCCGGTGCTGGTTGAAACGATGGACATGCCGCCCAAGACTGTCCGCACGTCGCTCAAGAGTTTCTGGCCGGGGACCGAAGTGAAGGCGATTCGCTGGCATGACCCTAAAACGGGGAAATTTGTGCCGGTCGGGAGGGGGGTGCCCTACAGGCACCGGGGGGGCAAGAAGTGGCCGGAGATGAAGAGCGGGGCTAAAGCGGCTGACATTATGGGCTACTGCAAGATGGTCAACACCGAACTTGAGCGGTATCGGGAACAGGAAGACCGCCTGATCAATGATACCATATCCGCCGCGATGGAGGGCATCATAACCGACGACAAGACGCGGGAACAGCTTGAGCAGATTCACTATGAGTACGGCAAGATGGAGGATGACGCTCAAAATAAAATATGGCGGGGGATGCACAAGAAAAGCAACGTGCTCGACCTGACTGTGGTAATGCAAGGCAGCGTCGCAGAGTGGCAAGACGAAGCCATGACTGAATTTCTGGCGCGGGTGCAACGGCGGCCAGAACTGCTGGCGCGGGCCGTCACAGTCGATGTTCGCGGTAACCGGCGAGCCAGTTTTAACTCCGCTATGAATAGAGTAGATATGGCCGAGGGGGACGGGTCATACGTTGTAATGCATGAAATGGGCCATTGGCTGGAACATCATGACCGGAAAGTGTACAAGGCCGCCAAAGCGTTTCTTGATAAACGAACTGCCGGGGAAAGAGAAAAACCCATGTCAATGTTAACCGGCAATCCCACCTACAATGATTGGGAGTACGGGCGCAAAGACAAATTCCGCACCCCCTATGTCGGCAAAAGTTACGATAACGCGACAGAGGTCATTTCGATGGGGGTTCAGTATTTGTGGCAGGACCCGCTCAAGTTCGCCAAAGAAGACCCGGAGCACATGGAATTGACTTTGAAAGCGCTGGAAGGGAGTCTCTGATGTCGGTCACGATCAGGATTGGAAAAACGGAATGCACCGTTACCGATGGTAAATGGTCAAGCAAAGACGAGAATCTGGCCAAAATTCTTGATATGCTGTGTGGGCCGAAAGCTCCTCACGGCTATAGCCCAAACCGCAATATGGGGCAAGCGCTGCTGGCCATAAAACGATTCAAGGGGGAGCTGGTCAAATACGATGAGCCTAAACTCAAATCCGACCGCGACGCCATCTACTGATAACCGGGCGCTGGACCACAAAACCGATGTGCTGCTTGAAACCGTGACCAGGGCGCTGGTCATGGTGCTAAACGGACTATGTGATTATCGCGGCGTGCCGCGGCTGGTGGCCAGCCGCCGCGAAAGGAGGCAAAGAGGTAATGATTGACAAGACCTGGCTATTGATGAACCTGAACTATCTCAAGTACGTGCTCCGGCACAAATGGTACGTCCTGATTGAAGGGGTGAAACTGGACGTGCCGCTGTGGGGGCTTTTGATTCACGACTGGCAAAAATTCACCCCAACCGAGTGGCAACCTTATGCGCTGTCATTCTATGGGCCGTGGAGCCGGGCTGAGCGGCCAGACTGGTTGGTTAAAGACTTCAAGGTTGCATGGCTGCATCACATGCATTATGGCCCGCACCACTGGGAATACTGGCTCCTGCGCGATGGCGACGGCGTGGAAGCGCTGGAAATGCCGTATCGTTATCAGGTTGAAATGCTGGCTGACTGGCATGGGGCCGGGCTGGCCATCTCCGGCAAAAAAGACACAGCCGAATGGTACAAAAAAACCCACGACCGTATCATTCTGCACCCGACCACCCGTTTCTGGGTCGAGGACATGCTGGGTCTGCACGAAATGAACGCTTACGTATGACCAACGAAGAATTGCTCTACTTGAAAGCGCTGGCCCAACGGGCGCAGCCGTTTACGGGAGAGAGTGTTGATGAGCCGGTGAATGATGAATGGCTGCGGCGGGTTGAAGCTAACGGCGAGTTCTTTGTCGCTGCGCATCAAGCGATACCGGCGCTGGTTGACGAACTCATTAAGCTCAGGTCTGGCATGAATTAAGACGGTTGCCATTTGGAGGTATATTTCTCCGGCACTGTTGACGATTACTGCGTAATATGATATGATTCTGATAGCGCCCCCACGCCTGGCGTCGCGGCGCTGAGTAAGTCTAAAAAATCAATAGTAGGAATTTGCGGAATAGTCCGCGTCTCCGGTGAATAACCTGCGGCGCATGGTCATCTGACCATGCGCCGTTTTTTTTTGTCCTGGGGAGTGAGGTATGAACGAAGAAGAAAAACAAGACGAAGTGGTAGGTGAAGTTCCTCGGCAGCCAGAACCGGCAGAACCGGCAGAGCCGGTTGCGCCAGCGAAGGCCGTCAAGGCGGCGGCCAGCGATGACGCTGACGCTGACGATGCGGCAGAACCGGCTAAAGACACGGCCGGGATGGCGCAGCAAATGCATGACCTGGCCGTGGCGATGGGCGCGGCCTGTGGCGAAAAGAAGTCAGCCGACATCGCCGTCCCTCTGGCCGGGATGTGGGCAATGACAACGAGCGGTCCCGTCATCAAGGCATTCAGCCTGACCGAGCGGGCCGACCGGGTGCGCCGGACATGGAGCAAGCTCTACCGCGACCGGATGGGCAACCGGCCTCCTGTGGATGAAGTGGGGGAGGAGATGCCTTACGTCCGCGATGTACTTGACGATCAACTTATCGTCAGCAATCGCGGCGATTTGTTTTCTTACCCCTACACCATCAAGCAGGGCGGCGAAATCGAATTCGGCGACCCATCCCGTGTTGAAGTTCAGTATGTGGCTATCGGCGCGGCGGTCAGCCCATTTAAGTCGTTGGCGGTCAAGTCTATCACCGAATACCCGACCGGCGTTGTTGTGGGCGGCCATTTGCTGTTGTGGGGCGACCCGTCTCACAAAGACATGGGTGGTGACTACTTTGTGAAGGGGTTGACCGAATTGTGGCTCGACCGCTACCCCAACGCGCCGACCCTGTTCCACCACGGCCTGGACCAGAAGTTGGGGCTGGCGGTCATCGGCCATCGCGTCAAAGCTGCAACCGACGATACCGGCGTCTGGGTCGAAAGCTGGCTGGATAAGTCAAGCCAGTATTGGTCGATGGTTAAACCGCTGCTCGAAAAAGAAGCGTTGTTTTATAGCCCCGGTTCGGCCAGCCATCTGATTAAACGCGGCACAGATGGCCAGCTAAAATCTTTCCCCGTCATCGAGGATACGCTTACCCCGGTCCCCATGCAGCACCGCCTTTTGCCGGTCTCCCAGATTAAGGCGGCCTATCAGCACGTCAAAACCACCTATCAGGCGGTCAAGTCCGAACTTGACGATGATGAGCTGGAGATCGACGACGAGTTGCTGGAAGAGCTGGATGAACTGGATGACGCGCTGGCAGATGATGACGATGTGAAAAAAATCCCCACAGAAGGTGAGGATGGCGAGTGGGATTGGGTAGACGATGATGTGCCCGATGGTAACGACGATGACGATTATGTGGACGACGATGACGACGGCCTTAAAAATCTGATGCGCGAGGCGGACCTGTTGGATGCCGCCATTTCAACAGCCGGTGCAACGCATCGGCTGGAACAGCTTAACCGCTAGTTTTTTTACCGATTGATACATTTTTTAGTGAATTTTTTCAAAGGAGAGTGTGACAATGGCGGCTGATACTACAGTCAAATTGGACCCCGTTCAGGAACTCTACGCGCAGGCCCGCAGCAAAGTGACCGAAGCTAAATCGTTGCTGGCCAATTCCGGTGACCCGGAACAGGCGCGAGAGCTGATGGACGCGGCCAAAGCCCTTAAGGCGAAAGCCGAAGTGATGAAGGAAGCGATGGATTTCCTGAAAGCCAGTGATGAGCCGATTCAGGACATCGACTTCCCGGATGATGACCCGCTGTTTGATGACGTTGATGGCAAAGCGGACCCGGAAAATGATGTCATCAAGGCGGTGAACGTAATTCGCTTCTCCGGGCTGGAAGGCATCGACGACCCGACCGGGGTGGTGATGCAGGAAATCTATGACGGCGATTTCCGCGAACATATCTTCAACCAGACCAAAGCGTTTGGTAAATACCTGCGCGGCAAAAACCCCGAACGGATTTTGACCCGGCAACTCTGGACCCCGGCCGATGTGAAGTCGATGTTGATGAGCGGGTTGGGCGTGACCGAAATCAAGGCCACGATGGTTGAAGGCCAGGACATCCTGGGTGGCTACGCTGTCCCCCCGCAAATCACCAACGACATCAACAAGCGCATTCGCGGCCTGACCGCTGTCCGGCAAGCCGGGGCGCGGGTTATTCGCACGGCCAGCAACTCCATTCAGTGGCTGCGCATCGAGGGCGGCGACAAACGCTACCCTGGTAACCTGCGCGGCGAATGGGGCGGCGAAACCGCGAACCCGGCCGAGAAAAACCTCAAATTTGGCCTGGACCGGATCAACGTAGACCTGTACACCTACCGGCTGCGCATGTCGGCCAGCCTGGTTGAGGACGCCGAAAACATCATTGACCTGTTCAATGAGGAGGTCGCCGACACCCTGGCCATCGACGAGGACGCGGTGTTTATCACCGGCACCGGCACCAACCAGCCCCGTGGCTTGCTGCCGGGTGGGGTGAACAAGCATAGCTTTGCCGAAGTGCCATCTGGCAGCGCCGCTGCACTGACCGTTACCGGCGTCAAGAAATTGCGGCGCGGGGTGGCCTCACAATACCGGAATGCCAACGCCGCCAGTTGGCTGGCCAACAGCGAAACGGCCAGCACGATTGAGAACTTCCAGGACGCCGAAAACCGCTTCTATTTCGAGTACCTGGACAATGGCGACCGCTTCATGCGCTCCGCCTTCCGCGAAAGCGAAGCGATGCCCGACATTGCGGCCGGTAATTACCCGCTGCTGTATGGCGACTTCTCCGGGTATGCCATCGTGGAACGACTGGGGCTGGCCATCCGCCGCTATAACGACAGCTACACCGGCATCAACATGATCGAATTCCAGGTGCGGCGTCGGGTCGGCGGTGATGTCTGGCAGCCGTGGAAATTTGCTGTTCAGAAGGTAGCCGCGAGCTAAGCGGAAAGGAGCCAGGACGAAATGTTTAATATCAGTGGTTTTACTCTTGACGCCAACGTCAAATTTGCCAACGCCAACGCCGCCATCCAGACGGCGCTCGCGGCGGGGCAATATCCGGCGTCCGGCGATTTTGTAAACGTGGCTGAGTTCGAGACCTTCTTTGTACTCGTCGCCCTCGGCGGTATCGCCGATGCGGTCGTTTTCACGTTACAGGCAGCCGATGCCGTTGATGGCACGCCGGTCGAAATTGACGACACCAAAGTCAAAAAGACCATCGCGGCCACCGACGATGGTCAACTGTTGCTCTTTCAGGTTGAAACCCGCAACCTGCCCAGCGCTCAGCACTCGTTCGTTTCACTCAATGTCGCCGGAATTACCGGGGCCAACTACGCGGCCATCCTGTTCCTGATGCCGTCCAACTTCCCGCCCGTTACCCAGGCCGACACGGTGCTGCCAGCCGACAATGTTCTGACCCTGATGGGGTAAGCCTTCTCGCAGGCGCATCGTTACTGACACGTTTGTGACCCACCTTAAGGGCGGGGGAGGAATTCTGCCTGCCCCGCCTTTTTTTTGTGAGCATCCAATGGCCATACCACTACTGCAAACTGTTGACGGATTATTTGAGGGGCTGACCTGGCGCGAGGTTGGCGTGATTGGGGCAATCATCATCTTTATTGTGGTTGTCCGATTTGACGATCTTAAAAAAGCCGTTGCCTGGATTTTTAGCGTGTTTGTTGCCGATGTGGCCGACCGGCGAGAGGCCATGCAAAAAGATAAATCCCAGGAAATCGAGTTAGAACTTAATCGCTGGGAATTTCAGGCCCAAAAAGAGGCGACAAAGGAGAGCCGGGAATGGTCAGTAAGCCAACAAGCTATACAGTTGCTACAGGGGCAATTGGACTTCTACAGAACCGAATTTCAGAACATGCTGCGAGTGCAGCAAGAGCTTTTGGTCGCGTTCGTCGCCATGCAACGCGACATCGACGCCACCAAAGACCAGATGCGGCAAATGTGGGGACTGCTCGCGGAAATCAAGGACAACCTCAAGAATGCTAAATCAAGAGACCTATAGAATTATTTCGTTCCTGGTCGGGAGCGGGGCAGCGCTGCTGGCCGCGATCCACCTGGGGGCCGGGGCGTATATCTATCTCGAAATTGTGACCAACAAACGCAACGGCATCAGTTTTTACCTGGGCACCTACATTTGCCTGATTGGCGTGCTGTTTATGTGGCTGGCCGGGCAAGGGCTGGCCGAAGGGATGTTTTTTAACACTTACGTCTCGCTCAGCGTGGCCGGGATGGCGCTATTGGTTATCTACTCGGTCATCATATTCATCATTTACCGCTTGATAAAGAGGTTGCTCAGTGAGCCTACAAATACTGCCCCAGATAAAGACAAGGCTGCGTAACGCCGCGACACTGTCTGGCCAGATCGCCAGCAATACAATTAAGCTGGCCGACCAAATGAACGCATGGCCCGATGATTTGCGGAGCGCCTGCGACGAGTTGGAGTCCGCCGCCGAGCGTATCAAAACCCTGATGCTGGAAGTTGAGACGGCGCGGGTGATGATTGCCGAAAGCAGCGAGGGCGGCAAGGTTTTGTCAGAGGCTGTGAATGACACGGCCCAGATTGTCAACAATATCGAATGGATCATCAACCAGAAACCGCGAGTCCTGGTCATGCTGGTCGAACGGCTTGACCCCAACGCCAAACGAGCGTTCTGGGAGATGCTCCAAAACTCTCAGAATTCATTACCCGGTAATGAAGAAATTGATTACGCGGTAATGACAGGAAAGGACAGTAATAATGAAGCAGGTGAAAATTCTGGAAGCGGGGCCGTACCGCGATTACAGGAATCGGGCGGGGATGGGGGCGATGCGGCTGGATCAGGGTGCCCAGGTCGAATACCCGGATGATTACGCCGATTTTCTGGTTGATGCCAAACTCGCCGAATTCGTTTCCGGCGCTGAAAAACCGGCCCGGAAAGCCGAGCCAAAGCCGGAGCCTGCGCCAGAAGCTGAACCGGCCGCAAAAGTAGCCGCGGTCGCCGCCGAAGTTGAACCGGCCGCAGAGCCTGCGTCGGAAGTTGAACCAGCCAAACGACCGGCGCGAGCTGCCAAAAAGGCGTAATGAACGAGTACGTGACCCTGGACGATATGAAGCGTTATCGCGGGCGGAATCAGACCGACCGCGATAACGATTTATTGGCGATGTTCGCCCACGCGGCCAGCCGGATGGTTGACCAGTTCACCGGCCGCAAGTTCTATGTACGGCGTGAAACCCGCTATTTCGACCACCCTGACAATACCTTGTGGGACAATGGCCGTTTTGGCTGGGGTTATCTCCAGGTCGATGACGACCTGCTGGAGGTTGTCGCGCTCACGACCGACAATGGCGACCGCCAACTTGCCCCGGCCGAGTTCTTTCTGGCCTGCGGCACCAATTCCAACCTGAGACCGTATAACCGGATCGTCCTGAACGCCAACTCATCGTCGGCGTATTTTGATTTCACCGAGACGCCGCAACGGTCCAATCAGGTTGATGGCATCTGGGGGTATCACGACGAATATGACAAATGCTGGGTAGATACCGGTTTGACGCTGACCGAGGAGATGACGGCCCAGGTGGCGGTGTTGCCGGTGGGTGATGTCTCCAACACGAAAGATGTTCGCGGGTTCGCCCCGGCCATCAAAACGCTGCACACGCTCAAAATAGATGACGAGTTTTTGTACGTCTACGAGGTTGGGCAGGATGGCGTGCCGTTGGTGGAAAGGGCAGTTAACGGCACAACGGCAGCGATTCACCTTGTCGGGGCGAAGGTGTACAGCTTCCGGTCGATGGGTATTATCGAACAGGTGACCAGGCGCATTACCAACTGGCTCTACATGCAAAAAGACAGCGCCGGGGATATGGACCGGCCGATTGTGACCCAAGCCGGGGTCACGCTGATGCCCAGCCGGATGCCGCAGGATATTTCATCAATTCTGGGGGCGTTTCGCTCCCCCTTTGGAAGATCAGGAGTGTAGTTGATGTCTGTCATCGCCGCCATCAACGCCATCCAAACCTTGAACGCCACGATCTCGCCGGACCTGTGGGCCCCGCAATGGCTGGATTATCCTCCCAGCCTGGGCACCAATAATCTGCCGGTTGTGCTCACCTGGCCGGAGAGCTGGATTATTGACCCGTTTGAAAGCACATTGCCGCTGCAATTGGAGTTCATCGTGGATCCGATTGACCAGGGTGATTTCAATCAGGTCAAGAATGCGTGTGCGGGGCTGATGGAGGCGGCCGCGGCGGTTTACGCGCCGTATATCGAACCAGGGGCGAACTGGCTGGCGACTAACCCCTGCATTCAGATTATGCCGGGGCAGGCTCTGCGATTCAGCGGGATACTGCCCTCGCCGGTCACCGGTAACTCGCTGTCACACCCGGCGCTCAACTACCACGGCTTTCGGTTGTCGTTGACCTTGCATCTGCCGCGCACAGGAGAATGCTGCTGATGGCCGAGAAGAAGAACCCGATGCAGGAGTGCATCCACGAAGTCATGCACCGCTTCAAAATCGGCAAGCTGATGATGGGAAAATCCGGACAGCCGGTGACCACCCGCAATCAGGCCATCGCCATTGCCCTGAGTATGTGCGGTAGAAAAACGGCCAAAAAGAGCGCTGATGGCTGTGTACCGTGCGCTCAGCGCATGCAGGCGCTGCTGGAGACGGAGTTGGCGATTTTGGAGGCGAAAATTGTCCTGGCCAGCGTTAAAGCGAATGCGAGAATGAGAGGCAACGAATGAACCTGATCCAGCTAATCGAAAAAACGGAATTTGCCGATAAAGCCCGGTGCATTGGCGAATACTTGCAGCGGGCCGGTGTTTTATCCGAGGCCGATCTGGTCAATATCCCGGCGCTGGCCAAACGCCCCCAGGTTTGCGGCGTGTCAGTCTTTAGCCTGGCTGTGGCGCTCCAGAAAGCCGCCGCGGACCAAGCGATGGGCGACCCGTTTGGCGGAATCAAAGGGCTGGGCGCTGAACTAAAAACAGCGCTGCGCAACACCGGGATTCATTCAATAGCGGAGTTATTAGCCGCCGACCGGGCGATGCTATTGAACCTGCCCGGTATTGGCGAGAAAACACTGGACAAGATTTTGAAGCAGGCGGTGGAATTTGGCCCGCATCAGTAAAACCGGCATGTCGATAACCCGGCGACCGCAGTCGCCAAAATATCAGGCCCAGATTGTCCGCGATGAAGTGCGGGCCGGGTTGGTGCCGGTCGGGGCCGAACACGTCCGCCGCCGCGAGCGAATTACCGCCAACTGGCAGGCGATGCACCAGCCCGGTTTCGAGGCGGCGATTGGCGTCGGGCCGGTCGAGGTCTACCTGCGGATTCGGATGGCCAATCTCAACGCGCCGCTGGGACAGTATGGCAATTACACTGTGGGCGATCTGTGGCGGTGGTTGGATAAAACCGGCACGCCCCCTCACATGATTTACCCCCTCGACCCACGAGGGGTTTTGCGCTTTGAGATAGGCGGCGTGGTCCTTTATCGCAAATGGGTGCGGCATCCCGGATTCCCGCCGCGCCACTGGAGCGACATGATTAACGCCGAGTTGAAAGACGATTTTGATAAAGCTGTGAACAACGCCATGCGGCGAGGGTTCAGGAAGGCGCTTGCAGGAGGTTGACCGATGAGTGATCAATTGCTGTTGGAGGCAGAGCTGGCGCTGGCCAGCGTGAAAGCAAATCCATACCACGACCCCAAAGATGGGAAGTTTGCGCCGAAAGCGGGCGGGAAAAAGTATGGCATGAACGCCGCGGGCGGCGGGGGGACAAACTCTACCGATGCTGACCATGAGCATCTTGGTGAAGTTGCGAAAAGGTACGGGAATGATTACGCAAAGCAAGCGGAACGATGGCTGACCACCGTTCCCAACCGAGTCTCCGACAAGGCTTTAGGAAAACAGTATGCGATTTGGGTCTCGTCGAAAGGGCATCTCTCCCCATCTGCCTCGTCGGTCCTGAACGCTTTTGGCAAAGATATGAAGAAATCAAAAGAATCTGTGACAAAGATGGGGCGAGAATTATTGCGTGACGAGACGTACGCGGCCCGCTGGTGAGGTTAGCCAGTGAGCCAAGCAAAAATAACAAGCCAGCCGGTCGTATCCTTCCGGTTGGCTTTGAGGTTAATTGATGCCGGATACGGCGACCAATAGGAGGTTTTACTGATGGGTACAATCAATCGTTATGGCCTGTGGTTTCCGACCGAAGGGCCGGGTTCTGTTTTTGAAATCATGCAACCGCTTGGTATGGGCGGGGCCACCGAGCCATTTGGCGGCCGGGCCACCGTCTATGTCAACGGCCCCAACGGGGATTTCATCCCCTATGCGCTGGAAGAGACGCCTCCCAGCGGCCAGCCGGATACTAACTTTACCTTCTTCCAGAAGGCCCAGATCAACAAGCTGGAGATGTGGGCGCAACGTCGCCGGACATTCCACATGCAGCGGCGCTACAACCCCTGCGCCAGCGTGGACAACCCCAGCGGCTGGGAGCGCATCTGGCATTTTACGCAGGGGATTATCAACTCTCGCCAGTTGCCGGAAGGGCCGCCGCTGCGGGCGGCTGGCAACCTGACCGAGAGCGGCGTTGCCGTTTCGTTTCAGGCGGTGATTGACGTGGTCAGAATTAGCCTCTCTGATTTGACTACGGCCGAGACCCAAAACGTGACCTGTATCGACGGGTTAAAAGACGAGAAAGTCAGTTGCGCGGGCGGCTACCCTGGTGGTGACAAAATCATGTATGCCGGGTGCGCCGCAGCGACCGGAGCCGCGGCCAACGTACTGTACACGGCCAACGGCGGTGGAGCCTGGGCAGCGATGGCAGCGAAGCCGTTTGGCAATGATGTTGACATCAGCAAGATCGCCGTCCGGCCAATTGGCAGCCGCTTCCGGGTTGTCGTTGCGCCTGGCACGGCCGGAACCAATCTGCAAATCGCCTGCGCCGACGAAGAGTTGGGTAACGAAGGGGCCGGAACCTGGACGACCAAAACTGTCGAGTCTGGCAATGCTGCCGATACCGTGACCGCGCTGGGCTGGCTGGACCACAACCGGATGTATCTGGGCACCAGCGCCGGGGCGATCTGGCTCAGCTCCGACCAGGGTGAAAGCTGGACCAAGCTCTACGACGACGGGGCAAATGCCGTTAACGCCTTTGCTATTGATGGCGATAAAAACGTCTACGCGGTCGGGGCCAACAATCTCATTGTCCGCGAGATGGCCAACAACCGCGGCGTGTTCGCTGCCCGGACCGGCCCCAGCGGAGCGGCGGCCAGCACGTCAATTGCAGTCGCCAACGACGGGATTATCTACATCGGCAATGGCACCAAAGTCTACCGCAACAACAATGCGGCCCAGAACGCGGGCGGCTGGACGGTGGTCAAGGATTTTGGCACCGGCTACAGCGCCATTGGCATCGAACTGGAAGGCAAACACAAGCTGGCCGGTGGGGATAGCGAACTGCTGCGGGTCTTTGTAGACCACGCCACGGCCGGATTGGTAGCTGAGTCGGTCGATGGCGGCGCGAGCTGGCGCACCCTCGATTCGCTGACCAATGCCGGGTACAACGGCGTCTATGCCAGCAAGTACGGCAATCATTATGTGGTGGTCGGCGACGCGACAGGCGGAGCCGGAATCATTCAACTTTTGGCGCAATAAGGAGGCGTAACCGATGAGTGATCAATTACTGTTAGATGCGGAACTGGCGATTTTGGAAGCGGAAATTACTCTCGCCAGCGTAAAAGCAAATCCGTACCACGACCCGAAAGATGGGAAGTTTTCGGCTAGTGCCAAACAGCGCTCAACCCGGCTGCCTAAAGCTAAACGCCCCGTGGATGACTCAGATACGAAGGGCTAAAGTTTCGTTGAAGGTGGTTAATGTTTACCGAAGTCACATTATCTGACGAAAAACCTTGCCGCGTTCGCCAACTCGATCTGTTTGAGCTGGACGACGTAGGGCCGGAAGACCCCGGCCCTTTCACCTATAAGGTAAAAACCGGGGATGGCCAGGAATACGACATTGAGTATGACCTGGAGCAGGCCCTGCGTCGTCCACCGAAAGAACCCCAGGCCGATGACAGCCAGTGGGTTTTCACCGAATGGGTGCGCTATCAAGCTGCCCTGAAACATCACGGCGAGCGGGTCAAAGCCGCGGCGCAGTGGCAGAAAAACGTCTTGCAGTACATTCTGCAAAATTGCCTCGACGCCGCTGACCGTGACCGGGTTGTGACCGAAGCTGATTATGAAGCTGTAAGCAAGGCGGCCCATGTGCCGCAGTTGAAGTTGGAGGACCTGGAGGATGTCCTCCAGAATACGTTTCCGGGCATCTTACCAGGACAAACCGATTTTTCAGGCGATGAGTCTGATGAAGGGTGGGCATTCGACCCTGAGAGCGGTCAGGCTGTGGGAATATCAGGTGATGATCGCGTGGCGGATGTCTGAGCAGGAATACAGCGCGTTGAGCCTTAAAGAGCGAGCCCGGCGAGTGGTCGCGTTGAAACTGCCGGACTGGCTGGAGGCGCTGGAAACGGACCGGCAAATCAAGGAAATGAAGCAGAAGAATGCCAGCTAATCACCTGCGAGCGGAGAGCATGAAACGGATTGAAGCAACGTGTTTAAGGAGATGAAATTCATGAGTGATCAGTTGATGTTAGAGGCGGAATTGTCGTTGATGGAGGCCGAGTTGACCCTGGCCAGCGTGAAAGCGAATCCGTACCACGACCCAAAAGATGGAAAGTTTTCTACCAGAGCGGGCGGGGCGGCTTATGGCTGGCTTACTCCTGAGCAGCGCAGCGCCCGGCTGCCTAAAGCTAAACGCGCTGCGGCGGCTGGCCAGAAACCGGACATCTCGCCGAAACCGGCCGGGCCAAAACTGAGCGCTTATGAACAAACGGTCGTGGATGTGTTTTCCCAAAAGTACGGGGTGTCGTCAGATGAGTTTGGTAAGGTGCAACGAGCGGTCAAGACCGGAAAAATGCTATCCGGCATGAAACAGACAAAATCAAAACTCAGCGAGACGATCTACGAAAAGCCGCTGGGTGATGGCAAACTGATGTTGATGGTCAGTATTGATGACGTAGTTTTGAAACGGAAATATTCCGACAAGATGGCTACCGGCAGCCGGGTGACCGGCTCGGTCGGGGTTCAGTACGTCAAACCCGGCGACACCCCGAAATCATACAATTATGTCCCGTTGGTCAAACTGCAAACCACAACGGCGCGGTACTCTAATCCGTATGAAATGCAGGCAAAACTGAAAAAAGAGCTGGCGAAATGGGGGATGTAACACAAAATGGCCGCCTATAAACCGCAACTCCCGACACCAACCGCCCAATGGGTGCAGGCCGATGAGCCGAAATCCGGGGGGCTGACTCATATCGCCGACATTCCGGCTGGCGCTTCGGCAGCCAAGCGGGTGCCGGTCATCGTTCTGTTGCACGGCTGGAATGGCAACGAGCGGCAGATGTGGTCACATCGCAGCGCCTTCCCCCGCAACGTGGCCGTTGTCTCCCCGCGAGGCCCGGTCGGCGGGGATGGCGGGGACAGCCAGTTTGGCTGGTTTACCGGCAACGCCGGGACGGCCCGCTCAAAGCTGGCCAGCTTCATCCAGGCGCTGCCCAACCTCTACCCGGTCGATGGGAACCGGGTGATTCTGGTCGGGTTTAGCCAGGGCGCGGTTGTGGCCAACGATTACGCTCTGACCCCCAATACCCATGTGGCCGGGGTAGCCAGCCTGTCCGGCAAGCTGGGCGGGCAAAAAACCGGCTCGGCCACGAAGGTGCCGGTGTTGATCACCCACGGCCATAGCGACCCGGAGATTGCGCCAAAAAACGCTGACCGGACCAAAGAGGCTTATGACAAGGCCGGGGCAACTGTAACGGTATTCAAATTTGGCGGCGGTCACTATCTCAACAAAGCCGGGCGGTCAAAGCTCGGCGAGTGGCTGCGCAATGTATTGAAGGAGACGAAATCCATGAGCGACGAATTGCTACTCGATGCGGAAATGACGCTGCTGGAAGCCGAATTGACGCTGGCTAGCGTGAAGGCGAATTCGTACCACGACCCAAAAACCGGGAAGTTCGCGCCGAAAGCGGGCGGGAAAAAGTATGGCATGAACGCCGCGGGCGGGGGCGGGGCGACTTCTACTCCGGCGCGGGGCAAGAAACAGTCCGGGGGCGGGGCGGTCAACATGACCCCACAGCAGGCCGTCGAAAAGTTCGGCGACAAGTCGCTCAAGCGCCCCTGGTCTTCTGACCCGCTGGAAGGCGGGGCCTATCAGGGCAAAAATAGCGCCTGGGTCGGGGTCTCCATGAAAGGGGAGCAACCCAAAGTCACCTGGCAAGGCAAAACCCTGGAGCAACATAAGCAACGGGGCACCTTCGATAAGGCGGCCGACCACTTCAAAAAGGCTTATAGCAGTGTGATCGCAGTTGCCAAGGGGACGCGCAGCACCCCGGACGGCGACCAGCCGCGGGGCGCTGCCTATGGGGCCAGCGTACACGCCAAAATCCTTGAGGCCGAGCTGAAAAAGCATAATTTACTATAGGGTGTGTCAATGGTTTCATCGGTTACTGCCTGCCAGCTTTTATACCTGCGCCGCCGCAACGCAATGTTAGGTGTCAAAGGCGTTACGCAACAAGAGGCCGTATTGGCGACGCTGTTCATGCAGCAGCGGCGGATTGAGGTTGGGCGGGGCCTACTGGTCGGGCTGATGCGAACGACCATCGCCGTCAGCCAGGCCAGAATTGCCGAATTGAAGATTGAGTTGAAAACCAGTGAAAATCCCGGTGAAGTTTTGCGCCGGATAGATGTGTTACTTGACCGATTTCGGGTTGCCGTCGAAAAGATGGAGGCCGTGGCCGGAGAAGTTAGCAACCCAAATTTAATGTGAAGTTACGCCGTCGCCTATGCCTGGCTGTAACTGATCTGGGGCGGCAACGGGGCCGCCCATTTTTGTGTTTTATCTCTTGAATTACGCGGCCGGTGTCATAACTGGTCGCGTAACTCTAAAGTATCAAACGTTTAAGAGTATTAAAAAAACCGGTTATAAAAATCTTTACTCAGATAGAGATTTATACTATAATGTCACCCGTCCTCCCAGTGGGTGGAGTTGGGTGAAGCGGAAAATCTTGATAATGGAGGACCCCAATGCCCTTCCGCCCTGAGTACCCTGCGTGGCTCATTATGCATCTTTCTACGTGCCAAATCAGCCCAACGGACTTGCTAAAGGCGATTGGTCTTGCGCCAACCCTGGAAGACTTGTACCGCATTATGTACAAGCCATCCTGGGGGATATGTGTGGCGATTGCAAAGGCCACGGGGAGCCATCCAGCCGCAGTTTTGCGGTTGGCGGGCCACCTGCCAGGGTTGAATGAGTTACGCACCAGACGGCGCGTGAACGTTCAACAGGATCAGCCGGTCGTTGAATTGATTTAAAAGTTCAGTACGGAAATCAGAGATGGTAGTTTCGATGTATTCGGCCTGGACCTGATCGTTAAACCAATCTTTCGCATGGATGGCAGGATCAGCGTCCATCGTTTGGCGAAAAACATCCAGTATCAACCGGTCTCCGGTATTGTCCTCGTTCAGTTCGTACGAAACCTGCACTTGAACCAACGCGGGCGGGTCCTGGTGGAGTCGTAACTCGATACTACCATCTTGGTTATGACCCACCAGGCCCCACTCTAACTTACGCTCCAATTGTTTACCCCGTATCTTTTACCAAAAAGTTCGAGATTCCCGCAGCGGAACGCTGTTCGCGTTGAGTTGCAGATTTTTCTTCGCGGGACGCGGCCACAGCCGGCCCACCGCCCTGTGCCATCGGCGAAAACGACAACGCCACGGCAAACAGCGCGAAAACGCAGACAAGCATACCCAAAGCTGATCCTAAAATACCCCATTACAGTTTGGTCATACAGAGCCCTCCATTGTCCGACATTATATAATATAAACATCAAATTTGCCATATTTCAGTGTTCATTTTAAACTGAATATTTTCATATATCCTTGATTTTGCCAGCCTGATACGGTAAAATAGATGTTACATAGGCGACGGCACCGTCCGACACCAGCAGGACGGGAGTCGTTGCCACGTTTCTCCTTTGGGGCAAGCTCCCGCCTGTTTGGGCGGGAGCTTTTTTTCTGGAGGAAAACGGTGCAAAAAGCCGACTACGAATATTCAGCCAGTCTTGACGCTTCGCAGGTAGAGGCTGAACTGTCGCGTGTTGACCGGCAGATGGACGATCTGGGCAAACGTGGCGACGGCGCGATGAACCAGATTGCCAAAAGCAGCGGCGGGGCTGCCGGTGGTTTGCAGCAAATGACCGGTGGGGCCGGAATGGCCGAGATGGCGATTGGGGCGGTTGGCGGGGCGGCGGCGATGGCGGCCATGAAGATCGTCGAGATGGCCCAGCAGGGTATTGCCATGCTCAAGGCCCTGACCGATCAGGCCATCCAGATGAACAGCCAGGTCCAGACCGCCCAGGTGTTGTTTGGTAACCTGATGAAATCAGAGGAAGAGGCGAAACGCTTTGTCTCGGATTTGCGCGAAGAGACCCAGAAACTCGGTTTGGCGTTTTCGGCTACGACTGAATTTGCTCAGGCAATTCTGCCGGACTCCAAAAGTGTTGCCGAGTTTATGGAACTCCTCAAGACCACCGACCGCTACGCTGACTTTGAGGGCGTCCAGTTTGAGCGGCTGAAACTGGCTATCAACGAAGCCGTGGCCGGGCAGATGACCTATCTCCGCCAGTGGCTCAACCTCTCCGGGGCGCAACTCGACCGCATCAAGGAGCTGCAAAAGGAATACGGTCAGGTTGCCGGTCTGACGAAGGGCATGCAGGAGATTCTAGAGAAGAAGGGCGCGGGGAGCGCCGATTCGTTCTCCGGGACGGCCTTGTACGCTGAAAAAAGCCTGCGCGGGATGATGGACAATATGAAGCTCGCGCTCGGTGACGCTCCCTTTGATGAATATCTGGAAGGGATGAACCGCTTCAACAAGTGGCTCAACGACAACTCCGACCACCTGGTTGATCTGGCTTATAGCATCGGCGAGGCCTTCGCCTCGGTAATGGATGTGGTCGGCGATCTCAAGGGCGACGCTCTGGACAGCCTCGATGTGGAGGGCTTGGTTGATGTTATCCAGTCTTTCCTCGACGGGGTCGTTGAAGCGGCCAATCAGGTCCACCTGCTGATTGACAACATCCAGATTTTCATTGAGGCCGCCGCGCCGCTCAAGGATATGACCTTTGGTTTCGTCGAAGAGTTTCGGGAATCGGTCGGGTTGACCCAAACGATGGACGAAAAACTAGCCGAAATGCAAAAGTCTGGCAACGCCGCGGTCGCCGGTCTCGGCAATTTGGGCGATGCCATGACTGATAGCTGGAACCCGTTCCTCGGTATCCTCAGTCACGCCGGGGAGGCTTTGACCACCCTCAACCAGATGATTGCAATGGCCTCGGCCGGGCTGGCGTCGCTGCTGGCCGGGATTAAGCCGATTATTGATGACTTTATGGGGCTGGCGGAGATGGCCGGGGCGGCAATGGCTGGGGACTTTGAACGGGTCTCTGAAATCGGTAAACGCGAAAGTAACATCTTAAAGGGTAACTTCTTCGACCTTGAGGCAGCCTACAAGGCCGGGATGGAGTCCTTCGAGAAGTCTGTGGCAAAAATGGAGGAAGCCGACCAGCGGCGCGAGGAGCGCGAGCAGAAACGCAAAGAGCGCGATCAGAAAGTTGAGCATTCTACCTGGGAAAATCCGTCGCTGGCCGATAAAGACCCGCTCGAAAGTGAAGATTACAAAAAGGCGAAAGATAAACTCGACAAGGCGCTCGAAAAGCAGCGCGTCGCCGACCAGCGGCGGCTGGAAGATTTCGAGGAAGAGCTGGCGGAAAAACGGCTGTCGGTCGAGCAATGGGCTGTCGAGGACCTGCTCAAAATCGAAGAGGATTACCAGCAAAAGCGCATCGACCTGCGGGCAAAATACGACGCCGATTATGAGGCCGAAAATAAAAACTACGCCAAGCAGACGCTGCAACGGGACAAGAAACACCGCGAAGAACGCGAGGAATTCGAGAAGGAATCCAACCAGCGGCGGCTGGAGCTGGAGGAGAATTACCAGAAGCAACTCCAGGAAATGACCGACGACTTTCAGCGTAACGCCCAGCGGCTGGCCGAGCGACGTGACGCCATCGCCTTTGTTGAACTGCTGCGCAGCCGGGAAGAGGCGCTGTCTGACGCGAAGACCCAAAAGGAAGAAGCCAGGACTACCCTTGAAGAGCAGATCGCCGAAGATCGCCAGAAAATGCAGGAGCGTCAGGAAGAAGAAATCAGGTCGGCCAAAGAGACCCACGAGGAACGGCTGGCCATGCTCAAGGAGCGGCTGGATGAAGAGCTGGCCGCGGCGGACGAGAAATACAGAGCCGACCTGGAAAAGCACAACGAGACCGAGCAGAAAAAATATGACGCCATCGAGGAATTTATCAAAAAGCGGATGGCAGCCTGGGAGAAGGCGGACAGGCGGCGGCTGGAAGACCTCCAGACCCAAATGGATAAAGAGATAAAGATTATCGAGGACGCCGAAAAGAAAAAGGCGGAAATCCAGGCTAAAGAGGAGAGGTCAAAGCCGATCAGCCAGCAGCGAAGTTATAACGAACACCTGGATACCGTCGAGCGCCCCACCGGCCGGGCTCGTGGCGGGCCGGTTTACCCTGGCCAGGCCTATTGGGTTGGCGAAGAAGGGCCAGAGCTGTTCAAGCCCTGGCAAAGCGGTCTGATCGTCCCCAATGACCAGTTAATGTACGCCCAGCCGGGCGGCAGAGGTATGGGGGGTAGCGTGACCTATAACCAGCAGCAAGCCAACCTGTCGATGCTGGACCCGACCCAGGTCAGCGCCGCGCAGCGGGCGCAGATGCGCCAATTTATTCTTGAGGTATTGATGGAGACCGAAGCATGAGACTTGATGATCGTTCCTACTGGCGATTCGCCTCAACTCTTGACCGGCTGGACCGGGGCTACCTGATGCTGTACGGCTTGCCGGACCCAGCCCTGTTCAACTATCAGAGCTACGCCGAAGAGGTTCAGGATTCCAGCGGCAACGTCAAACGCTACGGCAACGCCACCTACATCCTGCGCTGGCGACAGATGGACGCAGCCCAAACTTACCAGCTTAAAAGTTTGATTGAGCCGATTATCGCCGCGAAGGGCTGGCTCTATATGACCGCCGACCGGGCCGATGCTTCCGCGCCGGGGCGGGATTGGGTGGACCTGCGCGGCAAGCCGCGCCTGACCGAAATCGCGGCCGTGGCCAATAGCCGCGGCCGGGTCTTTGAGGAGGTCTCTTTGCAGCTTTCGATGGTCGAAATCATCAATACTCCCTCAAACGTCTTTGAGCCGGTGCTGACTTACAGCCTCGACTTTAGCAAAAGCCACAACAGCGGCTATCTGCCGTTTCTTTAGAGGAGGATTCAATGAGTGATAATATCGTTGTCAAGGATGGCAACAATGCCAGCGTCGAAATGCGCACAAAAGAAACTAGCGGCGTCCATACCCCGTACTATATTGCCGTGCCGCTCGATGGCGTACTTGAAACCGGCTTGATCGAGCTGATCGGTATCAATGAATCGGTTAGCAATAACGGCTTTGGTGCGTCAGTTGCGGTGGTGCTCAGCGCTGCTTATAGCGGCCAGATCGAGCAAATTATCCTGGTCAAAACTCCCGGCTCCGGCACCAGTTCCAAACCTACCGGCAAGCTGCTTATCTTTGACGCCGACCCGACCATACTTCTGAATGCCAGCGACATGTCGGTTGCGGCGCTAAATGCCGTCATCGCCGTAGTTGATGTCCAGACCGGTGATTGGGTGGTCTCGGTCGCGGCTGGTGAGGTCGCCAAATTGGACGTGGCGATCCCGTTTCACGCGCTGGGGACATTCTATCTCGCTTTCCAGAACACCAGCGGCGCGGCGATTAACGGTCTGGCCGGGGACGATGTGGCGATCCAGGCCAACATTTGGTTTACCCGCCAGAGCTGACCATGACCTATCTTGTCTCTGCTGAGCAGCAAGCCAGAATTCAGGCGTCCGGGACCGGCACGCCTTATTTTTCTATTTACACCCCCGACCGGCTGCTATCCTGCCAAGTCAATGATAGCGGGGTGGTGCGCAGCCAGCGAACGATTCCTTACAACAACGGCACCGGCACCGGTTTCGCCGACATCCAGCCTCATTACTCAGTAATGGTCGGTACAAAGCCGGGGCTGGCAGACGTGGGCGAGGTCAGATTGCGCAGCGTTAATGGCGGCCCCACCAGCGGCGTCCTGACCCTGGCCGAAAACAACATCGTCTGGGAGGACGACCTGCATCTGACTGTGTTGCGGGTGGTGGACTTGTGGCCGATTTTCCCCCGTTTTACTGCCGCGGGCGTTTTTTATAAGGACTGGGACATCCTCTATACCGACCAGAACAAATTCGCCAAGCCGGTCTGTATTGCCGGGCCGCCGCAGGCACAATGGATGAACGGCGGCAGCGCCGTGTTTGCCCTAAACTTGAACCGGTCGTACCCCATCACTCCCAGCGCGACGGTGGCCAGCTACAGCGGGCAGGTCTGGCCCAGCGCCGGAGCGCAGTTGGCGCTTAACCCGCTGACCGGCATCGGGACGTTGACCGTGACCAAAGGCGGGGCGTATTACGCCAAATTTGTCAGCACCGATTCTTACGGCAAATCACAGGAGCGATACGTCGTCTTTTTCGCCCACGATAACACCTTCCGGCCGCTGGACATCGCGGTCAAGGGCCGGGTGACTAATCGCTGGAGTTCGCCGGGCTGGTCAACCAGCGTTACCGTCTACGACAACACCAAACCCCGCAATGGAGCGCAGGCTGTGCTATGGTATGCGGCTGACGATTACGTCAATCTGCGCGATGGGGCCAACATCCTGGCCGTGGGGCACGTGCGCACCAGTAAGGTTGAACTGGATGAATTCAAGGGTATTAACAAGACGACGATTCAAATCTCCAGTGTCGTCAACCTGATGGGGCGGCACCGGGCGCTCAATATCAGCCTGAACGGCACCAAAAACCCGACGCGCTGGTATCACTACCGATCAGAACTGACCGCGGGCCGGGCCGTCCACCACCTCTACGCTCACCATTCGACCCTGCTGCAAATCGCCGATGTCTTCAACCTGACCCAGGATGGCCGCTGGGCCGAACACATCGACTTTGAGGAGTCAAACCTCTATGATCAGGCCAACAGTGTGATGTGGCAGCACGGGATTCTGGCCCGGCTGTCGTCCAATCTGGCCGGGCAACTTTTTGTCGAAAAGGAAATCCAGTATCTGGACGACGCCAGCCGCGCCAAAATACCGCTGCTTATGGCGCTGGGGCGGGATGACCGGGCCGGGCAACTGACCTATACCCGCAATGAGGAGAAAAAGACCGGTATCGTTAATGTTTCCGGCTTTTCCTGGGACGGCAAGGCCGCGACGCCGTTAATCTCGGTTGCGCCTGGACGCTCGCCGGAGTGGCTGGGCACCGGCATCGACAACTACGAGCGCCAAATCCTGACCAGTCAGGAGTTGACCAACGAGTTATCAGGCCGGATTCTGGGCGCGGCCAACAATGATTACCCCGATGTTATTGCGCCGCTCATCGGGGCCTATCAGGGGGTGCTGGACGTGGTGCCCCAATACTGGGTCAATCTGCCCAACGAAGGCGGCGACTGGACGGACGACACTCGCTTTGTTTGCCGCGAGATTAACATTGCCTACGACAGCGACAAAGGCACAATCAGTACCAGCGCCGCCTTCGAGATGGAGGCCAGCGCTTTTCCCGGCGTGCCGGGGGACTACCCTGCCCCTGAAACCATCGAGGACCGGCCCAACTGGACGCCGCCGCCAAATCTGGAACAGGGCTGCGAGAGTGACGAATATCAGGGGGCGATGGCGCTGTTCGGGACATCGGCCTACTGGCGTTCATTGGCTACTGACTGGCAGGACATTGACGGCGACCTGCTGGCCGGGATCGACACTCATGGCTGCGTCTACGAGCCGTGGCAGGCCGACGCCGACACCGCCGACCAGCGCAATCTGGTACTGCTGCGCATCGCCGACAATTCGCTCTACATCACCTGGGACAAAGGCGAAACGTGGGCGGACATCTTCCCGGCCTACCTGGACGTGCCCAACCCGTTCAGTGACTTCCCCGCGCCGACCGTCGAGGACCTGACGCTGGTGCAGGTCGTTTCAGACCTGCATTCCACATCCATCTATTTGTTGGTGCGCTGGCTGAATGCCGCGGGCGATTACCGGGCCGCCGTTTTACGGGCGTTCGATTGGGGCTGGGAATATGCGGCTGTCTTTCGCGGGCGGGCCATCCGTATGGCGATTGATCAGGGGAATGGCTCATTGTTGTGGGTTACCTACCACGACGAGTTAGCCGACCTCCTGGGTGTCATTTGTTACGACATCACCACCGAAGCCATGACCTTGCGCGACGTTTTTTCGCTCGGCGCGGCGACCCTGGCCCAGATCAACAACGGCAGCCGCTACGCTACGCCGGTCACCCCGGAGGGCTTTATCGGCTACTGTGCCATTCTGGGGGCGATGGAGCAACCGCAGGGGCTGGGTAGCGGCGTGGTCAACGTCATCGAGACCTCGACCGCGGGTAAGTCGTGGGTTTTGCTCCAGGAAGGCTGGATCGACGAACTGCGGGCCGGGGTCTACCTCAAGGAGCCACGGCTGGCCGGAACGGCGCTCTTCTCCTTTGGTGACACCGACAACGACGGTACGGTCGTGGATGAATTGACCCGTTACAAGGTGCAGGCTGCGGGTCAGATACTCCTCTCAACCGACTGTGGCGCGTCCTATACCGCCGATGCCCCGGCCACTCCGCCGAACCCCTGGTTTGACAGCGTGCCTCCGGTCTGGAGCCAGATAGACCTGATTTGCAGCGTGACTTCACCAGCCGGGATTACGTATGTCCTCGGTGGCTGGGTGAGCAGTAATGGGTTGCAACGCGGCGGCCTGTGGTTGCGAACGGCCAGCGGGTGGCAGTTCGTCAGTTTTACTGACGGTGGATACTCCGAACTCAAGCCGATCTGGCTGGCAGTCAATTCAACTTACCTGCTGATTTCATTCTGGGCTGATGGCAATCTCTATCTGCGGGTCTACCAGACCGCCACAATGGCCGGGCCGGTGGACCACGATTTTGGCGGCTGCACCTTGAGCCAGTTGGCCACGCACACCTATTACCTGTTTCCGGCGACAGTTCCCGACAACGCCGCCGTCTGGTTTGCGGCTGGCCGAATGGCGGCGATACCCGGCTCGGCGGCGCTGGCCCACATCGCTACCTGTGACGGCGCGAGCTGGAGTGTAGTTAAGGACACCTGGGGCGAATCGTATTGCGCGGCGCTGGTGGTCGGGCCGGACAACGCCGGAGACCGCGAGCTGTTTGCCGCCCGACATCCGAAGGAGACCGTCTAATGCCAATTTCTCTGGATAGCATGACCACCGCCCAAGCTGACAATTTCCCGGAATCGCTGGTTATCCCCGCTGTCCCGGCCGGGACTGACGCGCTGTACATTCTGGAAATGCACGCCTATCAGGGGGGAGTTAACTCTGTTGCAGGGCTGGGCCTTACCTGGCAGCAAAAGGGGCAAATCTGGTACGCGGAAGGGACGACGGCGGGCGGAAACGTGACCATTGCTTTTTCCTTTGGGGGCGAAACGTTACCGCCGCGGGCGGCCATTGGGTCGGTATTACATTATTCTGGCGTTGGCGGGTTTTGTGTGCGGTCAGTCGAAAGCGCGGACACTGTGGCCGAAGTGTCGTTGTTCAGCGCTTTGACGCCCTACACCCCGGATGACATGGCTCTGATCCGGGTCAATTTTTACGGCACCGGGGTCAACCTGACTCCGCAAACAGGTTACACCGAGCTTCTGGATACAAACATAGGTGGCTCTTTCCCGGCAGGCATGGCCCTGTACTCAGCGCCGTTATCCGCGCCGATTAGCGGAGTTATGGGCTATCTCAATCTGGACGCCAATTGGGAACTCTACGCCATCAACCTGATTCCAGCCGACGCTAACAATTATTACCCAACAAAGTTGTTCAACTTCTCTCTCGGTGAAGAAAGCTGGATTGTACCCCAAAACGGGCCGCCGACAAGCGAAGGAGCTGCGGTTGACGCGCAAATCCCCCTTTATTGCAGTTGGGTTGATGAACCGCAATGTGGAGTTGAGTCTGGCATGCGGGTAGCGCGGGGGTATTACATCGCCGGTCTCAATTACGTTTGCACCTTGCATCTTGCCTTTCCTGGGAAGGTGTCATTTAGTCAGGTAAACGTCCATACCGGGCCAACCAACGGCGCGGAGAGAAACGTCTATGGATACAAACATAATATCAGGGTATTTGAAGCGCCAACGATTGATGGGGCGTGGACTGATAAAGGCGGCACAAGCTCTAACACCAATGATGACTGCACCACCGTTCCCCAATCCGGTATAGCGGTTGAGAATAAATATGCTGCAATCCGGCTCCAAACCGCAGCCTTGTCTACTCAAACCCACTGGGCCTCTATCGTTGCTCTCGAATTCGTTGACTTCATCGACCACGATGAGATACTGCTGATCACGCCCCCACCCCCGGAAATCACTGCCCCTGAATTCCATTACGGCACGCTGACCACCGGCATCGCCAAACAAAGCGATATGCCGTTCAAGCTGGCCACACCCGGCTCACTGGCTGTGCTGTTGGGGACGCCCAACACCATCGCTATCGGCAGCGGTGGGGCGGCCAGCCCGATGGTGACCGGCAGCGCTAACAACGGCGCGACCTGGGCCGAAACCGCCGATACCCAGCGGAACGACATCTACGAGGCCAAAGTGAACCGGTTGTTGTTTGCTCAAGGGCTGGCCCCGACGCTGGTTGTACTGCGCAACAACGATGCCACTCTCGATAGCCAGATGTTCGACGCACTGACTATCAACCCCATGCGTGACCGCGGGTTGGTGCCGGTCTCGAAACCGGAGCCAGACGGGATTGATGTCAATGGCTGTAATAAATTTATCTGCGCCGGGGGCGAAATTGGCCCCAGTCAGGTGGTGCGCGGTGACCCGGACACCGGTTGGGTGGACGCCACCGGCTCGTACCCCGGCGACTACGTTAAAGTAATCCGCTGGAGCGATTGATGGCCGATATTCGTGATCTGCGGGCGATTAAGGAAAAACAATCCCAGCAATACGTCAAACACCGCGAAACCCGCAAGGGAATCGTCGTCAAGGTTGCCGGAGCAAATGGACGGGCCACCCAGGATGTCGAGGGGCGGCCTGATTACGTTTGGGTCCGTATTTATGGCCAGGATGGCGGCGTGCATCAGGTCTTTTACCGTGGGGCGAAACCTGCGGCCGGGGCGGCGGTTGAGGTTGGCTATCGTCACGAAAATAGCCAGATACTTGAAATTCTAAGCTACGACGCCTCGGCCTATCTCGGCGCGGGTGAACCGTTGCCCGGCGACTTGCTGGCTGAAACAACCGTAGGCTGGGTTGAGCAAACCTATCTGGTGCCGCTCAAGACACTGCCCAATACCGGGCTGCGGGTTGATGTCTGGCCCGCCATGTTCAACTTTGGTGGCCAGCAAAAATTATTCGCCGGTCAAACCGGCTTTGATTTGTCGGCATACGTCCCGACCACGGCCAACCGCGAGCGTCAGATAGCGCTCTACGTTGACGCCGCCACCGGCCTATTGGGAGTTGTGGCGGGCAACGAGGTCGTGACCGGCCAATCGCTGGCCATTCCACGCCTGACCCGTGACCGGATACCGGTGGCGGCCGTCAAACTGCGGGTTGGCCAGACCGGCATCGCTGCCACCGACATCACCGATCTGCGCAGCCTGTTTGAGCCGGTGATGGCGGCGATGCCCTTCACCTGGGTTTTCGCCAGCGCCGCCGAGCGGGCGGCGGCCAGCGGCTTCACGGCCGCCGATGTCAACCGGATGGCGCTCCAGACCGACGATTACAGCATGTGGGTACTGACAGCAGCGGGCCCGGCGAGCTGGCAGGCAGTCGGTGGCGGCGGTGGCGGCGCTGGCGCGGCGGGCGGCGTCTTCACCGCCACCTATGCGGATAGCAACCCGGAAACCGTGTTCAGCGTCGTCGCGGGCGAGGTCCTGAATACGGTTGATGTGGCGGTCACCGAAGCCTGGAATGGCGCTGGCGCTGCCGTTACGTTGGGTGACGGCGTAACCGCCGATCTGTTCTTTGGCGCGGCGGAAACCGAACTGGCCGCGGCTGGAATCGTCTTTACCAAAAACTTTCACGTAGCCGGGCCGGTGGACATTGTTCTGACCATCACTCCCGGCGCGGGTGCGGGCGCGGGCGAGTTGATGCTGCAATTTACGACGACTGCGGGGTGAGCATGAATCAGATTATCAGTAACCTCATCGGGACATTGGCCAGCTTTTTCAGAATCAACACGGTGTTGCTGCGCGACAACAATACCGAGCTGGATGTCAAAAATAAGGCGGAAACCAGCTACATCCCGGTTCGGGCAGCCGGTATCAAGCTGAGAGCCCCAACCAGCGGCAACGATGTCGAGGTCAAGGCCGCGGCTGCATCCGACGCTCAGGTGGTCACCCTGCCGCCCACCGATGGCAACGCCGGGCAAGCCCTGGTGACAGATGGGGCCGGGAACTTGGGCTATAACGATTTCATCCCCCTGGCCCAAAAAGCGGCGGCCAGTGGAGTCGCGTCACTAAACGCTTCCAGCTTGGTTGTGCAAAATCCGGCCAATGCCACCGCAACCCCGACCGCATCAAGAATCCCGATTGCCAACGCCAGCGGCAAACTCGACTCATGGATTACGGCACCAACGGCGGCGGGGACATCGACAGACACAAGCAACTTCAATAATGTCCTGGGAGCTACCGAGGACACAGTCCAAAAGGCTCTTGATAAACTTGATGACCTGCTCCTGGCTACCCCGTCGAAAGCGCCGGGAATAAATCAATTCGCATTTTATGACTATTCCGCCGGAACTTTCACGCTTTACAACGCCGCTGACCTGCCGACCTTTGCGGCGGCTGTCACTTTTGGCAACAACGACATTCTTTTTTTCGGGCCGGGCCAATTTGGATGGAGTGCAACCACTGTCAGTGTGACAGATATATCTTTTACAATTGTCGGTTCTGGAATGTACGCCACCTACCTGACCGTTCCAGACAACTTTATGACTCTGTCGCAATCCAGCGGCACCCTCTTCTTAACCGTGGTCGATTGTCACATAACCGGGCGCGGCGCTCAAATTTTCAATATCTCCGGGTCGTTATCGTCTGCATGTAATCTCATTTTGCGGTCGGTTTACGCCTACAACCAGATGAACACCCCTGTTCGGATGACGGCGGGTACTACTGTAACAATCGTGCATTCTGTCATCGTTGGAACCATTAGCTCTGTGGCCGGGACGGGTGGAACGCTGATAATGTTTTTCACAAAATATATCGGCAGCGTGTCCGGGTCGTTTACGACTAAAGTCATAACCCCATCGGCTACAGATATTCCGACAACAACAACCAACTTTAATAATATCTTATCGACTGCCGATGATACCGTGCAAAAGGCACTGGATACGCTTGATAACCTGGCCGCTGTACCGGCAAGTCGAACGATTTCAACCACCGCCCCGTTAACGGGTGGGGGGGATTTGAGCGCCAACCGAACGCTCGCTATATCCCCGGCCACAACCGGCGCGGCGGGGTCAATGAGCGCGGCGGATAAGGCTAAAGCGGATAAATTCACCCCTGATGAGGCATTTGGCAGCGCGACAACAAAACAGCCGGGGGATTACCCTGTCGGCGTCAGTTATACCAATATAAGCGGTGGACTTGCCTATGATTGGCCGGAAGATAAAGGGGTGCTGATTACAGTCAAATATAGCTCGACTGTAGTCTCACAAACTTTCATTGGCGCATCTGGCGCGGCGAAAGACCGCTTTGCCGCCGATAGCGCGACCTGGACAACCTGGGTTAGCGGCGGGGGCGGGGGGAGTACGTTGGCCGGGTATACGGTAACGGATTTGGGGAGGCGATTTGCTTTAGCCAATTGTGTTCTTTCAGGCGGCGGGACTCTTAGTTTTACCGGGTCTTCCGGCAACGCGACTCTGGCTTGGACGGCAAGAATTATCTGGATACCTCACGGGAACGTTAGTTATTACCAGACTGCCGGAACAGGCAGTTTGACGGGGGTTGCCAACTGGACAATCATTTATGCTGATTTATCAGATGTCATTTGGGCCAATGGATTTTATGGAAGTGTGACACTGCAAGCAACGGCTTACACAGGATATACTTATTCTCCTAATCACTTAATTTTTGGGGTAGTTAACGGCGATACTACCCCGACTTTACATCTGACTAATGGCATAAAACTAAGGTTGGGCGATAGCTACAACACAAAAACCCATTCGGATGCCTATGCGCCCGATTCTGAGAAGCTACAAGGCGCTGTGCCAAGTGTCAGCGCCTCTAATGATACGATTGTAAAGCGACATTCTTCTGGCTATATCTATGCCAATTATTTCAACACCACGCCGAACACTTTAACCTCGTTAGCTGCCGGACATTATGTTTACGCCTCTGGTGATACATTTATTCGTCGAATTACGCTGGACAGCCTCAAAACATCCTTACAGGCTATCGGCCTCGGCAACGTCACGGCGGATATGGCCGGGAAGATGTTGGTTGATTTTTCGGAAGCTAAATTAAATTCCGATTTTTCGACAACCAGCGCCTCTTTTGTGACCGTTCTGAGCCTGACAACTCCAACTCTACAGGCTACGGATTTATTGCGCGTAAAAGTCGATGCGGCTGCAATCATTACCCGCAGCGCAAACACAACTCAGTCTTATTGGCAGTTGGTTGTCGATGGCGTAGCCTATACGGTTGCACCCCAATATATTTCTACTGCCGGGCCAACGGCTGTTAGTTTGATTAACAATCTTGCCCGCGAAATCGTACTAACCGGCTTTACCGGAGCAAAGAGCATTTTGCTACAGGTTAAAACCCGTTTTGGCGAAACTGTGTCAATTAGTGCCGCCAGTTATCCCGACACCTATTTTGCCACTTTGAGGGCCGAAGTTTTACGCGCCGCTTCTTTTGCCGGTGTTTCGACTGTCGATACCGGCCAGTTCGCGCCAGTATCGGAAACTTCGCTGACTAACGCGGCAGATTTTACGCTATCCACAACGCCTACTGTTATTTTGTCGCAGGCCGTTGTTTGCAAAGCCGGAGATAAGCTAAAAGTTTACGGGGATGTGGCGGGATTGCTTTATATCAATCCCGGCACGGATGCCGGAGGTTATGTCAGACTTTATGTGGTTGAACTCGGCCAGTACGTTTATTTTGGCCGCAATCGGGTTTACGATAATCAAAGTGTTGCCAGAGGGCTTAACGCCCTTTATTCTGGCTATTTCTCCTTTGATATTCCGAGCGATGGGACGTACACCGTCCAATTGCAGGCTTACGCTCACTCTGGCAGCACATATTATATTCGTTCTGTTACTTATCCAACTGAGGAGGTAGCACACTTAAGAACGGAACGCTGGTCGCCGGTTGCATTGCCAATTCTTAACGATGGGGTGCAGAACGTTGTCAAAGATTTTTCCTGTCAGTGGTATCGAAATACGGCCAGCGGCACGTATGCGGCGTCAGCGAACACTTTCGCTGTTTTCAATAACGCCAGAAGCGGGAACACTGCCGGGCTGATAACAGCAAACGGCTCTTTCGACGCCTTCACCTGCCAGAAGGCCGGAAAGTACACAATTACCGCCAATCTTTATTTTTCCACTGCCAGTACCGGCGGAGTGACTGTGGTTTTGATTTTCGTCAATGGCGCATATATCGGCCAATCGAACGAAAGAACAAATGGGGGTATAGTCACTGGCGGGAATCAGGTCTTTGCCCGGCACTATCTGAATGTTGGCGACGTGGTGCAGATTTATCTTTATTGTGATGCCGCTAACTGGTCGTATGGCAGTACCACCAACCCAACTTGGGTTGACTTCAAATGGGACGGGCCGCAACAATCGCAAGTCGATGTGGCAAACCCAACCTCTGCGATTCAACGCTATGACCATTCCGGCAACGGCTCGACGGCGGCGGGTTGGCATGCCGCCGATAATTTCACAGTTCTGGATACCAACGGGCGCAGCGACCTGGTGTCTCGAAGCGGCGCAGCCTACACCCTGAACGCCTCCGGCTATTGGGATATTCTTTTTGCGACCAATGTTCAACCGACCACGGCGGAGACAAACGTCGGCATTGCCATTGCCGGGGATACAGCCGCCGCCATTATCTATGGCATCGACTTTCACCGTACCGGCAGCTCGTCGGCTAACCGGCACTTGCAGTGTTCAGCTAAAAAATATTTTTCGGCTGGAACTGTAATCTATCCGCTTGTTTACTGTGTCGGAAATAATTATTCTGCGGCTTCTGCTGCTGGCGGGCCGCAATTAGTGTTCGAGTTCAAAGGAGCTTGATAATGTATATCCAACAGCATTTTAGCGAGATTTTGGCGGTGCTGTACCCCAACGCCGGGGTGTCAGCACAGGGACTCAATATTGTCAGTTGGGCTAACCCGCCTGACCCCGCCCCCTCGGCGGAATGGCTCATCAAGCAGCTACAGACGCCGGGGAGCGCGGAATACAAAAAGTATTGGCAGCGCAAATTAACCGAATACCTGACCCAAACCCCGGTCACCTTCAAGACCTTTGTCGATGGGGTCATACCGCCTGACCTGCAACCCATCTACCTGGAGCAGCAAAAGGAGATCGACCGCTGGGAGTTTCGGGGGGCCGACATCGACGCCCTGCCGCTGGCCATTACCGAGGAATGGGCGACTGACAAAAGCCAGCGGGAAATGGCCAGTGACCCTGGCGGAGATTATGTGCCGGTTGAGGCGGCCGGGGTGATATTCAAATGTCGCAATGCCGCCGACCTGTTCAACTCGTGGCGGCTCAATGCCGATTTCTGGATTTATCTCTGGTCCACCTGCAAGCCGATCCGCTCGCATACCGACTATCTGCTCAAAACCTACGCGCCGACAACCGACGATCCGCTGGGTGAATGGACGGAGTTTTGCGAGACGCAAATTGCCCAGCTACCAGGCGCGTATATGGGCAAATTGCTGCAATATGGGGCCGGGCGGCTGCCCGGCAAAATCGCCGAGTTTGGGTTGGAACCGGTGGGATAAAAAAAGAGGGGCCAAACGGCCCCTCTTTTTAATGGGTTCGCGGTGTGATGTAGCGCTGCCGGATTACATCCGGCTTGATAACCGGGGGAAGTTGAGGCGCGGGCCGGGCCGCAGGCGGCCGGGCCGCGAAGCTAAACCAGTGCAATCCCCGGCCGCGGGGGGCAGGCAGCGCCTGCTGAATGTCGTTGAGAATCCGCTGCCCTTCCGCCACCGTGGCGGCCAGCGTTGCCGCCAGGAAATCGACCTCGGTTTGTTTGCGGTCATCATCCAGCCGGTCCAGCCAGCGCCGGACCCGGACCAGCCGCCCGGACAGGTCACCCGCGGTCGCGTAAAACGATTTGCTGCGCTGGCTGATGTAGCCCATCTCCTCACCAATGGTTTCCCGCATGCGCTGGTACAGCGACAGGTCCCAGGTGTAGGCCGGAACCAGCATCTCCGCCAGCCCCCGGTTGTGGCCGTACAATTGCCCCTTAAGTTTCGCCAGTTTGCGCAGGTCAACCTGCTCCGGGTTAGCCAGCACCTGATCCAGCTCGCTTAAAATATGGTAATGATCCAGCAACTTGAACGCCTCCAGCGAAAACCCGTTGACCTGCGCGGCGATGGCGTCGATCAGCACCCCACCGTCGCGGATAAGGTCCTCGATGCTATCAAACTGCTTGATCTCCGGCCAGACGCTGTCTGGCTGCGATTTGACCCGGACAGGCTCGTCAGCCGAGACGGGCGCGGGCGAGGCCTGCCCTGGAAACTTTAACTCAGCCAGAAAGTTAAACAGAACAATTGCCCCGCCCACGGCCAACAGACTGCCCCCCAGCGCCGCCAGCACGCTGCTGCCGGTCAACCAGCCCATCGCCAGAAAAAATACCCCGCCCCCCAACAGAACTGCCAATCGTTTTGAAATCATGGTAACCTCCTTAATAGTCATCGTCGTCGGAGCCGGGCACGGATTCCCAGCCGCCGATACCCTCAATGGTAAAGTTGCGGGCCGACCCGTTGCTGCCGCCCGCGCCCAGCATCAGTTGCGGCGGTTGTGGGGCGGTCGGCACATTTTTGACCGCGGCGATGGTCGAACGCATCAGGTCAGACAAGGCCTCGATTTTGCGGGCGTCGTTACTATCGTTGTTGTTGGTACTGGTGATCGATAGCATCGCTCCCGTCGTCAACAAGGACTTCGCGCCGTGGTAGCCGATGGCCCAGCCGATGCCCCAGGCGGTCAGGTGAGTCAGCAGCAGGATAATGATCACCGACAGGACCAGAACCTCGGTCGAGCCGCTGGTTGCCACGTAGGCGATACCGCTGCTGCAAATAGTCATGACAAACCCAATCAGGATGACCGCGGCCCACGCCTCGATTTTGCGGTATGTTGACCCACGTTCTCGTTTTTCCTTTTCCATTACCCGTTTCTCCTTTACGGTAAACTATTGTAGCCGTTAGCTTCGGCCCATTCACGAATTTCCTCAACCCACTTTTTTAGCCGCTGCGCCTTGCCGCTGCCCATGCTGAACTCGGTGCGGAGCTGATCCACGCTGACTACCGCCTGACGGCGGCCGGGCGTGAACAGGGCGAATGCCTGCTCCGCCGTGGTGAACTCATCCGGCAGGCGGTTGGCGGGCACCGGCTGGGTCAGGGCCACGTCCGACAGGTCCAGCCGGTTGGGGGTGTCCAGTCGCGGCAGGCGGCTGATATTTTGCTCGGAGGCTCTGGCCACCGTCAGCCGCGACAGCCCGTTCTGGTCGCGCATCAAAAAATCCCCCTTTCCGGCCAGCAACTCGCCGCCCGAATCACCCAGCCCCAGAATATTGGTAGCGCTTTCGGCGCTATCGACCCGGCCACACAGCCGGTGGGTCATATTCCGCTTGAGTTCGGAGGCGTCCGCGCCGCCGCCCAGTAGCCCGATTTGCGGGTACTGCGTGGCCAGATTCAGGTGGATGCCGAAGCCTGCCCCGGCCGCCGACAGGCGGGCCAGATGCGACAGGATGGTAGCGGAGCCGTTGGCCAGTAGCCCGCGCAACTCGTCTACAAAGACGTAGATGCGCGGCTCTTTCTGGCCGTTCCCGGCGCGGCGGCCCAGCTCGCCAACCAGCCAGCCCAACACCAGTTCCGCCTCATCGACCTCTGTGACCAATGGGTGCAACATGTGTTGCAGATACTCGAAGTCGCGCCACGGCTCATACGGGTCGTTGCCTTTCTTCTCGGTGTCGATGAGCAGCATTTTGGCATCTCCTGGCAACGTGTTGTGGGCCACGTTCCAGGCGATGGTGCGCTGGGTTGTGGTTTTGCCGCTGCGGGTCTGGCCGCCCAGCAGGATATGGCCGGTGGTCGCGTCCCGAAAGTCGATCCGTTTGGGCTCGTCGGATAACCCGATGCCCAGCGTAATGATATGGCCGCTGGGGATCGCCTTGCGGCGTTGCAGATGGTCCACCGTGACCAGCGCCCAAAAGCGGCGTGGCTTCGGGATTTCAATATTGATCCCGGCCTTATCCCAGCCGATGCGCACCAGCCGGGTGTGCGGCAACCCGGCCCACTGGGTCAACTCCTTCTGCATCTTGAAGATGCTGCGCTGGAAAGCGGGCCGGATGCGGGCCAAAGTGACCACCAGAACCCGGCTGCTATTACGCAGTAATGGGACATAGTGCATGTGGGGGTAGATATTCGCCCCCTCGGCCAGCCCCTGAATCAGATGGGTGGCGGTTTCGTTACAATATTTGGCCAGTTCGGCCACACTCACGCTGTCTGCCATGATGTCACCCCCCACCACAGAGAGTCGAGCATAATAATGGCCAGCCGCCAGCGCACCCGAATTGCAAACGGAATTCGAGGGGTCAGGGCGTCCTGCACGTCATACCACGTAATGCGGCTGGTCCATTTCATCAATTTCAGCGTAAACAGGGAGTTATTGAGCCATGCCAGCGCGAAACTGGCGGCCAGCAGTATCCGGCTGATTATCGGGATAAATCGGGAAATGGTGAGCAAGACCTGATGGGCGACGGTGGTTGTGCAGCCATCGCGCTCGACCACGGTCAGGGTCAGCATGTAATATTGTCGGGAATCTGAGAATGTAGTTAGTTTTTTAGCCATCGGCGGTTCCATCCTTTTGCCGATGACCGGGGAATCGTGTAGAATTTTCGTGCGGCACCGATCCCCAAGTCATCGGTGTTGTTCTGGCTGTCTGGCGGCTTTCCCCCGTCAGACAGCTTTTGATTCTGCGGTTATTATTTTTGCGGTATCCATACCCCTAATTTTGGCTTGATGGTGATTCCGTTCTTTCTGCGCCAGCGGTCGATAATCGGCTGCCAGAGCGAGCGCCAGTCGCCGTACTCGCGGCGCAGACGGCGCAGCGCGTCGTCGGCGTGGTCAAAGGTGGCGGTGTCGTAATCGTCCTGGTACATGTGACCGGCCACCGCGCAGTAGACCAGCTCCGCCACATCGCCGATGACCACATAATGCGGGCCGGTGACAATACCGGGCGGCAACGTACCATGCGAGACGTACAGGATGTCATGGGTCAGCAGCCCCACGGCCAGGTGACACGGGCTAGAACTGATCGAACATGGTGTCGAGTAGATTTGTGGCGTACGTATCTTCGCCGGTTGCTGGCTGCTGCTGTTCTGGCTCATCCGTAGTTGCTCCTCTGATCAGTAATCCTTCAATCAGGCGGTTGCGTTCGTCCGCTGTCTCGGCCTGCTCGATGGCGTCGAGCTTTTCTTCCAGTTCGGCGGGGTGTCGCCCCGGCATAAACCGGAAGGTGAACCGGTACAATTTTCCCGGTCGCCGCCGCCGCCCTGACCTGCCTTTTTGTCCCGCCATTTTCCCGTACCGTAAAATGAACTAAAGTTTATATTTCCGTACCAAAAAACCGGGGCCGCTGAACCAGCTTGGCCAGCCCGATTCCGTTGGCGGTGACCGGGTCCGCAACCATTGTTGCGTGGTCGAAGGCTTCCCGGAGGCGGGGGAAGAGCGCGTACGCGCCGCCGCCCGTCACCAGGATCAGGTACTGCCCGCCGCTCTGGTTGAGAATGCCCTCGATGTATTCCAGCACATCGCTGATGGCCTTCTCGACGGCCTGGGCCGCCAGCCCGGAGATGTCGGTCTTTTTGCCCTTGAGCCAGACCAGCGCTGGTTGATTGTTGATGGCGGCGACGACCGCCTTGTTGGCGGTAATCGGGTCCAGCTTGGCGCGGGGGCCGTAGCTGTGGCGCAGCAGGTCGTTCAGCGCTTCGATGGCCCGGCGCATCCCCAGCCGCTCGCCGCCGTAATGGCGGTGGCCGATCTGGCCGTTTTCCACCAGAACCACATCAACCGTGTTGTAGCCCAGGTCGATGACCAGCACCGGGGTTTGCAGGTCGTCCAATGGGCGGCCCCACTGACCGCTGGTATTAAAGCCCCAGTTGGCCCAGGTCGCCAGCGGCTGCGGGATTTTGGATTTGACCGCAACCACTTCCATCGTCACCGCCTGACCATCGACGCTATACCGGTGGATACCGCTGAGCCACTTTTTGACCTCGTTGCCGACCTGGGCCGCGTTGGTCGGGTCTTCCAGTATCTCGACCGGCAGGGCGATGCCCAGCGCCACTTTATGGTAGCCGCCGCCCAGCAGCCGGTAGATGCTGGCGTACAGCGGCGCTCGCAGTTCGGCGCTGTCAGAAAAGCGCTTGTAATCCAGCCGCTGGATCGGCTCGTTGTACAGCTCAACGTTGGCCCCGGTCAGCAGTTGCGTGCCGTTGAAGGCCACAATCTGTGGCTTTTCATGGCGCGGGCCGCGATAGCCGGTCTCGGCCACCTGGAGGCCGGTCTTGAGCCGGGCCGGTAGAGCTACTGGTGATGGCAAAACCGCCACGTTGACCGAGCCGTTTTGTGCTTCCCCGGCGACAAAGGAATCGAAGCCGGGGTCAATCCCGATTTTGTGTATGATTTGTTGTGCCATAGTCATTCCTCGTTATACGCTAAAGGCCAGTAGAAAATGACAGTTGCCTGCCGGATAAGAGCCGCGAGTCGCACCCGTCCAGAAAACGGTCCAGGCGTTTGGCGGCGATGGTGCAATAGTTGGCGTCGATGTCGATACCGATGGCCTGCCGCCCGGTCGATACCGCGGCCTCCAGCGTTGAGCCGGAGCCGCAGAACGGGTCAAGGACTACATCGTCGGGCTGGCTTGAATTTTTGATCAGTTTGCGCATCAGGGATACCGGCTTCTCGGTCGGATGCAGCCGCGCCGCGCCGCGGGGAGCCGGGTCATAAAAAATCTCCAGCATTGACGGGTCACTGATGGCGAACGCGGTTCCCTTGCGAAAGAACAGGATTTCTTCAACCACGTTCATGTACCAGCGATTGGGGTTCGGGTCCGGTTTCTGGCTTTTTTCGTGGGTCTTGGCCCAGTACAGCGTCTTGTGCCGTTTGAAGCCAGCCGCGCCGAAGGCGGCCAGAGTCCGCTCTTCCCCCAGGTTGTTCATAAACCAGTACAGATGAGCCGGGTCGCGCAGGACATGGTAGAGTTGCGCCGCGTACTCTTCGGGTTGAACGTCGTTGTGCTCAAACCCGCCCTTGCCGTTGTTGGCGGCCAGCATCCCGGACGGGCGGCGATGTTTGCCGTTGCCGTTCGAGCCGCCGCTGATGGTTTCGTAGGCCGGGTCGCTGGCCACCAGCTCGATGCTGCCAGGCAGGAAGTACCAGAGGAGTTCTCGCATGTCGCCACACAGAATGGTGACCGGCCCGCGCTGGTAAGAGATGTATTTGGTTAGCAACCCGTGAAATTTTGGTGCCATCAATTCGTCCGTTTTGTACCGTACCGTTAGAAAAAGGGCCTATTTTCGCTATTTTGGCCGGTTTGGTCCACCTGTGTGACCGGTACGGTACGGTATTATTTATTTTTTACAGTACCCGCACGCGCATTCGGGCGGGCGCTCTTCATCTACGCATGCCAGCACATAACGCGCTTTTTCATCCAGCTCATCGGCCAGCGCGGTGTCGGGCGTGATGGTGTAGACCCAGATCGGAAATCCATTCCACTGTTTATGCGGCACGTCGCGGGCTACGTAGACCAGATGCCCCTGCGCGTACTCGCCGTGACGCAGGTACATTTGCATTTGAGCGACATGTCCATACCTCGCCCCGGAACCGATAATATCCAGATACTTGAACCACTGCACGCTCTTGACATCCAGCGGCTCGTGGTCGGCGGTCAGGTGGTCCAGGTGTCCCCGGAAGCGTGGGTCGAAGTTGGCCACGATCTCGATTTGTTTTGCTGCCGGTTGATCGCCCAGCGAGCGGATGATTTCGTGCTCGTGCATCTCGCCGGTCCAGGTGTACCACGCGGTCTGATCCCAGCGGGTGGCCTCGGCTTCGCTCAACTCCTCGCGGGTTGGGGTGCCCTCGGTGAACGAGAAGTACAGTTCGCGGGGGCAAGCCGCGATCTTGGACATGCCCAGGTAAGCCCGGTTGGTGTCGCACTTGCTGCGTATTGCGGCGGCGATGGTTGCTTTAATGTCGAGCGCTTGCATTGTTCATTACTCCTTGAAAATATTCACAAAAAACTGATTTTACCAGCAAAAAAAACTTACGCCTAACTGGCCAGGAGTTCGTTGCCCCCTTCCTGGTAGCGGCGCAGTTCTTGCTCGACAAACTCATCGAGAATTTGAGTGACGGGTTGCTTGCGATAGGCGCGAAGGTGCGCCAACCGGTCGCGGGTGCGCTGCCAGACCTTGAGCGTGACGAGGTCTTTGTCGTTTGAGGTATCGTTCATATAGGTCCTCCATTACGGCGTAATTACATCCTGTGAGTAATATTACTATGTACCTTAAAGATTGTCAAGAGGTAATTCATTTTTTGGTGAAATTTGTCATTTTCACTTGACGTAACCGAGGGAAGCGTGGTAAATTAGAATTGTCACGCTCAAGGCTTTTGGTTTTGCATGATGGTCATCATTTTTCTATAATTCCGTTGACGTTAAGCCCTCCAGTTCGGGACGACAGGCTAACCCCCTTGAGTGTGACAACCCGAAGGCGAGGGCTTATTTTTTTATAAAATATTCACTAAAAAGTGAAATTATTCAGAAAGGAGTGGAAAGCGTGGCGCATCCCGATTATGGTTTAAGCCCGGAAGTCGCGGCGGTCGGGAGAATGAATATCTCCGGCAATGTTATTCCTCTGGCGTGGTACAAGACGTTGACCTACGCCAACGGCAAGCCCCATCTGGTGGCCATCACCCTGTTGGGTGATATTGTCTACTGGTTCCGGCCGCGGGAAATCCGTGACGAGCACACCGGCCAGTTTTTGCGTTGGGTCAAAAAGTTTGAGGGGGATTGGTTGCGCCGCAAGCGGATGTCGTTTGCCGATATGTACGGCCTGTCGCCCAAGCAGGTCGATGACGGTCTGGCCTATCTGGAAGAGCGCGGTCTGATCAAGCGGCGGATATTGCCGCGGTTGGAACTAAAGGACGGTCGGGTGCTGTACAACGTGCTCGAATTGCTGCTGGTGCCCGATAAACTGGCCGAAATCACCTTTACAGACCTGCAAGGGGGGTCTCGCCTACAGGCGACACCCCCCCAAGATGTAGTAGGTGACCCGCTCGACACCCCCCCGGATGTCGGGGTGTCGCCTACAGGCGAGAGGGGTCTAACCTACAGGCGAGAGGGGTCTAACCTACAGGCGAGAGGGGTATCGCCTGTAGGCGAGACAGATTCAGAGGTTACATGTTTAGAGACTACTGATTCAGAGACTGAATCTACACTCTCCCGCCGCGCCGATTTTGTGCTGGCCAGTTTTGGTTTTCCGTTAATAACGGGGGCGAATTTCGCCGAGTTTGGCCAGCTCGTTGAATTGCTGGATGACGCGACATTCGAGGCATGTATTTCTGAGGCGGTGACCGTATCCCCGCGGGTGAAAAGCTGGGGGCGGCTCAAACCGCTGCTGGTTCACCCCGTTGTCCGCGATTATATGGACATCGCCGAGCAACCCATGCCGCCGCTGGCGGTCTGTCGGGACATTATTACCGCGGTCTCGGACCGGAAGCGATGGCAGGACACCGTGCGGGCCTATTGCGGCCGGTACGCAAATCGCGCCTATGTGGACGCGATGCTGGATTGGTACAGGGACGGTATTCCCGTCCATCAGAAACCAGAGAGAACGAAAGGGGTAAGTCGAAGTGGACGCACTGAAAAACATGTTGGGGCCACAGGGCAGCCTGCTCTCTCAGAAGCAGCGCAACGGAAACTCGACCGCCTTCACCGATGAGGCGGCCGAAACATGGGAGTGCCCGTATTGCAAAAAGCCGGTCGCGCCGATGGTGTTCGAGATTCAGGGCCAGAAACGCTATCACCGGCAGGCATGGTGTAATTGCCTGGGCGCTCAGAAGGCCAAGCAATTGCAGGAAAAGCAGGAGCGGCGCGAGCTTGTTGGGCGCGTCATAGGGGATTTGTGGAGCAGGGCTGGCTTGACCGAGGGCAAGTTTGCCCGGATGCGGCTGGGTACATGGGACCCGAACCGCTACCCCGGCGCTAAGCGCCATCTGGTGACAGCGCTTGAATATGTGCAGAATGTCAGGCCGGGGACAGAGGCAAACTGGCTTTATATCTACGGCCATAGTTTTGGCACCGGCAAAACCCATCTGGCGATAGGCATTCTGTATGAGGCCACGGTCCGCAGCATTAAGTCGGAAAAACAGTTCTGGCGGCCGCTGTATATCGACTGGAGCGCACACTGCTCGCTGGTTCAGGAAAGCTGGGACATGCCTAAAGATGACCCGGACTGGGTGCCGGATGGTCGGCTCTGGAACCGGATGAAGGGCGCGGATCTGCTGGTGCTGGATGACCTGGACAAACAGCCGCCTACGCCGTGGGCGCTGGGTAAATTGTATCAGGTGCTGCATCATCGGTATATGCGCGAGAAGCCGACGATATTTACCTCGCAGCAATCTCTGGAGGAACTAAAGCGAGATTGGAGCGGCCCGCTCATTGCCCGCACGGGCGGGGCGACGGTCAGCCGCATTATAGGCCAACTCTGGGGCGCGATGGAGGTCATCGGCCCTGACCAACGTGAGGAGTGATTGATATGGAACCCACAAAATTTGAGGTTTATCCTGAATCGCCAACTCTGGTTGACCCGGAAACGAACGTGATTGGCTGGGTGGGCAGCCGGGCGCGAACTGATGTCGCGGCGTGGTTGGCCTTGCAGCAGTTGCTGTTGGAGATGGAACAGCGGGCAGCGTACCTGATGCGGGTAGCCAACCTGAACGCTCACAGGTCGTAGCCATGAAGCCGGAATTGATTTTGGGGGAAAATGGGTGGCGGATTCCGCTCGATGAGTTACCCTACCGGGATGCCGGACTGCTGCTATTTGGAACTGGCAATAGCGGTTCTGGCAAGAGCAATGGGTTGGGGCTGCTCGCCGAGGAGTTTTACCGGATCGGTATCCCGTGGATTTTCTACGACATAAACGGCGACGCTAACTCGCTTAAGCAACTGGGGCATGATGTCAAGGTGATTGGCGACCCGCAGCACCCCGATCTGGATCGCCGGGCCGATTACCCACTCAAGGATGCCATCAAAGACCCGGACAAATTTATCAGGATGATGCTGGAGCAGGATTATTCTATTGTAGTTGACCTGACCAATCCCAACGACTATGAAGAAGATGACCTGCGCCACCCGTACCATGCCTTTATCAAGTTGATGAAGGCTCATTACCGGATCAGCGACCGGCTGCGGCGGCAGGTGGGCGTTTTTGTGGACGAGGCCCACCGCTTTGCGCCGCAGACCGGGGCGACAAAGCTCGAAAAGCTAACGCGGCGGATTTTAACGGTGGTCGCAACCGATGGCCGGAAGCGCGGTATGGCGCTCGTGATTTTTACCCAGCGGGCGACCAACATCAATAAAAATCTCGTGTTTAATGCCAACGTAAGGTTGTTTGGTAAAATAACGCACCCCCCAGACTACGAGGCAATCAAAAAATACATTCCCCTGTCGTTTACCCAGACGCGCCAACTGGGCCGGGGGCGCTGGTTGGCCATCGCCGAAAATACCGGCTTCAAAGAGGTTGGTATGGGGGTGGTCCAGTTCCGTAAGAAAAAAACAAAGGATTTGGGAAAAACGCCTGCGTTTGTGGCCCGGAAGCGGGAAGCGCCGCAACCGGCCCAATTAGCTTTATTTCAGGAGGCAACCGTTGATGGAAACGGTTGAGATTCGGACAAATGATGACATCGACCGCTATATGGCCGAACGGCGACAGGCGCTGACCGAGGACTATCGAAGGCGACGGCAGGATTTGGAGGAGTGGTATCAGGAGGAGCTTATGGGTATCCGCGAGGCTGGCTTGGGTATGGCCAAACTGTTGTTTACGATAAGCTCTTCCCCTCAAAAAGAAGGGGATTTGACCATTAAGTTGCAACCGGTGCATTCGATCTGGTTCCCCTCGCCTGTCTGGCTGCGTTTTCAATTTTGGCGGGCGTTCGGTTATGTCTGGTGGCTGGCCGAAAACAGGCTGTGTGTTATGGAGGATAAATCGCAGAGTTAACTTACCATCAACTTATAGCCGAGAGTTTTCGGAATGAGGTTCTCTACCCGGATTTCAAACCGTGGTCTGGGCAGCATGAGGTGGTAAAGATATGGCACAACCAACGTGTCGAGAAATAAAAAGAGCAGGGTTGACCCCGCTCTTTTTATTTATGGGTGCCACAGGCGGCGGTGGCGGTGAAAAATGAAGTGGCAATCTTCGCAGAGGACGATCAGGTCCTCTGGTTTTTCATTTCCTAAATTTCTGTAGGTGCGGTGGTGGGTGTGGAGAACGGCCTCGCTCTCTGGCGTGTAGCATATCTGACAGCGGTGGCCAGCCGCAACTTTGGCAACCTGCGCTCTTTTGCGCCACTTGGCCGAGCGGATATAATCATCATAAATAACCCGGCTACTGTTGATCTCTCGCTGGCGCAGGCCTGGAATACCAATCTCGATGGAGGATGTCTGGGTGGTAATTACTTTCCAAAGCTGGCGACCAGCCCAGCGGGCCACTTTCCCAGCGGTTTTACTGACCGTCATAGAACGCTGCCTCCATCTCATCGTACCAGTCAGGAACGCCGAAGGCGTTCTGTCGAGCCAGAATACCTAGTTTGCGGTGGAGCACGATACCGTAACCATATTTGCCTTTCCCGTCGCGGATGACCTCAATGGTTGGGATGGTGTGGATGCGCCACTCCAAATTGTCCGGGTGTCGCCAGTTGACCAGATAGAAAGCAATCGCGTTCATCGAGTGGAAGCGCACAAGGCTTTCGTACTGGTGCAGCCGGTCGCGCAGTGTGGCCTTGTCCTTTTTATCCTTCCACGTTTTGATCTCGGCCCAAAGCGCCCGTCCGCCGCGATGGACGGTCGCGTGGCGATCCGGGGGAGCCGCGCCGGGGAGGGCGAACCACTCATATTGGCTGATGAACTTGATTTGCGGGCCAGTTTTGAGCCAGGTAAGGTAATCTAACTGTTGGTAGACATCGAAGGATTTGTCTGCTAACGACTCGTTGTGGTCGCCGTTGGCCTGGGCTGCGATCCGGCCCATATATTCTGCGTTTGATAAACGGGTTTTTTGGCGGCGGTAGTTATTTGGCATTCTGTTGCTTTAGCAAGGGGCGGAGGTCCAGTGAATGCCGCAGTACAACTGAATTTTGTCGTTTGTTATCATCATACTGTGGTATGATTCACCGCTAACTTATGCACACTATTTTTGGCAAACCCTGGTTTTTGAATTTACTGCTGAGCGCCGCGATTTTTGCGCTGGCGCTGTTGCCTCGTGCCTGCGCGCTGGATCGCTTTGTTACCGCCGACGAGGCCAAGTGGGTGTACCGCTCGGCGCAGTTTTTGGCGGCGCTGCTGCAGGGCCAGCCGGCCGGCACCAGCGTCAACCTGACTCCGGCGGTGACGACCACCTGGCTGGGCAGCGCCGGCCTGTGGGCTTATTATCAGCAGCAGCCGGATGCGCCGCCGCTGGTGGATTGGCTGCTGGCCCAACCGGAATTTCGCACCGATTTGCCGCTGCTGGTGGCCGCCCGCTGGCCGGGCGTGCTGCTGTCGGCGTTGCTGGTGGTGCTGCTTTTTTGGCAGGCGCGGGCGTTGTTCAACCTGCGCATTGCGCTGGTGGGCGCGCTGTTCATCGCCCTCGACCCGCACACCGTTGCTTTGTCGCGGGTGCTGGGCCACGACATTTGGGCCGCGCTCTTTGCCAGTGTGTCGCTGCTGGCGCTGCTGCTGGCCGCGCGTGCGCCGGACCGTTGGTGGCTGTGGGCGCTGTCGGGGGCGGCGGCGGGGTTGGCCTGCCTGTCTAAAGCGCCGGCCTTCTTTTTGCTGCCCTTTGCCGGGCTGCTGGGAGTGGTGCACATCTGGCGGCAGCGAGACCGCTGGCGCTGGTGGCTGGCGCGATTCGCCCTGTGGGGCGGCGCAGCCTATCTGGCTTTTGTGCTCGTTTGGCCGGCAGCCTGGGTTGAGCCGCTGGGCCGGCCGTGGGCGGTGGTCAACAATGCCTTTCTGTCGGCCACCGATACCGAGGAAGCCGAAGCCGAAAACTACTGGCGCGTGCCGGAGTTGGGGCCGTGGTATTACGTGGTCAACGGCGGTTTCAAGCTCAGCCCGCTGGTGCTGGGCGGGGTCGGCCTGCTGCTGATTTTTGGCGCGGCTACACTGGCCCGGCGGCGAGATGCGCTGGTCGAATCGCCATTATTTTGGTTGCTGGCGTTTACCCTGCTGTTCACCGCGTTTATGACGCTCGGCGGCAAGCGCAGTTCGCGCTACATTTTGCCCATTTTTCCGGCGCTGGCGCTGGTCGCCGCCGCCGGCTGGGACGAGTTGTTTGGGTGGGCCACGGCCGGTTTTTCGGCGGCCGCCAAAAAGGCGCTGTCGGGCGCGTATCTGGCCGGGCTGACCGTGGCCGCGGCGGTTGTGCTGCTGCCGTCTGCGCCCTATTACCTTACCTATTATAACCCCCTGTTTGGGGGCGCGGCTGCCGCGCAGCGCTGGGTGAAAATTGGCTGGGGCGAAGGGCTGGATCAGGTGGGGCGCTTTTTGCAGCGCGAACTGCCCGGCAGCCGGGTTGGCACGGCTTACGCTTCCACGGTGGCCCCCTTTTTCAGCGGCGATATTGCCGGCGTCACCTCCGACCGGCTGGATTATCTGGTGCTGTACAGCAAGCAGGTGCAGTCCGGCGAGCCGTCGCCGGCGTTTATTGAATATTTTGAACACAGCGGTCCTGTTTTTTCCGTGAATTTGCAGGGGCTGCATCTGGCCGATGTGTACCCCGGTCCGGCGCTCCAGCCGGTTGCCGCCGGGGAGTCGGCTGGCCCGGCCACGCCCATCGCCTACCGGCCGCTGGTGGCCGTGGGCCGCATCGGTGAGCCGCTGGCTGTCGATGTGATCTGGCAGGGAGGCGAGCCGTCGCCGGTGGCGGTTTCATTGCGAGCGGCAGACGGGGTCACCGAGCTGGCCGCCGCCACGGGGCAGGTTTCGCCGCTGGCCGGTGAGTTGTGGCTGAGCCGCCACGCGCTGGCCGCGCCGGCCGGATTGGCTCGCGGCAGCTACGCGCTTTATCTGGGGCAGACGCGGCTGGGCGACATCGATCTGCGCCAGTTTGAAACGCCGCCGGAACTGGGGCAGGTGCGCGGCGTGGAATTTGGCGGGCAGGTGGCGCTGACCGGTTATCAATTTGAACCGTCCGAGGATTATCTGGCCGTGACGCTGGCCTGGCAGGCGCTGCAAACGCACTTGCCGGATTACACCGTGTTTGCCCAACTGCTGGCCTCCGATACTCAAACCCGCGTGGCCGGCATCGACTCGCCGCCGCTCAAGGGCGATTATCCCACCAGCCGCTGGCTGGCCGGCGAAGTCGTTGTCGACCGGGCTGTGGTAGCCGTGCCGCCGGATTTGCCGGCCGGTCGCTACGATATTATTGTCGGTCTTTACCGGCCGGAAACCGGCCAGCGTCTGCTATTGCCCAACGGGCAGGATTACTGGCTGCTGCCGTGGACGCTGCTCTGGAAAGGACAGGAAAGCTGATGGCGCCGCGCGCTTCCTTTAAAGAACAATTCAACCAGATGATAACCTCGCCGCCGCTCATTTCGCTGGTGTTGTTTGTGCTGGCCTTTGTGCCACGCCTGCTGGATTTGGGCCGGTTTTTAACCGCCGACGAGTTTTTGTGGGTGGATCGCTCCAAAAACTTTCTGGCCGGGCTGACCAACCCCGCTTACCAATGCACCACCGTGGTGGAAAAGTGGCAGTTTGCCGAAGGGCTGGCCTGCACGCTGCGCACCGGCCATCCCGGTGTAACTACCATGTGGACCGGCAGTTTTGGGCTGATTCTCACCTGGCTGGCCCGCGGGCGCAACCAACCGCTGCACGATTTTGTGGTGGGGCTGCACACCAACCCCCTCGATCCGAGCCTGATTGCGCCCACCCGCTTTGCCACCGTGCTGATCACCTCTATTTGGGTGGTGGCAGTGTACTGGCTGCTGCGGCGGCTGATGGGCGGCCGGATTGCCCTGTTGAGCGCGCTGCTGCTGGCGCTCAGCCCGTTCCACGTGGCGCTGTCGCGGGTGATTCACCACGATGCGTTGAGCACCACTTTTATGACGCTGGCCGGGCTGACCGCGTTTATCTACTGGGGGCAGGCCGAGGGGCGCAAGTGGCTGTTGGCGTCCGGGGTGCTGGCCGGGTTGGCTGTGCTGAGCAAAAGCCCGGCGCTGTATCTGCTGCCGTTCATCGCCCTGACCGGGTTGTGGTTCACCATTGCCCGCTATCACCCCGAAGGGCGAGCCGCGCTGGCGGGCCGGCTGCTCAAACAAACCATTCCCGATGGCCTGCTTTGGTTTGCTCTGCTGCTGCTGACCGTTTTTGCGTTGTGGCCGGCCATGTGGGTGATCCCCCGCGAAGCCATCGAAACTGTGATTTTTATTGGCAGCAAATACGCCACCGGCGGCCACGCCAAAGGCAACTTCTTTTTGGGCGAAATCTCCAGCGATCCCGGCGCGTTGTTTTACCCGGTTACCTGGCTGTTCCGCACCACGCCGCTGGTGCTGGTGGGGCTGGCTGCGGCGCTGCTCGGCGGGCTGGCGCGACTTGTTCCGCGCAAAGCGGCAGCGTCCGAAACTGAAGTTTCAGATTCCGGCGGAGTGTTTTTTCGCTATGTGCCGCTGGCGCTGCTGTTTGTGGCCGGCTACTATCTGCTGATGACCGTCGGCGAAAAAAAGCAGGACCGCTACTTTTTGCCGGCCTATCCCTGGCTCGATATATTGGCCGCCGGCGGGTTGGTGCTGCTGGTTGAGTGGCTGGCAGGGTTGGTTAAGGCCGGCCGGCAGCTTAAAGCGATGGCCTTTGCCGGCGTGGTGGCCGTGCTGCTGCTGCTCAACGGCTATCTGCTGGCCAGTACTTATCCCTACTACTTTACCTATTTCAACCCCGCTGTGGGTGGCCCGCAGCAGGCGGTCAACTCGATCACCGTTGGCTGGGGCGAAGGGCTGGACCTGGCCGCCGATTATCTTAACCACGGCATAAGCCCAACGCGCACCCGGGTGGCAAGCTGGTACGAATCGACCTTTGCCCCGTTTTATTACGGCCCGTCGATCAGCTATTCCAAAGAAAAAGGCAAGGTGCTGGCCGGTAACACGGTTATCTTCTACATTAACCAGATTCAGCGCCGTTTCCCCGATGACATTTTGTTTGACTACATTGCCCGTCGCTTTTACCCGGAGCAGATTATCAGCCTCAACGGCATCGATTACGTGTGGATTTATCCCAGTCTGGGGATTGATCATTACCTGGCCGACCAGACCTTCAGTGGCATCGCCTCGCTGCTGGCCTGGGAGTGGGGCACGCACGACGCACCGTTAATTCAGGGCAGCACCTATCCCTTTGATTTTTACTGGGAATATCTGGGCAAAGACCCCGCCGAGCCGTTTTTTTTCCGCCTGCTGGATTCACAGGACCGGGTCTGGGCCGAGGGAACAACCACGCTGGCTACGGGCAGCAGCAACCCGCCCGTTGAAGATTGGCGCGAAGGCGAGATTTTGCTCGATCAGGGCCAGCTTTTTGTGCCGGTTGACACGCCGCCCGGCAAGTACCGGCTGCAAGCCGGGCTGTACACCCGCGCGCCGGCTGTCAAAAATGGCGAGCTGTACTTTTCTCTGGAACCCGGCGACCAGTGGGTAACCGTGGTTGATGCCGCGCCGAACAGTTTTAACCTGCCGGCCAGCGCCGTGCCCATCAAACAACCGTTTGGCGAGTCGCTGACCCTGCTGGGCGCGGTTGTGCCGGACTCGGTGGCCCGCCACGGTGTCATTCTGGTAGACCTGTACTGGAGGATCAACCGGCCGTTGCCGGCCGATACCAGCCTGCACGTGGGCTTAATGGATGCTGCCGGCGAGGCGCAGCAGGCCTGGTTTGACCTGTCGCTGGCCGAAACGTTTGACCCGGCCGAAACTACCTGGCAGCCCGGCGTCATCATTCGCACCCGCTGGCAGCTTCAATTGCTGCCGGAGGTGCCGGCCGGGCCGCATCGGCTGGAATTGGTGTTGCCCGCCGACAACAGCCAGGTGCTGCCGGTGGGGACTATCACTATCACTGAACGAGGTGACAACCCATAATGCAAATCCGGCCATTTCAACTGGAACGTTTTTTTGCCAAATACGAATTTACCGCCCAATACCTGCTGTGCAGCTCAGATTGCGAGTCGCTGGCGGTGGCCGATTTGCTGACCTTTGAGCCGGCCGCCCGCCGTGAGCTGGACTCGCTGTGGCTGGGCTACACCGAAACGCCCGGCCACCCCGCCCTGCGCGCCGAAATTGCCGGCCTGTATCGGCGGCTCACCCCGGCGCAAATTCTGGTCCATTCCGGCGCGGAAGAAGCCATCTTCAATTTTATGAACGTGACCCTCTCGCCCGGCGACCACGTGATTGTCCAATCGCCCTGCTACCAATCGCTGCTGGAGGTGGCCGCGGCGCTGGGTTGCCACGTAACCCGCTGGCCGATGCAACCGAAGAACAACTGGGAGCCGGACCTCGATTTTTTGCGGGACAACATCCGGCCGGCCACCCGGCTGGTGGTGGTGAACAGCCCGCACAACCCCACCGGCTATCTGATGAGCGCCAAAACGCAGGCGGATTTGATCGATATTGTCCGGCAGCACGGGCTGCTGCTTTTTTCTGACGAGGTGTACCGCGGGCTGGAGTACGACCCCGACGACCGCCTGCCCGCCGCCGCCGAGCTGTATGAAAACGCGGTCTCGCTGGGGGTGATGTCCAAAACCTACGGGCTGGCCGGGCTGCGCATTGGCTGGCTCGCTACCCAAAATGTCGCGCTGTACCGGCAACTGGCCGCATTTAAAGATTACACCTCAATTTGCAACAGCGCCCCCAGCGAATTTTTCGCCACGCTGGCGCTGCGCCATCGCGCCCAAATTGTGCAGCGCAATCTGGAAATCATCCTGTTTAACCTGGGGCTGCTCAACGAATTTTTTGCCACCCGGCAGGACAGCTTTGAGTGGCTGCCCCCGCGCGCCGGCTGCATTGCCTTTCCGCGGCTCAAATTGCCGCGCCCGGTTGAGACCTTTTGCGCCGATTTGGTGGAGCGGCAGGGGGTGCTGCTGGCTCCCGGCTCAATGTTTGATTTTGACGGCAACCATTTTCGGATTGGTTTTGGCCGCAAAAATATGCCGGAGGCGTTGGCTCGTTTGGCCCAATATTTAGCCTGACTCAAAAACGATGCGCTGTTTAACCTGCAACTTTGACAACCCCGACTCAATGAAATTCTGCGGCGAGTGCGGCGCGCCGCTCACCCGGCGCTGCCCGGCCTGCGCTTTTGATAACCCACCCGCCTTTAAATTTTGCGGCCAGTGCGGCGCGCGGCTGGCTACCGGCGTCGAACCAGCGCCCCCCGCCGAACCGCTGCCTGCGCCGCCCGCCCCGCCGCCAACCGCCGCGCGCCGCCAGCTCACGGTGATGTTTTGCGATCTGGTCGATTCTACGGCCATGTCCGAGCGGCTGGACCCCGAAGAACTGCGCGAGGTGATCCAGGCCTACCAGCAAACCGCCGCCGGTTTTGTGAGCCAGTACGATGGCTACATTGCCCAATATTTGGGCGATGGCATTCTGGTTTATTTTGGCTACCCCGTGGCCCACGAAGACGACGCCCAGCGCGCCATTTTAACCGGCCTGAGCCTGACCGGGGCCATCGCTCAGCTCAACGACCGGCTGCGCCAGTCGATCAAAACACCGCTGCAATTGCAGGTGCGGATTGGGATTCACACCGGGCTGGTGGTGGTGGGTGAAGTGGGCGCCGGGGCCACCCGCGAGCAGTTGGCGCTGGGCGAAACCACCAACATTGCCGCCCGGCTGCAAAACCTGGCCCAGCCCGATTCGGTGGTGATCAGCGAAGCCACCTTTCGGCTGGTGCAGGGCTATTTTGCCTGCCGGGAAATGGGGCCGTCGCCGCTCAAAGGCGCATCGCGACCGGTGCAGGTGTACCGGGTGCTCCACCGCAACCAGGCCCACACCCGCCTCGATGCCGCGCCCGCCGGGCTGACCCCGTTGGTGGGCCGCGAGCAGGAAATCGCTTTACTACAAGCTCGCTGGGCGCAGGCCCGCGAGGGCAACGGCCAGGTTGTTTTGCTCAGCGGCGAGGCCGGCCTTGGTAAATCGAGGCTGGTGCAGGTGCTCAAAGCGCGCATTGTTGACCAGCCGCACACCTTTTTGGATTGTTACTGCTCGCCGTACCATCAGAATACGGCGCTCTATCCCTTCATCGAACTGTTGCAGCGCCTGCTACGTTTTGGCAGCCAGGACTCGGCGACGGACAAGCTGGAAAAGCTGGAAAAAGCGCTGGCCCGGCTCGATTTTTCTCTGCCGGAGTCGGTGCCGTTGTTTGCCGCCATGCTCAGCCTGCCGCTGCCGGAACAGCGCTATCCGCCGCTCAACCTGTCGCCGCAGCGGCAAAAGCAAAACACGCTGAGGGCGCTGCTGGCCATCCTGCTGAAACTGGCCGAAGGCTACCCGGTGTTGGTGGTGATTGAAGATTTACACTGGATTGACCCTTCGACGCTGGAGATGCTGCACACGCTGGTGGAGCAGGTGTCTAACACGCGGGTGTTGGCGCTGTTCACTTACCGGCTGGTATTCAACCCGCCCTGGCCGCTGCGCTCGTATGTGAGCCAGCTTCCGCTGGCGCGATTATCGCAGCCGCAGGTGGAGCAGATGGCCCATTTTGTGGCCGGCAAAAAATCACTGCCGCCGCCGCTGCTCAGCCAGGTGATTGCCAAAACCGATGGCGTGCCCATTTTTGTAGAAGAGCTGACCAAAATGGTGCTGGAGCAGGCCGGGGCGGTTGATCTCAGCGGCCCGCTGCCCGCGCTGAACATTCCGGTGACGTTGCAGGATTTATTGATGGCCCGGTTGGACCGGCTGGGTGAGGCCAGAGAAACGGCCCAGTTGGCGGCGGTGCTGGGCCGCGAGTTCAGCTACGATTTGCTGCGAGCCATCGCCGCGGTTGATGAAGCCCGGCTGCAAGCCGACCTGGCCCGGCTGGTCAGCGCCGAATTGCTGGTGCAGCGCGGTTTGCTGCCGCAGGCCACCTTTACGTTTAAACACGCGCTCATTCAGGATGCCGCTTATAATTCGCTGCTCAAAAGCAAGCGGCAGGAATTTCACCTGGCCATCGCCCAAATTTTGGTCGCGCAATTTCCGGCCGTGGTGCAGACTCAGCCGGAGCTGCTGGCTCAGCATTACACCGCCGCGCACCGCACGGCCGAGGCGGTGGTGTACTGGCAGCGGGCCGGCGCGCACGCCGTGGCCGGGTCGGCCGGGGTAGAGGCTGTTCGTCACTTTAAACGGGCGCTGGAGCTGCTGGCCAGCCTGCCGGAAACGCCGGAAACCATGCAGCAGCGGCTCGAACTGCAAACGGCGCTCGGCGCGCCGTTGCTGATGACCAAAGGCTATGCCTCCGCGGAAGTGGCCGAAAATTACAACCAGGCCCGCGAGCTGTGCCGTCACCTTGATGAAACGCCGCGGCTGCTGCCGGTGTTGTTTGGCCTGTGGGTGTACTATTTGGTGCGGGCCGAGTACGCCACCGCGCTCGATTTGAGCGACCAGATTTTGCGGCTGGCGCAGCAGTTGCAGCAGCCGGATTTGCTGGTGGAGGCGTTTCAGGTGGAAGGGATCACCCATTTTTATCTGGGCCACCCGCTCAAAGCGCGGCAGCACCTGGAAGAAGCGGTGCGGTTGTACGAGTCCAACGCGCTGGACGGGCAGATTTCGCCGTTTAGCGGGGCGGACCGGGGGGTGGCCTGCCTGTCGCACCTGGCGTTAACGCTGTGGCTGCTGGGCTATCCGGATCAGGCGCTGGCCCGCAGCCGGCAGGCCATTGAGCTGGCCGAAAGGTTGTCGCACCCGTACAGTTTGGCGTTTGCCCTGTTTTTGTCGGGCTGGCTGCACCAGTACCGCCGCGAGGCCAACCTGGCTCACACGCAAACGGCGGCGGCGGTTGCCCTGTCGCGCGAGCAGGGGTTTGCCCTGTTAGAAGCGGTTTCAACAATTATGGGTGGCTGGGCGCTGACCGCGCTGGGGCAGTCGCACAACGGCATCGGCCAGATTTTTGAAGGGCTGAAACTATACAGTTTGACCGGCGGCGAGTTGGGCCGACTCCATTTTTTGGCGCTGCTGGCCGAAGCGCACGCCGGCGTTGGCCAGGTTGAAGAGGGGCTGGCGGTGCTGGAGGGCGCGCTCAAAGTGATGCAGCAGCGCGATGAGCGATTCTACGAAGCCGAACTGTACCGGCTCAAAGGTGAGTTGCTCAGCTTGGCCGAGTTAGATGGACGTGAAGATTTGGTTGACGGCGCGCCGGAGACCTTTTTTAAAAAAGCTATTCAGGTGGCCCGGCAGCAGCAGGCGCGCTCGCTGGAACTGCGGGCGGCGGTCAGTTTGGGCAAATTGTGGCAGCGGCAGGGGCGCATCGGAGAAGCCCACCGGCTGCTGCACGAAAGTTACCCCACCTTTGCCGAAGGCCACAGCACCGCCGACCTGCTCGAAGCGCACCATTTGTTGCAGGGCCGGTTGCCGGCTACGGGAAAAGCCGGCGGGTCTTGACCTCGGCCACGGCATCCTCTTTAAAGCGATAAAGCTGCGCCGGCCGGCCGCCGGTATCGCGGTAGTCGTCTACCGCTTCCACAACCTGGGTTTTGCGCAGTTTGCTCCTGAAGTTGCCTTTGTCCAGCTTTGTTCCCAGCACAATTTCGTAGGCATCCTGCAATTGGCGCAGGGTAAATTTTTCCGGCAGCAGTTGAAAACCAACCGCGCTGTATTCCAGTTTGTAGCGCAGCCGGGTGAGAGCGTACTGCAAAATTTCGGCGTGGTCAAAAGCCAGCTCCGGCGGGTCGTACACCGAAAACCAACCTACGTTGGCGGCATCACTGGCGGCCCGGGGATCGAGCTTGTCAGCGCCAACCAGCGCAAAATAGGCCACCGTGATCACCCGCGTGCGCGGGTCGCGCCGGGGTTCGCCAAATGTGTAAAGCTGCTCCAAATACACATCGTCGCTGCCCACGTTGGTTTCTTCCTGCAACTCCCGGTAGGCCGCCTGTTCCAGGCTTTCGGTCATTTTCACAAAACCGCCGGGGATGGCCCACATGCCGGCGAATGGCCAGGCCTTGCGCTGGATGAGCAGCACTTGGAGCGCGTTGTCCAGAATAGTAAAAATCACCACATCCACAGTCACCGACGGGCGCTCGTATTGGGTCACGTCATACTGGTTGGCGGCTTCCATAATTTGTCTCCCGTGAAAATAAACGAATCTGCGAATCAGCGAGTTAGCGAATGTAGGGGCGAACCGCGAACCGCCCCTACCCAATTTTTACCCGTCCCACAGGGAGGCTTCGCTCTGCCGGGTACAGGCATTCTCGTTGTCGTTCCGGTTGGAACTGTTGGGCCCCCTTAAAAATGGAGGTCAGGGGTCAGGAATCAGGGTGCGTTTCTGCCTCGGCTTTACTAAAACTGCGAATGAACGAGTCAGCGAATCAGCGGGCCAACGTTCATTTACTACTCGCCATTCGCCACAGTAAGTGTAATATTTACACTTGCCAATTATACAACGTCTGTTAAGGGTTGTCGATTCGGGCGGCGTGGAGTACAATTTGAGCAACAGAATCGTCAATCATCCTCAATTTGCCTGTAGGAGACCCGGTTATGCCCGGCGGCGACCCCTTCATCGGAATTAAACTCGGCTCATATGAAATTTTAGAAGCAATCGGCGAAGGCGGGATGGCCCGAATTTACAAAGGCTATCACGCGCAACTAAACCGATATGCGGCCATCAAAGTGGTACATTGGGGGCTACAGGAAGACCCCGCTTTCACCGAGCGGTTTCGCCGCGAAGCCCAGGCCATTGCCAGTTTGCGCCATCCCAATATTGTTCAAATTTATGATTTTGGCCAGCACGAGAGCGGCTACTACATGGCCATGGAGTTTATCGATGGCAGTGACCTGGCGGTTATTCTGCGCGAAGCCCGGACGCAACAAAAACAACTCCCTCCCGAGCAGATTGTAAAAACCGTCAAAGGCGTGGCCGCGGCGCTGGATTATGCGCATCGCAACGGCGTTATCCACCGCGATGTGAAGCCCTCTAACATTATGCTCAACCGCGAAGGCCAGCCGATTTTGACCGATTTTGGGCTGGTGATGCTGCCGCTGCAAGCCAGCCAGGCCACAATGGGCAGCGTATTTGGCACGCCGCATTACGTTGCCCCGGAGCAGGCTATTTCCTCAGCGGATGCGGTGCCGGGCAGCGACATCTACTCGCTGGGGGTGGTGCTGTTTGAAATGATGACTGGCCGGGTGCCGTTTGATGACGAGTCGCCGCTGAGTGTGGCTTTGAAGCACGTGAGCGATGCGCCGCCGCTGCCCACCTCGATCAACCCCAATATTCCGGTGCAGTTGGAAGACGTGATTTTGAAAGCGCTGGCCAAAGTTCCCGCTGACCGCTTTGAAACGGCAGCGGAGCTGGCCTACGCTGTGGAAGATGCCTTTCAGGGGCAGGTAGTGATTCCCACTACAAATGCCGTAACTGTGCCCGGAGCGATTGGTACGGCCGCGGCTGTGCCCAAACCAGCCCCGGTTGCTCCAACTGTGCCGGTGGCTCCCAAACAGGGGTTGCCCGGCTGGCTGATTTTTGCGCTGGTGGCGGTGCTGGGGGGAATTGTCGGCGCGGCCGGATTGTTCTTGTTTGATAACAATCAAACCCCGCCGCCGCCCACCGCCACGGTTGCGGTTGTTGTTACCCAGGACGAAACGCCTACCCCCACCACCGCGGCAACACCGGCGCTCGCGCCCACCGACACACCGGCGCCAGTTGACACGCCTACTCCGCCGCCGCCCCCGCCCACCGATACGCCCAGTCCCACCGATACGACAACTCCCGCCGAGACGCCCGCGCCCACCGACACGCCCACGTTACCGCCGCCCACCGCCACGCCTACGGTTGCGCCGACCAACACGCCTATCCCCCTGCCTACCTTTACCCCCACTCCCGAGGGGTTGGCCGGCAAGATTTTATTTAAAACCGATCGGGCGGGGTTTGTGGAGATTTACCAGATGGACGCCGATGGTTCCAATCAGCGCCCGCTGGAGGATGTTTCAATTTACACCCAGCTTGAGTCGCGGTTGCCCTTTTCGCCGGATGGTACTAGCCAGATTCAGGTTAGGGGCGAGGGTCAGCTTGATTTGTGGTGGGTTAATCTGACCACCGGCCAGGAGTTGCGGATAACCAGTACCGGTCCCGCCGAATACGATCCGGCCTGGTCGCCGGTTGATGACCGCATTGCCTTTGTGTCAGAAGAGACCGGCCGGGGCGACATTTATGTCATCAATTTGGGCGGCAGCGCCTATAAACGATTAACTGATAATATTGACAACTTTGACAAGCATCCTACCTGGTCGCCGGATGGCACCAAAATTGCCTACTGGTCAGACATCAGCTTTAGCCACAATCGTCAAATCTGGCAGGTTGATGTGGCCACCGGCGAGCTGACCAGCCTCTCAGACAATCCCTTCAACGATTGGGACCCCGTTTGGGTTTGGAAATAATTCGCTAAAAATTAGCCGCTCGCAGGCTGCCGGCGGGCGCTGAATTACTCAGCGCCCGTTTTTTCTGCCCGGAACCCTACGCTTAGGCAATGATGCCTAGTAAGCCTATTGACCCACTAGGCCATTTGGCGTATAATCCTTTTGTATTCAATGGAAGGAGGCGCGCAGATGAAACGGCAAATTGCTATTTTTACAGTGGCCTGGCTGCTGATTGCTCTGCTTGGGCTTTTGTATTTGCCGCGAATGGTGGCAAATGTTGCAGCATATCTGCCAGATGAAGTGGATGTGTTGGGAACCACATTCACGTTGCAGCCAATTGGCCAGCCGCTTTCTCCGGCAGAATTGCAGCAGGCACAGCGGGTTGTTGAAAACCGGCTCGAGCAGCTGAATCTGACCGGCAAATACAAAATTGTCGCCCAGCCAGAAGAAGACCAGCTTCAGGTTACGCTGCCCGATAACAACGAAACGCCGCGAATCATCAGCGTGATTACTCACGTGGGCAGGGTTGCGTTTGTGGACGGTGGGCTTGAGTCGCCGCCGCTGGGTGAACAGCTTGTGCTCAGCGCCGATCCTTCGGAGCAGTTGCCCCAGGTTGAGCCGCTGTTTACCGGCAACGATATTAGCACGGTCATCGGCCCCAACACAGATGCCGGCGACCTGTTTTACCAGATTCAGCTCAAACCGGCTGCAGCCGGCCGATTTAACGTGTCGGCGGGGGGATATGTCTGTTTGGCGCTTGACTCAGTTGTAACTAACTGCTCAAAAATGTACCACTGGTCAAATGGCACCCTGGAAATTTTGCCAGACCTGGGCGAAGCGGGTCTCAGCCTGTCTGATGTGGGGATTTTTTTAGAGAGCGGCCCGCTGCCGGCCCCTTTTGAAGTGGTTAACTGACAGCTTTGCCTGTTAGTCCGGCGGCGAGCCTGCGACAGCCTCGCCGCTTTTTTATTGGCGCAACCGTTCGCAGTCGGCGGTTTTGCCCAAAATTACCAGAATATCATCTTCCAGCATTACCTCGGTGGCCGGCGGCGAAATAATGATCTGCTCGCCGCGTTTGATAGCAATCACCGCCAGGCCATACTGGTTGCGAATGTCTGCCTCGCGGAGCGATTTGCCGGCAAACTGGCCGGGAGTAACCATCTCCACAATGCCGGTGTCATCGGTCAGTTCCAGAAAATCAACAAAATCGATGGCCGCCAGCTTGCGCGCCAGCCGCACCCCGGCTTCGTGTTCCGGCAAAATTACCTGATCGGCGCCAACGCGGCTCAAAATTTCCTGCTGGGTTACCGTAGTCGCTTTGGTTACAACCCGGCGCACGCCCAGTTTGCGCAGCACCACCGTCGCCAGCAGGTTCGACTCAAAGTCTGAGCCAATGCAAACTACCCCGGTATCAAACATTTCCGCGCCTACTTCGCGCAGTGCATCGATACTGGTGGCGTCGAGCTGCACCACGTGGGGCAGATTTTGAGATACCATCTGAACGCGCTTCATATCGGCGTCAATCGCCAGTACATCGTGGCCGTAGGCGTTCAGGGTCATGGCCAGGCTGGTGCCAAAGCGACCCAGGCCAATCACAATAAACTCTCGGGCGTGGTTTGAATTTTCCAGGGCGTGAGTCAAGCCGGTTTGACGGCGCGGCTGGGCCAGTTTTTTTATCCCTCCCAAAACCTGTTGAAACCACCATGTGGATTGTTTGGCCATAGTTTCTCCCGTGGGTTAACCAATAATAATGCGTTCTTCCGGATAATGTATGAGAGTTTGTCGATGCCGTTGCGCCAGGGCAACCACCAGGGTGAGCGGGCCTAACCGGCCCCAGAACATGGTAAAGGCTATCAGCAGCCGGCTGAGCGTACCCAGGCCGGCGGTAATGCCCAGCGAGTAGCCGGTATTGGAAAAGGCGCTGACCACCTCAAAGGCAATAGAAAACAGATTGACCGGCTCCAGCAAAATAACCAGCAGGGTAATGCCGGTAACCAGCGCGGTAGAAACGGTGAGTACCGCCACCGCTTTTATAATAGTTTCAACCGGGATGGTGCGTTCAAAGATGCGTACATCGCTGTAGCCCAGCACCGTGGATTGCAGTGTAATCAGCACCACCGCCACCGTGCTCAACCCCACGCCGCCGCCCATCGAGGCCGGCGCGCCGCCAATAAACATCCACACAAACAGCATCAACTGGCTGCCTTCGCCCAGCAGGTCAACCGGAATCAGCGTTAGCCCGGCCGTGCGGCTGGAAACCACGGTAAAAAACGCCAGCACCAGATTTTTGCCGGTAAATATAAAGGGGATGGCCTGGCCATCAATATAGGCTTCGTCGAATACCAGCAGAATGGTGCCCACAATTGACAACAGCAGGGTAAACGGCAACACAATTTTGGTGTGCAGCGACAGCCGCTGTTCGCGCGGCCAGGCCACAACATCGTACACCACGGTAATCCCCAACGTGCCGATGGTAATCAAAATGCTCAGCACAATCAGGATGGTCGGGTTTTCGCGGGTAAAAATCAGCGCCGGGTCATCGAAACCGGTGAACAGGTCAAAGCCGGCGTTGCAAAAGGCCGAAATCGCGTGGAATATGGAGTAATACAGCGCCGTTGGCCAATCCAGCACCTGCACGTATTGGGTAAACATAATTGCCGCCCCGGCCATTTCAACGGCAATGGTCGAAATAAAGACCACCAGCGTGAGCCGCACCAACCCGCCCCGGCCTTCAACCCCCAGCGTTTCTTTGAGCAAATTCCTTTCATACAGCGATACGCGCCGCCCGATCAATCGAAACAAAACCACAGACAGGATGATAAAGCCCATCCCCCCAACTTGAATCAGCGACAGGATGACAATTTGGCCAAAAAGCGTGTAGGTGGCGTGGGTGGGCAGCACCACCAGCCCCGTTACCGTTGTGGCCGAAGTGGCGGTAAAGAGCGCCTCAACCCAGCCTACCTGATACGAACCGGTTGTTGAAACAGGCAGCCGCAGCAGCGCGGTGCCAATTAAAATGATCACGGCAAAACCGGCCACCAGAATTTTTGAGCCTCGGGCCGGCGAAGGCATTTTCTTGTGTTCAAGATGATGTTGTCTGACTTGTTTGTAACTAATCACTGGCTAAACCTTATCGGGTGAAGCAAAAAATTAAAACCGATGCATAATCTAACACAAGCACTATTTTCGGTCAATGTTTGGCAAGGCAATAATTGGCACGTCCCCCGATGCAAAATTACCGGTTTTAGCTGTAATCGGGGTAAAATTTGGCGAGTGGCCGGTAGTGAATAGCGAATGAACGAATCAGCGAAACAGAATGGAGTCCAAAACTGGGGAAAAGGCCAAAATGAGCACAGACAACGTTCACAACATCGATATTGCCATTATCGGCGGGGGGATTGTTGGGCTGGCCACTGCCCTGGCCCTGGTTGAGCGCCGCGTCAACGGGCTGCTGGTGCTTGAAGCCGAGCCGGAACTGGCCGCCCATCAAACCGGCCACAACAGCGGCGTTATCCATTCCGGGTTATATTACAAACCCGGTTCGCTCAAAGCCAAAAATTGCGTGGCCGGCCGCGAGGCGCTGTATCGCTTTTGCGCCGCACATCAAATTCCCCACGAGCGCTGTGGTAAAGTGGTGGTTGCTACCCGCCCGGACGAGATTCCCCGGCTGGATGATCTGGAAGCGCGGGGCCGGGCCAACGGCTTGCCGGGGTTGCGCCGGCTGCGGCCGGCCGAAATCCGCGAAATTGAACCGCACGCCGCCGGGATCGATGGGTTGTGGGTGCCAGCCACCGGCATCGTTGATTACCGGCAGGTGGCTGCCAAATACGCCGAACTGGTGCAGCAGGCCGGCGGCCAAATCCAAACCGGCGCGCGGCTGCTCGGTTGCCGGCGCGAGGCCAACATGCTGCGGCTGATCACGTCGCGGGGTGAGGTGCGCTGCCGTTACCTTATTAACTGCGCCGGGCTGCAATCGGATCGTGTAGCCCGGCAGTGCGGGGTGTCGTCGGGGCTACGGATTGTGCCGTTCAGGGGTGAATATTTTGAGCTGGCCTCCGAGAAACAGCACCTGGTTAAAAATTTGATCTACCCGGTGCCAGACCCCAAGTTTCCCTTTTTGGGCGTCCATTTTACGCGGATGATTCACGGCGGTATCGAAGCCGGCCCCAACGCGGTGCTGGCCTTTCGGCGGGAAGGCTACAGCCGGTTTAGTTTTTCTCTCCGCGATGCTGCCGCAATTTTGGGTTACGGCAGTTTTTGGGCGCTGGCCCGGCGGCACTGGCGCATGGGCCTGGGTGAATTTTATCGCTCGTTTAGCCGGCGCGCTTTTGTGCGGGCTTTGCAGCGCCTCATCCCGGAATTAACCCCCACCGACGTGCATCGCGCCGGAGCCGGGGTGCGCGCTCAGGCGCTGGAGGCCGGCGGCAAACTGGTCGATGACTTTCGGATTGTGCCGGCCCCGCGAATGATCCACGTGTTAAACGCGCCATCTCCGGCAGCCACCGCCTCGCTCAGTATTGGGCAGTACATTGCTCGTCTGGCCTCGGCGCAGTTTGAGCTGGGCGCAGACATCTGAATTTTTAACCCGACCCCATTTTGAGGGCGAGGGATTTTGGCCCCGGCCATTGTCAAGGTTTTACTTTACCACTTTCCATAACTCTGTTATAATGGGATTGTTCTTCTCGACCCAAACCCAACCCCAGGATAGAGGTCAGTTGTGGTTCAACTACTTCAACTTTACCAATTGCAGTCGCTCGATAGTGAAATAGACCAAATTTCTCACCAGTTGGCCACCATTGCCGCCCAATTGGGTGAAAGCGATGCGCTCAAACAGGCCCGGGCCGGGGCTGAGGCGGCGCAGGTTCAACTCCGCAAATTGCAGGCCAAAATGCAGGATTTGGACCTGGAATTAAAGAGTTTGACCGCCAAAATTACAAATCAGGAAAAACTGTTATACAGCGGCCGGGCGCTCAGCGCCAAAGAGGCGGCCAATTTGCAGGACGAGGTGGCCTCGCTCAAGCGCTGGCAGAGCGACCGCGAAGAAAAGTTACTGGAAGCGATGGTCGAAGTTGAAGATGCCGACGCGGCGCTCGCGGCGGCGCGGGCCGGCCGGGAATCGACGGAAGCCGACTGGCTGGCCCAGCAGAGCGGGCTGCAACAAACTCAGGGCGAGCTGCAAGACAGGCTGTCGGCCTTAAAAGAAAGGCGGCCTAACGCGGCGGAGAAAATCGATGCCGAGACGCTGCGCATTTATGAGAATCTGCGCAAAAAAAAGGCCGGCCGGGCCGTAGTTGCGGTAAAAAATGGCGTTTGCCAGGGCTGTGGAATGACCGCCTCGGCCAACAAGGTGCGGCAGGCTCGTTCCGGGACTGAACTGATGTATTGCGGCGCGTGTGGCCGCATTTTGTACGTACCGTAGCAAGGAGAGGGTATGGCGACTCGCAATGTGCAGTTCAATATTGATGATGCCGTATTTCAGGCGGCGGTAAACCGGGCCACCGGCGAGGGCAAAGATATTGGCCAGATTGTGGCCCAGTTTGTTAGCCAGTATGCCGCCGGAGCCACTGCCGGCGCACCGACAACCTACACAATTCAACGCGGCGATACCCTGGGCCGCGTTGCCGCCCGTTTTTACGGCGACGCCAGCAAATACCCGGTTATTCAACGCGCCAACAATATTGCCAACCCCAGCCGCATTTGGGTGGGCCAGGTGTTGATCATTCCGCCGGTGGCTGGTGTTGCCCCGGCAACGCCGTCGGTTACCGCCCCACCGCCCGCGCCCGCGCCGGTTCCGGTAGCGCCGGCAACGCCGCCCCCGCCTGCGCCAGTTCCTGTTACGCCGGCAACACCGCCGGCCCCGGCTCCCGCCCCGGCTCCGGTCACGCCGGCTCCGGTCGGGGGAGCACCGGCCAAACCGGCGATTCGCTGGGTGGGTTCGCCCAATTTTAACAACCGCCGCCGGCCCGATGATATTACCGGCATTGTCATTCATTCCACCGCCAACAATTCGCTGGAGCGGGTGGTCGAATGGTTTAATAACCCCACGGCTCAGGTGAGCGCTCACTACACCATTGGCAAAGATGGTGAAATTGTCCAGCATGTGCAGGATATTCATCGCGCCTGGCACGCCGGTCGCAGCGTTTGGAAAGGGCGTGAATCTTGCAACGATTACACAATTGGCATAGAATTAGTCAACCTCAACGATGGCGCGGATCCGTACCCGGAAACGCAGCATCGGGCCAACGTGGGGTTGGTGGCCTATCTGGCCCAAAAATATAATATTAGCCCCGATGATATTATGGGCCATCTGGACATTGCCATTCCACCTGGCCGCAAGTCTGACCCACGCGGATACGATCTGAATCGCCTGCGCAGTGAAGTGGCGACAATTTTGGGACGTCACTAACCCGGAAAGTAGTTGATGCTGTATTTAAGTGTAACCCTCAGAATTCAATCCTGGTTGTTGTTTCCCCCGGCTTTAGGCTGCTGGACCTAACCCACTTTTAATTGCTGTTTTCATATGGGTGTTTGTTGCGTTTGCCCGCGCCAGTGCGGGGTAACACCCTTTTTCCTGTTTTATCACATTTACATAACCGTAAGTGTCTTTGGTTTTGGCCACCTTTTTGGTCTGCACGTGTTCCGTGATGCGTGTTGTATAAAAACACCCTTGTTTTACGGAACACATCACCCATATTGCTGACAAAAATAGTGGTGGCGAAAAACCTGTGACACCAATCATAATCACTTCGTACCAACCCTTATTCAATTTTTAGGAGAATATTTTATGGATACTTTATCAATCGCCGCCGAACGAATTATTACCGAATTGCCCGGCCCCAAAGCGCAGGCGCTATTAGCCCGAGATGCCAAAGTTGTGTCGCCTTCGTATCCGCGCGATTATCCCTTTGTGATGGATTACGGCCACGGCGCCGAGGTTTGGGACGTGGACGGTAACCGGTTTATCGATTTTGCCGCCGGTATCGCTGTAACTTCAACCGGCCACGCCCACCCGGCTGTGGTGAACAGCATCAAACAAACCGCCGATAAATTTCTGCATATTTCATCAGATTATTACCACGAACACCAGGTAAAGCTGGGCGAAAAGCTCAACGAAGTTGCGCCGATGGATGAGCCGGTGATGACCTTTTTTGCCAACTCCGGCACCGAGGCCGTGGAAGGCGCGCTCAAACTGGCCCGCTACGTCACCGGCCGGCAGCGATTCATCGGCTTTTTGGGCGGGTTTCACGGCCGCACCATGGGGTCGCTGGCGTTTACTTCCAGCAAATACACCCAGCAAGCCGGCTTTTTCCCCACCATGCCGGGCGTAACGCACGTTCCGTATCCCAACAACTATCGGCCTGTTTTGGCCGGGGCCGACCAGGGCGAAGCCGTGCTCAATTACATTGAAAACGTGCTGTTCAAAAGCATTGTCCCGGCCAAAGAAGTTGCCGGTATTTTGCTGGAGCCAATTCAGGGCGAAGGTGGCTACCTGGTGCCGCCGGACAGCTTTTTACCCGGCCTGCGTGAACTGTGCGACCGGCACGGCATCATGCTGATTGCCGACGAAGTGCAGAGTGGTGTGGGCCGCACCGGTAAAATGTGGGCAGTAGAACACTGGGGTGTGCAGCCCGATATTCTGACATCGGCCAAAGGGCTGGGGTCTGGTATGCCGATTGGGGCGGTGATTGCGCGGAAATCTATTATGGAGCAGTGGAAGCCGGGCGCGCACGGCAACACCTACGGCGGCAACCCGCTCTGCTGCGCCGCCGCGTTCACCACGCTTGAACTGGTGCAGCAGCACTACATGGCCAACGCCGCCAAAATGGGCAACTATCTGCTGGCCGAAATGAACCGGTTGGCCGAAAAATATGCCATCATTGGCCAGGTGCGGGGCAAAGGTTTGATGATTGGCATGGAATTTGTAGAAGACCGCCACAGCAAAAAGCCGGCCAAAGAGTTTGTGGCCAGCCTGATCCACGAGGCGTTTTACAACGGGCTGCTGCTGCTACCCTGCGGCGAAAGCACCATCCGTTTTATGCCGCCGCTGATGCTGCCTTTGGCGCTGGCCGAGGAAGCCATCGCGATTATTGACCACTCGATTGCGGCAGTAGCCAGCAAGTAAGCGAAAAAAAAAGCCCCGGCCAATCATCGGCCGGGGCTTTTTTTGTTTAGTGGTGCAAAATCTGGCTGAGGAATAACTTGGTGCGTTCGTGTTCCGGGTTGGCAAAAAAGTCGATGGGCGCTTTCTCTTCGACAATATTGCCCTGGTCAAAAAAGATCACCCGGTCGGCCACGTTGCGGGCAAAACCCATTTCGTGAGTCACAGCCATAATTGTCATGCCGGATTCGGCCAGCTCCTGCATTGCGTCGAGCACTTCTTTGATCATCTCCGGGTCAAGCGCCGAGGTTGGCTCATCAAACAGCATAATTTTGGGCTGCATAGCCAGTGCCCGGGCAATAGCCACGCGCTGCTGCTGGCCGCCGGAAAGCTGCCCCGGAAATTTGTTGGCCTGTTCCGGGATTTTTACCCGCTCAAGCTGTTTCATAGCTTCTTCTTCGGCCCGGTCCCGGCTCCATTTGCGCACGTTGATGGGCGCCAGGGTTACATTTTGCAGCACGGTGAGGTGCGGGAACAGGTTGAACTGCTGAAAAACCATACCCACTTCGCGCCGGATTTCCTGAATATTGCGCAGGTCGTTGTTCAGCTCGGTGCCGTCAACTACAATGCGCCCTTTTTGATGCTCCTCCAGGCGGTTGATGGTCCGAATCCATGTCGATTTGCCGGAGCCCGACGGCCCAATGATGACCACCACTTCGCCTTCTTTCACCGAGGTACTCACTCCGCGCAGGGCATGAAACTCGCCGTACCATTTATGCACATCTTCGCAGATGATGATGTCTTTGTCAGATCGTTTTGCCATCAGTTCTTCTCCTCTAGTATTTACCAACGCCAAGTTTTTTCTCTAGCCGTTGGCTGGCACGTGACATAGTAAAGGCAAAAACCCAGTAAACCAGCGCCACAAAGGCGTAGGTTTCTCGTTGCAACCCCAACCAATCCGGCTGGGCCACCACCACCTGGGCAATTTTTAACAGGTCAAACAGGCCCACAATCGACACCAGCGATGTGTCTTTGAAAAGGCTGATAAACTGACCCACAATGGCCGGGATCACCAGCCGCAGCGCCTGTGGCAAAATAATCATCCGCATCGATTGGGCGGTGCTCAGCCCCATCGCCGCGGCGGCTTCGTACTGCCCTTTGGGGATGGCTTGCAGCCCGCCGCGCACGTTTTCGGCCAGGTAGGCGGCGCTGAACAGAATGATCCCGACTACCACCCGCAGCAGGTTGTCGATTTCTACCTCTTTGGGCAAAAAGATGGGCAGCAGGATTTGGGCCATAAACAACACGGTGATCAGGGGCACGCCGCGGATCATTTCGATGTAAATCACGGAGAAGGCTTTAATGATATTGCCGCTCAGAAAATAGCCAATGGCCCAGAAAATGCCAACAATCACCAAAGCTTGCAGCACGGCGTAAGCTATCGGCGACAGCGTAACCACCCAGATTGGCGGGTCACGGAAGAGAATGGGGATGTTCAGTGTCACCTCTTCGGTGGGCCAGCCGCCCAATCCCCAATAGATAAACAACAGCCCCGCGCCCCAAACCCACAGCAACGGTACGCCGCGCATCTGGCTGCGCCGGCCCAGGGCCAGCATCACCCCAATAGGAAACGAGACCACAATCCCCACCACAGACAGGATGATGGTTAGCAGTAACCCGCCCCAGCGATTGGTGCCCACCGTATCAAAAATGCCAAAACCGTGCAGAATAACCAGAATGAGCGGCATCGATAGCAGCCAGGCCCAAATCAGAATCTTCCGGGCTTTCTTTAACGGCGAACCGAAGCTCCACGCCAGCAGGCTGAGCACTCCCAGCGCCAGCACAATCCCCAGCGAGAGCCACACCCGCCAAATCTGGGCCGAAGGATACTGCCCAACCGAGAATAATTTGGTGTTAGCGCCAACCACCCCCCAAATTGCACCGGGCGTGTCTTCTCTGAGCAGCCCCACAACCTGCGGGGTTGCGGAGAACAACGCGCCAAACACCGCCCACGATAACAAACCGCGCACGGCAAATACAATTAAAATGGCCAGCGCCAGCGTGGTCAACGTGCCAAACGGGCCGGTGTACAGGCTATCTTTGAGCCAGTGAACGGGGCCGGACCACTGGTGGCGGGCGGCGCTGACAATCACCGCCACCAATCCAATGAGCCACAGGCCCAAAATGAGGCTGGCCAGCAACGCGCCATTAGTTAAAAAGAGAATAATCTGGCCGGTGGGCGTAACCACCCCGTTGGGCGCCAAAAAGAACGACAGGTTCACCGGTTGGGCGCTGTAAGCCCCCCGGATGATGAAAAGGTTAAACAGCAGCAGCAGCAAAAAGAAAAGGGTGTGCCAGATGTCGCTGAATATTGTTTTTCTGATATAACCGGGAATATCCAGTTCAAGATTGGACCCGAGCGATACCGATCTTTCCGTAGTAGGGGTTAACGTTGCCATAATTTATCGCTCCACCAGGGCTACTTTTTTGTTGTACCAGTTCAAAAAGGCTGAGATCGACAGGCTAAGGGTGAGGTACGAGGCCATAAACACCAAAATTACCTGCACCGCAAACCCGCTCTGGTTGAGCACGGTGTTGCCCACCGAAACCAGATCCGGGAAGGCAATCGCTACGGCCAGACTGGAGTTTTTGGTCAGATTGAGATATTGGCTGGTCATAGGGGGGATAATCACCCGCATGGCCTGCGGCAGCACAATTAACCGCAGCCGCTGCCCTTCGTTGAGGCCAAGGGCGCGGGCGGCTTCGGTTTGGCCCTTGGAAACGGCCAAAATCCCGGCCCGGACAATCTCGGCGGCAAAAGCGCTGGTGTAAATGGTTAGCCCGGCCAGCAGCGCGGTGAACTCCGGCGAAAGGCCGGTGCCACCCTGAATGTTAAAGCCGGCCGGCGCAGGCGTGTTAACCACCAGCGGTGAAATTGAGGCGGGCACAATATCATGGGTAGCCGGGTTTTCCAGCAAGGATCGTTCGGCGGCCAGTTCGGCGCTGGTGCCGGCCAGTAAATCGCAGTCGCCGCTGGCGTACCGTTGGCCGGCCTTGCGCATGTTGTCCTCGCTGATGACTCTAACAGCGATGTCCTTGCGGCGTAACTGGCTGGCGGCGTTGGTTATCCCCACCGAGTCTTTTACCCCACAAACATTAACCGAGGCGGCTTTTAGCGTTTGCAACTGGCTGTCCAGAGCGGTGGTGTCTTGCCCGGCGGCTTTGGCCTCAGAAACATCCTGGTTCAATTTGGCTATCAAATTGCCAACGTTATCCGGAAATTTCAGGGAGTCGATGGCTTGCTGGCTCAACCCCATTTCTTTTAAGGCGGTTCTATCTACCCGGAGCATATAAATGGCTTCCAGATCGTCGTAGCTCGTAATATTTCTTGAGGAGACCGTCATGATTGCCTGGTCGCCGATGAAGGCGCTGGTCACCAACCAGCCCGCGCCCACAACCACCAAAAAGGCCACAATCGCCGTGCTGATTTTGTTGCGCGGTTCGCCGGTTTTTTCTTCCTGGCGGCTTTGAATGGTCCACAAGACCATTACCAAAATAATGGCCAGTACAATAAAAGCCAGCCAAACCGGAAAACCGATGGTCGGAACCAGGCTGGGGATAGTAACCCCGCGCTGGTTGAGAAAAACGGGCAGGCCAAATGGTTGAACACTGTCTCTCACCGGCGGCAGTTTCAGAATAACGGCGAAATACAGGAAGAAAAGCAAAACCAATAACGGTACATTGCGGATTATTTCAATATAAATGGTGGCGATCCGGCTAATCAGCCAGTTGCTGGAGAGCCGGGCAATCCCCAGAAAAGTCCCCAGAAAAGTGGTGAGGATAATGCCCAAAAATGAGACCCGGATGGTGTTGACAATGCCAACCCACAACGCCCGGCCAAATGTGTCGGTGGCCTTGTAACTAATGCCCTCGGCAATATCAAAGGCGGCGGTGGTGTTTAAAAAGTCAAACCCAATTTTGAGACCCTGGGTTTCGGCGTTGACTAAAAAGTTGCGGATCAGCCAGCCCAGGCCGGCTAACACCAGCATCAACGCGATAAACTGTCCAATTACGCCCAGAACTCTAACATCGCGCCAAAACGGAATCGAGGCTTCCTGTTTGAGCTTAGGTGAAGTTGTGGCCATCTGTCACCTCATATGGTGGATAAGAACGCAGCCCGGCAGAGGACTGCCGGGCTGCGGGGTGGATTATTTTTTAGCGGAAGGGCGGAGAGTAAATCAGGCCACCGTCAGTCCACTGACGGTTGGGGCCGCGTTCAAGATTGAACACGGTATCGGGGCCAAGGTGGCGGTCGTAAATTTCACCGTAGTTGCCTACAGCTTTAATAACTTTAACCATAAAGTCGTTGTCAAGGCCAAGGCCCTGGCCCAGGTCGCCCTCAACACCCAGCAGGTTGCGCACAACCGGGTCTTCGCTGGTGGCGGCCATTTCTTCAACATTGGCCGAGGTAATCCCCAATTCTTCGGCATCGAACGTGCCAAAGGTGACCCACTTCACAATGTCAAACCACTGATCGTCGCCGTGGCGAACCAGCGGCCCGAGCGGTTCTTTGGACATGGTTTCGTCCAGAATAACGTGGTCATCGGGTTTGGCCAGCAGGATTTGGTTGGAAACCAGGCCGGATTTGTCGGTGGTGAAGCCATCGCAGCGGCCTTCATCGTAGGCAGCCAGGGTTGATGGAGCATCTGCCAGTACAACCGGCTCATAATCCACGTTCAGCGCGCGCATCACGTCGGCCAGGTTCTTTTCGGTGGTGGTGCCCTGCTGCACGCAGACGGTTGCGCCCTGCATGTCGGTCAGTTTGGTGATGCCGCTATCTTTACGGACCATCATGCCCTGGCCGTCGTAAAAGGTGGTGGGCGCAAAGTTAAAGCCCAGCGAGGTGTCGCGGCTGATGGTCCAGGTGGTGTTGCGAATCAGTACGTCAATTTCCCCGGCTTGCAGTACGGGGAAGCGGTCGGTGCCGGTCAACGCGCGATATTCTACGGCATCGGGATCGCCCAAAACGGCAGCGGCAATGGCCTTGCAGTAATCAATATCAAAACCGGCAAATTCGTTGGTATCGGGGTCAAGATAACCAAAGCCGGGCACGTTGGCGTTAACGCCGCAGTTGAGCTTGCCCCGTTCTTTAACAATAGCCATAGTATTGCCGCCGGCTTGCGCCGCGGGGGCGGCGGTTTCGGCGGTGGTGGCAGTGGGCGCTTCAGTTGGTTCGGCGGCCGCCATTTCTTCGGTGGGGGCGACTTCGGCGGCCGGCTGTTCGGCAGTTTCAGCGGCAACTTCAACGGTGACCACTTTTTCTACCGGCACTTCAACGGTGACGACTTTTTCTACTTCAACCGTCACCACCTTTTCTACTACCTGAGTGCCACCGCAGGCCGTAACAAAAAGGCTTAGGGCCAGGAGACCTACAACAGTGAGCAGGATGTTACGTTTCATTACTATTCCTTCTCCTCATTAAATTAAAAGAAAGCCAATACTTGCTGTGACGCAAAGATACGCCAAAAGTTACCAGACTGTCAGATTATGGTTGCGGAATCTGTAATACTATATCACCCCCCGGTAAATGGATTTTTGGATGGCTGAAGAAATTAGGGTAGATGAGTTGTGATTTCTGAGGGAAATATTGGCAGGCTTGGCCAATATGGTGCGGATTATAGCAGGTAATATAAAATAGGTCAACCTCGATTTTGAAACGGATTTCACAAGGTTAATAACGGTGACAGTTAGATAGCCGCAAACGGTTGCGCTTTAACCCAGCTCAAAAATTCGGACAGGGGGCCGTAGCAGGTTTCCAGCGGCGGAGTGGCCACCGGCGCGGGCAGGTGGTCGGTAATCCACCATGTGCGCAGCCCCAGGCTTTGGGCCGGCACAATATCCCGCTCCCAGTCATCGCCCACCATCCAGGCCGAGTCCGGCGCACCGCCTACTTTTTGCAGAATTTCCCGGTAATAGTTGGGGTTGGGCTTGCTATAGTGGCTGTTTTCCATCGACGTGACCAGAGCAAACTCCAGATTGTTCAGGCCGGCCCAGGCCAGCCGCTGGCCCACAGCGACCGCCGGAAACAGCGGGTTGGTGGCAATTACCACGGTGCAGCCGGCAGCCAGCAGTAACTCAACCAGGGGCCGGGCGTGGCGACGCCGGCTGGTAAACGCGCGCAGGTGCGGAAAATCGACCCGATAAAATTCGGCCAGAATGGGGTTAAGTGTGGCCGGGTCAACGTTGATGCGGCGGGTGAAATCGGCCATAAACGCTTCGAGATTGGTGACGGTTGGGTTCTGATTGGCCTGCGTAACCTGCACCGCCGCCGACATCGCTTGCCGCAGATTTTGCCCACCCAGATACGGGGCTAACCGCTGATTGAGCGCGTTAAAATAGGCCGGCAAAAATTCTGCCATCGAGTTGCTCAGCAAAGTGTCGTCCAGGTCCAGTAAAAATGTTGGCTGTGTCACGGTTCTGCTCCATTTTGAGGTGTTAATTGTAGAATTATCAATACTAATTATAGCAATAAAAGATAATCAACACACTTCTGCCTGCCGCCATAACCGGTTGCGGCGATGCCCTTCTCTGGATATAATGTCTCTTAACCCTACTCAGGAGCTTGTCTTGTGGCCTCATCTCGCGGAACGTTGTCCAAAAACAAAATCACCCCGGAACTGGCGCTGGCCTTAAACCAGGCTGCCGCCCTGATGCAGCATAAAAAACAAACGGTGCTCACCGCAGAAATGCTGCTGCTGGCCTTTGTCCTTACCCCGGATACCGAGGCCTGCCGCCTGCTGCGCCGGTTGAGCGAGCAAAGCGGCTTTAATTGGGATATATTTGTGCAGGATGTGGAGCGCGCCGCCACTGACCGCCGCCCGCCGCGCGACGAGCAGTTTGATTTTGTCACCGAAAAAAAGGGCCGCCTGTCGCTGGGCGGCGAAGTGCTGATTGTGCTTGACGACGGCCTGACTCTGGCCGAGTCGCAATCTGCCGGGCGGTGCAGTTCGGTGCATGCGCTGGCGGTGATGGCTACCATGCAAATTGGCACCCACTGGCAGCTCAGCCGGCGCAATATTTCACAGCAGGCAATCCTTGCTGCCGTTAGCGGCGGGCCGGCGGCAACCACCGCGCCGCCGGTGCTGCCCAAAGCCAAAACGCTGCCGTACACGCCCATTTTCCACCGCGCCCAACTTGAGGCCAAACTGGTCAATCTGTTGTCGATGAAAAGCGCCCGCAACGTGATTTTGGTGGGCGCAACCGGCGTGGGTAAACGCTCGCTGGTGCTGGGTGTGGGCGAGCTGATTGTTAAAGGGCAGGGGCCGCTGGGGCTGCGCTCGGTGGTGGAGCTGGACGAGCGCCGCCTGCTCGATGACGCCGTGGCCGCGGTTGAAGAAGGGATTCGCAAGGCGATGGGCGGCATTTTGTTTGTGCCCGACGTGGCTCGCTTTTTTGGCGGGATTCGCGCCGACTTTCGGGAAGAGGCCGGCAACGCCCTGCAAAAAGCCTTTCTCAGCGATGATGTGGTCATTATCGGCACGGCCGCGGAAGAGGCTTACACCAAAAAGTTGCAGGACGTGCGGGTCATCACCGAGCACACCCAGATTTTGCGCGTGCCGCCGGCCACCGTCGATGAAACCGGCGAGATTCTGGCCACCGTCAAACAAAAATTTGAGTTTGACTACGATTTGAAAATTATCGATGCCAGTTTAACCGAAGCCGCCCGGCTGGCCGGCCGCTATTACACCGTGAAACCGCTGCCCGGCGCGGCCATCGATTTGGTGCACCGGGCCTGCGCCAACGTAAAAACCAGCCGTCGCGGCCGCAAAGATGATGATTCCAGCGTCGATAACCAGCTTGACCCGGATGATGTGATGATCACCGCCAGCCTGCTCACCGGCATTCCGGTGAACAGCATGGGCGCAGACGAGCGCAACCGCTACATGAATATGGTCGCCCATTTGCAGGAGCGCATCATTGGCCAGGAAGCAGCGGTGCTGGCCATCAGCCGGGCCGTTAAAATGGCCCGCGTCGGCCTTAAAGACCCGCGCCGGCCCATCGGTTCGTTTCTGTTTTTGGGGCCAACCGGCGTGGGCAAAAGTGAACTGGCCAAAGCGCTGGCCGAATTTATGTTTGGCACCGAGCGGGCGCTCATCACGTTGGATATGAGCGAATACATGGATGCCTCGTCGGTGAACCGGCTCATCGGCTCGCCGCCGGGTTACGTGGGCCACGAGCAGGGCGGCCAGCTCACCGACGCGGTCAAACGCCAGCCGTACAGCGTGGTGCTGTTTGACGAGGTGGAAAAGGCCAACACCAAAGTTTTTGACACGCTGCTGCAAGTAATGGACGAAGGCCGGCTGACCAGCGGCCAGGGTGAAACCGTCAGCTTTAGCGAGTGCGTGATTTTGATGACCAGCAACATTGGCGGGCAGCATCTGGCCGATGTGCGGCTGGGCGAGGCCATCCCGGCCAACCTGGATGGCGAGGGCGCCAGTCCGGCCTATCATGTGGACAACATCCGGCGGCTGCTCGATGACGGGTTTAGCGAGGATGAGCTGGTCTCGTTGTTTGGGGCCGAACCGACGTTTGCGCTCACCACCGCTGATTTTGCCGGCACGGAAGTGACCAAAGCCGGCATCATCGATAAACTGCTGGAAGCCGCCGAGCAGAAATCGCAGTTTGATTTGCTGCTGGAGCTGGCCCAAAAATACAACCCGGCCAAATACGAGGCGCTCGAACCCTATTTTAACTGGGGCGTGGCCTGCCGCCGCGCCGAAGCGGAACTGAAAGCCCATTTTCGGCCGGAATTTCTCAACCGGCTTGACGACATCATCTATTTTCACCCGCTCAACGCCGACCACCTGCGCCGGATTCTGGATTTGCTGCTCAAAAAAGAAACCGCGTTGCTGGCCGGGCAGGGATTGTCGCTGGAGGTGGTGACCACGGCCAAAGACTGGCTGCTGGCCCAAAACGACCACCCCGAATGGGGCGCTCGGCCTTTGCGGCGGCTGATTCAGCGCCACATCCGTGAGGCGCTGGCCGAGTACATGCTCAAAGAAAACCCGCCGCCCGGCACCGTGATGAAAGTTCAGAAAAAGGGTGACAGGTTGCAGATTTCGCGGGATAAACAGGGCGGTAAATAATAAGATAATGGGCGGGAGATAAAAATTTTGGCGGTGGCGGGTAGCGGGTGGCGAGTAATTAACCCTTCATCCTTCATTCTTCACCCTTCATAATTATATTTTTACCGGAGTTTTGTTGTGGATCTTGAGTCGATGGCGTACATCAAGAGCGAGGCCGAATTTGGCAGCGCCAGAAAACGCGCTTTTTTGGAGATGATACTGGGGCTGTTTACCGGCCACAATGTGCATTTGCTCTCGTTTGACGAGGTGGCCGATAAACTGCGGCTCACCCAGTCCATCTATCGTGGCCTGCACGATGTGCCGCTCAAAAATATTGTGGGCAGCACCGGCCGCTACGATGATTTCACCCGTCAATTTTTGCCGCGCACCAGCGACAAACGCGACAAGGAACGCTGGCGCAATATTTACACGCTGGCCGTCACCGGCAAAGGGTTCCCGCAAATTGACGTGTACAAAGTTGACCAGGCCTATTTTGTAAAAGACGGCAACCACCGGGTGTCGGTGGCCCGCGAGTTGGGCTGGGAGACCATTCAGGCTTACGTTACCGAATTGCCGACTTCGATTTCTTTGGGGCCGGAGGCCGGCCGCTCCGATCTGCTCATCAAGCAGGAAGCCGCCTATTTTCTGGATCGAACCCAACTGCACAAAACCCGGCCGGAGTCCAAAACCAGCATCGAATTTACCGAGCTGGGCTGGTATCAGCGGCTGCTCAAACACATCCATCTGCACCGTTTTCTATTGGGGCAGGCCGGCATGCCGGATGTCTCAATTGAAGAAGCGTCCGCCGATTGGTACGACAAAGTTTATATGCCGATCATCGAAGCCGTTCGCCAGTCTGAGGTGATCAAACATTTCCCCGGCCGCTCCGAGTCCGATCTGTACGCCTGGCTGGTAGAAAACCAAACCAGGCTGCGGCAGCGCCACAGCTTTGAAGAAATTGCCCTGTCAGAATCCGCCCGTGAATTTTTGGAAACGGTTTTAAAATAAATGAACGCGCAGTGGAAAAATTTTATTTTGTGGGCCAGCGCTATTCTGGGAGTGGTGCTGGTCACTGTTTTTTATCAGCCGGCCGCCGCCCGCACCGGCTCGCTGCTGGTGTGGACCAACGACCGGGTGTACGTGATGGATATCGACACCCTCACGCTGGAGCGAGTGGCCCCGGCCAGTCCGGGCGAACCGCTCACGCCGTCGCCGGGCTGTATGGGGCAGGCGATGCACGCGCCCTGCTGGGTGCTGGTTAGTGACAAGCTGTACCGTGTTGAGGCCGGCGGCGCGGGCGGCGCCGGTGAAATGGCGCTGCCCACGGGCGAGGGCTATCACTGGGAAAACGGCGCGGTCAGTTGGTCGCCGGACGGGTTGCATTTGGCCTACAGTGTCTGGCACGATGCCAGTGGTCAGGCCGAGTTACGCGTAATCAACGCCGCCGATGGCAGTGTCAGCCTTAAAGCCGAGGGCGTAGACCCCGATGTAGCCGTGGCCTGGCAGCCGGCCTGCGCCGGCGAGCTTGAGTCAACGGGGTGCGAAATTGGCTACAAAAAGCTGCCCGACCCCGGCGCGGGAGTGAATGCTCCGGCCATGCTGATTGCCTACCAACCCGCCTCCGGCAAGGTGCGCCAGTGGCTCGTTACGCCGGAGCCGCTGTTTGAGCTGCGCTGGTCGCCGGACAACATGCTGCTTTACAGCCGGCCGCAGCGCTTCTTTTTGCGCGCCGACGACCATTCGCCGGCTTACCGCATGCCCGACGGGGCGCAACTGGCCAATATGTCGCCGGATGGCCGCTACACCATCTACTACCAGCCCTTCACCCTTGAAGATTGCAGCAGCCAGGATTGCACCCATTTGGGGGTCTGGCTTGAGTTGCAGGCGCAGGAACAGCGCAGCCTGATTTACAACGTAAACATCAACCACCAGCAGGGCGGGTTGAATTTTATCCCAACCTGGCGCTTCGACAGCCAGGCGCTGGTTTTTTTTCAGGAAGGCAAGCTGATTTATTATGACGTGGCCAAAGGCGAAGCGACCATCTGGTACAAGCCGCTGCCCGGCAAGTTGCGCAGCGTGCCGGTGTTTTCACCCAACGAAGAAGCCGTGGCGTTTGTTGATGATCAGGGGCAGGGCTATTCGCAGTACCGGCTGCTGGTCATCAACCCCCGCTTGCAGCCGGTGGAGCACGTCATCAGCACCAAAGAAGGTTTCCGCGTGCTGGCCTGGCTGCCGAACTAATGAAAAGTGAGAAGGATGAAAGAGGAAGGATGAAGGATGAAAGAACGAATCAGCGAATCGTCTTTCATCCTTCACCCTTCATCCTTTTTGTTTTAAAAGGGGCATAATGCACTACGATTACGATCTGATCATCGTTGGCGGCGGGCCGGCCGGCGCGATTATGGCCCTGTCGGCGGCGCGGCAGAATTTACGGGCGTTGCTGCTCGATAAAGCCCGCTTCCCCCGCGACAAAGTTTGCGGCGATGCCATCCCGCCCCGCAGCCGGCCGCTGCTGCAAGCGTACAATCTGCTCGATGCGGTACGGCAGGCGCCGCACGCGCCGGTCACCGCCGAGGTGGTGCAAACCCCCACCGAGCAACTGCGGGTGCAGTTTGACGAGCCGGAACTCATTGTCCGGCGGGTTCATTTTGACAACGTGTTATTTCAGGCGGCCAAAGCCGTGGTCGAGACCCGCGAAGGCTGCCCGGTTACCGACCTGCTCCGCGATGACTCCGGCCAGGTTTGCGGCGTGGTGGCCGGCCCGTCGCAGAAAATTACCGCCAGAGTTGTGGCCGGGGCCGATGGCTTCAGCTCGATTGTGGCCCGCCGCGCGGGTCTGTACCGCTACGAGCGCGCCCATTGGGCCGTTGCCACCCGCTGCTACTATCGCCGCGTGCCGTTTACCCCCGGTGAATACGAGGTTCACTATTTTGACGACATCTGGCCGGGTTATTTGTGGATTTTTCCGGTGGATGACGAGGTAGTGAATGTGGGGTTGGGCCAGTTTCCCGCCGCCCACACCGAGCGAATCCCGCTGGCCGAACTGCACCGGCGGCTGCTGCAATCGCCCGCGCTGCGGAGTCGCTTTGCCCGCGCCGAGCCGCTTGGCCCCATTCGCGGCTGGAATTTGCCGCTGGCCAGCATTCAACGCCCGCTCCACGGCGATGGCTTTATTCTGGCCGGCGACGCCGCCGGTCTCATCGACCCGCTGCGCGGCCACGGCATCGACGCGGCCATGCTGTCCGGGCAGATTGCCGGTGAAGTGCTCGGCCAAATCTGCCGCGGCAGCGATTATCGGGCGGAACGGCTGGCACTGTACGCCGAGACAGTGTGGCAACAGTTGGGGCCGCTGTTCAATTTTACCCGGCGATTCCGCGAGCGCTGGGACAACCCGCCGCCGCGCTGGCAATCGCTCAGCCGGCTTGAAACGCTCAATAAATTTTATTTTCAGGGCCGGGGCGTTCTCAGCCAACTCAACCCCGCCTCTGAACAGCGAAGCGGTTGAAATTTTGGTTGTGCAGCCATTCACAGTCGGTCAGTTTTCCCCCCACCCCATTTTGATTATCATGATTCACGGTGCGAATAAGAACTATGTAGGGGCGCTTCGCGAAGCGCCCCTACCCGGCGCAGTTGGCAGGTTCGCAGATTCCGGAACGACACCAAAGAATGCCTGTCTCTGGCGCAGGTGAAAATATGGAGTCCAAAACTACAGTTTTGGACTCCTGCCGCAAACTTTTAGAAGCCGGGACAGGGATGCACCCTGACTCCTGACCCCTGAATCCTATTTTCAAAGGAGCAACCGATGGCAACCAATGGCAGTGCAATAATCCCGCAGCCGCCGGAAAAACCGTTTGTCGGCAACATTTTTGATTTGGGGCCGTCGAGCCAGGTGCAGGATTTAATCAAACTGGCCCGCCAGTACGGCCCTATCTACCAACTGGCGCTGCCGGGGCGACGGCTGGTGGTGGTGTCCAGTTTTGAACTGGTGGACGAAATCTCGGATGAAAAGCGCTTTGACAAAAAAATCTGGGCGCCGCTGCAAAACGTGCGCGAATTTACCGGCGACGGCCTGTTTACGGCCCACACGCAGGAAATCAACTGGCGCAAAGCGCACAATATTTTGCTGCCCAATTTTGGGCTGAACGCCATGAAGGGCTACCACCCAATGATGCTGGAAATTGCCCACCAACTGCTGGAACGCTGGAGTCGCCTCAATCCGGCCGACGAAATTGACGTACCGGACGATATGACCCGCCTCACGCTGGACACCATCGGCCTGTGTGGTTTTGATTACCGCTTCAACTCCTTTTTCCAAAGCGAGATGCACCCGTTTATCCAGTGTATGGTCCGCGCGCTGAGCGTTTCGCTGGAACGGCTGGTCCGGCCCGAAATTGGCAACAAGCTGATGTTCCGTGAAAACCGCCAGTTTCAGGCCGATGTCAGCCTGATGAACGGCATTGTCGATGAGATCATCAAAGAGCGGCGCGCCGCCAACGGCGACTCGGCCAAAAGCGATTTGCTGAGCCACATGCTGGCCGGCACCGACCGCGACACCGGCGAAAAACTGGACGATTTGAACATTCGCTACCAGATTATCACTTTTTTGATTGCCGGCCACGAAACCACCAGCGGCCTGCTGTCGTTTGCCATTTATTACCTGCTCAAAAACCCGGATGTGCTGGCCAAAGCCAGCGACGAGGTGGAGCGGGTGCTGGGCCGCAATCTGGCCATTGACCCCACCTACAAACAGGTCACCGAGCTGAAATACATCAGCCAGATTCTCAAAGAGTCGCTGCGGCTGTGGCCCACCGCGCCCATGTTTGCGCTGTACCCCTACGAAAGCGAAACCGTTATCGGCGGCAGGTACACCATCACCAAAAATGACGATCTGGCCGTGCTGGTATCAATGTTGCATCGCGACCCGGCTATTTGGGGCAGCCAGGCCGAAATTTTTAACCCCGACAATTTCTCGCCGGAAGCCGAGCGCAGCCGCCCGGCCAACGCCTTTAAACCGTTTGGCAACGGCCAGCGAGCCTGCATTGGCCGCCAGTTTGCCCTGCACGAGGCGACGCTGGTGCTGGGCATGATTTTGCAGCGGTTCAAATTGGTCGATCACACCAATTACCAGCTCAAAGTCAAAGAAGCGTTGACCATCAAACCGGCCGATTTCAAAATCAAAGTTCAGCCGCGCCCCGATGTGGAGCGGCGGGCCGTGGCCGTGGCTCCCGCCGCCAACCAGCCGGAAGCCAGACCGGCGGCGCGGGCGGTGCCGCCGCACGATACGCCGCTGCTGGTGCTGTACGGCTCAAATATGGGCACGGCGCAGGGCGTGGCCGAGCAGCTTGCCGCGGATGGCGAGGCCAACGGTTTTACTGTAACGCTGGCCCCGCTCGATGAGTACGCCGGCAAGCTGCCCGTCGCCGGCGCGGTGGCCGTTGTCACCGCCTCGTACAACGGCACAGCGCCGGATAACGCCGCGCAGTTTTGCCGCTGGCTGGCCGAGGCCAACCCGGCCGACGGCCCGCTGGTGGGGGTGAATTATGCGGTTTTTGGCTGCGGCAACCACGATTGGGCGGCCACTTATCAGGCTATCCCGCAATTAATTGACCGCCGGCTGGCCGAGTTGGGAGCCAACCGGATTTGCGCTCGCGGTGAGGGGGACGCCGGTGACGACTTTGACGGCGATTTTGAGGCGTGGTACGAATCGTTTTGGCCCATCGTGGCCGGCGCGTTGGGGTTGGAGGTCGATCTGTCTGCGGCGGCCGACAAAGGCAACCTGTACGCCGTGGAAGTCATCGAGGAAAAACATCCCAACCCGTTTGTGCTGTCGTTTGCGGCCAAACCGATGATCATTGTTGACAACCGGGAATTGCAGCAGCCCGGTTCCGGCCGTTCCACCCGCCACATCGAGTTGGCCCTGCCGGAGGGCGTCACTTACCGCACCGGCGAGCATCTCGGCGTGATTGCCCACAACCACGAAACGCTGGTGAAACGGGTGGCCGCTCATTTTGGATTTGACGATAAAACCCGCATCAAAATCTCCAAAACCGGCAGCGCCAAATCAAACTTTCCGCTGGAGCAACCCATTTCCGTGTTCCGCCTGCTGACCAATTACGTGGAATTGCAGGAGGTGGCCAATCGCAAACAGCTCAAAATACTGGCCGAATTTACCGAATGCCCACCCGACAAACAGCGCCTGCTGGAACTGGCCGGCGACGACGAAGCCAGCGAAGCCCGTTACCGGGCCAATGTGCTGAGCCAGCGCAAATCGCTGATCGACGTGCTGGAGGAGTTCCCTGCCTGCGAGTTGCCGTTCAACGTGTATCTGGAAATGCTGCCGCCGCTGCGGCCGCGCTACTACTCCATTTCATCGTCGCCGCTCAAATTTGAGCGGATTTGCAGCATCACCGTCGGTGTGGTTGATGCCCCGGCCCGCTCCGGACGCGGCACGTACCGGGGCATTTGTTCCAACTATCTGGCCCAAAAGCCGAAGGGCAGCACAATTTTTGCCTTTGTGCAGGATACGCAGTCGGCCTTTAAATTGCCCAAAAACCCGCGCACGCCGCTGATTATGATTGGGCCGGGCACGGGGCTGGCTCCGTTCCGGGGGTTTTTGCAGGAGCGGGCCGCGCTCAAAGAGCAGGGGCAGCCGATTGGCCGGTCGCTGCTGTTTTTTGGCTGCCGCCACCCCGAGCAGGATTTTATCTACGAGGCCGAGTTGAACGCCTACGTGACTCAGGGCGTCACCGAACTGTTTACCGCGTTTTCCCGGGTTGAGGGCCAGCCCAAAGTGTACGTACAGCAGCGGCTGCGGGAGCAGCAGGAGGCGGTGTGGCAACTGCTGCAAGAGGGCGCGGTGGTTTACGTTTGCGGCGACGCCAGCCGGATGGCCCCGGATGTGCGCCAGACATTTGCCGACATTTATCAAAATAAGACCGGCGGCACAGCGGGCGAGGCCGAAACGTGGCTGACCGAACTGGCCGCCGGAGAGCGCTATTTGCTCGATGTGTGGGCGTCGGGGTAAAGGTGGGTCACAACCTGGTCTGAAAATTCAATGTAGGGAAAAAGCTCGGGGATGTGCGAATCCCAAACACCGTGTGCACTCCAGGCCCAGCCGCCAGAATCGTTGGCCGGGGGCGCTTCTTTGTAAGCGTTGAAACGTGAAAAGCTGATGCGCCACACGTCGCCCGGGCGCGGCGGCAGCGAGCGTCCATCGGCGTGGGCCAGCCAGGTCATCCCGGCCCACGGAAAGGCCAGTTCCACCGTCCAGCCGCGGTCCCGGTCATCATTTTTGTTGAGCGTGCCGTCCACGTGGACGGCGCTTTTGAGGCCCGGAAAATCCCACTGCCAAAAACCGAGCCGCGGCCCACGCGGGTGGCTGGTGAAGCCGACCCCGTTAAACGGCTGCGCCCCCGGATTGCTCCGCCGGAATTCCGGGAGCTGGCTGTAGCCGCCCCGCTCGTAGGCTTCTTGCCAGATAAAAAAGACCTCGTAAATGGTGCCGCGGGCGTTGATCTCAAACTCGTAGTAGGTGTCCGCCCCGGCAATGAACACCTCGACATCGTTTTCGGTGTAAATCAGCGAGTCGCGCTCGGTGAGATACGCGGTGACCAGCGGCTCTTCCACCCAAAAACCAACGTACAGGTACTCGTCATCCCACAGCACCGCGGCCCGGGTATCGTGGATGGCGGGCTGCCCGCTGATCAAATCGACAAAGCGGGGCGAGCGCGGCGCGTGCCGCCAACTGGCCTCAGCCAACCGGCCGTCGATGGTCAGGGGCTGGTCAACCCGGTAGGCGGTGTACCGCGCAATTTTTTCGGCAGGCCAGGGAAAGGGCGAGGATGGCTGCATAGTGGTTCAGCCGCCCGGCTGCGCGATGTGATCGGTAAAGTAGCGCCGCCACGGGCCGCAGCCCCCGATAAACGGCTGCATCAGCGCCCGCTCGGCCTGGACGGTGTGCATCAAATCGTGGCCGGCCCAGTGGTAAATCAGTTGGCGCATGGTCACCAGCCCCAGCTCACTGTGGCGTGCCTGCCGGTCCAAATCTGCCGCGGTAACCTGGGCCAGCGCCGCCAGCCCTTCGCGCCGCAGCCGGGCAAACTCACGGGCCAGCGCCGCCGGGGATTGATCGGCGGCCGGTTGGGCGCCCTCGCTGTCCGGGTTAAAGGCGGGAAAATCCTGCCCGGCCAGAATCGCGTTGATGCGCACCGGAAAAACTCCCCGTTCCGTATCGATCAGATGCTGCAAGCAGCCCACCGCCGACCATTCGCCGGCAGCCGGCGGCCGGGTCAGTAGTTCGGCGGGTAATTTTTCAGTCAACTCCAGCCAACGCGCTGGCGTTGTTTCCAATACTGTCCGGCTCCACTCCAATACGTTTTCCAATTTTCCATCCTCCTGATTGGTAATGGATGGTATTTTAACCCCGGCTGCCAGTCGCTGCCAAAAAATCACCTCCCTCCACCGGCTGCCGGTAGCGGGGGGTGTTAACTGGTCGATTATGTGATTATAACCGGCGGGAAACCCGGCTCAGTTGTGGTACAGGTTGGCAACCGGCACAAACTTGCCCTATTTAATAACAACGGGCAGAAAAACACTGCGACCGGTGGTTTGGGGCTGGCCAAAAATGGCAAACTCGGTGAGATGAGCCACAGATATTACCAGCCGGGAGTTAGCCGTATCGCGAGAAATGATGGTGATGCCATCGCTGCGCCAGGTTAAACTATTTTCGTCCCAGTAGCGGATTTCAAGGCTTTCAATGTCCACGTTGAGCAGGCTGGCCGGGTTGTAGTCAATTGTCAGGGTTACCGGTTGGCTAAAGGTGATGGTCGATTGAACCACATCGTTGATGACGGCATCAAGGCTAAAGCCAAAGCTGACAAAAGTGTAGCCGGTTGGTGGCGACTCATTGCCGGCGGGCAGCGGGGTATAGATCAGCCGGGTGTTTTCCGGCACGGCTCTGCCGGGAACGGTGAGGGTAGGCGTAATAAGTGGGCCGGCGGCGGACGTTTGCGGCAGCGGCAATACCTGGCTGTTGTCGGTGGTGGAATTGATGGGTATTTCCAGCAACGGCGTATTTACCACGCGAATTGTTACCGCCGCAACGCTGCTCCCGCCCAGGCCATCACTGATAGTGTGGGCAAATACATCCGTGCCGGTAAAGTTGGGATCGGGCAGATAACGAAGGGTGTTGTCGCTGTTTCGGCTGGCGCTGCCGTGGTCCGGGTGGCCCACGGCGGTAACGGCCAGCGAGTCGCCATCGGGGTCGGTGTCGTTGGTGAGCACATTGATGGTTAGCGCGCTGTTGGCCGTGGTGCTGGCGTTGTCGTTGCGGGCGGTGGGCGCAACATTGGCGCGGGTAATATTGAAGGTCAATTGTTTGGCAAACAGCCCGCCCAACCCGTCATCGGTTTGGATGCGGATGGAGACCTGATTTTGGGTGGCGTAGTTAAATTCTGCTGAGGTGTAGAGGGCGTTTCCGGCGATAGTGAAACTGCCGTTGTCCGCATCACCCTGGCCCGGGACAAGGGTGTAGACGTGGCTGTTGCTATCGGGGTCTGTTGTGGATAGAAAGCCGACAAGCGTGCCGGCGGGCTGTTTCTCTGGAATGGAGCTGGCACTGAGGCTGAGACCGGTGGGCGTTTTGTTGGCACACCAGGCCAGCACTCTGGCCATCGCTGCCTGGCGGTTGGCGGCGGTGGGAATGGCTTCAAAGGGGAAGCCCCACCATGTGGTGCGATAGGTACTGGTCCGTTTGCTCACCCCAACCGGCATTTCGCCGTAACCGCTAAAGGCCAACAACGCCAGCGGGCCGGGTTCGAGCCTGTCGCTGTAATCCACAAACGGATAATTCAGGCTGTAGGGGCCAAGCGGGTCAAACGCATTGGCCCCGGTGGCTGTAGTTGTTCCCTGATCAGACAGCGTTACGCCGGCTCCCAAATACGTCACCATAAATGTGTTGGGATAATCAAAATCAATGCCCTGCGCCCACAGAAAATCCTGGCTGCTCAAAAAGAAGCAGCTTTGCGGTGCGTTCATAAAATACGAAGCCAAAGCAACCTGGCCGGTGGGGTCCGGGCCGGTGGTATCGAGATAGTTGTAGCCGGTAAACCAGAGGATCGTTTGGTACGGCAGCAGCGTTTCAGCGTCGGGGTCAAGATAACCGTTGGCTTCCGTGTCGAAAACTTCGTAGCTGGCCCCCAGCGCATCGAGCGCGGTGGTGTAGTAGGCCAGCACGTCGGGGTAGTTGTCATCGTCGTCAACCAGCAGGATGGGCGGGATGGCGCGGGTGGTAAAACTGGCCGGCGAGGTGGCCGCGCTGCCGCACAAATTGGCAGCCCGCACCCGCCAAAAGTAAACAGTTTCCGGTTCAAGCCTGGCAGAAATACGGTGGCTGGTATCGTTTAGCGTGGCGCTGTAAACCACGTTGGCAAAACCCGCATCGGCGGCTATTTCCAGCCGGTAGCTGTCAACCGAGCCGGCGGCGGCTGTCCATGCCAGAGCTGGCTGCCGGTCAACTGCCGTGGCTCCCGGCTGGGGCGAGATCAGCGTGACAGCGCCCGGCGCGCCGGCCAGCAGAGTCAAATAGGCGGTGTTGGTATATGTGCCGGTCGCACTGACGCCCTGTAAATTTAACGCATGGCTGCCGGCCCCGGCCTGATTGCTGATAGCCACGGTTAGCGTGGCCGCGCTGCTGTTAAAGCTGCTGCTAAGGCCGGTGGGTGCATTGGTAATGGTTACGGTTTGCAGCGGGCCGTTTTCTGGCGCAACCGCCACGTTGTACACCGCCTGGCCGGGAATGCAGGCGGTAATTGTGCCCGGCGAAACCTGGAGCGGCGCGGCGGCAAGATTGCCCATATACAGCAGCCGGTTGGGCGAATTAGCGCCGGCGTCGGAGATTTTGTTGGGGCTGGCCGCGGCCACAAGGTCGGCGGCTACCGCGGCGAGGGAGGCCGATGGCGTGGCTTGCAAATACAACGCCGCCACCCCGGCCACGTGCGGCGAGGCCATCGAAGTGCCGCTAATGGTGTTGTAGGCGTTATCGCCGGTATTCCAGGCTGATTTGATGCTGCTGCCGGGTGCAAAAATATCCAGGCAGGAACCAAAATTTGAAAACGATGAGCGAGCGTCGGTGGAGGTGGTAGCGCCAACGGTGATGGCTTGAGGCGCGGCGGCGGGCGACGACAGGCAGGCATCGGCGTTTGAATTACCGGCAGCGACCACCACTGTTACGCCGGCATCGGTGGCGCGTTTAACTGCGTCGTTCACCGCGGTTGAAAATCCACCGCCCAGGCTCATATTGATCACCGCCGGGCTGCTGTGATTGTTGGCTACCCAATCGATGCCGGCAATCACCGCCGAATAGCTGCCAGAACCGGCGCAGTCCAGCACCCGAACAGCGTGCAGCGTTACTTCTCTGGCCACACCGTAAACACTGCCGCCCACTGTGCCGGCCACGTGGGTGCCGTGGCCGTGACAATCGTTTGGCGTGGTATCGTTATCCACAAAATCGTAACCGGCGGCAACCCGGTTGCCAAACTCTTCGTGGGTGGCCCGGATGCCGGTATCGATGATGTAGGCGTGCACCCCGGCCCCGGTCAGCGCCGGGCTATAATTGCCATCGAGCGGCAGATCAATCTGATTAATGCGGTCAAGCCCCCAAATTGTTTCCAGCACATCCACCTCCACCGGCGGCGGCGCCGGGATGGGCGGCGTTTGCTGGTCTGGCTCGATGTAGGCCACGGCCGGTTCGGTTTGCAGTTGCTGTACCGCCTCATCAGACAGGGTGGCAGTAAAACCTTTGAGACCTTTGGCGTAAATAAAATGTTTGGTGCCGTGATACTGGTTAATGAGCCGCTCGGCCAATTGCCGGGGCGTTTCGCCGCTGAATGTGACGCCCACCTGAAAAGCATCGTCCCTGAAAATAACAATATACCGCTGGGGAATGGTTGCGGCTGCGGCATCAAGCGAGAGCAGCCGGTGATATTTGTCTGGTTTGACAGGGGTTTCGCCGGGTGGTTTGCCGGGCGGCGATGGGCTATCGGCCAACGCGACAACGCCGGACAGGCCGGTTAATAGAATCAGGCAGATGGCCGTAATCAAAAATCGATAGCGAGCCGGGGCGGGAGCAGGTTGATGAAAAACGTTTCGAGTCTTCATAGGCGATGTAACTTGTATTCTACCGAACAACGTGCGGCAGATATATACAAATAGCGTTGGATTGTATTTGAGTTGTGTTGAAAAAATCAATTACTTTAAAGTGGTCAGTTTGGGGCGGCAAAGCCGCCCCAAACTGACCACAAAAAACAAACCCCCCTTCCCATTGGGAAGGGGGGTCAGGGGGGATGGGGTAACCCAATAGCGGCTACGCCAATTGCCGGCAGACCGGCTCATTAACCGCCGGGCATTGCCGGATTTACTCCCAAAATTTCTCGATCAGCGCTGCTTCGGCGGCGGACGTCCACACCTGTCCGGGGCCTAATTTGGCGGCCACTTCCGGCAACGTCTCGGTCAGTTCGGCCACGCCGGTGAGCGGCAGGCCGCTGATCTGCGGGAAGATGACCACTTTGCCGGGGTAGCGCCCGTCCATCATCGCTTCCACGCCATCGCGTGCGGCCTCAATGCCGCCAATCGCCGCCACCGAGCGGTTGGGCGAGAGCTTGCCATCGAGTGTTTTTTGGATAACCGTGGCCTGGTCGGCCAGCGCCGAGCCGGACGTGCCGGTGTACTGGGCGTTATGCAGGTAAACCTGGCTCAAATCCAGCGGGGCCAGCGTGCCGTTGGGCACACCGGCAAAAAACACCAGCATCCCATCTTCTTTCAGCGTTGTGCCGGCTTCGGCCATTACCGCGGCCACCGGCACCGACACAATCACGTCGTCCGCGCCCCGCCCGTCGGTGAGCCGCAGCACGTAATTGCGCAGCGACTCGCCGCCTTCGGCGGGGTTAAAGGTGACCAGCCGGGTTTGGTTGGCTTCGGCCAGCCCGGCAAAACGGCTGTCAAGCGCGCCCAGCCGCATCGAGTTGACATCGGTGGCGATGATGAGGCGCGGCCCGTTGGGCAGTTCGATGGCTCGCTGTACGTGCATTTGGCCCATTGGCCCGCCCGCGCCGACAAACACGGCCACGCCGCCGGGCCGCAGATCGCAGCGGTTGCGCGCTTCGCCATACGAGGCGGCGATGTCCGGGCCGGGGTTGCCCACGTAGGCGGTGTAATCGTAGTGGATGCGGCCCACGTCAACCTGCGCCAGGTTATCCAGTGGGGTTTGGCCCACCAAATTGAAGGTGCCGCGGCGGGCAATCAATTTGGCCGCTTCACTCACTGCTTCCGCGGAACGGGGATCGAGCACAACGATGTCATCAAAGCCCTGCCCGCCGGTCACTTCTTCGCGCAGCGTTGGGTAATCGGCGGGGGCCAACCCGTTGCGCTCAATCACGGTGACGTTTCGGGCGGCGGCTTCCTGCGCTACCCGGGCCTGCACCGCCGGCGGCACATCAGTCAGCACCACGGTGGCCGGCTGTTCCAGCCCCGCCGAAAACTGGTAGGCGGCGGCGTCACCGGGCCGGCCGACAATCCACATCAGCCCGCCCGTTTTGGGCGACAGGCGGCGGCGCTGGGTGTAGGCGGCTTCCACACATGCCCACGGCTCGGTCAGGGCGGTTTCGGCGTAACCCAGTTGCCCGCCGTTGCTGAGCGGCAACACGTAGCACAGGCCATCGGCGTTGAGTACTTCCGGGCCAATGAGGTGGTACTGGGTTAGCCCGCCGGGGATGGTGTAACCGTAGGCGGTGCTTTTGCCACTCACGTAAATATCCGGCTGGAGGGCCAGCCGCTGCCCGGGCTGGTATCGTTCCTGCAAATCTTCGCCCACTTTGATGATGGTCAGGGCGACTTCGTGGCCCAGCCGGGTTGGTTCGGTGGCCAGATTGCGGTTGTAGAGTTTGGGGTGCTGGCCGCCCTGTTTGATCAGTTTGACATCAGAAAAACACATGCCGACGGCGTCAACCCGAACCAGCAGTTGGTCCGGCCCCGGCTCCGGCACAGTGAATTGTTCGGGCTGGCCGTCGCGGCCAATACTTTCTACGCCGGCGCCGTACATGTTCCAGGACACTGTTTCAGGGGGAACCGGCGCGTCCGGCGAGCGATACAGTTCAAATTTGGTTGACATTGGGTTTCTCCTTAAAAATAGGGATCAGGAGTCAGGAATCAGGGAATAGGGTGGGTAGCCAATCGCGCTTAAAACGAGACCTGTTTGTTGGTGCGCGTTGAGGCCGACTCCTGTGGAAATAACTTTGGTAATGTCACCCTGAGGGCGTTAGCCCGAAGGGTCTCCGCTGTCGCCGGATTAGAGATTCTTCGCTCCCGGCGGTCGCTCAGAATGACGTTTTCCTTCCTCTTTTTTGGCCAGCAAAAAGCATGCTGCGGCGAACGCCGAGCGCCAGATAAAGCATCGTTTTTTGCCCCTCCCCCAAATTTGGGGGAGGGGCAAGAGAGAGGGAAATGAAATAGGCTGGAAGGTGGGGGTTAGGGTGGTGTTGTCCCGGTTACGCGGTGAACTTCCGCGGCGGTGGCGCAGGCCAATGCCTGAGACGCCACGGATTTGGCCGCGGTCAGAGCCAACTCCCGCACTTGCGCTTTAACCGCCGGCACAGCCGGCACGCTGGCGCTCAACTCATCCACCCCCAAACCAACCAGAATCGGGACGGCCTGCGGGTTGGCGGCCAGTTCGCCGCACACACCGGTCCACTTGCCGGCGGCGTGAGACGCCTGCACGGTGCGCTCGATGAGGTGCAGCACGGCCGGGTTAAGGCCATCGGCCTGGCCGGCGACGGCGGGGTTGGTGCGGTCCATGGCCAGGGTGTACTGGGTCAGGTCGTTGGTGCCGATGGAGAAGAAGTCGACTTCGACGGCAAAGGCCGGGGCCAGCAGCGCCGCCGCCGGCACTTCAACCATAATGCCTACTTCTACCGCCGGAGCGTTCAGCTCGGCCCGGATTTCGGTGACCATCTGCCTTGCGGCGCGCCAGTCTTCCAGCGTGGTGACCATTGGGAACATTATTCGCAGCGGGCCAAAGGCTGCCGCGCGCAAAATGGCGCGGAGCTGCGTGCGCAGCAAATCCGGCCGGGCCAGACACAGGCGAATGCCGCGCTGGCCCAAAAACGGATTTTCCTCGGCGGGCAGGGTGAGGTAGGGTAGCGGTTTGTCGCCGCCGATGTCCAGCGTGCGGATGATGACCGGCTGGCCGGCCAGCGCCAGTGCGATGTCGCGGTACACTTCAAACTGCTCGTCTTCGGTGGGCGGCGTGTCTCGTTCCAGAAACAGAAACTCGGTGCGCAGCAGGCCAACGCCTTCTGCGCCAAACTGGAGCGCCTGCCGGGCTTCGGCCAGGTTGCCAATGTTGGCCACAACCTCTACCCGGTGGCCGTCGGTAGTGATGGCTGGTTCCTGCGCGGCGGCCAGTTGGGCCGCGCCGCGCTGGCGCTGCGCCTGCTGGCTGGCCGAAGCCTGGGCCAGTTCCGGCTCGGTGGGCGAGAGGGTGAGCGTGCCGGTATCGCCGTTGAGAATGGCCGGTGTGCTGTTGTCCAGCGTCAGCACCGCCTCGCCCGCGCCGACAATGGCCGGCAGCCCCAGCGCGCGGGCCAGAATGGCGGTGTGGCCGTTGGCCCCGCCCGCCGCCGTACAAAAGCCCAGCACCCGGTTGGGGTCAAGGGTGACGGTGTCGGAAGGGGTCAGGTCGGCGGCGATGAGGATTATCGGGTCATCGGGCAGCGCCGGGCCGGCCGCGGCTGCGCCGGTGAGCGCCCGCAGCACCCGCTGGCCAACATCACGGATGTCGACCGCGCGGGCGGCGAGCAGTTCATCTTTTACTTTGGCCAGCGCCGCGGCGGTAGATTCTACCGCCGCCTGCCAGCCCTGACCGGCGTTTTGGCCGCTGTTGATGGCGTCGCTGGCGGCGGCAAACAGGTCGGGGTCATCCAGTATGGCCAGATGGGCTTCAAAGATGGCCGCTTCTTCTGCGCCAATGCGCTGCTGTACCTGCTGGTGCAGGGTCGTCAGTTCGGTGCGGGCGGCGGCGATGGCCGTTTGCAGCCGGGCTTGCTCTTCTGCCGGTGATGCGGCCGCGCCTGAAGCAACCTCAACGGTGGCTGGCCTGTATTGGTACAGCGGGCCAATGGCAATGCCACCCGCGCCGGGGATGCCTTTGAGCATCCGGCCATCGAGGCCAACCTGCGGCGCGGCTGGCCGGCCATTGGTTTTGTCTGCTACCGGCGCGCCGTGAGATAGCTCATCACCCAGGCCGCTTTCTACAGCTTCCTTGAGCGTGGCCAGGGCTTCGTCTTCGTCCGGCCCATCAACCACCAGCCGGATTTGTCCGCCGGTTTCCACCCCCAGAGTCAGCACCGAGATAACGCTTTTGGCGTTCACGGTTTTGGCCCCGTGCTGCACCCGGATATCGGCCTTAAACTTTTTGGCCGTGTTGACAAACACTTTGGCCGGGCGGGCGTGTAACCCGGTGGGGTTGGGTACAATTAAATCAAGTTCTTTCATTTTACGTTGCCTCCGTAACGGTGACCCCTGTCCCCGTTCAGGCCAGTTCGGTTTCTTCTTGCGGGCGGCTCAGCCGGTTGATGATCTCCATTGGGTCGGTGGCACGGATCAGTTTTTCGGCGTCTTCCGGTTCTTCGATGACCTCGGCCAGGTTGGTCAGCACCCCCACATGCTCGTCGGCGGTGGCGGCAATGCCGATGACCAGATAGGCCGTCTCGTCCTCTTCCCAGTCAACGCCATCCAAAAACTGCACCACCGAGATGCCGGTGCTGTGGATGCTGGCTTTGTCGTCAAACTGGCCGTGCGGGATGGCCACGCCGTTACCAATGTAGGTAGACATGGTTTGCTCGCGGGCCAGCATGCCATCAACGTAGGTGGAAGCCACATGGCCGGCTTTTACCAGCAGATCGCCGGCCATGCGGATGGCTTCTTCTTTGGTGGCGGCTGTTGCGTTCAGTTGGATGGTTTGCGGGCTGATGATGCTCATTAACCAATCCCCCTGATCTCGCCATTGTTCTGGATGGCGTCGATGACCTTATCAAAGGCCGGGATGTTCATAAAGTTATCAAACGGAATGACCACCGCCCACGGCGCTTTTTCCAGGGCCAGTTTGGCCAGCCCTTTGTGCACAAACACCACCTGCGCATCTTGCGGGATGGAACGGGCCGGAGTGTGGGCTACCTGGATATCGAGCTTGGCCTGTTTTACTTTTTTCTTAAGCTGGTTGGTAACCATCAGGCTGGAACCCATTCCGGCCTCACAAGCGACAACCATTTTCTTTACGTCTGTTGCAGCAACTGATTTTGTCATAATTTTCTCCTGTGAAAATAAGTTTGGTGGGTGGGGTGAGTTGGATGAGTTTGGTGAGTGATGAGTTTTAAGTTTTGAGTTTTGAGTTTTGAATTCGTCATTCGTCACTCGCTACTCGCTGCCCGCCACCCGCCATTCGCTCACTCCTCACTTGCCACCCGCCACCCGGTTTGCCGTCAATTAGTTGGCCGGAGCCGCCACACCGCCAGCCGGCGCGGATTCTTCGGTGTCCCAGTCCCATTCTTCGGCTTGTTCTTCTGAGTCAAATTCTTTGACCGGGTAGAGTTTCAGTATAAACGAGCCAACCGCGAACGACGCCACCGCGGCGATGAGCACACCGCCCAAAACACCCACGTGTTGGCCGTAGGGAGTCACCGCCAGATAGGCAAAGATGGAGCCGGGGGCCGGAGTCGCTACCAGGCCGGCGTTCATAATCACAAACCACAGGTCGGCCAAAATACCGCCGGCCCACAGAGCCACAATCATAATCGGGTGAGCCAGCACAAACGGGAAGTAAATTTCGTGGATGCCGCCAAAGAAGTGGATGATAATTGCACCAGGAGCTGTTTGTTTGGCCAGTCCTTTGCCCATAAACCAGTAGGCCAGCAGCAACCCGAGACCGGGGCCGGGGTTGGTTTCCAGCAGGAAGAGGATGGAGCGACCTTGCTCCTGCACCTGGGCTACACCGAGCGGGGCGAAAATACCGTGGTTGATGGCGTTGTTCAGGAACAGTACTTTGGCCGGCTCAACAAACAGGTCGGCCAGAGGCAGCAGGCGGGTATCGACAAGGAATTGCACGCCGGCGCCCAATACGTTGGTGATACCCTGGACTACCGGGCCAACGAGGATCTGGGCCACCAGAGTCAGAATTGTCGCCAGGATACCCGCCGAAAAGACGTTAACCAGCATTTCAAAGCCGGTGGGAATCTGGTCTTCCAGGGCCTGGTCAATCTTTTTAATCAGGAAACCACCCAGCGGGCCCATAATCATCCCACCGATGAACATGGGGACGTCGGCGCCAACCACGGCGCCCATCGTAGCGGCCGCACCAACCACGCCGCCGCGGGTATCATAGACCAGCCGGCCGCCGGCAAAACCAATCAGCAGCGGCAGCAGGTAGGTAATCATAGGGCCAACCAATTTGGCGAAATTTTCGTTTGGAATCCAGCCGGCGGGAATGAACAGGGCGGTAATCAAACCCCAGGCGATGAACGCGCCCAGGTTGGGGATAATCATTGCCGCCAGAAAACTACCAAAGCGTTGTAACCGTTCTTGCATTTCAAAGTTCTCCTCTGTTGTGGGCTGTTGTTTATTGCAGCAAACAGTCCTGCAAATGATTTGTTTGTGAAAAATTGGACTTTATGTCTGCTTTTACTTGTACCTGCCCGCAGAGCAAGGTATAATGAGGAACGCAGACATCTGTTTCCGGTACCGGAAACTGCTACCGTCTGTATTGAAGAGGCACCTTCGGACCGCCAAGTCAACTGAGGTGTCTCTTTTATTTTTCTTTAGACAATTGCGGCATGCACACCTCCTTTCAATGGGTTATATCAGGCCAGCCAGCGGGTGATTTTATCGACGTCTTCCGGCAGCAGCAGGGGATGAACCTGGATGACAGACAGTCCTCGTCGGGGTGACTGAACCGGCACGGTAGCGATGAGTAATTGGGCCTGAGCAACTCGCTCCGGAGTTAATTCGCGTAGCGAGAGTACACCAGCAATGTCAAGGCTGGGGAACCGGGCTTTGAGCCGGGCAACCAGCAATTGAGCCGTGGCCATGCCGCTGGGGCAAATAATGTATACCCGTTTGGGCCGCGAGGCGCTTTCTCTGATAAATGCGGCGCGCAGCAGCAGGGCCAGTGTGCCAATTTCGGCATCGGGGAGCGTTACGCCGGTCCGTTCAGCAACGGTAACGGTCAGTTCACGGGCAATGGTGTATTCTTGCTGGTAACGGTCTGGCAGTTGTTCATCAATTAAAGGCAGTGGCGCCCACAGGCCAAAGCGCTGGCGCATCAGCGCCGGGATGATATGAGCCACCAAACCATCGCGCAGCGCTGTATCTTGCCGCAACCCCGGTGTGGCAAAAGCCATTGCTACTTCGGCCATCAGCACATCAATCAAATCAGTCAGGGTTGGGTCGATTTCCAGATCGCCGGGCCACATATGGTCGCGCACGGTGGCCAGCAACTGCATGGCAATGACCGCTGTTTCAGTTGGAGGGATAGACGCTGGCGAAGCTGCCCAGATGGTTTGGGTTACGTCTCGGGCCACAGTCCATACTTTTTGTTGTTGCAACCAGGCCAGGGTATCGGCCGGGCAGGCAACAGTGTGGCCGGTGCGGGCGCGCTGGGCCTGAATGGCCAAAGTCAGAGCCAGATGGAGTACGGCGTTATCGGTAAAGCGGCCGCCCAGTTGCGCTTCGGCAAAGGCCACCCATTCAAAAGCGTATTGGATGTCCCAGTTGTTGAGCAGGCGAGTGGTGCGCGGCACAATTGGCGGTGCTGTGTTACCGGCCAGAGCAAAGGTTAGGCCGCTGGCGTGAGACATCGAGGTAAGCTGATCTTCAAAGGGCGTATCGCCCCACATTAGCGCGGCCAGCGTTTGGCGGCGGGCTAATTCCGGGCCGTTAACCTCGATGCCGTAGTTGGGCTTGCGCACCAGCGTTAACCCAAAAGCAGCAGCCCATTCTTCCACTAAATCCAGGTCTTTGAGAACTGTGGTGCGAGATACGCCGGTATTATGTTGCAACCAGTTGAGAATGAGCGGCTCCGCGGCAGAAATAAGGTGCAGCGCAATCAATTGCTGGCGCTGGCCGGCGGTTAAAACCAGGTGAAAATCGGATTTGGCGTCGAGTTCGTGCAGCAGGTGTTGGCGTTGGCGCGGAGAGCATTCGAGCGTTACGCCCAGGCCGGGGGTAGCTTTCAGCGCAATGTCACGCTGTGCCAGCCAGGCTCGCACCGGTTTGAGCCGGTAATTAACCTGTCGAGACGAGAGGTTCGTCTGCTCGGCCAATTGAGCCATTGCCAGGGGCGTATCTGCGGTTAACAGCAGATGCAGCAAATTTCTTTGTTGAAGGGTGAGCGCAACCATTGGACCTGTAGCACCTTTGCCGGGATGGTACAATTATAACACTTTATTTTGTATTGACTGCGGTTAATTAAATTATCTTATGAAACTTTTGTTATAACAAAAGTTGACTATTGAGTAGATTTCAGTTGCCCAACCGCCCGGCAAGTTCTTCGGTGAAGGTGTTGATGACGACTTGAGCGGCATTGCCAATAACGCCAAAACCCAATTTGTTGCCCAGCGGGTCAACCGGGAAGGCTTTGGCCATCAGTTGGCAGCTTTCCGGCGACTGCGCTACTATCTTTATCCGCAGCACACAGCGATTGGGCAGCATCTGGTTTTTTATCTGTTTGTTGAAGGTGGCTTCTAGCTGGCCGGCAGCGGGGTTGTTGCTGGTTGAGTTTTTTCCGCCTAACTGAACGAGCAACTCGGCGGCGGATTGGCCGACTTTGGCTGCAGGTTGGTTATAACTTTGCTTAAAATTGACATCATACGACATTGTGGCCTCCTATCAGCTTCGGCAGGATTTTAATTACTGGCAGTATAACATTACTTGGCCAGATTGTGGGGGGTAAACTGGGGTATATTATCACAGTTGTGTTGTGACAATTGTAGACTATCTGTAGCAGGAGTGGAGCTGATGACAATGGCACAGTATTTTCTGGCCAGCGAGCGGCTGGGGTTTCGCTGCTGGGCCAAGAGCGATTTTGATCTGGCCTGGAGGTTGTGGGGCGATGAACGGGTTACCGGGTTAATTGATGCCCGCGGCAAATTGTCAGAAGCGCAGGTGCGTGACCGGCTGTTGCGCGAAATTGCGGCTGCGGCCGCAAGTGGGGTTCAGTATTGGCCCATTTTTCTGCTGGCAAGCGGCGACCACGTGGGCTGCTGCGGACTCAGGCCCTATGGCCAATCGACGGAAATGTTTGAACTGGGCTTTCATCTTCGGTTTGATTACTGGGGGCGGGGCTACGCCACAGAAGCGGCTCGCGCGGTGATTGGCTATGCTTTTGAGGTGCGCCGGGTTGCGGGCCTGTTTGCCGGGCACAATCCCAAAAACAACGCCTCCCGCCGGGTGTTGCAGAAGCTCGGTTTTCAATACAGCCACGATGAATGGTACGAACCAACCGGGCTGCATCACCCTTCGTATTTCCTCACCGAGAGTCAATACCGGCAATGGCCAGGGCAATAGCCCCAAGTACGCCAGACTGGTTGCCCAAAACCGGCGGGACGATGTACTGGTCAATATCTGAGAAAAGTTGGGGCATCCGAATGTACTTGTTGAGGAACTGCTGCGTTTTTGCTCGAACCAGCGGGAAAAGGGCTTGACGCTGCATTACGCCTCCGCCCAACACAATCCGGCGCGGTGAGTAGATCAAAATCAGGTTGACCAGCGCCATCGCCAGATAATTCGCCTCAACGCCCCACGCCGGGTGATCGTCCGGGAGCATTTCTGCGGTGCGGCCCCAACGCTCAGACATGGCCGGGCCGGAGGCTAACCCTTCCAGGCAGTCGCCGTGAAAGGGACAGACCCCCGGAAACGGATCCCGGAGGCGATCGTGGGGCACAAGAATATGTCCCATTTCCGGATGGGTTAGCCCATGTTGGGGCTTTCCGCCGCACACTGCGCCGCCGCCAATTCCGGTGCCAACGGTCAGGTAAAGCAGGGGATCGATGGCCCGGTTAACGCCCCAGGCGTATTCGCCAAAGGCAGCCGCGTTCACATCGGTGTCGATCACGACCGGGATGCCCAGTTCTGCGTGCAGTAGCCCCACAATATTTGTGTTGGGCCAGCCCGGTTTGGCCGTGTTGGTAACGTAGCCAAAAGTTGCCGAGCTTGGTTCCAGGTCCACCGGCCCAAATGAGCCAACACCCAGCACAACAAGGTTCACCGTTTGTGCCTGTTGCTTAAAAAAAGCCACGGCCCGGGCCAGCGTTTCGGTGGGGTTGGCTGTGGTGGGAAAGCGCAATTCGGCCCTGATATCTTGCGGCCCGCGAGCCACCATGCACACAAATTTGGTGCCGCCGGCTTCAATGCCACCGTAATAGTCCATTGCGGTTACTCCAATAAAGCACTCTCTTTAAAATAGGCTTCGCTGTGCAGGGGGCAGGAATCTCTGCTCTACCCCTAACTCCTGACTCCTGTGCGGTATACCCGGCAGGGCGTAGCCTCCCCGTGGGACCGGTGAAAATTGAGTAGGGGCGGTTCGCGAACCGCCCCTACATTCGCTGATTCGTTGATTCGCTGAATCGCTTATTTTCAAGGGACTACTTTTAATTGACTTGCTTTTTTATTATTTGGTTAGTACCGTTTGTACCAACCTTCGGTGACGGTAGATTGGTACCAATCGGTCCAGGGGCGGCCGTACTGCTCGGCGATGGCGGTCAGTTCGTTGAGCCGCCGGGCAGCCTCGCCGGCTAAAAATTTCTGTCGTTCCGCAGGGGGCAGGCCCGGCACTTCTTTCCAGATGGAGCGACCGGCCAAAAATCCGGACGCGCCGCCCTGGCACGAAATTTTCACCTGGCGGCAAAAGGTGGGGTGATCTACGGCGGCGCTGAGCACTACCCAGGGAATACCGGCGGCTTCGGTCAACTCCTCACACCAGCTCAGCATTTTGGCCTCGTCGGTTTCGTACTTCATGTTGGCCGGAAATTCGGCTTTAAATACATCTGCGCCCAATTTACACAGCCGCCGCGCCGACTCAATAACCACCCAGGGCCGGGTGGCGGCAAATTCCGGGGAGTCTGTGGCCTGGCCCGGTTGCACGGAATGGGTCAGTACTTCCAGCACCAGCGGGATGTCGTGGTCGTTGCAATCGGCGGCGATTTGGCTGACCAGCGCTTCCTGAAAGCCGGCTGTTTGCGAATTCGGGTGGTAAAAGACCAGCAGCTTAACGGCCGCTGCGCCCATTTTGCGGACTTTGGCCACATTCCAGCCGGGCACAACAGTGGTTTTGCGGGCTACGGTTTCGCCGGGGCCAAAACCGGGCGATAGCTCCAGCGTTACCATTAAACCGGTGCGCCCCGGCAGCGCATTGGCCGAAACCCCTTGCGCCGCGCCGTAAACCACGTCAACCAGCAGCGCGCTGCTCAGGGGCGCCAGCGCAGCGATGATGTCATTTTTAACGCTTACAACTTGTTCGTAGGGAACGTTATCGGGATCGGCGGGGTTGATGCTTTCACGAAGCGCCTCCTGATGGTCCAAAGCCGTCATGGTCAGCAGACCTCGTTCGGTAGAAATCTGCTGCATGCCCCGAAATTTTCCAATAGTTAGTTCTTTTTTCATCCAGTTTAATATCCTTTTTGACTAATGGCCGTTGACGGCGCTGCCCACCATCAGGCTGACCACTTCGTCGGTTGAGGTGGCTTTGGCTATCAGTTCGCCAACTTTTTTGCCGCGCCGCATCACAATAATGCGGTCGGCCACGGCAAAGACATCTTGCATGTTGTGGCTAATAATGATGACCGGTACACCCCGGTCGCGCAGGGTTCGGCACAGGTCAAGCACTTTGCGTTGTTCGGCCACCGCCAGCGCGGCGGTGGGTTCGTCCATAATCATCAGGCGAGCATTCCAGTACACGGCGCGGGCAATAGCCACCGCCTGCCGCTGGCCGCCCGACATCTGGCGCATGGGGCGCAGCAGATTTGGGATGTGAATATCGAGCTGGTTGAGGACAGTTTGCGACTCGTTCAACATATGTTTGCGGTCTACTATGTTAAACAGGCCCAGTTGACGACGCATAGGTTCGCGGCCCAAAAAAATGTTAATTGTCGCGTCCAGATTTTCGCAGAGCGCCAAATCCTGGTAGATGGTTTCAATGCCCCGCCGGCGAGCTTCCATTGGGGTGGCAAAGCTGACTTCCTCACCTTCCAAAAACATTTTGCCTTCGTCCGGGTGGTAAACGCCGGAAACCATCTTTATCAGCGTAGATTTGCCGGCGCCGTTGTCGCCAACCAGGCCAACAACTTCGCCGGGGTATATTTCCAGGCTTAATTTGTCTACGGCAACGAGGCCGCCAAAATGCTTACTCAAATCGATCAATTTCAAGAGCGGTTGCTGGTCAGTCATGAGCATCAATCTCCTAATCTAACAGCCTTGATTTGGCCTGGTCAACCAATACAGCCAGAATGATCACAATACCAATGGCAATGAACTGCCAGAAGGCATTGATACCCAAAATGACAAAGCCGTTGGTGATAACCGCAATAATCAGGGCGCCAATGAGGGTGCCAATGATGGTCCCTTCACCGCCAAAGAGTGAGGCGCCGCCAATAACCACGGCCGCAATTGAGGTAATTAACAAGGCTTCGCCGGCGTTGGCGGCGCCATTGGTAAATCTCGTGTTGTAGACGATCCCGGCAATCGCGGCCATCCCGCCCGACAGCATGTAAATGTTGATGGTGTGGCGCTGAACGGGAATCCCGGCCCGCAGCGATGCTTCTGCGTTGCCGCCAATCGCGTAGGTGTACAGGCCAAATTTTGTGCGGGACAAAACCCAGTAACAGGCAAAAACCAAAATAATGCTAAGTGTTACCGGGTGGGGCAAAATACCGATGACTTCTCGGAGCTGCGCGGCTTCCAGCCCAGCGGGTTGATTCAAAAAGGTGATCCCGGCGGTTGGATGATAATACAGCAAATAGCCGTTACCGAGCTGGCCCAGATTTTGCACAAAAATAGGCTGGGGCATCCCCCCGGACAGGACAAAGCCAACACCGCGGGCAATGCTAAACATGCCCAGCGTGGCAATAAAGGGCGGCACATTTAGCCGGGCGATAATCAATCCGTTGACCAGGCCGGCAATTAAACCGGAAGCCAACGCAGCGGCCATACCAATCAGCACGGCCAGCGGAATAGGCATAGTTGTGGCCAGGCTCGACATAACAATGGCCCCGACCACCGAGGCCATACCCATCACAAAACCGGTTGACAGGTCGATACCGGCGGCCAGAATGACGAAAGTCTGACCCAAAGCCATAATCAACACAATGGCCATGTTGGCCAGAATACTTTGTAAGTTAAAGGCAGAAAGGAACCCTTCTCCGGTTAAGGAGAAGAATATGAGCAGGCTGGCCAGGAATAACCAGGCCCAGGCTTGCCCAATAGTTTGCACTGCACGACGTCCGGCGGACTGCGGCGGCGCAGGCGATGTAGAGATCTCCGTGGCGTCCATATTACTCCCTTGTAAAAAGCGAATTGCGAATGGGCGGAGGGCAGGAGCGCAGTTAACTGCGCTCCTGCCCGTTTTGATCTTGGCCTTATCCCCAGTGGGGATTGGCGCACTTAATTTGGGCGATTATTTGCTCTTGTAAATGGCGCCCTGAGCCTCGGGGGTATCAACGTTGTCACGGGTGATGACCACATAGCCGGTCGGCACACGCGGGGCGATGGCGGTTTCGCGGCCAGTCAACGCTTTGTAAGCGTAGTCAACCGCAACAGTGCCAATGTCGCCGGGTTTCTGAGCGATGACCATATCAACAATGCCGTTGCGCAGGTCTTCGATGGCGGCTTCGGGAGCGTCAAAGTTGGCCACTTTGACCACACCGGCCAGACCGGCATTGTCCACAGCCTGAGCCGCACCGCGGGCGCTGAACAGGTTGGTACCAAAAACGGCGCTGAGGTCGGGTTCACGCTGCAGCACAGCGGCGGTTTGTTCGGCAGCCACGGCCGAGCTGTCGCCGTTGAAGTCAACCCCAACCAGGGTGACCGCGCCGCCGGTGGCGGCAATGGCTTCTTCACAGCCTTGCTGGCGCTGGTCGGTGGTGCTGATGCCGGGTTTGACGTTTTGGATGTAGATTTTACCGGTGCCGCCGATAGACTCGATCAGGGCGTCACAGGCGATTTTGCCGCCCAAAACGTTGTCGGAACCGATGTAGGACAGGGGGAAGGTGACCGGCCCTTTGACATAATCGCCATCACCCACAAAGGTATCAACGGAGATGACTTTGATGCCGGCGTCGGCGGCGCGTTTCATCGGTTCAACCATCGCCTGTTTGTCGGTGGCGGCGATGAGCAGGGCATCGATGCCTTTGGCAATCATCGCGTCAACAATGGGGGTTTGCAGGGTGGCGTCAAACTGTTCGGGGCCGTCGGCCATAAAGTTCATGCCCAGTTTATCGGCCATGGCTTTGGCGCCTTTTTCCATCGTAATGTAGAACCCGTCGTTCTTCACGCCGTAAGCCAGCGCAACCGTGTACTGTTTCTCCGGCATCGCCGCGGCCTCGGGGGCAGTGCTGCTCTTGTAAATGGCGCCCTGAGCTTCGGGGGTATCAACGTTGTCACGGGTGATGACCACATAGCCGGTCGGCACACGCGGGGCGATGGCGGTTTCACGGCCGGTCAGCGCCATGTAGGCGTAGTTGACGGCAATAGCGCCAATGTCGCCGGGTTTCTGAGCGATGACCATATCAACAATGCCGTTGCGCAGGTCTTCGATGGCGGCTTCGGGAGCGTCAAAGTTGGCCACTTTGACTACGCCGGCCAGACCGGCATTGTCCACAGCCTGAGCCGCACCGCGGGCGCTGAACAGGTTGGTGCCAAAAACGGCGCTGAGGTCGGGTTCACGCTGCAGCACAGCGGCGGTTTGTTCGGCAGCCACGGCCGAGCTGTCGCCGTTGAAGTCAACCCCAACCAGGGTGACCGCGCCGCCGGTGGCGGCAATGGCTTCTTCACAGCCTTGCTGGCGCTGGTCGGTGGTGCTGATGCCGGGTTTGACGTTTTGGATGTAGATTTTACCGGTGCCGCCGATAGACTCGATCAGGGCGTCACAGGCGATTTTGCCGCCCAAAACGTTGTCGGAACCGATGTAGGACAGGGGGAAGGTGACCGGCCCTTTGACATAATCGCCATCACCCACAAAGGTATCAACGGAGATGACTTTGATGCCGGCGTCGGCGGCGCGTTTCATCGGTTCAACCATCGCCTGTTTGTCGGTGGCGGCGATGAGCAGGGCATCGATGCCTTTGGCAATCATCGCGTCAACAATGGGGGTTTGCAGGGTGGCGTCAAACTGTTCGGGGCCGTCGGCCATAAAGTTCATGCCCAGTTTATCGGCCATGGCTTTGGCGCCTTTTTCCATCGTAATGTAGAACCCGTCGTTCTTCACGCCGTAAGCCAGCGCAACCGTGTACTGTTTCTCCGGCATCGCCGCGGCAGCAGGCGCGCCGGCAGACATCAGCGCTCCGGCCTGTTCTGCCGACGGGACGCACAACTTCCAGCCCGGTTCAATCAGGTTAACATCATCAATTTTGCTGTAGCTGCTGTCGGCGGCCGTTTTCATATTGGTCGCGTCGGCAATGGCCTGGTAGGCCAGTACGTCGCCTAAAAATTTATCGGCGATCTTTGATAGTGTGTCGTCGCCCTGCACTACATAATCCTGCTCACAGGTAACTTCGCCCTGGGCCAAAATCGCGGCTGGATTTAATGTCAGGATGAACGCCAGAATCGTCAAAATACTGAGCAGATTGATCAATTTTTTCATAATTAAGTCTCCTCTGACTTCCTTTGCGTTAGATAAAACAACCAATGTTTTTGACCTCTGCCAGCGTTGGCAGCACCATCTCAGTTTTTTGGGCAGCCATTCACCACCTTTCGATGAAAATTTTTACCGCTTCCCCGTAATTGGACCCCGGGGATCACAACGCGGCAAATTACAATCAACAAGTTAGGGTTAAAATAATTTGATGCCTGGTAACAGAAGATGCCGGAATTTTGGTAATAACCAGCCTGGTTGAGCTTGTACAACCTTTAAAGCAGTAACGCATTCGGGGACAGAGGGGGCATGAAAGGTTACAATTTGAGGAGCAGTACGGACGTTGGTCTCGATTTTCTCCGATTCTTTTGTGTGTATGCCCTTTTGCGGTGAGTTAATGAAGCTGTGGCAGAATGACAATACAGGAACGCTCTAAAATAGTAGAGACGACACTGTCTGATTTTTTCTGCAAGGAATTTGAAAACCCCTCGTCCCTGTTTGACTAGAGGCTATTTTAGCAATGAACAAAGATTTTGTCAAAGAAACGCACTAAAAAAAACATTATTTTGACTTTTATCGTGAATTTGTTCTATAATTATCATCGATATGTTCAAAGTTGAACATATCGCCTTTAAAACAGGCTGTTGGAGTGATGGGTATCCAACTCCGGTAACCGGCGGGGCAGGGATTTACAAAATATTGGTGCAGTGTTTCCGTGGCGGGAAAGCAGGTTAACATGCATTTCAAGCAGCGGTTAGAGCAGATCGTCAAACTTGTTGAACAAAATGGCTTTGTCTCTGTTGCGGATTTAAGTCAGTCTTTAAACGTGCACGCGGTCACAATCCGGCGCGATTTAAAGCAACTGGATCAACAGAAACGGTTGCGTCGGACCCACGGCGGTGCTTTTGCCCTGCAAACCATTTCTGCCGAAGCTGAACCGGCTCAGCCGGTAACCGACCGGACCGGTTTTTTGGCGGAACGGATTGATGTGCTCATCACCACTTCAACGGACCCCTACCTGGACCGTTCGCTGCTGTCGCAGGCAACCCAGGGCAATATCCCCATTGTCGCCGAGTCGGTGTGGATGAATGGGGCCAAAACGTTGGTCGCTATTGATAGTTACCAGGCGGCCTTTGCTTTGGGCCAGTGGGCCGGCAACTATACGCTGGCTCATTTTGCGGGGCGAGCCTGCATTTTAGACCTGACCTTTGAACTATCTAACACGCGCGCCCGGGGGCAGGGTTTTCTGGACGGCGTGAGGTCTGTTCTCCCCGCTGCTAAACTGGCCCTGTCGATCAACGCCCAATCCCGGGGGCAGGCTGCCTACCAGATCACTGCCGATGCCTTTGTGGCGCATCCCGATATCAACATTATTTTTGCGGCCAACGACACAATGGCTGCCGGCGCGCTGGAAGCCTGCCGGGAGCGGGGTGTGTCACCGGACGATTTGATTGTAATGACATTTGGCTTAACCGGCGATACGCTCAAAAATGCCCTGGTTGACGATAGTTATTGCAAAGCCGGGGTGGCCATGTTTCCGGAAATTGTGGGCCGAGTTTGCATCGAGGCGGCCATTGCTGCGTTCAACGGCAACGCCCTGCCCCTCCATCTGGTAACCCCTTATGCGGTGCTAACCGCCCAAACGCTCAACCAATTCTTCGAACGCGCCGATAATGGCTGGCAAATAAAATGGGAAACGGCCCTAAACCAGTTGACAATCCCCGTATTAATTGATAAATACGCGCCCAGAACCACCGGCAAACTCCCTAAAAGGGTCGGTTTTGTGGTGCCGTTTATGGAACACGAATGGTATCAGAATTTGATTGTCTGTTTGTGCAAATATGCCGGCACCCGGGGAATCGAAGTAGAGGTCATTGATGCCGATCAAATTTTAAGGGACGATATTAAGGCCCGGCAGCAGCAGATTGCGCGCACGGCGGCTGAAACCGTTAAACCGGGCGATGTGTTGTTTATTGATAACGGCCAGGTAACCGGCTATCTGGCCGAAGAATTGGCCAGAAAGAAGAATCTGGCCAATACGATTATCACTAACTCTATGGATGTTTTTGACGCGTTGCGCGATATTCCCGGTAACACCTTGATTTTAACCGGCGGCATATTTCGGCAATCCAGCAAAACCCTTATTGGCCCCACCTCCGAAGCCGCTTTGCGCGAGCTTAGGGCCGACAAACTTTTTTTGGCAGTTACCGGAATCACCCTGGATTTTGGGCTGTCGCACATCAACATTGCCGAAGTGGCCATCAAACAGGCCATGATCCGCGCCGCCCACGAGGTTATTTTGCTGGCCGATCATACCGTATTTGGCTGCGAATCGGTGATGCAGATTGGGCCGGTCACCCAGGTTCACAAAGTGATCACCGATAACGCCCTGCCCGCTGAACTCCGGCTGGAATTGGGCAAACTCGGCATTGAAACCGTTATTGCCGAGTAAGAATCTTTACAGCCGGATTTTGACCCCCACCGGGTAACTGCCGGGCGTTACCAGCAACCCCTGCTCTGTGGCGCGCCCCGCGCCCCCCTCAATAGAGGCCGCAGCTTCAATGCCAACCAACAGCAACTGCCACGGTTTGGAAGCGCCCTGTGGGGTAACAGTGATTGTATCATTCTCACGAATGGCGGTAAATGTGGCGCTGATTGAGCCATCGGCAGCGGGAATGGCGGCCACGGCAGGCTGGCCGTCGATGGGCTGGACCAGGCGCAGGGTCAGGCCATCGGCGTAATCGTAATCCGGGCGCTGGCTGTTGCTGCCCACCGCCAGCAGCGAATTGGGCCGCACCAGCAGCGGCAGGCTCATAAAATTGTGCTGCTCGCGCACCCAGCCCGGCCCGTCGATGACCTGGCTGGTGAAAAAGTTGGTCCAGCGGCCGGCTGGCACGTACATGCTCACCTCGCCGCCGGCGGAAAAAACCGGCGCTACCAGCAACGACTCGCCGAGCATGTACTGGCGGTCCAGATAATCGCAGGCGGGGTCGGCGGGGAACTCCAGCAGCATGGGCCGCATCACCGGTGTGCCGGTTTCGGCGGCGATGACCGCCTGCCCAAACAGGTAGGGCATCAACTGGCACTTGAGCCGGGTAAAGTGGCGCAGCACGTCTACCGCTTCGTCATCAAACTGCCACGGCACCCGGTAACTTTTGCTGCCGTGCAGCCGGCTGTGCGACGAAAGCAGGCCAAAGGCGATCCAGCGTTTGTAAACGGCGGCGGGCGGCGTGCCCTCAAAACCGCCGATGTCGTGGCTCCAAAACCCAAAGCCAGACAGCCCCAGCGACAGACCGCCGCGCAGGCTTTCGGCCATTGACTCAAACGTCGAGTCGCAATCACCGCCCCAGTGAACGGGGAACTGCTGGCCGCCCACCGTGGCCGAGCGGGCAAACAATACCGCTTCGCCTTCGCCGCGCACCTCGCGCAGCAGATCAAATACCAGTTTGTTGTACAGGTAGGTGTAATAGTTGTGCATTTTCTGCGGGTCAGAACCGTCGTAATACACCACGTCGGTGGGCACGCGCTCGCCGAAATCGGTTTTGAAGCAGTCAACCCCCATCTCCAGCAACTCGCGCAGTTTGCCGGCGTACCAGCGGCAGGCGGCGGGATTGGTAAAATCGACCAGCCCCATGCCGGCCTGCCACAAATCCCACTGCCACACATCGCCGTTGGGCCGGGTGAGCAGGTAGCCGCGGGCCATACCTTCGGCAAACAGCGCCGAGCGTTGGGCGATGTAGGGGTTAATCCAGACGCAAATCCGCAGCCCGCGCGCCTTGAGCCGCTGCAACATGGCTGCCGGATCGGGGAAGACGCGCTCGTCCCACTGAAAATCGGTCCAGTGGTATTCCTTCATCCAGAAGCAATCAAAATGAAACACGTGCAGCGGCAGGTCGCGGTCGGCCATACCCTGAATAAAGCTGGTCACCGTCGCCTCGTCGTAGGAGGTGGTGAACGAGGTGGTCAGCCACAACCCAAACGACCACGGCGGCGGCAGCGCCGGCCGGCCGGTGAGGGCGGTGTATTTTTGCAGCACCTCTTTGGGGGTGGGGCCGTAAATCACCAAATATTCCAGCGAGTGGCCGGCCACGCTGAACTGCACCCGCGACACTTTTTCCGAGGCGACCTCAAACGAGACTTTTTCCGGGTGGTTAACCAGCACGCCGTAACCGCGGTTGGTCAGATAAAAGGGGATGTTTTTGTAAGCCAGCTCGCTGCTGGTGCCGCCGTCTTCGTTCCAAATATCGACCACCTGGCCGTTTTTAACAAACGGGGTGAAGCGCTCGCCCAGGCCGTACACGTTTTCGCCCACGCCCAGCGAAAGCTGCTCGTGCATAAAATGGCCATCGCTGTTTTGGATGATGCCCATGCCTTTTGGGCCGCTGCCGGTGATCACCTGGCCATCGCCCACAAAATCCACCTGCCAGCGCTCGCCGCGCTGCACCCGCACGGCCAGCCGGCCGCTGGCGAGCGTGGCCGCCTGCTCGTTGCTGGTTACCGAAACCGGCGCGCCGGGCTGCTCAAACAGCTCAAATTGTGGCGTTTTGGGATGCTGGCCGACAAAGTGAGTCAGTTTAACCCGGATCACATCGGCCATTGGCGTTGAAAATTGCACGGTCAGCAGCGGCCCATCGAGTGTGTCGCCGCGATAGTGAATGGGTTTGGTGGGCGCGTAAACTGTCAGCGAGTCGGGCGTCGCGTCGATGTCGTAAGCCTGAGCCGGAAAGGCCGCCCGCACGCCTTCTCTCATCAGCCAGTAACCGTTGGTAAATTTCATAAGTCACATCCTTTTAGGTGGTTAAGAGTTGTTTTTCAAAACAATGTATCGTTGTCCGTTTTGCCCCACCCCCTCACCCCCTCCCCGTGAGCGGGGAGGGGGAACGACATTAACGGCATGTTTTGGGGCGGCTTTGCCGCCCCAAAACATGCCTCAAAAATTTTATACCCCCTCTCCCGCTTGCGGGAGAGGGGGTAGGGGGTGAGGGGTACAATAATTATTTAACGCTACCGGCGGTGATCCCCTGGGTGAGAGTGCGCTGGAAAAGAATAAAGAAGATAATACACGGCAGCAGCCCCAGCAGCGCCGAAGCGCTGGAGGTGGTAGCGTCCATGTTGTGCTGGCCCTGCAAAATGGCAATGGCCAGCGGCACCGTCCAGCGGGTGTTGGAAACCAGCAGGATCATCGGCAGGAAAAATTCGTTCCAGGTCCAGATAAAAAAGAAGACCAGCAGCACGGCCAATGTTGGCATGCTGATGGGCGTTACAATTTTGGTGAGCAACTGCCATTTGTTGCAGCCATCGATCATGGCCGCGTCGATGATTTCACGGGGGAAGGCGCTGAACACCGACGACAGCAAATAGGTGCCAAACGCGCTCTGAATCACGGTAAACACAATAATCACCGAAATCTGGCTGTTGTAAATCCCCAGAAATTTTGAAAAATAGTAGAGCGGATAGGCCAGCGCCTCTTGTGGCAGGGTGTTGGCCATCATAAACAGCACCAAAAACCAGATGCGGCCGCGCACCCGGCCAATGCCCAGCGCAAACGCATTGAGCAGCGACAGCCCCACTCCCAAAATCGCTACCGTTACGCTGATAATGGCGCTGTTAACCAGTTTGCCGGTAAAGTCAACCCGGTTCCAAAAATCGATGATGCCCTGCAAATAGATGCCCGTGGGCAGGCTCATGGGGCCGTGGCCGGAGTAATCGGCGGGGGATTTGAAGGCGTTGATGGTGACAATCCCAAACGGAAAGAGCATCAGCAGCAGGGTTACGCCCAGCGCAATGAGCGCCACATATTTGCCCCAGCCTTTGAAATTGCGCGTCGGGGCGGGATAGATCGCTTCAGTCTGGCTGGTCATGCTACACTCCTTCTGCCGCTTCCTGCTTTAGCTGGACGTTGATAAAAATGATGGTCAGCCCGATGATGATCAGCGTCATCACCGTGGCGATGGTAGCCCCGTAGCCCACGTTGGCCCGCTCAAAAAAGTTTTGGTAGGCAAAGTACGACGGCACAATGGTGGCCCGGCCGGGGCCGCCGCGGGTGAGCACAAAAATCTGGGCAAAAATTTTGAGCGAGTGGATGAGCGTGGTCAGCACCACCACAAAAATTTCGGGGCGAATCTGATGAATGGTGATGTAGAAAAAACGCTGAAACCAGTTGGCCCCATCGACGGCGGCGGCTTCGAGCAGTTGCGGATCGACGCGCTGGAGGCCGGCCATAAAAATCACCAGCGGGTAGCCCAATTGAAACCAAACCATAATGCCCATCACCGACAGCAGCGCGGTGTCGGCATCACCGAGCCAGTTGTGGGCCAAAAAACCCAGCCCCACCGCCTGCAACGACCAGTTGAGCACGCCCCAGTTGGGCTGCAAAATCCAGCGCCAGACCACCCCGGCAATAACCACCGGCAAAATCTGCGGCAAATAAAAGCCGGCCCGGAAAAAGTTTGACGGCCCCTGCCCAAAATGTTTGGCGATGAAATCAAACAGAAAGGTAGCCAGCAGCAGCCCCAAAATAGTGGGTAAAATGGTCATGGCCACAATCATGGCCAGGTTGTTTTTAAACGAAGCCCAAAATACGGCATCGCCCAGCGCTTTTTGATAGTTGGCCAGGCCAATCCAGGTGGGCGCGCCAATGCCCTGCCACTGGGTAAAACTGGCCCCCACATTCACCAAAAACGGGAGGATGATGACCAGCGTGGTGGCCAGCAGCCCCGGCAGCAAAAAGCCGGAGTAGCCCGATTTTAAGTACGAGGCCCGGCGCGGGGCCGCAGCGAGCGGCCGTTGGCCAAGGTTGGGTGAAGAATCTGTCAAGCTCATCTTGTTTCCTTTTTTTGAGGCGGCGCTTCGGGTTAGCCGGAGCGCCGCCTCATGGGAGAATACAATGACTATCAAACCGAAAAAGGAGTCAAAAAGCGCAGCTTTTTGCCCGAAAGCGTAGCTTTCGGACTCCGGTTAAACATTACTGCATCGATGCTTTTTGTTCCGCGTAGGGGGCAGCCAGGCTATCCAGCACGTCGCCGGGGGTTTTGCTGCCGGCCATCAGTTCCTGCACTTCGGCCACCAGAATATCGTAGTAGCCGGGCACCGGCCAGTCGGGATAAAAGGCCAGCCCGTCGTTTTCGTTGAGCGTGGCAAAGTTGGCGATCAGTTCTTTGCTCTTTTCATCGGTGATGGCGGCGGGATCGGCGTTAACCGGGATGCCGCCGTTGTTGCCCAAAATGTTTTGAATGTCTTTTTGCAGGGTCAGGTCGATGAATTCATAGGCCAAATCTTTGTTTTTGGCGTTGGTTGGCACTACCCAGATGTTGCCGCCGGAACCGGCGTTGAGGGTGTTGCCGGGGAACAGGAACGAACCCCATTCAAAATCCTTGATTTCGTTGATGAGCCGGCCGTACCACCAGCTCCCGGAAATCATAATCGGCTGCTGCCCGCCGATGAAGGCCAGGCCCATATCCTCCGCGGGGATGGAGGAGGCGTTTTTGTCGATGTAGCCTTTGTCCATCCATTCAACCAGCTTCTCTGCGCCAAAGGTAAATTCCGGCCCCTTGAAATCAACATCGCCCTGGTACAGTTCAAAGGCGTTCACCCAGTCGCGGTTGGCCTGGCTGAGCACCAGTTCGTAGAAAATGTGCTGGGCCGGGTATTCGCTGCCGCCAACGGCCAGCGGGGTAATGCCGGCTTCTACAAATTTGTCCATTGCGGCTTCAAACTCGGCCAGGGTGGTGGGCACTTCAACGCCGTGTTCGGCAAACATATCTTTGTTGTAGTAAACCATCACAAATTCGCCGTAGTTGGTTACGCCATACCACGAGCCGGAACCCATCACCCCGTTTTCATAGCGGCTGGTGGTTTGCAGGCCGGGGCTTAAAATTTTATCCCAGCCGCGGCTGGTGGCTTCTTCGGTCAGATCGGTGAGCAGCCCCTGGCTGGAGAGCAGACCGGCGGTGGCGTTGCCTTTGTTGTATTCCATCACGTCCGGCACTTCGTCGGAATTGAGAATCATGCCGGCGGTCTGGCGGATTTCTTCAAACCCGCGCTGTTCAAATTCAATTTTCACGCCGGGGTGCGAGGCTTCAAATTGTTTCATAGCTTCGGCCCAGGCAATGCCCATCGCGCCGGTGTCAGATTCGTAGTGCCACACTTTGAGAACGCGTTCTTCGGCGGCGGGTTCAGCGGGCGCTTCGGTGGGGGCGGGAGCAGGCGTGGCGGTGGGTTCCGCGGCGGGTTTCTCTTCGGCCGGCGCGGCCGGTTTTTCTTCGACGGGCGCGGCGGGGGCCGGCGTGGGCTGCGCCGATTGGCAGGCTGCCAGCGCCAGCAGGGCGGCGGTAGTTAGCAGCAGGGCAAAAAATTGCAATATTTTTTTCGACATCTCAGTTCTCCTTTGAATAGACTTGGTAGAAATTGTCAAACAACCCATTGATTATTGAGGCCGTAGTGGGCCGGGGGAGCGCAAAGCCGGGCGGTTGGGCTGGGGGGTTCGCAAACTGGGCGGTAATGTGTATAATTCAAAATGGCACAGCCACAGGAACACCCTCCAAACAGGCGGGCGGTTTTATGTTGCTTTGCTGCTCTTGGGAGATACCGGTTGGCTTGGCGGTTAGCGGTATCTCCTGCTTTTTTATGGCGACAAGTAATGTAAGACGATGCACTTCTCCTTTCTGCTTTAGAGTTTCCTCCTGCCTGATTATTTATCGGCTGGCCGCGGCCAAATTCCGGGTGCAGACGCCGGTACTGCCGCGCTGCACCAGCCGGCACGGCAACAAAACATGGCTGTCGCTTTGTTCCTGGGTTTCCAATTGCCGGATTAACAGTTCGGTGGCCATACGGCCCAGTTCGGCGGTGGGAGCATCGGAAGTGGTGAGCGGCGGCACCATCATTTCGGCCATGCGGGTTGAAGAGACAATGCCCACAATTGAGAAATCATCGGGCACGCGCCAGCCTTTGTCGGCAATGGCCTGCATAATCCCCGGCACGGCCCGTTCGTTCATGGCGATGATGGCGGTTAAATCGGGCTGCTCGGCCAGCATCGAGGTAAATGCTTCGTGGCCGGCGCGGGGCGTGGTGTGGCAAAAGCGGATGACCCCGTGGAGTCCGGTGCGGCTCATGATTTGCTCAAACCGGGTTTGAGCGCGGACGGCCGGCCCGTACCCCGACTCAAACACGCTTTGCGACTGATTCAAAAAGGCAATGTGAGTATGGCCCAGCCCCAGCAAATGGTTGACCGCATCCTGAACCGTCTGTTCAAAATTGATGTCCACGTAACTAATGCCGGTGGTTTCGGCGCAGCGGCCAATCATGCTGAACGGAAAATTAAGCTCGCGGAGCAGGCTGATGCGCTCGTCATTAAACCGAACTTCCATCACAATCAGCCCATCGATCAACCCCTGCTGGGTGAACTGGCGCAATTCTTCGGGGTCGTGCAATTCGGCGGGCCACAACACCAGATTGTAGCCGTTTTCGCGGGCGGCGTCGGCGGCGCTGGTTACAAATTCCAGTTCGGTGATGCCCAGCCCGCGTTCGGGAACGGGGAAAAGGAGGGCGATGATGCGGCTGCGTTTGCTGGCCAATCCGCGGGCCAGGGCGTGCGGCCGGTAGCCCAACTCATCCATCGCGGCAAAAATGCGCTGGCGGGTTTCATCGGATATAGGCCGGGTGCCGTTGATGGCGTAAGAAACCGTGCTCAAGGCAACTCCGGCTCGTTTGGCCACATCTGACATAGTGGGCATAAACACCTCGTCGTAACAGGTTGAATCCGGGGTGGGTTTCCGGGTTAGTGCTGTTCATCCAGTATAATGTGCCATCCTTGGCAAGCGGAACACCGCCACCAACTTGCTACGCCTCCCTGAAACCGGAAGTATGGCTGGTTGTCTGTTGGTACCAATTTTTTGGTTACGGGGCAATAGAAGGTTGAACGGTCAATAGGGGAGAGATTATTGGGTTGCGGTGGCAAGGTTTCTTTTGGCAAGGTTTAACTCAACGTTGTGTTTTATTTTTTTTGTCCAAATCATCGAAGCGTGTAGTCGAAGCGCTTCGACAAAAGAATAGCATAAATTGATGATGGTGTCAAGAGGGGAATTGCGAGTGAACGAGTCAGCGAGTCAGCGAATGTGCAAATTGCGGGTAGCGAGTGGCGAGTGACGAACTCAAAACTCAAAACTGATCACTCACCCAACTGTCACTACATCGTTAAATAAATAAGTTACACTTTGGTGGCCGTCATGCCCGAATGTTTCCCCGCCTGCGCGGGGACAAGTTTATCGGGCATCTACAACAGGGATTCCCGCTAAAAGCGTGCGGGAATGACGCTCAAAAACCCCAGAAAATTTATTTAACGGTGTAGTCACATATTTGAGGCGCTGAAATCATCCTTCACTCTGGCCCAAAATTCATCGCCTTCAACTTTGATTTTGCGCCCGGCTTTTTTGTCTTCGATGGCCTGCCCGTAAACCTCAAGCATGCGGCGAGCCTGGGTCATCATATCAAAGGATTTGGATTTTTGTTCGGCCCCGGATTTGAGCCGGGCGGCCAGCGTCTCATCGCTCAGCACCCGCGCAATGGCCTGCGCCAGCGCGGCGGGGGTGTTGTCGGTGAGCAGCCCTTCCTGCTCGTGGGAAACCGTGTCGTTGGTGCCGCCGGCGTTCACCGCCACCACCGGCAGCCCGGCCGCGAGGGCCTCCATCGAGACCAGCCCCTGCGTTTCGGTGACGGAGGCAAAGCAGAAAATATCGGCGGCCTTGAGGTACAGCGGCACCTGTTCAAACGGAATGCGGCCGGTAAATGTGACCCGCCCGGCGACGCCCAACTCTTGGACCAGGGCGTGCAGGTCGCTGCTCTGCGGCCCGTCGCCAATTAAAACCAGGTGCGCGCTCTGATGCTGGTGAAACACTTTGGCCGCGGCTTTCAGCAGGGTTTCAACATTTTTCTCAGCCGCCAGCCGGCCAACCGACACCAATATTTTTTTGTCGCGCCAGCCGTGTTTTTGCCGCATGGCCGCACCGTCGGCCCGGCGGTACGGCTCCAGATCGATGCCGGTGGGAATGGTGGTCACCCGTTCGGTGAGGCCGGCATATTTGGCCAGGCTGGCTTTGATGCTGTCGCTGGGCGTTACCACGTGATGGCAACGGTTGAGATATTTGGCCAGCTCCTCCACCACAATGTTGCCGACAAAAGCCTTGGTAAAGGGCACGGCATCGGTGTATTCATCGGCGTATTTTACATACCGGGTGTGAAAGGTGAACACCAGCGGCAAATCCAGTTTCTCGGCGTAACTGGCGGCGGTGCTGCCCAGCGCCACCGGGTGATTGCTGTGGATCACATGCAGTTTGAGCGATGGCAGCAGTTTGCTGACAAACCGGGAGTGCGGCACGGGCAATGTGTAATCAAATTGGGGAATCTGCACGCCGGGGTAGCGAAAAATATACGGCTCTGTTTCTTCGTGGTCGGCGGGTGAGTCCGGGGCAAACACAAAAACCTGGTGCCCCAAGCGGCTGAGCGCTTCTCTGAATGTGCTCACCGAGCGAGCCACGCCGTTGATGTGGGGCAAATAGGTGTTTGAAAAATGGGCAATCCGCATAGTTTTACCTCCATCACTGCTGCTTTGTTGGGGGGAAAGGCGGCTGGCGGGGAAGCGGCTGCTGCCCCCAAATTATACGTGATTTGCCCAAAACAAAAAAGCCGATTGTAACGTCCGGCCGCTTTTTTGCCGCCGTTGAAAGCGTTGGACAAGCGACGGTTGGCCAACCGGCAGTTTTGTTTGTTTCAGGGTATTATCCCTGAGACAATAATAGTGAATTAAGTGGTAAACAATCGGCCTGAGCCGTGGAAGAAGGTTCGCCAGGGCCGATTTCTTTTTGAAGAAAAGTGGAGGATTTAGCAATGAAAAAGTTTAGAGGTTTGTTATTAACAATGATGGCTATTTTGGCCGGTGTGGTCGGCCTGTGGAATCTGCTCACGCCACCGGCCGCGGCATTTCAGGCCGAAAAACCGGCCCGGCTGCTGCAAATCAGCGACGCCATCAACAAAATCGGTTTTATTGATCTGTCCGGCAACGTGGTTGTAGAACCCCGGTACGATGTCGCGCTCGCCTTTCAGGAAGGGCTGGCCGGCGTGGCCAGAAACAACAAATGGGGCTACATCGACGCTACCGGGCGGGAAGTGATCGGCCTGCAGTTTGATGAGCCGGGTTATTTTCAAAATGGACTGGCCCAGGTTGGCGTCCGCGATGAAAATGGGCTGCAATACGGCTACATCGATACCCGCGGCCGCTGGGTTGTCAAGCCGCAGTACGGCTCGGCCCAGCCATTCAGCGAAGGCCTGGCTCGAGTGGCCGCGCCGATTGTGATGGGCTATGTTGATACCGCCGGCCGCTGGGCGATTGCGCCGCGGTATGCGCAGGCGTTCAATTTTGTTGACGGCCTGGCCACAGCCAGCAATGGCCCCGGTTGGGGATTTGTCAATATGGCCGGCCAGTGGGTGGTGTCGCCGACGTACACCTACGTAATGGATTTTTCCGAGGGGCTGGCTGTGGTGCAGACCGATGCGGAGTCCGGGCTAAAATACGGCTACGTTGACACCAGCGGCGCGGAAGTTATCCCCCCGCAGTTTGACGACGCCCGCCCGTTTCGGGATGGCGTGGCCATTGTGGGCACGCTGGCTTCGCCCACCAGCCCCATGCGCTACCGGCTGATCAATCCGCAGGGGCAGGTCATCGCTGAACTGCCGTACCCGTCGGTGAGCAGTTTCAGTGATGGGTTGGCAGCCGTCACCAACGAAAGCGGGTTGACCGGCTACATCGATACCACCGGCAACGTGGTCATCGAGCAAAAATTTGCCGGTGGGCAGGATTTCAGCGACGGGCTGGCCGTGGTTTATCAGGATAAAGCCGGGGCCATCGACAAAACCGGCAAAATGGTCATCGAGCAGAAATTTGATGCTCTGTTCCCGTTTTCCGAGGGACTGGCCGGGTTTCAGTCGGGCGCAAAAGCAGGGTTTGTGGATAAAACCGGCAAAATTGTGGTGGACGCCAAATACGATTACACCGGCTCATTTTCCGAAGGGTTGGCTCTGGTTGGCCTGAATGGCCGGGTGGGGTACGTCGATTCGACCGGCCGCGAAGTTATCAGCCCCCAATTTCAGGACGGCAAAGAATTTGAGCAGGGGCTGGCGGCGGTTACGCTCAACGACCGGGCCGGTTTCATCGACAAAACGGGTGAATTTGTCATCGAACCGCAGTTTACTTTTGCCTATTCGTTTGCCGACAGCGGCCTGGCCCCGGTGGCGATTGGCGGCCAGGAAAGCTACGTGACCATCAGCGGCACGTTGGCGTTTACCTCGCCGGGGATTTACGGCGGCGAATTCAGCGACGGGCTGGCTTCGGTGCAGCATAATGGCCGCTGGGGATACATCGATGGTACCGGCCGCTGGGTCATCGACCCCCAGTTTGAAAGCGCCGGCAATTTTAGCCAGGGGCTGGCCTCGGTGCAGCAGGATGGCCGCTGGGGGTACATCGACCGGCAGGGTAAGTTTGTGGTTAAGCCGGCGTACGAAATCACCCAGCCTTTTGTTGAAGGCTACGGCGTGGTGATGACTAACGGGCTGGTGGGCTATGTGGACACCGCCGGCCAGGTCGCCATCGAACCGCAATACCAGTCGGCCACCTTCTTTTCCGAGGGGCTGGCGGCAGTGATGAAAAACAATCGCTTTGGCATTATCGATACCACCGGCCGCGAGGTGGTGACGCCGCAGTTCACCAATATTGTCGAAGGCTGGAACGGCGAGCGCTCGCTGCTGTTTAGCGAGGGTCTGGCCGCCGTGGCCGATGAATCCGGCAGCTACGGCTACATCGACCGGCAGGGCAGTTTTGTGATTGCGCCGCAGTTTACCTACACCCAGCCGTTTGTTGATGGCGTGGCCGCGGTTGATCTGCTCGATGAACAGGGCCGGCCGGCCAGCGGGTACATCAATACCAGCGGCCAGTTTATCTACGGGCCGGTCAGTTTTGGCGAAGGCGGGTTGGGCATTCGCGGCCAGTAGGCCAAAACCGGCGCTTGCCAAAAACCAAAAACGCGCATAATCTCTGGCTATGGTCTTGCGCGTGCTTACCTACAACATTTACCTGGGCGGGGCCGGCCGGCTGGAACAGATTTCAGCCGTGCTGGCCGCCGCCCGGGCCGACATCATCGGCCTGACCGAAGCCGATGACCCCGCCGTGGTGGCCGCCCTGGCCGAGCGGCTGGATATGGCCTACGTCTGGGCCGCCGGCAGCGGCCAGCGCCACATTGCCACACTCTCGCGCTGGCCCATCAGCGAGTGGCAAATTTTCAACCGCCCGCCGCTCACCCAGGCCGCCCTCGAAACAAAAATCGATTTGCCCTCAGCCCCCCTGACTATTTATAATATACACCTGTTACCCTATTTGCTGTTGCCATTTGAAATTCGGCGCTGGCAGGCCGCGGGTGCATTGCTGCGGCTGATTGGCCGGCGCCGGCCCGGCCCGCACCTGCTGCTGGGCGATTTTAACGCCATCGCCCCCGGTGACCGGGTGTTGCAGCGTCGCAACCCGCCCAAAATGCGCCGGGTGATGGCCCTGCAACTGGGATTGATTTTTCGGCTGGCCCTGCCGCGCCTGCTCAACGCCGGCTACACGGACTGCTTCCGCACCCTCAACCCCCAACTCGACGGTTTTACCTGGTATCCCGGCAACCCCACCACCCGCTACGATTACATTTTGGCCGATGCTGACATGACTCGCCGGCTGACCGCCTGCCGCGTTATCGACGACCTGCCGCTGCTGGCCCAGGCCTCCGATCACCTGCCGCTGCTGGCCGAGTTCAGTTTTGAATTTTAAGTTTTAAGTTTTGAATTTTGAGTTTTGAGTTTTGATTGGGGTGGCTGATGACCGAGAGTATTATCCAACGCAAGAGTTTTGCCTTCGCCCTCCAAATTATTGATTTGTACCGGCGTTTGCAGGAGCAGCGCGAGTTTGTGGTTTCAAAACAACTGTTACGCTGTGGAACCAGCATCGGAGCCAATGTGGAAGAGGCTACCGCCGGGCAAAGCCGCCGCGACTTTCTCTCGAAAATGACCATTGCATCCAAAGAGGCTCGTGAAACCCGCTACTGGCTGCGGCTGCTGCAAGAGTCAAATTTGGCGCAAATCGACGCAAATTCTGAACTTGCTGCGATAGATGAACTTATCCGCATCCTGACCTCGATTGTTAAAACCACCAGCCAAACAAAATGAGTGGTATAGGACTTACGCAGTTGAACAATGATCGAGCAAGGATCAACCACGGAGGCACGGAGAACACTGAGAATTTTATAAAAAACTCAGTGGACTCTGTGTCTCCGTGGTTAAAAACATTGATGATGGCCTCAAGTGCGTAACTCCTATGGTATTCAAAACTCAAAATTAATAACTGAGAACTCAAAACTCAAAACTGAGAACTTTCCCGACTTTTGGTCTCGCCGGGCCAACGCCCAAACCGAACGCTTTGATTTTGCGCCGCTGGGGATTCCGGCCACAATAACCGCCAACCGGCCCGAAGTGCTGGTCGCCGCCCGCCTTTCGGCCGGCCGGTTCTGCCAGTCGTCGGCGCGGGAGACGCCGCCCATCCGGCTGAGCCTTGTTGTTGGCAGCGAGCCGGCCGGCCGGCTGCCGCCCGACCTGCCCGAGCAGCTCAACTACACCGGCGTGGCCGACTGGATCACCGTTTCGGCCGGGGCGTGGGGCCACGGTTTTGCCAGCCTGCCCAGCCGTGAAGCCGTCATCATTTTATCGCCGGAACTGGCCGCCGACAGCCGGTTGGTCAGCCGCTACTTCATCGACCACTACCTGCTCAATTTCATCGTCACCGAGTGGGCCATGCTGCACGCCAGCGCCGTGCTCTCGCCAAACAGGGAGCGGCTCATCGTGTTGATTGCGCCGCACAACACGGGCAAAAGCACCACCGCGCTGCATCTGTTGCGGGCCGGGTTTCACTTTCTGGCCGATGGGATGCTCCTGTTTCGCCCGCAGGCCGATGGGGTTGAGGTGGCCGGCTACCCCGTGGGCGAAGTGAAGCTGCGCGACGACGTGCTGGCCCACTTTGCCGATTATGCCGGCCAGCCGGTGCGGGTCCGCGAGCAGCGCAAAACGGTGGTCGATCTGCGCCAGCTTCACCCGGGGCGCGTACTGGACGCGACCTTTGCGCCGGAGCGCATCTCACTTTGTTTTGTCGAGCGCCGCGAGTTGGCGGTCACTTTGGTTGAGCCGCTCACCGCCGCCGGTGTGCCGCCGCTGCTGGCTGGCAATTCGCTGTACTGGGACGAACCGGCCCGGCTGGCCCACAACACCGCCGCCCTCGAACAACTTATTCGCGGAGCGAGTTTGTATCGCCTCCGGCTGGGAACAGAACTAGAAAGTATTGTCAACGCCGTTGCCGCTCTGTAAAAAAAAACGGGGTGGGGTTTGCGCGGCAAAGCCGCGCAAACCCCACCAAAAATGTTACCCCCTCTCCCTCAGGGAGAGGGGGTAGGGGGTGAGGGGAAGTCCATTGATCATCATCGAGCACCGTATCAACACCATTGACCAACTGCGCCGCGTGCCGCCGGAACGCGGCATCGAGGTGGATATCCGCGATTACGACGGCGAATTGCGGTTGGTCCACGACCCATTTTTGGGCGGCGAACGGCTGGCCGATTTGTTGGCCGAATACCGCCACGCCTTCATTATTTTCAACACCAAGTGCGATGGGCTGGTGGAGCCGGTGCAGGCGTTGGCCCGCCGCTACGGCATCGACGCCTACTTTTTTCTGGATTTGGCCAGCCCCACGCTCATCAATTTGGCCCGCCGCGGCGAGCGCCGCATCGCCGTGCGCTACTCCGAGTTTGAGCCGCTCGAAGCGGCGCTGGCGCTGGCCGGGCTGGTGGAGTGGGTCTGGGTCGATTGCTTCACCCACCTGCCGCTGACCGTCGCCAGTCACCGCCGGCTGGCCGGGCATTTCAAAGTTTGTCTCGTTTCGCCGGAGATGCAGGGCCATCCCCGCGCCGAAATTGCCGCCTATCGCCGCCAGTTGGCCGGCCTGCCGCTCGATGCCGTTTGCACTGATTTGCCGGAGGAATGGCGCTGATGTTTGAGCTGGCCAAACGCGCCCACTGGCTGCAAACGCTGGTTGTTCGCTTCATTGCCGCCCTGCCGCCGGCCATCGAGCACAACGTGGGTAAAACGCAGGCCATCAAAAAAGCGCTGTATCTGGCCTGTCTGGAAAATGTGCCCGGCGATTATCTGGAATTTGGCGTGTTCGAGGGCACCTCGCTGCTGGCCGCGTTTGAGTGCGACCGCCGCTTTCGCGGCCCGGAAACGCCGCGCCGCAAATTCTGGGGGTTCGATTCGTTTGAGGGTTTCAAATATTTTGATGGCCGCGACCGCCATCCCTTTTTTAAGGAAGGCGAGTTCCGCAGCAGCCTGCCGCAAACGCAGCGCCGGCTGGCCCGCGCCATTCGCGGCCGGGCCGAGTTTGAACTGGTGCCCGGCTATTTTGAGCAGACCCTCGCCGGCAAATGCGCGCCGGATTTGGGCATCGGGCGGGTCAGCGTGGCGCTGATCGATTGCGATTTGGGCACGCCGGCCCGGCTGGCCCTCGATTTTATCCGCCCGGCGCTGCCCAACGGCGCGGTCATCATTTTGGATGATTATTTTGCCTATCGTGGCAGCCGCGAACTTGGGGTGGCCGGCGCGTTTGCTCAATTTCAGGCCGATCACTCCGGGCTCGAATTTCGGCGGCTGTTTGATTACGGCCACGGCGGGCAGGGCTTTGTGCTGGCCGCCGGCGGCGAGGAGGCGTAACCGATGCAAATCATCATTCCGATGGCCGGCGAGGGCGCGCGTTTTGTGCGGGCCGGCTACACCCGCCTCAAACCGCTGATCGAGGTGGACGGCGCGCCGCTGGTACAGCACGTGGTCCGCATGTTCCCCGGCGAAACCGATTTTCTGTTTATTTGCGCCCGGCCGCATTTGGAGCAAACCTCGCTCCGGGCCGAGCTGGAACGCATCGCGCCGGGCGCGGCTATCGTCGGCATCGAGCCGCACAAATTGGGGCCGGTTCACACGGCGCTGGCCGCCGTCGAGTACATTCGGGATGATGCGCCGGTCATTTTTAATTATTGCGATGCCGCCGCGCAGTGGGCTTACGCCGATTTCAAACGGGCGGTGGCCGACTGCGACGCCGCGCTGGCCGCGTTTCGCGGCTTTCACCCCCACAGTTTGGGCCAAACGCTGTACGCTTACATTCACGAGCAGAATGGCCGGCTGCTGGAAATCCGCGAGAAACGCGCCTTTACCGCCAACCGCATGGCCGAATACGCTTCCACCGGGACGCATTATTTCCGCAGCGGGGCGCTGCTCAAGCATTATTTTCGGCGGGCGGTGGCGCGCAATTTGCAGGTGAACGGCGAATTTTACGCCAGTCTGCCCTTTAATTTGCTGGTGGAAGACGGGCTGGATGTGCGCGTCAGCGGTGTTGAGCAATTTATGCACTGGGGCGTGCCCGCCGATTTGGAAGAGTACCGCAGTTGGTCAACCTATTTTGCCCGCCACGCCGACTGGCAGCCGTCCGGCGCGCCGCTGCCGGGGGCCAATCTCATCCCGATGGCCGGCGCGGGCGCGCGCTTTAGCCGCGAGGGCTACCGCCAGCCCAAACCGCTGGTGCCGGTGGCCGGCACGCCGATGATTCGCCGCGCGCTGGCTACCTTCCCACCGGCGCAAACCTGGATTGCCGCCTGCCGCAGCGAGCATTTGCAGCAGTTTGCGCTGGAACCGGCGCTGCGCTCTAACGGCCATCGGGTGCAGGTGCTGCCCGTGGCCAACCCCACCGAGGGCCAGGCCGCCACCTGCCTGCTGGCCCGCCCCCAACTCGATCCCGCCCAGCCGCTGCTCATCGCCCCCTGCGACGCGGCGCTGGTGTACGATCAGGCCCGTTACGCCGCGCTCACCGCCGACCCCGGCGTCGATGCCGTGGTTTGGACGTTTCGCAATCACCCGCATGCCAACCGCCACCCGCAGCAGTACGGCTGGGTGCAGGCCGCGCCCAACGGCACTATCGAGCGCGTCACCTGCAAAGTGCCGCTCAGCGATACCCCCCAGCGCGACCCCGGCCTTATCGGCGCGTTCTGGTTTCGGCAGGCCGGTTTCTTTTTTGAAGCGGCCGAGGCGCTGCTGGCTCAAAACCGGCGGGTCAACGGTGAATTTTACGTCGATTCCACTATCGAGGTGCTGCTGGAGCAGGGCCGGCGGGCCAAACATTTTGACGTTGAGCATTACATCTGCTTTGGCACGCCGGACGACGTGCGCACGTTTGAGTTTTGGGCGCGCTATTTTCACCACGCGCCGCACCATCCCTACCAAAACGGGCGCCACCCGTGAGCGATCTGCAACTGTCGGTGGTGCTGCCCTGCTATAACGAGGCCGACAACCTGCCGCTGCTGCTCGAGGGCTACCGGCAGGTGTGGCCGGATTGGCCGGCGGAACTGGTGCTGGTGAACAACGGCTCCACCGATAACTCGGCGGCGGTGCTGGCCCGCGAATTGGCCCGGCCCGATTACGCTTTTGCCCGCGTGGTCACGGTGGAGCGCAACCGGGGTTACGGCCACGGTATTTTCACCGGGCTGCAAGCCGCCCGCGGCCGGTTTTTGGCCTTTTCCCACGCCGATATGCAGTGCGCGCCCGCCGACGTGTTTCGCGCCTGTGAATTGTTAGTTGGCCAACCAAACCCGGAACGGGTGCTGGTCAAAGGCCGGCGCGCGCCGCGCGGGTTGGGGGCGGCGGTCATCACCAACGGCATGGCCGTCATCGCCAGCGGAGTGCTGAGCACCCGCCTCACCGACATCAACGCCCAGCCCAAAGTTTTCCATCGCAGCCTGCTGCCCGAGTTGACCTGCCCGCCGTCGGGTTTTCAGTTTGACCTGTACCTGCTCTACCGGGCCAAACAAAGCGGCCGGTCGATTCAAACCATTCCGGTGGTTTTTGGCGAACGGGCGCACGGCCAGTCGAAATGGGCCTTCAGCCTGTTTTCTCGCTGGCGCACCATTTGGGCTACCATTCGCTATATTTTTCAGTTGCGGTTGGGTTAATAATGGGGTCAGTTTTGGGGCGGCTCTGCCGCCCCAAAACTGACCCCAAAGTCAAAGATGAGATTTCAGAAATGCACAGCAGCTTGCGCCGAACCTCAACAACAGTAAGCGATTCTAACAACAAGCCCGGCCAAGCGGCGGTTGTGCTTGGCCGCTTCACGCTGTCTACCGGCCAGCAACTCGCCCTGATTGTGGCGCTGGCCTTTTTACTGCGGCTGCTACCGGCGACCGTCCGGTTTGTCATTGGCAGCGACGACGCGCTTTTTCTCACGCTCGGCCAAAATCTGGCCGCCGGGCGCGGCTACACCGGCGACGGCCTGACCACCCAGATTGACTTTCCGCCCGGCTACCCTCTTTTTGCCGCCGCGATTTTTGCCCTCGGAGGCGGGCTGGAGTGGCCAACCTGGATTAACATGCTGGTGGTTGGCTCGTTGCTGCCGGTGGCGATTTACTGGCTGGCCCGCCAGCTCACCGATGCCCGCACCGGGCTGCTGGCCGGGCTGCTGGCGGCGCTGCACCCGGCGCTGGTGCTGGGCCAGGGCAACTTTGAGTCGGTGGCCGAACCGCTTTACAGCCTGCTGCTGTACACCGGCTGGGGGCTGGTGTGGTGGGGCGTCGCCCGGCGGCGAGTCTGGCCGCTGGGGCTGGCCGGGCTGCTGATCGGGCTGGCCCATTGGGTGCGCTGGGAAGGCATCATTTTGGGGCTAATTGGCGCGGTGATGTTCGCCGGATTGCTGCGCCGCGAGCGCCGGCTGCTACCGGCGCTGGGGTTGTATCTGGCCGGGCTGCTGCTGTGCGCCATTCCCTTTGGCCTGTTTTTGTACCGGCACACCGGCTCGGTGCTCAGCCCCAAAACCATGCTCACCCAACTCCACGCTGCCGCCATCGACGCCACCGCCAGCGATCCGTGGGCTTTTGAACGCTCCTTTTACGAGCAGTACGAGCGCTGGCTGGCCCATCCCGCCGAGCCGCCGCCGGCGCTGCAACAATCGCGTTGGGCCGCGGTTCGCCGGTACGTCGGCAATGTTTGGGTTGAAATCCGGCTCTGGTTCACCGCGCTCAGTTTTTTAACGGCGTTGTGGATTGGCCCGTTTTTGATCGGTCTGTGGCGATTGCCGTGGCGGCGAATGTTGTTTTTGCTGCCGCTGTTTATCCCGCTCGGCTTCATTCCGGCTTCGGTTGTCGATCCGCGCTATTTTTTGATCCCGCTGCCTGTCATCCTGATTTTTGTGGCGGTGGGGCTGGTTTGGTTGACGGTTAGACTGCCATCGCGATATGTTTTTGGCCGTAATCTATTGTTAGGTGGCATTTTAACTGGTGGACTGCTGGCGGCCTTTGTTGCGGCCAGTCTGGCCGGGTCGTGGCTTTATCCGCGACCGACCGGCTATCGAACCGCCGGGCTGGCGCTGCGCGGCGACATCCCACCCGGCGCGCATTTTTTGGCCCGTAAACGGCAGGTGGCCTACTACGCCGGCGGCGTGTGGGACTGGCTGCCGCTGGCTAATCTCGACGCGGTGCTGGCCCACGCCCGCGCCCGGCACATCGATTATCTGGTGGTCGATAGCTACACCACACCGGAACTGCGGCCGCAGTTGGCGTTTCTGCTCAATCCCGCCGCCGCGCCGGCGGATTTGCAGCCGGTCTACGTTTCGCCGGAGGTGGTGGTTTACCGGGTTACGAGTGACGAATGACGAATTATGAATGACGAATTATGAATGATGAACGACGAATGACGGTTTACGCAACACGCAACACGAATTACGCATTACGTATTACGAATTAAAATGGGGCCTCATGTCATCACTCCTGCAAACCGCTCAATTTATGGCCGAGACGCTCCGGCTCGATGCCGCCGCGCCGCCCCCGCCGCCGTCCGGCCTCGATTGGCCGCTGCTGGCTCACCACGCCGATGGCCACAGCCTGACCCCGCTGCTGTTTGACACCTGGCAGCCGAATGGCCGGCTCGATGCCGTACCGCCGGAAGTCCGTGCCCGGCTGGCCCGGGCTCACGCCGACAACACCCGTCGCAACCAGAATATTCGGGCCGAACTGCTGGACATCCACCGGATTTTGAGCGCGGCCGGCGTGCCGCATTTGGTACTCAAAGGCTGGCCGCTGGCGGAGCAGCTTTACGCCAGTCCGGCCCAGCGGGTGCTGTACGACCACGATTTTTTGGTGCCGCCCCAGCAGGCCGAAGTCGGCCACCGGGCGCTGCTCGCCGCCGGGTTTGTCCCGCTGCCGGCCAAAGATGAGTGGGTAACCAAGCATCTGCCGCCGCTGTGGCGCAACAACGGCTATCAGTGGGACGGCTACCTGTTTGACCCCGACTATCCGCGGCCGGTTGAACTGCACGTTGAGCTGTGGGAAACAGGCTGGCGCGGGCTGGACGTGCGCCCGCTGGTCCGGCCGTGGGCTAACGCCCGCGCCGCGTTGGTGGCCGGCGCGCCGATGCAACTGCTCTCGCGGGAGAACACGCTGGTCCATTTGACCATGCATTTTGCCGGCCACCTGATTGAGCGCGACGCCCGGCTCAACCAACTGCTCGATCTGGCCCGTTTTGTCTGGCGCGAATGGGCCGCGCTTGATTGGGCGCAGGTGCTGGCCCAGGCTGGCGAAGCCGGGGTGGCCCGTTTTGTCTTCGCTTCGCTGGCGCTGGCCCACCGGATTTTTGCCGCGCCGCAGCCGCCCCCCCGAATCTGGCAGCAGTTGGCGGCGCAAACGCCAGCGGCCTTTAAAGAGTGGCTGGCCCGGCAAGGCCCGGCCGATGTGCTGACCGGCGACTATCGGCGGGCCGGCCCCGGCCAGGATTACCGGCTCACGTTTCTGGCGGCCAATTCGCTGCGGGAGCGGGCCGGAATTGCCCGTTTTGCACTGCTGCCGCCGCGCACGCAGTTAGCCCAAATGTACGGGTTGCGCCGGCCGGCGCTGGCGCCCCTCTATTACCCCCGCTTTGTGCTCAACCGGCTGAATCGCTACCGCCGGGGCTTTCGGCGCGGTTGATTTCGCGGCGCAGCCCGCATATAATGGAGGTTACGAATTACGAATTATGAATGATGAATTACGAATGGCGAATGGCGGTTTACGCAACCCGCAACCCGAATTACGTTTTACGCAACAGACGATGATGACCCATTACGCAAATTGTCTGATTGTCATTCCTTAAATTACCCGGAGTCTGCCAATGGCAAAACAGGATATGAAAGGCATTAGCCGCATCGACTCGCACAATACGCACGGCTGGTTTGTGCGCAAATATCACCAGGGGCGGACAATCTCTAAATTTTTCAGCGACACCCGCTACCAGAGCAAAGCGCGGGCGCTGGCTGCGGCCAGGGCGTACCGGGCCAAACTCGACGAAAAATTCCCCGCGCCGGCCAGCAACGCCTTTCGGACTGCGCCACAAAAAAACAGCTCCACCGGCGTGGCCGGCGTATCTGAAACGTTTATGCGTTCGCGCAACGGGCGCAAAATCCCCTGTTTCACCGTCACATGGCGGCCGGAAAAAGGGGTGTCGCGCACCAAAAAATTCTCAATCAACGCCTACGGCCGGGAAGAGGCGTTTCGGCGGGCGGTTGAATTTCGGCGGGAAATGGAAGCGGAAATGCTGGCCAACCGCAGCCAGTCAGGTTGACCGGGCCAGCCCGGCAGCGATGAGCGCCGGCAGTTCGGCCACGTTGGGAGCCAGCCGCAACCGGTAGCAGGCTGCCTGAGCCGCCAGCCGGCTGAGCAGATGCAGATGCCGGGCTATCGCGGTTTTGTCCCAGCCTTCGATGGCCTGCGGCAGAAGTTGCAGCACCGACTCGGTGGGGCCAATAGGCGCCAGCTCGCTTTTGGCCAGCCCCGGCACAATCTCCGGGAAGAAAACGCCGCCGGCCGGCGCGGTATCGGCCCACACCTCCGGGCCGAAGGCGTCCGCGGCGTCAAAAACCCGTTTCTCGCGGCCGGCGCTGTGGGGGGGGATAAAGCCGGCCAGTCGCTCGAACCGGGCCAGCGAATCGTCAAAGGCGCTCAGCCGGCCGGGGTAGGCCAGCACCTCCACCGAGTCATCGCGCAGCCGCAACAGCGGCGAATCGTTGCTGAGCAGTTTCCAGCCGGCCGCCAGCAAAGCCAGGCCGGTGGTAGTTTTGCCCGCGCCCATCGCGCCGGTGATCAGCGCAGCCTGGCCGGCGGGCGACACGGCGGCAAAGGCGTGCAGCGGAAACCAGCCTCGCCGCCGGTACAGCGGCGCCAGCGAAATCATCATCACATCTTCAAACGCGCCGTAAACCGACAGGCAGTTGGCCGTGACCCGGCCCTCCACCCGGTTTTGGTCCAGATCGACGGTGAGCAGGCCGTATTTGGGCATGCGGATGGCAATTTGCACCGTATTGCCGTAGTAGCTCACCAGCTCGCCGGGCGCAAGTTCCGGCATATCGGCCGGCGGCAGCGGCGCAACATCGGCCGGGTGCAGTTGCCAGTCAATGTGAATGCCGGGGGCGGCGGCAGGCAGCAGGTGGCCGTACACAGCCCGAAAACGCTCGCGGAGGGCGGCATCTTCGGCCCGGAAGGTGAGCGGCAGGCCGTGCAGCAAAACGGTGATGGGCGGCGTCATAAGTTGTTCCTTTGTGCAAACTTTGAGGAGTCAGTATAATTGCCGCCAAATTTGCGTCAAATTCGGGGGAAAAATGTCCGCGACTTTTGAAGAATTTCAGGCGATGTTGCAGACCGATCCGGCGGCCATTGTGGTGGCCAACATCAATGTTGACCGCGACCTCATTTCCAAAGCCCGCGCGGCCGGACTGTACGTGTTTATTGGCAAAAGTTCAAAATGGGGTAATCCTTATCAGGTGGCATGGGACGGGTCGCAGGCCGAAATTATTGGCAAATACCGGCAGTGGTTACAGGGCCAGCCCAAATTACTGGCCGAACTGCCCGCGCTGCGGGGCAAAGTGTTGGGCTGTTACTGCAAGCCCCGCGCCTGCCACGGCGATATTCTGGCCGAGCTGGCCGCTGGCCGCGGGGAGCGCGCGCAATGAAATTAACCGATGTCCTCAAACGCAACCCCGCTGCCGCCCACCAAAGCGTGGGTGAAGAAGCCATCATCATCAATTTAAATACCAGTACCTACTATTCGCTCAACAATACCGGCACCGTGTTTTGGGAACTCATCGACGGGCAGCGCACCATTGCCGACTGCGCCGCTGCCATTGCCCGGGAGTACGAGGTTGCGGCCGCTGAAGTTGAAGCCGATTTGCTGGAGCTGGCCGAGGAGTTTCAGCAGGAGGGGCTGGTTTTTGTTTAGGCGACTGGGCCGGGGTATTGCGCACACGCTGACCATCGGGCTGGCCCTTTTTTCTGCTCCCCGGCGACGGCTGCTGGCGCAAATGATCCGGCTGGGGCGCTCGCTGCCGGGCCGGTTCAACCAGCCACTGCCGGCGCTTATGGCCCAACTGACGCCCCCCGCCGCCGCGCCGGCCGCGCCGCCGGACGAGATTCGCCGTTTGGCCGATGCCGTGGCCGCGTGGCAGGTGCGCTCGCCGCTGGGCCTTTGCCTGCGGCGGTCGCTGCTGCGCTATTATTTTTTGCGGCAGGCCGGCCTGCCGGTGGTTATCATTTTTGGGGCGCGGCTCAAAAGCGATGCCGCCGGCATTGGCGGGCACGCCTGGCTTACCCTCCACGGCCAGCCCTACCACGAATCTCCGGCCGATTACCGGGGCTTCACCGAGATGTACAGTTATCCCCCCGGCCAAAAATTGTAAATCAGTTAGTGTCACGGAATGTTCGCCACCGCGCATTTGGCTGTGGTCGGTGGCAAGTGGCGTGTTTTTACCCGCCACCCGTTACTTGCCACCCGCAACCTTTTCAAGTGGCGAAAAACTAAAGACACTAATTAAATCGTAAATCCAAAATCTAAAATCCAAAATCATTATGTGCGGAATTTCCGGCATTGTCGCCCTGGGCGGCAACCCCATTGAGCCAACCGAAATTGAGGCGCAGGCCAACACCCTGATTCACCGCGGGCCAAACCAGGGCGGTGTTTTTGTTTCGCCCCGGCGCGACTGCGGGCTGGGCATTCGCCGGCTCAGCATCATCGACGTTGCCGGCGGGCGGCAGCCGCTCACCAGCGAGGATGGATCGGTGGTGCTGGTTTACAACGGCGAAACCTACAACCACCGGTCGCTGCGCGCCCAACTGGAGGCGCTGGGCCACCGGCCGCGCACGCACAGCGATGGCGAAGTGGTGCTGCACGGTTACGAAGCCTGGGGCGCGGCCGGGATTTTGCAGCAGATGCGCGGTATGTTCGCCTTTGCGCTGTGGGACGAAACGCGGCGGCGGCTGGTGCTGGCCCGCGACCGCTTTGGCATTAAACCGCTTTACACCGCCCGGCACAATGGCCGCCTCTATTTTGCCTCGGAGATAAAGGCGATTTTGGCCCGGCCCGAGCTGCCGCGGCGGGTCAATCTGGCGGCGCTCCAGGCGTTGTTTACGGTGGGGTTTGTGCCCGGCCCGGCCACGTTGTTCGAAGGCATTTTTAAGCTGCCGCCGGCCCATTTTTTGGTGGCCGAAGCTGGCAGCGTGCGGCAGGAGCGCTACTGGGCGCTCACGTTTGCCGAGCAATCCGGCCTGTCTGAAGCCGTGGCCGTTGAGCAGTTTTTGGCGCTGCTCCGCGACAGCGTGCGGCTGCGGCTGATGAGCGAGGTGCCGCTCGGTACGCTGCTGTCCGGCGGGCTGGATTCCGGCGCGCTGACGGCACTGGTGCAGACGCAGTTGCCCCGCCGGCTCAAAACTGTGTCGATTGGCTTTGACCAGCCCGGCTACGACGAATCGCCGCGGGCGCTGGAACTGGCCCGGTTTATCGGCACCGAGCACCAGCCTGTCACGTTTACCGCCCGCGATTTTGACGATTACCCCACGGTGATGCGGGCGCTGGAAGAACCGCAATGTTCGGCCACGGCCGTGCCCATTTACCGGCTGTACCAGGCTTGCCGGCAGGTCGGATTAACGGTGGTGCTCACCGGTGAGGGTGCGGATGAACTGTTGGGCGGCTACCACTGGCATCAGGGCGATGCCCTGGCCCGGCGCTTGCTGTTGCTGCCCGGCTGGCTGCGCCGATTGGCCGCGGCTTCGCTGCCGATGTCGGCGGCGGCGCGGCGGGTGCTGGCTCGCGGCGAGCGGGAGCCGGCCCGCCGTTTCCAACATTGGCTGGAAATTCCCGGCGGCGAATTCGGTTCGGCGCTCTTTACCGCCGGCGTGACCGCCGAGCTGGCCGCCGCCGGCCCCAACCCGCTGCTGGCAAGCTGGCCGGCGCGGCTGGCCGAACTGCAAACGACGTCGCCGCTGCACCAGATGCTGGGGCTTGAAGCGCAAACGCGCATGGTCGATTTTATCAATTTTGAAGTCGATAAGCTCAGTATGGCCCACTCCATTGAGGCGCGGGTACCTTATTTGGATCACAAACTGTGGGAATTTTGCGCCACGCTGCCACCGCAGTTCAAATTGAAAGGGCGGGTTGAAAAATATCTGCTGCGGCAGGCCAGCCGCGGCCTGCTGCCCGAGGCCACCCGTCGCCGCAAAAAACTGGGGCTGGCCGCACCGTACGCCGCCTGGCTGGCCACCGAGCGCCTGCCCGATTGGGCCGAAGCGGCCCTGTCGCCGGGGGCGCTGCGGCAGGCCGGGTTGTTCAACCCGGAAACGGTGCTGCGGCTGCGGCGCGCTCATCGCGCCGGGCAGCCAAACCTTGGCCCGCTGCTGATGGGCGTACTCAGTACCCAGGTTTGGCACGAGTTGTTTGGACAATAATCTGCCTCTGCACAAAATCTGCACAATTTTGTATTACACTGATACAGAAACCAAAATCCCGGAGTCAATAATTTATGACAGACCCAACAGACAACCGGCCAAAACCGTTGCCGCCCACTAATTATCGCGCCAACCGCCGCCGCCAGGAAAGAACATTACTTTTCCTGGTGGTTTTTGTGCTGGTGGTAATTGGCAGTGGGCTGATTGGTTTGATTTGGGGCGTTCAGTCGGCTATTTTGGGCGGACTCTGCCTGGCTGGCGGCGCGGCGCTCATTACCGGTCTGTGGTTATTGCTGAGTCTGCTTCAAAAATTTGTTGACGAGTAAGGCATCTTCTTAACATCCACATAAATTCTGCACAGAATCTGCATAATTAGTGGGTAAACTGAGCTTTGAGATAACTTGTGGCACAGGAAAAATTATGTCAGAACAACCCTTTATTCAAATAGAAGAAATGACCAAAATTTACCAGATGGGCGATATGCAGGTACACGCTCTGCGCGGCGTGTCGCTGGAGGTGCGCCAGGGCGAATATGTGGCCATTATGGGCGCCAGCGGCTCCGGAAAGAGCACGCTGATGAACATGATCGGCCTGCTCGACCGGCCCACAAGCGGCACCTACAAAGTTCGCGGCACCGAGGCCAGCCAGTTGAGCAAAAATGAACTGGCCGACCTGCGCAACCGCGAAATCGGCTTTGTGTTTCAGCGGTTCAATCTGCTGCCGCGCATCACCGCTCGCCGGCAGGTAGAGTTGCCGCTGTTTTATGCCGGCGTCCCATCGCGCAAAGGCCGGCAGTTGGCCGCGGAAGCGCTGCAGCGGGTGGGATTGGGCGACCGCATCTTCCACAAACCCGATGAACTCTCCGGCGGGCAGCAGCAGCGCGTGGCCATTGCCCGGGCGCTGGTCAATAACCCCGGTTTGCTGCTGGCCGATGAGCCAACCGGCGCGCTCGACAGCAAAACCAGCGACGAAGTGCTGGACCTGTTTGGCGAACTGCACCAGCAGGGGTTAACGCTGGTGGTGGTTACACACGATCCGCTCGTCGGCGTGCGTGCGGAACGGCTGGTCACGCTGATGGATGGCAAAGTCATCAGTGATGAAGCACGCAACGGAAAGGTCAACGGCAAATGAAAATCTTTAAATATTTGCAGGTGGCGCTGGAAAGCGTAACGGCCCACAAAATGCGGGCCATTTTGACCATGCTCGGGATTATCATTGGCGTGGCTGCGGTACTGACCACAATGGGTATTGGCCGGGGCGCTGCCGCCAGCATTACCCAGCGGATTGAGAGCACCGGCACCAACTTGCTGACCATTTATCCCAGCTCCGGCAGCAGCTCGGCCAGTACCTTGACTGTGGGCGACGCCCACGAACTTCAAGACAAAATGCTTCACCCCGATATTGATCTGGTTGCGCCGGAATACAGTGGTAATGAGGAGTTGGTATATGGCAGCAACAACAGCCAGAGCAGCGTGGTTGGCGTAACCGTGGATTATTACACCGTCCGCAATATGTCAATCGCCTCCGGCCGGTTTCTGACTCAAGGCGAGGTAGAAAATCAGAGCCAGTCGGTGGTTTTGGGTTCGCAACTGGCTTACGATCTGTTTGAGGGCGAAAATCCGGTAGGCTTGACCGTGCGTATTGGCGCTCAGCCTTTTCAGGTGGTGGGCGTGCTGGAAGAGAGCGGCGGCTTTGGCCGCAACAGCCCGGACGAGTCGGCGTATGTGCCGCTGGGTTTGGCCCAGGGCCGGTTGTTCAATGCCTCGCGGTATCGGGGCGAGTACACGGTTTCTACGATTTATGTGCAAGGCGCCAAAGCCGACCGGCTGGACGCCGCCGAAAAAGAAATTGAGCAGACGCTCCGGCTGCGCCACAGCCTTCAGGCTGAAACGGATAACGATTTCCGCATTATGAACCAGGCCAGCCTGCTGGAAACGGCCAACGACATTGCCAATACTCTGACTCTCTTTTTGGGCGCTATCGGCGGGATCAGTTTGGTAGTGGGCGGCATCGGCATTATGAACATTATGCTGGTTTCCGTTACCGAGCGCACCCGCGAGATTGGGCTGCGCAAAGCCATTGGCGCCCGCGATACCGATATTTTGATGCAGTTTTTGGTTGAGGCGCTGGTGCTCTGCTTTTTGGGCGGGTTAATGGGCGTGGGGCTGGCCTATGGGTTGGCCATGCTGCTGGCAAAAATTCCGGCAGTCACCTTTACTGTGGCCATCGAACCCGACTCTTTGGCGCTGGCGCTGGGCTTTAGCCTGCTGGCCGGGCTGATTTTTGGCATCTATCCGGCTATGCGCGCCACCCAACTTGATCCCATTGAAGCCCTGCGGACAGAATAAAACGCGCTGTGTAATGCGTAATTCGTCACTCGTCATTCGCTATTCGCTATTCGCTAATCACTATTGATTGTGGAGGACACTTGTATGAAAAGTAAAAAAACGTGGATTATTATCGTTATTGCTGTGGTGTTACTGGGGGCGGGTTACATTTACCGTAGCACTCTGCTGGGGCTGATCAATCCCACGGCCACCCGGCAATCTACCGCCCAGGCCGCTGCCAATACGGTAAGTATCCGGCCGGCCACCGACCTGACCGTGGTCAGCGCCGCTGGCAATATTGCCCTGGCTACAGATGACGCCGCAACGTTTGAGGTTCAAGGCGTAGTTGACGAAGTATTGGTGGAATCCGGGGACGAGGTTAAAAATGGCGACTTGCTGGCCACACTCAAAACCACCGATCTGGAGCGGGCTTTGGAGCGGACCGAACTGGCGCTCGATGTCAAAAAGAACGCGCTCGATAAGTTGATGGAACCGGCTGACCCGGCTGAAATTGCCGCTGCCCGTGCCCAGGTTGAATCGGCCAAGCAAAAGCTGACTGATTTGAAGGCCGGCCCGACCAGCGCCGAAACAGCCGCCGCAAAGGCCGCTCTGGCTGCCGCGCAGGCCAGCTACGAAGACTTGCTGGCCGGCTCCAGCCAGGCTGAATTAACCCAGCAATCTGCCGAACTGCACAAAGCTTATCTTACGTTGCAGGATGCTCAGCAAGCCTACGACAAAGTAGCCTATCGCGGCGATGTGGGCAGCAGCCAGCAGGCGATGGATTTGCAATCGGCTACGATAGATTACGATGTGGCCAAAGCCGGCTACGATATTGCTACCGAACCGGCGTCACAGGCGGATATTCAAAACGCTATTAAAAGCATCAAACAGGCCCAGGTTGATCTTGATAATCTGGCTGTTACCCCCGCCGATCTGGCCTCGGCTGAAGCGGACGTGGCCAACGCCGAATCAAACCTGACCAGCCTGCTTAACGGCCCCTCCGCGGCGGAAATCACCGACGCCAAACTGGCCATCGACCAGGCCCAGATTGACCTGCAAGAAGCTCAAACCAACCTGGCTAACGCCCGGCTGCGCGCGCCAATTGATGGCACCGTGACTACAGTTGATGCTGAAGTGGGGCAAAAAGTGACCACCGACCTGAGCGCCGCCATTCACATTTCTGATTTGACCAAACTTGAACTGACCGTCAATGTGTCTGAGGTGGATGTGCCCAAAGTGTATGTGGGCGAGCCGGCGCAAATCAAGCTGGATGCCTTCCCGGACCGGGCTTTTAGCGGCCAGGTAACGCGGATTGCGCCCACCAGCACGTCCGATAGCGGCGTGGTTAACTACGAAGTGGCCGTTTTGTTAGACAACCTCAACCTGGATGGCGTTAAAGCCGGTATGACCGCCGTGGCTACTATTGCTGATAACGCCAACGAGCAAGCCTGGCTGGTGCCCACTACCGCTATTGCGGAGTTTGAAGGTAAAACCACTGTTACTGTTATTGGCGCTGACGGCTCGCCCAACCGCGTGGAGGTACAACGCGGTACCTCGCAGGGCGAGTGGACAACCGTTACCTCGCCGGATTTGAAAGAAGGCGACAAAGTGGTGGGTGAGGTAGCCACGTTTGTAGACCAGAATCGGGCCAACCAGCGTGGCTTTGGGCCAATGGGCGGCGGCCCGCCGCGCTGATCGGCCAAAACCAAAGGATTGTTGACTCATGGAAAGAATACTTGCAATGTTTACTGCTAAATCTATAAAATTATGGCTGCCTTTGTTGCTGCTGCTGTTGGTAGCCGGCTTTGTGACGGTACCCGGCGCGGCGGCTCAAACCGAAACCCAACCCACGCTCACGGTGATAGTGCCGGCGCTCAATGTACGAGCCGGCCCCGGCAGCCAGTACGCCCCGGTTGATTTTATGCAACGCGGCGAAACGGCGGCCATCATTACTCAAGATGCGGCCAGCGGCTGGTATCTGGTGCGCTTTAGCGATGGCGCTACCGGCTGGGTAACCAACGACGAAAGTTACGTGCAAGTCACGGGCAGCATCAGCCCGGCCCAACCCGTGGCCATTGACAATTCGCAATTAGTAACTGGTAATTCACAAGCCGGTACTATTGTGTTTCAAACCGGCGATGGCGGCGCAATTTACGCCGTCAACCCGGATGGCGCCAACCTGCGCTACCTGACCAGCGGGATGGACCCGGCCGTCTCGCCCGATGGGCAGACGGTGGCTTTTACTCGCTGGGAAACCAGCCAGGATGGCGCGCTCGGTAACGTGTGGCTTATCAACATTGATGGCACCAACGAACGGGTTATCAACGAGTACGTTTACAACCCGCGCACGCCGGTCTGGTCAACAGACGGCAGCCAGCTCATCATCAGCATGCAGCAGGGCGGGCGGGTTGGTGAAGAACGCAAATGCAGCCACCAACGGCCGCCGCGCGGTGCCTACAATATTTCAATTAAGCACGATGACAAAGGCAATTTGGTGATGTGCTACACCCTTCCGCCCGATCCCTACTGGAAGCTGCGGTTGATAAATGTGGCTACCGGCGCATATCAGGATTTGGCCGGCGATACCTACAGCAAGTCTCCGGCCTGGGATCCGCTTTACCAGGGGCACGTCATCTATCGCGGCGATTTTGGGCTGGTTAACCTTGATTTGTACCAAAACCACACCAACCTGGCCTTTACCGAAGATTACAACGACCATTCGCCCATTTACTCACCGGACGGTACCAAAATTGCTGTCAGCTACCGGCAAGATGATCACTGGGAAGTGCATGTAATGAACTCCGATGGCAGCAACCGCCAGCGATTAACCGGAACATCGTACATGGATTTGGTGCAACAGGAATTGCGCGGCCAAACGGCACAATCGTTTAGCAACGCCGCGCCAACGTGGTCACCCGATGGTTCGCAAATTGCGTTTGTTTCCAACCGTTCCGGCGCGTGGGAAATCTGGCTGATGAATGCCGACGGCAGCAGCCAGCACCCGCTGCTCACCGCCGCAACGCTGGCTCAAAACGGAATCACCTTAACCTACGGCGGCGCCGATGAGCAAATGCTAAGCTGGCGCTAAACCGGAGAGAATGTTGAAATGCCTATGACCGGCCAAAAAATTCTGGTGGTTGATGACGACCACGATATTGTGCGCCTGGTGCGAGCCTATCTTGAAAAATCCGGTTACGAGGTGCTGGTGGCCTACGATGGCGCATCGGCCCTGCAGGTACTGCGCCGCGACCGCCCGGCGCTGGTGGTACTGGATTTGATGCTGCCCGACCGCGACGGCTGGGATATTACCCGCAGCCTGCGCACCGACTCGCAACTGGCCGAAACGCCAATTATCATGCTCACCGCCAGAATTGACGACGCCGACAAGATTGTTGGCCTGGAATTGGGCGCCGATGATTACATTACCAAGCCCTTTAATCCGCGCGAGGTTGTAGCCCGGGTACGCACCGTGCTGCGGCGGGCGCAGGGCAGTCTGGCCATCAAACAACCGCGTGTGTTGCAGCACGCCAATCTGTTAATGGACCTTGACCGCCGCGAAGTGATGATCGATGGCCGGCCGGTTGAGTTGACCGGCACCGAGTTCAACCTGCTTAAAACCCTGCTGGAAAACCCCGGCTACGCCTTTACCCGCAGTGAACTCATTGAGCAGGCGCTGGGATACGATTACGAAGGCTCGGAGCGAACGCTGGATAGCCACATGCGCAACCTGCGCCACAAAATAGAGCCGGATTCCAGAGAAAAAAATTACATTCAAACGGTGTATGGCATAGGATACCGGCTGGTTGGACCGTAACAGGAGTAGTTGTTTATGAACAAACTGTGGGTCAGGTTGAGCCTGGCTTTTACCACAATGGTTCTGGTAGCGGTGGTCATTGTGGTTTTAACCGGCTACATTGTCAGCCGTTTTGAGTCCGATGACGCCCGTTTTGCATCGTGGGTGCTGGAACGTTCCGGCGGGCTGATCAGCCTGCTTGAAGATTACTACCAGCAGCACCAGAATTGGGCCGGCGTTGCGCCGATTATGAGCGGGGCGCAAACCACCCTGTTTAAATCCGATACCAGTTACGTGCTGGTTGATCGCGGCAACGTTATTGTTTTTCACGCCCGGCCGGATTTGATTGGCCGGCCGGCCAGCCAAACCAACCTGCGCTACGAAATCCCGCTGAAAGTTAATAACCAGCCGGTGGGCTACCTGGGCTTTGCCTCGGTGCCGGCGCCCGCCCAGGACGGCAACCGCCGGCCGCCTTTTTTGCGAGATTTGGTGCAGACGCTGCTGGTGCTGGCTGCGGTTGGCGGTGTAGCCGGCGCAATTTTTGGCGTGGTGATGAGTCGCTCGGTGACGGCTCCGCTCAACGATCTGGCCCACGCTGCCAGAGCCATTGGGGCCCGAAAACTGAACCAGCGGGTTACCGAAAAAGGCACGGATGAGATCATCGCCGTAACCCGCGCTTTTAACGACATGGCCTCTGATTTGGAGGAGGCCGAAACCCTGCGCCGCAATTTGCTGGCCGATGTGGCCCACGAACTGCGGACGCCGTTGTCGGTGTTGCAGGGCAATTTGCGGGCCATTTTGGATGAAGTGTATCCGCTCGATTTGGACGAGATGGGCCGGCTGTACGAGCAAACTCGCCTGTTGAGCCGGCTGGTGAACGACCTGCACGAACTGGCCCAGGCCGAAGCCCACCAGCTACCGCTCAATTTGCAGGAAACGGACTTGAGCCAGCTTGCCCGCTCCACGGTTGCGGTGTTTCGGCCTGATGCCGAAGAAAAACAGGTGGATCTGGCCGTCAACCTGGCCGAGAATTTGCCCTCAACCCGGGTTGATACCGCCCGGATTTCGCAGGTGTTGCACAATTTGCTGGCCAACGCGCTGCGCCACACCCCGGCCGGTGGCCGGATTACCCTCAATGTTGAACCGGCCGAACAGTCGGTCAGCGTATCGGTTTCGGATACCGGCGAGGGCATTGCCCCGGAACATCTGCCCCATATTTTTGACCGTTTCTACCGCACCGACCCGGCGCGCAGCCGCGATGTGGGCGGGGCGGGGTTGGGGTTGGCCATTGCCCGGGCCATTGTCGAAGCCCACCACGGCCATCTCACCGCTTTTAGCGGCGGGGTGGGGCAGGGAACCACCTTTACCATGCAGTTGCCCGCCTGATTATGACCGGGTCAAAATTTTGTTTGACCCAGTCAAAAATAAATATGACCCGGTCAAAAAATTTTTTGACCGGGTCATGTTTTTGCCCGCTGTGCTGCTCTTTTTCCCCTCACCCCGTGGTGCCGGGCAAGCCGTTGATAAAGTCCTGCATCGCCTCAAAATATTCCGCCAGATTGTGAAACAGAATATCGTTGTGGCCGCCGCGCTCAAAAATGATCAGTTTTTTGGGTTCGTTGGCCCACTGGTACAACTGCTGGCCGTGCCAAACTCCCACCAATTCATCGTGGCGGGTGTGCAAAAACAGTGAAGCGCCCCGGTAACGGGCCAGTTTGGCCTGATGGTCCATAAGGCTGGCGACTGCCGCGGCCAATTGCGCCCGCGTTACGCCCAGCTCTTCCGGAGTTACCCGGAACAGCAGCCGTTCCAGCACATCGGCGATACCGCTTTCAACAATCAGGCCGGCGATACCGGGCACGGTGGCCGCGCCGTGCAGCGCGTAAATTGAACCCAGCGAACGGCCAAAAAGCACCAGTTTTTCCGGCGGTTGGCCGGTGGCTTTGAGCATCGGTCCAACATCGGCCAGCATGGTTGCCAATTCCGGCGTGCCGGTCGATTGACCGTAGCCGCGGTATTCGGCCAAAAACAGGTTGTAGCCCATTTCTTCAACCGCGGGCAGAAAATGATACATGCTGTCGGTGACAACTTCGCCATTGCCGTGGAAATAAACCAGGGTTGGTGCGTTGGGGTGGGGCTGGTGATTGTAACAGGCCAGTTGGGCCTCGCCGCAATCTACCCAGCAGGGTTCAAAAGGTTTGGCCGGTTGCGGAAAGAAGTAACGCTCGGAGATCAAAGGGTGATTCAGGATTGTATTCATTTATTACAGGGTCAGGACTCCTTCGATTTGTTTGGCGTAAGCAGCGCTGTCGGGGTCGGCGGTAATCAGCTCGATGCTGCGCGGATTGTTGACGCCCAGCTCCAGTTCCACGGCGCGGGCAATCTGTTCCTGCTCAAAAATTTTACCCTGGCTAACGGCCGGGGTGGTGCCAAAGTAGCGCAAAATCGCCACCCCTACCGCATCGATGGCCACCCGGTCAAACCCGGCCAAAATCACATTGGCTTGCACCAGTTTGCCCCGGTCCGGGCCGCCGTCAACAAAGGCTTCCACCCCATCCAGCACAATCAGATCCGGCGAGTAAGCGGCGTTGATTTCGGCGATCATCCGGCGCTGGTTGGGGGACGAGTGCAGTTCGTTCATAAAATTGTAGTCGGTTCCGGGCACGTATTTGGCGGCCAGCCCCACTGAATTTTTGAGCGACAGGGTAAAATGGCCGCCGTAACGGTGCGTTTTAAGGCAGCAGGTTTGCACAATTCCGTCCGCGGCAAGTACCGGCCGGGGCAGGGCAAAGCCGCGCTGCCAGTGGCCGCCCGCCGGCGAATGCTGCTCCCAATCGGCCTCGGCCAACTCGTCAAACACCAGCGCGTCAAAGCCCAGCTCGCTGGCCATGCGGAAAATCTCTTTTTGTTCCATCACCTGCCGGGTGTTGCCCATACCGCTGCGGTCGCCCACGGAAAGGCGCGCCGCACCGAGCGCGTTCAATTCTTTTATTAGCGTGCTGAGGGTATCGGTGTGGGTTGAGCCGGGCGCGACGTCGGCGCTGTTAAAATTGGGTTTGAGGAACAGGTTTTTGCCCTTTAAGCCCGATAATTCCAGCAGGGCCAGCGCCTGTTTCACGCCCTGCGACCGGTTGGTGGTTTTTACAAAGGCCACCGGCACCGTAGCCGATGGCGGCAGCGTGGGTGGCGGGGCGGGCATCGCCGCAGGAGTAGCGCCCAAACAGGCCGAAACCAGCGTGCTGCCGCCCAAAATTGCCGAACTCTTTAAAAATGTGCGCCGGTCCATAAACCGCTCCGTCAGCCTTTTTTAACCTCAAAATGTGACGGAAGAAAGTATAGCACGCCGGCTGAGCAGAGTGAAATAGGCTTTAAACCATCTCGGCAACGACAGCCCGGTCGCGCAAACAGCCATGCAGCAGTTCGGAGTCCCGGCTGCGTACAAAGGCGGTAATGTGATCGCCCGGTTCAAATACAGTGTCGCCGTGGGGAATGAACACCCGCCCGTTGCGCCGCACAGAAATAAGAATGCACTCCGAGGGCAGGTGCGAGGCCAGATTGAGCACGGTTTTGCCAACGGCCCGGTCTCCCGGCTGCAAAACTATGTCGATAAACTCGGTGCCATCAAGGTTGCGCAACTGGATGCGGTGGGCGTGGTGTTGCACTTTGGCCCGGCGCGACAGCGCCAGATTGTAGGCCCGAATAATATCGGTGCGGCGTAGCAGGCCCAACAAATGGCGGGGATTTTCCCGCGAGACCACCGGCAGGCGCCCCAATCCACGCGGGGCCATCCGCGATAGCGCCGTGTCGATGGTTTCATCGGGGTAGGCCAGCAGCAGTTTGTCCGCGGGCGTGGCGATTTCGGCCACAGTGGTGCGGCGGGGCAGGTTGTCGGCTACGGCCTTGTCCACATCGGTTACGGTCACAATGCCCCACAATTCGCCATTTCGATCCAATACAATCAGGCCGTGATGGTGGGTGCGGCTCATTACATCCAGCAGTTGGGCCAGGGTTAAATCCGGGCTAACGGTGTCAACATCCGTGCGCATCACCTCGCTCACGGTAACGCCCTGCATCACGTCGATGTCGCGGCCGGAGCGGAGTTGAATCCCGCGACGGATCAGTTTGAGGGTGTAAATATTTTCTTTGCGGAGTCGCTCGGAGACAAAAGTGCTGATCACAGTAGCCAGCATCAGCGGCAAAATCAGGCGGTAGTCGCCAGACATTTCAAAGACAATAATAATGGCGGTGATGGGCGCTTGCGTGGCCGCAGCAAACAACGCCGCCATGCCCACCAGCGCGTAAGCGCCGTAGGGCGCGGTAATATCCGGCAGGGCCAGATGAGCCAGCGAACCAAACGCGCCGCCCAGCATCGCGCCCATAAACAGCGAGGGGGCAAACACCCCGCCGGAGTTGCCCGACCCGAGGGTGAACCCGGTGGCCAGCATTTTGCCAAACACCAGCAGCAGCATGGCTGGCCACAGCAGATCGCCCCACAGGGCATCTTCCATAAATTCCAGCCCGGAGCCGAGTACATCCGGGGCAAACAGGGCCAGCGCGCCCAGTAGCAGCCCCCCGATGGCCGGTTTGGCCCATTCGGGAAAGCGCCATTCGTCAAACCGGTCTTCAAACCAGTACAGGCTGGTAACAAACAGCCAGGCGACCAGCGCGCACAACAGGCCCAAAGCGGCGTACAGCAGCAGCTCCCAGGGGCTGATCATGGTAAAGCTGGGCACGGCAAAGGCCGGGTTTTCGCCCAAAAAACGGCGGCTGACAATGCTGGCGGTGACGGCGCAAATCACCACATTGCCAAAATAAACGGTGGTGAACTCGCCCAAAATCACTTCCATCGCAAAAATTGTACCGGCGATGGGCGCGTTGAACACAGCCGCAATCCCCGCCGCCGCGCCGCAGGCCACCAGGTTGCGGATGCGGTCGGTACTGAGATTGAACATTTGCCCCGTGACCGAACCAATGGCCGAGCCGATCTGCACAATGGGGCCTTCTCGGCCGGCCGAGCCGCCGCTGCCAATGCACGCCGCCGAAGCCAGCGCCTTGATGATGACCACCTGCGGGCGAATTCGCCCACCGCGCAGAGCGATGGCCTGCATCACCTCCGGCACGCCGTGCCCTTTGGCTTCGCGGGCAAATTTATAAATGAGCGGGCCGGCAATTAAGCCGCCCAGCGCCGGAATAATAATGATGATCCAGCTTCCCAGCCCGCCTGTGGCCCAGGCGTAAATACCATCAAAAAATAATTTGTGGAACTGCTGAATGAGCCAGATAAAGGCGATAGCGCCAAAACCGGTTCCGGCGCCAATTAAAACTGAGGTAATTAATACGATGACTGTTTCTGAGGGCTGGTTTTTGTACAACCAGCGCTGAATGAGGATGGGCAGAATGTTGACCAGCGACTTTGCCGGGGCGGTCGGTTTCTCCGTTACCAATTCCTTCTCCTAAGTTAGTTTAGCATAATTTTTCGCAATTTTCTGTTTTGCCCAAAACCACCAAAATATCTTCTTTGTGAATAATCTCGCTGGCTTTGGGTGATACCAACACCTGTTCGCCCCGTTTCAGGGCAACCACGGTTAGATCGTAGCGCTGCCGAATGGCCGCATCTTTGAGAGATTTCCCAACAAAGACGTCGGGCGTGACAATTTCTACCACACTGATGTTTGGCCCTAATTCCATAAAATCAACAAAATCGATGGCCGACAGCCGGCGGCCCAGGTGAACGCCGGCCTCGTGTTCGGGCAAAATTACTTCGTCGGCGCCAACCCGGAGCAGAATTTCCTGCTGGGTCATCGTTCTGGCTTTGGCGATAACCCGCCGGACGCCCAGCTTGCGCAGCGAGACCGTAGCCAGCAGGTTAGACTCAAAGTCGGTGCCAATGCAGACAATGCCGGTATCAAACGAATCCGCGCCGACTTCGTGCATAGCTTCGATGCTGGTGGCATCGAGCTGCAATACGTGGGGCAAAACCCGGGCTACTTCCTGAACCCGGTTAGTATCATTGTCAACAGCCAAAACATTGTGTTTGTAAGCATTGAGGGTCATGGCCAGGCTGGTACCAAAGCGGCCCAGGCCAATGATGATAAATTCGCGGCGGTAATTGTTCCCGTTGCTCGTGCGCTGATTTTTGGGGCGGCCAAATTCCCGGAGCTGGCTCCATAATTTTTGTGACGGTGACACTTGCTGTGGCATTACCCATCTTCTTTCCTTTTAAAGCTATATTTATTTTTTCGACAATTGGCTCTCCTCCTTGAGGCCCGGCTGGTATTTTGCCAAAAATGCGCTAAATAGTTTAGGCCGGTCAAGCCGTACACGCAAATATTAAATCCCCGGACAACAGAAAAGGTGGGGGTGAAGCAGCCAGGCCGCTCCAACCCCCACCTCAAAACCGGTCAATGGATCAATTATTGCGGTGATGCACTAATCGTCGTGTTCGTCATCGTGGTGATCGTCGTCACCGCCGCCGCCGCGCCCGGAATTGCCGCCGCCGGAATGGTCGCTGCCAGAGCCGCCACTGCCGGAATGGTCGCTGCCGGAGCTGCCGCTGCCGGAGTTATCGCCGCCGCGGCTAAAGTGTTCGCGATCGCTGTCATCGTCGTTGCTGTTGCTGTTACTGTTACTGCCGGAGTGGTGGTCGCTGTCGTCGTCAAAGTTGTCGTTAAAATTATCGTCATCATCGTCAAAATCATCGTTACTGTTGACGTTGTCATTGCTGTTGAAATTGTCGTCATTGCTGTTCATATTGTCGTCGTTGCTGTTCATATTGTCGCCGGTGTTGTCGTTGGTGTTATCGTCGTTGCTGTTCATATTGTCACCGGTGTTGTCGTTGGTGTTGTCGTCATTGCTGTTGACGTTGTCACCGGTGTTGTCGTTGGCGTTGTCGTCATTGCTGTTGACGTTGTCACCGGTGTTGTCGTTGGCGTTGTCGTTGCTGTTGACGTTGTCGCCAGTGTTGTCGTTGGCGTTGTCGTTGCTGTTGACATTGTCGCCGGTGTTGTCGTTGGCGTTGTCATCGTTGCTGTTGATGGTGTCGCCAGTGTTGTTATTGACGTTGTCATCATTAGCGTTGGCATCGTCATCGTTGCTGTTGACGTTGTCGCCGGTGTTGTCGTTGGCGTTGTCATCGTTGCTGTTCATGTTGTCATCGGTGTTGTCGTTGACGTTGCTGTTGGCATTATCGTCGCCGCTGACATTGATGATGATTGTAGAATTGTCCGGCGGGGTGATTTTGCTGGCGTCGCAGCCGGTTAAAGCCACAACCATAACGATGATGATCGCTGTAATAAATTTCTTTGATACAAACATGGCTTAACTCCTCTTTCCTAAAATATTTTGTTTGGGATTAATTGGATAAAAGTGAACTTGTTGGAATAACATCGCTCTATCTTTTCATTGAGCCTCCTCATTAATTTGCCGCGTTGGGGGCGCCGCCGCCGGGCGAGGTGATGGCGAAGATAACAGCTTCGTCATCGCGATACGTTTCAACCAGGCGGGGATCGTTTTTAGCTTTGCGCAGAAAATCTTTGTGATTCAGGTCGGTGAGCACGTAACGAGCGCCAAATTCTGTTTCAATGACGCCCGACGGATCGGCGACTTTGCCTTTGGTAATGTCTACCCACAGGTCGTACAGCGCCGGGTTAGCGAGCTGCAAATAGGTGGGGTCCAGACCGACCAAATACGTATTGTGAGTGTTGTAAAAGAACAGGCGGGTAAAATCATCCCAATCGGTTTGAAAAACCCGGCTGCCGGCGGGCGTATTTTGGACCAACCAGGCCGATGCCCCACTGTACAATCCGGCCGGTTTTGAGTCGCGCAGGCTGTTTTGCCCGCCCTGCACCGACCACCAGATACCCGGCAGCAGCAGCGCCGCCAGCGCCAGTGGCGCCGCCCATTTGGCCCAGCGCCGCTGATCGAGCCACTGATTGAGCAGCGGTGTCCAGGCCAGGGCGCAGAACAGCAGGGCAAAGGCGGGGTAGTATTCCACAAACCGGCGGGATTTGAACAGCATCACCCCAAACAGCAGGCTCACGGTGAGCAGGGTGGCGGTGGCGCTGTTCATCCGGCGCTCGGTAAAGCCCAGGGCAAACACGCCGGCCACAAAAACCAGCAGCGCGCCGGCCGAGTTTTCAACCAGAGTCCAGGTGCGGTAGGGGTACCACTCGTTGCCTACTTTGGTGGCGGTGGCGTCGGCCAGTTTGGGCGCCAGGTGGTGATAAATAAAGACCAGATTATCTGGAAAATAAGGGTTAATCACCAGCCCCAGCGCCACGCCCAAACCGGTGTAGGCCAGCGGCGTCCATTCAAAGCGGCGGTCAATGAGCCAGCGCAGTGCGGTATAAACGCCAACCACCACCACAATCAGCGGGAAAGCATCGTATAGCCAAACGTATAAAAAACCCAGCAGCGCCAGCCAGCGATAGCGCCGGGTGAAAACCAGGTGCAGCGCCAGCAGCAGCACCAGCAGCGACAGCGCCTGCACGCGGGGCATGCTCATGCGGTACAAAAATGCAGACGACACCGCCATAAACCCGAGCGCCCACAGCGGAGCAAAGGGCACGCGCTGGCCGCGCAGTAAAATCCAGCCACTCAAAAAGGTTAGCGCCGGAAAAATGACGCTGGCCCACTTGGCCCCCAGGCGCAGGTCAAACAGGGTAAAGGGCATCAACAGCACGTGGTATAAAAAATGATGGTCATAAAATGATTCAACGTTGAGGATAGTCAGCGGCAGCCAGATGAATGATGGGCGCAGCCCCTGCTCGCGCATCACCTGGGCCAGTTTAATGTGGTAGTAGCCATCGTTGCCGGCCAGGTTGGGTGTAGCAAACTGAACCACCGCCATGAGCGCTACAAAAATTGTCAGCAGGCCAATGCCGGTTAATCCGGCCATTCCAAGTTTGGTGCCGATGAGTGACCACGCTTTTGGCCCGGCGGTTAGCCGGTGTTCGGGATGAATTGCTTTTATGCTCATTGGGTTATCCTTGTTGACTAACCTGTACCGTTTGCCGGCTCGCTCATTGTCGGTTGCAACAGGTAGACAAAAGTTGCGAAAGAAGTTGTATTTTTGGCAAAAATTCAGTAGAGTTTGTTTGTCAGTGTCCCAATAGTCGCAAAGAAAACGGAAAAGTTACGCTGAAAACGAGTTTTGCCAAAAATCAATCCAAAATGGTTTGGCCTGCGTATCTATTATTCATTGATTTTTTTGCTCTTTGGGAAATTGCGGAGTCAAATTAAAAATATTGCGTGTTCCGTACTGATCAAAATACGCAACACCTTGTCCACCCCCTGAAATCCCGTTGAACTTTTTTGTGGCCTCATCTTCTAATTTTGGGATGGAATCATAGGATTGGCGGCATAATTAACCCAAAGTTTCGCGGTTTGGGTAATTTAATGAAAAAAATTTAAGGTAAGGTGCGTGACTTTTTTAAGATAAATTCGACATTAAAGTCACCAAACAGGAAGAATGACGAACGACACAGAACTTCTGGCCAAAGCGAAACAACTGGACCCGGCAGCGTTGCACGCCCTGCACCAACAATACTACGAGCCAGTGGCTCGATACATTAAGTTTAAGGTTGGTGATCCGCATACTGTCGAGGATCTCAGTGGCGAAGTCTTCGTACGTATCCTGGAAGGGCTGAAGCGCGGCCAGTCCTGGCGCGATTCGCCACAGGGCTGGATTATGGGCATTGCCCGCAACGTCGTTGTAGATTATTACCGCAAACGCGAACGTATTAGCGAAGTTGAACTCAATGAGCAGGTCATGTCGGCAAGCCACACCGACCCTACACAGCGAATACTGATCAAAGAGCGGCTGGAACATTTACACAGCGCCCTCAAACAACTCACCGACGAACAACGGGATGTCGTTTTATTGCGGTTTATCGAAGGCATCGATATTAACAGTGTGGCGAAAGCTATTAACAAATCGCCCGGAGCGGTTAAAGGCCTGCAATATCGCGCGCTGCGCGCTTTGGCAGAAATTATGGGCGATACCACCGCTGAGAGTGTAGCAGGAACACACCAATGACAACCAACAATCAACACTTACCAGAAGATATACTGGATGACGCCCTGGCGATGGTTGCCGCCGGCATCCCCGTTGATGTTGTGCTGGCCGAAGCCGGCTCAGACGCCGAATGGCTGGAGCCGCTGCTCACTGTGGCCAGCCAGGCTGCCAGCCTGAAAACAACAATCACCGTGCCGCCGCCGGCTGCCAGCCTCAACAAAATGCTGGCCCACGCCGAAAAAATGGCGGCTGCGGCTGCGCCGGTTTCGCCGCCGGCCACTAACCGGGGATTATTGAGTTGGCTGCGGCCGGGGCCGCTGTTTGCAACGGGGCTGCGTACCGCAACACTAACCGTTAGCGTGCTGATTGCCTTTTTGGCCGGCACAATAGCCGGCTCCGGTATGACCATGGCCGCCCAAAACAGTGTGCCCGGCCAGCCGTTTTACGGCCTTAAACGGATGGGTGAATCGGTGCGCTTGAGTCTGCTCGATAGCAACCAGCACCGCCAGCGGCTCGAAGATACATTTAACCTGGAACGCCGTTTTGAAACGGACCTGCTGCTGGATCGGGGCAAAGAAGTGGTGGTTATATTTGAGGATTCGGTGCAATCGTTGGGGCCGGACAGCTTTGTTATTGACGAAGGCGTGGTAAAACTTACGGCGGATAGTCAAATTTTTGGTGATCTGGCTCCGGGCGCGCGGGTGCGGATTCAGGCCATAACCCAGCCGCCGGATTCGCTGCGGGCGCTGTCGGTGTGGGTGGTGCGGGCCGCGCCGCCAACACCCACACCCACGGTTACGCCATCGCCTACAGTTAAGCCCACTCAACCTGCTACGGCCACGCCATCGGCTACGCCAACAATGGCTACTACCAGCGATACACTGGCGCTGCCTCCCACACCAACGCCGGTGCCAACTGAGGAAAATCTGGCCGCAGATGACGCCATTACTCCGGCCAACGGTTCAACCGGCGGGACGCCGACCAACAGCAACGATGGCTTGACAAATAGTAATGACGATGGCCTGGACAACAATGCCGATTTTAATGATAACGGGGACGATTTTAGTAATTCCGGGTCTGGTAGTTCCAATAACGATGATGATTTCGACGACAGCGATTTTAACGACAACGGTAGCGATGACGAATTTAATGATAACACCAGCGGTGGTCACTCCGACGACAATTCAAATGACAACATTGATGTTGGCCGGGGTGGCGGCGATGATAATCATTCTGGCAACAGTGGCAATTCTGGCCGGGGCAGCGATGATAACAACTCTGGCAGCGGCAGCCATAATGATAACAGCGACGATGACCATCCGGACGACCATTAAAGACGGTTGATTTCCGGAATCAACAAAAAAGGGCGCCGCGAATTCGCAGCGCCCTTTTTGATTCATCGCAACAAGGTTAACTCTGGCCGTTGGAGCGTGGCTTCATTGAGTTGGTAGCCAAAAAGCGGGTGTGCCAGCTAAAAGCTTCTTCAAGCAGATGCGGAGTCTGTTTACCCGGCGACATGTTGAGCGCGCGCTGGTAATATTCCTGCAGCGCCGGCCGAAAATCCGGGTGAGCGCATTTTTGGATGATCACTTTGGCCCGCTGTTTGGGCGACAGACCGCGCAAGTCGGCCAGGCCGTACTCGGTAACCAGAATCTGGGTGTCGTGTTCGGTGTGGTCAACGTGAGAAACCATCGGCACAATCGCCGAAATCGCTCCGTTTTTGGCGGTTGAAGGCGTCATAAAAATCGACAGGAAAGCGTTGCGGGCAAAGTCGCCGGAGCCGCCAACGCCGTTTTGAATGCGCGTGCCCATGAGGTGGGTGGAGTTAACGTTGCCGTAAATATCGGCCTCAACCAGACTGTTCATGGCAATCACGCCCAGCCGGCGGATAACTTCGGGGTGGTTGCTGATGCCCACGGAACGCAGAATAATCTTGTCGTGGAAGAAGTCGATGTTATTGTTGAATTTTTGCAAGGCTTCCGGGCTGAGCGAAAATGCCGTGGCCGAGGCTGCGCGCAGCGTGCCGGATTCAAGCATATCGAGCATGCCATCCTGAATTACCTCGGTGTACGAGGTCATATTTTCAAAGCGGCTCTTTTGTAGCCCCATCAGCACCGCGTTGGGAATGTTGCCCACGCCGGATTGAAGCGGCAGGAGGGTTTTATCGGGCAGGCGGCCCTTGCTTACTTCGTGCTCCAAAAAGTCCAGAATGTGGTCGGCAATGCGGTAAGAAACATCGTTGGGCGGGGTAAAGGGGCTGTTGCGGTCGCCGTCGTTGGTTTCAATAATGGCCACAATTTTGTCGGGGTCGCAGCGCAGATAGGGCTGGCCAATGCGGTCGTCGGCGCGGCAAATGGGGATGGGTTTGCGGTGGGGCGGGGTAACCGATTGGTAATACACATCGTGCATGCCTTCGAGTTTTTCGTTTTGCCACGCGTTAACTTCGATGATCACCTTTTCGGCATGATCGAGCCAGCTTTTGTTGTTGCCCAATGAACTGGCCGGAACCAACTGCCCGTCTTCCTTAATTGAGGTCACTTCGACAATGGCAAAATCGAGCTTACCCAAAAAGCCGTAGCTCACGTATTGCGGCACGTGGCTCAGGTGCAGGTCAATGTATTCAATATCGCCGGCGTTGATCCGCTTGCGGGTTACCGGCTCTGATTGGTAGGGCAGGCGCAGGCGCATGGCATCAACCATGGCCAGCGCGGCGTCCAATTCCGGGGCGGTAGATGCGCCGGTCCAAACGCCAATCTGGAATGGATTGCCTTCCATGTGGGCGTTGGCAATGCGCAGGGCCAGCGCTCGCGGCACGGCTTTGGGGTAGCCGCTGCCCGTAAAACCGCTCATCCCCACGTTAACATCGGTGGTGATGAGGGCGGCGGCGTCTTCGGCGCTCATAACCTTGCTGCGGAGGGATTTGTTCAAAATGCGTGTCACAAACTTGTTCCTTTCTAATACTAAAAAAATGATAAAGATCGAACTTTAGGCTGGTGGATGATTGGGGGCCTCCGTTGGCACATATCTCCAAACGCCGTCTGGTTTGAGTTTACATAAAGTAATACTGCACAAATTATCAGCCTGGAGTATAAAGATGAGTGGCAAGTGAGTCAAACCAGATGGGGGTAAATTGTATAATTATTCACAAAGAGAAATCCGGTTCCTTTTTAATAAAAAACAAAAATCAAACTTGACATAGAACGCCCGTTCGTGGTATAATCTCTCAAAACAGCACAAATGGTCGGAACAAATGGCCGTTTTCAGGGAGCAAACACAATGAGTCTATCAGAACGTCAACAAAAAATATTGGAATTTGTAAAATCATTTACTCTGGACAATGGATACCCGCCCACCATCCGGGAAATTGGTAAAGCGGTAAACATCAGTTCAACGTCGGTGGTCAATTACAACCTCGATGCCTTACAGCGGGCCGGTCTCATTACCCGGGACAGAACCGTATCGCGGGGGATTCGGCTGGATGAGGGGCTGGAAGGGTTGACCACAATGGCCGCCAATCTGGTTAAAGTGCCAATGCTCGGCCGGATTGCCGCCGGTGAACCGCTGCTTGTCTTTGCTGACAGCATCCGCGACAGTGGCGACACCATTGACGTGCCCCGAGACATGCTGCCTACCGACAAAGATATTTACGCGCTGGAAGTACAGGGGACTTCAATGATCGATGCGCTGATCAATGACGGCGATATTGTGATTATGCGCCACACGCAAAGCGCCAACAATGGCGATATGGTTGCCGCATGGCTGCCGGAACAGGAAGAAACAACCCTCAAGCGCTTCTTCCACGAAGGCAAGCGTATCAGGCTGCAACCAGAAAACCAAACCATGCAGCCTATTTATGTTGATCCTGATAAAATCGAGATCAAAGGCCGGGTGGTGGCAGTTTTGCGCCAACTGGAATAGGTGTTTGTTCCCCGTTTGCCCTGGTTTTGCTGTGTTTGGTACGTCCCGGATGGGACGTACCTTTTTTTACCCTCAATTTTTAAGCTGAAATTCAATAAATAACGCTTGACAGTAGAACGTGTGTTCTGGTATAATCCTCAATAGAACGTGCGTTCTATTTTATTTTAAAGCTTGCTATTCTACTAAAGGTGACGGAGCCAGAAAAATGACAGGCATTAGCGACAAACAAGCGGAGATGCTGGCGTTTATTGAAAATTTTGTTGGCGAGTGCGGGTATCCCCCCACTTATGAAGAAATCAAAACCGGCCTCAACATCAGTTCCAAATCATTAGTCAACTACCACTTGCAGGTGCTGGAGAACGCGCAACTGCTGTCGCGGGTTCCCAATACGCCGCGGGGAATTCAGCTAAAAAACAGCGATCGTTCGCAGCAACTGCCGCTGGCCGGTACAGTTGCTGAACGGCAGGACACCCCGCTGGCAACGCTCAGCCCGGCCGATGTGCTGGAACTGACCGTAAACTGCGTGACAAATGATGGCAACCTGTACGCGCTCGGCGGCGGCACATTTGCCGACGGCTTTGTTAACCGGGGTGATATTGTTATTTTGCAGGGGCAAAGTCAGGCCAGTGATGGCGAATTGGTGGCCATTCGGCTGCCCAAGAAAAACCAGATCAGCCTGAAACGCTACTTTCGAGAGAACGGACACGTGCGGCTAAAATCGGTGAGCGCGGCCCACGCCGATCTGGTGCTCAAACCGGCCGACGTGGAAATCAGGGGTAAAGTTGTGGCAGTCATTCGGCAGAACGGATAAATGGCTGGTGATGTTTAGGTGTGGCCTGCCGTTCATCAAACAATAACAAACAAAACCGGCCATGCTTGAATATTCAAACTATTTTGCCCAACCCAATAATCTTACTGCGGAGATGCATATGCGCCGGGTCCTGGAATATCAGGCCGACCAAATTGAAATGGTGCTAACCAGCCATCGGGTGCCCGGCCGGGTAACCGGCGGCGTGGTCACACCGCGTTGGGTCAGCTACCAGATTGCGCCGGAAATCGCCTCCAAGATCGCCAAAATCATCAACCTGTCCGAGGAGTTTGCCCTGCGGCTGGGTGCGCAGCGGGTGCGGGTTTCGCGGCAAGGGGCGGTGGTGCAGGTTGATGTGCCGCGCGAAGATGGCCAGGTGGTCCGGCTGCTCAACCTGACCGGCCGCATCAAAGAAGTGCCCAAACAAACCGCAGTGTTGGGTATGGACGAATCCGGCCTGCCGTTGCTGCTGCGGCTGCCTTCGCCGGATGTGGCCCACGTGCTGATTGCCGGCACTACCGGTTCGGGCAAAACGGCGCTGGCCCGGAGTATGGCCCTGTCGCTGGCCATGTACAACCGGCTGGGTGAAGTGCAGATGGTGTTCATCGACCCCAAAGGTAACGGTTTTGACCCGTTTGTCCATTTTGGCGAAGGCGGCTACGTGCTGCCCCACCTGCTGCGGCCCACCGTTAGCGATGTGCATCAGGCCATCTTTTTATTGGGTGAAATGGTGGAAGAAATGATTCGCCGCGACCGCGAAAATATTTCCGAGCCGCGAGTGGTCATTTTTATTGACGAACTGGCCGATTTGATGGAGCAGGGCGGCAAAGCGATGGACCGACTGATGACCCGGCTCACCCAGCGCGGCCGCAGCGCCGGGCTGCACATCATTGCCTGCACCCAAAAACCGCTGGCGGCCAGCATCGGCAGCCTGACCCGCAGTAATTTTCCGGTGCGGCTGGTGGGCAGCGTGGCCAGCGCCGACGATGCCAAAATCGCGGCCGGCATTCCCGGCACCGGCGCGGAAAAACTGCTGGGGCGCGGCGACTTTTTGCTGGTGGTCAAAGGCAATGTAACCCGGTTTCAGGCGGCATATGTAAGCGAGCGCGAAATCGGCCAGATTATCGGCCGCATGAAAATGGCCGGCCGGGTGCCCGTCGCGTGGACGCCCGAACCTCAGCGGGCGGCGCTGGCCGCCACCGGCACTTTCGGCCAGCCGGGTGCTGCGCCGCTTCCCACCGATCAGGCGGCGCTCAATTTTAAGAAAAAACGGCGCGGCTTAGGGTTGATGTTGGGCCACCAACTGCGGCTGATAAAGTAAAAGGACAGGTGAGGCATGAAAAAGTTTTTTGTGATCGTTTCCGTCGCGTTTTCGGTGACACTGGCGGTGATTATTGGCTACCGCATCAGCGCCGACGCCATGGCCGTGATTATTGGCATTGTCTGTGGCGTGCTGGCCTCTATTCCAACCACCGTGCTGATGGTCTGGATGGTACGCCAGCGTGACCGCCAGTACGAGCTGCAAGCCGGGCAGGCAGCCCGCTTTGGCCAGTATCCGCCGGTAGTGGTGGTGAACGGCCAGGGTACCAACGGCTACGGCATGCCCTCCGCTCCGCCGCCGCTGCTGGCCGGCCCGCCATCGCCGGGTAGCCGGGATTTTAAAGTGATCGGCCAGGAAAACACCGATTCGGTCGGCGATTTTTTGCCGGCATTTTGGGATCAGGGGTAAGCCGATGCAGGAAAACGTGAGTATGCTCGAGTATCGATTTGAAACCTTTCCGGCCAAATTTAGCTGGCGGGGACGGGTGTACCAGATAGACGCGGTCAATGAATGCCGCACCCGCCGGTTGGCCTATCACTACTGGGTTCGCTGCGACGGCCAACTGCTGCACCTGATCCATCTGTTAAATTCCAACCGCTGGGCGCTGCAATTTGATTGAGGAGGACAACCATGCACGAAGGATTATTGTGGTTTGATAACACTCCCAACCGGGAGCTGGACGAAAAAATTAAGCAGGCGGCGCAGCGATACCAGACGCGCCTGAACCAAAAACCCACCGTGTGCTACGTCAACGTCGATGAATTTTCACCGGAGGTGACCGCCGTCAACGGTATCGCTATTAAGCCGGCCCGCTATATTCGCCGCCATCATTTTTGGCTGGGCGTTGAGCGAGAAATTCTGGCCGCCAGCGCCGGCTGATCCAGGCTTCACCATCCGCGCCGGTTGTGCTATAATATCGCCGGTTCTACTGCCAGCACTAACGCACAGAGACATGGAATCATCTGTGCGTTTTTGCATGAGGAGACTGGCGCATGCGTTACACCATCCGCGATCTTGTAACATACGATGAAATTTTGCAGGTGCATCATCTGCAGCGGGAAATTTGGGGGCTGAGCGAGCCAATGTTTGGCCTGTACCCGCCGCTCATTAATACTATTGCCCACAACGGCGGCACCGTGCTCGGCGCGTTTGACGCGGAGTCTGGCGCGATGGTTGCCTTTTTGGTGGGCTTTTTGGGGCGGGAAAAAGGCGGCCCGCTGAAATTGTGCTCGCAGGCAATGGGCGTGCGGCCGGAATGGCGGCGGCACGGGGTGGCCCAGGCGCTTAAATTGGCCCAGCGGCAGCGGGTCATCGAGCAGGGGCTGCCGCTCATCACCTGGACTTATGACCCGTTGGAAGGCCCCAACGCCACCCTCAATTTGCACAAACTGCGAGCCATCAGCCGGCGCTACATGCCCGATGTTTACGGCTCTAATTTTGGCGCGCTCAACGCCGGCCTGCCCACGGACCGGCTGCTGGTGGAGTGGTGGGTGCGGGGCGAACATTTGGCCCAGCCTATGCGGCCGGAACTCGGCGCGGCGGTCCCGATTTTTGAGCTGGCCGGCCAGGGATTGGAGCGGCATATTGTTGACACCCGCTTCGATTTGCAGGCTGAGTCGCTGCTGCTTGAAACCGTAGCCGATCTTCACCCGGTCAAAGCCGCCAACCTTGATTTGGCCCTGGATTGGCGACTGCGGATACGGGCCGCCTTTGAAACCTACTTTGCCCGGGGCTATTTGGCCACCGATTTTATTTCGATGATTGACCCGGCCGATGGTCACCGCTATAACCGTTATTTGCTACAAAAAAATAACCCGCTTTTGCGGGCCAAAGTTGGAATGATCGATTAATGACCGGTAAACAGCCCCACCAACATTGGCTTATTTGGGACGGTGACTGAGGCTTCTGACGCCGGTCTGTCGCCTGGGTCAGGCGCAAGGATGCCCAAAATAAGTTTTGGCCGGTGCCGTTTCAGCAATGCCCTTCGCCGCCAATGACGCCGCAGCTTTTGGCTGCCTGCCGGCAGGCCGTCCACGTGATCACCGGCGATGGCCAGGTAATCCGCGCCGGGCGGGCGGCGCTGTTTGTGCTGGCAGAGATTGGCTATCCCCGCTGGCTGATGCGGCTTCTGCACCGGCCGCCGCTCATCTGGATTGTCGAAGTTGGGTATCAAATTGTGGCCCGGAATCGGCCGTTCTTTAGCAAATTTCTGTTCACCAAAGAATGAAGCGGTGGCCAATTGTTCAGTCGGGCGCCCACCACTTTACGCCATCATTTGAACCACTGCCGGTGGCAATGGGCTTGAAAATTTGGTGCTGCCGGCCAATTTCGGCCAAAACCTGTTCGCGCTTGGTTTTGTTAAACAGCGTCAATGGATTGACCAGTTTCAGCACCAGTTTGACAAACGATACCACGTCGCCCACCAATTTCAGAATCAGATCGCTGATCAACTGCTGCCGAAAACCGGCAATCCAGCCCAACAGTATTTGCAGCATCACCACCGGCGGCAAATCGACGATCAAACTGGACCGGCTGCTGAAAATGGGCTGCAGCGCCAAATACCCCGATGCCACCAGCAAATACAGCGCCAGGCCAAACACAATCCCCACTACCGGCTGTACCAGATACCACATCAATTCCTGCCGGTCAAAATTCTGCTCATACGAGACTCGCTGGTAGAGCCGGTGCAGTAAGTTAACCGTGCCGCCAATGCCGCCAGCCGCAGCCGTTGGCCAGGCGGCCAGCAAAAGCACAATCGGCAAAACAGCCGACGCCGGCTCCGGCGTCAAAATAGATTGATCGGCCCACACGTAACTGTAAACCAGCACGGCCAGCCACAGCACGGCGTAAAACAGAATGAACATGCCCCAGGTAAACGACCAGCGGAAAACTTCTTGCTGGTGGCGGTACCAGGCTTTAAACGAAAACGGCGCATCAAGGTTGACAGCTTTCTTTCCGGCGGTCTGTTTTTTCAACAGCGATTTGAGTTTGAGGTAGACCTGCTGCTGGTAATAGCCGCCGGTCCAGGCCAGCAGCAAATAAATGGCCGTAAACGTAGCCGATGAAAAACTCCGGGCGACGATCAGTTGCCCGTGCGCTACAAAATTAACCAGCAGGCTGCCCGGCACGGCAATAAAAGCAAATACCAGCCCGCCGCCAATCACGCCGGCAATGGGTTGCAAAAAATACAACACCACAGACTGCGTGACCAAATCCTCGTCAATGGCGATGTGCTGGCCCAGCCGCTTGAGCATACCGGTAGCGCCGCCAATTCCGCCAACCAGGCCGGCGGCCATTACGGCCAGCAGCAAGTTCAACAGCAAGCCTTCGCTGCCGGCAAAAAACCGGCCAAGCCCGGAGAGAATAACCACCGTGCCGGCCAGCCAGATAAGCCCGTAGCCCAACAGCGGAATCCCCCGGCCATACGATGCCCTAAACAGCTCATTTCTGTCCATAATTTGTGACTCGTTTTTTGCGGTGCGGCTAATAATTTTAACGTTGTTTACAGTATAAATGAGAACAAAAAATTATCCAAGTTGGCAAATGATTATGTCTACAATTGGCCTTGGGGTAATTCTAACTCTTTACTTATTGCTTTCACATTTCCTTCCCATGCAACTGTGATATCCTGATGTTTAACCAAAACCGAATTTGCGATTTGTTCTTTAAAAAGCAGGTCGAATGGACTCGCCTGACTCATTGACCGTAATAGACACGATAAAGGCTGGCACTACGGATAGAGCTGAAGGAAGCGATGGATGTTAAACTGCCGCAAATGTCCCATAAGAAACCGATGTATTGAAGAAGGAGTCCACGCCAGCAGCGTCAGAATGATGCTGTATCACGCCTTTGAGAACAAAACCGATACGCTGGCAACGTGGGGTCGACTCAACGCCAACTGCCTCATTGTCAAGTACAAACGGGACGAAACCAAAAAGCTCGAAGCGATGGTAAATGGCGGGGGGTTGAGCCAGCGGCTGGAGCAGGCCCGCGAACAGCGAAAAAAACAGTCGCCCGTAGAACCCACCGGCCGGGTGGCCAGATCCAACGGTTTTGTTGGCTACGAAGAAGTTGACCCGCACCGAATTGACCCGGAAGAGCTGCCAGAGTCGCTGGAAAAGCATTTTGTTACCGGGTTACGCCCCTTCTCAGAAAATAAACAGGCCGACGCCAATATATTCTGGCTGACCATTGAAGAGAGCTGGCGGCACATTGTCCTGCCGGCCGACGGCGCTCTGGTTTTGGGCCATTTTGACCCGTCCATCGGTGTGCCGCCGGATGTTGACCTGGGCTACGAAGACCGCAACCACCGCTGCATTTCGCGCCGGCACGCCTCGCTGGTTGGCAAAAACGGGCAGCATACTATTGAAGATTTGGGCAGCGTGGCCGGTACGTTTTTAAACGGCGAGCGGCTGGGCTTTGGCCCGTCTCGTCCGTTGAATGGCGGCGACCGGATCACGGTGGGCCAGATCAGCATGGTTTACGGCCGCGTGCCGCCGGTGGTGCAAAATGTCGGCTCGGGCGACGGCGCCAGGCACAATTTGATGGTGGCCGCCACCGGACGCAAATTCCGGTTAACGCCAAATGTGCCCATGATCATTGGCCGCAGCGATGCCCGCATCGATTTTATGCCAGATATCGACCTGTTACAGTTTGGCCCGATTGCCCAGCGGGTGTCGCGCCGGCACGCCAAACTTGAGTGGCGTAACGGTGTGCCCCACATCGAGGATATGGGCAGCGGTTTTGGCACCCGGCTGCGCGGCGGCTTGCTGCCGTTGGGCGAGAGCAAAGCGCTGCTCCCCGGCGACCACATCTGGCTGGCCGGTTTTGTGCTGGTATACGATATCCAGGTGAAAAAGCCGCCGGTAGCTAAACCTGCCCCAAACGGCGACTCCCCATCGGCTGATTCCCCTTTAACCTATCATTTTAACGGCTAATTTTTAATTATGTCGATGCCGTTGCCGGCTGTACCGCCTGTTTTTCTGAAACTCCGCATAAATATTTGAGCAACCGAAAACGCACTAAAATCATTTTTCTCCCCCTCCCCCGTTTGCGGAGGAGGGGGAAAACAGGATGATTAATGAGTTCTGCGGAGTTCTAGTGTTTTTTGAGGTGCGGCTGTTTTTGTTTTAAAGCGACTTGATGTTTTGCCAGCCACTGGCAGTTGTAGTATGGTGCAACTCACCAAAATCTTTGCGGGTGAAACAGTGCATGGAACAATTTGAGCCAACAATTCAGCTTGACCAATTTTTAAAAGTACAGGGGCTGGTCAGTACCGGCGGCCAGGCCAAACTGGTTATCCAGGGCGGCGAAGTGCGGGTGAATGGCGTGGTCGAAACTCGCCGCAAAAAAAAGCTCCGGGCCGGCGACCGGGTAACCTTCAACGGTCAAACCCTCGTGGTGGAGTTTGAGGATTGAGCCGATGAGCCAAGTGACGTTATTATCGTGGAATGTCAACGGTATTCGGGCGGTGCATAAAAAAGGGTTTCTGGAGTGGCTGGCGCAGGCCAACCCTGATATTGTCGGCTTGCAGGAAACGCGGGCCGAGGCGCACCAACTCCCGGCGGAACTGGCCCGGCCGGCAGGGTATCACACCTGGTGGAACAGCGCCAAACAGAAAAAAGGCTACAGCGGCACCGCCCTGTTCTCTAAAATCGAACCGTTGTCGGTGCAATTTGGGCTGGGTATCGCCGAGTTTGACCAGGAAGGCCGGACAATCATTGCCGAGTACCCGCAATTTGTGCTGTTAAACTGCTACTTCCCCAACGGCAGCCGCGACCACAGCCGGGTGCCGTTTAAAATGGCCTTTTACGATGCCTTTTTGGCTCGGTGCGATGCGTTCCGGGCGCAGGGCCGGCCGGTTGTCTTTTGCGGCGATGTGAACACCAGTCACCGTGAAATTGATTTGGCCAACCCCAAGTCAAATCAAAATACCACCGGCTTTTTGCCGGAAGAACGCGCCTGGCTGGATAAAGTGATCGAGGCCGGTTACATCGACACGTTCCGCTATCTGCACCCGGAGTTGCCCGGTCAGTACACCTGGTGGTCGGTGGTTACCCGCGCCCGCGAGCGTAACGTGGGCTGGCGGCTCGACTATTTTTTTGTGTCGCCGGAGCTGCTGCCGCAGTTGCATAACGCCTTTATTCTGCCGGATGTTACCGGCAGCGACCACTGCCCGGTGGGTTTGCAATTGCGGTTTTAGCGGCTATATTACCCCTTTAACAGATAGGGCTGAGTTTTAAGTTCTCAGTTTTAAATTGTTAGCTGAAACATAACTTAAAACTCAACACTCAGAACTTAAAACTTATCGATGGGGGGATATATGACCAAAAAACTGGAAACAACAACTCTGGGCGGCGGCTGTTTTTGGTGTGTCGAGGCGGTGTACCAAAATTTAAAAGGTGTGGAAAAAGTGATTTCCGGCTACGCCGGCGGACGGGTGAAAAACCCCACTTACCGCGAGGTGTGCAGCGGATTGACCGGCCACGCCGAAGTGGCGCAAATCACTTTTGACCCGGATGTGATCTCGTTTGAGGACATTTTGTACGTGTTTTGGCGCACGCACGATCCCACCACCCTCAACCGGCAGGGCGCCGACGCGGGCACGCAGTACCGCTCGGTGATTTTTTACCACGATGACCGGCAAAAAGCGATCGCCGAGGCCTCAAAGCGGGCCACCGACGCGGCGCGGGTGTGGCCCAATCCTATCGTTACTGAAATTGCGCCGCTCACCGAATTTTATCCGGCGGAAGATTACCACCAAAATTACTACCGCGAGAACCCAAATCAACCCTACTGCCAGGTGGTCATCGACCCAAAAATCAGCAAACTGCGCAAAGAATTTAGCCAAATGTTGCGGACTCCGGCGTAGGTTGTGAGTTAATAGCCAAAAAGGCGCGCCAGCAATGGCGCGCCTTTTTTGTGTCAGACTTGGTCAGGCAATTCGCTAAACTGTCACTCTGATTTTACCAGAGTTGCGCCCCCTGCGTTTCCACATATAACGCATACACCGACTGGCTGGCGGTAATGAACAGCCGGTTGCGTTTGAGACCCCCAAAACAGACATTCGAGACAATTTCCGGCAGGTGAATTTTGCCGATAATGTCCCCATCCGGGGCGAAAACATGCACGCCGTCATGCCCCTCACCGGCCCACCCGGCGCTCGACCAGACGTTGCCGTCCACATCGCAGCGCAGGCCATCGGCCAGCGCCGGCCCCATGTCACAAAAAACGCGGCCATTGGCCAGCCGGGCCGCATCGATGACATCGTACACCATGATCCGGCGCGGGTGGCCCGGCTTGTGCGACGCGCCGGTATCGGTAATGTACAGCCGGCTGTAATCCGGCGAAAAACAGAGGCCGTTGGGTTTTTCCGGTTCGTCGGTAACTACCGTGACTTCGCCGGTGTCCGGGTTGAGCCGGTAAACGCTGGTGGACAGTTCAAATTCGGCCTTGTGGCCTTCGTAGTTCATCAAAATGCCGTAGCCCGGATCGGTAAACCAGATGTGGCCGTCGGGGTGAACCACCACATCGTTGGGCGCATTGAGCCGCTTGCCCCGGAACTGGTCCATCAGCACCGTGATGCGCCCATCGTACTCAGTGCGGGTTACCCGCCGCGAGTCGTGTTCGCAGGTGATGAGCCGGCCCTGCCGGTCGCGGGTGTTGCCGTTGCTGTTGTTGGCCGGGCTGCGAAACACGCTCACCTGGCCGGTTTCTTCGGTCCAGCGCAAAATCCGGTTGTTGGGGATGTCGCTGAAAAGCAGGTAGCGGCCATCGCCAAACCAAACCGGCCCTTCCGTCCAGCGCGCGCCGGTGTAAATTCGTTCCAGAACGGCGCTGCCGATGACGTATTTTTGAAAGCGCGGGTCCAGCGTTTCAATCGCCGGTTCCGGGTAGCGGACCACCCCGCGCTCCCAATCCCGATTCATTTGTCTGTCCATTAAATTGACCATCCGTTGTGAGAGTTAATGGGCCGGGGCCAGGTACAGCAGCACGGCAAAATAATGGCAAATACTGCCACCCAGCACAAACAAATGCCACACGGCGTGAGTATACGGCACTTTTTTGAGCGCGTAAAAAATTACGCCGATGGTGTAAACCGCGCCGCCCACCGCCAGCCAGATCATCCCGCCAACGGGCATATTGGCCAGCAATTCTTTGGTGGCGACGAGACTGAGCCAGCCGAGCAAAATATAGGCCAGCACCGATAATTTTTGAAAGCGATGGATAAACAGCGTTTTCAGGCTGATGCCCAACAGCGCCAGCCCCCACACAATCACCAGCAGCGTCCAGCCCCACGGCCCGCGGATGGCGACCAGTAAAAACGGGGTGTAGGTGCCGGCAATCAGCAGGTAGATCGAAGCGTGGTCGATCACTTTGAACACCTGCTTTACCCGCGGCTGCTGAAAACTGTGGTACAGCGTTGACGCCAGATAGAGGATGACCAGCGTTGCGCCGTAAATGCTAAAACTGACAATCTGGTAGACGTTGCCGTACAAAACAGCCAGCACAACCAGCAGAGTTAAGCCGGCCACACTCAGCCCGGCGCCGATGCCGTGGGTGATGCTGTGCACAATTTCTTCGCCGAGCGAGTACAACCGCCGGGATTGGGTTTTGAGCGGGGACATAGTTTGCTCCGTGGCGGATAAAATATTTGACCATCGTTATTATACTCCCGGCTCTCCAATCCGAAAGATTGCGGTTGGCCGGCGTCCGGGTAAAAGCGGCTGTCGGGGGCTGCGCCGGCCGACAGACAAGGAAAAATGGAGGGGATGGGGGTCAATTTTGTGTTTTTTGTGACAGGGCGTTACTGAAAAATTTCGAGGACCGGCCGCCCGTCCCAATTGTCGGGGATGGGCAAGCCCAGAAAATAGAGCGCGGTGGCGGCTGTATCAACGGTGTTAATGGCGGTAGCGAGCGCCTCTTTGTGGCCAACGCCCGGCCCCACGGCCAGCCAGGGAATCGTCCGGTCCAGCGGTGAGTCGTCGCCGTGATTCATACCGTGCCCGCCGTGGTCGGCGGTCACAATTAGCAGCGTGCTCTCAAGGTAGCCGCCGTTGTTCAGCGCGGTCACAATCTCGCCAATCAGCCCATCGGCAAAATTAACCGCGCCCAGTTGCTCTTCTGACATCCAGCCGTAGGTGTGCCCCACCCGGTCTGTATCCGGCAGGTGGACAAACAGAACGGTTGGCAGGCCGCCTTCAATAAATTCGATGGCGTGGTTTTTTACGTCCGTGTCGTGGGTATCGGTGCCAAAAATTTCGTCAACCGAGCCGGGCAGAGCCAGGTAATTCAATTTGTCTTTGCCAAAGGCCATCGCCGTGCTGTAACCGGCATCGTGAGCAATGCTGAGCAGGGTTGGGGCGGTCATTCCGGGCCAGCCAATGTAGGGCACGCCCCACTGAATGCCGTGTTTGTTTGGGGTGACACCGGTGAGCATTGAAGCGTGGCTGGGCAGGGTGATGCTGAGTGAAATGGTTTGGGCTTTGGCTGAATACGCGCCTTTGGCGCGCAGAGCGTCCAGGGCCGGGGTGTAAGCCAGGTCAAGCGCATCCGGGCGCAGGCCATCGATGCTGATGATGACCACGTGTTTGGCTTTGGGCGCGGTTGGCGATGGCGTTTCGGTGGGCGGGAGTTCGATGGGAGCGGGGGTATCGGTGGGCGGTAGCGTGGGCGATGGGGCCGGCGTATCGGTGGGCGCGGCGGTGGCGTTTACGGCAACCCGGGTTGCCGTGGCTGTTGGTTCGGCGGGGAGGGTAGCCTGCGGCAAAAGCAGCAGCGGCGGCGGTGTGGCGCGCGGGCCAAAGGCATCGCTGGTGCTGCTGAACATGTGCCAAAAAACCAGAAATGTGGCCAGATTGGCGCAGGCCAGCACCACCAGAAATATCCAGCGGCCGTAATGACGTTGGGTTGTCCGGCGCTTTTGTGACGGCATCGCGTTCCCCAAATTCTGCGACTGTTGGCGATCAATTACGTGGTCATAATATATTTACATAAAGTTGTCGATCTTGTCAAAAATTGACCGGGGCGCTAAAAACCCATCTGCCAGGTTTTGATGGCCTCGATGGGGTAGATGAGCATGAGGATGTTCAGCAGCAGGCTGTCCCGAATCCAGAGGATCATCATAATTTCGGTGAGCGCAAAAAAGATGAGCGATCGACGGAAACCCAAATAACGAGCCAGCCAAAATCCAATGGCGCAGGCAAAAATATCGCTCATCGAGTTGATAACGGTGTCGCCCTGGTAAGCCAGCGAGGCGGTGGCGGCCCGGTAGCGGTCGATAACAAACGCCGAATTTTCCAGCATTTCCCAGCCGGCTTCAATAGTGGTAGCCAGGCTCAAACGCCACAAAAACGGCAGGCGCGGTGCTAACGCGGCCAACGCCCAAAAAAAGATAACGCCGTGCAAAATGTGGCTGAAAGTGTACGGGTCAAATATATGCTGTGAATTGTCCGAACTCCAGGTGTCGCCGACCCACAGATAAATCTGGCGGCAGGCACAAATCCAGAGTCGGCCCTGCGCGTGCAGTTGCAGCGCGGCAGCGAGCAAAACTGCGGCAATGGCCAGCCACGGCCACCAGGTTTTTCGGTTCAACGCCACCAGATTTTGTCGCATAGTCACCTTCTAAATGAGTGGATTCAGCGAGAAATAGACAATGTAAACGGCAATTGAAATCACCGTGTGAACCATCAGCACATTGTTGATGTACTGTTTTTCGGCGGTTGACGCATCCCGGCGGCGATAGAGCGGGATAATGAACGGCGGCGGCAGAATGAGCAGGGTAAAGAGCGCCGCCTCAAAAAACGCGTCCAGTTGCAGCCAGCCGCGGATTACGTAAATATTCACCAGCAACGCCAGCGGAATCAAAAGCCCCAGCCGGATGGCAACCACCCGCAGCGCATCCTGCAGGCCGTGCCCGTCCAGCTTGATGCCGTAGCCCACAATCATCAAGATAAGTGGGATGGTCAGGTTGCCCAAAAAATCAAGGGTGGTCATCACCGCGCCGGTGACCGGGGCCTGGTAGAGGGTTTCTCGCAGGCCCAGCACGTTGAGCGCGATGCTGGCGATGATGGCCATCACCACCGGCGACGAGAGGAACGATTTGCCGATGTCTGCCGGGTTTTGCGCGCCGTCGCGTTTGATCAGCAGCAGCGGCAAAAAGACAAACCAGATGAAAATCTCGTGGCCCAGATCAACCACGGCAATGTAGCCGATTTTTTCCAGCCCATACGCGCCGCCAAACAGGCTGATGCCCAGCATGCCGTATTCAAAGCCGGTGGTGAGGTACGGAAAGTAGGCGTACTCAATTTTGAGCTGGTTCTTTAAAAATCGGCCCAGCAAAAAAAGGAGAATACACAGCGAAAAGGTAAATCCGAAAATTACAAAAAAGGACGGTTTTAACTCAATCCCCAAAAAAGAGATAAACAGCACTGCCGGCAGCGCCAGGTTGACCACAATCTTGCGCAGTTCATCGATGGTGGCTTCGGTTAAAAAAGCCTTGCGGCGAATCCAGTAGCCCAGAAAAATGAGAAAGAGAATGGGCAAAACGCGGTTGATAATTTGAATTGTCTGGTCCATAGCAGGTCCTTGTTGTAGTTGAAGATGAGTGAACTCAATGGTAAAACGAGTCTGGCGGGCCGGCGCTGATTAGCCAAACACCTCTTTTAACGCCTGATACATCACTTTGACCGGGGCGTCAACGCCGGTCCACATTTTAAAGCCGATGGCGCCCTGGTAAACCAGCATCCCCAACCCATCGAGCGTGGTTGCGCCGCGGGCGGCGGCTTCCCGCAAAAAGGGCGTGCGGGGCGGGTTGGGAATAACATCGCACACGCACATGGCGGCGGTCAGGCTGTTATACTCAATGTCCGGTTTGGCTTCAACATCCGGGTAGAGGCCAATCGAGGTGGCGTTGACCACAATATCAGTGTTGGCCGGAATTTTGTAAGCGCTGTTCCAGATCACCAAACTGGCCGGGGTTTGGGTTTTGGTGTTGAGCAGGTTGGCCAGCGTTTCGCCGCGGGCCACCGACCGGTTGACAATGGTGATGTGTTCGGCTCCGGCCAGCGCCAGTTCAACGCTGATGGCTCTCGCCGCGCCGCCAGCGCCCAAAATGACCACCCGTTTGCCGGCCGGGTCAAGCTGCGCATCCCGGGTGAGCGAGCGCAAAAACCCTTTGCCGTCGGTGTTTTCACCGATGAGTAGGTCGCCCTCTCGCCGCACGGTGTTGACTGCGCCAATAAGCGCCGCGTCGGGAGCCACTCTGTCGAGATAGTTTAAAACCTCAACTTTGTGGGGGATGGTCAGGTTGATGCCCTGCATATTCATGGCCCGCAGCCCATTCATCGCCGCGGCCAAATCCTGGGGGTAAACTTCAATGGTCAGGTAGCGCCAGTTTAACCCGGCGGCTTTAAACGCGGCTTCTTGCATAACAATGGTTGGGTTTTCGGCAACGGGATGGCCAAAAACGCCCACCAGTTCTGATTTGTAGGTTGTTGCTTGTGACATTGTGTCTCCTGTGAAAATAAACGAATCTGCGAATCAGCGAGTCAGCGAATGTAGGGGCGGTTCGCGAACCGCCCCTACTCAATTTTCATTGGTGGTGTCGTCCCGATAGGGACTGTCCGTCTCCTTTGAAAATAAAGCAAATCTGCGAATCAGCGAGTCAGCGAATGTAGAAATTGCAGGTCGGGTTTGCAGTCCGACGGCCATGCTGCAGGCGTGACTTACTGTGGATGCGAATATGGTGGCAGTACGAGCAACGATTATACACCCACTTAACTTAACCGGGCGAAAACGCTGTTTGATTGCCTGTGTCTGTCATCAACCACCCTGCCGCGGATGATGCCGGGTACTTGCGAATCAAAAACACCCGGTGCTTGCCGGGTGTTTGTTGGCGATCAGCTCAGGCTGTCGCTGCTGTGTCTGCCTGTTTGGATTTATCGCGCCGGTTGCGGTTGCGCCGGCGGCGACGGCTGGGCGGGGGCGGTGTCGCCGCATCCGGTTTGCGCCGGTTGGCTTCAACATAGCGCCGAATTTCTTCCGGGGTGGGGATGTTGGCTGCCGGGGCGCTGTAATCCAACCCGTCAACCCGTCGTCGTTCCAGCTTTTGCTTGAGCACGTACTCAATCCGGTGTACCATGCGCGTATCAAGCGGCGTAACCAGCGTGTAGGCCGTGCCTTCGGCCTGAGCGCGGCCCGTGCGGCCAATGCGATGCACGTAATCTTCCGGCTGCATGGGGATATCGTAATTGACCACGTGAGAAATACCTTCCACATCAATGCCGCGCGCGGCGATGTCGGTGGCTACCAGCACCCGTGTGCGGCCCCGCTTAAAGGCTTCCAGCGCCGCCACCCGCTGGTTCTGCGAGCGGTCGCCGTGGATGACCGCCGCGGAAATTTCGGCGCGTTTCAACTGGCGCACCAGCCGGTCGGCGCGCCGTTTGGTGCGGGCAAATACCAGCACGGTATCCAGGCTTTGATCTTTGAGCAGTTGTTCCAGCAACTTAAATTTTAAATGTTCCGGCACCGGGTACAGGGCCTGGGTGATGGCGTCCGGGGTGACGGTTTTTTCCACTTCAACCCGCACGGGCTGGTGGGTCATCTCGCCAGCCAGTTCGACAATGGTTTGCAGCGTGGCCGAAAAGAGCATGGTTTGCCGCTCACGGGGCAGCAGCCGTTCGATGCGGCGGATATCGGGCAAAAAGCCGATGTCCAGCATGCGGTCGGCTTCGTCCAGCACAAACACCAGCAGCGCGCTAAAGGTGATGTTGCGCCGGCCCACGTGGTCGAGCAGGCGGCCCGGCGTGGCAATCACCACGTCAACACCGCGTTTGAGCGCCTGCTCCTGCGCTTTTGACCCCACACCGCCGTAAATGGTGGCCACATGCAGCGGCAGGCCCTTGCTCAACTGCTCGGCCTGTTCCGTTACTTGCAGCGCCAGCTCGCGGGTGGGTACCAAAATCAAGGCACGTGGGTGCGGCGAGGCCGGACTGTTGATTAATTTTTGCAGTATGGGCAGCAAAAACGCGGCGGTTTTACCGGTGCCGGTTTCGGCCGATCCCAAAATATCCTGCCCGGTCAGCGCCGGCGGGATAGCTTCGTGCTGAATGGGGGTGGGTTCTTCAAAGCCCATCGCCCGCAAATTGCGCAGTAAACGCGCGTCGAGATCAAATTTACTAAAACTCATAAAACTCCTGTTGGCGGCGTAATGGATGCAAATTGCCGAAGTGAACTGCCGCGGGGACACAACGGGGACAAATGAAACGCCGCCTCAGAGGGTAAAACCGGGCGGCGTTGACGTTCCGGATTTAATTACAATCAAACTTTATCACAAACATGTTGTTACGTCAAGGCTTATGTTTGTGATTTGCTCATTGAGTGCGTACGGCGTTATCGCCGGGTTGGGGTTGCCAGCCCCAGCCGGGCAAGCAAGTGGCCGGCGATAAACGCGCCCTGCAGCCGGCGGATGTCATCGGTGAAATGCACGTGGTCGGCAAAAATTTCCGCGCCGCCCAAACTGCGGCAAAAGCCGTTCAAATCGATCTGCCAATCACACGCCGCTGCGGCCAGCCGGTCGGCGGCGGCGTTGTAGCGTTCTACATCGGCGTTGAAGCGTTTAAAGTCGGCCATCCGGGCGTTGTGGAGGTGGTCAATTACCGGCGTGGTGCGCACCCACACCGATTGGGCGGCCAGTTGGCGGGCCAGCTCAAAAATCGCTGCCAGGTTAGCCTGATATTGCGCCAGTTCAACTTGAAGCTGGCCGTTGGCCCGTTTAACATCGTGCAGACCGCAGTTGACCAGCAGCACATCCCACCGCTGGCCGGCGGCCAAACACTGCTGCAAATAAGCCAGCACCATCGATGAGTCGCCGCCGTTGGCCCCATCCGGCTCATCGAGATTGCCCACCCGGCCGGTTTTGCGCGAGTAGCCGCACCACGGCGAGAGGTATTGTTCCAGATACGGCCCGTAGTGGATTGAAATGCTGTCGCCGATGACGTGAATGGTTTTGGCCCGGTTCATCCGGCCAATTCCCGTTCAAATGTTGAACGCTGTTCCCGCAAGGCCGCCTCCAGCTTAAAAATAAAATCGACCTGTGCGGCCAGCCAGGCGGCGACATCTCCGTTTTGAGCCGCGGGCGGGGCAAAGCTGTCCGGGTAGTGGAGCGAAATAATGCCGGCCAGATACGCGTACAACCGGTCGGTGATAACCGGCGCGCCCTGCCGGGTGTATTTCAGCCGCGTTTTAAAGTCGGGGTGGGTGGTGTTAATCTGGATTGCGTTTCCGGCCCGGTACGAGCGCTGGCCCGGTTTTTCACGGGCGGGCGGGGTGTCGCTAAAATGGATGGCATACTGGCCGGCGGATTGCTCGGCCGGTTTGGGGGGCGCTGCGCTCGCGGCGGGAGGGGGCGGCGGTTCGATGGCGGGCTGCGGGGGCGGGGGTGTCGCTGCGCTGCCGGACGGTTTGGCGGCGGCCGGCTCCGGCTGCGGGTCGATTACGGATGGAGCTGTGGCGGGCGCGGCTGCTGCCGGCGAGGCCTCGGCCTGGGGTTGCGCTTCAATCACGTTGGCCACTGCCTGCCCCACCGCGCTTTCCAGTTTAACCAGAGTTTTTTGTTTGCTGGCTTTGTTGACCCGGTTGATCAGTTTTTTGATCTCCGGCTCCAGCGCCAGAATCGCGTCGTAGCAAACCTGCCGGCCACGGGTGCGGTCAAAGTCGTCGCGGGTGATGGCCAGCCGCACCAGTTCGCCCACTTCAATGTAGCCCAGCAGGTTGGCGTGGCTCCACAGGCCGGTTTTGTACGTTGATTTGCGGATGAACGATTTGATTTCGGCGATGTGATTGACCCGCCGGCCGCGGGCAAAAAAGCTGGCCGGCCGGTTGGTTCCTGCCGCCGCTACCTTTAAATAGACCTCCACCGGGTAAATCTCGTCCCGGTACGGTAGCTGGAGCGTTTGCCGGATGGCCTGTCCGTCAATCCGGTCGTAATCAAACGGCACGCACGGTACTGGCTCCTGCCCCGCCTGCCCCACCAAAATGTGCAGGTTGGGCCGGGCGATGAGCCGCTCAAAATGGTGTTCAATTTCGGCTTTGATGGAGTCGACTGAAAAATTGAACCAGGCCGGGTCAAAGCGGCTGAGGGTAATCAGCGTGCCGCTGCCGCTGTCCGAGGGAAACGGCTCGTCGGTGCGTTTGGCCTCTTTGATGCCGCGGTGCTGGTCGCGGCTGAGTTCAAGGATGTAGCCGGAGCTGTCGAGATGTTTTGTTTCAAACTGTACGGTTTGGGCGGCGGCGCGAAAGGCCTGCACGCCAAACCCAAACTGGCCGTTAACCCAGGTTACGCCCCGCTTTTGCGATTCGCCGATGTTTCTGATAACCCGTTCCAGCACCACCCGGGGCATACCCCGGCAGTTATCTTTGATGGTTACCTGTTGAGCCTCAAAATCAATGGTCAGTTCAATTTTGATGGGGTAGGGATAGCGACCCTCATTCTCGCGGTACAGCACTTCGGCGTCGTCCAGGGCGTTGTCAACATACTCCATCAACACCCGTTCCGTGGTTTCGTAACGCCGGGCGATCTCATTGAGAATGAGCACCGGGTCCGATATTTCAAGATCGATGGTGCCGGCAATCCGGCCAATATGGGCAGCGGTATGAGTTGGAAACACGTCATTGTCCTCGCATTTTTTATTTGGTTTGCATTATACCACAGGTGTTGGTGAAATTAGTCACTTTTACCTGTTTCAGTTTGATTCTCACCCAAAATCAGGATATTCTTCACCTGCAAAACGTGACAATCGACTCTACTGGGCACTCCATTTTTGCGCTACAATTGAAACGGCAGGGTAAATCTTATCGGGGCGGCAACACGAAATGAAGGATTAACCAGTGGCGGGTAGCGCGTGGCGGGTTATTAACAATTCATAATTCATAATTCATAATTCATAATTGTATTTTAAGGGAGCAACGGATGGCTCACCGCACTATCAAATCAGATTACCAGCAGTTGGTTGACCGGCTCAACCGGTTTCCGCAGGGCGCGCCGCCCTCGGATGTGCTGTACCAGATTTTGCGCATGCTGTTCACCGAAAAAGAAGCCGGGCTGGTGGCGCTGCTGCCCATCAAACCGTTTACCGCGCAGAAAGCGGCCCAAATCTGGCGGATGAAGCCGGCAGAGGCGCAAAAAATCCTCGATGAACTGGCCGGCCGCGCCATTCTGCTGGACGTTGAAGCGCCGGACGGGCAGCAAACCTACGTGCTGCCGCCGCCGATGGCCGGTTTTTTTGAATTTTCGCTGATGCGGTTGCGGGGTGATATTAACCAGAAAGTGCTCGGCGAGCTGTTTTACCAGTACATAAATGTAGAAGATGAGTTCATCAAGGCGCTGTTCACCAATGGCGAGACGCAGTTGGGCCGCGTTTTTGTGCAGGAAGCCGTCCTTTCGGCGGACAACGCCCTGCACGTGCTGGATTACGAGCGCGCCAGCGAGGTTATCAAAACGGCGTCGCACCGGGCCGTTGGCGTGTGCTACTGCCGCCACAAAATGGAACACGTGGGCCGGGCCTGCGCCGCGCCCACCGACATCTGCATGACGTTCAACAACTCGGCGGCGTCGCTGATCAAACATGGCTTTGCCCGCGAGATGGATGTGGCCGAAGGACTGGACCTGTTGCAGCAGGCGCAGGCCAACAAGCTGGTTCAGTTTGGCGAAAACGTGCAACAAAGCGTTAACTTTATTTGCAACTGCTGCGGCTGCTGCTGCGAAGCGATGATCGCCGCCCGCAAGTTTGGTTTTCTCAACCCGGTACACACCAGCAATTTTATCCCCCAAATTGATGCGGACACCTGCAACGGCTGCGGCAAGTGTGTTAACGTGTGCCCGGTTGAGGCGATGACTCTGGTTTCGGCCAACAACCCGCACCATCCCAAAATGCGGCAGGCCAAACTCAACGAGGATATTTGTTTGGGCTGCGGCGTTTGCGTTGGCGAATGCCCCAAAGCCAGCATTCGGCTGGAGTCGCGCCCCCAACGGGTGATCACCCCGGTTGATTCAACGCACCGGGTGGTGATGATGGCCATCGAGCGGGGCATGCTGCAAAACCTGATTTTTGATGACAACACCCTGGCCAGCCACCGAGCGATGGCCGCCATTTTGGGCGTTATTTTGAAGCTACCGCCGCTCAAGCAGGCGCTCGCCAGCGAGCAAGTCAAATCGCGCTACCTTTCTAAATTATTGGCCTGGGGCGAACAATACACCTATCCCCAAAATTAACGGGCCGGGATTCACTGCGATCACAGGGGCAGCCGGATGGTAACTCGCGTCCGGCCCGGCCCGCTGTCGATGCTCAATTCCCCGCCGATGACCGCCAGCATGGTGCTGTGCAGGGCCAACCCCTGCCCGGCGCCGTTGCTGTTGGTTTGAGTTATCCCCGCGCCGTTATCTTCAATTTCCAGCCGCAAATCGTGCCCCAGCGCCAGCCGCACCTGCAGCGAGAGCGGCTGGGCCGGGTTGGAGCCGCGCCCGTGTTTGGCCGCGTTTCGCATCATTTCGCGGGCGGCGTAAAACAGCACGTTGGCGTTGAGCGGCGCTAATTCAGCGGCACGTTGCGCCGCCTCCGGCTCAATTTGCCACTCAACCGAATTAAACTGGCCGGCCAGTTCGCTGTCAACCAGCCGGCGCAGCGCGCCCGCCAGCCCCAGCCGTTCCAGTTCCGGCGGGGCCGCGGCAGGCATGGCCCGCAGCAGGTTGGCAATCTGGCCGTGCGTCTCGGCGAGCAGTTTCGCTGCGTCGCTGTCTGCGCCGCTCAAACTGAGCAAAACGGTGTGCAGGTTGGGCAGCACTTCGTCGTGCAGCACCCGCCGGGTTTGCTGGTCCATCAGCCGGCTTTCAACCAGCCGCTGGCGCTGCACGTCCATCAGCCGCCGGGCAATCTCGGTGATGGCGTAAGTGTCGATCAGCCGTTCGGCGGCGGCGCGGGCAATCTCCATCTCTTCCTGCGCGTACAGCCCGCCGCTCTGCTTTGGCCCCAGCAGCAGCACCCCAATCAACCCCCGTTCGCTCCACAGCGGGATGGCCCAGCCGGCGGCCAGCGGCACGGCGATTTGGGCCGGGGTGTGGAGTTGCGCCAGCAGTTCCGGGGGCAGGCTGGCCGGCAGATCGATCTGGTTTGAGGGGTAGGCCAGCGGCCGGAGCAACGGCGCCAGCGATCCCAGCGGCAGCAGCCGGGCCGATTGCGCCTGCAAAACATCCTGGCAGAGCACCACCAACGGCGCGGCGGCTTCAAACTCAACCGGCGAGGCGGCCAGCAGCCGGTCGAACAGGCGCTGGCTGGTCATCAGTGGCCGCAGTTGGCGCAGGTAGCGTTCGCGCCAGGTGTGGCTGCGCCAGTGCGACAGCGCCAGAAACAGCACCAGCAGCAGAGTGCCGGCCAGCAACAGCCCCACCGGCCGGATTTCCAGCGCCAGCGCGCCACCGGTAACGGTGCTGTAACCCACGGCCAAAATGATAACGTTGGTCCACTGCCGCTGAAATTCGCGCCGGGGCAGGGTTTGGTCGCTGAAAATTTCAAAGGAGATGGCGGCCTGCCCCAGCAGAGCCACAGTAACGGCGATCAGCCCGGAAACCAGCAGGTCGATCCCGGCGGCGATGGTGGTGAGCCGGCTGATGTCGCTGCTGTGCAGCCCCGCCGCATCGAGCAGCGCCGCCCAACCGATGGCCCCGGCGGCCAGCCAGCTCACTGCTACCAGCGCGGCGGCGGCGGCGGTTAACCCGGCTCGGGTGCGGCGGTGGCGGACATCGGCGGTGAGGGTGGCCGCGGCGGCCGGCCGAAACAGCAATGCCAGCGCCAGCGCCGTACAAAGCACAATGTACAGCGCGTACAGCGCCAGAAAGAGCGGCACGCCCGCGATGGCCGCTGCGCCGGTCAATTTGAGTTGCACCACCTGGGCAAAGCTGGGCAGCGGCCGGCCCACCCCCAGCCAGAGCAGCAGCCCCGCGCCCCAGGCCAGCAGCAGCCAATACGGCGCTCGCGGCCGAGGCAGGCGCGAGCCATCGGGCCAGCCGCCGGTGTACCACAGCATTACCCCAAACCAAATGAACGGCAGCCCCACCAGCGGCAGCCAGCCCAGCCGCCACCAGATTTCCAGGCCGGGGCCGCTAAACGCCGGCCTGTAACCCAGAATCGCGGTGTGGCTCACAAAAAACAGCCCGCCCAGCAGCAGCCCGCCGCCGGTGAGCCACACCTGGCGCGGCCGCCGGCTGCTGTTGAGCAGCACAGTTAGCCCCAGCCACAGCATCGCCATTACGTTGGCCAGCGAAACAGCCAGCCCGGCCCAATTAAGCCACAAATTGACGGTCATTCCCACGCTTCCCAGTTGCCGTGCGGCCCCATAATTTGCGGTCGGCCGTCGTCATCCCAGGCCAGCAGCCGGCCTTCGCGCAGGATCAGCGCGGCGCGGGTGCGGGCCACTTTTTCAGCGGTGGCCGAGGCGTTGAGTCCCCACGCCGCGTAAATTTGGCCGTTGATGCGGCTAATGGTGCGCTTATCTTTAAAACCGAGCCGGGCGGCGATTTGCTCGTTGGTTAGCCCCTGCGCCAGCAGCCGGGCCACCTCCTGCTCGGCCGGTTCCAGCAGATCGAGCGGGGCATGGGCATCTTTGTGGCGCACCTCCTGCACACGGGCCTCAATGTCGGGGTCGATGAAACTGCGGCCGGCCACGGCGTCAACCAGCAGCGGCAGGATCATCGCCGGCAGCAGAAAGTTCGACTTTTTGACGTAGGCGTAGTGGCTCAAAATGCCGGAGCGGCGGAAAGCGCGATAATAGTCATCGTCATCCTGAATGGAGTAGAAAACCACCGGCAGGCGCGGCAGCTCCCGCCGGATAGCCACCGCCGCGTCGATGCCGTTCATTGGGCCGGCAAGCTGCACGTCCATCAAAATGGCTTCCGGGGGCTGCTGCTGGCAGTAAGTCAGCGCCGCCTCGCCGCTGTCGCAATTGTGGCAAACGCACACCCGGCCGGTCTGTTCCAGGCCGGTTTTCAGCGCCGCCCGCAGTTTAGCGTTGTCTTCAACCAGCAGCAGTTGCAGCAATGTGGCCTCCTTAAAAATCGGCTGCCCCCTCTAAAATCATCGTAGAGCGACGGCGGCGGGATGTCAAGCACTTGAGTGCAAAAACAGCCGGCCTCAGGGCATCGAACCGGCAACCCGGCAGTGGTAGAGTAGGGTGTGTTCAATGAACGCCGATTCGTTTGTTTTCACAGGAGTGTTACCGGGTGGGCGACACTGCACCGAAAATCAAAGTTGGGTAGGGGCGCTTCGCGAAGCGCCCCTACATCTCACTGATTTGCAGATTCGCTAAATGTGGAGTCCAAAACTACAGTTTTGGACTCCTGCCGCAAACTTTAGAAGCCGGGTCAGGAACACCCCCTGATTCCTGACTCCTGACCCCTGAATCCTATTTTCAAAGGAGCATATCAGTGAAAGTAAAAATGATTCTCCCCGCGCTGACTGAAGCGCTGAGTCCCTTTTGGCGGCCCATCAAATATTCGCTGTTTCCGCCGCTGGGGCTGGCCACGCTGGCCGCTTATTTGGACGACCATGACGAAGTAGAAATTCAGGATGAGCATGTGGAGCGACTCACACTGAATGACGAACCGGATTTGGTGGTTATTCAGGTGTACATCACGTCCGCCTATCGCGCCTACGAGCTGGCCGACCACTATCGCCGCCGTGGGGCGCACGTGGCGCTGGGCGGGCTGCACGTTACCTCGCTGCCGGACGAGGCGGCGCAACACGCCGACACCATTTTTCTCGGCCCCGGCGAGGACACCTGGCCCCAATTTCTGCACGATTTCCGGGCCGGGCAGCCGGGCAAGGTTTATCGCTCCACGGTGCGGACGCTGATCGGCGCGCCGCCCGTGCGTCGGGATTTGATCAAACGGCAGTTGTATCTGGTGCCCAACTCGATTGTTGTTTCGCGGGGCTGCCCGCACACCTGCGATTTTTGCTACAAAGAGGCCTTTTTCAAGGGCGGAAAATCGTTTTACACCCAGGCGGTCGACGCGGCGCTGGCCGAGATTGAGCGGCTGCCGGGACGGCACCTCTACTTTTTGGATGACCACCTGTTTGGCCAGCCGACATTTGCCCGCGCCCTGTTCGACGGGCTGGCCGGTATGGGGCGGGTGTGGCAGGCGGCGGGCACGGTGCAGTCGGTGCTGCGGCCGGGGCTGCTGGAAAAAGCGGCGCAGGCCGGGCTGCGCAGCCTGTTTGTCGGTTTTGAAACGCTCAACCCGGCCAACCTCAAAGCTCAGCACAAATACCAAAACCTCAACCGTGATTACAGCCTGGCTATCAAGCGGCTGCACGATTTGGGGGTGATGATCAACGGCAGCTTTGTGTTTGGCATGGACGATGACGATGCCGGTGTGTTTGGCCGCACCGTCGAGTGGGCCATTGACCACGGTATTGAAACGGCCACGTTTCACATTCTCACCCCCTATCCCGACACGGCGCTTTACCAGCGGATGGCCGCCGCGGGGCGTATTTTTCACAGCAACTGGAACCTGTACGACACCCGGCATGTAGTCTTTCGGCCGCGGCGGCTGTCGCCGGAGGAGTTGGAGCAGGGCTATTGGCAAGCCTACCGCGATTTTTACCGCTGGGGCTCAATTTTGCGGGGGGCGTGGAGCAAAGAGACGGCGACTGGTAAGCTGCGGCATGCGGCCTACGCCGGGGCCTGGAAAAAGTTTGAGCCGGCCTGGGATTGGGTGATCAAAGCCAAACGGCTGCCGTTTATGTTGCCGGTGCTGGAAAATGTGCTCGATGGATTGCAGGGGCGAGGCCGCCAGCAACCGAATCCCCTATCGCCGCTGTCTCACCCGCCGCTGCGCTCTCTGACACCTGATTCTTGATGTTATCGAAAAATATGGGGGCGATAACCCGCCGCCAGAGCGGCCACGGTTGAGCGCGGGGTCAGCACGATCACCTCGGCGCCGGTGCGCCGGGCCGAAGGCTGGCCGTAGCCGCCAAAACTCCACGGCAGCAGGCTCTCTTCCAGCACCAGGTAGGGCCTTGCCGAGGGGTCCGGGTTGAGCATAATAAATGTGCCCGGCGGCAGCTCGTCGATGGGAGCGGTGTAGGTGCGTTTTTTGGGCCGCCAGGTGCGCTGATACGGTGCAAAGCGGTCGCGGTGCAAGACGTCATCCAGTGAGCCGGTTTCGGTGGGGTTGGCCAGCCGCCAAAAATGGACAAATTCGGTGTAGCGTTGGCGGTTGCAGCGGGCGCAGGGGCGATGGCCGGCGGCCAGCGCGGTGGCCTCGTCCAAAAAGAAAAGCTCAGTGTAACTGCCGGGCGTCATTGGTGTACGCCGGATGAGCTCGCCGTTTTTGTCGCGGTTTTCCAGCGTGCAGATAATCCAGGCTTTGTGGCGGTGGTAATAACGTAGCTGCCGCTGGTCATCGTGCAAGATACCGCGATTGCCCATGCACGTGCCGCGCTCCGGCACGGCGTGGATCACGCCAAACGGATCAACTCGATTTTGTAACGGCACAGGGCACCCCCAAAAATACAATGATGAATGATGAATTATGAGTGATGAATTATGAATAATTCGCCACCCACGATTCGCCGTCGGTCAATTTACCAAACTTATTTTCAACGTGACCGTCGGGCCGCAAACCAAGCCTGTTTGTGGCCCAGCAACGAAAAATGCTTGTATCTGGGACAGGTGAAAATTCGGCGTAGGGGCGCTTCGCGAAGCGCCCCTACCTTCGTAAATTCGCTAACCCGCTCATTCGCTTACCTTCACAGAAGTATTTCCCTGATTCCTGGCTCCCGATTCCTGGCTCCTGACGCCTGTTTTCACGGGTGAGTATACCGGCATTTTGAGAGGGAAACAAAAAAGGCGCAATTTTGCGCCTTTTTTTAACTGGCCAGGTTTTACTGGCTTTCTTCCTGAAATAGTTTGAGAGCTTCGCCTTCATCCCAGGTATCGTCTAATTCTTTGGCCACTGTCGCGGCCACTTCCTTGGCCGACCCCTCACGCTCCTGTTCTTTGCCCCACTTAAACATTGAGGTGTAGGCGGCGGTGCTGTCGTGCCCGGCTCGCGACGAAGCCCGCTGCACTGCTTCCTGAAATCGAGCGGGCAAGTTTTCTCTGACTGTGCCGTTCAAGTCCGTTGCTTTTACGCCGAGGGGAATGTGTTCCCAATAAAGTATCTGGTATCGTGCCACTGCTCAACTTCCTCCTGATGCCGCATTTTTAAAATGCGGATTATGCTCCGGGTTAGTAAACTCAGTGTATCCTTATTATATCGTCAAAAGTCAATTTTTCAAGGAAAAATCATAGCATTTTATACCTATTTACACTAATAGCGCCCGCGGCAAAATGAGAGTTCCATTAGAAAAAGGCTAAAATGCTTGAAAAATCTCGGTTATCGGCTACAATAGTCAATGGTCAGAGATTGGTTGCTGTATCGCAACTAATCTATTTTTTTTGACATAACGAATCCACTATCTGGAGGCCCCGCTTTACATCATGGAAATGACAACAATCAGGCAGCTAAACGAGGCCGTTGAGCGCGAAGCCCTATTTTTGCAGGACCTGCTGGTTGAAGTAAATAAAGTGATTGTGGGGCAGGAAAAGCTCATTGAGCGCCTGCTCATCGGTTTGCTGGCCGATGGCCACATTCTGTTAGAAGGCGTGCCCGGTTTGGCCAAAACGCTGGCCGTCAATACGCTGGCTCAGGCGGTACAGGGCAATTTTCAACGCATTCAGTTTACGCCCGATCTGCTCCCGGCCGACCTGATCGGCACGGAGATTTACAACCCGCGCACTAACGAATTCACCCCTCACCTGGGGCCGATTTTTGCCAATTTTATCCTGGCCGACGAGATCAACCGCGCCCCGGCCAAAGTGCAAAGCGCTCTGCTCGAGGCCATGCAGGAGCGGCAGGTTACCATCAGCGACCAGACCTACCGGCTGGAAGAACCGTTTTTGGTGCTGGCCACCCAAAACCCTATTGAACAGGAAGGTACCTACCCGCTGCCGGAAGCCCAGGTTGACCGCTTTATGCTCAAAGTGATTGTGGGCTACCCCACCCGGGATGAGGAGCGGGTAATTATGAACCGCATGACCGGCGCCGAACTGCCGCGGGTAAACCCGGTGATTCGCCCCCAGGATTTGCTCCACGCCCGCGAAGTGGTCAAAGGGATTTACATTGACGAAAAAATTAAAGAGTATATTCTGGATTTAATTTTTGCTACCCGCTACCCGGCCCAAAGCGGCCTGACCGATATGCAGCACCTCATCAGCTTTGGCGCGTCGCCGCGGGCCACCATTTATTTGATTATGGCTGCGCGCGCCCACGCCTTTTTGCACGGGCGCGGTTTTGTAACGCCCGAAGACATCAAACAGATCGCCCCCGATATTCTGCGCCATCGCATCGTGATTAGCTACGAAGCCGAGGCCGAAGAAATTACCAGCGCCGACATTATTCAGCGAATTCTGGACCGGATCGAAGTTCCGTAAGCCTAACTTATGCTGACCAGCGAACTGATCAAAAAAATCCGCCGCATCGAAATCCGTACCCGGCGGCTGGTAAACAGCAGCTTTGCCGGTGAATATCACGCCATTTTCAAAGGGCGCGGCATGGAGTTTGACGAAGTGCGCCCCTACACCCCCGGCGACGAAGTCCGCACCATCGACTGGAACGTGACCGCCCGCACCGGCGACCTGTTTGTGAAGCGATATGTTGAAGAGCGTGAACTGACCGTGATGCTGCTGGTTGATGCCAGCGCCTCCGGCCAATTTGGCACCATCAACCGTTTCAAACGCGAAATCGCCGCGGAACTGGCCGCGGTGCTGGCCTTTTCGGCCATCAGCAATAACGATAAAGTGGGACTGTTGATCTTTACCGATCAAATTGAGCTGTTCATTGCGCCGCGCAAAGGCCGGCGGCACGTGCTGCGCCTTATCCGGGATTTGCTGGCGTTTACCCCCACCGGCTCCAAAACCGATCTGAAAATGGGGCTGGAAACGCTCAATCATATGCTCAAACGGCGTGGCATCATCTTTTTGTTGTCCGACTTTTTAACGCCACCCAATTCGTATAGTTCTGTGTTGCAGGTGGCTAACCGCCGCCACGATATTATCGCGGTGACGCTGAGCGATCCCCGCGAACAGGAATGGCCCAATGTGGGGCTGGTGGCGCTGGAAGATGCCGAAACCGGCCAGGTAAAATGGGTTGATACCGGCAGCCGGCAGTGGCGGCAGGAATTTGCCGAGCGGGTGCTGGAGTTGAAACTGGCCCGAGACCGGGTTTTTCGCAAAGCCAAGGTTGACCGGATCAACGTTTCAACGGACCGGGACTACGTATTGCCGCTGACCAACTTTTTTGAACAGCGCTCCCGCCGCATCCGAAGGCGGGTCCGATAGAGTTATGAAGCAAAAACTTTTGCGAATGTCGCCGCTGGTGCTGGCCCTGTTGCTGGGTCTTTTGTTTGTTGGCCCGGTGCTGGCCCAATCGCCGGACGCCGACGTGGATTTTTTCGCCGTTCAACCGGCCAATGGCCACCCCTACACCGTGGGCGACCACATTACCCTGCGGCTTGAAGTGCGCCACCCGGCCAATTCAACCGTCGATTTGCCCAACCTTGACCCCGAATGGGGTGATTTTGAGGTGGTGAATCAAACCGGGCAGGATACCGTAACCAACAACGATGGCACGGCCATAACGCGCAAAGATTATGTTGTTTCCCTGTTCGCGCCGGGCAGTTACCAAACGCCGCCGCTGGTGGTCACTCATCACGTGCCGGGCGCGGCCCAACCCGAAGAGCTGGGCGCGCCGGTCATCCCCCTTAAAATAGATAGCGTCCTTATTGAAGGCGATACCGAACTGCGCGATTTGAAAGCGCAGGCCGATTTGCCGGTGCCGCCGCTGTGGCCGCTGTTTGTGGCCGGGGTGGTGGCGCTGGCCGCTGTGATTGGCGGCGGGTATCTGGCCGGTCAGTGGGCCTACAATCGCTGGTGGCGCAAAATCCCCGCCGAACTGTTCCCGCAGCCGGTCATCGATACCCGCCCGCCGGAAGTCATCGCCCTCACTGAACTGGAGCGAATTGAGACGCTCAACCTGCCGGCCCAACAGCGGTTTAAAGATCATTACTCGCTGGTGACCGATTGCCTGCGCGATTACATTGAGCGCCGCTACCAAATTCCGGCGCTGGAGCAAACCACTCAGGAACTGCAAAATGCGTTCCGGTTTTCTGCCGTGCCGGGGACAATTACCGGCGTATTTTTGGATATGTTTTACAGCAGCGATCTGGTGAAATTTGCCCGCTACCGGCCCAACACCGACGACGCCTACCAGCTTGTGCCGCGGGCGCGGCAAATTGTGGCCAGCACCACCCCGCCGCCGGAACCGACGCCGGTTGCCCCGGCAGCAACGGAGGCGCCGCGTGATCTTTAAATTTGGCTCGCCGTGGCTGCTGGTGTTGCTGTTCATTCCGTTGGTGCTGGCTCTGTGGCCGCTGTTTACCCGCCGCCGGCTGCGCACCGCCACCCTGCAATACTCTGATTTGCGGTTGACCACCAACCTGTCGCCTTCAATCCGGCAGCGATTGCGCTTTATTTTGCCCGCGCTGCGGCTGCTGGCGCTGGCGCTGCTGATTTTGGCGCTGGCCCGGCCCCAATCCGGCAACGCCCGCGAAATCATCTCCGGCGAAGGGGTGGACATCGCCATTGTGCTGGATATTTCTGGCAGTATGGCCGCCCTGGATTTTGACCCCAACCGGTTGGGCGCGGCCCGGCAGGTGATTGAAGAGTTCATCGACCAGCGCCAGTACGACCGCATCGGTTTGGTAATCTTTGCCACCGAAGCCTTTAGCCAGGTGCCACCCACGCTCGATTACGATGTGCTCAAGCGCATCCTCGATGAAACACAGGTGTCGTGGGACATTGGGCTGGACAGCGGCACGGCCATCGGCCTGGGGTTGGCCAACGGGGCCAATATGCTGCGCGATTCCGATGCCGAGAGCAAGGTTATTATTTTGCTCACAGACGGAGCCAACAACTCCGGTCAGATCGACCCGCTGACCGCGGCCCAAATTGCCAAGGCGCTCGACATTCGGGTCTACACCATCGGCGCGGCGCGGCCCGGCCCGGCGGCGCTGCCCTTCCCGGACGGCCGCATTGAATACCGCGATTCTGAAATTGATGAGGAAACGCTCAAAGAGATTGCCGATATTACCGGCGGCCTCTATTTTCGGGCCGAAGATAAAGCCGGGCTGCAAGAAATTTACGATACCATCAGCCAGTTGGAGCGCTCGCAGGTGGAGGTGCGCACCTTTACCCGCTACACCGAGTTGGCCATCTGGTTTATTTTACCGGCGGTGGCGCTGCTGATTTTAGAAGTGCTGCTGCGGCGCACCGTACTGCGCAAAATTCCGTAGGCAACGTCAATGAGATTTGCTGCACCATATTATTTTTTGTGTTTAATTCCGCTGGTTGGGCTGGCGCTGACCTTTTTTGCGCTGAACCGCTACCAGTACAAAACCCTGCAGCGGCTCGGTACGCCGGAGCTGGTGCAAAAACTGAGCGCCTCGGTTAACTGGCGCGGCAGAAAATGGCAAAGTCGGTTGTGGTATATTTCGCTGTTTTTTGTGATTGTAGCCCTGGCCCGGCCACAGTGGGGCAGCCAGGTGGAGTACATTGAGCGGCGTGGCGTGGAAATTATGGTGGTGCTCGATGTGTCTGAAAGCATGATGGCCGAGGATTTTAAACCCAACCGGCTGGCCCGGGCCAAGCTGGAAATCAGCGAGCTGATGGACAATTTGGCCGGCAATCAGTTGGGGCTGGTGCTTTTTTCCGGGGCGGCCTTTATTCAATTCCCGCTCACTTCAGATTTTGCCACGGCCCGGATTTTTTTGGATGCGGCCAAGCCCGACATCATTTCCCGGCCCGGCACCGCCATCGCCGAGGCGATTCAGGTGGCGATGAACGGCTTTAATCAGGAACGCGCCACGCAGAAAGTCATCCTGCTGCTGACCGACGGCGAGAATCATGAGGGCGATGTGCTGGAGGCGGCCCAAACCGCCGCCGATCAGGGGGTGATTATTTACGCCATCGGGTTTGGCTCGCCGGATGGTGAGCCGATTCCGCAGTACGATGATTTGGGCAATCCGCTGGGCTACAAAAAAGATCGCGACGGCAACACGGTGATGACCCGGCTGGATGAACTGACTCTGCAACAGATGGCCAACGTTACCAACGGGCTGTACTTTCGGGCGCGGCCCGATGGCCGTGAAGTCGATTTTTTGGTCAACGAAATTGGCAAACTACAAACCGCCGAAATGGAAAGCCGCTTTGAAACGCGCGGCATCGAGCGGTTTCAGTGGTTTTTAGCGGTGGCGGTGGCCGCGCTGGTGATTTTTGAGCTGATCCCCGACCGGGCCAGATCGGCGTTTACCCGCCGGCCCACCGAGCTAACCCCGTAGCCGAAAGGAGTTGCTGATGCACAAACAAGTTACGCTGCTACTGCTGGCGCTGGCGCTGCTGCTTTCGGCGTGCGGTTCGGCGGCGGCGCGGGCCAACAACCGCGGCAACGATCAATTTGACGAGGGCAACTACGGCCAGGCGCTCAGTTACTACCGCGATGCCCAGCAGGAAGACCCGGATTTGGCTGCGCCGTACTACAATTCCGGCAACACCTACCACCGCGAAGGCAACACCGACTCGGCGATTATGCAGTACAAGCAATCCAATCGCACCGCCGAGAACGAACTGGCCCAGCAATCAAACTATAATTTGGGCAACACCTATTTTAAAGCGCAGGATTGGGCCAACGCCATCGAGGCCTACAAACAGGCGCTGCGGCTGAACCCGAACGACGAGCAGGCCAAGTACAACCTTGAGTTGGCGCTCAAACAGCAGCAACAACAGCAACAGCAGCAACAGCAGCAACAACAACAGGGCGGCGGTGGCGGCGGTCAACCTCCACCTCCCGATCAACAACAGCAGGGCGGCGGTGGTCAGGGCCAGCAGGACCAGCAGCAGGGCCAGGGCGACCAGCAACAGGAAGGCGGCGGCGGGCAGCCGCAACCCGATGAGCAGGGCCAATCGGGTGGGCAGGGCCGGCAGCAGCCCAACGGCGGCCGCGGGTTAACCCCGCAGGAAGCCGAACAACTGCTCGACGCGCTGGGGCAAGACAGCCAAACTCTGCAAGAACGGTTGCAGGAAGGTTTTTACGCGCCCGGTATGCCGCCGGCAGAAGATTGGTAAGGCAGGCATTGCCAATTGCCGGCCCTCGAGGTAAAGTAACAGAGATATTTGCTGTGTATTGGAGACAGGATTGACTGACACAAAGCAGGCGGTCATCTCAAAAAAAATAGCGCCGGCGCTGGTAACGGTATTGGCGCTTTTGTGGGGGGTAACCGGCAGCGCGCTGGCGCAAACGCCCATCACCGCCCGGGTTGACCGCACTACCATTGCCGCCGATGAACAATTGGTGCTGACGGTTACCGTTACCGGAGATTTTTTAACCATCCCCCGGCCCGATCTGTCCCAGATTGAAGATTTTGTGGTGGTTAACAGCAGCACGTCTACTCAGGTGAGCATTGTCAACGGTAAAATGACCTCGCAGGGGGTGTATATTTACCGGGTTCAACCGCTGGCCGAAGGCGCGCTCACCATTGCGCCTATCAGCATTAATCTCAACGGCCAGGTTTACCAAACCGACCCCATCGATATTGAAGTGCTGCCGGCCGGTACGCAAACCCAGCCGCCGGCTGCGCCGGATAATGGCACGCCCTCCACCACCGAGCAGGATTTTTTTGTGGAAGCCGAGGTTGACAACGACGCCCCCTATTTGGGCGAGCAGGTCATTTATGTGTTTCGCTTTTATCAGGCGGTCAACTTTTTTGGCCAGCCCGATTATCGCCCGCCCGCCTTCACCGATTTTTGGAGCCGCCAGATTATCGACCAGCCGCATTACAACCGGCAGGTAAACGGCAAAAACTATCTGGTCACCGAAATCCGCACGGCGCTTTTTCCGGCCAATTTGGGCCAGCTAACCATCGACCCGGCCCGGCTGGTTATCCCCGGCGGCATGTTTGAACCGGACATCCGGCTGGAGTCGGACCCGGTTACGGTGATCGCCAAACCCCTGCCCGACGGCGCGCCGCCGGAATTTTCCGGCTCTGTGGGCGAGTTTGAAATCCGCGCCCGGCTCAATCAGCAGGAAACCAAAATCAACGAGCCGCTCACGTTGGTGATAGAGATTGAAGGCGAGGGCAACATTGAAACCATCACTGAGCCGACCATGCCCGATATACCCAATTGGCGTTTTTTCGACAGCCAGGCCAGTTCGCGGATCGACTCCAAAAAAGACGTGCTGAGCGGCATTCGCTCTTTTGAGCGGCTGGTGGTGCCGGGGCAGGCCGGCCAGCAGGAATTTCCCTCGATCCAGTTCACGTTTTACAACCCCAAATCCGGGCACTACGAAACGGTTCGTACCGGGCCGATACCGGTGAATATTTTACCCGATGACAACTCGCAGGGGCTGCCGCTAATTACCGGTTCCGGAGCCGGACAGCAGTCGGTGGGCTTACTGGCCACAGACATCCAGCACATCAAGCCAGCGCCGGCTTCGCTCAATACGCCGCAGGTGGTGTCGGTGGTGGGCCGGGTGGTTTACTGGAGCGCCTGGATTATGCCTCTGTTTGCCATTGGCGGGGCGTGGATTTGGAAGCGTCGCCAGCTACGGCTGGAACGCGACCCGGCGTATGCCCGCTCGATTATCGCCCGTAAAAGGGCGCTGGCTATCCTGTCCGAAGCCCAGGTAGCGGGGGAGGATGTTTCCGGGGCGGCCGGCCGGGCGCTGCTGGGATTTTTGTCTGACAAGCTCGACAAACCCACTACCGGCCTGACGATTGCCGAATTGACCGCTCTGTTGCAGAAATCGGGCGTTGATGGCGGGCTGGTGGCGCGCATTAAAGATGTGCTGCTGCAAGTGGACGTGGGCCGCTACGCGCCCATCTCTGCCGGCGACGAGAAAACGCTGGTTTCAGAAACGCGGCTGTTGATCAACGAGCTTGAAAAATCGTTTGGGGGGCGCGGATGAAAAAGCTTATCTGGCTGTTGGCCGGGCTGAGCCTGCTGCTGCTCACGCCGCTGTCGCTGGCCCAAACCGAGGTTACGCCGGTTGAGGCGATGGAAACCGGCAACCGCAGCTACGAAGCCGGCCAGTTCCCCGAAGCGGTGGCCATTTACCAGTCAATTATCGCCGCCGGGATTCAGGACAGCGCCCTTTATTTTAATTTGGGCAACGCCTACTTCAAAGAGGGCGATGTTGGCCGCGCTATTTTGAACTATCGCCGGGCGCAGCGGCTTGACCCCCGCGATGCGGAGACACGCACCAATCTGGCTATCGCCCGGCTGCAAACGCTCGATCGGCTGGACAAAGCCGATGATAACGCGTTTGCCAATCTGGTTGAACTGGCCGAGGAATGGCTGACCCTCCGCGAGGCGGCGATTTTGGCGCTGCTGCTGTGGCTGCTGGTGAGCGCCTGCCTGATTGTGGCGATTTTGGTGGAGCCGTTGCGCCGCTACAGTTTGTGGGCCGCCGGCGTCATCGGCTTTTTCCTGATTATCGGGCTGGCGTCGATGGCCAGCCGCACCTACCAGGAATCGACCGCGCCCGAGGCGGTGGTGGTTGCCGAAGAGATTGATGTAACCAGCGGCCCCGGCAACGCCGAACAATACGTGGTAGAATTTAACCTGCACAGCGGCGCGGAGGTGCGCATTACCGAGAGCCGGCCCGATTGGCGGCGGGTGGCCCTGCCCGGCAACGATTTTCAGGGGTGGGTGCCGGCCAGCGCCATCGAGCTGGTGGCAATGAAATAAAAAAGAGCGCCGCAGGCCGGGGGGCGCTCCAGCGGAACATCAGTGAGAATCAAAAGGAGTCCAAAACTACAGTTTTGGACTCCTCCAATTTTGTGGGGGCGAAGCGCCCCCGCTATTCGCTGACCCGCTGATTCGCAGATTCGCTTGTTTTACCGCAACCTGATGTGCAACTCTTTGAGCTGCGCTTCCGACACTTCTGTTGGCGCGTTGGCCATCAAATCCATGGCCGCCTGGCTTTTGGGGAAGGCAATCACTTCCCGAATGTTCGGCTCACCGGCCAGCAACATGGTGATCCGGTCAATGCCGGGGGCGATGCCGCCGTGCGGCGGCGTGCCGTACTCAAACGCTTCCAGCATATGCCCAAAGCGATGGCGCGCCTCTTCCATTTCCAGCCCAATCAACCCGAAGATTTTTTCCTGCAACTCCCGCTGGTGAATCCTGATGCTGCCGCCGGCAATCTCGTAGCCGTTGAGCACCAAATCGTACTGTTTGCCGCGGGCCTGGCCCGGCTCGGTGTCCAGCAGCGGAATGTCCTCGTCCATCGGCGCGGTAAACAGGTGATGGCTGGGGTCCCAGCGATTCTCTTCCTCGTTCCACATCAAAAACGGGAAATCGATGACCCAGCAGAAGGCCAGCACGCTGTCGTCGCGCAGGCCCAGCCGGTCGCCCAACTCCAGCCGCAGCCGGCCCAACGATTCATTGGTGACGGCAAATTTGTCGGCGACAAACAGCAGCAGGTCGCCCGGCTGCCCCTCGAGCCGCTGAATAATGGCGGCCACGTCGGCTTCGGCCAAAAACTTGGCAAACGACGAGCGCTCGGCGACGAGTTGGCCGTCCTGCTCACCCACCACCAGCCATGCCAGCCCTTTGGCCCCAAAATCCTTCACAAAATCGGTCAGTTCGTCAACCTGCTTGCGGCTGTAGTGGCCCAGCCCTTTGGCGTTGAGGCCCTTCACCAGCCCGCCGCCGGCCACGGTGTCGCTGAAAACCTTAAAGCTGCTGCTGGCGGCAATAGCGCTGATGTCGCTCAGTTCCAGCCCAAAACGGATGTCGGGGTTGTCGCGCCCAAAACGAGCCAGCGCCTCGTCGTAGCTCAGGCGCGGGAACGGTTTGTGCAAAATTTTCTTGGGTGAAATGCTCTCGGCCATGCCGGTCATCAGCCGCTCGATGAGCTCCATCACGTCACCGCGGTCAACAAAACTCAACTCCATATCGAGCTGGGTAAACTCCGGCTGGCGGTCGCCGCGCTGGTCCTCATCCCGAAAACAGCGGGCAATCTGAAAATAGCGGTCAAAGCCGGCCACCATCAGCAGTTGCTTGAGTTGCTGCGGGCTTTGCGGCAGCGCGTAAAATTTGCCGGGATGAACGCGGCTGGGCACCAGATAATCGCGCGCGCCTTCCGGGGTGGTTTTAAACAGGATGGGCGTTTCAATTTCCACAAAACCGGCTTCGGCCAGGAAATTGCGAATGTAGCGCACGGCTTCGTGACGCATCACAATGTTGCGCTGCATGCGCTCGCGGCGCAGGTCCAGATAGCGGTAGCGTAGCCGCACCGATTCGTCCACCGGCGTTTCTTTGTTGATGTCGAAGGGGGGCGTTTTGGCCTGGTTGAGAATTTTCAACCCGTGGGCTTCAACCTCAATATCGCCGGTAGCCAGTTTGGGGTTTTCCTGGCCTTCCGGGCGGCGGCGTACCAACCCGGCCACCTGAATCACGTACTCGTTCCGCAGCGATTGGGCCAGGCTGTGCATTTCGGTATTAACGTTGGGGTCAAAAACAATTTGGGTCAGGCCCCAGCGGTCGCGCAGGTCAATAAAAACCAGCCCGCCGTGGTCGCGGCGGCGATGCACCCAACCGGCCAGGGTCACTTCCTCGCTTACCTGGGCGGCGGTAAGCTCGTTGCAGGTGTGTGTTCTGAACATGCTCTCTTTCCTTGGCAAAAAATTTGGGGAGGCCGCTCAATTTTCGCAGCCACCCCAATGTGCGTGCGTGACAATAAGCTGCAATTCTAACACAAATCCGGCAAATCAGCGAATAAACAGCGTGGCGTATTTTGTCATTTGTCACTCGTCATTCGTCATTCGCCGGGTCGCAAAGTCGCCATTCGCAGCGCCAGATACATCACGGCCAGCCCCAGCAGCGCCGCCCCGGCCAGCGACAGCCGGCTGCCCCAAACCACCGTCCACGGCCGGTATTCCAGCACAATGCGGGCCGGGCCGGGTTGGGCCAAAAAGACCCCGCGCAACAGCCCGTCAACCCGGTTTACCGGTTGGGGCGCGTCGTTTACCGTAGCCTGCCAGCCCGGATACCAGATTTCGCTGAGGATGAGCCAGCCCGGTTCGGCAATGTCGGCCTCAAGTTCGATGACGTTGGCAGCGAAGCGGGTAATTCGGGCCGGGCTGGCCGGGCGCGTCGAGCGCAATTGCGGCCAACCGGCGTCGATCACAGCGACATCGGCCGGATTGTCCAGCGCGTCGAGCTGGTCCAGCCAATCGGCCTGCGCCGGTTCGGTTTGATGCGCTACCCAGGCACGGGGTAGCGCCAGTGTATTCGTGTAGACAAAAGTATTATCAACTTTACTGTGCAGTTTCAAACCGGGCCAGGCCATCGGAAAGGCGGCGGCCAGATAGCGCACGTTCAGCAGCCCCAGCAATTTGAGGTTGGGCGGCGTGTTTTTTAACGCCGATTCGATGGGGCCGGCGCCAAAATTGGGGATGGTCACGCTGAAGCCCGGCTCGTTGTAGCCGCCGGCGCGGGCCATAAATTCATCAACCACCGCCAGATGCACCGGCTCAACGCCATCGGCCAACTGCAAATGGGCCGCGGCGGCGGTTTGCATCGGCAGGCTGTAGCTGGGCGAGTAAACACGGAACAGTCCCGGCTGCCGGGCCAAAAATTCGGCGGCGGGCCGGCCGGGGGCCAGCGCCTGCTCCGGTGGCACAAAACGCAGCAGCGACGTGTCGAACCAGGCCAGATCAATAAAAATCAGCACACTCAGCAGGCCGCCGGTCAGCGCGGCCGAGAGCCAGCGCCGGCTGGCCAGCGCCATCACCGCCAGCGTGGCCGGCACTATCAACGCCAGCGCCAGCGCCGAGCGGCGCACCGGCTCAACCGAAACGGCCAGCCCCAGCCCGGCCAGCAGGGCCACGCCGCCCAGCCCCACCGCGAGCCGGCTGAGCCACGCCTGGCTGCGCCGCGACCAGCGTTCGGTGGCCAGCCGTTCGGCGGCCAGCCCGGCCAGCAGGGCCACGGCCAGCCCGGCCACAAAAAAGATGCGGGCCGGAGTTCGCACCCAGCCAAAACCGGGCGCAAAGCGATAAAACAGGCCGTGCAGCGGAGTGGCCGGCCCCAGCGCGAAAAGCACGGCAAAAATAAACACGCCGGCGTAAAACCAGCTCCAGCGGTTGCGCCGGCCGAGGCCCAACGGGGCCAGCAGCAGCGGGGCCAGCCCCAAATAAATGATCAATTCGTGGCCGCCCCGGCTCGATGGCAGCAGCAGGCCGGCCAGCAGTTGGGCCGGGCTAACGGAAAATTCGGCGGCCTGCGCCGGGCTGAGGACGCGGTTGCTGTATCCGGCCAGTTCCAGTAGCGGCAGCAGTTGGGCCGCGCCGAGCATGGCCGCGGCCACGCCAACGCCCGCCAGCCACAGCGCCGATTCGGCCAGGTGCCGCGCCGAAAAATTGCGCCAGCCGGCTTGCAGGTGTTGCCAAACGGCCATCGCGCCCAGCAAATACACCGAATAAATCACCGGCAGGGTGTGGGTGGTAATTTGCAGGGCCAGCGTTGCCGCCGCCAGCAGCGCCCAGCCCAGCCGTCGCCGCCAGCTTTTGGCCGCCAGCAGGCCGTGCGCGGCCAAAACCGTCCATGCCAGCCAGCCGATAGCTCCAACCAAACTCACATGCCCGCCGGCGGCGTGGGCCAGCCATTTGGCGTTGAGGCTGAACGTTAGCCCGCCGAGCAGCGCCGCCGGCGGCGAAACGGCCAGTTGTCGGCGCAGCAAAATGTAAACGCCCGCGCCGCCCAGCAGCAGGTGAAAAATAAACAGGCCGTTGAACAGCGGTTCAGTGGGGAGCAGGCAAAAAAGCCAGGCCGGGGGATAAAAAAGCATGGCCAGTTGGTTGGCTGCCAGCGGCATGCCGCTCAAAATGAGCGGCGTCCACAGCGGCAATCCCTCGCCGGCATGGCAACTTTCGGCCAGCAGCCGGGCTTTGGGCCAGTGAATGACCATCACATCGGAGAATTGGCCAAAGGTGGGGTGCAAAACCAGAAACGGGTTGGCCAGCGCCGGCCAAAACAACACCAGCACCGCCGCCGCGAGCAGCAGCAAATAGGGCGCGTCGCGTTTAAAGCGAGGCCACATGAGCCGTCACTGGCCCGCGCTACCGCTGCGGATCAAAAAGAAAACGCCGGAGAGAATGAACACGACGCCCAGCACGCGCTCCCAGCCAAATGACTCGCCAAAAAAGAAGCGGCCAATGAGCAGGGTAAACACGTAGGTTAACCCGACCATCGGAAAGGCGAGGCTGAAATCGAGCTTGGACAGGACATCGAGCCAGAGAATAGCTGAGATGCCGTAAAACAGAAAACCGGCGATAACCCACGGCGTCTGGAAAATTTTGAGCATGCCCCACAGGCCGTCGGCCAGGCTGACCCCGCCGATGGCGTTGAGGCCAAATTTAATGGCCGTTTGCCCCGCCGAGAGGAGCATTATTGAAACAAGTCCAAGAATAAATGTGCCGATCATTGCCGAAGACGCCTCCACGTTTTTCATTGTGTTCCTCTGATATGCTGATAGATTGTGACCGTGGCGTTGGCGTAAACCACGGGCAATTGGTTGAGCGCTGCCGGCCGGCCCAACGCCTGCTCCGCCGGCCCGTAAAATACAAAATCGACCAATTCCGGCGGCGCGGCCAGCTCTCCCCGAAAGAAGGCTTCAGCCTGCGCTTTTTTGGCAGCGGCGTTAACGGTTTCAAATGGATGGCCGTAGTAGGTTCGGGCGCGGGTTTGGCCGGGGATGAACATGCTCACCCGCGGCGACGCCAGCACCACGGCCTCGGGCCGGGTGTTTTTGGCCAGCCAGTTGAAGGCGGCCTGCTCATCGGCGCGCACAAACAGCAGGGAACTGCCGTAGGAACTGCTCGGTGGCTGCGTGGCAGCCAGCAGCGGCAGGCTCCAGATAAACAACGTGCCGGCCGCGCCCACGCCGATGGCGCCGGTAACAATTTGCCGCCGGCGGCGGGGTTTCAGCTTCAGCCCGGCCAGCCAGCGGGTCAACGCCAGCGCGGCCAAAATACACAGCGGCGCGTGCAGGCCGGTGATCAGCCGGCGCTGGAGTTCAAATGGAAAATAGACCAGCCCCAGCGTGGTCAGCGCCCACAGCAGCGCCAGCCATTCGCCGGGATTATTTTCTTTTTGGCGAATAACTCGCCAGCCGCCGGCCACCGCCAGCAGGCCGACCAGCCCGTAGCCCAGCGCCACGTCGATGACGTTGGGCGCGGGCGTAATATTTTGCGCGCTCCAGCCGGCGAAAATGGGGTTGCTGACCGAAACCCGGTAAAAATAGGCCATCACCGGCAGCGGGGCGACAACGGCGCTCAGTGTAAGCCAACTTTGCCGCGCGGGCAAACGGCGGCCGGCGGCAAAATAGCGCCAGCCCAAAAACACAACCAGCACGGCCCAAACCGTGAGCAGGGCAAACGGCAGCACCAGCGCCAGCACCAGGGCCAGCAGCGCTGTTACGCCAAAATCAACCGCGCGGGCGGCATCGGCCTGTAAAATCTGGCTGAAGATGAGCGCCATCAACCCAATCCCCAGCGGAAAGTGGGGGTTGGCGTACAGGCTGTACGGCACAAACGCTTCCGGCACCCAAAGATCGATGGGGAAAGCGCCCAGCAGCAGCCCCAGCCAGCCCACCCCGGACGCGGTCAGCAGCAACCCAAAGGCCAGCCGCCTTTCGGCGGGGTGAGGCGTAACCTGCGCCACAAATTTAAACAGGGCCAGCAGCATGGCCCAGCCGGCCAGCAGCCGCGCCGCGTGGAAAACCAGCGGGTTGGGCAGCGACAGCAGCCCGGCCAGGTGGCCCAGCGCCAGATAAAACGAAAAGGTGAAGGCCCCGCGGTGCGGCTCAGGGGTGTAGGTGAGGTGAAAAAGCCAGCTTCCGGTTGCGCCCTGCTGCATTTTGGCCATGTACGATTGGCCATCGAGCGGGTTGACCAGCAGGCCGGCAAAGCGCCAGCCATCCGGCGCGGCCAGCCCGGCCAACAAATAGGGCGCGGCGCTGAGCAGCACCAGCGCCAGCGACCAGCCGGCCGCCCAGCGCCATTCCCGGGCCGATGGCGACAGCCCGGCGGTCACTGGCTCACCTCCAGCAGGGATTGGCTTTCCCCATCGAGCAGGTAAACCGCGCGGCCGGCTGCGGCGATTCCCCCGGCCGGGGTCAGCGCCGGCAGCGGCAGGCGCGGCCCAACCGCCAGCGAATCGCCATCAATTTGAACCAGCCCGCCAGCTTCGGGCAGGAGCAGGTGGCCGGCAGATGTTAGCGCCAGCGCCGGCGCGCTGCGCAGCTCGGGGCCGGCGGCCAGCGCCACCTGCCGCAGTTCGGAATCGAGCAGGGTGAGGCCGCGCCAGCCGGGAGCCAGCGCGTTGAGCGCAACCAGCCGGCGGCGGGCGGTATCCAGCGCCAAATCCAAAATTGGCCCGCCGGTAATCTGCGCGCGGTTGGTCTCAGTCAAATCGATGGCGTCAAAGGCGCTCACCCGTTTTGCCCCCGGAAAAGCGACCAACAACCGGTTGGCGGCGGCGTCAAAAACAAGAGGGCCGGGCTGTTCGGGCAGGGGCAGCGAGTGGGTGACGTGCGGCGGGCTGCCGGCCAGCACCAGCAGTTGGTCGTTTTGGGCATCGGCGGCAAACAGACGCCGGCCGGCCGGGTCCCAGGCCAGGGCGGTGATCCGGCCCGGCAGAGGAGTGGCAGCGAGAATCTGCCCGCCGGTCAGATCGACTTGAGCGACAGCGCCATCGAGGCCGATAAAAAGTTGCGCCGCATCGCCGCGGGCCAGCGCTTGCGGCTGCGGCCCCACCAAAATAGTGTCGCGGATGGCCAGCGCGGCCAGATCAACACGCAGCAGCCGGCCATCGCTGAGCAGCACTCCGCCGGTGGCGTCATCAACCACGGCCAGCGCCAGCGGCTCGCCGCCGAGTGACAGCCGGCGGACCGCCGCCGCGGCCTGCGCCCCCAGCGGCCCGGCGGCGGTTAAAATGCGGGTTGGAATAATCGCCCCGTCCGGCGGGGCAGTTTGCGCTGCCATGTACCACGGGCCGGTGAGCGGCGGTTGTTTAAAAATGACCGGCAGGTAATAGGTGTGGCTCGGCGCGGCGGCGCGCACCGTGACCGTGACCAATTTGGCGGCGGCGCTGCTGCCGCCGGCCTCGCTGCCGGCAAGCTGCACAAAGTAATCGCCGGGGGTGGCATCGTTAGCGGCGCGGGCTTTGAACATCACCTGAAACCCGTATGGCTCAATTTGGCCCACCGGTTTGGGCAGGGCGCTGACGGAGGTGTATTGCAAATAGGGCGTAAACGGGTGGGTCGATTTGATCCAGTCGAAGCTCACCCAAAAGTTGGCCGGGTCGGACAGCTCGAAGGGGGTAACGGCCACGACTTCGGGCCAGTGCTGCCAGTAGTCTTTAAAGGCGCTGGTAATGTAACCGGCGCGGTTGCTGTCGTTGATGGCCGGGAAACCCTCAAAGCCAAAAGTTTTATCGCCCAGCGGATAGCCGGTTTCGGTGAGCATCACTTTGAAATTGGTGCGGCCGTAACGTTTGATGATGCTCATTTCATCCAGGTAGCAATCGATGGCGTAGGTGCGGTAGCGGACGAAGCCGGTGTGGCTGTTGTACCAGGCCGGGTGGTTGTAGGGGTAACAATGGCTGGCCCACACGTCAAACGCATCCCGAAAGCCGGGCACGCGCAGCATGGCTTCCAAAAAGGCCGGGTTGCCGGGGGTCAACGCGCCGTTGACCAGCCGAATGCGGGCGTCGCCGAGGTTGCGGATGGCGTTGGATACGGCCACAAAAAAGCGGGCGTACTGGGTGGCGTTGGGCGCGTTGCTCCACTCAATCCACAAATCGGGCTCGTTCCACACGGCAATGTAGAGCGGGTTGGTGTTTCGGCGGGGCAGGCCGGCCACAAAATTAGCGTAAGCCCGGGCGATTTCGGCGTAATCGCCGTTTGGGCCGGGATCGGGCGCCTGCCAGATGCCGTTTTGGCGCGCGCCCTGCAGCCGCAAAATGGGGATCAGGTTGCGGCTGTAGGCTTCCTGCACAAAATTGATGGCGCAATCGCTGGGGCCGGTGGTGGTTGTGGTGATGGGGTAAAAGAGCTGAGTCACGTAGCCGCCGCTGCCGACCAGCGTTTTGGCCCCATCCAAATGAAGCCCCGGCGGCGTGCTGCACGAGTCCATCAGAGTGTGAATGCCAAACGGGTTGTGAGCGGTTACGCCGGCAACGGGCAGGCCGTACGGCCCCCAGATGAGTGTTTGCCCGCTGCTGATGGGTTCGCTGCTGACCATTGGCCAGCCTTCGCCAAATACCTGCGTTGAGCCGGGCACGTAGGCCAGGCCGGCAGGCAGGGTGGCGGAGATGAACCCGTTGTACAGCACCTGGTCGGTGTGGTTGAGCAGTTCCAATCGAAGGGTGGCGTCGTGGCCGGGCCAGGCGTCTGTGCTGACGCCCTGCACCGAAATAACCGGTTCGGCGGCGGACAGATGGGACACAAGCCCAATTACCAGCAGCAGGCCGCCGGCTACGGCCAGCCCAACTTTCAGAGAGGCGAACAATCGATAGTTCATCAACTATGATACCGGGTACTTGAATAGGTAGGCTTATTATCCCTTGATGGGGGTAATTGTCAATTGCCCGCCAAACGCAAAACAGCCGTTCAAGCGGGGTCTTGAACGGCTGTTGCAGCCACGACGGGATTGCCGCGGAGGAAAACCGGTTAATTATCGCTGCAAATTAATCGCCCATATCGATGTCAACAACGTCGTCATCCATATCGCCCGGCTCATCCAGATCGATGTCGAGGGCGGCCTGCTCGGCGGGGGCAGATTTGCGGCTGCGCGGCGCGGGTTTGGGCACCGCTTTCTTTTTGCTGGCCTCAACTTCTTCCATCGCTTCGGCAAAGGCCGGCGGCGTCAGAATCGGCAGGTCTTTGGCCTCACGCACTTTATTTTCGATGGTGAACATCAAATCCGGGTTGGCTTCCAGATAGGTTTTGGCGTTTTCCCGGCCCTGCGCCAGTCGCTGGTCGCCGTAGGAATAGAACGCGCCGCGTTTGTCAACAATGCCTTCGAGCACGGCAATATCCAGAATATCGCCGGATTTGGAAATCCCCTGGTTATACATAATGTCAAACTCGCAGATGCGGAACGGCGGCGCAACCTTGTTCTTTTTGATGGTTACTTTGGTGCGGTTACCAATTACCTCGCCGCTGTCCTTGATAGCCTGAATGCGGCGGATGTCAACCCGCACCGAGGCGTAAAAGCGGAGGGCCATCCCGCCGGTGGTGGTTTCCGGGCTGCCAAACATTACGCCAATTTTTTGGCGGAGCTGGTTGGTGAAAATCAGCAGGCAGTTACTCTGCTTGACGGTGCCGGACAGTTTGCGCAGGGCCTGGCTCATCAACCGGGCTTGCAGCCCCACGTGCGAGTCGCCCATTTCGCCTTCAATTTCGGCGCGGGGCACCAGCGCCGCCACGCTGTCGACCACAACTACATCGACCGCGCCGGAACGGACCAGCGCTTCGGTAATTTCCAGCGCCTGCTCGCCGGTATCCGGCTGCGACACGTACAGATCATCAATTTTGACCCCGCATTTTTCGGCGTAGGTGGGGTCAAAGGCGTGCTCCACGTCAACAAACGCGGCGATGCCGCCCTGTTTTTGCGACTCGGCGATGACGTGCTGGCAGAGCGTGGTTTTACCGGAGCTTTCCGGCCCGTAAATTTCGACAATCCGGCCTTTGGGCAAACCGCCCACTCCCAGCGCGATATCCAGCGACAGGCAGCCGGTGGGGATGGTTTCAATTTGTAGCTCGTTGCGCTCACCCAGGCGCATAATTGCGCCCTCGCCAAACCGCTTTTTCAAGTCACCCAAGGCAACCGCCAACGCCTTTTCCTTGCCATCTAATTCATTAACCTTGGACACAGTTTTGTTACCTCCTCAATGTAGACCATTTGTTCGAATTGAATACGAATTATTTTAGCACAAGTGTTCTTTTGTGTCAATAATTTGTTTGAGAAATTTTTCTTGCGTTTGTCAGCGGCTTATGGGTATAATGGCTGCCAGTCCCCCCAATTTGTGATAGATTCAGGAGAACCTTTATGGAAACGTCGGCGACCGGGAACGGTTTTTTCAGCCCTTACCTGCTGGGAGATATCACGCTAATTGTGCAGATTCTCTTTTATCTGGCACTGAGCGCCGGCGTGGTGGCCCAGTTACAGCGCAAATACAAATTGCACGATTGGCTGCAAACGCCGGTGGTTGTGCTGAATATTGTGTTTATTGCCCTGTGGATGGCTCCCGGCGTCGGCATAATTATCGGTGAGATACCGGCCGGCATTGCGCCGCTGCCGTTAACGGTGAGCCTGGGGCATACGGTTTTGGGCACGGTGGCCCAGGTTTTATCAATTTACTGCATGCTGGCCGGCTGGAAAATTTTGCCGCGTAAAATCGGCTCGCTGCGCTACTGGATGTGGGCCGCTTACACGGCCTGGACGGCGGCCATTGTGTTTGGTATCAGCACCTATATTTTGCTCTACACCCTGCCCGCCGAGGCCGTTTCGCCGGGAACGCCGCCGGCCCAGGAGCACAATGCCGACATGCTTTTGCCGGATGCTACCCCTACTCCGGTGCCACAGCCCTCACCAACAAACACACGAGTGGTTGTCGCCACCCCCACCAGCGAACCAACCGCCACGCCTACCATTGAGCCAACTGTCGAACCGACAGCCACGCCCGCGCCGCCCGTTGAACCAACCGCTTCCCCCACAGAAATTGAAGCGCAGCCCACCGATTACGCCACTCCCGGGCCGGATGGCGGCTGATTCAAAAAGTTATAATGGATTCCCACTAATTTAAAGTTAGTCCGCAAAACACTGAGCATCAATGAAAAATCAAGCGGCATTGCTCAGCAGCAAATGAACACAGCCATCGAAACCCGGAACCTGGTGAAACGATACGGTAAGGTAACAGCCGTGGATGGTTTATCTTTGCGTGTGGAGCAGGGAGAAATCTATATTTTGGGCGTGAGGCGCCTGGCAATTGCTATCAAAACCGTTGAAATCTCAGAACATATGTGCTATAATTCTTGCTGCGATGTTTTGTGGCACACTAATTCAAACAATTAGAAGGAGATTTTCATGACTCAAAGTAAGAGCACCACCAGGAAAGCCAAGGGATTTACAGACGAGGAACAAGCCGCGATGAAGGAGCGCGCCCAAGAGCTGAAGGCGGATGCGAAGAAGACGGATGGGGAAAGTGTTGTGCTGGCGAAGATCGCCGAGATGCCGGAGCCGGACCGCGCCATGGCTCAGCGGCTCCATGCGCTCATCAAAGCCAGCGCGCCAGACCTCTCGCCGAAAACCTGGTACGGGATGCCCGCGTATGCCAAAGACGGCAAAGTTGTCTGCTTCTTCCAAAGCGCGCAGAAGTTCAAAACAAGGTATGCGACGCTCGGTTTCAGCGACGCGGCGAACCTTGACGACGGCGACCTGTGGCCGGTTACCTTCGCGCTGAAAGAGTTGACCGCCGCCGAAGAGGCAAGAATCAGCGCGCTCGTGAAGAAAGCGGTAAGCTGAGGGTTGAGCTGCCACTGCCTCCCGTTCTGGGTGGGACTACCGCATAGCATCATCACCCTCGCCTTTGTTTTAAACCGGAACCGACACCAATTCCATCGGCGTTATACAAACAAAATGAAGCTGTTGTATTGAGAAAAGTTTTATTTCGTGTATAATTGCTTAACTGTTCTCCACTCCGCTCTCATCTCAATTGACCCGAAGTATTGTGACCGTAAAATACCAACCCACTCAACACGGGTTTGACAAAGGCGCGCTTGCTCTATTTTTCATGGTTCGCATTAACAGTAGAAAGGAGTCTCATTTTATGAAAAAGTACAGCAAGCCCGCAATCAAAAAGCACGCTGAATTAAAGTCCGTTACCTTCAGCTCCCACTAAGTATAACTTTCCTCTCTGGATAAAAAAGTCAGCAACCAGAGGGGGCCAGTTGCTGACTCTTGTTTAGGTAGTAGGCTGATGAGTAAAGCGCGCCTTTTTTAAGCCTGTGTGATCAAATTGTACCGCAAGTGCGCATGTCTGAAAAAACACCAGCCCAGTCCGCACCAGTCACTATCCAAATTATTGCCAATATTCTGGCGGGAGATGCCCCGGCGCTAACCGCCGAAACCTGGGATTCGGTGGCGATCACGGCCATTGTGGTTGGCCTGGCTCCCCTGCTGCATTGGCAAATTGAACAACAGCAGCTTGCCGCGCCGCCGCTGGCGCTGGCCAAACTGGCCGTAACCCGCCAGGCTCACGCCCAACGAAATCAGGCCATCGCCGGCCAACTGGCCGAAATTCTGGCCGCCTGCCACCGGCAACATATCCCGGGTATCGTTTTAAAAGGAGCGATTCTGGCTCCTTTAGTCTATCCGGAGCCGGCCCTGCGCCCAATGAACGACATCGACCTGTTATTTATGCCCGATGATCTCCCCCGCGTGGGTGCTTTGCTGCAGGAGTTGGGCTACCACGGCAAAACCAAAGCCGCCGATCATGGGCCGGGCATCACCAAACATCTCAGCACTTTTCGCCGGGCCGGCGGCGATGGCGCGACCCCCAACCCCTATTTAAGCGCCGCCGCCGACCGCACCGTGGAGCCGCACGGCTCGCTGGAGGAAGCCTGGTTTGGGCTGACGGTGGATATTACCCCCGGCGTCTGGCCGCGAGCCATCGCTACTGAACTGCACGGCCAGCCCGCCAGCCGTCTCTCCGCCGCCGACACGCTGCTTCATCTGACGGTGCATGCCGCCTTTCACGTAATTATGGGCGCATCAATTCTTGTGCAGCTTTACGATATTGGCCGGGTGCTCAGTGTCTGGCGCGATGAGCTGGACTGGGGGCAGGTCATCGATTTAAGCCGCCGGGCGCGCGCCGAGCCGTATGTGGTCGCCGGGTTAACCTGGGCGGCCAAAATTTACGGCACACCCGTGCCGCCCGGCCCGCTGGCCGAACTGAAATTGGCCTGCGCGCCGGCTCTGTTACACTATATTGACCACCTGACCGCGGACGCCCTGTTCCAGCGCAGCCAGCAGCCGCCGCTCACTTCGCTGGCCGGGCGCTTGCGGCGCGGCCTGGCCGACCGCCGCGAGGCGGCGCGCTGGGCCGGCTCGCTGGCCGGCAAGTGGCGCGTGTGGCAAACGGCGCTGGCCGTACATAAAACCGATACCGCCAGCCTGCTTCTGGGCCGGGCGCTCAAAACCGAAACGTGATGCGCAAACTTATTAACCTGCTTTCCTGGCCGGTGGTTGCGGTTTTGCTGCTGTTTACCGTCCGGCGCTGGCTTTTTGCCTGGGTGGCGTTGACCGCCGGCCGGGCGGCTGCCGCCGATTCCCCGCCGGTGTTGCCCGAGGTGTTGCTGCTGGCGCCGTTTCGCAATGAGGCGGCGTCGCTGCCGGAGTTGCTGGCGGCGCTGGCCCGGCTCAATTACCCGGCGTCGCAATTAACCGTTGTGTTTGTGGATGACGGCTCCGGCGATGGCGTGGGCCGGCTGGTGGGGCAGTATCTGGATCAGCTCGCCAATTGGCATTTGCTGTCGCTGCCGGAAACGGTGGGCAAGGCCGGCGCGTTGAACGCGGCGCTGGCCTGCTTTCCGCAGGGCGAAATTATCGCCGTTTACGATGCCGATGAGCACCCCCACCCCGATGCCCTGCGCCAATTGGTGGCGCCGTTTGGCAACCCGGCGGTGGGCGGGGTGAGCGGCCGGCGGCAGATAAGCAATCTGCTGGCCAGCCCGGCTGCCAGCTACACGACCTTTGAAGGGTTGGTTCACCAGCAAGTGACCATGCGCGCCAAAGACCGGTTGAATCTGGCGCCGGCCATTTTGGGGTCTAACTGCGCTTATCGCCGGACGGCGTTGGAGCAGGTTGGCGGTTTTCAACCCGGCGCGTTGCTGGAAGATACTGACATCACGTTGAAGCTGGCACGCGGCGGCTGGCGGCTGCGCTTTACCCCGGCTGCCGTCAGTTGTCACCGCGCGCCGGAGTCGGTGGCCGGTTACTGGCAGCAACACACTCGCTGGGCCAGGGGCTTTAACGATGTGGCGGCCAGCCAGTCTGGCGCATTGTGGCGCGATCCATCGCTGCCGCTGCCGCTGCGGCTGGAGCTGTTTGCTTTTGCTCTGGGCTATCTGGACCGGCTGGCGCTGGTGGCGGTGGGCGTGCTTTCGCTGGCGGGCAGCCGGCCGGCGCGAGTCGCGCTGCTGGTGAGCCTGCTGTCGCCGCTGGGGCAAATTGCCGCCGCCCTCAAAATTGATGGCCAGCCGGCGGCGGTCTGGCTGCGGCTGGTTTGGGTGCCGCTATTTTTTGCAATTGATGTGGCCATGGCTCTGGCCGGGGTTTGGCACACGTTAGCCAACTCGCCCCGCATTTGGGAAGAGCGGCGGCTGCGGCGATAAATATCATAAATCCAAAATCGTAAAATGACTCAGCAACCTTTAATTTCAGTGATCATCCCGGTGTTTAACGGCGGCAGCCACTTTTTGCGCTGCCTGTCGGCGCTTAAACAGTCAACCTTTGCCGATTGGGAACTGCTTGTGATTGACGATGGCTCGACCGATGGCTCCGGGCTGCTGGCCCGTCATTTTGGGGCGCGGCTGTTTGCCACCGGTGGCCAGTACGGCCCGGCCGCGGCGCGCAACCTCGGGGCGCGGCTGGCGCACGGCCGCTACCTCTTTTTTACCGATGCCGACTGCGCCGTTCACTCCGATACGCTGGCCCGGATTGCCGCCGAGTTTGCCGCCGACCCCGGTCTGGATGCCCTGTTTGGCTCTTACGACGACGCCCCCGGCGCGGCCAATTTTGTGGCCCAGTACAAAAACCTGTTCCATCACTACGTGCACCAGCACGGCAGCGCCGAGGCATCGACATTTTGGACCGGCTGCGGCTGTATCAAACGCAGCCGCTTTTTGGCGCTCGGCGGTTTTGATGTGCAGCGGTATCACCGCCCGGCCATCGAGGATATTGACCTGGGCTACCGGCTCAAAAAAGCGGGCGGGCGGATTCGGCTGGTGAAGGAGGTGCAGGTGCAGCACCTCAAAGCCTGGACGCTGCCGCTGCTGCTCAAATCTGATATTTTTGACCGGGGCATTCCCTGGACCCGGCTGATTCTGCGGGACAAAATCTTTGCCAGCGACCTGAATTTGCAAACGCACAACCGGGTCAGCGTGGTGGCGGTGTATGGTCTGCTGCTGGCGGCGCTGGTCAGTTGGTGGCAGCCGCTGGGGCTGCTGCCGGCCGCGGGGCTGGCGGCGCTGCTGGTGTGGCTCAACTGGGAACTGTACCGCTTTTTCTACCACCGCCGGGGCGCGTGGTTTGCCCTCCGGGTTGTGCCGCTGCACTGGCTTTATTACAGTTACAACGCGGTTGCGTTTGGGCTGGGGTTGCTGCTCCACTGGCGCGATCAGCTTTGGGCCGAAGCGGTGCCGCCGCCGGAACCGCTGGCAGATGGGGCGGAACCCGATGGCCATTGAGGCCGCCCCCACCCGTCCCCGGGCCACGACGCGCGAGCGGGCGCTGGGCTGGGCTGCGCCCTCGTGGGCGGTGCTGGCCGGCGTTACCGTGCTGGCCGGGTATTTGCTGCTGCTGCCATTTGTGGCGCGCACCTGGCGAGCCACCGGCGACGAGCCGCATTACCTGCTGGCAGCCCATTCGCTGGTCAATGACGCCGATTTTGATTTGGCCAACAACTACGCCAACCTCGATTATCTCAATTTTTATTTCAGCCGTGATATTGTGCCGCAGGTCAGGTTGAACGCGGCCGGGCAGCAATTTCTCAACCATTATCCCGGCCTGCCGCTGCTGATTGCCCCGGCGTATGCCCTCGGCGGGCGATTTGGGGTGCTGGTGTTTCAGTCGATGGTTGGTGCGCTGCTGGCAGCCGTTACCTTCCGGCTGGCCCTGCTGCTGAGTGGTAGCGTCACCGGCTCGCTGCTGGCGACGCTGCTACTGGCCTTTAGCCCGCCGCTGCTCTTTTACAATTTTCTGGTTTACCCGGAACTGCCGGCCGCGTTTTTGATCACGCTGGCGCTCTATTTGATTTTGGCGCGAGACACCCCCACGCCGGGCGCGGCGCTGGCGCTGTTGCTGTCGCTGGCGCTGCTGCCGTGGCTCAACCGCCGTTTTGTAGGGCTGGCGCTGCTGCTGGCCCTGCTGGCGCTGTGGAGCTGGCGACGGCGGGGTAGTTGGCGCGGGCTGGTAACGCCCGTTGGCGGGACCGCGCTGCTGCTGGTGCTGGCCTCGGCGGCGGGGCTTGGCTGGCTCAACAGCCAGCTCACCGCCCCCGTCCGCGCCGACATCATCGCCCCGCCCACCGGCGTCGAGTTTGTGTCGCGCTGGCTGCGCGGGTTGGGCTGGCTGGTGGACCAGCAGCGCGGCCTGTTTATTTTTGCCCCAATTTACGTGCTCGCTCTGTGGGGCGCGCCGGCGCTGGCCCGCCGAAACCGTCACTGGTTTGTGTTGCTGCCTTTTCTCGCGTCGATGGCTCAAATCTCGCTGGCGGGTGGCTTTTGGATTGCCTGGGAAGTTGGCCCTCGCTTTTTGGTGGCCGTTCTGCCGCCACTGGCCGGGCTGCTGGCCCTGGCCTGGCGGCGCTTTCGGCGCAGCAACGTGTGGCTGGCTTTTGCGGGCGTACTGGCCGTGCTGTCGCTGTTGAACAGTTGGATCGTTCTCACCCATTTCGAGCTACCCTACAAGGCGTCGCTGCCCATTTTTTACGCCGACAAAACCGGCCTGCCGCTGCCCGATTGGCTGCCCGATATGGCCGGCTACGCCCGCCTGTCGCCGCCGGACGACGCTACTCCCGCCGGCGAGCGCCGGGTGCTGATCGACTCCGGGCCGCTGACCGAGTTGCCGTTTGGCCACTATCGCTTGACTCTGGCCGGCCGCGTTCCGCCCGGCCTGCCGGCCGATGCCGAACTGCTGCGGCTGTCGGTGAAGCAGTTGGGCGGGGGGCAGGTGTTCAATCACACCATCACCGCCGCCGATCTGGCCGGTGACGGCCAATTTACAACTCGCTTCACCAACCCCACCCCCGACCGCTGGCGCACGCCGCTGGTGCTGCACCTGTCGGCTGCCGGCGCGGCGGAGGTGGCGGTTGCGGACGTGCTGTTCAGCCCGCAGCCGTGGTACGCGCTGGCCCTGCCGCTGCTCAGTTTGTCAACCTTGGCTCTGCTGGCTGCCGTTTCCTGGCGATTGATTGAGCCGGGCGCGCCCGCTACGGGCCGTGCGGTTCGCCTGCCGCCGGCGGCATGGGCGGGCATAGCCATCATTTTGGCAATAGCGATTGGTTATGTGGCTTTCATTGAAACCCGGCCGCAGCGAGTCTTTCCGGCCACGGGGTTGGGCCATTTTGTGGGCCGGGAAATTGCCGATCCCGCGGCAACCGGCGGTACAGCCTGGCTGGTCGATCCGGCGCAGGACCCGCCCCAAAAAGCGATTTTCGGCCCGTTTGAAATTTTTGACGCCGGCGTTTACCGGGTTGCCTTCCGGCTCAAACTGCCGCAGCAGGTGGACTCGGCGCAGGAGTTGGCTCGATTGCAGGTGAATGCCACGGCCAATTTTGACGAACTGCTGACCCAGCCCATTCGCGCCGCGGATTTTTCCGCCGCAAATCTGTATCACGATTTGGTGCTGACCGTAACCAACCCGCGCCGGCAGGCTCTCAGCTTTGAGGTGGTTTATCTGGGCGTGACCCCGCTGGTGATTGACCGGGTGGCAGTAGAGCGAATAGCGAATGACGAATGACGAATGACGGATTACGCATTACGAATTACGAATTACGCAACACGCAACACTCCATCACAAAAACTGAGGTGCTTTCTTTGAAACTCCATCAACTTCTCTCGTACGGTTTGATGACCGCCGGTTCGGCGCTGACAGTCGGCTCGCTGGCGCGGCGGCGACAGTGGGAACAGGCCAACAATCGCGTGGCGGTGATGCTGGATTGGGACGATGTGCAGGCTGTGGCCACCCGGGCCACCCTGCCCGGCGCGCGTGATGTGCCGGCGTTGCTGGCGCAGTACCGGGCCAACGGCGCTACCCACCTGTCGATCCCGGAATTGACGCTGAACCGGCTGCTGGCGGCCGGCGATTTGAGCGTGATTCAGGGGCGCAATCCCGACCGGGTTTATCTGCAAGCTCGCAACACGGCGCTGGCGGGCCGGCTGGTAGCCGAGTTTCAGGCTCGCCTGCCCCACGTTGATGCCCAGCCCAGCGTGGAATGCATTTTTCACCTCGGCGGCGATTTGCCCACTTTGGCCGAAGTTGGGCTGGGGTTTGATCCCGCCCACGCCGAGCTGGCCCGGCAGGCGGGGCTGTTACCGGTGCCGCGGCCGGTGGGCTACAGTTGGATTCAGCCGGAAATGATTGAGCGCACGCTGGCGCAGGCGGCGGCGCTGGATGCGAAAATTATCGCGGTGCAGGGCGCGCTGGTTCCCGGCCACGAATTTAACATTCAATACACGGTTGAAGCCATGCGCCGTCACCGGCTCACCTTTGCCTATTTCCGCGAGTCGCGCCACCAAAAAGGCGACTGGTTTGTGGCCAAGCATCTGGCCGGAGACGGCCTGGTGCTGCTGGCCCACGAATTTACACCTGCTGACCTGCTCGATGAGGATTTGCACACCGCCGCCTATCGCTGGGGCAACCTGGCGCTGGAAGCCGGCGTGCGGCTTGTTTCTCTGCGCTTTTTCCGGGTGCTGCACGCCGCCGACCCGCTGGAGTCGCTGGATTATGTGCATCACGTTCATCACACGCTGGCACACGCCGGTTTTACGCCGATGGACGCCGCGCCGCCCGATCTGACCGCGGTACAGCCGCCGCGCGATAAACTGGCGCTGGCCGCGGCCGGGTTGAGCACCGCCGGCGCGGTCGGTTTGGCCACCGATCTGCTGCCGCTGCCAGACTGGCTCAAAACTGTGAAAGTAGCCGGTGCGGCGCTGGCGCTGGGCGGCCTGCCGCTGCTCAAATTTTCGGGGAGCAACGGCCATCAGCATCACCACGATGAGCACGACCACAGCCATCACCATCATTCGCACAATCACGATCACCACCACGGGCCGGCTCCGGCGACCACGGCTTACGCTCAAAAAGGGCTGGCGCTGGCCGCGACGGCGGTTTTTCCGGCGGCAACCGCCGCGATTACCGGGCCAAACGCGGCCGGCGTGCTGGCCCAAAGCGCGCTGGTTACGGCGGCGGGGGCGGCAGCCGTCAGCGCCACCACCGTTGACCCCGATTATTTGCTGGGCGTTGAAGAATACCGCGGCTGGAATCTCGATTGGCTCTTCCCGCTTGGGCTGGTGGCGGCCGCCAGCGTTTTTAACGGAAACACGCAACCCGCAACCCGTAACACACAGCAAGTGCTGCGTTGGCTGCCCATCGCTGTGGTTGGATTGGCCGGACTCAGTATCGCCGGCAAACTCCCCGCCGACCTGCCAGCCACGCTGGACCGCGAACACCGGCACAGCCACACGCACCACCTGTCGGCGTTGCAGCAGCAGTTGGGCGACGCCAAAATGGCCCTGTCGCCGCGGCCACTGCGCAAATGGTCGCTGTTAACGCCGCTGGGCGCGGTTGGCGCGGCGCTGTTGCGGCAGATCGGCCGGCCGGATTTAGCGCCGCTGGCTCGCTTGGCGGCGGTGGAGGGGCAGGTGGCCACGCTGACCGGCTTTCGGCAGGGACAGCGCCCGCTGGCGGTAACGGCGCGGGGCCGGGCGCGAAGCTGGTTGCTCGGGGCCGGGCTGGCGGCGGTGCTCTGGGCGGCGGTGATTAAATTTAAAAGGTGTGACTAACACGAGTTGGAGAGCGCCGCAGGCCGGGGGGCTTGGGGGGTAGTTCCCCCCAAAATTCCTCTCTCCTGACTCACTGTATTCACACCCAGATTCAACCAAGGTGCAAAAATGGACATCAAACAAATTATAACTTCTCAATATTTGGCGTCGCTGGCCATGCTCAAACAGGTGATTGCAGACTGCCCGCCGGCGATGTGGGACAACCCGGACGATCAAAACCGATTCTGGCACGTGGCCTATCACGCCCTGTTTTACACCCACTTTTACCTGCACCCGTCCGAGAACGAGTTTGAACCGTGGTCAAAAAACCGCCGGGACTACCAGTTTATGGGGCCGACGCCGTGGCCGCCCCACGCCAAACCCCGGCTTGACCAGCCCTACACCCGCGCCGACCTGCTGGAGTACGTGGAAGTTTGCCAGGCGCAGGTGGTGAAGTGGGTGGCCGCCACCGATTTGAGCGCGGCTGAGTCTGGTTTTCACTGGCTGCCCTTTGGCAAGCTGGAGCTGCAAATTTACAGCATGCGCCACTTGCAGCAGCACATTGGCGAATTGTGCGACCGGCTCGGCGAGCGGGCGGGCCTTGAAATTGACTGGGTGGGAATTGGCCCGGCCGCCAGCGCCGGCTGACCTCTTTTGCCGATGCCCTCAACCCTGGCCAGACTCAATTTAAATGTGGCCCGCAGCCTGTCGGCGGTGTCGCTGCACAAAGTGGTGCAGGTGGCCGGGCTGGCGGCAACGGTGGCGCTGCTGCCGCGCCTGTTTGGCCCGGAAGATTACGGCCGCTTCGCCTTTGTGCTGTCGCTGAGTTACCTGGGGCAAATTCTGGGCGATTTTGGCACGCTCGATGTGCTGGGCAGGTTTGTGCCGGGCCTGTCTGCCGCCGAAGCCGGCCAACTGTACACCCGTCACCTGGCGTTCAAGCTGCTGGTGGGGGCGGCATGCAGTGTAATTTCGATGATCGCCGGGATGCTGCTGGCCAACTGGTTGCGGCTCGAATGGGCGGCGCTGCTGGGCATGGGCGTCTTTTTGCACATTTTGGGCTGGGTGCCCTACCAGTTTGCGCTCGGTTTGAACCGCATCGGCCTGTGGATGTCTGAGCAGGCGTGGCGGCAGTGGGCGCTGCTGCTGTTGCTGCTGGCGTTGCTGCCGCCGCTGAGGCTAACCGGCGCGCTGCTGGCGCTGCTGGCCATGGAAATTATTTTTTTGGGGTTGGGCCTGTGGGGGGTGCGCGCCTACTGGCAGCCGGCCCAGTTTCGGTTCGACTGGCCTTTTTTGCGGCCGTACATCAATTTTGGGGCCGGCTTTTTTCTGGCCAATTTAACGGCCGTGGCCCTGTACCGCTCCGGCCCGCTGCTCATCGAAGTGCTGACCGGCGACTCGGTGCAGACCGGCTATTTTAATTTGGCGCTGGGGTTGTTTATGCTGGCTTACGTCACGATTGGCCAGTTTGCCCAGAGCCTCATCCCCGGCCTCAGCGGATTGCGGCAGAGCGGCCAATCCGGCGCGGCGCGCCGCTGGCTGGCCAATTTTGTTAAAGTGGGCTGGGGGCTGGGCGTGGTGGGGCTGGCGCTGGTGTGGCTCGCCGCCGATTGGGCCACGCCGCTGGTGTTTGGCCCAAAATTTACCGGCGCGGCGGCAGCCTTCAAATGGATCAGTTTGGGTTTTCCGCTGGCGGTGCTGCTGTGGGCCGCCGGCGTAGCCGCGACGGTGCTGGGCCGGGGCCGGCTCAAGTTTGCCGCGTCGCTGGCCGGGTTGGTGGTGTTTGTTGGCCTGCTGGCGGCGCTGGCGGATTTTGGCGCAGTAGGCGCGGCTATCGCGCTGGTGGCGGCGCTGGCGGTGAATACACTGGCGCTGGCCTGGGGGTTGTGGCGGCGCGCCGATGGCTGATGGCTTTGTGCTGATCCCCGCCGGCGAATTTATCTACGGCCCGGAAATCACCTACGAGCGGCTGGAACTGGCTCCGCCGCCGCGCCCGCGCCAAACCATGTGGCTGGAGCAATTTTGGCTGGCCAAATATCCGGTCACGTACCGCCAGTGGCGCGAGTTTGTGACGGATACCGGCCATCACTGGCCGGGGTGCTGGTGGCGCATCCGGCGCGGGCCGGCCGGCTGGCTGCGCCGCTTTTCCCTCTGCGCCGCGTACCCGCCGGAAATGGCCAATTACCCGATGGTCGATGTAACCCTGGCCGATGCGCTGGCCTATTGCGACTGGTTGGGGGAGCGGCTGGGCGTAACCGTGTCGCTGCCCAGCGAATTTCAGTGGGAAAAAGCGGCCCGCGGCATCGATGGCCGCACCTTTCCGTGGGGCGAGGCGTTGCCCCGGCCGGAACTGGCCGGCCTGCCGGCGACGCATTCGCCGGGGCTGGCGTACTACTGGCGCAATCTCCTGCTCCCGCCCCAACCCGAGCTGGCCCGCAGCGGCTGGTACTGGCGCGTCGGCGCGCCGCTGCCAGTGGGCGCTGTCCCGCAAAATGTGTCGCCGTTTGGCGCGGTAGATATGGCCGGTAACATCTGGGAGTGGACCATCAGCCTGTATAATGAAGCCGACCCGCGTTTTCACGTGGTCAAAGGCGGTTCGTGGGGCTACAGCCCGCCGCACACCGCCGGCAACTGTCGCAGCGCTTGCAGTATTACTATTCCCAGTGTAGATTACCACGCACAGGGCACGGGGTTTAGGCCAATTATCAATGAACAATGACGAATTACGAATGATGAATTATCAAAAATTTTGTAGGGGTCAGGATGATGTTGAACACAATGTAATCGTCATTCCCGCACGCTTTTAGCGGGAATCTACGTTTACCGCCTATTATGGATGCCCGATAACTACATTCGGGCATGACGCTACTGTTCAAAATGTTCTTGACCATTATAAATTATCAAAAATTTGGTCATTCGTAATTCGTCATTGAGTTTCGGGGGGCTTGGCAATGACCGACATTTTTCTGATCAACTTTAGAAATGAGCGGGATATGTACCCGCCATTTGGCATTATGTACGTGGCCGATGCGCTGATGCAGCAGGGCTACCGCGTTGAACTGTGGCACGAGACCGCAGCCGGGCTGGAGGCGTTTGTGCGCCGGGTTGAAGCCGCCCGCCCGCTGTGGGTTGGCTTCAGCACCATCACCGGGCCGCAGCTCGCCCCCACCATCGAGGCCACCCGCCGCGTGCAGGCGCTCGGCATCCCCACGGTGTGGGGCGGCGTTCACGCCACCATTATGCCCCAAGAAGTGCTCGCCGAAGAGGCCATCGATTTTGTGGTGGTCAACGAAGGCGAAGTGACCGCGCAGGAGTTCACCTATCAGCTTAAAAACGGGCAAAACTGGGCCAAAGTGATGGGGCTGGCCTGGAAGGAAGAATCCGGGCGGGCGGTGGTCAATATGGAACGCCCCTTCATTCAAAATCTCGATGACTTTTACCCGCGCTGGGATTTGCTGCCCGATGTGAGCGCCTACCTGCTGCAATCCGGCCCATTTGACCGGGCCATTCCGGTGTACATCAGCCGCGGCTGCCCGTTTCGGTGCGGCTTTTGCTACAACGAGGTGGTGATGAAGCGCACCTGGCGGCAGCACAGCGACGACTTTATCATTAATCAGATTGAGTGGCTCAAGCGCGAACACGGTATCAACGCTGTGGATTACGCCGATGATTACCTGTTTGGCCGGCCCCGGCCGATGAAGCGGCTGGTTGAAAAAGTGAACACGCCCTGGAGCGGGCAGGTGCGGGTGCAATTGCTCAGCCCGGAATTTGTGCAGTGGATGGCCGACACCGGCTGCCAGTGGGTCAACATCGGCGCGGAGAGCGGCAGTCAAAAAGTGCTCGACGCGATGAACAAGGACCAAAAGGCGGAGATGATCGAGTGGGGCGTGAAAAATCTGGCCGATTTTGCGCCGCACATCGAGGCCAATCTCAGTTTTATTTTTGGCTTGCCCGCCGAAGACAAAACCGAGCGGCAAATCACCATCGAGTTAATTGACCGGCTGGCGCGGATCAACCGCAACGCCCGCTGCTCCATCGCCATTTACATGCCGTATCCCGGCACACCGCTGTGGCCCGACGCACTGGCGCGGGGCTACGTGCCGCCGGATTCGCAGGCGGGCTGGGCCGAATTCGATTTGAACCGGGGCAACACCCCCTGGGTCAGCGAGTCCGAAGCCAGCGCCATGTGCGACATCAGCGATATTTTGTACGTGGGCCGCAGCCGGGGCCACTGGCTGCTGTCGCCGTATTACGCGCTGCTGCGCTGGCGCTGGCTCAACCAGAAGTTCGATTTCTATTGGGAAGGTAAACTCAAACAGACCGGCGGGCAAGTCATCGACCGGGTGGGGCCGCTGCGGGCGCTCCGCGAGCGGTACGGCCACAAATTGGTGCAGTACAACGCCAACACCCACAAAAGCCGTATCGAAAGCCACCTGCCGGCAGCAGGATCATAAATGATCACCACCAGAACCGCCACACCGGCCGATATACCGGCCATTACCAGCATTTACAACGACGCGGTGCTAACCACCAACGCCACGTTTGATACCCAGCCGCGCACCCTGGCCGAACAGGAGGTTTGGCTGGCGGCGCACGGAACCGAATACCCGGTGCTGGTGGCCGAAGTTGACGGCGCGGTGGCCGGCTGGGCCTCACTGAGCCGCTGGTCGCCCAAGCTGGCCTACAGCGGCACAACTGAAATATCGCTGTATGTTCACGGTGATTACCGGGGGCGGGGGGTCGGCAAGGCGCTGATGGCCGCCATTTTGGCGGCGGGGCAGTCGGCCGGTTTTCACACGGTGCTGGCCCGCATCGTTGAGGGCAATGACGTGAGCGTGCGGCTGCACGAGGCGTTTGGGTTTGAATTGGTGGGGGTTATGCGCGAAGTAGGCTACAAATTTGGCCGCTGGCTGGATGTTTTGTTGATGCAGAAGCTGTTTTAGCCGGATGCGCCAACTCTGTGAGCGGCTACGCCGCCGACACGTAAACAATAATGAACAGCACCACCACCAGGGTTAAGGCCAGGCTGAACCAGCCGAGATCAACGTTAGCCCAATCCGGTTCCGGGGTGGAACCGTGATCGGCCCGGTTTTGGCGGGCGGCCAGCAGCAGTTCGCCGGGGCTGTCGGGCACCCAGCTATGCCCGTTGTGCCGGTACCACTGCCCGGATTTGTGGCCAAACATCCAGTAGTACCCGTCGTCGGCCACATCGATCATCGTTTTAAGCGTTTCCTCAAACGCGGCCTGATCAAGCTCACCGGCTTCGACTTTATTTTTCAGGCTGCGGACAGTTTCCTCTACCTTTAAAAAATCAATCATAGCCAGTATTAATCTACCCAACTGCCGCTTTCTGGCAGGGTATCCGGTTTATTAAATCTGGGATTGACCGCGGGCAGCGAAGGGTGCGTATCGTCATCGGCCACAGAGCTGGCCGACGGCGATTGCGGTTCGGAGCCGTAGCCATCTTCCGGGGCTTCCTTGTCAGAAACCTTGATGACAATGGCGGTGATATTATCCGGCCCACCGATGCGATTGGCCAGGTCAACCAGGGTTTCAATGGCTATCCGCGGGTTTTCACTGCCGCCGAGCACCTCTTTGATGACCTGGTCGCCAACTTCGCCCCACAACCCGTCGCTGCACAAAATCACTACATCGCCCAGTTGCAGTTTTTCCTGCACAATGTGGATGTCAACATCGCTGCCCTGGCCCAGAGCCTGATACAGCACGTTGCGCCGGGGGTGGCTCAGCGCCTCTTCCTCGGTGATTTTGCCCATTTCCACCAGCCGGGACACCAGCGAGTGATCGCGGCTGAGCCGGTGCAACTCATCATCGCGCAGCAAATACGCCCGCGAGTCGCCCACATTCATCGCCACCAGCATATCGTTGTGCAAAACCGCAGCTACTACGGTTGTGCCGCCGCCCTGAGTGGCGTCCATCACTTCCAGGTTGGCTTTTTCAATGGCCTGCGCCAGTGCGGCGATCACGCCGCTTTCCGGTTGGTTTTCGTCAATGTCGATGATGCCGGCGTAATATTCGGCGTTGACAATTTCAATGGTGATGGCCGAAGCGATCTCGCCTTTTTGGTGGCCGCCCATTCCGTCGGCCAGTACGTACAGATGACCCCTGGCGGCCCGGGTGGAGACATCGGTATCTGACGGGAGTTTGTACGCATCTTCGTTATGGTCTCGCACCATCCCGGTATCGGTCAGGCCGGCGTAGTGATAGTACAACGCCGGTTTGGCGTTGGCTGGAGAATCTGGGCTATGTGCAGACAAAGTTTTGCTGCCTCCTCGTTCAAGTTGGATGTACTGAGGCTACCAGACCTATTATAATGCGTTTTACGGGAATCTCCAACCTGAAAGGGAAGCTTGGCTACAGGGCTTCGCCATACAGGAAAGCGCCGGGGAAATCGGGGCCAACCTGTTTGCGTTTGCCGCTCCACTGGTCAATGTCGATGCGGTACACGCAGGTGCGCCGCAGTTCGTCCGGGATAATAGGCCGGTAGTGTTGGCCCGGTTTGAGGTGCGGAAAGTATTTGTCGAGCAGCATTTGCAGGCCGCGTTCGGCCTCGGTTTCGTCGGTGATAATGGTGCCACGGCCAAACACCACCACGCCGGCATATTCCACGCTAAATTCCAGCGCCTCGTCGGCAGGCAGCAGCCGGCCCATTTCGCTGATGCTGAAGCAGACCTTTTCGTTGGCGGCGACGTTGGCCTGGGTGCGGCCGACTCGTGCTGTGTGCATAAAAATGGCGTGCGCGGTTTCGTCAAACACAAACAGATTGCTGTTGACAAACGGCTGGCCGTCGGCGGCGGTGGCCAGCACGCCAAATGGAGCGCGGTGGAGAAAGGCTTTGATCCAGTCGTCGTCGGTGACGGCCCGGTCGGCCCGGCGAACCTGGTTGAGGGGCAAAGTGGTGTAATCTTTTGGCATGGATGACTCCTGTGAAAATAGTGATTAGTGAATAGCGAATTGTAGGGGCGGTTCGCGAACCGCCCCTACTCAATTTGATCATAGCGGCTGAACCGTAAAATTACACCCCAGCTTAACGATAAATGGACAGGATTTGGTAGATTTTTTTATGATTTTTTATCCAGAAAATCCTGTCTAAAAATAAAATTTCCGAACCCAGCTTAAACCAAAAATGGCTCTATTGATAGAGCCACTTTTTCCAGATTTGACCGAACCAATTTTTAGCCGCGCTGGCGGCGAGCCTGCCGGCGACGCTGCTGCTCGTGGATTTCAGCCACGTGCCCCACTTTTTCAGCGATGGCAGCGGCCAGCCACAGCCGGCCGTTTTCGGCGGTGGCCAGGCTGCCCGCGCCGTACGCGCCGGTGGCGGTGTCGTCCGTCCACGGCGGATTGGCTACCAGCGCGCCGCCTTCCACCCAGTCCATGTAGTACGAGGGCGTGGCCACAAAATCGGTTTCATCGACGACTTTAGCCATCTGCACCAGTTCCGGGTGCAAATGCAGCAGCAGGGCGGTTTCCAGTTCGCCGGCGTGGCCCATCCCGCCGATTTTTGAGCGGCGATATTTTTCCAGCGCTTCGATGCCGGCCGGGCCGGACAGGTACAGCCAGGCCGTGGCGGTAAACGCCTGCGGTTGGCGCTCGCCGGCGTATTTGGCCACGTTGGTTAAAAACGAGCAGTTGCCGCCGTGGCCGCTGAGCAGGTAGAAACGGTCAAAGCCCCGCGCTGCCAGCACATCGAGCACCGCCAGCCAGAAATCCTCAAACGCCCGGCCGCCGGCGTTGAGCGTGCCGGCAAAGCAGGCGCGATGGGTACTGACGCCGTAGGGAAAAGCCGGCAGAGTGACGGCCTGCTCCGGCGCGGCTGCGGCCACGCCCCGGCTGATGGCGTTGATGATGAGCGTATCGGTGCTGAGCGGCAGGTGGTAGCCGTGCTGTTCGGTGTGGCCAATGGGCAGCAGGATCGCTTTACCCCGGTCGCTGTCGGCGGGCAGGGAGGCGGCGGGCGCGGCGTGCGCCGGCAGGGCGATGCGCTCCACCCCCAGCCCAATATCCAGCCCGGCCGGAGTCAGAGCAAAGACGCGGGAAAAGCCATCGTCCCGCAGGCTGTCTAACAGGTTGCTCACCAGCCGGCCCAGCACTGCCTCCGGCACAGCCAATCCACTACCCCGCCAGCCAAACGGCAACGGCGGCAGCAGGCCAATTTGGGCCGGGCGGCCCAGCGCGTCGGCCAGCTTGTCCGGCGGGTAGCCGTTGCCCAGGGGGATGACCAGTGGCGTGTGGCGCGGCAGCGCGGCCACCGCCGGCCAGGTGAGCGTGTCAAACTCAAAAAAGCGGGTCACGGTAGTAAGTACCAGTCAAAAAAGCGTTCCATCCGCCGCCAGACATCGAGCTGGTTGTGCCGCTGCAAAAAGCCGTGCGGCTCGCCGGGGTAGGTTTTGTACTCAAAGGTTTTGCCGGCCCGGCGCAGCGCCGTCACCCATTCTTCCGAGGCTTCGGGCGGGACAACGTCATCGTCCAGCCCGTGCAGCACCAGCACCGGCGCGCGCACGTTATCGACGTGAAAAATGGGTGAGCCGGCGCGATACACCGCCCGGTTGCGGGCCGGGTGGCCCAACTGCATTTCAGTGTACTGGCGAATATCGCGGTTGCACTGCGCCCAACTGCTCACCAGATTGGCGTCGCCGTATTTGGCCACGCCACAGGCAAACAGGTAGTCGGGGTCCAGCGACAGGCAGCAGGCGGTCATAAAACCGCCGTAACTGCCGCCGGCAATGGCCAGCCGCTCGGGATCAATCCAGTTCAGTTCGCGCAAAAATCTGGCCCCAAACAGGTTGTCCTGCGTGTCGCCGCCGCCCCAATCGTTGTAATTGGCGTGCTCAAATTCAAGGCCGTAGCCGGTGCTGCCCCGAAAGTTGGGACAAAGGTAAGTGTAGCCTTTGGCCACCAGATATTGGGCCAGAATATCCCACTCAAAAACGTACTGGCTGGTGGGGCCGCCGTGCGGGTACAAAATGGCCGCGCCGTTGGGTTTGGCCGGCCGGTACAGAAAGGCCGGGATTTCCAGCCCATCGAAACTTTTGTAGCTGACCCGCTCGGGCACCACCAGTTTGTGCGCCGCCAGCGCCGGCGGGTTGGAAAAGGTGAGTTGAGTGACTGCGCCGCCGGGCACGGCTACGCGGTACAGGTCGGGCGGCTGGCCGGGGTCTTCATATTCCACGGTGATGAAGTTGCCATCCGGCGACCAGCAGGGGCGGCTGTGAAAGCCCAACCCGCCGCGCAGCGTGGTGGCCGCGCCGCTGCGGGCATCGAGCAGGGCCAACTCAAACGCGCCGCCGTGGTTGAGGGTGCAGGCCAGCCGCGCCCCATCGGGCGACCAGGCGATGTCGGCCACATCCAGCCCCAAATGGGTGAGCTGGCGCAAATTCTGGCCATCGCGGCCAATCAGCCAAACCTCGGCCCAGCCGCTGCGCTCGGATAAAAAGGCGAGGGTCTGGCCATCGGGACTCCAGCGCGGCGACCAGTCTTTGATTTTGGCCGCGCCGGTGAGCGGGATGGTTTGCCCGTTGGCCAAATCGACCAACTGGATGTCCAGCCGGTTGAGATCGTTGTGGGGGCGAAAGACAAAGGCGATGAACTGGCCGTCCGGCGACGGGCGGGCGTCGATATGGTCACCCGGGCCACAGGTAAGTGGCACCGGCCACGCGCCGCGCCGGTCGGTGAGCAGGAGTTGTGAGGTTTGGTGGCGTTCCACGCTGGTCACCAGACCGAGGCTGTCGGGCAGCCAAACCGGGTTTGAAGCAGCGGTGGTGAAGTCGGTGATTTTTTGGGGCAGGCCGCCGGCGACGGCAACCACAACCACGTGGCCGTTCATCGTAAAGGCCAGCCACTGACCATCGGGCGACCATTGCGGCACTTCATCGGCCCAGTAGGCGCTGGCTTTGCGCTCGGTAGAGACGCGCGCCGGCCAGCCGCCGGCGGCAGGCATTACGTACACGTCAGACTGGTTATCGCGGTCCCAGATAAAGGCAATGCGCTCGCCGGTGGGCGATAGCCGGTGATGGCGCACTCGGCTGACGCCGGTAATCAGCGACAGGCTCCAACCGTCGGGCGGTTTAACGTCGGGCCGGTCTAATGAAGGCCAGCCCTGGTGTTCGTATTTTTCGGTCAGTTTGATGGCATCGTGCATTTACACACCCCACAACAGATAAATAAATATTGGCGTGACCACGGCGAGGGTCAGGTTGAGCGGCCCGCCAACGCGCAGAAAATCTAAAAATTTGTAGCCGCCGGGGCCGTAAATCATGGTGTTGGTCTGGTAGCCCACCGGCGTGGAAAAGCTGGTGGAGGCGGCTAACATGATTGCCAGCACAAAAGCGCGCGGGTCCAGCCCCAGAGCGTGAGCGGTAGCAATGCCCACCGGAGCCAACACCACCACGGTGGCGTTGTTGGAAATCAACTCGGTGAGGAGCATGGCCACAAAATAAAACATCGATAACACCAGCAGCGGCGGTAAAAAATTGGCCGATTGGGCGGCCAGGTTGGCCAGCAGCTCCGATGCGCCGCTGCGTTCCAGAGCCAGCCCCAGCGGAATGACGCCGGCCAGCAAAAACAGCACGTCCAGCCGGATGGCATCGTGCAGCTCGTTCATTTTGAGGCAGCCGGTGAGCACCATCAACACCGAGCCGGTCAGGGCTACGGTTAAAATGGGCACATCAAACGTGGCCAGCAGCACCACCGTCAACACAATGGCCAGGGCGATGGGCGCGCGGCCGGTGCGAAACTCCTCCATCTTCAGTTCTTCGGTGACAATCAAGTGGGCTTCGTGCCGCAGTTGTTCCAACGCCGACTCAAAACCGCGCACCAGCAGCGAATCGCCCAGTTCCAGCAGCACGTGGCCCAGCCGTTCCTGAATAATTTCGCCGTGTTTTTTGATGGCGATAACTGTGCAGCCGTAGCGGTAGTGAAAATTGCAGCTTTCCAGCCGCTGGCCGATGAGTTCTGAGTTGGGGCCAATGACCACTTCCATAAAATCCCGCTTGTCCGTGGCCAGCGTTGTTTCGTCCAAATGGGCGTCGGCTACCAGTTCGAGGCCGGCTGCCGACTGAATTTGCAGCAACTGCTGGCGGCTGGATTTGATAAACAGCAGATCGTTGGGTTGAAGGGTGTTTTGCACCAGCGGGTGGGGCAGTTTTTGCCCGTTGCGAAAAATCTCAAAGACATGAACGTCGTAGCGTTCGCGCATCTGGCTTTGCTGCAGGTTTTTGCCCACCAACGGCGAGTTGGAGCGCACCCGAACTTCGCTCAGATACTGGTGCAGCCGGTAGCTTTCGGTAATTTGCGGCCCGCCGCGCCGGGCCGGCAGCAGCCGGCGGCCAATGGTTAAAAAATATGTAGTGCCGGTTAAAAAGACCAGCACACCAATGGCCGTGAACTCGAACATGCCGTACGGCCGCAGCCCCGCGTGAACGAGCATCGACGAGGCGACCACGTTGGTGGAAGTGCCAATGAGCGTCATCACTCCGGCCAGTTGTGAAAAGTAAGAGAGCGGCATCAGCAGCTTTGAGGGCGGGCGGCGGTGGCTGCGGGCCATCGTCATGACTACCGGCATCAAAATGGCTACGGCCGCGGTGTTGTTGATAAAAGCCGAGATCAGCCCGACCACCAGAATGACGGCCAGCAATTGTTTCCATTCACTGTTGCCGGAAAAATTCATCATGCGGTGGGCCAGCAGGTTGACAATGCCGGTGCGCTCGATGCCGGCGCTGAGGATGAACATGGCCAGCACGGTGATGGTGGCCGGGTTGCTGAAGCCGGAAATGGCCTCCTCTGGTTTGATGTTGAGGATTGGCCCCAGCAGCAAAATAAGCACCATTATCCCCAACGCCACCAGATCGATGGGGAAACGGTCCAGGGCAAAAATTACCAGCGCTCCAATGAGAATGGTAAATGTAATCAGAATTTCCGGGGACATCGGTTATCCTTCTAGCAGCACACATGCTGCGGCGTGACTATTGGCCAAAGGAATAAGGGCCGGGTCGGTGGTGCGGCAGCGCGACTCGGCCAGCGGACAGCGGGGGTGAAAGCGGCAGCCGCCGGGCAGGTTAATGGGGTTGGGCGGATCGCCCTGCAAAATGGTGCGCTGGCGGCGCTGACGCGGGTTGGGTACGGGGATCACTGATAACAGCGAGCGGGTATAGGGGTGCTGCGGGTTGGCCAAAATCTCGTGCGTCTGCCCAATTTCAACAATCCGGCCCAGGTACATCACGGCGATGCGGTCAACAAAATAAGCGGCGGTGCCCAAATCATGGGTAATAAAAAGGATGGAAATGCCGCGCCGCTGGCGCAGATCGGACAGCAGGTTGAGCACCTCGGCGCGCACGCTGACGTCCAGCATCGAGACCGGCTCATCGGCCAGCAGCACGGTAGGTTCCAGCACCAGCGCCCCGGCGATGACCACCCGCTGGCGCTGTCCGCCGGATAGCTCGTGCGGGCGGCGGTTGAGGAAACTTTCGGCGGGTTTGAGGCCGGCGTCTTCCAGCGCCTGCGCGGCGCGGGCCAACCGCTCGCTTTTGCTGGCTACCAGTCCGTGTACCAGCAACGGTTCGGCCACCTGCTCGCCGATGGTCAGCAGCGGGTTGAGCGCTTCAAACGGGTCCTGAAAGATCATTTGGATGTGGCGGCGCATCGATTTGAGGGCGCTGCCGTGCAGGTGGGTGACGTTTTGCCCCTCAAAAACAATCTGGCCGGCGGTGGCTTCTTCCAGCCCCAACAACGTCAGCACCAGCGTCGATTTGCCGCAGCCGCTTTCGCCAACCAGCCCCAATATTTCACCGGCGGCCAGGTTGAAACTCACGTCATCGACGGCGTGGACAAAGTGTTGCGGGCCTTTCAACCAGCCGCCGCTGCCTTTGACAGGGAAATGCTTTTTCAGTTGGTCAACCTGCAAAATTGGCTGATTATTGTTAGTCAATTGATTCCAGTCTCCAACTTGGTTGCCCCTCGTCCCCTCCCCCTGCCCCCTCCCCACTTGCGGGAGGGGGAGATTTGATTGAGGCTGTGCTTTTCGGCGGCAAGGCCGCCGAAAAGCACAGCCGAAAAACTTCCTTCCCCCTCTCCCACTCGTGGGAGAGGGGGGTCAGGGGGGTGAGAGGTAAATCATTCCAGCAAAAAACAACGGGCCACGTGGTCCCGACCGACCGCCACCAGCGGCGGCGATTGGGTGTGGCAGCGCTCAACGGCCACGGGGCAGCGCGGCGCAAAGCGGCAGCCGGCCGGCAAGTCATCGAGCCGGGGCGGGTAGCCGGGAATCGACGCCAGCCGCTCGCTGAGGTTGGTGAGGTTGGGAAAGGCTTTGAGCAGCTCGCGGGTGTAGGGGTGGCGCGGGTCGTTGTAAATGGTGTCAACGTTGGCATATTCGGCCACCACGCCGCCGTACATCACCAGCACACTGTCGCAGATTTCGGCGACCACGCCCAAATCGTGGGTAACAAACAGCACGGCGATGCCCAATTTGCCGCACAACTCGGTGAGTAGTTCCAGAATTTGGGCCTGCACCATGACATCGAGCGCGGTCGTCGGTTCATCGGCGATGACAATTTGGGGCGCGCAGGCCAGCGCCATCGCGATCATCGCCCGCTGGCGCATGCCGCCCGAATATTGGTGCGGGTACTCTTTTTGCCGCGAAGGCGGGATGCCGACCATTTCAAACAACTCGGCCACGCGGTCGGTAACGGTTTGCTGGGTGCTGGTGGGGTAGTGCCGCCAAATGGCCTCGGCAATCTGGTCGCCAACGGTGCGCACCGGGTTGAGGGCATTCATCGCCCCCTGAAAAATCATGGCGATGTGCTTCCAGCGGATACGGGCCATCTCGGCTTCGGTCAGATCGAGCAAATCCTGGCCCATAAATTCAACCCGGCCGGCAGTGATCCGCCCGGCCGGCCCCAGCAGCCGCATCAAACTGAGCATCAATGTGGATTTGCCGCAGCCGCTTTCACCGACCACGCCCAAAATTTCGCCTTCACGCAGGGTAAAACTGACATCTGCCAGGGCGTGCGCCGGGGGATGACCGGCGGTTACGTAATCGACGGAGAGATTTTTTACGGTGAGCAAGGTTGGCGCTTCGCTGAGTTTGACCATAATTTTGAGGAATTAGAAGTTGGGAGTTAGGAATTAGGGCAAAACGTTTCCTAACTTTCAACCCCCAATTCCTGACTCCTGATTCCTGACTCCTGACTCCTGGCAACCATTTTTGGCCCCACGGACAGATGGTGCAGTTCCAGCCGGGGGTTGAAAACGCGCTCCAGCCCGTTGCCGAGCAGGGTTAACCCCAGTACCACCCAAATAATGGCCAGGCCGGGTGGCACCAGCGCCCACCACGCGCCGGCGCTCATCGCGCCCCGGCTAAAGGCAAAATTGAGCATCTGGCCCCAACTGAGGCGGGTGGGGTCGCCCAGGCCCAAAAAGCTGAGCGTGCTTTCGTTGAGGATGGCCACCGAGACCACCAGCACCGCGTTAACCACCATCAGCGGGAAAACCAGCGGGAAAATGTGGCGGCGAACAATATACATATTGCCCGCGCCAATGGCCCGGACGCGCAGCACAAATTTACGCTCTTTCACCGACAGCGTTTGCGAGCGCACCACCCGGGCGGTGGTTGTCCAGCCCAGCACGCCAATAACCACAATGATGATCGACAGGCTGCGGCCCAAAATTGCCACCAAAATGATCATCAGCGGCAAATCGGGGATCACCAAAATGATGTCGGTCAGGCGCATCAGGCTGTTTTCCACCCGGCCGCCGTAAAAACCGGCCACAATGCCAATGAGGCCGCCAATAACCAGCGAAATGAACGACGCAAAAAAGCCGACAATCAGCGACACGCGCGCGCCGTAAATCAGCGTAGATAGCACATCTTTGGCGGCGTCGTCGGTGCCCAGCAGGTGTTCGGCGTTGGGTGGGGCGTAAATATTGTCGATGGTGACGCGGACGGCGGCGGCGGGGTCGTACGGGGCGATGACCGGCGCAAAAATGGCCGTCAGCACGGCCAGCAACAGCATTACCAAACCGATGAGGCCCATTCGCTGCCGTTTAAAATCGCGCCAAAAAGTTGAAAACTCGTCCATAATTTTGTATCCCGGTTCAACCGGTTTTCACCACAGAGGCACAGAGTTCACCGAGGTTTTAATTTTATTTTCTCTGTGCGCTCTGTGTCTCCGTGGTTAATTTTACGGCTAACTCGTTTTAATGCGCGGATCAAGGTATGAGTAAAGCAGATCGGCCCCCAGGTTGGCCAAAATCACGCTGACGGCCAGCAGCAAAAACGCGCCTTGCAGCACCGGGAAATCCTGCCGGCCCACCGCCTCAACCACAGTCAACCCCAGCCCCGGCCACGAAAAAACGGTTTCAATTTCAATAGCTCCGGCCACCACAAAACCCAGATTCAGGGCGACAATGGTGATAGTTGGCAGCATGGCGTTGGGCAGGGCGTGCTTGCGCAAAATCTGAAACGTGCCCAGCCCTTTGGCTTTGGCGGTGAGGGTATAATCCTCGGCAAAAATTTCCAGCACGGCGCTGCGCATAAACAGGGTGTACTGCCCGGCAAAAATGATGGTGTAAGTGATGGTCGGCAAAATCAGGTGGCGGCCAATATCCAGCCACTGCTCCCAAACGGTGGCGTAATCCGCGCCGGCGGTCAGTTTGCCACCGATGGGTAGCCCCAGCCGGCTGCTGCCCCAAAACAACACAATAATCCCAAACCAAAAAGTGGGCGCGGCCCAGGCGATGAGGCTGCCAATCAGCGCGCTGTAATCGATGGCCGTGCGCGATTTCCAGGCGGCGACCAGCCCCAGCAACACCCCAAAAATGATCGACAGGATGGTGCCGGGGCCGATGAGCAACAACGTGTTGAGCAGGCTTTCGGCCAGCATATCGGCCACCGGGCGCTGGGTGTGAAAACTGATGCCCAGCTCGCCCTGCGCCAGGTTGACGATGTAGCGGCCAAATTGCGTTTCCAGCGGATTGGCCAGGCAGCTCCCCAGCTTCAGCGGCGAAATTTTTTCCACGCAGTTGATAACCGGCTCATCCAGCCCAAAACGGACCCGGATGGCCTCGACCACATCTTTTTTCAGGCGCGGGTCGCGGACCATTTTGGCCGGGTCGCCGGGCAAAATGCGGAACAGGAAAAAGTTGAGGACAATGACGAAGCCAACCGTCAACACGGCCCAACCGGTCTTTTTTAGAGCGTAACGATTCATGCCGATTTACGATTTACGATTTTAGATTTACGATTGGGTGGCCGGCTGGATAAAATAGCCGGTTACATCACCCAATCGTAAATCGTAAATCCAAAGTAACTACTCAGCCGTCATGCCCGAATGTCTTTATCGGGCATCCACTGAAAGCCAAAACGGTGGATTCCCGCCAAAAAACACGCGGGAATGACGTCCAGAATGGTGCGACTGAGTAGGTACAATCCAAAATTACTTATTGCACCGGCTCAATCACGGTGAGCGAGGTGGTATCTTGCAGAGACAGTTTGGGTGCGTCGATGATCCAGCCTTTGAAACGGTCGGTGCGATAGGCCTGCACCGCTTGATCGTAGTAAGGGATGATATACGGCACGTCTTCCAAAACAATGCGCTGCATTTCGTAGATGATCTGGCGGCGTTGTTCATCGTCTGCGGCGGTGGCCTGTTCGGCGTAGAGTTTGTCAAACTCAGGGTTGGAGTAGCCGGTTTCGCTGAAGCCGGTGGGGATTTCGTCGGTGGTCATCACGCTCAGCAAAAAGGCCGGGTCGGGGTCCGACCCCCAGCCCCACATAATGACATCGTAATCAAACGCCGGGCAGCAGACACTGGTTAAGGCATCGGGATCAAACGCCTGCGGCTCCAGTTTGATGCCGGCCTGCCCCCACGTATCTTTGAGCAAATCGGCCAGCCGGGGCGCTTCGGAGATGTCGTTGGGCCAGTTGAGCCGGAACGAGAGCGGGCGGCTGCCATCGGGCATGTCACGCACACCGTCGCCGTCGGCGTCTTTGTAGCCGGCGTCATCGAGCATCTGGTTGGCGGTGGCAATGTTGAAATCGTAATCCTTGAGGTCTTTGTTGTACCAAACGCCCAGGCCATCGGCTACCAGGGTGAGGCCGGGCGTACCCAACCCCAACAGGGCCACGTCGATCATTGTCTGCTTGTCGGTGGCGTGGGCCAGCGCCTGGCGCACGGTGCGATCGCGCAGGGCCGGGTGGCCGCTGCATACGCCATCTTCTGCCGGGCAGTTGTCCGGATCAACCACGTTAAACATAATATCGCGGATATTGGGCGATAGCGGCGCGCCGTTAACCACTTTTACGTTTTCGGCGTTGCGCAGGGTGGGCACGGCCGTTTTGGGCATTTCGGTGATCATGTCCACCTGACCGGTAACAACCGCCTGCACCAGGGCATCGGGGTTGGCAAACGTTTGAAAAACCACTTCATCAACTTTGGGCGGAGTGAGAAAATGATCTTTGTTAGCGGCCATACGCACAAATTCGTTTTGTTTGTATTCCACCATTTTGAACGGCCCGGTGCCGATCATTTGATCGTTGGCGAATTCCGCGGCGGCGTCACCTTCGGCCACGGCCGACCAGATGTGTTCGGGCAGAACGTACAAAAAGACAAGCTGGCTTTCCAGGTTGGGGATGGCTTCGGTGAGGGTGAGCACCAGCGTTTTGTCGTCGGGCGCTTCAACGCTTTCAAAATAACCGGTGTAACTGTTGAGGTACGGAAAATCCTCGTGTTGCTGGTAAAAGTTATAGCTAAAAGCCAGGTCTTTGGCGGTCATCGGCGTGCCATCGTGAAACTTGACGCCGTCGCGAATGTGGAAGGTGTAGACAGTGTTGTCGTCAGAAATATCGACGCTGTCGGCCAGGGTGAGGGTGTACGAGCCATCGAGTTGCAGATCGTAAATGGTGTCGTAGGCCATTTCGTACAAGGTGAAAGACTCTTCCAGCAGCGCGGCGCCGGGATTCAAGGTATCCGGGCTGCCGTTCCAGCCGATGCGCACGGTGCCGCCGGCAGCGGCGGGCGCTTCGGTGGCGGGGGCTTCTGTGGCGGCCGCAGCGGGCGCTTCTGCGGCCGGGGCTTCTGTGGGCGCGGCCTGGCTGCTTTCCTGGGGTTGTTCGGGCGCGGCGGTTGGGGGCGGCGCGGCTCCACCGCAGGCGGCTAACGCCAGCAGGGCAGCCAGCATCATCAGAATCAGTAATCTGTGCTTCATTGTCAATCTCCTCACTGGTAAACGATGAGCACCAATATTAACATCAATCTGGCGCGTGAATAAAATTATTGGGTGACGGTTTGCTAGCGCTGGCAGTGAGAAGATGCTCTAAATTGCAGAGCAGTGGATGCACAGCGCAGCTCCCTAGCCAACATATTGACCAATCTAAATACCACATTAAACTGAGGCTAACCTAAACTTAATGGATAGAAGGCTCTCTGGCGCTTAGGTGTGACCAAGGAGCAGCTTTGCTGTGCGACAGAAGATTATTCGATGAGACAGCAATTGGCACCAGAGTAAAATTATGGAAATTTGAGTGAAAAACTATAACATCGTTGAACCGTAATGTCAATTGAACATCAGGCGCGGCGATGCCCTTACATAACACTTACTTATACCTTGTATTGGCCTTATGGAACGGTGCTATAATGAATAATTGATTTGAAACCCATCAATTTTAAATTGGAGTTTGTTATGGCAAAACAGATTGTTGTGATTGGCGGCGGTCCGGCGGCGATTGAAGCGGCCAAAGCGGCAGCAACCGCCGGGGCAAAAGTAACCATTGTGAGCGACTCGCCGATTGGCGGGCGCTCTGGCTGGCACAGCCTGCTGCCCAGCAAAGTGTGGCTCACAGCCGCCGACACGTTGGGGTTGTCCGCCGAGTCTGCGGCGTTAGGTTTGTCGGCCTCGGGCGGCCAGGCCAGCCCGGAGCGAATTTTGGCGCGCATTCAGGCCGTCAAAAAATCGTGGAACGGCCAGCTCGACGCCGAATTGAAGGCGTTGGGCGTTGAGATTGTCACCGGCGTTGGCTCGTTTGTTTCCGGCCGGGAGGTGGTGGTGGAAAACAATCAGGGTGACAACGTGGCGCACCTGCAACCCGACGCCACCATCATCGCCGCCGGCTCGGTGCCGTTTTTCCCGGAGAATCTGCGGCCCGATGGCCAGCGCGTGCTGGCCCCCAGATTCGCCAGCGGGCTTGACTGGCTGCCGGAACGGGTGGCCGTGATTGGCGCGGGCGCTACCGGCACCGAATTTGTGTATATGTTCAACCGGCTGGGCGCCAGCGTAACCTGGGTTGTCGATCAATTTGGGATTTTGCCGGCGTTTGACCCGGCCGCGGGCGAATTTATTGGCCGGGTGCTGTCCCGGCGCGGGGTTAATATCATCCGTAATCAACTGGCCGAGCGCATTGCCCGAACGGAAAATTCGGTCACGGTAGTCACCTCCGGTGGCGAGGCCATTACGGCCGATATGGCGTTTGTGGCCATCGGCCGTATGTCTGATCTGAGCCGGCTCAATCTGGAAGCGGCCGGGCTGGCCGTGGCCAGAGGTAAATCGCCGCAGGTTGATGGCTTTGGGCAAACTGACGTGCCGGGCATTTACGCTGTGGGCGATGCCGCCGGCGCGCCGATGCTGGCCAACCGGGCTATGGCTCAGGCCTGGGTGGCAGGCAAACACGCCGCCGGCGCGAGCGTGGCTCCCTTCCGGCCAGAAACCGTGGTGCATGCCATTTACAGCGAGCCGCAGGTAGCGCAGGTGGGGTCGCTGGCGGGCCGGCGGATTAAAGTGCCGTTTGCCGGCACGCTAAAAGCCCATCTGGCGCCCGAGGGCGAAGGCTTTGTTGAGCTGGCCCTCGATGATGGCGGCAAGGTTATCGGCGGGTTGGCGGTTGGTCTGCACGCCGCCGATATGCTGGCGCCGGTGGCGCTGGCCATCCAAACCGGGGCGACAGCCGCCGATTTAGCCGCGGTTTTTGCCGCTCACCCCACCCTCAGTGAGCTGGTTTTTGTGGCGGCGCGGCAGGTGTAGTCCAACAACTTAAAACTCAATGCCGGGCTGTGCCTTGATTCCCTGCTCGTTGAAGGGGTGTTTGATCTCGCGCATTTCGGTGACCAGATCGGCAAATTCAACCAGCGCTTCCGGCGCGGAACGGCCGGTAATAATCAGGTGCAGCATCTCCGGTTTGTTGGCGGCCAGCCAGTCGATGACTTCGGCGGTGTCCAGCCAGTTGTAGACCAGCGTGTAGGTGAACTCGTCCAGAATAACCAGATCGTAGCTGCCGCTGGCAATCCGTTCTTTGGCAACGTCCCAGCCGTGCCGGGCGCGGGCCACCGTTTCATCCATATCCTTGCTGGTCCAGGTGAAACCATCGCCACTGGAAATCCAGTCGATGCCGCCCATTCGCTCGGCGGCTTTGATCTCACCGTAGCGCGCGTTTTCATTTTTGATGAATTGGATTACGCACACCCGCATATTGCGGCCCCAGGCGCGAGTCATCACCCCGAAAGCAGCTGTCGATTTGCCTTTGCCGGTGCCGGTGTTAACAATGACCAGCCCCTTTTTTTGATTGGCCTGCCGCACTTTGGCTCGGAGCGCTGCCGCGTCGGTGGGTGAGTGCGTGGGTTGCTCGGCCATTTTATTTCTCAACCTGGTAACCGGCCGACGACCACGAATTCATGCCGCCGGTCATATTGTGCACGTTGTCAAATCCCTGCTGGCGCAAAAATTGGGTAGCCTGATTGCTGCGGTTGCCGCTGCGACAGACCGCAATCACTGTTTTGTCTTTGGGGATTTCGGCCAGCCGGTTGGGAATTTGCCCCAGCGGTAGCAGCACGGCCCCGGGAATGTGTCCCTCGGCGTACTCGTAATCCTCGCGCACATCCAAAATAACTACATCGTCCCGATTGCGCAGGCTGTCAACGGTTTGGGCGTTGATGTCAACCGGCAGGCTGCTCACATCGGCCACCGCGGCCTGTTGGGCAGGTTGCGCGCCGCCGCAGCCAGCCAAAGCCACCAGCGCCACCATCACTAAAATAAACAGGGTTGTCCAGCTAAACTTGGTCATCAATTAATAGCTCCTTTGAAAATAAACCCCCTCCCCAACCCTCCCCCTATCAGGGGGAGGGAGTCGCGCAGCGACGGGAGGGGGTTGAAAGATTTTCATTCATCGTTGACGTGCCGCAGGCTGGGTCCGTCTCCTTTGAAAATAGCGAACACTTGCGCCTGCGCGCAGTGCAGGTGTTGCGAATGTAGGGGCGGTTCGCGAACCGCCCCTACCCAATTTTCATCCTCGTTGTCGCCCCGAATGGAATTGTCCGACTCCAATCGTAAATCCAAAATCCAAAATCGTAAATCGCTTTGGGATTCTAGCACAAAGTTATTCCACTGCCAATGGATAGCCGGCGGCTTCCCAGGCCAGCGTGCCGCCTTGCAGGTTGACCACCTGCTCAAACCCCATGTCTTTTAAAATGATACCCGCCAGGCGACTGCGCCGGCCAATCCGGCAGATCAGCACAATGGTTTGGTTGTGGGGCAGCTCTTTGCCCCGATTCGGGATGTGCCGCATGGGGATAAGCTGCGCCCGCGGTACGTGCCCCTGCTGATACTCGCGCGGCTCACGGACATCTACCAGCAGGATGTCTTTGCCGTTCAGAGTCAGCCGCTCTTTCAATTCCGAGGGCCGCCACGAGGGAATATCGTAACTGGGCAGGCTGACGGCGTCGGGGATTTTTGAGCCGTAACTCCATTTGGGCAACGCCTGACACTCGGCAAAAATGCGCTCCTGGCATTCGTAAATGCAGACCGATGGTTCCAGCACCTTGTGAAAAATGTAAGAAATCGATTGGCCGCGATCCAGAAAATGATCAGCCCCCAGCAGTCGGTCAAAGTTGATCATGTGCATCTGATCTTTCACCGCCCGGCGCACACCATCGATGTAAACATCGCCGCCGCGCTGGCGGTACAGCCGCACCACCGATTCCAGCATGTGGATGCCGCTGATGTCGCAGTGATCAACCAGGTGCAAGCGCAGCAGTAAAAATCGCTGACCGGGGTGCTGGTCGGCGTTGGTGCGGATGATGTTTTCTACGTGCTGGGTGGCCCCAAAATAGAGCGACCCGCTCACCGAAATAACCGCCAACTGCGGGCAAACCGGTCGCTGGTCAACTTCAACAAAATGGGCAAAACTGTCGTCGGGGACCACGGGATGGACCTGCGGGGTTGAGGTGCGGACCATAAAACGGACGATCGACACGATGATGCCGCTCAGCACGGCAAATTGCAGCGGTAAAATCAGCGCCGCCAGCATGGTGGCAATCATAATCAGCGTGTCGCCGCGTGAAGCGTGCCAGATGCGCGCCATCTCGCGGCGGTCGATCATGCCGTAGGCGGCCACAATCAGCACGCCGGCCAACGCCGCCCGGGGAATGAGCGCCGCGTACGACGACACCGTGAGCAGCGCCAGCAGCACAAACAGGCCGGCAAACACGTTGGCAATGCTGGTGCGCGCGCCGGCGGTGTAATTGACCCCGGAACGGGTAAACGAGCCGGCGCAGGTGTAGCCGGAAAAGAATCCGGCGGCAATGTTGGCCAGCCCCTGCCCCACAAATTCCTGGTTGCTGTCCAATCGCTGGCCGCTTTGAATAGCGATAACCCGCGCAATCGAGGTCGCCTCTACCAGCCCAATCGCCGCCACGGCCAGTGAGCCGGCAAAGAGTTTTTGAATCAGGTCGACATCGGTGATGGGCGGGATGATGAGCGGCGGCAGGCCGCGGGGTAATTCGCCCAAAATGATCACGCCGCGGCTGTCAAGGCTGAACACGGCCACCAGCAGCGTGGTTACAATCATGGCCAGCAGCGGGCCGGGCAAATTGCGGTTAACGCGTCGCACCCCAACAATGATGCCAATGGTGATCAACCCCAGCCCCAAACTCAGCCAGTGGGTTTGGCCAATGCCGACTGCAATCGCCGCCAGCGTGGTGGTGAAATAGGGCGAGCGCGGCACCGGAATGCGCAGCAAATGCTGCAACTGGTTCACAAAAATCAACATGCCCGCGCCGGCGGTCAGCCCAATAATCACCGAGTCCGACACAAAGTTAACCAGCACACCCAGCTTGGCCAGCCCCATCACCAGCCGGATCACGCCGACAATGATGGCCATCAGTGCCGCGGCCAGCAGGTATTCCGGGGTGTTGGGGGCGGCAATGGTTATCAGGGTAGATAGCACCAGCAGCGAGGTGGTGTTGGTGGGACCGGTATTCAAATGAATGGAGGAACCCCACAGCGCGCCGGCAATCGAGGCGATGATGGCCGTGTACAGGCCGGTTTGCGGCGGCAAATCTGAAAGCAGGGCAAAGGCGATGGCCTGCGGCAGGGTGACAATAGCCACTGTCAACCCGGCCAGCAAATCGGGGCGGAAATCCTGGCGGGAATATCCCCGTAAAATTTGCGCCGGCCGGGTGAGAAACGAAATTATATCTTGAGACCAGTGTTGAACCGGTGCGATGACAACGGCTTTATTAACGCCTAACATGGTTGTTGCTCAGGCTAAAATTGCCAGAGTGCTTGCTCCTGGGCCAGGGTTTGTTCAAGGGTTTGCAGATGTTGCTGGCCTGTTTGTAATCTCGATTGCCACGCGCCGGCGTAACCGCGCCACGCCGGAAAGTCGGTGGCCCAGGCCGTGTAGGTGCTGGCCGCGTGGTCAAACAAGTGGGTTAGCTCGGCCAACAGGGCCGGCACCAGCTCAAATTCCCCCGCCTGCCGAAACAAGGTTTCCAGCATGTGGCGGCGGTCGCCCATAGAGGCCGGTAGCCCCAAACTTTGGGCCACCCGGGCAATGTCCTCACGGGTGAGGTACAGGCCCACCTGGCTGGGCGGCAGCAGGTGGCTAACCACATCGCGCAGGCGCAGTTCCGGCTCCGCCGGCTCCGGCGAGTCAGCCCGGCCCGGCGAAAATTCATCGGGGCCGCTGCCGCGATAAACCGGCGGCGGAGGCAGCACCGGGAACGGATTTCCGCTGAGCGACGGGACATCGGCCAGGGTAGACAGCGTGAGCTGGAGCGTCAGGCCGGCCAGCGCGGCGTAAAAGGGGGCCGGGGCCAGTCGCTCCAGTGCGCTAACAAAGGCCGGTAGCCACAATGCCACATGTCGCGCCAGCAGTTGTTCGGCGGCGGGCGGCTGCTGCTCCATAAAATCGGCCAGGGCCAGCAACTCCAGCCCCAGGTGATCGGGCGCGCCGGCGCGGCTGCCGGCCGGGGGCGTCCAGCCGGCCCGACGGTACAGCGCCACCAGTCGTTCCGTGCCGGGAGCCAGCAGCATGGTTGAAGGGTCGATAAAAATGCTTTCGTAGGGCGGCAGGTTAAAGCCAAACAGCCGCTGATACTCCACGGCCAGGGCGTCGAGGTCGGCGGCAGTGTGGCCGGGCAAAGTTTCGGCCAATTCGGGCAAAGCGGCAATTGTTGCCACATCTGCGGCCCGGACTTCTTTCAGCCAGAAGTGGCCTAAAATGCGAAAAGCAGTTGCAGTTGGATGGGTCATAGTTTAGCCAGCGGTCGGCCTTCGGCGGCCCACTGCAAGTAGCCGCCCAACATTTGAATCACGTTGGTGATGCCTTTGGCTTGCAGCACACTCGCGCCAATCGCCGAGCGGCCATCGGTGCGGCACTGCACCACTACCGGTTTGTCGGTGGGCACTTCGTTGATGCGGTTGGCCAGCCGGCCCAGCATAATGTGCATAGCGCCGGGGATGTGGCCTTCGTCCCACTCGCTCTGGCTACGCACATCGAGCAGGGTCACTTCACCCTTTTTGATTCTGTCGGCGATGTCGGCCGGGGTGGTGCGGGAGTATTTTTCAAGGGCGTCGTCCCACTCGTCCAAAATCGACAGATCAAAATAGCCGCCGCAGTTGTCCAAACCGATGTAAGTGAGATCGCGCATCACCTGTTTGATGTTGTCCGAGCTGGTGATGACATAAAACGGATTTTCAAAGTCCAGAATCCAGCCGGCCCAGTTGGTAAAACTTTTGTCGTGCGGGATGTTGATGGTGCCGGCAATGTGACCCCGCGCGTAGTCGCGCGCCGGCCGGGTGTCGATGATTTTGACCCCGCCCGCCAGCTCGGTTTTGAGCCGGGACAGATCGAGCCGGGGCGGTTGCGGGATGCCGCCCAAAATGGGCGGGCCAACTTTGTTGAGCTTTTTCATCATGGCAAAGTAGTAGGGGGGTTCCGGTTGGCCGGCCAGCAGCGTTGTAACAAACTCGTCCTCGTTGTCTACGGGCAAAGCCCAGTTAAACAGCTTTTCGTAGCCAACGGTGCTGCTCGGCACCGCCCCGAGCGCCTTGCCGCAGGCGCTGCCCGCGCCGTGCGCCGGCCACACCTGCAAAAAATCCGGCAGTTGCTTAAAGCGCTGGAGCGATTTGAACATCACCCGCGCCCCCGGCTCGGCGGTGCCTTTGATGCCGGCGGCTTCTTCCAGCAGATCGGGCCGGCCAATATCGCCGACAAAGACGAAGTCGCCGGTAAAAATGCCCATTGGCCGGTTAGCGCCGGCGGTGTCGGTGATGATAAAGGAGATGTGTTCCGGGGTGTGGCCGGGCGAGTGGAAAATCTCAACCTTGATGTTGCCAATCATAAAGGTGTCGCCATCTTTAACCAACTGGTACTGCTCGGCCGGGTAGGCTTTTACGTACTCGTATTTCCAGTTGGCGTCGCCTTCGTCCGACAAATACATTTTGGCCCCCACCCGCGCGTTGAGTTCCCGCGAACCGGAGATGAGATCGGCGTGGATGTGGGTTTCGGTGGTGGCCACAATTTTCATGTCGTTCTCGGCGGCAGCGGCCAGGTAAATATCAATGTCCCGGCCCGGATCGATGATCAACGCTTCGCCGGTGGCCTGGCAACCGACCATGTACGAGGCGTGCGCAATTTTGTCGTCATAAAAATATTTAAGCAGCATAAATCAACCTCCTGCTGAAAACTTAACTATTTGGCCGGCTCGGTTTCCCGCCGCGTTTCTTTGCTGTCTGTTCCATTTTCGCCAATGTAAAACGTACTGATGTGCGGCTTGAGCGGTCGTTTGAGCCACAGCGGACGGCGCAGGCCGTCAGGTCCGGGGGCGGGCCGCGCCATTGCGACCCACTCCCGGTAAACCTGCATCGATTTATTGGTGTCCACGCGGATGTCGCCGTGGCGGTCGGTGGGGCCGGCTTTGGTCACATTGACCGCTTTTTGGTGCCAGCAGTGCATGCCGCTGATGGGGTCCGGGTGGACAGCGTGAGTAATATTCTGGTGCACGCCGACATCTTCCCACCAGATGCGGCTGGTGTCGGGGTCGGCGGATTGGTACGGGCGCGCGCCGTGAATCTGGGTGATGGCGAACTCGCCGCCGGCGGTTTCATCGAGCTTGACCAGCGCCGAGGCCAGTTGGTTGACGCCGGCGTTTTCCTGCAAGCGCCAGCGCCCCAGGTGGTGGCTCATGGCGATGACGCCCGGTTTGATGCCTTCTGTGACCCAGACTTTGGCCACAAAATAGCCAATTTCGGTTTCAACTTTGATCAGCTCGTTGCTTTTTACGCCGAGCCGGTTGGCGTCTTCGGTGTGCATCCAGACCGGGTTGCGGTGGCTGATTTCGTATAGCCACTTGGCGTTGGCCGAACGAGTGTGGATCAGCGTGGGCAGGCGGAAGGTGGGCAGCAGCAGCATCGCCCCGCTGCCGCGGTCAATTTTATCGGGGTGGACGTGGCTTTTAATGTAGTGCGGAATGGTGTACTCAATTTCGGGCCAACCCCAATCCGGCAGCAGCGGCTGGAAGAACTCCAGCTTGCGGCTGAGCGTGCCAAAGCCAACTTTCGGCTGGCCGTCTACCATCACCCCGACCACGCTGCCGTCTTTTAAAATCCGGTTTTCGGCATCGACGTTGTAGCCGGCGGGTAATTGGCCCGCCGTTGCGCCGGGCAGCGGCTTTTCGTACGGGGCGTAATTTTCGCGGGTTACTTCAAACGCGCCGTATTTGCGCATGTATTCCAGCGGAGTCAGCCCCTCTTTGGCGGCGGCTTCCGGCAGGCCCGGCACGCTGTTTTCAAAAATCCAGCGATAGTACTCATCCACGGTGATGCACTCGCCGGGGCGATAGGGGCTTTCAAAGTGCTGGCGAATACCCAGCGAGCCGTCGGGGTCGATGCGCCAACTCAGTTGCAACCAAAACTCGTCTTCTTCCCACACTTCGCCGGGGTTGGCTTCGTAGGTGAATTTTACTTTTTGGCCCAGCTTTTCCAGCGCCACCCGGCGCACCGGCTGCCGAAAGGCAATCCACTGGCCGGCGTGCGTTTCCTGGCTCATCAAATCGTGCCGCTCGCCGGAGTGGCCCATCGGCAGCACGTAATCGGCGTACCATGCCGACTCATTCCATGTGGGTGTTAGCGCAATGTGCTGGCCAATCAAGCTTTCGTCGCGCAGCGCCTTCATCCACATAAAGCCATCGGGATTGATCCACAGCGGGTTGTAAACGCGGGTAAAATAGACATCCAGCTTGCCGCGACCCTCCAGCAAAAAGTGGGGCAGCAGAAAACTCAGCTCAAAGTGAGCCAGCGGCCATTCGTTGGGCAGCAGCAGCTCGTTCCATTTTTTCTGGGGCGGCGGCACATCAAATGGTTTGGGCACAAATTTGTTCCAACTGTTGGCGCTGGTGCCGCCGGGCGTGCCCACCGAGCCGGTCAGCACGTTCAAAAAGAAGAGCGTGCGGGCCACCTGCCAGCCGCCCAGATTGCCGCTGGCCGCGCTGCGCCACACGTGCGTGGCCAATCGGCCCTGGCAGTTGGCCACCTCTTTGGCCGCGGCGATAATCCGCTCGGCAGCGACGCCGCTTTCGTGTTCGGCAAACTCCGGCGAAAACTCGGCGTACTGCTCTTTCAGCAGCCGGTCAAAATTTTCAAAAGTGACATCCCACTCCGGCCGCAGCGCCTTGAGCGACGTTTCCCAGTTGACCCAGCGGCGCACGTATGCTTTATCGTACAGATTATTTTGGATGAGATAGTTGGCAATGGCCAGCAGCACCGCCGCCTCCGAGCCGGGCCAGGTGGGCAGCCAGTTGTGGGCGTGGCTGGCGGTGTTGCTCAGGCGCGGGTCGAGCACGATGAGTTTGGCCCCGGCGCTTTTGCCTTCGATGATGCGCTGGGCGTGGGGGTTAAAATAATGGCCGGTTTCAAGGTGGCTGCTCACCAGCAAAATCACCCGGGCGTGCGCGTAATCCGGCGAAGGGCGGTCGAAGCCGGCCCACAGGTAATAGCCGGTGCGCGCCCCCGCCGAGCAGATGTTGGTGTGGCTGTTGTGGCCGTCCACACCCCAGCCCTGAATCACGCGGTCCATGTAGCCGTCGTGGCCGGGCCGGCCCACGTGGTACATAATTTCATTGTGGCGGTCCTCTTGAATGGCTTTGCGCATACGGGCGGAGATGTCGTCCAGCACTTCATCCCAGGTGACGCGCTTCCACTGGCCTTCGCCGCGTTTGCCCACCCGTTTCAGCGGGTAGAGGATGCGTTCGGGGTCGTAAATCTGGTTTTTGGTGGCCGGCCCTTTGGCGCAGTTGCGGCCGCGGCTGCCGGGATGTTTGGGGTTGCCCTCAAATTTCTGGATTTCGAGCGTTTCTTTGTCGATGTAGGCCAGCAGGCCGCAGGCGCTTTCGCAGTTAAAGCAAACGGTGGGCACCAGCATGTAGTGGCGAGCCACTTTTTTGGGCCACGCCTTTGAATCGTACTCCACCCAGTCGTCCCATTTTTCAACCGGCGGAAAATTGGTCAGCCCCTCAGTGGTGGCCGGTTCGATGGCCGGGCTGCCGTTGTGGCTGGCGGCGGTGATCGGAATAAATTGCTCGGCCAGTGGGGCGGATTTCGGCGCGCTGACTCCGGCGGTGGCAAAGGCCGGCTGCTGGGTCGATGTTAATTTGGCAACGGAATTGAGGAAACTTTGTAGTTTATTTTTCATTATGTGTTCTCCGTGAAAACCAGGGGTTAGGAGTTGGGAATTAGGAGTTAGGATTTTCCTAATTCCTGTTCGCTAATTCCTAATTCCTGTGTTACGAATTTGGAACCTCCTGTGGGGCCATCACAAAGGCGTGCTCAAACAGGTACAGCCCGGCGATGGTCGCCACGGCGGCAATGGCAGCCAGTCCAAACAACATCGTCCCACCGAGCGCGCCCAGCACCAGCAGCGCCAGCGGCGCCACGTGGCCCAGCCCAATCGCGCCCCACCAGAAATGGTTTTTGTACTTGCCGTGGCTGATTTCGTGGGCGGCGCGGGCGGCAATCTCGCTGGCGTGCGGCATGCCAAACTCGCCGAGCAGGGTCACAAACAGGTCGACCAGCAGCGACACCCCAAAAATCCAGACCAGTGCGGCGGCCATCGCGCCGGGCAGTTCCACAAACAGGCCCAGCGCCAGCAGTACGCCGGAACCGACCATCAACGCCTGAATCAGCAGGTGGGCCGGCAGCAGCGTACTTTGCCACAGGTCGCGCCCTTCGGCCTGGCCAAAGAGGAACGCGGTGTACACCGCCGAACCCAGCGCCAGGAAAAAGCCGATAATCAGCAGCGGCGAGCGCACCGCGCCGGCAAGGGCCGGATCAAGCCAGCCCATAAAAGCCGCACCTTCGAGCAGGAACCACAGCCCGGCCAGCCCGGAAAAGCTCATTAAAATGAACGCGCCGCGAGCCAGCCAGCTTTTGAGCTGCGGCCGCAGCACAATGGTCAGAAACATCTGCGGCTTTTCCAGATCGACCACCAGCAGCAGGGTGGTCAGCCCAATGAAGGCCAGCGCCACAAAATTACCCAGCAGCGCCAGCGGCGCGGAAAAATCGACCAGATTGAGGCCAAAGAAAATGGCCAGCAGGGCAAACACGCCCGCGCCAATACCTTTGGTCACCAGATAGGCCGGCACCGGCCAGTGCCACGGAATTTTGTGTTGGGCATTGTAGCCGGTTTGCACCATATGCTCGGCCACGCGCCCCTCGCCAATGTGAATGGGGCGATCGCCGCGATAGCCCACCCCCTGCGTTTGCGGGGTGCGGATAGGCGTGCCGGATTTGGCTGTTTTTTCAAAAAGGGTGATCGGCTGGCTGGTGTGGCCGTTGTGATGGTGGCCGTTTTGGTGGACGTTTTGCTCGGAGATTTGGTCGGCCCACATAAAATTGGCCTGCGAAGCGGTGGGCGTCAGGGCCACGTCATCGCCATCAATGTAAAAAACGTTGGGCGAGGTACCCTGCTCCGGCTTGCGCACGCTGACCACTTCTCGGGCCAGTAGCCGGCTGATTTTGCTGGCCGGGTCGTCCAGATCGCCAGCGATGATGGATTGGGTGGGGCAAACCACGGCGCAGGCCGGCTCAAGCCCGATGTCGGTGCGGTGGGAGCAAAAGTGACATTTGGCCGCGCTGTGCGTGTTGGGGTCGATGTAAATAGCATCGTAGGGGCAGGCCTGCATGCAGGCTTTGCAGCCGATGCAGACACTGGGGTCAAACTCAACAATGCCGTCGTGGCGCTGGTACATGGCCGTCACCGGGCAGATGCGCACGCAGGGCGGGTTGGCGCAGTGGTTGCAGCGCGTTACCTGGAACACGCGCCGCGAGTTGGGGAACTCGCCCTTTTCCACGTATTTTACCCAGGTGCGGTACACGCCCAGCGGCACATCGTTTTCTGACTTGCAGGCGGTGCTACAGGCGTGGCAGCCAATGCAGGTTTTGTTATTGATAACAAAGCCGTAGTTCATTTTACCTCCGTTGGTAGGTTTGATTGCCGTTGGCCCGTCCCCATCGCGGTGAGTGCGCCCGGCAGCTTTGCTGCCGGGCGCACTCACCGCTAAAATCTCCCCCTTCCCCGGGAAGGGGGGTGGGGGGATGGGGCGAATCCCACGATATTTTCAGGAAACAGATAGAGTGGGTTTGGAGTTTGTGCGTCAGGCCATTATCAATTGTAGCACAGGCGGCCGGCGCAAATCATCCCATCGATGGGGGATTCATCTCACCCATTTGAGTGATTTTACTCCAGCGTAATCAGTTCGCGGCGAATGCCTTCGAGGACGGCCTGAGTGCGGTTGGGCTGGTCAAGTTTGCGGAGGATATTTTTAACGTGGGTGCGAACGGTCTCTTCGCTAACGTGCAGGCGCTCGGCGATGGCTTTGTTGGTGGCGCTGGTAGACATCTGTTGCAGCACGTCCAGTTCGCGGCTGGTGAGGGTGGGTTGCGCCGCGGCCGGCGCCGGCGAGGCGCCGCGGGCGTGGCGAATGAGGGCGCTGGTGATCAGCGGGTGAAAGTAATTGTCGCCGCCGGCCACGTGCCGAATGGCGCTGCTGAGTTCGGTGGTGGTGGCGTCTTTAACAATGTAGCCGTCTACTCCGGCCTCAACCGTGGCGTAAACCTGGGCATCGGCGTGCGCGCCCGATAAAATGAGCACCCGCGATTGCGGCGACAGTTCGCGCACTTTGCGGGTCACTTCGATGCCGTTGAAATCGGGCATGCTCAAATCGAGCAGAATCACATCGGGCCGCAGCGATTGGGCCAGCGCCACGCCCTCGCGGCCGTTTCTGGCTTCGCCGACAATCTCAAAATCGGGCTGGAGTTGCAGCGCCAGGCTCAAACCCTGGCGTACCATCGCGTGGTCATCGACAATCAAAATTCGAATGGGTGGCATAATGATGCTCTCTTTTATTTTCGCTACCCGCTGCCCGCCAAAACCGTTTCTGTGGCGTGGCACGGAATGCGGGCAACCAACAGGGTGCCCTCGCCAAAGGTGCTGATGACTTCAAACGTGCCGTTCAGCAAACTGGCGCGCTCGGCCATGCCAGACAGGCCCAAATGGCCGGTCTGATCGACGGCGGCCGGGTCAAACCCGTCACCATCGTCAGAAATGCGCATTTCAACTTCGTTTTGGCCATCAATCAGTTTGACCACTATATGTCGGGCGCGGGCGTGTTTGGCGGCGTTGGCCAGCGCTTCCTGGGCAATCTGAAACAGGCCGCTGCGCACCGGCGCGGGCCAGCCATCAAAATTGCCGGGCAGATCGATGCGCAGGGCGGTGGTGCTGTCCGGGCAGAGCAACCGCAGCCGGCGGTGCAGGCCGCCCACAAAGGTGTCGGAAGTGATCTCATCGGAGCGGATGCTGAAAATAGCCTGCCGGATCAGCGCCTGGGCTTCGGTGACGCTGTGGTGCAGTTTGCCCAGCACGCTTTGCAACTGGTGGCTGCCGGGCATAATCTGGCTGCACGCCTGCAGGCCGTAAGCCAGCCCGTACAAAATCTGGCTGACGTTATCGTGCAGGTCGGCGGCGATGCGGTTGCGCTCCTCGGTAATGGCCGTTTGCTGCGCGCGGTCAATACACAGGCGCATACTGCCCAGCGCTACCCCGGCGTGCGTGGCCAGGTTGTCCAGCGACAGCCGGTCAACCTGCGACAGCCGCTGGTCGGCCGGCAGGCCATCAACCACAATTACGCCGATGGTGATGCCGCGCAGGCTCAGCGGCAAAATAATGTAGTGCGCCGCCGTCACCAGCCGCCGGTTCACCGGCTCGACGGCGGTTGGCGGTTCGCCGCTGCTGATTTCGACCACCAGTTTGCCTTTGATGGCCCGGGCCAGCGGCCCGGCCTCGTTTTTGAGCGAAACCAGATCGACGTGAGACATTTTGGCGGCTGCGTCGGTGGTGGCGGCATCAAGGGTAATCCAACTGCTCACTGCATCGAGTGCCTCATCGTACAGGCCGATGACCGCCCGCGGGTAGCCCAACTCGTGCACCAGCCCGCGCAATATTGATTCTTGCAGCTCGGCCGGGTCGATGGACGACTGCATCACCAGCGACAGCTCGCGCACCAGATTCAGATCGCGGTTGCGCTGGGTCAGCTCGATGTTTTTGCGGGCCAGTTCAAAGTGGGTTTGTTCCAATTGTTGCAGCAGGTGAGCCGGGTAGCCAAAAATGGCGCCAATCAAAAAGAAGCTGATTATTTGCCCGATGGCAGCCATCACATCAATTGGGCCGGGGTGGGGCAGCAGCAGCGTTAGCAGATAAAGGCCGCTGTACACCGTCGCCGCCAGCACGCCGCCGCGCACCCGAAAAAAGAAAGCCGCGGCCAGAATCGGGGCCAGGCTGTACAGGTAGTAGGGGCTGCGTTCCAGCCCGGTGAAACCAACCAGCAGCAGCGACACCAGCAAATCCAGCCCCAGCAGCGCCGGAAACCGCAGCAGGAGCCGGTTGGTGGTGGCGGTGGTAACGGTGAGATACAGGGTAAGGCTGGCGGCGATCACCAGCGCCGCCCACTCGATGGCCGCGGCGGCCGGCTGGCGCGGGCTGAACAGCCAAATGAGCGGCAGCAACAGGGAAATCCAGCGGTAACCCACCAGCAGGCGAAAGGTGACGGTTTGTTGGGTGTCGGCGTAAAACAGGCGCAGCATTTTATCGCTCAATCGGTACATCGATCAGATTGCCCCATTCGGCCCACGAGCCATCGTAATTGCGCACGTGGGGGTAGCCCAGTAAATATTTAAGCACAAACCAGGTGTGCGCCGAGCGCTCGCCGATGCGGCAGTAGACAATCACGTTTTTGTCGGCGGTTACCTGCTGGCCGGCGTACAGGGCGGCCAGTTCGGCGGAGGCTTTGAACGTGCCGTCTTCGTGGACGGTTTGGCCCCACGAAATATTGACCGCGCCCGGCAGATGCCCGCCGCGCATGGCCGCTTCGTGCAGGAGGTGGTCCGGGGCCAGCATTTCGCCGGAAAATTCCCGGGCCAGACGCACATCAACCAGCGCCGTTGAATCGAGATAGAGGCTGGCTTGCACCTGTTCCCGGAGCGCGCGGATGGATGTATCGGACGGCGGAACCGGGTAATCTGTGGGGGCGGGCCGGGCGGTGCGGGTGGTCAGGGGGTGGCTCTCGACGGCCCATTTTTTGCGGCCGCCGTTCAACATGCGCACGTTGGGGTGGCGGTAATATTTGAGCAGCCAAAAGGCGTAGGCGGCAAACCAGTTGTTTTTGTCGCCGTAAAGAATCACAGTGGTATCCGGGCCAATGCCGGAGCGGGCCATCAATTTTGAGAAAGCGCCGGCGCTGAGAATATTGCGGCGGAGCGGGTCTTGCGTGTCGGTGCGCCAATTCCAGGCGATGGCCTGCGGAATGTGGCTCTGGTGAAACACGCCGGGGTCAACATCAACTTCAACCAGCCGCAGGTTGGGAGCCGCCAGATGGTGGGCTAACCAGTCGGTTTCTACCAGCACTTCGGGGTGCGCGTACCCATTGTGGTTCATAATTTGTCCTTGGGAATGGTGGTGAAATTATACACCAAAGGGACACGGAGTTATAAATTGGAGTTATTTTTCAGTGAGGGCGGTAATGCCTTCCCAATCCGGGGGGACGCCGTAGCGGGCAAAATGCTCGGAGCGTTTCAGGTACAGGTCGGCGGCTTTATCGGCCGGGTTGGCGGCAATAACCCGGGCAAAGCGCGCTTTGGCCGCGTCAAATTCACGGCTGTGGTAGTGGAGCAGCCCTTTTTCAAAATGGGTCAGGGTTTTTTGTTTCAGATCGATGGTTTCCTGCGGGTCGCCTTCAAAAATTTCAAACACCGATACCGGTTCGGCTTTGCCTTTAACCCGCACCCGGTCCAGAAACCGGTAGCGGTAGCGGTTGGGTTGATTGAGGCTAAAGAGCGAATACTGGCTGATTACAATCGACGCGCCGTACAGTTTGGTCAGCCCTTCCAGCCGAAAGGCCAGGTTGACGTTGTCGGAAATAACGGTGCCTTCCATGCGCAACTGTTCGCCGATGGTGCCCAGCATGAGACTGCCGGTGTGGATGCCGGTACCCACGCTGATGGGTTCCTGGCCGCGGGCCTGGCGTTCGCGGTTAAACTGCGATAATTCCTGCTGAATGCCAATCGCTGCGGTCAGGGCGTCTTCCACTTCGTTGGGAAACAGGGCCATCACCGCGTCGCCAATGTATTTATCGATAAAGCCGTGGTTTTTGCGGATAATCGGGCTGACCCGGCTGAGGTAATCGTTGATAAAGGTAAAGTTCTCTTCCGGGTTCATCTGCTCAGACAGCGTGGTGAACGAGCGAATATCAGAAAAGAAAACAGTCATATCCCGCTGCACCTGATCGCCCAGCACCACATCGACAATGCTGGCTTTGCCCAGAAACTGCAAAAATTCGTGGGGTACAAAGCGGCCCAGCGCGGCGTTGAGTTTGACCAGTTCGGCAGTGCGTTCCAGCACCCGCTGCTCCAGTTCATCGTGGGCGCGCTGCAAGGCTTCTTCGGCCTCTTTGCGGTCGGTCACGTTGCGAGAAACGGCAATGATCTCCAGCGGGAGTTCGCTGTCGGGGTCACGCACCAGCCGGCTGGTGGTTTCCAGCCAGATCGTCTGCCCGTCTTTGCGGCGGGCGCGATAGATGTATTTGACCACCGGCTCGCGTTCTTCAATGTGGCCGTTGGTGGCGTGCGGCAGCGGCAAATCGATGGGGTCAATAAAGTCGGTCTCTTTTTTGCCCACCATCTCTTCAATATCGTAGCCCAGCAGGCCGCGGCAGGCCGGCGAAACATAACGATAGATGCCATCCGGTGTTTGCCGTGAGATCATATCGGTGGAGTTTTCGGCCAGCAGCCGGTAGCGCTCGCGGCTTTCGCGCAGGGCGTCCTGCACCCGGCGACGCTTGAGGTTTTCTTCTTGCAGCCGTTCGTTTTGCTCCTGCATGTCGCGTTGCAGCCGGCGCATGGTCAGGTGGGTGTTTACCCGCGCCACCACCTCCTGACTTTGCGAAGGTTTGGTGATGTAATCGACGGCTCCAATTTTAAATCCTTTAACTTTGCTGTGGGTGTCGGCCAGCGCGGTTAAAAAGATGACGGGGAAATTGGCGGTAACGGGGTTAGTTTTTAATTGGTGGCAGGTTTCAAAACCATCCAGTTCCGGCATCAGGATATCAAGCAGCACAATATCGGGATTGATCTCTTCAATCCGGCTGATGGCCTCTGTACCGCTTTGCAGTCCAATAATCTCAAAGCCGGCGTTGGTCAGGTAAAGCGACAATAATCTGATCATGTCGATATCGTCATCGACAATTAAGATTTTGCCTTTTGCGGGTGCTGTTTGCATAGTGGGTTGACTGGCCGCTGGAAAGATTCTATACGATTATTTTAGCAAAAGTTAGAAATAATTGGAATAGGAGTTTTTGGCCGCTATTAACATTTGCCGGCCCCGGCCGACGCCCGGCACACATAAATTGTGGCGTGCAGCCCCGAAACAGCGGGGTATTTAGCGTCGATGGCCCGGGTCACGCCGGAGACGAGCGCTTCTGGCACCAGCGCCACAATGCAGCCGCCAAAACCGCCGCCGGTCATGCGCACGCCGCCGTCGGGGCCAATCACCTCGCCCACCAGCTCCACCAGCGCATCGATAGGCGGGACGGTGATCTCAAAATCGTCGCGCATGGAATCGTGCGATTCGGCCATCAGTTGGCCCATCAGCTTTAAATTGCCGGCGGCCAACGCCTCGGCGGCGGCTTCGGTGCGGGCGTTTTCGGTGATAATGTGGCGGGCGCGTTTGGCCGCCACCGGGTCGAGCTCGTCGGCGTGCAGGGCAAATTCATCCAGCGCCACATCCCGCAGGGCCGGCACGCCAAAATGGGCGGCGGCGGTTTCGCACTCGCGGCGGCGAGTGTTGTATTCGCTGTCAACCAGGCCGCGTTTAACGTTGCTGTTGGCAATAACAATAGCGGTGCCGGCCGGGATGGACACAGCCCGGTAATCCAGGCTGCGGCAATCGATGAGCAGGGCGTGGTCGCGCTGGCCCAGCGCCGAAATGAACTGGTCCATAATGCCGCAGCGCATGCCCACAAACTCGTTTTCGGCCTGCTGCCCCACCAGGGCGATGGTTTTGCCATCGAGGTTGAGCCGGCTGTAGGCAGACAGAGTGACGCCAACCACCACCTCCAGCGAGGCCGACGAACTGAGGCCGGCGCCCTGCGGCACATCGCCGGCAACCACCAGATTTGCGCCGCTCAGGCTGAAGCCCCGTTTTTTGAGCGCCCAGGCCACGCCGCGCACGTAATTGCTCCACGGCGCGGCGCTGTCGGGCGTAATATCGTCCCGCACCGAAAACGTGCTGGTTTGCTCGCCAAAATCGGCGGCCACAATGGAGACAACGCCGTCATCGCGGGGTTCGGCGGCGATGACTGTTTGGTAATCAATGGCCGCCGGCAGCACAAAACCGTCGTTGTAGTCGGTGTGTTCGCCAATCAGGTTGACCCGGCCCGGCGCGCGGAAACAGTCTGCCGGCTGCGCACCAAAGTGCTTTTGAAAGAGTTGGGTTGTTTTGTCGATGAGACTCATTGCGTGATTCACCTGTTGTTGAAAATTTGATAAAAAAGTTCGGGCGGCGGGTTGCGGGTGGCGGGTAAAAACGCGCCACTCGCAACCTGCCACTTGCCACCGACCACAGCCAGGTGCGTGGTAGCGAAAATTCCGTGACACTAATCAAAATCAATAATCTTACGATGTTGAATAACCCAGCCATTTGAGCTGGTTTAGATTTTTGCGCCACTTGGGCCGCACTTTAACCCACAATTCCAGATAAACGCGGGTCCCGACCATCTGCTCAATTTCCGGCCGGGCGCGCTGGCCAATCTGTTTGAGCGTTTTGCCTTTTTGGCCAATCACAATCTGTTTGTGAGCGCTGCGCTCCAGAATCAGGTCGGCGCTGATGTAGGTTAGCTCCTCGTGGCGGGCGGTAAATTCGGTGACGACGACGGCCAGCGCGTGCGGCACTTCATCGCGCAAAATGTGCAGGGCCGCTTCGCGGATCAGTTCCGCGGCGATGAAGCGGAGCTGCTGGTCGGTGACCTGTTCGGGCGGAAAGTAGCGCGGTCCCTCCGGCAGTTGCTCAACAACCGTTTGCAGCAGGGGCAGCAGGTTGTCGTCGCGGGTAGCCGAGACCACCAGCCAGTGGTCGGCCGGGTACAGCGCCAGATACGGCTGCTCGATGCCGGCCAGTTCGCCGTCGCCCAGCAGATCGATTTTGTTGAGGGCCAGCACCACCGGGATGGGCGACTCGGCCGCTTTTTGCGCGGCGGCAATCGACTCGGCCACCAGTTGTTCTTCCGAACCGGGCGGCCGGCTCACATCGACCAGCCACAAAATGACATCGGCTTCCGGCAGGGCGGTTTGGGCCGCGGTCAGCAAAAACTCGCCCAGTTTGTGATGCGGAGCGTGCATGCCCGGCGTATCAATAAAGACCACCTGCGCCGGCGGGCAGGCCGCCGAAAGCTCCGGCTGGTCGGGATCGGGCAGGGTTAAAATGCCGAGCAGTTGGTTGCGGGTGGTTTGCGGCTTGGGGCTGACAATGGCAATTTTCTGGCCCAGATAGTGATTCATCAATGTTGACTTGCCCACATTGGGCCGGCCGACCACAGCCACAAACCCGGAGCGGTGGCCGGGCGGCGTTGGCTCGTTCAGCAGCAGATCGTCGGCGTTAAATTCGGGTTCGTCAAAAAATTCTTCCGGGGTCATCATTTTTACGAAGCCAGGGTAAAGGGATTAAAGTCGGTGGTGCGGTCGTAGTAATCCTCATTTTCAACCTGCTTGAGATAGCCAACAATCAGGTAGGTGAGCGGGGTAAACAGCACTTCGATAGTCACTTTAAAAATGTAGTTGGCGGTGATCAGGCTCACGGCGATTTCCCAGGGGAACACGCCAAAGGCGCTGGCGACCACAATAAAAATAACGGTGTCGACGCCTTCGCCAACGAGCGTGCTGCCAATGGTGCGCAGCCACAAAAAGCGGCCCTCGGTGGCCACTTTGAGCTTGGCCAGCACCACGCTGTTAGAAAATTCGCCGGCCCAGTAAGCGGCCAGACTGGCCAGCACAATGCCGCCGCTGGCCACGCCGCCCAAAATGGCGTTGTACGCCGTTTGCCCGGCGTATTCCTGCCACGCCGCCTCGCCGGGCATCAGCCCCACAATCCAAAAGGTGAAGGCCATCAGCGCGGCGGCAAAAAAGCCAAACCAGATCACTCGCCGCGAGCGTTTGTAGCCGTACACTTCGGTCAGAATATCGCCAAAAATGTAGCTGACCGGGAACAGCAGCGTGCCGGCGTCAAAGGCCAGCGGCAGGCCGGCTACACTTACCCCCCAATCTACAATTTTGGCCGCAGACGCGATGTTGCTAATTAATAACACCGCCACAAACATGGCGGTGATCAAATCATAAAATTTGTAACAACGTTGCATAGTATCCCCCTGATTTCAATATTCGCCACATTGTAGCACGGGCGGTTAATTACCCCAAGTTTTGGCTAACTTACACCTGCACCACCACAATAGTGATGTCGTCGTGGGTTTCGGTGTGGCCGGTAAAGCGGGCCACGTGCTGTTGCAGATGGGCTAGCATGGCCCCGGCGTTGGTGGTTGGCCCGCCGGCAATGGCTCTTTCCAGCCGGTCAAAGCCAAAGAGTTCGCGGCTGCCGTTTTGAGCCTCAACCACGCCGTCGCTGGTGAGGATGACCATATCGCCCCGGCTCAGGCTGACGCCGGCCTCGGTGTAGCCCGATTCCGCGCCCAGCCCCACCCCGAGCGGCACGCCGCCAATGTCCAGCCACTCCACGGCACCGCTGTCCCGGCGGATGATCGGCGGGATGCAGCCGGCGTTGGCCGCGCGCAGCGTGGCGGCGGTAGCCGGGGTGTGATCCAGCACAATCTCCACGTAACACATGGCGCAGTTTTGCCACGTGGCCCGGGTGTACAGGCCGATCACGTGATCCAGATAAACGAGCAGTTCGCCGGGGGCCAGGTTGTTGAGAATGGCCGCTCGCAGCGAGGCCAGGCTGACGGCCATCAGCAGCGCCGCCGGCATGCCTTTGCCGGAGACATCGCCTACGGTCAGGGCGATGTGATTGCGGTCAAACGCGTGATAGGCGTACAGGTCGCCGCCCATATCGTGGGCCGGGGTGCTAAAGCAGACCACGTCAGGGGTGGGCCAGTCGGGGCGGGACGGCGGCAGCAGATTTTGCTGAATTCGGTGGGCAATGTTCAGTTCGCGCTGAATGGTGATCAGTTGGGCGCGCGCTCTGACCGCCTGGTTGAAGCGTCGCACCAAAATCAGCACCAGCACCGCTACAAAACCGAGTACCCCCCAGTGAATCACCCGGCGCGGCAGGTCGATGCCACCCAGGTCGTCGATGATTTCCAGCAGGCCAAAGACCAGCACAATGGCGTAGCCCAGCGTAAACAGGCGGGCATCGATGTTGCCGCGCAGCGACTCTCGCGCCGAAACAGTTACCAGCGTTACCAGCGTAATGGCCACCAGCACTTCGTAGGGCAGCACGGTGTTGAGCAGTTGCACCACACCCAGCAATGCCAGCCCAATAGCCGCCACGGTGTAGCCCAGATGCACCTGCCACAACCGGCGGATCACCGCCCACGGGCCGGGGGTGACCACCTGTTCAAAAAAGGCGGCCAAACCCACCGGCAGCAGATAAACCGAGGCCAGTTTGCTGTACTCCTGAATGAAGGTGCTGGTCACAAACAGTTCAACCAGTTGCGTTCTGAAAATAATAAACGTGCCTGCCGCCGCCGAAAAAACGGCCATCGCCAGGTAAGCTTTTTTGTCGGTGAGGCCGATAAACAGCACCAGCGCCACCAGACTGATCACCAGCAGCAGGTTGCCTAAAATAAAGCGGTCGATATCCACGTATAAAATATTGAGCAGGTGGTCGGCGTGTTCGCCCAAAAAAACGCCGGTGCGGGGGCCGATGGTGTTGTACTGCGAGTAAAAGCGCAGCGAGAGCGTTTGGCCGGCAAAATCGGTGGGCAGGTGAATCATGTGGTGAATGGTGCCCAGCGCCGGTTCATTGCCGCTGCGGTCGATCAACCCGGCGCTGTAAATAAGCTTTTCACCCAGGTAGGCTTCCAGCCCCTGGTCCACCGAGTCCATAAAAATGGCCGGGTCGCGCCACGGCCCGGCGGGCAGCCGGACACGCAGCCATAATATCCGTTCACCGCGCTGGCTGCCGAGTTGGCTCAACTGCTCAAGATTCTGCCAGCCGGGGTCGCTGGGCGCGTCGTGCAGCCACGTTTTAACGCCGTCACTACCCACCGGCGAATCGCCCCAGCGATACTGCCAGCCGCTGGCCATATCCATAATGGGCGCCGCCGATGACGGCGGGGGAACCGGCGCGCAGGCCGCTGTTAGCAGCAACAGCAGCAGCATCGCCAGACTATTCAAACTCAACCGGGGAAAAATCAGCCGCTTCATGTGAAATCCATCACCAGGATGTCGCAGACCATTTTAGCACAGGTTGAGCAGATTGTCGCTAACCGGATTGTCTTATTACGGCAGCGGTTCGCCTTCTGTCGATTGCGCGCCGGCCGGTTTAGTGATGGTGGTGGTGAGCGAATTGCTGGTGTGCCCGGCGGCGTTGGTCAGAGAAATGGTATCCCGCAGCGCGGTTTCAGTGCCAAAGCGTGCGCACAATATCAGGGTGATGATACCGTTAAACGTTCCGCCTGCCTGGGTAACATTGACGACAAAATCCGGCCACGGCCCGCCGATGGGAATCGTTACCGCGTCTGAAACACCATCGGGCAGAAATCGATAGGCAAAATTGACAATTGCACTGGTTGTAACCTGGCCGCTGGGATCGTTAAACGCAAAACTTTCGGTGCGGGTGCTGCCGGTGACGCTGGCGAACGGGCAATCGTTCAAACTGGTAAAAACAGACGACAGGTCGGAAATTGAAAAGGCATTGGACGTTTGGGCCAGCGCCGGCAGCAATCCGCCCTCAATCACGGGCGCTTGCCATTTGTCCGGCAAATTTGACAGAGTGGCGACCCCGGCGGTCGCCGCCAGTGCTTTTAACGCCTGCCGGCGAGACAGAGGCCGGGTTTTGTTTTCATTTTCAGTGGACAACATAACGTATTCTCCTTTGAATAGACGGCCGTGGCCGCCGGCCCAATACAATGAAATGTTGTCGATTTTGAAAATGATGGAACAAGTATAGTGGGGTGGGTATTAGCTGCGGACAAACTGCTTTCGCTGGTGATTTGATTATAACACAATTGGCAGGCCCGCAACACTGCGGACGCAGAAATTTTACCACTACCCCGCTCAAAAAATGGGGCCGGCATTGGTCTTACGGCTGCTGCGGTGCGATAATAAAAAGTGTGGAACCTTTTACCGCAGGTTGTCGTCTATTGGAGTGATGGCCGCCGCGATCAGGCGCTACGGCTGAGTCGCCGGCTCGTTCATTCACTCATTCCCGGAGGAGTCCCCTATGAAACGCGCAACTGTTTGGCAGTCAACTCTTAAATTTTTGGCGTCTCCCACCTTTCACCTTGGCCTCAGCCTGCTGGTGCTGCTGGTGTTGGCCGCCTGCGCCACCAGCGCGACGGCTACCAACAGCGCGGCCCAACCGAGCACCCCCACCCCCACACCGACCAATCCCCCGCCCCCGCCGGTGGTCAAATTTACCCCTGTCCCGGAGGATACAGTGTCACCGATAATTGTGCAGCGTTTTCCCCGCCGCGGCGAAGAACTGCCCGTTGATGGCGTGGTCGAACTGAGCTTTGACCGGGCTATGAACCAAAGCGCAACCGCCGCCGCCTTTACCCTGCAAACCGCCGCCGACCAGCCGCAGCCGGTGACCGGCGATATTTCGTGGGCCGATGGCGGCCGCACGTTGCGCTTCAAACCGGCGCAGCCGCTCGAGCGCGCCGCCACGTACGATGCCCTGCTCACCCAGCAGGCCGTGGCCGCCGATGGCGCGCCGCTGGCCGAGCCGTTTACCTTTCGCTTCGGCACACCCGGTGATCTGGAAGTGGCGCAGGTTATCCCCGCCGACGGCACCGCCGATGTGGAAACGGCCAGCACCATCACGGTGATGTTCAACCGGCCGGTGGTGCCGCTGACCTCGCTGGCCGAGGCGGAGAATTTTCCGCAGCCGCTCACTTTTGATCCACCCATCAAAGGCGCGGGCGAGTGGCTCAATACCTCGATTTACGTGTTTACCCCGGCCGGCGACATCCCCGGCGGCACAACTTTTAAAGCCACGGTCAAAGCCGGGTTAAAGGATGTGGCCAACAAAACCGATCTGCCCGCCGATTTTAGTTGGAGCTTCACCACCCAGCCGCCGGAAGTGGTTTTTACCACCCCCAACGACGGCCAAACGCTGGTGCCGATTGAAGATGCCATCAGCGTGCAGTTCAGCCAGTCCATCGATGCCCAATCGGCGCAGAGCCGCTTCAGCCTGTCTACCGGCGGTCTGTTTGGCGGCAGCGTGTCCGGCCAGTTTGAAGTGGTGGGCAACACCCTCACCTTCACCCCCACCCAACGGCTGGATTTTGATCAGACTTATCAGGTAAAAATTGACGCCGGCGTCACCAACGTGGCCGGCGGCAACGGTATGGTCAGCCCCTACAGTTTCCGATTTACCACCGTGCCCCTGCCGCGCATTGTTGAAACCGTGCCGGCTAACGGCGCGCAGGATGCCTCGCCCTACACCGATTTCACCATTGTGTTCAACACGGCCATCAAACCGGCCACAGTGATGGAGCACATCGAAATGGATCCGCCGCTGCCCATCACCCCAACGCTGGTGTACACCAGCTATTCGCCGTGGAACAACGGTTTCAGCATCAGTTTTGGGGCCAAACCGGCCACCGATTACCGGGTGCGCATCCGGCCCGGCATCGAAGACCCCTACGGCAACAAAACCACCGATGACCTGACCGTGCGCTTCCGCACCCTGCCCCTGCCGCCCCGTTTTGACCTGCGCACGCCCGATTTCATTGCCACCTACGACAGCGCCCTGCCGGCCAAAGTGGTCGTCGGTGTGGTCAACCTGACGACGCTCGATTTTAAATTGTACCGGCTTGACCCGCAGCAGATCATTCGCCCGCAGTGGGAGTGGTACGATTTCACGCCCGATCAGGCCAACCTGATTCGCCAGTGGCGCGAGCAGCTCACCACCCCCGACAACGAGCTGAAATTCCAGCCCATCGATTTGGTGGAGGGCGGTGGCTCGCTGGAACCGGGCCTGTACCTGCTGGATACCGACTCGCCGCAACTGCCACAGCAGGACCGTTACGGCCGGCGGCACCTGCTGGTGGTGTCTGATCTCAACCTCACCCTCAAAGCCGGCCAAAAAGATGCGCTGGCCTGGGCTACTGAACTGGCCAGCGGCCAGCCGATCGCCGGGTTGGAGGTGGTATTTTACGATGAAAACGACCGGCGCGAACTGGGCCGGGCTACTACCAACGCCAGCGGCGTGGCCCAACTCGATCTAAGCAGCCGCACCAACCGGGCCTCGGTGCTGGCCGCGGTGCTGCCGGCCGGCCAGCAAACTCGCTTCAGCGCCGTCAGCGAAAACTGGGCGCGCGGCGTCAGTCCCTACGATTTTGGGGTTGACCCGGTGTACCAACTGCCGCCGTTTACCACCCACATCTACACCGACCGGCCCATTTATCGCCCCGGCCAAACCGTTTACTTCAAAGGTATTATCCGTGCCGAGGACGATGTGAAGTTCAGCCTGCCAGATATAGGCCGGGTGCAGGTGACGGTGCGTGATGCCAACTATCAGACCATCCTGGACAAACAGCTCGCGCTCAGTCCCAACGCCACCTTTGCCGACGAGATCAAGCTCGAAGCCGGCGCGGCGCTGGGCAGTTACGTTATCGGCCTGCAATTTAACGACCAATATTTTGAGCAATATTTTCAGGTAGCCGCCTACCGCCCGCCCGAATTTGAAGTCACCGTCGAGCCGGAAAAAACCGAACTGCTGCGTGGCAGCGATCTGAACGCCGTGATCAACACCCGCTACTTTTTTGGCGGGCCACTGGCCGGAGCCGACATTCAGTGGAACGTGCTGGCCGAAAATTACTACTTTAAACCGGCGCAGTTGGGCAACTACAGTTTTAACGACGCCGACGACCCCTACACCTGTTTTGATTGCTGGTGGTGGCGGCAGCCGTCGGCCCCCACACCGGTGCAGAGCGGCAGCGGCGCTAGCAGCGCCACGGGGGAACTGGCTGTTCAAATTGACGGCCAGACCTTGAGCGAGGCGCTGCAAAAAGGTAGCTACAAGCTCACTATCGAAGCGACGGCAACCGGGCCGGACAACCAGGTGATCTCCGGCCGCAGCGAAGTGATTTTGCACAAAGGCGATTACTACCTCGGCCTCAGCCCCACCGAAAACGTGGCCGACGCCGGGCAGGAAACCGCCGTCGATCTGGTCGCCGTCGATTGGGCCGGGCAGCGCCTGCCCAACAAAACGCTCGACGTGCGGGTCATTCGCCACGAGTGGGTCAACACCTTTGTTCCCACCGAATTTGGCGGTACGTGGCAGTCGGAAGAGAAAAAAGAAGAGGTCGATAAACTGACCGTCACCACCGATGCCCGCGGCGAGGCAGTGGCTCGCTTTACCCCGCCGCAGGGCGGTTCGTACCAGATTGTGGCGCAGGACGCGGCCACGGTAAAAGACGATGTCTCGCCCATCCGCTCATCCGTGTTTATCTGGGTGGCCGGCAAAAACGATGTCAGTTGGCGGCGTGAAAATAACGATCGGCTGACGCTCATCAGCGACAAAGCAACCTACGCCCCCGGCGAAACCGCCGAAATTCTCATCCCTTCGCCCTTTAGCGGGCCGCAAACGGCGCTGGTGACGGTGGAACGTGGCCGCATCATCCAACAGGAAGTGATTAAATTTGAAGGCAGCAGCCAGGTTTACCGCCTGCCACTCACCGAAAATTACGCGCCCAACATTTACGTGTCGGTGGTGCTGGTGCAGGGCCGCGATGGCCCCAAACAGGGCGACGCGCCGCGACTGGCCGCCTACAAAGTCGGGCTGCTGCCCATCGATGTGACGCCATCGGCCCAAAAACTGAACGTGACGCTGGCGCCATCGCCGGAGCAGGGGCAGCCCGGCCAGCCGGTCACCTTTGACGTGCTGGCGACGGACGCGAACAACCAACCCGTGGCGGCGGAATTTTCGCTGGATATGGTGGATAAAGCGGTACTCACCCTCCAGCCGCGCCAGCCGGAGGCCATTGTGCAGGCGTTTTACGGCCGGCGCGGATTGGGCATCAACACCGCCGCCGGGCTGGCCGTTTCGGCCAACCAGTTTTTGCTGGAGCTGGCCCAGGATTTGGGGCTGGAGCAGGACGCGCTGGTGGCCCAAACCCAGTCGATGCGGCAGGAAGTGGTGGCCGAAAGCGAAGCGATGCCCACCGGCTCGCCGCCGATGCCGCTGGCCGCCGCGCCTATGGAAGAGGCCAAAATGGCTGCCGACTCGGCGGCGGGCGCTGTGGCGCCCAATCAGGCTCAAATTCCCGCCGGCATCGATGTGCGTGAAGAGTTTGCCGATACCGCCTACTGGAATCCCACCGTTGTTACTGACCAGAGCGGCCGGGCGCAGGTCAGCCTCAAACTGCCGGATAACCTGACCACCTGGGTCACGCGCGGCGTGGGCATTACCCGCGATACGCGGGTGGGCGAGGCCACGGTTGAGCTGGTTTCGACGCTGCCGTTGCTCATCCGGCCGGTCGCGCCGCGCTTTTTTGTGGTGGATGACAAAGCTCAACTGGCGGCCAACGTCTCCAACAATACCGATGAGCCGTTGCAAGCCGAGGTGACGCTGGCCACCGATGCCGGCGTCGTCATCGATACAACCACGGCGGCGGTGCAAACCGTAGAAATCCCCGCCCGCGGTGAAACGAAAGTGACCTGGGATGTGGCCGTTACCGATGTAGCCAGCACCACGCTCACTTTTGCCGCCGTCTCCACTGATGGCCGCTATCAGGATGCCAGCAAACCGCGTTTGACCACCGGCCCGGACGGTTCGCTGCTGGTTTTCCGCTACACCGCGCCCGATACCGTCGGCACGGCCGGGCAGTTGGTCGGCGGCGGCGACCGCACCGAGATCATCGCCCTGCCGCCCAATTTTGACGAGCGCCGCGGCGACCTGACCGTGCAGCTTGACCCCAGCCTGGCCGCAGGTATGGTCGATGGGCTGAAATATCTGGAGCATTACCAGTACGAATGCACCGAGCAAACCGTCAGCCGCTTTTTGCCCAACGTGCTCACCTTTGACGCGCTGCAAAAACTGGGCATCGAAAATAAAGAGCTGGCAGCCCGGCTGCCGGGGCTGGTGGACGAAGGGCTGAACAAGCTCTACGCTCAGCAAAAACCCGATGGCGGCTGGGGTTGGTGGGCCAGCAGCGAGAGCAATGTGCACATTACCGCTTACGTGGTGTTTGCTCTCACGCGGGCGCAGCAGGCCGGCGTTAACGTTTCGGCGACGGTGCTGGCCAACGGCCAAAACTTTTTGCTGAGCCATCTGCAAAGCACGCGCCAGCTCACCACCACGTATGATGCCAACCGGCACGCCTGGGTGCTATACGTGCTGGCCGAAGGCGGAGCCGCGCCCCGCGACTCGCTGGCGGCGCTGTTTGACGCCCGCGAAAAACTGAGCCACTACGGCCGGGCCTATCTGGCGCTGGCGCTTAGTTTGACCGACAAAACGGCCTACAGCGGCAACATCCAAACCCTGCTGTCAGATTTGAACAACGCCGCCATTCTCAGCGCCACCGGCGCGCATTGGGAAGAACACCTGCACGATTGGTGGGCTATGAACACCGACACCCGCAGCACGGCGGTCATTCTCGATGCGCTGGCCCGGCTCGATCCGAACAACGCCCTCATCCCCAACGTGGTGCGCTGGTTGATGGTGGCCCGCAAAGACGGCATTTGGGAAACCACGCAGGAAACGGCCTGGGCGCTCATCAGCCTGACCGACTGGATGGTGGTTACCGGCGAACTGGACGCTGCCTACGATTTTTCGGCTCTGCTGAACGATGACGAGATAATCAGCGGCAGCGCCAGCAAAGCCACGGTCAACACCAGCTCGCGGCAGGTGATCCCGCTGGCCGATCTGCTGGTTGATACCGGCAACCGGCTGACCATCGCCCGCACCGATGGCAACGGCCGCCTTTACTACACGGCCCATCTCAAAGTGTATTTGCCGGTGGAACAACTGCAACCCGCCGACCGGGGGGTGATGGTCAGCCGGCGTTACACGCTGCAATCGTGTCTGGAACGGCAATTAAAGGACAAAACGGTGGTCTGTAACGAGGTGCGCGAGGCCAAACTCGGTGACGTGATCCGGGTTGATCTGACGATCATCGCCCCCAACGATCTGTATTACGTGGTGCTGGAAGACCCGCTGCCGGCCGGGGCCGAGGCCATCGACACCGGGTTGGCTACAACCAGCCTGCTGGCGATGGACCCGACGCTCGCGCCGGTGAGCCGGGCCGATGGCAGCGAGCCGTATCGGCCTTACTACTGGTGGTGGCGCTGGTACTCTCGCAGCGAACTGCGCGACGAAAAGGTGGTGCTCTTTGCCGACCGGCTGCCCAAAGGCACTTACGAGTACAGCTACACCATGCGCGCCACCCTGCCCGGCGATTATCATGTAATGCCGGCCGCCGCCAACGAGTTCTACTTCCCCGAGGTGTTTGGCCGCAGCGACGGCCGCCTGTTGAGTATTGGGCAATAAAAAACTGACAGGGCGGAATAAACCTGTCAGTTGAGGTTGAGGCAGATGAGCAGGTCACATTGTCAATGTGGCCTGCTTTTTTTGGTTAAACGATTTCCAGATTGACCCGCTTGCCGTCTTTGGCCGCGCTGGTGCGCAGCAGCGTGCGCATCGCGTTAGCTACCCGGCCATCTTTGCCGATGATCCGCCCCATATCGTCCGGCGATACGCTAAGTTCCAGCACAATCATCGACGCGCCCTCCACTTCCTCAACTTTTACCATCTCCGGGTCGTTGACTACAGCCCGGGCCATCCTGAGTGTCAATTCTTTGAGTTGCCCCACGGTTCGAACCTCCCAATTCGAAGAAATGATGAAGTAGAGAAAAACTGTGATTTGAGTATATCAGGTTTGAATCTGCCGGTCAATAACAGTTTTTGAGTCCAAAGGTACTAACTCTTTTTTTTGCTGTTAACCGGGCCACGGGTGTAAGATGGGCGGCTGATATTTTTGCTATCAACAGGTGAGGCGCTAAATGAAAAAATTACGGGTTGGAGTGATTGGCGGCGGCGTGGGGCGGATTCACATTGAGGCGTACCAGGCGCTGCCCGCCGATGTGGAACTTGTGGCGCTGTGCGACGCCAACGAGACCCGGCTGCAAGAAGTGGCCGACCGCTATCGTGTGCCGCATCGCTTTACGGATTACCGGGAATTGGTTGCCGCCGGGTTGGTTGAGGCGGTGAGCATTGCCCTGCCCAACAGCCTGCACACGCCGGTGTCGGTGGCGGCGCTGGAGGCCGGGCTGCACGTACTCTGTGAAAAACCGCTGGCCGAAAGTGCGGCCGCCGGCCAAAAAATTGTCGAAGCCGCGGCCAAATCCACGGCCAAATTTATGATCTGTTTCAACCGGCGTTATCGGCCGGATGTCCGCTGGATCCGGCAGGCCATCGATACCGGACTGCTGGGGCAGGTGTATCAGGTTCACGCCGGCTGGCTGCGCGAAACCGGCATTCCCGGCGGTACGGGCTGGTTTGCCAACAAACAGATCGCCGGCGGCGGCCCGCTCATCGATTTGGGCGTGCATATGCTGGATTTGGTTTTGTGGCTGTTGAGCTACCCGCAGCCGCGCACCGTGAGCGGTGATGTGCAGGCCAATTTTGGCCCGCGCGAGCTGAAAACGTGGCATTCTTACGGGGCCGGCACCCGGGGCAGTTTTGAGGTGGAAGATTCGGCCAGCGCCTTTATCCGGCTGGCGGGCGGCGCATCGCTCTTTTTGGAAACCAGTTGGGCGTCGCATGCCAAACCGGGGCTGGATGATTTTTTTGTCACCGTCCGGGGCACGCACGGCACGGTGGAACTATATGTGCCCAACTACGCCTGGGAAAACACGCTCACGTTTTACACCGAGATCAACGGCGGCCCGGTTACTGTTCGCCCGCACGTGGTTGGCCAGCCCGCCGATCACTTTGAGGCCGTGGCCGATTTTGTAGCCTGCATCAAAACTGACTCGCCGCCGACGGCGACGGCGGCCGATGGGTTGACGGTGATGCAGATCATCGAAGCTATCTATCAATCGGCGGCTAACCAGCGGGAAGTTGTGTTTTAGAAACGGCTAATTGAGGGGCAGCCGCACCGTAAACTGGCTGCCTTTTTGCGGAACGCTGCTCACTGTAATGCAGCCGCCGTGGGCCACGGTCAATTCATTGGCAATGGTCAGCCCCAATCCCATCCCCTGCGGAAAACGGCGGCCGGGGTGGGTGCGAAAGAACGGCTCAAAAATGTTTTTTTGATCGGCTTCGCTGATGCCGATGCCGGTATCGCTCACTTTTATCCAGATATGCGCCGCTTCAGCGCCGGCCGCCACCGAGATTTTTCCCCCGGCCGGCGTATATTTAATGGCATTGCTCAGCAGATTGCCCAGTACCTGCGCCATCCGGTCGGGGTCAAGCTGCAACTCCGGCAGCGCCGGCGGAACATCCATTTCCCAATGCAGCCCTTTGTCGTGGGCCGCCTCTCGCCAGTGAATGATGGTTTTTGGCAGCCACTCGCTCAAATTAACCGGCTGCCGGTTCAGTTCGAGCGCGCCCAGCACCTGGCTGTGCAGGTTGGCCAGGTTGTTGAGCAGCGGCCCCAGCCGACCCAACTCCAGTTGCATCCCGGCCAGCAATTCGCGGCGAAAGGCCGGGTCCTCATCCGCACCGTTGAGCAGCGCCTGCGTGGCGGCCTGCACCGCACCCACCGGCCGGCCGACTTCGTGCACAAGATTGGCCAGCAATCGACGGCGGGTTTCTTCCAACCCGCGCAGCCGTTCAATCAGGTTGTTAAAGGCTTTGAGCAGCCGCCTGATTTCGTTTGGCCCTTTTTCCGGCAAAGAAACCCACTCGCGCCCGGTGGAGATGTTGTAAATGGCCTCTGTCACCCGCGTCAGGCTTTTTTCCAGATTGAGCGCCAAAATAAGCCCCAGTCCGGCGGCAATAACCAGCGCCGCCGCAATGACGCTGGCGGTAATATAACGCAAATTGACAAATTGATCGTGTACCGAGGATAGCTGGCGGGCCAACCGAACCACACCCACAACCTGCTGGTTGGCTCCGGCTACGGGGATCAAAACTTCGATGACTTCAGCACGTAAATTGACCGTGTAGTTGGCCTGCACGGAACCGGTGCCGGCCAGCGCCTTTTTTACATCGGGGGAGGTGAGAAGCTGGCCAATTCGGTCCGAGTCGCTTGGGTTGGTGGAGGCAATCAGCTTGCCGCTGGGGTCAATCAGATTGAGTTGGGTTTGATTGGCCGCCGTGAAACGAGTGACAAAAACCTGAGCCTGCTGGTTATTCTGCCAGATGTCTGGTTGAAGCGCGGCGGCGCTGGCGGCCACCGAGGCCTGTTGTTCCAGCTCGTTTGACAGGCTGGCCAGCAGCACCTGCGTTTCAATGATGTAGGTGAGCGCAATACCGAGTACCGGGATAACAATCAGCACCGGCAGAATATGGCTGATAATCAGGCGACTGCGCAGCGTTTTCATCGTTATTCACAATACGGTTCCAGCTTGTACCCGACTCCCCGGACGGTGATGATCCGTTGGGGGTTTTTGGGGTCGGTCTCTATCTTTTCGCGTAGCCAACGAATATGCACATACACTCCCTGCGTTTCACCGAGGTATTCCGCACCCCACACCTGCGACAGCAAACTATCCACCGAGACCACCTGCCCCGCGTTTAAGGCTAACACGTGCAGCAAGGCAAACTCGCGCGGGGCCAGATCGAGCTGTTTACCGGCCAGGGTAGCCACGTGAGCTGCCGGGTCAACCACCAGGTCACCCACCTCCAGCCGATCCGGTGCGGCCTGCGCCGGGGCGGTGCGTTCGTATCGCCGCAGGACAGCTTTGATCCGGGCCAGCAGTACGTTGAGGTCAAACGGTTTGGTCACGTAATCATCCGCGCCCAGTTCCAACCCCAACGCCTGATCCAGTTCGCGGCGGCGGGCGGTCACAAAGATGATCGGGATGTCACTTTGCAGTTGAACATGACGCAGCGCATCCAGCCCATCCATCCCCGGCAAGCCAATGTCCAGCAGAATCAAATCCGGCCGGTCGCGCTGAATCAGCGCCAGCGCGGCTTCGGCGCTGTCGGCGGTGCTGGTTTTAAAACCGGCTTGCTCAAGATTAAATGACAGGCTGCGACGCATCAGCGCGTCGTCATCAACTACCAGAATATGTTTGGCCATTGCGGCACACTCACTGAAACTGGATTTGTGGGCCATTTTACACCCAATCCAGCCAATTGAGAAGCGTGCCTGTCGGGTTACAAAACGCGTTCAACGGCATTGGCCGGTACCCAACCCTGCAAATTGCCGGCAGGCAGAGCGATTCTGCTCCAACTGCCGCGGGTTTCCTGCAACTCTACTTCTGCGCCGCCCACCAGGCTGAAGGCGGTGTCGGCTGGCGCAGCCGGGCTGGTAACCGCGTTGACCTTGCCCGCCACCACCACCGCCGCCGACTGATCGTTGTGCAGCACCAGCCGGTTTGCCAGCGCCGCGCCGCTCACAACCAGCGCCAGCGTCGCTCCGGCCAGCGCCACTCGCAGCCCCCGCTGCAGCGTGCCGGTTTTGAGGCTGCCGGTTAACGCGATCAGCAGCAACACAAAAACAACCCAGGCTAAAAGCGCCAGCACGGCCAATTCGTTGGTGGTAAACCAGAGGCGGCCAATTTTCGCCGGGTTGCCTGCCGGCCTATTGGCTGTGGCCGCGAGCTGCGCCGCCCGGTTGCGGGCCAGTTCAAGGTTGGCAGCAATGTCGGCGTCTCGCGGATCAAGGGCTTGAGCGCGCCGGTAGTTGAGAATAGCCCGGCCCAGATCACCCTGTTGGGCGTAGGCGTTGCCCAGATTGAAATACAGCGCGCTGTCGGCGTAACCCTGATCGACCAACTGCTGGTAAATTTGCGCGGCCTGGGCAAAGCGGCCGGCATTATACAATTGGGCGGCACCGGTCATTGTATCACCGGCGGTGGTGCTGGTGGATTTGGCCAGCGTCAGCGCCTGATTGAGGCTGAACAACCCGGCCAGCAGCACGGTTATCAGGGCGAACATAATTGTGAGTCGTTTCATTCGCTGTGTCTCTCTGATAGCGACTGCCCGGTTCTAAAACGCTTTTTCCAGATCGTTGAGTAACTGCTCAACATCGTTCAACAAATGGAGCGTTCGATCCCCATCTGCCGCGGCCGGCGAAAACCGGCCCAATTCGGTTTCGGCCAGGCAGTCGGTCACCCGCTCAATCAGTTCCGGCTCCAGTCCCCGACCGGCCAGCGCTTCGGCCAGCGCCCGGCGGGTTAGCCCGGCCACCGGCTGGTTGAGTTTGTCGGCCAGGTAAGCCGTTAAAATTTGATGAACAGCCTCGTAGTGATCGCCGGAGTTGTGTCTGGCCCAGGCCAGCGCACGGTCGGCTTTTTTGCGCGCCAGCGAACTGCGGGCCAGATGGGCGTTGGTTGCCCAGTAATTTTGCCGGCGCTGCCAGAACAGGTTGCCGATCAACGCGGCCAGCGGAATGCCCCAGGCCAGCCAGTACAGCGGCGAGCGGGTGAGCGGCGCCAGCCCACTCCGCAGCGAGCCGGGAACCGGTTTCAGATAGCGAAAGTCGCTGGTTAGCGTGGCCGGAGTTGGCCGGCCGGCATCGCCCGGCGCGGAGGCGGTGTAGCCCCCGGCCGCGACATCGCTTTGCCCCGGCTCCACCCCCACCTGAATTGGCTCGGTGCGGGTGGTTTGGTACTGGCCCAGCGCCGGGTCAAAATAGCTGTATTCCAGCGCCGGCAGAGTGTATTTGCCGGCGGCTTGCGGCACCAGTAGCCGCTCGTAAGTTTTGCTGCCGGCCATCTGCCCATTTTGGGGTTGCGCGGTGGTGGTTGCCTGGCTTTCAAAACTGCGCCAGTTGGGCACATCGGGCCAAACCGGATCAGCGGCGGTGTTGATGTTACCCCGGCCGCTGAGTGTTACATGCCAGGTGATGGGTTCATTTACTTTGGTTTGGGTAATGTCGGTGCCGGCCTCAAGTTGAAATTGACCGACCGCGCCGCCAAAGTTGGCCGGCGCGCCGGCCGGCAGCGGTTTGACCGTTACCGACACGGGCTGCGATTGCAGCTCGCCGCCGCGGTTGAAAAAACTGCCGGGCAGTACCAATTTGGCCGGTTCGATGGTGATTTCGCCGGCCCGGGTTGGCACCAGCACGGTGCTCAATTCAGTCACGTTGTACAGAACGCCATCGGCCTGAAGCTGCCCCTGCTTCTGCCCCGGCTGGGTCTCGGACCAGAAGCCGGTAAAGGCGGGCGGCTCAAACTGGGGCTGGTTGAGCATCAGATCAAAGGCGTCCAGCGCCTGATAATAGCGAAACGTGTAGACAATCGGTTCGCCGAGGTAGGGGGTGGCGTTGCTGACTTCGGCTTCGACGTAAGTTTTTTGGCCGTTCAGTCCGCTGCCATTGGCGGTAATGGGGCGAGATGGCTGGGCCGGCGTGGGCGCGCCTGTTCCCGGCGAAACCTGCACGGTAATGGGAGCGGTGGTGTAAGTTTGCCCGTTCAGTGTCAGGCTGACGGGGTCGATGGTTAGTTGACCGCTATGGCCGGGTTGAAGCTGATAATTGTAAATCAATTGACTGCTGATAACGCCGTTGATGATGCTGATTTGTGACGATGTGTTGCTGCCCACCACGGTAAAACCGGACAGGCCGGGCAGCACCGGCTGCGGCGGGTTGGCCGAGTCGGCAGTGACCGAGACCGTCAGAGTCAAAATATCGTCGGTGGTGAGCGAGGTGCGGTCCACTGTCGCTGTGACCGGCGCCGGGGTTTGGGCCAACACCGGGGCCGCCGCCAGCATCAACGCGGTCATCAGCGCGAGTGGCAGGATAGTTTTTGCGGGCATTGAGCCTCCTTTTGAAAATTGGGGCTGGCGCGCGGGATTGCCCCGCCCGCCAGCCCCGCGCAGGAGAAAACCGTCCATTACGGGCATTGGCAATGAATGGTGTTACCAGTCTTTGGCGGGCGGCGGGCCGGGCGCAACGAGCGTTTGCTGCAAATATTCTTCCAGGCTTTTGGTGCCTTTGGCGGCGGCCTGGAATAGTTGGCGCGCCTGGGCCGGGGTTAGCCCGGTATCAGTTTGAAGCTGGCCGGCCGGTTGTTTCTGCGCCTGTTCCGGCCCAACCGGCGTCGCTACTGGCTGGCCGTTGGGCTGGGACTGGTTGTTGGGCGGCTGGCTTTGGGGTTGATCGGCTGGCTGGGCCGGCTGCTGGTTTTGCCGGGACTGATCGTTTTGCTGTTGCTGGTTATTTTGCTGCGCTTGCTGATCGTTTTGCTGATGTTTTTGCTGCTGCTGTTGCTGGCCGTTTTGTTGATCTTTTTGCTGCTGTTGTTGTTGCTGTTGCAGCGCCAACTCCAGATTGTGCTTGGCTGCAACATCGTTGGGGTTGAGCCGCAACGCTTCCTGGTAGGCTGCAATTGCGGCGTCAAACTGCTTTTGCTGGTAGAGGGTGTTCCCCAGGTTGTAGAAGCCGGCCTGGGTCAGATCGCCGCTGTTTTTGGCCAACGTCTGTTCGATTTCTTTTTGGGCCTGATCAAACTGCTGTTGGCGATAGTAGGCGTTGGCCGCATTGTAGTGCGGCTGAGCCGCGGCGGGCGCTTTGTTTTGGGCCTGCTGGTAATTGGCCAGCGCGCCGGCGTAATCTTTATTGGCAAAGGCTTTGTTGCCGGCGTTGTTGAGTTTTTCCACGGACTGGCCGCAGGCGGTGAGCGCCAGCAGACAGGCCAACCCCACGGGCAGCCATCGGTTCATACCTTGTGTCTCCGGGTTAGTGGATTCCACACATTGCTTACAGGATAACACAGGCGAGCCGGCCTCGTCTTTAATTGGAGTTCAAGGCAAACTTAAGAGAAGCTTAAGAAAACGGGGGACCTCAGGGTTGAACCTCAACTGCGCCCAAATCCGGGCCGGGGCCAATGGGCCGGGGCTGGCCCAAAATATCGTCGGTGGGGGCAAAGGCCGGATCGGCGGCATCGATGACCACGCTGCCGGTCGCCGGGATACCGTATTTCTCAACCAACCTGATAAACGCCTGGCGAATAGTTAATGAGCCATCGGCAAATTGGCCGGCGGCGGGTTGCCAGCGAGGCAGGATGATGTTTTGCTGCAATGGCAACCGCGGGTCGCTGATAATCCGGGCCGAGTCATCGGTGTAGTTGATCAACTCCTGGCTGTCAAAAGGCAGCACGTTTGGACCATTCCAATACAGGTTGCGGTGCAGCACAAACGACCCGGTGTCGTTGGGGTCGGTGTCGGAGAAATCAAATTCCGGGGAGTTGAGGTCGGTGCCCATCGTGCCGGTTGGGTCGGACCAGATGTTGTTGTAAAAGAAAATATCCTCGTTTTTCTGGTTTTGGCTGGCCCGGCTCAGGCGCATAGCAAAGGCTTTGCTGGGTAAATCGCCCACCACGGTGTTGTGCCGAAAGGTGATATCGCGCACGCCGCGAATCTGGAGCGGCGCACGGATTTCGTGGGGCGAGTTGCCAAGCAGCAGGTTATTTTCAATGAGCACGTGCTGGGCCTGAAAATAAGTTACATCGTCTTCGCCAACGGCGATAAAAGTGTTGTTGCTTTCGCCCTGCCAGTTAAAAAAAACATTGCGGCGCACAATAATGTTGTGCGCGCCAATGTTGGTGTCTTTTTGGGCGTTACTGTCTTTGATCACAATAAAACTGCCGGTGTCGTTGAGGTTGGGGCGGTTGCTGCCTTCAAAATCGTTAAAAAAGATGTTATCCTGAATAACCACATCGCGGACGCTGTTGGCATCAATGTGGCTGTCCAGCCCGGCCTGGTTGTAAAATATATTGTTTTCAATAGTCACCTGGCTGGCGCCGTTGTTGACTTTAACAATGTCGTTGTTGTAGCTGTCGTGCAGCACATTGTTGCGCAGCACAATCCGGCTGGCCGTGTCGACGCCGCCCGATTGGCCCCGCAGGTCCTGAATCTGAATAACGTAAATGTCTGCGCCCGGCCCGCTGTGAGCAATATCAAATCCTTCCAGCGTGATCCCCTGCGCTTTAAAGCCGGTCACTACCACGCTGTTGTGGCGCAGTTGCGCCCGATAGGGGATTTCAGAGCGGACAATGACTCCGTGAGCAAACGTGCCGCGCAGGTCTACCTGGCCATCGTACCGGCCCGGCCGGACCAAAATGACGGCCCTGTCCGGGACGTGTTCCAGCGCGTAAGTGATGGTAGCCCACGGCCGCTGGATTGAGCCGTCGCCGGTTTGGTTGCTGCCGGTGGTAGCCACATAAAACATAGGTTCCACTTTTTGCACGATGGGCAGGTGAATTTTGGTTGCGGTCGGGGTGGCGGTTGACTCGCTCGCAACAACAGGCGCAGCCGTGTAAGTAACGGTTGGCGCCGGGGTGGTGACTATCGGCGCCGGGCCTGTTGGAGCGACGGGTACCACCGTAGATCCCCGCTGCCCCAGCCAGGCGCCCAGCCCAAACGCCACGGCGACAACGGCCAGACTAACCGCTAAAATTCGGGTATTCATCGGTGGGTTAATGGGCGCGCCGTTTACGCAGTTCTGAGAACGACACATACAGCACAATAATAACCATTGCCGCAATGGATACGGCCAGCATCGGCATCATCCACGTGTTAAACCGCCCCACCGAAAATTGCTGATTGGCGCTAAAACTGGAAACAGGCTGGGCCACCGAGGCCAGATTGACCTGAACCACAGCCGGGGTATCGGCGGCGACGGTGGTTTGTGGCGGTTCGGTGAGAGCGGCCTGGGCCACCGGGGCCGGCCGGGTATTGGCGACCAACACCTGGGTGCTGTCAATCACGGCGACATCGCCCAGAAGTTTTTCGCGCTGGTCTTTGTTGATAAGAGCATTGGCGGCCAACTGCACACCTTCCGCCGAATTACCCAGCACAGCGACAATTGTTTGCCGCGGATTTGCCGGCGCGGACAAAAGCTGGAGCACGCCCATGCTTTCGCCCTCTGGCACGCGGTAAACAAAGGGCAAATTAACCTGGCTGATTTCGTTGGTGTCAGGTTCGTAGGGGGCGGGCAGCGCCTGGCCCAGCTCGGATATGGCGGTTAATCCCCCCGGCTGGCCGACAATCAGCGTATGATACGTGGTTTCAACGGCGGCCAGATCATCCAGCGAAACGGTAAAATTGGCCACACGCGCGCCCGCTTCCTGGCCCAGCGTAAAGGCGAGTTGGGCGGCGGTTTGCCACGCGGCCGGGTCATTGGCCGGCAAAACAAAGGCCGTGTCACTCAGGGTGAAATCCCGGGAAAAGGGAACGGGGAATTCAGACAGGGTAAACGTGTTGGCCGGGACGTCGGTTAGCGCGGTTTGCGGCAGATGCAGGTTAGACTCCGGCCGCACGGCCAGCCAGACGCCTTCGTTATTAAATTGAAAGCACTTTGAAACGGGTTCAAACCAGCCTTCAACTGACAGATAGTTGGCTCCGGTGTGTACGGCCGTTCGCGGAATGGCGATGCGCGTACTGTGGAAATTGGCGGTTTCATCGCTGAGCCGCACGCTGCCTACCGGCTCGCCGTTCACGTTAATGCCCACGCCCGATCTTTGATAATCGATCAGAGTGGAATGGGAAAAAAACAGGTCAAAGTAAATGCCGTCGGCCGGAGCCTGCCCGGCTGGAATCTGGAAAACAAAATCCGCTGACGAGTGACCTTCGCCTTCCAGGCTGGTCAGGTTGTAGCCCAATTCGGCCAGGGTGCGGTCAACTGTGCCCCGGGAATTGGCCAACACGCCCGGGTTCACCTGCTGAACTACGGCAAAATCGGGCCGGCCGGCCACGCGGATCAACCCCGAACTGACAGCCTGTCCGGCTTTGATCACGCCCGCATCGTCCGCGCCGCTAACCCAGAGCACTGCTTTGGCCGCATTCCAGGGAGAGGCGGCCATTTGAATAACGCCGTCATCAGCCTGGGCTATGGACTGGCCAAAACCGGCGGTCGACGCGTTTTCCGGAAATGCGATTTCGCCGGGCAGAGTCAGCGTGTCTGGTTTGCCAACCAAAATGAGGTGGCGCGACTGGCGCTCGTCGCGTGTTAGCTGGTCTTCGGTGGCCAATGTGAGCGGCAATTCGCCCTCGGTCATCCGGCCAAAACCGGCGGCAACCGCCAGCGCGGCTTGCAGTTCGGCGGCGGAGGGCGCGTTGGGCACCACAATTACCGCGCCTTCGGGCAAAAACGATCGCTGGAAGATGGGGAAAGGCAGCCGGGTTAAATCTGCGGTGAGCGGGATAGTGTGATAGGGCAGTATCAACTTTGAGCCGGGATCAATTAAAACATTGGACGGGTAGTTGGTGTTGCAGGACTGGTCGTCGTCGAGGAGGACGCGCAGCCGGTGACGCCCGTTTTCCTGCGGCGCTCCAAACGCGGCCGGCGGAATCGAAAGGGTGAGAATACGCCGGCCGTTTTGTTCCAGCGGCACAGTGTCCAGCCGGTCACTGTTGACGTAAATTTCAAGCGCGGCGTGATTCGTGCCGGTGACCGCGGTTGTGTCGGTGAGTCCCCAAACGTCAATATCCAGTTGAACCTGCGTTTCGGTGGTTGGCTGCCAGTGAGCCGGCAGGCTAAAGTAGTAAGTGGCCGAGTCATACGGTCCTTTGAGCCGCCGCTCCGAATAGCCCAACGCGGTCAAATTCACCTCAACTTTGCCGTCCGGGCCGGTTGCCGGGGTAACTGGGGTATTGGTCTCGCCAACACCGCCCTGGGCATAACTGGCCGGTGCGGCCAGCGCCAGCAGGCTAAACAACATCAGCAGGACAGGTAAGATAGCGATTCGTTTGGTCATTATGCACTTCCTCCATTAAAAATAAGCGAATCAGCGAGTCGGCGAATGTAGGGGCGGTTCGCGAACCGCCCCTACTTAAACGTCAACAGAACCTAAAAATTTTCTTGAACATCCGCACCCGGGGTCAGGGGCGGCACGTGGCGGCGTTCAACACGCTGCCACAATACGCCCTCGCGCCCGGCCAAAGCCTGGAGCAGGCCGCGCCCGGCGGCCAGGTTGCTGTTTACCAAAAAGGTGGGGATATACAGCAATTTGCCCGGTTTGCCCTGTATTTGGGTGTGATTACCCAGCCAGGCCAGGCCATAAAACAAAAACTGAAGCAGCAGCGCCGCCGGAGCAAGCCGCCACCCGCCGCTGCTCCGAAGCAGCGCCAGCCCGTTGGCCAGCAGCGCGCCCACCATTGCCAGCGGGATCAGCGGCCGGGCAAATTTGTGTGACACCACCTGCCAAACCACCAGCGGCTGCCGCCACGGCAGGAGCGTGCGCGCCAACGCTATCGCCTGATAGCGGCCACGAATGATCCGGGTTCGGCGGGTTATTTCATCGCCGGCCGATGGCGACACCCGTTCAAACGAGCGGGCTGCGGGCGCGTAAATCACCCGGTAGCCCTGCCGGATGAGGTGCAGGGCAATGTAAAAATCATCGTTGATGATGTTGGCTGGCGGCGCGCTAAACAGGTTGCGCCGGATGGCCAGAATTTCGCCGGAAACGCCGGTGCAGGTGCCCAACTGCGTCTCCTGTTTTTTGATGAACGATTCATAGCGCCAGTACAAACCCTCGGAATCGCCCAGCGCGCCGTCGCCGGCAATAATTGATTTTGCGCCGCTGACCGCGCCCACGGTTGGGTCGGCAAAGGGGCGGGCCAGTTCGCGCAGCGCGTGGGCATCGTACAAATTGTTGGCATCAGAAAAAACCACAATGTCGCCGCGAGCCAGCCGCATAGCCCGGTTGATGGCCGCCATTTTGCCCTGTCGCTCCGGCCGGTAGCTGAGTTCAACGCCCCGGCCGGCAAATTGACCGGCTATCGCTGTGGTGCCATCGCTGGAGCCATCGGCGGCCACCAGAATTTGCAACCGTTCCGCCGGATAATCCAGGGCCAGGCTGTTTTCCAGCTTGGCCGCCAGACAGGCTTCCTCATTGTAGGCGGCAATGAGCAGGGTGATGGCCGGGGTGTGGCTATCCTGGCGAAGCGGGCGCGGCCGCAATTTGGCCAGCAGCGCCAGCAGCGCCGGATAGCCGGCGTAGGTATACACAATAAACCCGACGCAGGTCCAAAAGAGCTTCATCATAGCGCCTCGCTTTGCCGGCGCTGGCCCACGCGAGGCCGCCGGGCCGCCAGCACCGCATCGTACAGGGTGCGCAACCGGCTGGCTACGGCCGGCAGGGCGTAATCCCGTTCAATTTTTTGGCGAGCCAGTTGCCCCATCTGCTCCCGGCGAGAGTCATCGGCCAGCAGGGCCAGCAGGGCGTCGGTCAGGGCGGCCGGCGCATCCGGCGGAATAAGCCAGCCGTTGCGGCCGTGGTCAATCAGATCGGGCGCGCCGCCCACCCGCGAAGCCACCACCGGCAGGCCGGCAGCCATCGCTTCCAGCAGGGCGTTGGATAACCCCTCGGTGGCCGAGGGCAGCGCCAACAGATCGGCGGTTTGCAGGAAGGGGGTCACGTTGGCTACCCGGCCCTCAAACCGAATCCCTACGCCGGCCTGTTGTTTGAGGCTGGCTTCCTGCTCGCCGGTGCCCAAAATGAGCAGCGTTGCCGCCGGGTGAACCGCTCGCACCGCCGGCCACACGTCGATGAGTTGCTGCACCCGTTTTTCCGGGGCCAGCCGTCCGGAAAAAACAACCAGCGGGCCGGGAGGGAGATGCAACTCGGCGCGCTGGTGGCGGCGGCGTTCGGCGGGCAGCGGGGCAAACCGGGCGACATCGACGCCGTTGGGAATAAACGGCCGGCGTTCGGCGGGCACAGCCAGCGCGGCCAGTTCGGCCTCAATTTCCCGGCTGATGACGATAAAGGCATCGACCTGTTTGAGCAGGGTTTGCAGCCGGCGCGGCCCGGTGCGGCGCTGCCGGAGTTTGGCAATATCGCCCGACTCGCCGCCGCGCAGCACTTTGGCGACCACGGGCGTTGCCAGCAGCCGTTTGGCGGTAACGGCGGTGGTGGCCGGCGACAGCAGTTCGTGGGCGTGGATGACATCCGGTTTGAGCCGGGCCAGCAGCGGCAGCGCCGACAGGGTGAAGGCCAGCGAAGCCACCGCTTTGGGGCCGGGAATGGGCAGCCGGTGTACCGGCACGCCATCGACCTGTTCAAAGGCCGGCCAGTTGGCGTAACGGCGCGTCAACACGTGCACGTCCACCTGCTGCTGCCGCAGTAGCGGGGCCAGCGCGGCCAGTTGCCTTTCTGCGCCGCCAATGTGCGGATGATAAGCTTGAATAATCATTGCAACCCGAAGGGGTGTTTGGGCCAAAATGTCAATCCTCCGTAACGGGCCGGCCGGTCCGGTAACCCGCCGCAACAGGCCGGGCCGGGCCGGTCTGCACCGACTGGTACAACTGCATCAATTGATTGAACCACGCGGCCGGGGCGTGGCAGTGGGCCACATGCGCCCGCGCAGCCGAGCCCAACAACTCCCGGTAGGCCGGCTGGTCCAGCAGTTGCGACAGCGCCTTTGCCAGCGCCGGCGGATCGCCGGGCGGCACCAGCAGGCCGGTGCCTTCAACCAATACGTGCGGCGTGTCGTTAACCCGGGTAGCTACCACCGGCAGGCCGGCAGCCATTGCCTCCAAAATTGCGTTAGACAGCCCTTCCCAGCGGGACGAACTGACAAAAATATCGCCGGCGGCCAGCAGGGCGGGTACATCGCTGCGCGCCCCCAGCAGGCGAGCGTGATCGGCCAGCCCCAGCCGCTCGATGTGCGCCGTTAGCTCCGGGCGCAACTCACCTTCGCCGGCAATAACCAGCGCCACCGCCGGTTGGCTGCGTTTGACCAGCGCCAGCGCCTCCAGCAAATCGGCGTACCCCTTCTGCTCGGTGAGCCGGCCCACGGCCACCAGCAGCGGCCGGGTGGGATTGGCCAGCAGGCCGGCCCGCAGCGCCGCTCGCTCTGCCGCTGAAGGCAAGGGGGGCAGTGTGATGGCGTTGGGTACCACGTGGATGGATTTGCGGTTGAACCGCGGCTGATGTGCGGCAGCGGTGGCCTGCCCCACGGCCATCAACGCGCCGGCCAGGTGGCGCAGCGTGAGCGATTCCAGGGTGAAGCGGAGTTGGTGGTAGCGGCTGGACTGGGTTTTGGTGTTGCGCAGGCCGGCAATCACCGGTGTGTTGGCCAGCCGGCCGGCAGTTGTGCCCAAAATATTGGCGTAAGTAAGGTTGGTGTGAATAACATCGAACTTTTCACGACGCAAAAATTGAACCAGCCGGGCCAACCGGCCGGGGGCGAGCAGGGTTTTGGCCGAAAATACAACCACGCGCGCGCCGGTTTTTTCCAGCTCGGTTTTGAGGGTGATGTTGGGCCGTTTGTCTTCCAGGCTCACCACGGTAAAGTCGATGCCGTTTTGAGTGGCCAATTGGGCAAACAGCAGCGTCATTTTTTGCGCGCCGCCCAGCAGGTTCAGGTTGTCGATGATGTGCGCAATCCGCATGATTATCTCCGGCTGAACGCCGCTCGTAATTTGTGGCCGGCCACCAGCACTACCTCGCGCTGGAGCCACCAAATGGCGGCGCTGTAGGCCAGCACGCCCACGCTGATCCCCACCACCAACTGGACCAAATCCGGGGCGCGGCTCACCAGTTGCAGCCCGGCCGCGACCATCGCCGCCATAAACAGACCGCTGATGGCCATTGGCCGCAGGGTGAGCAAAATGGTGCGGTACGGCGCGTTGACCAGTTGGGCCGCCAGCAGCAGCCGGCCGGCGCCAATCACCAGCTCCACCACTACCAGCGTCCAGCCAACAGCAGCAATCGAGCCGGTAAAAACCACCGCCGCCCAAACCGCCGGAGCCAAAATAACCAACTGAAAGAGATGCAGTTTGGTCAGCAAATCGGGCCGGCCCTGGGCTTTGTAAATACTGCCGGAGTTAAAATAGATGGAGCGAAGTGTGGTGTAAATGGCAATGGCCGGCACCACTGTGGCCGCCTCGATCCATTTTTCGCCGAAGACGGTGATGATCAGCGGTTTGGCTACCAACGCCAGCCCCAATCCCATCGGCACGGTGGCCATGGTGATGTAACCCATTGTGGTTAAAAAACCGCGCCGCAGCGTGACAATGTCATCGCGGACGCGGGTGTAAATGGGAAACAGTACATTGCCGAGCAGATCGTAAAATTGTTTGATCAACAGTTCCGGGATGCGGAAGGCCAGCATGTACACACCCAACGCTACCGCACCCAGATAGCGGCCAATCAGCAAATAGTCAATGTTGAGCAGCAACATGCCCAGCACAAACACCAGGGCAATATTGCTGCCGTAAGTGAGCAGCGGCCGGGCCATGCGCCGGTCAAACTCCAGCGCCGGCCGCCAGTTGGAGGGCATCACCAGCCAAAAAGCGACCACCGCCATCGCGGTGCCGGCCAACTGGCCAATAATCAAACTCCACGCGCCAAAGCCCCACCAGGCCAGCCCAATCGAAACCACACCCTTGCTGACCCCCCGGAAAAAATCGGGGACAAAGCGGCGGCTAAAGGCCAGGTTTTTAAAGAGCAGCGCCTCTGGCACCACACTCAGGCTGGTTAGCGGAAAGGTGAGCGCCAGCGCCTGAATAACCGGCACCGAGCGCTCATCCTGAAAGAACAACCCGGCCAGCGGAGCCGCCAGCCACATGACCACAAACAGCACCAGGCCGATGGCAATGGCCAGCCAGAAGCCGGTGTTAGAGCGGCGGTGGTCTTCATCATAATACACCAGCGCCGAGCCAACTCCCAGCCCGTTGATGTCCAGAAAACCAATGGCCACCAGCGCGTACCCGGCCACGCCAAAATCTTCCTGCGCCAGCAGCCGGGCCAAAATAACAATGCTGATAAAGTTGAGAAACTTGCCGCTGTAGCGCGAAATATAAGCCCACAGCGTGCCGTAAATGGTGCTTTTGGCCAGATCAATCTGTTGACTCACCGGTCGATCCTCCGTGGTTGGCCGGCAGATTTTTTAACACCTGTCGGGAGACATCCGGGATTGCCAGAACAATGCCGTAAATTAACCACACATAGCGTGGGTAGGCCATGTGCCTAAAAATACTGGTAATCAAAAAGCTGACCATCGCCACGGCAAAGGCAATGGCCAGGGATTCGTAGCTGGGCATTTTTGCCTGCCTGAAATTAAGTTGGGCTTCGCGCAGCCCTTTAAATGTGACCCACTGCAGCAACCCAAACCAGATTAACCCCACCAATCCCAATTCCGAGGCCAGCTCAAGGTACAAATTATGCGCCGAACGCTCTTCGCGGCGGCGTTCCAACCCCAGTTCGCGTGCGTACGACTGGTAGTGGTGTTTGTAATTTAGCGGCCCCACCCCCAAAATGGGGTGATCCAGAAACATCTGAATGCCGGCCAGGTTTTCGCTGAGCCGGCCTCTGAACGAAACCTCGCTGCGGACATCCTGCCCGCTGCCGGGCAAAAAATCCACCAGAGTTGACATGCGGTCCATGTAACGGGCCGGTAAAAATTGCAGCAGCACTACCGCCAGCGCCAGGGTAACCAGCAGGGCCAGAGGTTTGGGCGGTCGCCGAATGAACATCAACGCCAGCACCACCAGCAACCCTAAAAAGACCCCCCGCGAAAAGGTAAAAAATACGGTCAGCAGGCTCACGGTCAGCGCCCAGCCGGCAAAAACTCTAAAATGCCGGCGGGGTTCGTTCCAGAGCCGGTCGAGCGCCAGCGGTACCAAAAACAGCATAAATTGGCCGTAGCCGTTTGGCCCCAGGCCCGGCCCGCCAATTCGGTAATCGTTAACTTCACCAATAATGTGCGACAACGTGGCCTGGGCAAAGCCCCAATAAGTATTGGTAAACGTGCCGGTGATTTGCTGGTAGGTGGTGATGCTACCCAGAAAAATTCCGGAAAACAGCAGCGCCCAAACTACCCGGCGCAGGGACTGGGTGTTTTTTAACAGGCCGGTCACAATCAGCATAATTACGGCGTCTTTGGCAAAGTCAGACATCGCCGAGCGAACGGCTTCGGGACTGGCGGCGTGCAGCATGGCCAGCAGCCCCATCAACCCGTAGGCTCCCAAAAATATCAGCGGGTATTTCCAGCCGGTCAGCGCTTCACGGAACAAAAACCAGCGGGCCACCACCACCAAAACCAGAAAAGCGATAAACGGTTTGGCCATTGATGGCGCATTCAGTGAGCCGATGAGCGCATCTGAAAAGCGGGTGTAAACCATAAACACCAGCAGCAGTAACCCCCATTCCGGGTTAAACAGAATGATCAACCCAATGGCCGGGCCGAGCGCCACCGCCAGCAAAACCAAAGGGTGGGCATCCAGGCTGGTGAGCAAAGCTACTCCCACGCTGCCAAAAATGACCAATATCAGGTTGATCAGCCAGCTCGGCCAATATGAATAGGGTTGCGTAAATTTAGCTAACATAAATAGTTTCTGGTTATTGATGGTTTGTCACTGCGGCTCAGGGATGGCTGCTGCTGCGCAGCGAACTGCTGCTGCTCCCGCTGCGCAGTGAAGCATCGCTGCTGGCGTGCGCCTGCTGCGGCGACAGGTCCAGCACCGGTTCGGGGCGGGTGATGCGTTCATCCCGAATATGGCTGCCCTGGAACAGGTTGTCGCCCCACATATCGCTGAATATGGCCAGCAGCACGCCAACAATCAATCCCAAAAAGAGGGCCACCGCCCCATCCCGGGCCGGATTGGGACTGAACGGTTTCAGGGGCGGGCTGGCCGGATCGAGCATATTGATGCTGTAAGCCTGGTACAACGCCTGGGTGTAGTTGATGGCCTGTTCACCAATGGTATTGGCCAGTTGCGCCGCCGTAACCGGGTTGGGGCCGCTCACCGTTAACTCGATGACGCTTGAATCCGGAATAACAACTGCTTGCGCGGTATAGTGAACCGCCTCCAGCGGGTCCATTTGCAGGGCCGCCTGGGCCGCCCGCTGAATACTGGCGCTGTTCATAATTTCGGCAAAGGTGGCCACAATAGAGGGCCGATCCAGCGCCGAAATGCCGTTGATCAGGTCTCTGTCCTCGCCGCGCAGCAGCGATTGGCCGGGGCTAACAACGTACTGTCCTCTGGCCCGAAACAGGGGGGTGTCAAAATAGGAAATGGCCAGCGTAACCGTCAGGGCAAAGAGCGCGGTCAGGGCGACCATCCACCATTTTCGGCGTAAAATTTCCAGGTAAGGAATTATCTCTTTCATATTCACCTCTTCTCTACGTGTCGGTCTTACTTTCTGTCAATCACTGGAACGGGAGCGATAAAAATTGCGGCCGGTCGCGGCGGCGTTGAGTGACGCCGCGCCGACAGCCTGGTCCAAAACTTTGAGCAGGCAGTTGGCGTGATTCTCGCGGGTAAATCGCTTTTGTACGTCGCGGCGGGCGGCAGCGGTAAGGCGGGCCAGTTGCGCCTGGTGGCCGGGGTCGAGCACCCATTCCAGCGCCCGCATATAACTTTGCGGTGAGCCATCGACAATCAACCCGGTTTTGCCATTACGCAGATGGTCGCGCACACCCAGTGTATCGGTGACAATGGTAGGCCGGCCAAACCACATGCTGGTTAAATAGGTTTGCTGCCCCACGGCTCGATGCAGCCCCTGCCTGATAGGGATAATGTTGGCCCGAGCGCCGGCCAGCAGGTCCATAAATTGCCGGTGCGACACCTGGCCGGCTGTTACGTTGGGCGGCAAATCAGCCCGGCCATCCAGTAAACGGGTAGCCAGGATAAATTTGTGCTCCGGCATTTGGCGGGCGACGGCCAGCAGTGGCTCGTAATCCCGGTGCGAGTTTCCGCCGGCAAAAATGTGATCTCCCGATGGCGGTGAGGCCTGTGTGTCGGCGGCTGTCAACTCCTGGCGAGACAGGCTGAGGCAAAACAGGCACAGGCTCAGTTTGGCCGGATCGACGCCCCACAGTTCCGGGAAAATAGTCAACTCTTCGGTTGACTGCACCGCATAGCGGCAAATGGCCCGGTCGGCCAGTTTGATAACCAGTTTCTCGGCCAGGCCGCGCGGGCCGGAATTTGGCTCCCACATGCAGCCAGAGAGCACAACCACCGGCCGGAGTCGCCGCGGCCAAAAACCAATCAGGGCGCAGGCCAGCACATCGGGATGAAGCCGCCCCCACGAACTGGCCAGTAGCAGAGCCTCTTCGGTGCTGGCCAGCCGCAGGATTTGGGCCACAATTTTGAACGCGTCAGACAGTTTGCCGGTGGCTGGCCGCGGCGACAGGCGGGCGCGGGCGGCAAATTGCGGCACGTCCAGATAGTTCATGGTGGTTGCAAATTTTGAACCGAACAAGCTCGATCCCATAAAAATCCTCTACACTGCTACTTTTTCAGCCGGAACGGGACTGGCCGCCTCGGTAAAAAGCTGGGCCAGCCGCTGCACGTTGGGCCGCAGCGAAAATTCCTGCAACACCAGCCAGCGGCCAGCGGCGGCCAGTTGCCGCGCCTGCCGGGGGTTGGCAAATACCTCGGCCAGCGCCCGGGCCAGTGCCGGGGCGTCGGCGGGCGGCGCCAGCCAGCCGGTCTGCCCCGGCCGGATCAGTTCCGGGATGCCCGACAGGTTGGTGGCGACCACCGGTAGCTGGCAGGCCAGCGCCTCCATCAACGCCACCGGGATGCCTTCCATTTTGCCGGATGGCGTAACAATACTCGGCTGCACATAACAATTGGCTGTAGGTAAAAGTTGGGCCACGTCTTCCTGCGGCAACGGCCCCAGCAACTCAACCACGCCGTGCAGGTTAGCGGCGGCAATCTGCGCTTCCAGCCGGGCGTATTCCTCGCCGCCGCCGATGATGCGGCAGCGCAGCGGGATGCCTTCATCGCGCAGTCGGGCGCAGGCGTCAATTAAATAAGTTTGACCTTTGTAGGGCTGCAAACTGCCAATCGAAATCAGTTCCAGCTTTGCCGCCGGGCCGGGTTCAACGGGCGCATATAGCTCGGGAACAATGCCGCAGTGAACGACGTGCGTTTTGGGCCGCACCCACGGGCCGATGGTCCGGCTCAGAAAATCGCGGTTGTAATTTGAAATGGCTACCACAAATGCCGCCGCCCGGAGTTTGGTGGCCAGCATATCCCGGCGAACAAAAATATCGTGGGCGTGAACCGTAACACTAAAGGTAATGCCCGTAAGCTGGTGGATAAGCCAGGCCATCAGCGCCGGGTGGGTGGCGTAATGGGCGTGAATGTGGTTCACACCGTCGCGCGCCATTTGCGCGGCGGCCAAAACTGCTTTGGGGAATATCGCCGCCGCCCGGATTAGAAATTTGGGCGAGCTGGCGTTTTCCCGCACAATTTGCTGCCACAGCCGGCCATATTGGGCCGGGTTGCGGCGCAGAGCGCGACTATTGGCGCCGATTACCGCCGCCGACACAAATGGAATGTGGCGCACTTTTGCCAGCCACGGCCGGGCCTCGGCGTGAATTACCGTTTGCTGCTGCCGCACCAGCGGGTATAAGTCGATGTCCCAACCCAGCTCGGCCAGGGCGTTCATTTCCCGCAAAATGAAGGTTTCCGGCAAATGCGGAAAACGCGACATAATGTAAGCGATCCGAAACGGCATTAGTGGCGGCCTCGCTGTTGAAGCACGGCGGTGACTGTGCGGCACAAAATTTCAATATCAAGCATAATGCAGCGCCGTTCGATGTAGGCGGCGTCCAGCAAAACGCGGTCGTTAAATTCTGTTGCGCCGCGCCCAATAATTTGCCACACGCCGGTAATGCCGGGCAGCACATCGAGCCGGGTGGTGTGCCACAATTCGTAGGTTTCGGCCGAAAATGAGGTGGGGCGCGGGCCGACAAAACTCATGTCGCCTTTGATCACGTTGATGAGTTGGGGCAGCTCATCCAGGCTGGTTTTGCGTAAAATCCGGCCAATACGAGTCACGCGGGGGTCGTTGGTAATTTTAAAGTCGGGCCACTGAAGTTCGTTTAAGTGGGCCAGTTTCTTTTTTAGGGCTTCGGCATTGGGTACCATCGTTCTGAATTTGAGCATTAAAAAACGACGCCCACCTTTGCCGGTTCGTTCCTGAAAGAAAAAAACCGGCCCGTCCGGCGACTCGATTTTTATGAGCACCGCCAGCAGCAAGATCACCGGCGCTAAAATCGGCAGGATCAACAGGGCGATGGTCAGATCGAGCAGCCGTTTGGTTACGGCATAGGCTCGCCCGCGCAGTAGCCGTTTTTCGGGATGGTAGCGCTCCAGCCAGCTTGCTTGAGGAACCGGCACTTTGCCGACTCGCAGTGTATACATTTCTCCCCCTTAAAATAAGTCACGCGGTTGATGATTGCTGGGCAACTTCTATAGTGCCAGGCTCGGTTTGGGTTGCTGCTTTACTGGTTGATTGTTCAATCCGCAGCTCTGCCTGCCTGACCAGCTCTTCAAACGTGAGCGCCTCTTGGGGAAATGAGGCCGAGCCGCAGGTAATTGACAGTCCCAACTGTTTGGCGACAACATCGTTAATGTAATCAACCAGCACGCTCGAATCGGTTTTGTTGGTGTCCGGGCATACCAGCACCACCCGGCTGCGTTCACGGTGGGTTAACACCAAATCCGAACGGCGCAACTGGCGGCTGAGAATCATGGCCAGGTTGTTGGTAATGTAGTGGTTGATCATATTTTGCTGCGCTTCTTTAACCAGCCGGTTGAGCGACGAACGGATGGAGCCTGGCTCCGGCTCAACCACAATAATGCTCAAGGGATGGTGGTTGTGCCGGCTGCGGAACATTTCGGTTTGGATTTCCTCGCTGGCCTCGGCCAACTGCCGAACATGGCGGTTGGTATCGGCAAACGTTACATTTTGAACGGCGTCCTCAAAATCGATAATCGATTGGGCCAGCTTGTATGCCAGCCAAACCGAGATCAAAAGCAGCGACAGTTCGGTGATGGACAGGTAGGTATGCACGCCACTGAGCAGGGGACGCCCGCCAAAAAACGAGAATGAAGTGAGTTTGGCCAAAATGTAACCCACCGCCCAACCCACAATCAACACCGACAACCGGATTTTGCCCAGTTGCGGAATCGCCAGAATTGATACACCGGCCACAAACCCCAGCACATAAACCATTGAGTCGATATCGATGGTGTTCTGTTCGGCAAAATCCAGGCGTTCAATGTTAAAGAAAATGGTAAATCCAATCAGAAAGACAATAACTAAAAATCGAAAATGTTTCATTATCAGGCTCGTATCTTGGCAGTATGAAGTTTTATAAAGTCCTTACCCGCGGAAATTAGCCGCAGGCGCATTATTAATACGTAAGGTCAGCCAATAAAGGGCGTTAAATAACAGTTGTTGAGCAGGAGACACAAATAGCGGGAATAGCAGGTGGGATTGTTTAATTCAGGGAATATATTTTGGGTGATAACCGGCGTCGAAAGCAGCTTTGCCTTCGAGAGAAGCTGACCGTATAAAAACTATTAAAGACCGGTTTAACCTGTTAACGGCTTTCCGGGGGCAAGAAAGGCCGTAACAACACGCAGTGATTAATGGAAATAGTTGAGTAGTTTGACGGCTGCGTTTCTGGCCGGCCGGTTAAAAATCAAGATCACCAGCCGGGCAAACAATAACAAACGCCAACAGTAACGCTGTTTGTTGCGACAACGCAACGTCTGGCCGTTCAGAAAAGTTTACAACTTTCTGAATGTAAGTTGTGCGGAACTGATTAAGGAAACACTGTTGCGGTGGAAAGGTTAGATGTGAAAATGGTTTCCCCCCAGAAAACTTCTACACCCTGTGATATTAAGTGCCCGAATCGCAAAATAAGTTACGCTTTGATAACAAAATTTTAAGAAAACTGGTTCGAACACCGCTTCAATATTAAAAACGAATAGAAAGAGCATAGCAGAAACAGAACCACCCTCAAAGAAAAAATTAGAAAAATCAAACTATTTTTAAGGAAAGCTCGTTTTTTGAGCGATTTACTGGGCTGATTATCAACTTTGCGCTATAGTATATTTCACCACCCGTGCCCAACAACGCAGTTTTTTGATAACGGCCGCCCGGCGGCAGCCCCAACAAAAGGAGATCGATGATGAAGAAAATCCCGTTTTTGATATTGGCCGCCGGATTGGTTCTGGCCGGCTGGCCGGCTCGTGGCCAGGCTCAACAGACGCCGCAATGCCGGGTTGAATACACGGTTCAGGCCGGCGATTGGTTGAGCAAAATTGCGGAAAAATATCTGGGCGACCCCTTAACTTACCCCCGGCTCGTTGCCGCGGCCAATGCCAGCCACGATGATCGCTACACCAATATTGAAAATCCAGATGTTATTGAGCCGGGTTGGGTGCTGTGCATCCCCCCGGCAGAAAGCGAGCCGATGATGACGCCAACCCCGGTTCCAACCGGATTAACCGGCAGCAGTTGGATACTTACAGCTTTAAACGGGCAGCCCTCGCTCAGCGAGGCGCCCATCACCGCTGATTTTAGCCCGGACGGCCGTTTGAGCGGCACCTCGGGTTGCAACAGCTACTCCACCACGTATGAAATCGATGGCAATGTAATTGCCCCCGGCTTAACCGCCGGTACCATGATGGCCTGTGCCAACCCGATTATGCAGCAGGAAATTGCCTATTTAACCGCGCTCAACACAGTTGACACCTTCGAGATTCAGGGGGACAGGCTACTGCTCAAAGACTCCGGCGGTGAGACCGTGCTGGAATTTGTGCGCCAGCATCCGGTTGAACTGACCGGAACTTTGTGGCGGCTGACCGGCTACAACAACGGCAAACAGGCCGAGGTTGGTGTCATTGCCGGCACAGAGTTAACCGCCGATTTTAGAATTGGCGGGCGGGTAAGTGGTTCCAGTGGCTGCAACACTTATTCGGCAGCGGTGCAGGTTGACGGTCAAACAATCCGCATCGGCCCGGCGGTGGCTACCCGTATGTTTTGCGCCAATCCCGAAGGTGTTTTGGCCCAGGAGCAGCAATATTTAACGGCGTTGCAAAGCGCCGCTGTTTACCTCATCGAGCTGAACCGGCTGGAACTCCGAACCGCCAGCGGCGAACTGGCCGCCACATTTGAGCGGATCCCGTCGGCTAACAATTAGCCCGGATTGCTATGTTGATATTTCTGCGCGCATCAATTGAGAAAGGCTGATGAAAACCGCACCCCGGCTAACCCTGCGGCTGTTTGGCGCGCCAGAAGTTGAGGTCGATGGCGCGCCATTGGCTGTGAATAATCAAAAAACGCGGGCGCTGTTATTTTACCTGGCGGTCACCGGACAGCCTCACACCCGCGGCCATTTGGCCACGCTGCTGTGGAGCGAATTTCCCGCCGACAACGCCCGTCGCTCACTGCGGGCGGCGCTGTTTCAGCTTCGACGGGCGCTGCGGGCCGTCGGCCTTGGTTCGGCGCTCGCCACCGGGCGCGATTTGCTCAGCCTCCATCTGCCCGACAGCGTCTGCGACGTGACTCATTTTTGCTGGCTCGTTGCCAAAGGCAGCCCATCGGCGCTGACCCAGGCCATCGAATTGTATCGCGGGCCGCTGCTGGCAGGTTTCACCCTGCCCGATACCCCCCTGTTTGACGAATGGCTGCGGCTGGAAGAAGAACGGCTGGGGCAGGCATACGCCGGCACACTCCGGCAACTGGTTAATCAATCGCTGGCGGAGCAAAACCAGGCGCAGGCCATTGGCTATTTGCAGCGCCTGCTCCACACCGACCCGTTAGCCGAAGAAGCGCAGCAGCAGTTGATCGGCCTGTACCTGCAAACCGGCGCTGTTACCCAGGCCCTGCGCCAGTTTCAGCAGTTTGAAACTGAACTGCAAAACAGGCTCGGTCTGACTCCCGCTCCGGAAACGCGCGCTCTGTTTCAGGAAGCGCTGCGGTTGCGGCAAACTCCCCCGCCGGCCGATCCCGCCCCGGCGGAGCTGCCTTTTGTCGGCCGCGACGACTTTTTGGCCCGCCTGCTGGCTATCAGCCGCGAAGTTAAAACCGGCCGGGGGACGACCGTTCTGTTGCAGGCCGATGGCGGCCTGGGCAAAACCCGGCTGTTGACCGAATTTCTGACCGCGCTGGCAACAGATTCGTCGGCCTGGCTTATTTTGCCGGGCGCCTGCTCGCCGTTTGATGATTTGATCTCCTACGGCCCGTTTTTGGAGGCTTTTCAAAACAACGCCGCGGGTGATTTTACCGGCCCGCTGCTAACGCCGCACGCCGACGCGCCGGCAGCCCGCGACCAGTTTGTGTACCGGGTGCTGCAAACGCTGCGCCGGCTCAGCCAGAGCGCCCCGCTGGTGCTGGCCATCGACGATCTGCAATGGGCCAACAGTTCAACGCTCAACCTGTTTGGGCTGCTGGCCACCCGCCTGCACCATTTGCCGCTGCTGCTCATTGGTACCGTGCAGCGCACAGAAACAATCCCGGCCTTGCAGCGATTGGTGACAATGGAACGCCGCCGCGGCCGGTTGCAGGTGTTATCCCTGCCGCCGCTCTCGGAGGCGGCGCTGACCACGCTGTTGCAAAGTATGGCCATCAACCCAACCTCCATTCCGGCGCTGGCCAACTGGCTGCAGGAACGCTCCGATGGCAACCCGTTTGTTTTAACCGAAATGCTGGCTCAATTACAGGCCGATGCCATTTTGACGCCGGCCGGCCAGTATCGCCAGCTAGACCCCGGCCGCTGGCTTCGCTGGCGCGCCGCTTACACCCTGCCGGAAACCACCTACGATCTGGTTGCCTGGCGGCTGAAAAACATCAGCGCCGAGGCCTACGCCCTGTTGGAAGTACTGGCTGTGGCCGGCCAGCCGCTGCCATTTGCCCTGCTGGCCGATTTTCCGGCCTTTGCCGGCGATCTGGTGCCGGTGCTCGATGACTTGCTGGCCCGTCGCCTGTTGGTTGAAACGGATGACGACAGGTTTTCTCTGGCTCACGCGCTGCTGCGGGAAATCCTGCTGCAGCGACTCAGCCACGTTCGCCGGCGAATGATTCATCGCCGACTGGCCCGGATGCTGGCCGAGCGTTCGGCGCAAAAAACTGATTTTCCGCTGTGGGAGGTCGCCCGCCACGCCGTCGCCGGTGAAGATGTCGAGCTGGCCCGCCGCTACGGCCTGCAAATTCTGGCTAAACTGCCGCGCGACTACACCGGCGCGGTGACTGTGGATTTTCTGCATCACCTGTACGATCTGCTGGCGGCTTCGGCCTCGCCGGCGGAATTGCTCCGGCTCACCCGGGTGCTGGGCGATGTCCACCAATCGCTGGGCCACCTTTCCGAGGCCGCCCACTGGCAGCAGCAATACCTTGAGCTGGCCCGTCAAACGGGCGATATTCCCGCCCAGGCCGCGGCCTGTTTTGAAAACGGCGAACTGGCGCTCATCAGTAACGATTATCTGGCCGCCACCCGGGCCGCCGAAGCCGGGCTGGCCGCCTGCGCCAAGCTTACTGAAGCCGACCCGGCCCTGAGCCGGCTGGCCGGCCGCGGGCACCGGCTGCTGGGCCATGCGCTGGCAATGGAAGGCAGCGATCTGCCGGCGGCCGAGCATCATCTCCAGCAAGCCACCACCGCCCACCGGCTGGCCGAAAATCCGCGTGATTTGTGCGCCAGCCTGTTTGAGCTGGGTAACGTGGCCGCCCAACGCGGCGAACTGCTGCGGGCGCTTGAATTTTATGAAGAAGCGGCCAACGTGGCCAAAGCCGGTCAGGCCCACTATTTTCACGCGCTGGCCTGCAACAATCTGGCTTATCACAGTCTGTTGCTGGGCTGGGTAAAAGTTGCCCAGCGCGCGCTGGCCCGCGGCCAAAAGCTGGCCGAAAGTTACGAACTGCTCGGCGCGCTGCTGCATTTAACCAGCACGCAGGGCGAAATTCACCTTTACCTGGCCCAGTGGGAAGCCGCCACCGAATCGTTTCAAAGCGGCCTCACCCTGGCCGAAGAATTGAGCAACCCCGAGCGACAGGCCGGCTATCGGGCCGGGCTGGCGTTGGCAGCGCGCGGCCAACACAACCCCGGTCAGGCCATCACCTGGCTGGAAGAGGCGCTGCTGCTGATCAGTGGCCGGGGGTATTGGCATTTGCGCACGCGGCTGCTCATCTGGCTGGCCGAAACGCTGTTGCAGGCGGGGCAGGCCGATGCGGCCTGGCCGCATTTGAATACCGCGCTGGAAATGACCCAGCGGCATGGCCGGCTGCTGCTCCATTTACAAGCCGAACGCCTGCGCGCCTGCCTGCTGGCCGCCAGCGGTGATTGGCCCGCCGCCGATGCCTGCTTTACCCAAACGCTGGCGCAGGCCACCGCGCTCGACCTGCCGCTTGAAATCGCCCGGACTCAGGCGGCATGGGGCCAGGCCGCGCTCCGTTTTTCAAACTCGCTGCGGCAGGGCCACGATCTGCTGGCCCAGGCTCGCCGGATTTTCACCGAGAATCAGGCCGCCGCCGAACTGGCCGCCCTTCAATTGACTCAATAAACGTAACCCCTATGAAAATAAGTGAGTCTACGAATCAGCGAATCGGCGAATGCAGGGGTGGTTCGCGAACCGCCCCTACTCCATTTTCATTCACCAAATGTAACTACTTAGCCGTCATGCCCGAATGTCTTTATCGGGCATCACTGAAGGCCAAAACGGTAGATTCCCGCTAAAAACACGCGGGAATGACATCCAGAATGGTGCGGCTGAGTAGTTATCAACAAATAACAGCCGCAATAACGCTCCGATAACGCTGCCTGGTTTATAATCGCCTAAACCTGTCCCCAAAATCAAAACAGCGAGAAAATAATAGCTGGCCGGCCGGGAGACTCTCTGGAATCATCCTGATTCCTGGCTCCTGACTCCTGCCCCTATATTCAAAGGAGAATAAACAATGGCAATCAATCCAATGGTGTACAGCAGCAAAGATGAAGTGCTCGATGTGGTGCGCACCGAACGCGCCCGCTTTTACAGGGTGATTGACGATCCAAAAAACTGGAACGTCGATTCCCGCTGCGAAGGCTGGGAGGTGCGCGATCTGGTGGGCCACATGATCGATGTGACCGAAGGCTATCTGGCCCGCTGGGACATCGCCCAAAAAGGCGAACCGCCCCCCGCGGCGCTGGGCTGGCAGGTGATGGCCAGCGAACTGAACAAAGGGGCGCTGTCTTTCCGCAGCCTTTCCCGCGACGAAGCGATTGCCCGCCTCAAAGCGGCCTCGGACAGGCTGATGGCTCACTTTGAGAAGCTGTCGGAAGACGAGTGGAACAATTTTATGGTAGCGCACGTATTTTCCGGGCCAACGCCTTCGTTTTGCTACCCCGCGTTCCAGATTATGGACTACGGCGTCCACACCTGGGATATGCACTGGGGGCTGGGCGAGAAAAACGCCAAACTCGATGAACGCACCGCCGGGGTGTTGCTGCCGTACATGTTCATCATCTGGCAGTACTCGGTGGATCAGGAAGCGGCTAAAGGCGTAGACATCACCTACGGCATCAAGGTCGATGGCGAATGGGGCGGCCAGTGGAAGATTACGGTCAAAGATGGTCAATTTAGCTACGAATCCACCGATGATCTGAGCGGTGTGCAGGCCGTTTTCCATTACCGCCACCCCTCGGATATGGTGCTGACCACTTACCAGCGCGTTGAGGGCGGTGAAACCAGCGGCGACCCGGCAGTCATCGACAAGATCAGGCATTTATTCTTCCACATTTAAAAATGCAGCCCTGGACCGTTGAGTACGGCACCCTTTGGGTTTTTGAAACAAAAGATGAACTGCCGCCGGCCTGCCCGGCCCGGATAGAAGCCAAATTTGAAGAGGCGGGTGTGGCGGCGGTCGATGAACTGACGGCGGCGATGAATCTGCCCACGCCGGAACCGGTGCGGGAGCGATTTCGGGGAAACCGGCGCTGTTTTGTGTTGCGGATTTCCGGGCAGATTGCCAGCTACGGCTGGGTCACGCACGGCCTTGAGTGCGTCGGCGAGTTGGAGCGGCGCTTTCACCTGCACACCAACGAAGCCTACATTTGGGACTGCGGCACGGTTCCGGCCTGGCGGCGGCAGGGGCTTTACAGCGCCCTGTTAAGCCAGCTACTGGCCCGGCTTCACGCCGAAGGGTTGGCCCGCATCTGGATTGGGGCCTCGCGCCAGAATCAGCCCTCGATTCAGGGTTTTGTCAATGCCGGGTTTAAACCGGTGGTCGATGTTACGTATCGCCGCCTGTTTCGCCTGTCGCTGCTGCGGATACATCGGCCCTACGCCGCCCGTCCGGCGCTGGTAAAAGAGGCGTACCGCATTCTGGTAGACGACCACGAACGGCGGCTGGGGCAACTGGCTGTGGGGTATCAAAATGGCAAATTTTAACTACACTACCGCCGCGCAGCAGGTGATTTTTGGGGCCGGCGCGCTGGCTCAACTGGGCGACGCCGTGGCCGATTTTGGCTGGCAGCGGCTGCTGCTGTGTACCATCCCCCGCTTTCAGGCGGCGGGGCTGGTGGAACGGCTGGCAAACATTTTGGGCGGACGGCTGGTAGCCAGCTACGCGCAGGTGCAGCCGCACGTGCCGCAGGAGCAGGTGGAGGCCGCGCTGGCGCTGGCCGTCGGGCATCGGGTTGAGGCCGTCATCGGTTTGGGCGGCGGCAGCCCAATTGGCATGGCCAAAGCCGTGAGCCTGGCGCTGGAAGAACAGCGAACCGGGCAGCCGGCCCGCGCCCGCTTTCCCACCGACCAGCCGCTGGCGCCGGTTATCGCCATCCCCACCACTTACGCCGGCTCGGAAATGACGCCGATTTATGGCGTAACCCGGCTGGTTGACGGGCAGCCGCGCAAAGTGACGGTCACCGACGCCAAAGTAACGCCCAAACTGACCCTCTACGATCCGGAACTGACGCTGGCTCTGCCGCCGCAAATGACCGCCTCCAGCGGCATTAACGCCCTGGCCCACTGCGTTGAGGCCGTGTACTCCGTCACCCGCAACCCGCTGTCAACCGCCGCCGCCCTGCAGGGGGTCAGCGCTATCACTCGTTCGCTGCCGGAGGCGGTGGCCAACGGCGGCAACCTCGCCGCCCGCACAGAGTTGTTGCTGGGCGCGTACCTGGCTGCCGCTGCCATCGCTACGGCCAAAATTGGCCTGCATCATGGCCTGTGCCACGTGTTGGGCGGCACAGCCGGCGTGCCGCACGGCATTGCCAACGGCATTATGTTGCCTCACGCCATGCGCTTCAATGCCGATGCCGTTGCCCCGGAGCTGGCCGCCGTGGCCCGGGCAATGGGCCTGGCCGGCCACAACGACGCGGAACTGGCCGGGCAAGCGGCCCAAACGGTGGCCGAGTTGATCGGCCGCATCGGCCTGCCGCAGCGGCTGCGCGATGTGGGCGTGGCCAAAGCAGACCTGCCGCGGCTGGCCCAACTCGCGCTCAAAAGCCAGGCCGTGCAAAACAATCCCAAACCCGTTACCAGCGCGGCTCAAACCGAAACGGTTTTTCTGGCCGCGTGGTAATGTTTTTTATCATCTTACTACCTTTGCACTTTTAAAATAAGGACACAGATTTCGTAGATTTACACAGATTTTCTTGAAAAATTGGTAGCGACACAATTGTAAGTGATGAATTATTTTTGTTTGACCCCCACCCCCTGCCCCTCGCCCGCTTGCGGGGGAGGGGAGTATTGGAATAAGGTGTGTTTTTGGCGGCGAAGCCGCCAAAAACACACCAAAAAAGATTTTCCCCCTCTCCCTTTGGGAGAGGGGGCAGGGGGTGAGGGTCAAACAAAAACCTAAAAGGAGAAATTATGAAAAAGATTCAAACGCAGGGCGTCCACCACATCACCCTGGTTGGGGCCACCCGGCAATCGGCCATCGATTTTTGGGAAGGCGTGTTGGGGATGCCGTTCATTTTTGAGCAGCCCAACCTGGATAACCCCAACGAAAGCCATCTTTATTTTGATCCCGGTGACGGCCGGTTGATCACCATTTTTACCAACGAAGGCCGCCCCATCGACCCTACCCCCAACCCGGAGGGTATTGGCAACCTGCACCATATTGCCTTCAGCGTTTCCCGCTCCACCTTTATTGAAACGGCCAACCGGCTCAACGAGCGCGGCATCAAAAACACCGGCGAAATTGACCGCGGTTTTATGTATTCCATCTACTTCCGCGACCCGGTGGGCCAGCGCTACGAGCTGGCCAGCTACAAATTTGAGCCGCCGGCCGGCGCAACGCACGCGCAGGTGCTGTTTGAGGCGCACAAACTGCGGGTAGCCGAGGGGGCGTACAATATCCAAGATTCGCACCTGGCCGACGCCATCGAGCTGCTGACCCAGCGCAATCAGGGGTCGCTCTCTGATGACCGCGAGCCGAAGCATGCCTATCCGCAGCGCGTGGCCGGCCCGTAGGTGCTTATGAGCCTCGATACCAAAAGGACCGGTGCGCGCTTCATCGCCGAAATGCTGCACGGCTACGGTGTAACGCACGTGTTTTACGTGGACGCCATTTTGCGCCAAACGATGATCGAATTGGAAGAACTGGGCATCCGGCGAGTCATCACCCACTCGGAAAAGGCCGCGGCGTACATGGCCGATGGCTACGCCCGCGTGTCGCGCCGGCCGGGTGTGTGCATGGCCCAGTCGGTGGGGGCGGCCAACCTGGCCGCCGGGCTGCAGGATGCCTGGTTGGGGCGCTCGCCGGTGGTGGCGCTCACCGGCAAAAAGCCGCCGCTGTTTCAGCAGCGCAACGCCTATCAGGAAATCGCGCACGACCCGTTGTTTGCCCCGGTCACCAAATTCAACGCCGATGTGACCAGCCTGGCCCAGTTGCCCTATTTGCTGCGGCAGGCTTTTCGCGAAGCCACCTCACACACGCCGCGCCCGGTGCATCTGGATGTGCTGGGCCACAACGGGCGGGCGCTGGAAGCCGCCGAAGCCGCGCTGCCGCTGGTCATCGAGCCGGCGTTTGCCCGCTGCCCGGCCTATCGAACCGAACCGGAACCGGCGGCGATTGAGCCGGCCGCCCGGGCCATTGTCGCCGCTCAGCGGCCGGTGATCGTGGCCGGCGGCGGGGTGCGGCTCTCGGATGCTGCCGCGGAGGTGGTGGCGCTGGCCGAAAAAATGTCCATCCCGGTGGCCACATCGGTTAACGGCAAAGGCACAATTCTGGATGACCATCCGCTCAGCGTTGGTGTGGTTGGGTCGTATTCGGCGCGCTGCGCCAATCAGGTTGTCTCGGAGGCCGATCTGGTCATTTACATTGGCAGCAACACCGGCGATCAGGTAACGAACAACTGGCGGGTGCCTGCACCGGGAACGCCGGCGGTGCAGATCGATATTGACCCGGCCGAGATCGGGCGCAACTATCCCGGCGCTGTCGGCGTGGCGGCCGATGCGCGGCTGGCTGTGGCCGCACTGACCGCCGCGTGCGAGACTCGCTCGCCCAACGAGGCGTGGCTGCGGCGCGTGCAGAGTTTGGTGAGCGCGTGGCGCAACGAAGTTGAACCGCTGCGCAAGTCGGCGGCGGCGCCCATCCGCCCGGAGCGGCTGTGCAAAGAGGTGAGCGAGGCGCTGCCGGCCAACGGGGTGCTGGTGGCCGACACCGGCTACTCGGCTATCTGGACCGCGACGATGGTTTACCTGAGCCAGCCGGGCCAGAGCTATCTGCGGGCGGCCGGGTCGCTGGGTTGGGCTTTTCCGGCGGCGCTGGGGGCCAAGTGCGCCGCGCCGGAGCGGCCGGTCATCTGCTTTACCGGCGATGGCGGTTTTTGGTATCACCTGAGCGAAATGGAAACCGCCCGTCGCTACCAGATTAACACCGTCACCATTATCAACAATAACGGCGGGCTGGCGCAGGGCATTCCGGATATTCAAAATATTTACGCCAACCGAACCGGCCGACCGGAAGAGCTTTATCGCTTTGAGCCGGTCAATTTTGCCCGGATTGCGCAGGAAATGGGGTGTCTGGGCCTTCGCGTAGAGCAACCGGATAAAATTGGCGAAGCCATCCGGCAGGCGCTGGCAGCCAACCGGCCGGCCATCGTTGAAGTGGTGACCGGGTTGGATTATCACGCGCCCAATCCGTGGGCGCCGGCGAGTTGATTCCTGAAATTTAGCGCCGCAGGTCGGGGGGCTTGCCTGTGCCCGTTTTTTGGGTAGGGGGTAGTTCCCCCCAATTCCCTCCTTCTCCAACTCAGTTTGATTACACCCAACTTATTGTCTGTAAATTGGGTTTAAAACCGTTACTTTTCAAATAAGAAATAGTCGGGGTCTAGCTTCCCCCTCCCCCCAACCCACCTGTGCCCCGCAGGGGTGCTCCCCGTAAGCGGGGAGGGGGAGCAAGTGTCACGGTGTATTTTTTGGCGGCTTTGCCGCCAAAAAATACACCAAAAAAGATTTTTCCCCTGTCCCTTAGGGAGAGGGGGCAGGGGGTGAGGGCCAAACAAAAACCTTATTTTGAGTGAGGGATCATGCAACATAATTCAGACCGAATCCTGACCACGCACGCGGGCAGTTTGCCGCGCCCAAAATCACTGATTGCGATGCACACCGCCAAATATGCCGGCCAGCCGGTTGCTGACGCCGAACTGGTGCAGGCGGTTGAGGCGGCCTCCCGGGATATTATCGCCAAACAGGTTGAGGCCGGCCTCGATATTATCAACAACGGTGAACTGGGCCGGGAGAGTTTTTTTACCTACGTCCAGCACCGGATGACGGGTTTTGGCAGCAGCGGCAGCCGGCCAATTATGGCCGATCTGACCCGCTATCCCGGCAGCCTGGAACGCCGTCGGCAGGCCATGAGCACCGATGAGCGGGTTGATCTGCTGAAAGCGCCCAAGGCCATCGGCCCGGTCAGTTACGTGAACGCCGCGCCGATTGAGCAGGAATGCCACCAGCTTCAACAGTTGCTGGCCCAAACAACGGGTAACTTCAGCCAGGCGTTTGTGTCCGCGCCGTCGCCGGGCATTATTGCCGCCGCCATGCAAAATGACTATTACGATAATCTTGAGCAGTACATCAACGCCGTCGCCGAGGGGTTGCGCACCGAATACGCCGCCATTGCCGCCGCCGGTTTTATTTTGCAGATTGATGCGCCAGATTTGGCACTGGAGCGGCACACCATGTTTCAGGATAAGCCGCTGTCGGAATTTTTGGCGTTTGTGCGGCTGGTGGTGGCAGCCATCAACAAATCGCTCGCCGGCATCTCCCGCGAGCGGGTTCGGCTGCACGTTTGCTGGGGCAATTACGAGGGGCCGCACGATTGCGACGTGCCGCTGGCGGACATCTGGCCGGATGTCTCGCAGATTAACGCCGGGGCAATCATGCTGTCGATGGCCAACCCCCGGCACGCGCACGAATACCGCCTGTTTGAAGACCCCGCTTTTTTGGGTGACCGGTTGCTCATCCCCGGCGTGATCGATACAACCACCAACTATGTGGAGCACCCGGAGGTGGTGGCCGACCGGTTGGAGCGGGTGGCCAAAGCGGTGGGCGATCCCCGGCGCATCATTGCCGGCACCGATTGCGGGTTTGAAACAGCCGCCGGCTCCAAAATGGTCATCGAAGAGGTGGTTTGGGCCAAGCTCCGGTCGCTGGCCGAAGGGGCGGCCATCGCTTCAAAACGGCTGCTGGGCTATTGAAATTGCCTCGCAATAAAATAAACGTTTATTTCATTTAGAAAATTTATGAAATAACTATTGCATTATTTTATTTCCTGTGTTATAGTGGGCACAGTTCGATGCTGGGACGCCCATTATGACAGCACTTTCGGTTCGCGAAAATATCCTCACTCAGTTTTCCACGCTTTCACCGAAACAGCGGCAGTTAGCCCGCTTCATTCTGGACAATGAAGATATGGTCGCGTTTGCCTCGGCCAGTGACATTGGCGAACAGGTTGGGGCCAGCGCGGCCACGGTCGTTCGCTTTTGTCGCGCCCTGGGCTACGAAGGCTACACCGACCTGCAGGCCGCGATTCGTACCCAATTTCCGCAATACCGCACCGCCGTAGAAAAAATGGCGGCTCATCTGGCCAACGGTGGCTCCGGCGATAACCTCACGGCGCGGGTAGCCCAAACCGCCACGCAAAATATTCAGGACACCATGAGCCAGGTGTCTGCCAACACATTGGCCGCGGCCGCGGCAGCTATTGCCCAGGCCCGGCACATTCGCGTTTTTGGCAGCGGCCTGTCGGCGCCGGCGGCCATGCTGATCGAGCACTCCTTTTTGTCGCTGGGCTTTTCGGCGCGGGCTTGCAGCCACGGCCGGGCCAATCAGGCGCTGGAGCTGGCCCAACTGACCAACAAAGACCTGGTGATTGTGATCAGCCTGTGGCGCTACCTGCGCGAAACCGTTGAAGCCGCGCAGACCGCGCGGCAGGTTGGCGCGGCCTGCATCGCCATGACCGATAGCCCGGTTGCCCCGGTGGCCCAGTTGGCCGATTTTGTGTTTGTGGCCGTAACCGAGGGCGCGGCCCACAGCCGTTCGCTCACCGGGATTATTTCTTTAATTGAACTGCTGGGCGCTACGCTTGTTTCAAACCACCCCAATGAAAGTATGGCAGCCTTGCAGCGTCTCGATGCGCTGTACCGGCAGAATGCTCTTTTATTGAGTGACTAACCTATGCCAAAGTTAACTATTTGTGGTGGCGGCAACGCAGCACACGTCATCATGGCCCTGGCTCCCAACACCGGTTGGGAGGTGGATGTCTTTGCGCCGCTGGCCAACGAAGCCGACCGGTTGCAGGCCGGCGTGGCCGCAGGCGGTGTCAGTGCTATTTTTGGCGACCGGCAGGTAACCGGCCAACCGCGCCGGGTCAGCGCCAACCCGGCCGAGGTTATCCCGGGTTCCGAGCTGGTGCTGCTGGCGCTGCCGGCCTTTGCCCACGGCGCCACGCTGCAAACCATCGCTCCGTTTCTGGATGCCGGGGCGGCGGTGGGCGCGCTGCCGGCCCGCGGCGGTTTTGACTACCAGGCCCGCGCTCTGCTGGCCGATGCTCCGGCAATTAACCTGTTTGGCCTGCAAACCCTGCCCTGGGCCTGCCGCATTATCCGTTACGGTCAGGCGGTGGAAGTGCTGGGCACCAAAGCCGGGGTCGATGTGGCCGTATCGCCGGTGGGGCAGGCCGATGACTTGCTGCCGGCGTTGGCCGCGCTGCTGGGGTTGCAGTTGAAGCCGGCGGCCTCATTTTTAACGCTGACGCTGGCCAACACCGGCCAGCTTATTCACCCCGGCATTATGTACGGGTTGGGCCGGGGCCGAGAGGCCGATACCTTTGCCGCCGCCGATATTCCTCTGTTTTACCAGGGCGTTGACCCGCCCACCGCCAATCTGCTGCAAACCATGAGCGATGAAGTGCAGGCTGTGGCCGCGGCCATCGCCGCGCGAGACACCGATTTCAACCCGCGTGAAGTGTTGCCGCTGTTGGGCTGGTTATTGCACAGTTACCCCACCAACATCACCGATTCATCGTCTCTGCAATCAGCCTTCAACACTAACCGGGCCTATGTTGGGCTGCGGCTACCCACCCGCCCCGCGGGCCCGGACAGGTTTGCCATTGATTACACCACTCGCTACCTGGCCGAAGACATCCCGTTTGGGCTGGTGGTGCTGCGCGGTATCGCCGAACTGGCCGGCGTGGCCACCCCCACCATCGATGCGGTGGTTATCTGGGCGCAGGCGCGTCTGCAAAAAGAATATCTGGTTGACGGCCAATTGGTTGGCGCGCACCTGTCTGAGACTCGCGCCCCGCAAACCTACGGGATTTTTGGTTTTGGATTTTAGATTTTGGAGTGCGTCCACGCCTCCAAAGACCAAAATCCAAAATCTACAATCTAAAACCCAAAATAGAATTAGAAGGAGTGTAGACAGCTATGCCAAAAGCCAAAGATTTTCCCAGCGAAAGCCCCAAACGCCGTGTGATGGTCGGTGCGATTGGCGCGTGCGTTCACAATTTGGGCGTGGAAGGCTTTGCCGACTGGATGGAGGATAAAGGGCTGGGCTACGTGAGCGTTAAGCTTGGCCCGGCGGTGCCCATCCCGGAAGTCATTAACAAAATCCGCGAGGCCCGCCCCGAGGTGGTCGGCATTTCGATGCGGCTGGGTGATTTGCACGTCGATAAACTCATCAGCGAATTTGTGGAGCTGGCCACACAGCACGGCATCCACCCCGATGACAGCGGCATCCGTTACGCCTTTAGCGGCCTGCGCCCTGCGGCCAACGTGGTGCGAGCGATGACCGGCGTGCCGCTGGAGCCGGATGAGTTCACCCCGGACGAAGAACGCCACTTTGACTTGCAGCAGGTTTCCCGCGATTTTTCGCGCAAAGAGCATTTTTGGCACTTTTTTGATCTGGTGGCCGACGATTACATTACAATGGAAGAGCTGGATGATTTTGCCGAACAACGCGCCCAGGAAAAAAAGACCGAGCAAATTGAGTGGTCGGATTATCTGGTGGAACGCATCAAACAGGTGCGCGAGCGCGAAGACCGGCCCATCCTGCGTGCCCACATCGGCATTGCCGCCGAAACCATTGAGCCAACAGTGAAGGCCATCGAAAAGCTGGCCGATGCCCACGCCTTTGAAATTGTGTCGCTGGCTCCGGACCAGCCCTCGCAGGAGATGCTGGCCAAGTTTATCCGCGGCGAAGAGGACCCCGACCGCTACCTGCGCGGGCAGGGCGGCGCGCCCATCCGTACCGTGGAAGATTTGGACCGGCTGAAGGCCGCCAGCCAGCGCGGTAACTTCCCCATGACCCGCATCTACACCGGCACCGACGAACTGGTGACGCTGGCCCAACTGTGGGAAAAACATCTTAATATGTGCTTTCCCGCCGTACCGATTTTCTACTACAACGAGCTGGATGGCCGTGGCCCCATCTCCATCCGCGATAGTTTCACCGAGCATTATCAGACCATCCGCTGGTGGGCCGAGCAGGGTAAACCGTTGGAAATCAACGACCCGCACCAGTGGGGGCTGCGCTACGCCTCTGACGATATGCAGGTAACCGACCACGTGCTGGTCGGCGTCATCGCCCTGAAAATGGGCATCAAACATTATGTCATGCAGATGATGTTTGAACTGCCGCCGGAAATTAGTGCGCTGGACGATTTGGCCAAAATGAAGGCCGCTTACGAACTCATTGAGCCGCTGACCCGCCATTACGATTTCAACATTATCCGCGAAACCCGCTCCGGGCTGCCCAGCTTCCCGCCCAACCTGTACCAGGCCAAAGGGCACCTGGCTTTTGGCGTGTATACCCAGCTTTATATGGACCCCGATATTTTGCACGTGGTTTCTTTCCCGGAGGCGCACCACGAAGCCAAAGCCGAAGACATCATCGAATCGTGCGAGTTGGTGAAGCAGGTTTGCTGGGATTTCAAAAAGGGCAACGTGCCCGACATTTGGGCCGACCCCACCCTCAAAGCCCGCAAGCGCGAGTTGAAAGAGGGCGCAATGTACAATGTGTTGCACGGCGCGCTGCTGGGCGGCTATCGCGGGCCGGTGACGGTGGAGAATTTCCGGGAGTGGGCCAACGAGCCGGCGGAAGATGCCGAGCGCAACTTTGAAACAATGTTGCTTTCTTTTGTGGACGACGCCAACTACCGCACCGGCACCTGCGGCCTCATCAGCCCGGATACAATGGATTTGGGGCTGCAAACCGGCCTCTATCAAGCCCCGCACATCACCGTGATTGACCGCCGCTACGAGCTGTCCGGCTCCTGCCGCACCAAAGTGGTCAATGGTATGTGCCGCGCCGAAGAAATTTACGGCGTTAAAATCAACACCGAGTTTGAACGGGTCGATATGGTGCGCCAGCGTTTCCCGTGGTATTTTGACGAACGCATCCAGCAAGCCGACGACAAAAGTTACATCACCGACGAAGTGGAGCCGATTGACCAGGCGGTTGTGCTGGAAGCACGGCGGCGGCTGGGCATCCGCGATAGCGACCTGGATAAGCTGAAAGTGCTGGTGGTCGATTTTGGCAGCACCTTCACCAAAATTGGCCGCTTCGATGCCCAAACCGAAGAATTTACGCTGGACTACGTGCCCACCACGCCGGATGACATCCGGGTTGGGCTGGCCAACGGCATGGGCGTGCTGGCCGAGTGCGAAGCTCGCGGCGACTGGCAGCCGCTGGAAGCAGCCATGAACCAGTACGATGTGCGGTTGCCCTGTTCCAGCGCCAAGGGTGGGTTGAAAATGGTCACGGTCAGTCTGGTGAAATCGGAGAGCGGCTTTGCCGCCGATCTGGCCGCGCTGACCGCCGGGGCCAAGCTGCTGGCCAGCTACGACAACAAACTCTCGCCGGAGCAGGCCCGCCAGATTTATCAGGTTGACCAGCCAGAAATCATCCTGCTGACCGGTGGCGTGGATTACGGCGGCGACACCGAAACGCAGCTTCACAACGCCAAAATGCTGGCCGAACACGCCAAATTTGCCACCTACACCGACTACGGCGTGCCGGTGATTTACGCCGGCAACCAGGACTGCCGCGCCGAAATTGAGCGCATCTTCAAAGCGCACGGTGTGGACATCCGCATCACCGAAAATGTGATGCCAGAGGTTAACCACTTTCAGATTGAGGTGGTCAACGAGGTGATCCGCGAGCTGTTCCAAACGGTCATCATTCGCGGCAAGGGTTTTGATGTGGCCGAGGAGTACATGAGCGACAAGTTCATTCCTACGCCACGGGCCGCTTTCCGGGGCATCAACCTGCTGGCCAAAGGCTTTGGCAGCCAACCGGGGCTGGGCAACATTATGGCCCTGGACATCGGCGGGGCGACCACCGACTTCTATTCTAATGTGTTAGACAACCCGCTGTACGTGTACCCCGGCAGTGACAACACCAAACGGCTCAAACGGACCATTTTGAAAACGCCCAACACGCCGCTGGCCTATCGCCGGGTGGAGGGCAAGTACGGCCTCAGCTACAACGCCGAAAACATTAAAGAGATTCCCCGCTTTCAGCGCGGCGCGATGGAACGCGACCTGAATCATTTTCTCAGCGAGCAGTTTCCCAACCACACCCCCGATCCCGCCGACCAGTTTACCCGGTTTGTCAGCCCCACCAGTTGGGGGCTGGCGGTAAATCTGGACGGCTACCTGAGCTGGGTGTCGGCCAATCCGCTGCAAATGCCGCAGTCCCGGCTGGAAAACGCGGCCCGCTCCTTTTTGGCCAGCGAAATTATGGCCATCGCCACCGAGCGTAATCTGGGCTACGTAGAAGAAACCGAAACCTACTTTATGCAGTACGGCGTCAACTTTTTTAACCAGCCGGTCACCACGCTGCTCATCGGCGGCACTATTTACCACAAAATGAAAAGCGGCAACCCGGAGCTGGTCAACGATGTCGGCCTGATTGCCCGCGGCGCGCTCTACAATGACCGGCAGTCGAACATTTTGCGGCCCAACGGCGCGGTGCTGCTGGATGCCTCGTATCTGGTCTCGATTTTGGGCGGCATGTATGGCCGGATTGACCCGGAACGTGCCCTGCGCATTATGCGCCGCGAACTGGTGCCGCTTGAAGTTGGCCAGCCGGCGGCCGCCGTGCCGGTCAAAGGGTAGGTCATCGAGCGGATAAATGGGCGAAAACCGGGCAGGTGCGTGCAGCGAGTGGCGAATTGCGAGCGATTGACCACGCAACACGCACCCCGTCTGGTCAACTTACCTAACTTGTTTTTACAGGAGGTGTATTTCCTAACAACCACAACTACGCCAACCCAATGGTAGGACGGCCTTAAGCAAGGCCCGGTTTGAAGGTTATCAAATTAAATACAAAACTCAGGAGGAGGATCGTGAAAAAAGCATTTTATTGGGTAAATATCGGCTTGCTGCTGGCGCTGCTAATCTCGCTGACGCCCGCGCCCGTGCTGGCGCAAGGCATCGCCTGTGAGTCTGAAGTGACCGTGCAGGCCGATGACTGGCTCAGCAAGCTGGCCGACAAATTCTACGGCGACTCGCTGGCCTATCCGGCCATTGTGGCCGCTACCAGCGCCAGAGCCGCCAGCGACGACAGCTTTACCGCGCTCAGCAACCCGGATGTCATTGAAGCCGGCTGGAAGCTGTGTATTCCCAGCGCTGCCGACGCGCAGGCGCTGCTCAGCGGCAGCTTTGGCCAGGCGATGGCTGCCGGCGGCGGCGAGGGGGCCATTGTGATTGCCCTGTCAGAGGCCCCCACCTCGCTGGACCCCGCCGACCACCGCAGCCGTCAGTCTGAAACCGTTATCCGCAATATGTTTGACGGCCTGGTTACCCGCGACACCCGCAACGGTGTTCACCTGGAGCTGGCCGAAGCCATGAACTGGCTCGATCCCCAAACGCTGGAAGTGAAGTTGCGCCAGGGCGTTAAATTCCACAACGGTGCAGAAATGACCGCCGACGATGTGGTCTTCACCTTCAACCGCATCATTCAGGAAAACGCCATCGAATATCCGGAACCCCACACCTCCCCGCGCAAAGGACTGATTGCGCCGCTGCAATCAATAGATAAAGTCGATGATTACACGGTCAAGCTCAACTTCAGCGGGGTGTGGCCGCCGGCCATGCAGTTGCTGGTCCACCAGCAAATTGTGCCCAAAGCCTACATTGAAGAAGTGGGCACCAAAGGTTTCATCGAACATCCCATTGGCACCGGCCCGTTCAAATTTGTTGAAGGCCAACTTGATGACCAGATTGTGCTGGAACGCTTTGACGATTACTGGGGCGGCGCGCCCGATCTGCCGCCGGTTGGCCCGGCCCCTATTCAACGCGCCATCTTCCGCGTGATTCCTGAAGCTTCCACCCGCGTGGCCGCGCTGTTGGCCGGCGAGGTTGACATCATCCAGGCCGTGCCGCCGGAACTGGTTGATACGCTGGGGCTGAGCGAGGGTGTCAATGTGAAAACCGCCCCCGGCACCGAACCGCAGTGGTTGCAGCTCGATGTGAAAAACCCGCTGTTTGCCGATCAGCAGGTGCGGCAGGCGCTCAATTACGCCATGGACAAAGACCTGATCATTGAGGCCATTTACGGCGGCCGCGCTGTGGCGCTACCCGGCCCGCTGTCGCCTTTTAACGACTTTGTCAACAAAAACCTTGCACCCTACCCCTACGACCCCGACAAAGCTAAAGCAATGCTGGCCGATGCCGGCTGGACCGACAGCAATGGCGATGGCGTACTCGACAAAGACGGCCAGCCCTTTGCCTTCACCATCGACACGCTGGAGCAGTGGCGTGCTCTGGCCGAAGGCGTGGCCGGCATCCTGCGCGAGATCGGCATTGACGCCGGTGTGCGTTTTTGGGAATACAGCGTGGTCAAAGACCAATTGCTGGCCTGCGAGCGGCAAGCCTTTTTGGATGACTGGGGCGACTCCGCCTTTGATCCGGTGGGCCATTTTGAAGCCAAGTGGGCCACCTTCACCGAAGGCCAACCCTACGGCCGCGGCAACTTCTCCTGCTACAGCAACCCCCGCGTGGATGAGCTGATCAAGGCCGGCGAAACCGAAGCCGATGTGGCTGCTCGCCACGCCATTTACGATGAAGCGCAGCAGTTGGTGTACGATGACGCCCCGGCAGTCTTCCTGATTCTGCCGGAGGTGGCCGAAGCCAGCTCGGCGCGGGTGCAAAACTGGGAACCGGCCTCAGACAGTCGCATCAACCTGCACGATGTAAGTTTGAAATAAAAAACACGAGCTACCCCCACCCCCGCCCCTCCCCCTGACAGGGGGAGGGGAGAATAGTTTAGGTTTGTTGCCGGGCGGCGAAGCCGCCCGGCAACAAACCGATACCCATTATTCCCCCTTCCTGAAGGAAGGGGGCCGGGGGGATGAGGGCAAAGGAAGCACTACCTTGCGAGCCATCAAAATTCTTGAGCGCGTTTTATACACCATCCCCATTATGTTGGGGGTGGCGGTGATTGTTTTCATCTTCATTCGCCTCACCCCCGGCGATCCGGTAGACATAATGATGGGGCAGGGCGGGGCCATTTCTGCCGGCGAAATTGAGCAGCTTCGTGGCGAATTTCACCTCGACGAACCGATTACCACCCAGCTCTGGTATTTTCTGCGCGATGCCGTACAGGGCGATCTGGGCTATTCCTACATCAAAAAACAGGATGTCATCACAATTATCGGCGACCGCCTGCCGGCCACCATTGAGCTGGCCGTGGGCGCGCTGCTCTTTGCCCTGCTGCTGGCTTTTCCCATCGGCATTATTTCAGCGGTGCGCCAAAATTCCCTGCTCGACCGGTTGAGCATGGGCTTTGCCTTTTTGGGCATTTCGATGCCCAATTTTTGGCTGGGGATTGTGCTGATTCTGGTGTTTGGGGTGTGGCTGCGCTGGCTGCCGGTGCAGGGCCGGTTGGACCCCAACCTTCGGCTCCAGGCCATCACCGGCTTTTACACCATCGATACCCTGGTCACCGGCAACTGGCCGGCCTTTGTCGATGCGGTCAAGCACCTGATTTTGCCTTCGGTTACGCTGGGCGCGGCGGTGGCGGCCATTGTGGCCCGCGTGCTGCGCTCCAGTATGCTGGAAACCCTGCGCGCCGATTATGTGCATCTGGCCCGGGCTAAAGGTGCGCCGGAAGGGCTGGTGGTTTCCAAACACGCGCTGCGTAACGCCCTCATCCCTACGGTCACTGTGGTAGGGTTGCAGGTGGGCGTGTTGCTGGGCGGCAATATGATTGTTGAAGCTGTGTTTGGCTGGCCGGGGCTGGGCCGGGTGGTGGTTGAGGCCATCTTTAACCGTGATTTCCCGCTGGTGCAGGGCGCGGTGATGATTTACGCCTTCACCTTTGTCATTGCCAACCTGGCCGTGGACGTGATGTATACTTATTTGAATCCAAAAATTACGTTGTAGTTGTTGGTTGTTTTTCACTGAAAATTATTGCGTGTTACGTGTTCCGTTTGATTAATTTACGCAACACGTAACACGAACGGAAACCTTTAAACATCCAGCAAACGAGTGGTGATAAATAGCCAAAGGTCAACGCCTATGAACACCTCATCAACCCTAACCCCGGCCGCCGGCGCCTGGTATCCGTGGCAGGTGCGGCTGCGATTGTGGCGGCGCAACCTGGCCGGCTTTTTCCATGAGCTGGCCCAGCATCCGGTGGCGCTGGCCGGCGGCGTGGTGGTCGTTTTGTTTATTTTGATGGCCATTTTTGCGCCCTACCTGTCGCCGTACAACCCGGAAAAAGGCAGCCTGCGCGACCGGTTGGAAGCGCCGATGTGGCAGGAAGGCGGCTCGGCGGAGCACCCGTTGGGCACCGATGCCCAGGGGCGCGACCTGCTGACGCGCATCGTCTACGGCGCGCGGGTGTCGCTGGCGGTGGGCATCCTCACCGTGGTCATTTCGGTGGCGGTGGGGCTGGGGCTGGGCGCGGCGTCGGGTTACTTTCGCGGCTGGCTCGATACCGGCCTGTCGCGCTTTGCCGATTTGCTGATGGCCTTTCCGTTTTTAATATTTGCCATCGCCATGATGACTTTTGTGGGGCCGGGCTTTGGCAACCTGATTCTGGCGCTCACCTTTAAAGGCTGGGTAGAATTTTTCCGGCTGGTGCGCGGCGAAATGATGAACGAAAAAACCCGCGAATATGTAGAGGCCGCCCGCGCGCTGGGGCGCAGCCACACGGCCATCATCGGCGCGGAGATAATCCCCAACATCACTCAATCGGTGTTTGTGGTGGGCACGCTGCGGATGGGCTTTTTCATTGTCACCGAGGCTTCGCTCAGCTTTTTGGGGCTGGGTATCCAGCCGCCCACCCCGGCCTGGGGCTCGATGGTGGCCGAAGGGCGCGACGTGATTTTGACTGCGTGGTGGGTTTCTACCCTGCCGGGGCTGGCCATTGTGGCGCTGGTGCTGGCCCTCAATCTCTTTGGCGAAGGTCTGCGCGATATTTTGGACCCGCGCCTGAAGGTGGAATAAATGACCAACACACCCCTCCTCCAACTAAAAAATCTCACCACCGAATTTCCCACCCGGCGCGGCCAGGTGACCGCCGTGAACGGGGTCAACCTGCGGCTGGAGCAGGGCGAAATTCTGGGTATCGTCGGCGAAAGCGGCTGCGGCAAAAGCACGGTGCTGCGCTCCATTTTGGGGCTGATTGACCGCCCCGGCCGCATTGCCGGCGGGCAGGTGTTGTTTAAAGGGCAGGACCTGCGCCAACTGCCCGCCCGCGAACTACGCAGCATTCGCGGCAGGGAAATCGCCATGATTTTTCAGGACCCGCTCAGCACGCTCAACCCGGTTTTTCCGGTGGGCGAGCAAATCCGCGAAGCGATGCGGCTGCACGGCCTCATCTCCGGCCTGCCCTGGCCCTTTGACGGCGCGCGCCGGGCGCAGGAGAAAAAACGGGTACTGGAGGTGATGGCCGAAGTCGGCATCCCCGCGCCGGAGGCCCGCTACCGGGCCTACCCCCACCAGTTTTCCGGCGGAATGCAGCAGCGGGCGCTCATCGCCATCGGCCTGGTTTGCGAGCCGGCCCTGCTGCTGGCCGATGAACCGACCACCGCCCTCGATGTGACCATTCAGGCCCAGATTGTCAACCTGATGCTGCGCATCAACCGCACCCACCACACCAGTATCATTTTGGTGACTCACAATCTGGGGCTGGCCGCCGAATTTTGCCACAACATCGCCGTAATGTACGCGGGCCGCATTGTTGAGCGCGGGCCGGTGGAGCAGGTGGTTGAAAACCCGCAGCATCCCTACACTCAGGGGCTGCTGGCCTGCCTGCCTCGCCTCAGCAGCCAGCGGCAGGCCATCAATCCCATCCCCGGCAACGTGCCGGATTTGGCCGAGCTGCCGCCCGGTTGCGCTTTTGCCCCGCGCTGCCCGCTGGTGCAGGAGGCGTGCTGGCAGGCCGAGCTGCGGCTGCGGGCGGTTACACCCGGCCACTACGCCCGCTGCATACAGTTTGAAGCCGGTGAACGCTACGTGCAGGAGGAGGTTGCTGTCCGATGACATCCCAAAAAACGCCCATTCCGCTGGTTGAAGCGCGCAACATCAAAAAATATTTCCCGGTGCGGGCCAGTTTTCTGGGTAAACTGCTGGCCGGCCAGCAGGACAAAATGGTCAAAGCGGTTGATGATGTCAGCCTGAAAATCTGGCCCGGCGAAACGGTGGGTCTGGTGGGCGAAAGCGGCTGCGGCAAAACCACGCTGGGCCGGGTGATGACCCGCCTGCACGATCCCACCAGCGGCCAGCTTTTCTTCCAGAACCGGCCGGTGCTGGGCGACCGCATCACCGTGGCCAATGGCGACCAGCTCAAACAGGCCAGCCAGGTGCTGTTTGACGACTCCGCCACGGTGAGCGCGCCGCTGGAAACCGCCGACGAGCAGACCCGCCTGCTGAGTTTTTTCCGCGTCACCCAGATTATCTTTCAAAACCCCTATTCGTCGTTGAACCCGCGCAAAACCGTGCGCGACATCATCGGCGTGGCCCTGCGCCAGCGCGGCCTTAACGATGCCCAGGAACGGGAGGCCGAAACGCTGCGGCTGCTGGAGCGGGTGGGGCTGAGCAAGCGCCACATCGATTCTTACCCGCACCAGTTTTCCGGTGGGCAGCGGCAGCGCATTGGCATTGCCCGCTCGCTGGCGGTGCGCCCGCAGTTCATTGTGGCCGATGAGCCGGTTTCGGCGCTGGATGTCTCAATTCAGGCGCAGGTGATCAACCTGCTGCAAGAGCTGCAACAGGAATTTCACCTCACCTACCTGTTCATTGCCCACGATTTGAGCGTGATCCATTATTTGTGCAATCGGGTGGCGGTGATGTATCTGGGTCACATTGTGGAAGAGGCCGAAACCCAATCGCTGTTCAACGCGCCGCGCCATCCGTACACGCAGGCGCTGCTGGCGGCCATCCCGGTGGTAGACAAAACCGCCCGCCGCGAGCGGATTATTCTGGAAGGCACGGTGCCCAGCCCCATCGACCCGCCGCCGGGCTGCCCTTTCCACACCCGCTGCTTTGCCAAAAAACTGCCGGAGTGTGACCGCGAGTTTCCGCCCACTTTTGAGGTGGAGGGCCACCGGGTGGCCTGCTGGCTGTACAAATAGAAAGCCTCATTCTTAACCGCAGAGGGCGCAAAGAACGCAGAGGATTAATAAATTTCTTTGCGAACTCTGCGCCCTCCGAGGTTAATACCGTAAACAGAACTGAAATCAGTTTGAGAGTTACACTTTTGCCCTCATCCCCCCAACCCCCTTCTCCCAGGGGGAGAAGGGGGCGAAAAGCTTTTTTTGTGCGGTTTTGAGCGGCGAAGCCGCTCAAAACCGCACAAAGTCAATCGCTCCCCCTCCCCAATTTGGGGAGGGGGTTGGGGGGAGGGGTACAGAAAGTGCAATTTTCATTCCGGCTTCAGTAAAGGACAAAAAAATGGCAAATACTCCGGTTCGAGTTTTTGAGGTCAGCGGCACTCACTTTGAGATGGGGGTTCAGCACGGCCAGCAGGCGGTGTCGCTGCGGGCGCATATTCTCACGGCGATGGAGGCCCGTTTTGCCCAACTGGCCGCCGATGGCGCGGACGAGTCTTTTGAGGCGCTGGTAACCAAAACCGCCCAGCTTTTGCACACGGTTGACCCCGCCACCATCGACCTGATGCGCGGGTTGGCCGCCGGACTGGACATTCCGTTTGAGCTGCTGCTGCGCTACAACCTGGTTGCCTTTCTGCGCGATGCGCTGACCACCCGCCCCGCCCCCAGCGAAGGCTGCACCACATGGGCCGCCGCCGGAGCCGCCACCCGCAGCGGCCAGCCCATTTTAGCCAAAAACCGCGATTACAACCTGGAACACCTGCCCCTGCAAGTGGTAGTGCGGGCCGAACCGGCGGCGGGCTATCGCTACACCTACGTTACCAGCGCTGGTAGTCCCGGCGTGTTTGTGGCGGGGCTGAATGAGGCCGGGTTGGCATTGGTGGATACACACGTGTCCACGCCAGATGTGGGGCCGGGCCTGCCCACCTACGCCCTGTCGATGCACATTTTAGAAGAGCACCACTCGGTGCGCTCGGCGCTGGCTTATTTGCAGCACACCCCGCGGCTGGGCCGCAACAACTTGCTGCTGGCCGATGCCGGCGGCGATGTGGCTCTGTTTGAACTGGGCCATCGCCACAGCGCCATTGTTGAAGCCGATAACGGCCTGCTGGTAAACGCCAACCATTTTTGCAGCCCCACCATGCAGCACTGGTTTGTGGATACCAACCCGCCCCCCCTGCGCGGCAACAGCCGGCAGCGCTGCGACACCGTGCGGGCGCTGCTTGAGCCAGCGCGCGGCCAGATCGACTTGCCACTGGCCCGGCAAATTATGGCCCACCACGGCGGCCCGCTGGATTCCATCTGCCGCCACCCGCTGCTGCAAGCCGATACCAGCACCATCTCGGCTACGATCTTTTTCCCCGCCGAGCGCCGGCTGCATTTTTGCCACGGCCAGCCCTGCGCCGGGCAATATCAGGTGTTTGGGTACAATTGAGGACACCCCTAATTCCTGATTATTTTCAAGAGAGACTAACTGAGGCTGCGATGCTTCAACGGGGAATAAAAATGGAGTCCAAAACTACAGTTTTGGACTCCTGCCGCAAACTTTTAGAAACCGGGACAGGAATCATCTACCCCTAATTCCTGACTTCTGACTCCTGTTTTTAGGGCAACGGCTGCCACATCAGCGAAAGGACAATGGCCAGCCCGGCCAGCAGCGCGCCCACCGCGGTAAAGGCCACGCTGATTTCGGTGGTTTCGTGCCGGGTGATGAGATACGTGGGCAGATTTTGAAAAACTTCCTGCAACTCACCGGCGCTTTCCGGGGCGTAGTAATCGCCGCCGGTCATATCCGCAATTTCTTTGAGCGTTTCCTCATCAATCCCCCGCCGAAACCGGCCGCCCCCGCCGCCAAAAAATTGACCGCCGCCATACGGGTCCAGCGCGAGGCCGCACTCCATTGAGCCGCCGTTGGCCGTGCCAAAGCCGATGGTGTACACCCGCACGCCCCGATCGACGGCTTCCTGCGCGGCCACCAGCGGCGGCAAACCCTGATTGCTGGCGCCATCGGTGAGCAAAACAATGATGGAAGGCGCGTATGCGCCTTTGGGCACCGGTGTGGGTTTAATGGCAGGTGCTGGCCCCCTGGTGGTGACCGGCGCAACCGTCCCATCGATTTCGGCGATGGCCGCCAGCGACTCAAGAATGGCGCTGCCGATAGCCGTGCGCCGGCCGGTGGTCAGGCTGTTGATGGCATCGCCCAGCACTTCCGTGTCTGTGGTGGGCGGCAAAATCAACTCTGCGAAGCCGGCAAAAGCCACAATGCCGATGTGCGTGCTGGCCTGCTGGCTGTCAACAAACAACATCGCTGCTTCCTTGGCCGCGGTTAAGCGGTTGGGCGCAATATCGTTGGAGCACATACTGCGCGAAACATCCATTGCCAAAATAATGTTGGCCCGGCCGGTAGGCACGCTGACAATGGCCACTGGTCGAGCCAGAGCCAGAATCAGGCCGATGAGCGCCAGCAGAAACAGCACAAACGGCAAATGTCGCCGCCACCACGATTGCTGCGGCAGCGCCTGGCGCAGCAGCGACAGGCTGGAATAGCGCACGGCAAATGGCCGGCGACGGCGCAGCAGCCACACGTACCCGGCCACAATCAGCGGGATGAGTCCCAGTAACAGCAAAAATCCGGGCCAGAGTAGGTTCATCAGCGTCCCCCCAATACTACTATTACGGCACGCGGCCAAACCACAGCAGCGAAAACGCGCCGCCGGCCAGCAAAATCAGGAGGCTGGTGCCCGCAAAAATAGAGGTCACTTCCATCTTTTCCGGTTTCACCACCAGTTCCGGGTTGATGTTTTGGTAGATGGCCTGTAATTCCTCTTCGCTGGTGGCGTTGTAATACTGGCCGTCGGTTACCGCCGAAATTTGCTTGAGCATATCCTCATCGAGCTGGGTGAAAACCGTGAAGCCGTTCACTTCCAGCGTGGTGCCGGCGGCGCTGCCAAGGCCCACCGTGTAAATGCGCACGCCGCGGTCGGCGGCCAGCCGGGCGGCCTCAATCGGGTTGGGGTCAAGGTTGTTTTCGCCGTCGGTGAGCAGGACGATAACGGCCGGCGTGTATTGGCCGGCCGGTACCGGGGTTGGGGTGGGCGTGGGCGCCGGAGTCAGATCGGTGTAGAGCCGCGGCGCCGGCTCTTCTTTGGCGGTGAGCGTGTTGAGCGACGCAAAAATACCGTTGGCCAGCGAGGTGCCCTGCTGCGGCTCCAGCCGGTTGATCGTGGCCAAAATCAGTTCCTGGTCATTGGTGGGGGCCTGCACGGCAAAACCGCTCTCGCTGAAGGCCACCACCCCCACCAGCACGCTGGCCGGCTGCTGGGCCACAAACTCCCGGGCCGCGGCTTTGGCCGCTTCCATGCGGGTTGGCTGCAAATCGGTGGCGGCCATGCTGCCAGACACATCAAACGCCAAAATGACCGAGCCTTCGATCCGAGGCAGGCTGACCACAGCCTGAGGCCGGGCCAGAGCCAGCAGCATGCCGCTGAAACCCAGCAGAAAGAGCGCCGCCGGCAGGTGACGCTGCCAGCCGGCCGGGCGACCGGCCGCCCCGGCATCAAGCCCAAAGCTGCCGTACTTCACCACCAGTCGCCGCCGGCGCTGCTGCAGCCGCAGATACAGCGCCGCCAGCGGCAAAATTAATAACAACGATAACAGCATCATCGGCCAGATGAAAGACATCAGCCTGACTACCTTCTCCGCTGCTGCCGCAGCGAGGCAAAACGGACAATGGCCCGCACCAAATCCTCGTCGGTAGAGAGTGACAGCGCATCGACACCGGCCTGTTTAAAGGTTTGGCTCAATTGAGCTTCGCGTAGTGAAGTTGCCTCCTGAAATCGCCGTCGGAAATTTTTGTCCCGCGTATCTACATAAAGCTGCTCGCCGGTTTCCGCATCTTCCAAAATCATAGGGCCGATGTCCGGCAATTCCACCTCGCGCGGGTCCCACAGGCGGATGGCCAGCACCTCGTGCCGGCGATTGAGCAGATTCAACGGCCGCTCCCAGCCGGGCGCGCTGATAAAATCGGAAATAATGAAAATCAGCGAGCGCCGTTTGATCGAATGCAGTCCGGCTTGCAGCAGCGGGGTTAAATTGGTAAACGTTGAGTGGGACAGGCGCGGCTGTTTGAGCAAATCGTTGAGCAGGCGCAGCACCTGAATCCGTCCGCCGCGGGGCGGAATAACCCGCTCAACCTGGCTGCCGCCGCTGGCGAAAATGGCTCCCACCCGGTTGCCGTGGCGGGTGAGCAGCCGGGCCAGCGTGGTTACAAAATCAACCAGCACCGTCCGTTTGAGGTGTTGGGACTGGACCGTGCCAAAATCCATCGACGGACTCAGATCGAGCAAAAACCAGGCCGTGAGTTCGCGCTCTTCCACGTATTGGCGCACGTAGGGCCAATTCATGCGCGCGGTCACGTTCCAGTCAATGTAACGGATGTCGTCTTCGGGCTGGTATTCGCGCAGGTCGGCAAAATCGACCCCGTAGCCGTAAAACAGACTGCGATAATCGCCCTGCAGCAGCCCGTCGAGGCGGCGGATCACCTGCCAGTCGAGCCGCAGTAAAATTCGTTCAGGCGTTGTAACGGACGCGGGCCGGCTCATGCAAAGGCACCTCTGGCATTGGAATACGGTCAATAATTTTTTGCAGCAGGTCGTCGCCGGTTACGTTATCCGACAGCGCCTCGTATGACAGCACCAGCCGGTGCCGGATCACATCGAGGGCCATATCCCGCACATCCTGCGGCAGGGCGTAGGCGCGCCCGCGCACAAAGGCCAGCGCCCGCCCGGCCAGAATCAGGTTGATGGAGGCGCGCGGGCTGGCGCCAAACATAATGTACGGCTCCAGTTCTTTCAAGCTGATCTCTTTGGGCTGGCGTGTGGCCATAACCAGTTTCACCGCGTATTCAATGAGCGCCGGGTCGGCGTACACTTTATCGACTTCCTGCTGCAAGTCCAGCAACTGCTCGGTGGTGAGCACTTTTTGCACCGCCTGCAGCATGCCGGTCATCCGCTCCACAATCACAAATTCTTCGGTGGCGCTGGGGTAGCCCACCAGCACTTTGAGCATAAAGCGGTCAACCTGCGCTTCCGGCAGGGCGTAAGTGCCTTCGGCCTCGATGGGGTTTTGGGTGGCCAGCACCAAAAACGGGTTGGGCACTTTAAAGCTTTCGCGGCCAATGGTGACCTGCCGCTCCTGCATCACCTCCAGCAGGGCGCTTTGCACTTTGGCCGGAGCGCGGTTGATCTCATCGGCCAGCAGCAGGTTGGTAAACACCGGCCCCAGCGAGGTATTAAATTCACCGCTTTTTTGGTTATAAATACGCGTGCCGATCAAATCGGCGGGCACAAGATCGGGGGTAAACTGGATGCGTTTGAACTCGCCGCCAATCACTTGAGCCAGGGTTTTGATGGCCATTGTTTTGGCCAGGCCGGGCACGCCTTCAACCAGAATGTGGCCACGGGCCAGCAGCGCCACCACCAGCCGTTCCAGCAAATGGTCCTGCCCGACAATGATTTTTTTGACCTCGTACAGCACCCGTTCCATCGGCTGGCGGTCTTCGGGCCGTTTGTATTGGTCCATTGGGCGTCTCCTTTGAAAATAAACGAATCTGAGAATCAGCGAGTCAGCGAATGTAGGGGCGCTTCGCGAAGCGCCCCTACCACATTTTCACCTGTGCCAGGTACAGGCATTCTTTGCTGCCGTTCCGGTTGGAACTGTCGTACTCCTTTTTAATACGGCGGCAAACCGGCCGCGCCGCCGGCAATATTGATCGGCACGGCAAAGCCAATGCCAATAAACACATCCTGCTTGGTGGGGTTGGCCAGCGCGGTGACAATACCCACCACGTGGCCCTGTCGATTGAGCAGCGGCCCGCCGGAATTGCCGGGATTCACCGCTGCGTCAATCTGGATCAAGCCATTCAGTTTTTGGTCACTATTTTGGGGGCGGAAAGAGCGGTCGAAGCCGGAGATAACGCCGGCGCTCATTGAGCTGTACAGGCCGAGCGGATTGCCCACCACAAACGCCTCGTCGCCAACGTGCATGGCGTTGGGGTTGCCCAGTACGGCGGGCACAAGCGCCTGCGGCGGTTGGCTGGCGCGGATTACGGCGATGTCATTTTCCGGCTGTTCAACAATCACCCGCGCGCTCGATTGGGTGCCATCGGCAAAGAAAACCTGAATATCGGTGGCTTTGGCCACAACGTGGAGGCTGGTCAAAATGTCGCCGCCGGTGTTGATCACAATTCCGCTGCCAACGCCGTGGCCTTCGTCGCCGTTGTCATCCGGGGCTTCGGTTTCGATGAACACCAGTGAGGGGCGGATGGCCTGATACACCCGCGCCGAATAGGCCGGCGGCGGCGTGACCGAGGCTATAACCTGCACAATCGAGTCGTTGACTTCGCGGGTGGTGAGTTGGGGCGGGGCGGGATTAAAGAAGTTGTAAAGCAATAAAGCCACAAACGCGGCCAGCACACCCAAAGAAAACAGCAGGGCGCTCCGGCTATAGCTGTAGAGGCGCAGTAAATGTTGTCGCCATAGCTTTAATGGTGAAACAATTGATTCGCCTATTTTTCCCCCCGTGAAAAAAATGCCTGCAACCGATTATTGAGTTAACTAAAAATTGGAAATATGGGTTATTGTAGGGGTTTTTCCTTAAACAAACCTGAGAGGAATTTTGGTGTCAGTTTTGAGCGGCAAAGCCGCTCAAAACTGACACCGTCTCCGGCACGATGGCGGTGTTATTTGTAAACGCCGTATGATTTGCCGGTATCGATCAAGGCGTGCAGGTTTTCCGGGCTGGAGTCGTCCAGCACCGCGCCGTTGGCCAGAATGTACCCGCCATCCTGGGCCACGTCGTCAATCAACTGTTTGACGTAAGTTTCAATGTCTTTGGGCGTACCGGCTTTGAGCATCGAGCCGGGCACGTTGCCGCCAAAACAGGCCCAGCCGCCCAGCTTTTTCTTGACCTCTTTCATATCGGTGTGGTCAAACAGCCAGATGGTGTGGCCGGCGGGAATATCCGGGTCGGTGATAATGTCGAGCCGTTGGTTGTAGCCGCCCTCAACAAACAGGTACGGTACGCAGCCGGCCTCAATCAACCCCAGCAGCACCGCTTTGAGGGTGGGCCAATAGAATTTTTCAAAATCCTTGTTCGACATAAAGCCGTCCGCGCCCTTGTGCAGCGGGATAAAGACCATCGGCGTGTCGCTGGCGGTGGCGTACCGGATGCCCATTTCAACGGCAATGGGGACAATGCGCTCCATCGCTTCGATCAGTTTGGCCGGGCGGCGGTACATATCGAGCATAATGGCCCGGGTGCCGCGCATGGTGTCGCCCAAAATATCAAACGGAGCTTTGGAAAAGCTGCCGATAATGTTGGGCAGGCCCAGGGTAGCCATCGACGCGCCGTCAATAGGGCCAACCGCCGAAATCCATTCCATAACCGCCTGGCCGGCTTCGATAAAGGTTTTGAAGGCTTGCTGCACCGGGGGGATGCCGGTGGGGATCAGCCCCAGCCCCACAAACGGCAGTTCTATAATATCGGTAAAGGGGCCGAGCATGCTCCACGGGGCCAGCGCGCCAAAAGAACGAGGCAGGTAGGTGCGCATAAAAAAGCCGCTGGGATCGTTGATCAACTGGTCGTATTCGTCGGCCAGCATGTACTCGCCCTCAACGCACTGGTACGAGGTGTCAACCGGCGTGCCGTGGCCCGGCCAGTTGTAGATTTTGTAATCCAGCATCTCAAACACTTTACCCGGCCCCATCAAGGCGGCGCTGGCGAGGCCATCGGGCAGAAAGTCGGCGTTGAATTTTTTAAAGGCCATGCCCAGCTTGTCGTAATCGTACATGGCGTCCCGGGCGGTGATGCCGCCGTATTTTACCGGGTACACGCCAAACCAGGGGATAACCGGTACCCGTTCCGGTTTCTTTAATTCGGTGACATCTTTGATCATCTGCACCCGCTGTTTGTAAGCCTGCGCCGCGTCCGGCGAGGCAAACTCCAGTTGCAGCGACAGCCAGCTCTGGAAGCGAGCTTCCATTTTTTCTTTGGGGGTCAGTTTGTTCCAATTTTCAGGGGGGGTAAACATGGCCTCAACCTCCTATCCATTGTTTGGCCAGCGTCACGGCGGTCATCGCGTCCCGGCCGTAGGCGTCGGCGCCGGTATAAACCCGAATCTGGTCATCGATCTGGCCGCCGCCAATCATCACTTTTACATCGGCCAGGCCGGCATTTTTGAGCGCCTCTACCGTAGCTTTCATGGGGTCGTAGGCCAGCGTTAAAAAGCCACTCAACCCGACCACCGTCGCCCCGGTTTCTTTAACCTTGTCTACAAATTTGGCGGGCGAAACATCAACACCCAGATCGTACACCTCAAAACCGTTGATATCCAGCATAAACGCCACAATATCTTTGGCAATATCGTGGATGTCGCCTTCTACGGTGCCAAAGACAATCTTGCCCAGTTTGGCGGTAGAGCCGGTCTGTTCCTGGATCAGCGGTTTAACTTTGGCAGAAATCTCTTTGAGCACTTCGCCGGCCAGAATTAGCTCCGGCACAAAGCATTCTCCTTCTTCAAACCGTTTGCCGATGACCTCCATCGCCTGGCGGCATTCTTCCAGGATGGCCAGGGGATTGGTTCCGCCGGCCAACAGGTCATCGGCAATTTGCAGCGCATCATCCTCACGCATTTCGACGATGGCCTCAACTAATTCTTGTGACATGAGTTGCTCCTTCCAGCAGCTAAGTTTGGGTTGACTCAAACATGCCCGCGCGATAGGCGCGGGTGTAGTTTAAACAGTGACGGTCCCGGCCCAGCACCAGTTCTGCGGCCAGAATAGCGGCTCCCAGTTCCCGGTCCAGCGGGTCAAGAATGGCGCTGTCCAGCCCGGCGGCCAACGCCAGAGTCAAAAAAGCGCGGTTAATGTAAGAGCGCGCCGGCAAACCAAACGAGATGTTACTCAGCCCAACGGTGAAATGGATTTCCGGGTAGGCCCGGTGAACGGTGCGAATGGTGTCGCAGGCAATCATTCCGCTCTGGATATTGGTGCCGATGGTCATAGCCAGCGGGTCAACATAAATGTGGCTGTCTGGCACGCCGGCGCGGCGTGTTTGCCCAAGTACGGCCTCAACCACGGCCACTCGCCCGTCAACGGTTTCCGGTATTTTTTTGGCGTCCATGGCCAGGGCAATCACCTGGCAGCCGTGTTCGGCCACCAGCGGCAAGATGCCGGCCAGCCGTTCCGGTTCGCCGCTGATAGAGTTGATCATAGGCGTTTTGTTGACCGCTTTGATGGCCACCGCCAGCGCCGCCGGGTTGGCGCTATCCAGGCAGAGCGGCGTAGCCACAACAGCCTGAATAGTTTCTATCAGCCAGATCAGGTCATCGGCTTCACGGCTGGGATGCGTGCCGGCGTTAACATCAAGCCAGGCCGCGCCGGCTTCGGCCTGCTTTTGGGCCAGATTCCTGATAAAGTCCGCATCCCGCTCGGCAATGGCGCGAGCCACCCGTTTGCGGGTTCCATTAATTTTCTCACCGATTATTTTCATCGGCACCTCCTTGTGCTTTTGCGATTGGTTTTTCTGCCGCCGAACTTGCTTCAGCGGGGAATAACATACTCAGAGCAAACAGCCGGTTGAATTTGGGGAAGGTGGTCAGCTCAATGTAATCCGCGTTGGCGGCTAATTGCCGGGCGCGGGTTCTAACCGCCCGCGAGAGCAGGGCCAACTTGGCCCCCACGCCGGCGGCGTTGCCCACCTGTTTGAAACGTGCCTCGGGCAGTGGCGGAAACATGCCAATATCGATGGCGCTTTTGAGATTGAGGTAAGATCCAAATGCTCCGGCGATGATCACCTCCTTTACCTCTTTTGGCGCGGTGTTGGTGGCTTTCAGCAGCGCCTCAAGCCCGGCCCGAATGGCCGCTTTGGCCAGTTGAATTTCGTTGACATCGTGCTGGGTAATGACGACATCCCGGCTGCTGCCGCTCTGGCTGGCGGGCGCTAATAGAAATTCCAAACCGTGGCGGCCGGAGCGCACCCGGCTGTTGTCCCGGTTGAACCGCCCCCGCTGGTTGAGCAAGTCCCGGCGGCGCAGTTCGGCCACGGCATCAACAATGCCAGAGCCGCACAGCCCAATAGCCGGTACATCATCAACGGTTTTAAGCTGAACGCCGGTTTCGGTCAGCTTGACCGCTTCAATTGCGCCGGCCGCCGCCCGCATGCCGTCGCTGATATGCGCGCCCTCAAAGGCCGGCCCCGAGGCGCACGAAGCCGACGCCAGAAAAGCCTGCCCCGGTTTGGCCAGAGCGATCTCGGTGTTGGTGCCAATATCGATGCCCAAAACCGCGTGTTCGGCCTGGTCAAGCCGGCTGGCCAAAATCATCGCCACGTGATCGGCCCCAACAAAGCCGCCGATGCAGGGCAAAAGGTGAACATACGCGCCGGGAGCCGTCGTCAGGCCTATCGCCCGCGCTTTTATGTCTACGGCTGCGCCGGTAGCCGCCACGTAAGGCGCTGTGGTTAACTGGTGAACCGGCAGTTCCAGCAGCAAATGCGTCATGGCCGTATTGCCCACAATGCAAACATCGGCGACCTGCTCACGGGTAACGCCGGCATGTTGCACCAGTTCGGCGAGCAGGGTGTCCAGTTTGCGGCGGATCAGGTCGGCCAGAGTTTCTCCGCCAGTTTGATGCCGGCGGGTGTAGGCCAGGCGGCTGATAACATCTTCACCGTAACCAATTTGCGGGTTGAGTCCCCCGCCAGCGGCTAACTCCTGGCCGGTAGCCAGATCGAGCAGATAAGCGGCGATTTTGGTGGTGCCCAGATCAACCGCCATGCCCACCGGCCGGGTTCCGGGGGGAGCCAATCCAATAATTTCGTTATCACGCAGAAAAGCGGTTATGCGCCAGTTGTGCTGCCGGGCAACGGTTGAAATCTGCCGCACCACGGCCGGTTCGGCGACCGCGCCGGGGCGCTGGTGAGTCTGGGCCAGGGTGTCGGCAATCCGTTCCAGGTCCGACCGCTGATCGTGCAGGGTGGGCGCCGGCACATCGATGTCACAAGCGCAGATAACCGGGTCAAGGGGGAGATCGCTGCTGTCACCTTTGAGTTGTAATCGCTGGGCGGTGATCAGCGAACTATTGGGGATGTACACTTTAACGTTACTTTGAATTTGGGTGCTGCATGCCAGCCGCTGCCCGCTGTGCAGTTCTACTTCTGAAAGGATAAATTCCTCGTCCCCGGTGGGCGGCGAAACAGCGCCTTCAAGGATTGTCACCCGGCACTGGCCGCAATTGCCCAGCCCGCCGCACGATGACAACAGGCCGATGCCAGCTTCCTGGGCGGCTTCAAGCAGGATGGCATGGCTTGCAACTTCTACCCGCTTGCCGATGGGTTCAAAATCAATCTCAAAAGTCTGGGGAGGGGGCATAGGCATCACTCTTGAGATGGGGGTTGAGCCGGCGCTACCCCCGGCAAGTTGCACATTGTGGTGGCGGTGGTTTTGAAATCGACGTAACTGATCGTTTGGCCTGGCGGGGTTACCACAAAATCATCATCCCAGGGACCAAAAAGCAGCTTTCTGACCAGCGAGTCGGAGCCGTCAATCTCCTCAAAACGCAGGCCAAACTGCTCGGCGGTGCGGCGGGCGTAATCGCGGTATCGCGCCTGGTCATGCTGGCCGGTATCGATGTAGGCCAGCCGGGTATAATGCTTGAGCATCAGCTTGATCATGCGTTCGGCGCGGGGTTGGCCGTACCGCTCAACCAGCCGTTTGTACTCTTCAAAGGGGGTATCGCTGACTTCAATCCAGCCTTTGGTCAGGTAATAGGTGCCCGGTTCCCGGCTGGATTGTTCCTGGTAGGCGGCCCGTGAGCCAAGAAAAATAGCAATGCAATCATCAACGCGGGGCGTGACCAGGGTGCAATCGGTGGCTTTTAAACCGACCACGGCCATTGAGCACAGGCCGTAACCCAGCAGAATGGTATCGGCAGTGGCGCTGGCGGCATCAATAGTGTTTTGCAGGGTGTCGCGTAAATTGCCGGGGTTAAGATGAAGGCCAAAATCAAGGATTTCGTACGATATTTCGGGGGGAAGCAGCGGCAGCATCTCTTCGATGACGGTGGCGCAGGCAATCACTTTGGTGCGGGAAAAGTTGCTTGCAGCTTCCATAGCTTGCGGCCTTTTTGGCGGGTGGACGTTGACACTTTAAGCCGGATAGGGTAACATCTATTATATAGTTATATAGGGAAGTTGTCAATCATTAGTAATCCTTTTCACGATTAGCAGGGGTGTTCATGACCATCAATGAGGGCAGCCCGGCGGCCCAACCCATCGATTTTATAGACCGCAGTTTGTACGAACCGGCGTATGTGCAGTTGGCCAATATTCTCCGGCGGCAAATTGCCGAAGGGTTATTCCGGCCCGGCGATCAGCTTCCATCTGAGGCCCAGTTGTGCCGCCGCTACGGCGTTAGCCCAATGACCGTGCGGCGTTCAATTAATTTGCTGGTTGACCAGGATGTGGTGAGTACGGCGCAGGGGCGGGGTACCTTTGTGAAAGCGCTGGAATTGAGCCAGGCTTCTTTTGACCTGCAAGAATTGCAGGAATTGTTCAAGCCGGGCGCTGGCACAGACATCAGGCTGCTTGATGTGCGGATTGTCCCGGCAGATGCCGCCACGGCGCACCGGCTCAACCTGAAAGTTGGCGAAAACACCATCTACATTCGCCGGTTGCTCAGCAAAAACGAGGAACCGATCTTTTATCACCGTGAGTACCTGATTTACGACCCAAAATTACCTATTGTCGAAGCTGAAATGGATGTTACAGCTTTGCAGGGATTGTTTGCCAATGTTGATAATGCGTTGCTCAAGCGAGGGGAGTTAACGGTAATGGCAACACTGCTAACAGAAGACGAGGCCAAAATTTTACACACAACCCTGCCCAGCGCCGCTTTCTGTCTGGAGCACATCTTTTTTGATTTTGATGACCGTCCGATTAGCGTCGGCTGGTTCATTTGCCGGGCCGATCGGATACACTTTACGACCAAAGTAGGACTTGATCAATAGTGAAAGCTGCGAACGGCGTCGAAATGAGTGAAAACGATTATCTTTCTACCCTGGTAGCGGATTTAGAGGAGCAGCGGGTATTAATGTTGGTTCAGCAACGGCTGGCCGGCGGCGATGATCCGCTGGCCATTGTCGAGGCTTGCCAGGCCGGCCTGCGTTTGGTGGGCGAACGGTATGAGCAGCGAGAATATTTTATTTCCGGGTTAATTATGGCCGGAGAAATATTCCGCGAGGTAATGGAACTGGTGCAGCCGGTGATTGAAGCCAGGCTCACCGGCAGCGAATCCGGCCAGATTTTGCTGGGCACGGTTCGGGGCGATATTCACGACATTGGCAAAAATAACCTGATTCTGCTGCTGCGCTGCTACGGATTTACGGTGCATGATTTGGGGGTTAATGTTGCTCCCGCCGAATTTCTGGCGCAAGCTCTGGCCCTCAAGCCGCAGATCATCGGCTTATCCGGCCTGCTCACCCTGTCTTATGATTCAATGCATGAAACGGTTGAACTGCTGCGCCAGTCGGCCGATCCTGATGTGCGCTCAATTCCGATTATCATTGGCGGCAACCAGCTCACCCAACAGGTTTGTAATTATGTTGGCGCTGATTATTGGATGACAGATGCCATGAGCGGCGTGCGGCTATGCCAGAAACTGCTGGCAAGATAGAGTTTGTCATCCCGCACAAGCTATGATCGTCGTTCATATTTGGCGGTAGTAGCGTTCGCCGGCGCAGGCCCGGCACAGCGTTTCAGCGCCAACCCGCACCTCGCGCTCGTTAATGATTTCCTCACCGCAGCGGGTGCAGTTCACCCGATACCCGTCGCGGCTCAGAATTTCGGCCAGTGACAGCTCCAACCGCACTTCTTGCAGCGTCAAAAGCTCGATGGTGGGCATGCGCTGGTAAGCCAGCAGATAAGACTCCCACCGGCTGGCGGCCTGAGGCGCAGCCAGCACGGCCAGTTGCCGGGAGTTGGCGCTGGGCACAACCCGCACGGCCCGGCCGGTAGCGGTATCGATGAAAGTGGCGGCTACTTTGCCAAAATCAAAAACGCGCATGGTGCGCCGGCCCACCCAGCAGCCGGTGGCCACGGCAATTCCGTCTGCACCGCAGCCATCAGTTTCAACAATGGTCAGCAGCCGCTTGCCCGTCTGCGGCACGTCAAGGCCCAGCCACTGGCCGCCGGCCAGCCCCATGCGCACACCCAGCACCTGCCGGGGGCAAAGGTGCTGGTGCAGTTCGGCAGACTTTTGGAGCAGTTCGTCAAAAGTTGGCATACGCGCCTCCTTTCCGTGTGAGCAGTGTACTGCAAAGAGCGCAGAGTGCGCAAAGAAAATCTTCCTCTCCGCGCCCCTGCGCTCTTTTTAGACATAACTGGTGGAACCGATGTTTGTGTTAGTACAACCCACCCAGATTAGCCGCGCTGGATACCGTGAGTGAGAAGAAGATGATCCGCCCGGCAAATTCGCCGATGAGCAGCAACGCCGGCAGCCAGAGCGGGATGCGCTTTTGCCAGGCCAGCACGGCCAGCGGCAGAGCCAGCCCCACCACTATTCTCGTCCAGTACAGCGGCGAAGCCAGATGCAGTTGGCCGGTCAGTTGCATCACTTTGCCGCCCGACAGCCACACCCCCGGCACTACCAAATAGACTACCAACGCCGTAACCAGGCCGATGGCCAGCACGATGACCAGTGTCTGCTGCCGGTCGGCCGGCACAAAATAACTGGCCAGCGCCGCGCCCAAAATAACGGCCGTCAGCCCAAAGAAAACCAGCGGCAGGTAATTGTCGATGGCGGGCATGCTCGGCGGGGCATACGTCATCGACATAGCAACCAGCGCCAGCAGCCCGGCCACCGCGGTGGCCGTAATTAACCATTTGCCGGCTGCGTTTTTAACCAGCCCCACCAGCGTAACCAGCACCAGCGCGCCAAAAATACCCACCAACAAAATCTCGCGGCTGAGCCAGGCCGTGCCCAGATTGGTGATCATCCGTACCGCGCCGAGCGGGTGCCCCAGGTGAAAAAACGAGGCCAGCACGCCCGCCCCCAGCAGCGACAGCACGGCAATCCACTCAAAGCGCAGTTTGCTTTCGGTTGGCCCGCCGGCCAGCGCCCATTGCTGAGCGGCGCTGATCAACACCAGCCCGATGGCCGTTTGGGTGAATACGGTAAACAAAACCAGTGGCAGTTCTTGGAGATCCATCACACATTCCTCCTGACAACTTTTGGCTGCTTGGGCAGCTTAAATCGAATTGATGGGTTGATGTCTGGCCGCTGCGGAAAGCCCGGCGGAAACTGTACGGCATCGGGGTTGTCAAACGTAGCCAGATCGATGAGTTGCAGCGCGCCGGTGGGGCAACTTTGCACGCAAGCCGGCTGCAACCCCGCATCGAGGCGCTGGTAGCACAGGCTGCACTTTTCGGCCTTTTTGGTGGCCTCGTTGTAACGCGGCGCGCCAAACGGGCACGAGCGCACGCAGTTGCCGCAACCAATGCAGGCTTCTACGTTATGCACCACAATGCCGTCGTCCCGCTTGGTGAATGCGCCCACCGGGCAATCTTCAAGGCAGCAGGGGTGCTCGCAGTGGTTGCAGGCCAGCGAGTAAAAAGCCCGTTCGCGGTGGGGATAAAATTCTTCCGACAGCGGGTAAATCTGCCGCCAAACCACGCCCGGTTCCTGGTGATATTGATTTTTGCAGGCCATGCCGCAGGTGGCGCAGCCAATACACAAACTCGCGTCGACAAAAAATCCAAGTTGCGTTGCCATGTCGTCCTCCTAAACTTTCTCGATGTCCGCGAACTGGTCGTGCAGGGCCACACCCGGCGAGCCGGTTTTGTACTTGCCCATATCCGACGACGTATCATCGACCAGATTATTCACGTTGAATTTGTTGTTTTTGCCAAACCAGTTTTCGTATACCAGCAGCGAGTCGGCCGGCACGTTGTTGGTCAGCTTAACTTTGATGGTCAGTTCGCCAACCTGGTTGAACAACCGTACTGTGTCGCCCTCGCCAATGCCTTTTTGCCGGGCCAGTTTGGGATTAACGTACAGGAACGGCTCCGGGTTGTAATCGTGCATCCAGTCGACGTTTTGGAACTGGGAGTGAATTGAGTATTTATCGTGCGGCGTGAGCAGCCGGTAGGGCGCGTAGGCGTCGCGGCCCGGCTTGAATTTGGGGATGTCAAAGTGGCCGTGCTCGGCCGCCAGTTCCGATTTGAACTCGTATTTTTGGGACGGCGTGGCAAACGCGCCATCGGCCCACGGGGTTAACCCGGCGTTGGCCTTGCGCGGCCCGTCGCGCAGATCTTCCCACGATTTGATGCCGAACAGGGTGTAAATGCCGTCGTTAAATTCCTTTTCCATCCACTCTTTGGTATCGATATTTTCCGGGAAGGTGCAGGAGCCGGGCTGTTTGCTGTTCAGTTTGGCCGATAGCGCCGAGGCAATCTCGATGTCCGATTTGGCTTCAAACAGCGGCTTGATGGCCTGTTCGTTGATGCCCAGCCAGTAGTGCCAGTAGCTCACGTTGACGGTCCAGTCCTCAAACAGGGTGGTGGTGGGCAAAATGATGTCGGCCAGTTCGGCGGTTTGGGTAAAGAATTGATCGACCACGACCACCATTTCCAGTTTTTCAAAGGCCTTCTCAATTTTGTTGCGGTCAAAATCCTGGCTGAGCACATTTTTGTTGGCCGCCCACAGCAGCCGAATGGGCGGATCGTTGGTATCCAGAATCACCTGCCCAATTTTGTTGATGTTAACAGCGCGGTCGGTGTAGCTGGCTTCGGTGGCGGCCTGGCCGGTGTCGAATTCGCCTTTTGGCCCGCTTTCGCCCACAAAGCCCACCGAGCCTTCCGGCGGCGATTGGACCATCGCGTGGTAATTAAAGCCCCAGGTGTACAGATGGCCGTAGCGCGCGCCGCCGCCCACTTTGCCCATGTTGCCGGTCATCGCCACCAGCGCGTCGATGGCCCGCACGTTGTTGCCGCCGTTGATGTGGCGCTGCATCCCGTAGCCAATCCAGATGGTGGCCGGGTCGGCGGCGGCAAATTCAGACATCACCCGGGTAAACACCTCCACCGGGATGCCGCTTTGCTCGGCGGCCCAGTCCAGCGTTACATTTTCTTTGATGTAGGCTTCGTACTCGGCAAAACCAACGCTGTTGTTTTTGATCCAGTCGCGGTCAACCAGATTGTTGTCCAGCAGGTAGCGGGCCATGCCCAACGCCAGCGCGCCATCACTGCTGGGTTTGATTTCCCAGTATTCGTCGGCTTTGGCCGCGGTTTGGGTAAAAACCGGATCGATGACCACCACTTTGGCCCCGCGTCGCTGGGCCTCGGTCACAAATTTCATCGAGTGGACCGAACAATGGGCCGGGTTAGCGCCCCAAATGATGATGTATTTGCTGTTGACCATATCTTCGGGGTCGTTGCACCACATGCTGCCCATATCGTAATTCTGGGCGTCGATGCCGGCCGGCCAGCAGGGCGTGCCCACAAAGCGGGTGGTGTAACCCAGCGACGACATCATCCCTTCTACGCCGTAATGGGTAATACCAAAATTGCCGGAGTATTTGGTCAGCGCCATCCCCAGCAGCGAGCCATCTTTTTCTTTGATTTCCAGTATTTTGTCGCTGATAATGTCCAGCGCTTCATCCCAACTGATCCGCTCCCAGTTGCCGGAGCCGCGGCCAACCTGGCGCATGGGGTATTTAACGCGGTCCGGGCTGTACACCCGGCGGGGATAGGCGTAACCTTTAACACACAGGCCGCCGTTGGTAAAGGTTGATTCCGGCGCGCCTTCAATAAATTGCAACACGCCATCTTTTACATAGCTCACAATACTGCACGTATCGTAGCAGTTGCGCGGGCAGGCGTTGCGGAAGGTTTGGTAGGCATCCTTCCCCTGAAAAACGGTCGGCCCAAAAATTTCTTCGGCGATGGAGCTGCGCGGCACCAGCATCCCGCCGGGCAGGGCCGCCAGCGCCCCGGCCGCCAGCAGCGCTTTTAAAAAGTTGCGGCGGGTAAAGGGGCAGGCCAGCGCCTGCTCAACCTGATTGGATGTCCACTGCTTGCTGTGATCCTTCATACTTTTTCCTCCTGATATTGCTCAATTAGTGAGACGTGTGACAGACGGTTGGTTGACAACTCGTGGGTGAGCCAGGCGGCGAGGCAATCAACCACAAAATTGATGGCTGCCGGCACGGCCGCGGCTGTTTTTACGCGCCGGGCAAATCGGGGCAGCCAGATGTTCAGATGACGGGTAAGAAAGTAGTTCAGCAGGGCGTGAAGTTCATGGGATTGAACCTGCTGCGCAGCAACCCGCAACTGGCGGTAGGCGTCCAGTTCAAACCCAATGTGATCTTCGGGGATAACATTTTTCCACGGGGATTCCAGCCCAACCAGTTGGTAAATCTGGCGGACGTGCAGCGTGCTTTGGCCCATTAACTGCGGTTCCGGTTCCAGATACACCGAGGCAAATGGCGGCGCGAGCGGCGCTTTGGGGCCAACAAACAAACGGTTGAAGCCAAATTCAACCGCTTGCCAATCGGTGACGGCTGGCGCCGGTTGGCTCACCCAATCGGCCAGGTAAGTGTAGGCGGCAGCCAGTTCGGCGGCGTTGCGGGCCACAAAAAAATCGCGCATTGCCTTGAGCTGGGCAATGGTTTGAGGATCGGTCATTGAATACCTCGCTTCGTGATGATGGGCGCAGCGCGGGGTGCGCCGGTACGGTTAGCTATATGTGAATTCTATCACGAAGCGGATGAAAAAATCATCAGTGTAGCGCGGAAGTCATGTCATCAAAATGATGATATTACGGGCTAAAACCCGGTAATTTGATGAGGGGGTTATTCGTCGAGCGAGGCAATACCTTCGCGTAGGGCGTACAGCACAGCCTGGGTTCGGTTGGCAAGATTGAGCTTGGTGAGGATGTTGGTAACGTGGCTGCGCACCGTGGGCAAACTGATCACCAGTTGAGCAGCGATGTCGTGGTTGTCCAGCCCGCGGGCAACCAGTTTGAGCACTTCCAGCTCACGGTCGGTCAGCAGGGAGCCGGCGGCGGCAGGCGGGGTTTGTTCGTGCAGCATTTTACGGGCGATGGCCGGGTGGAGCGCCAGTTGGCCGTGGTACACGTCACGGATGGCGCGGATCAATTCCTGCGGCGAAGAGTCTTTGAGCAGGCAACCCAGCGCGCCGGCATCGAGCGCGGCAAAAATTTTGCGGTCTTCGGTAAAACTGGTCAGAATCAGAATTTTGGTCTGGGGGTTGGCCTGCCTGATTTCCTGGATGGCCTCCAGCCCGTTTTTTCGCGGCATTTCCAGATCCATCAAAATTACGTCGGGCTGAAGCGCTGCGGCCTGAAGCACGGCCTCAAAACCGTCTTCAGCTTCGCCGGCTACTTCAAACCCCGGCTTAAACGAGAGCAGGCCGCGCAACCCCTCGCGCACCACCGGATGATCATCGGCAATAAGTACCCGAATATTGGCCGCGCCGGTCATGCCGAAACCTCCGCCACGGGAATGGCTGGCTGCCACAGGCGGGCCGGCTGGCCGGTCGTCGGCGGGATTTTTACGCGCACCACGGTTCCGTGCCCGGGCATCGAGTCCAGCTCCAGCGTGCCGCCGAGCCGTTCGGCGCGGGTGCGCATGCTGGCCAGCCCCAGCCGGCCCGCCTGTCCGGCCGTAGCCGGATAAAAGCCGGCCCCGTCATCGGCAACTTCCAGCAGCACGGTGTGGTCATCGGCCTGCACCCGTACCCGTACGGTTTTGGCTTCGGCGTGTTTGAGTGCGTTATTGAGCGCCTCCTGAGCAATGCGATAGAGACATTCTTCCACGTGAGTGGGCAGGTTTACCGACACCTCAGCCTGCAAGTGAGCGTCAACCCCTACTCGCTGTTCCACGGCGGCCAACCGGCTTTTGAGCGCCCCCACCAGCCCATCCTGTTCCAACGCCGATGGGCGCAGTTCGTACAGCAGCAGCCGCATTTCGCGCAGCGCCTGTTGCGCAATTTCACCAATGCGCGCCATCCGTTCCTGGGCCGGCTCAATTTCACCGGCCTCCAGCAGCCCGCCGCCCCACTCGGCAAACAGGCTCAGGCTGTACAGCGATTGGGTCACCGAGTCGTGCAGTTCGCGGGCCAGCCGTTCCCGCTCTTCCATAATGGCGGCCCGTTTGCTCTCGGTCAGGTCGTTGAGCAACACCACCACGCCGCTGAACTTCTCGCTGATATCGAGCATTCGCTCCAGTTTAACATCAAAATAGCGCAGCCCTTTGGCCGTATTTAACGTTTTTTCAACATTGAGGGTAGCTGTTTTGCCTGCGGAAAATGCCGCCAGTTCGTCGGCCAGCCACGGCAGCGACGGGGTAGCGTATTGCGGATCGTAATAAATATCGCCGGGCACGGCCGCGCCGATGAGCAATTTGGCCGCGGCGTGATTCATATTGGTCACCCGGTTCTGGCTGTCGAGCAAAATCACCGGGTCGTGCAGGCTTTCAAAAATGGTCAGATATTTATTTTTCTCGTTGGCCAGCAGCCGGTTGCTGGTTTGGAGTTCTCGCAGCCGTTCGTTGGTAGTGGAAACGGACCACTCGGTGCACAGCCCCAACTCAATGCGGTCAAAACAGCGTTCCACAAAATGACGGTATTCCTCTCGCATCGCCGGGTCAAAATCGGCCCGCAAAATCAGGTCGATGTAGCACTGGCGGTAATATTTGAAGAGGCTCAAAAACATTCCCAGCGTGAGGCCGCGCGAGCGATGTTTTTGCGCCTCTTCAATGCCAAACGAGGCAATCGGGTCGACGGCGTAATTTTCGTCCGGGCTGAGTTCCAGCCCAGTAGGATAGGTTTCTGCGGCGGTCAAAATTGTTTGAGAAAGATTGTCGATGGAAATACGCCACGCTTCGGCCAGAGTCGAGGTGTATTTTACGTAGTCTCGCGCCTTGGCATACTCCAAAATTCGGTGCATCAGCCAATCTTCGTTATCCATAATGAGTTGCCGCAGTTGTTTCATCACAAGCCTACCTTATTGAACTATCAGATCCAACAATATTTTAGGTTATATTTTCAAATCTGACCAAATAATACGGCTGCATCCGTAGTATTTTATGGATGCAGCCGTAAATTGCACTTATTTCAGCCTTTACCTAAATGTTATATATTTTGTCACTAAAAGGATTAACGCCTTAAGCCCGGCCCCACTTTTCATACGCTTCATCAAATAACATCCCCGCCGCCAGGTCTTCGCGCATCCCTTGCTCCCGCGCTTCTAAATCTTCGGCCTTGATAAGGGCTTCCATCGCTATCTGCTGGGGAACCACAATAACGCCGTCTGAGCCGCCAATGATCCAATCGCCCGGGTCTATTCGTACCTGGCTGGTTAAGGTGCCGGGCATAGCAATGGCTTCATTGACAGCCTGAACCCGCCAGCGTCTGAAAGACTCGACGGGAGATGTGCCTAACGCGCACGCGCTAAAATCCGGAATAATCTCCAGACCGAGCAAATCGCGAATGTAGCTGTCTAGAACAATGCCCTTGGCCCCGGCTTGTTTCAGGTTCCAACTGGTCATCTCGCCAAACTTGCCGCCAACCGGCTCGCCGCCACATTCAACCACCACCACTGAGCCGGGGAATAGATGCTCTCTGATAGCTATCATGGTATTTGTATCTTTGCCTTCAAGCGCCAATTCTTCACGGGTGCGCGGATCACGCCCCCCTTTTACCGTAACGGCTTGCCCGGCCAGATGCTGATGGGGAAAAAGCGGCCTGATGCGTAAATCCAGGCACTGGTTGGGGTAGCCCATTTCATCCAGGGTGTCATACAGGTTGGCAATGCGAATTTTATCCCAGCGGGCTTGCAATTCAAGGGTTTTATAGTTTCTGTTATTATCAGACATGGTATTCCTCTTTGAGATTTGATAAACACTTACAATAAAAAAGTGGACTCAACGGGTATGGCCTCTGCTGCCGAATGATAGGCGGCATAAACTAAAGCCATTGTTTTTAAGGTTTCTGCGCCACTGGTTTCAAACTCGGCGCCGCTTTCCAGGCAATCGATAAAGTGCTGCTGGGCCGCGATATGGCTTTTTGGCCCGGTATCTGCCGAGAATTGCCACTCCTGATGAGTGGTATCTGTGTAAAGATGCATTGAACCATCGCAATTTAAGGTCAAAGTTCCCGCGGTTCCGTCAATTTCCAACCGGGGTGAAGCAACACCCGGCTTTTCCTCGGAGTCGTCCAGGCCCGGCACGGGCACAGAGGCCCAGCTATGGTTAACTAATGCTGTCAACCCCGGATAACTGAGGGTAAGCAACTGAACATCTTCGCCCACCACATAAGGGCTAACATGGTGTAACCTGGCAAAAAGGGAGTCCGGTTCGCCAAAAAGGTAGCGGAATGTATCCAAATAATGAGTGCCCATTTCATACACAACCAGGCGCGGCATTTCAACAAAATAGCTCTGGCGGTGGTCAAACTCAGGCAAAGTCAGCCGGTTACGCCGGTGGATTCTGGCAAAAAACGGCTGACCGAGCGCGCCCGACTCCAGCACTTCTTTGGCCTGACGAAACCATGCCTGCCAGCGGAAATTTTCATTGACCATAAGCGGCACGCTGTTTTGACGGCAATACTCAACCACCTCTTGCGCTTCGGCCAGGTTTTCACAAAAGGGTTTCTGGCATAACACCGGCAACCCACGTTTGGCTGCCAATTTGGTTAAAGCTGAGTGCGAGTAAGGCCGGGTGCAAATATCAACAAAATCCAGGTCAGCCTGGTTCAACATAGTTTCAAAATCATCAAACATTTGTGGAATTTTGAACCGTTCAGCCAGCGGGTCACGCCTTTCCGGGTGCCGGTCGCACAGAGCCACAATTTCGGCGTTTTCCACGCCGGCCCAGGCTCTGAGCTGGATGTCGCTCCACGCCCCGGCGCCAATCATGCCGCCGCGCCAAATTTTTTTAGACATTTTAATTATCTCCTCGCGTAAAATTGGGGGTCAGGGTGATTGCAAGCAGGTCATCCTGAGCAAAGTAACATGCCCTGACCGGAAAACAGTTATTTAAATGTTGTTGTCTCCAGCAGGCCGGTTTGCTGTGACAGCGCGCCGCCTTGCCAACCAAAAATAATGTTGACGCCCCACTGTTCGTCGTTTTGCCGGGGATAATCCTCCCGATAATGGCTGCCCCGGCTTTCCCGGCGCATAAGCGCCGCGCGAGTCATAAGTTCAGCCGTTAGCAGTGAATTTTCCACTTCGATGGCGCGGCGCAAAGCCTGGGGGCTGTTATTGACCGCAATTTGGGGAAGCCACTCGGTGGTTAGCTCCTGAACCCTGCCCAGCAAACTTGTTAGCCCGCGCTCGCTGCGGGTAACCATCAAAAGTTCCCCTGTAGCTGCTTGCAAGGCGGCTAAAACATCATCTGCATTTTTCTGGCCGTGGTTATAACTTTGCAGCCGAGCCAAAGGCAATTCCAAACACTCCGGCGTTAAGATTGGTAATCCAGCGTCGAGCGCATATTCTGCGGCAAACTTTCCGGCTCTGGCCCCAAAAACCTGGCCACCGGAAACCATACCACCGCCCAGCCGGTCGGCGCCGTGCGGCCCGGTTGCTACTTCTGCCGCGGCGTATAAGCCGGGCAGGGTAGTTGCGGCCTGCTCGTTTATGATAACGCCGCCATTAATGGCGTGGGCCGCGGGCCGCACCTGCAGAAGTCCCTCCGGCAACACTACCGGCTTGTTGGTATCCTCCGGCATGTGTTGTGGCCGGGAAGGCTTGAACGCGCCCAGCTTCACTGCTGAAAAATCCAGATACAAAGCGTTTTGTTCTGTGCCACGCCCTTCTTTAATTTCGGTGGCAATGGCAATATCCAGCCATTTGGAAATATCACGGCTGGAAAAAGGAAAGTGCAGAGTGCGTTCAATCATCACCTGTTCTCCGGTTACGCCAGGCGGCAGGTGGGGGGTGAGCGCATCCTGGCCGTGCCTGTTCTTTAACTGCGGGAACAAAGCCCAGAAAATGCCGGGAGATTGCAGAGGAAACGGGAGCACCGGGTGTAACATGTACTGGGTGAATTCCATGTTGGTCAACCTGGCTCCGGCGCGCAGGGCCATCGCATAACCATCGCCGGTAGTATCTATCAAAGGGCGGTCCGGCTCCAGGGGGAACATTTGGCGCGCGCCACCCGCGCCCAAAACCACGGCTCCAGCCCGATAAGCCACAATTTGCCCATTTGAACCCAGAGCCAGCGCGCCCACGCAGGTATTATCAATTACCAGCAGGTCGGTGATGAAGGTGTTTTCATGCACAGTGACGTCTCGCCGGCGAATTTGCTCGATCAGCACCTTAACCACATCGCCGGCGTGGCCATAACCGGAATTGGCAATGCCGTGCGCCCGGGGCCGGTTGCCAAAGCATGAGTAGCCGCTGTAGTGGCGCTTCTGGCCGGTTGGGTCGGGGATAAAGCGCATCCCCCAGCTTTCCAGTTCGGCGGAGCGTTCCCCAATTTCGTAGGCCAGGATGCGAGCCAGGCGCGGGTCTGCCATGCCCAGTCCAACATCAAGGATGTTGTTGAGGTGGATATCGGGACTGTCGTCCTCTGAACAGTCATCGGCCATTTGCCAGGCGACGCTACCGTGATTGGTTCCCCAGTAGGCTACCGTGGCCCCGGACCGGCCTCGCTGCCCTTTGAGGACAACGGTGGTAGCGGCCCCGGCATCGCAAGCAGCCACCGCTACCCGCATGGCTGCGCCGCCGCCGCCAATTATCAAAACGTCGGTGTCAATAACTTTGTCAACCTTCATTATTCAACTCATTTTCACGGCATTAAATGAACCGTTTATTCGTTGTTTGGCAGGCCAAAATCTATTCTGTGCTAAACACCGGGTTACCCAAGCACACCCTGCTCGGCCAGTTTAGCAATCTCCGGGGCGGAGTAGCCCAGTTCAAGCAAAACCTCCGTATTATGCGCCCCAAGATCGGCCGGCGGCAGGTGATGGCAGGTTGGCGTGCTGTGCAGCCGCACCGGTGTGCCCAGCAGTCGCAGCTCTCCCAGCCGGGGATGTTCCATTTCTACAATCATTCGGTTCGCCTGTATCTGGGGGTCGTGCGATGCTTCTTCAAACGTCATTATTTCCCCGCACAGTACGCCTTGAGGTTCCAAAATGGCAACCCATTCTTTGGTTGTTTTTTTCAAAAACTGCTCAGCCAGAATAGCGTTTAACTCGTTTTTGCGGGTTATTTGATCTTCCTGGCTGGCGAAGCGGGGGTCTTTTGAAAGATCGCTCAACCCCATTGCCACCGAAATATCCCGCAAGGCATTATCCGAGAAAACCGGTGATAGTTCGATCAGGCCATCTTTGGTTTTAAAGGCCTTGTCAATAGCCGCTTCGGTAGCGCCCACACCACTCCCGTCCTGGATACGTTCCTTGTTCAGAACGGCTACCGAATCCCAGATGTTGGCGTGGAAAGCAACGCTGAACAGGTCGGTAGTGACCAATTGCCCGTACCCGGTTCGCTCCCGGTTAACCAGCGCCGCCAGAATGCCCACGGTCAGCATCAGCCCGGCCGGATAATCAACGGACATGCCTACCGGAATCGGCGGTTTATCCGGGATCACCTGCTGAAACCAGCCAGCGGCGGCGCGGGCCAGCATATCGTGGCCGGGCCGGCCCCGCTCAACGTAAGGCCCATCATCGCCCCAGCCGCTTGAGTAAGCATAAATGAGGCGAGGGTGGGTTTGTTTCAGTTCTTCGTAACCCAGACCCAATTTCTCCATTACGCCAGGGCGAAAGTTATGCACTAAAACATCGGCGCTCTCCACCAGTTGCAACACCAGTTTCCTGCCCGCCTCGGTTTTCATATTGAGGGTGATGCTGCGCTTGTTCCGGTTGAGGGCGGCGTAGGGCGCGCTCATCCCATCGATGAAAGGCCCCCAGTTTCTGCTCCAGTCGCCCAGGCCGGGGCGCTCAATTTTGATCACATCGGCCCCAAAATCGGCCAGCAGTTGCGTGCCCACCGGCCCCTGCCACACATGGCTGAAATCAATAACCCGAATACCCGCCAGCGCGGTGTTGTTGGCTGTCATCTTTACTTTCCTTTCCAGACCGGTTTCCGTTTTTCAGCAAAGGCTTTAGGGCCTTCCAGATAATCCGCCGAGGCCCGCAACCGGCGCACCGCGTCCAGACCTTCAATAGAGGCTGTTGCCGTTGCAAGCGGCAGATCGCCTGTGTCTGTAACTACTTGCTTGGCCGCCTGAACAGCTAGCGGCGCGCACTCCAAAATTTCCTGCGCCCAGCGCTCGGCGGTTGCCATCAGTTCGCTGGATGGGGTTACTTCATTGACCAGGCCCATGTGTTGGGCTGCCTGAGCCGAGATAAATTTACCGGTAAGGAGCAGGCCCAGCGCCTGGTGGTATGGAATGCGCCGCGATAGTTTGACAGCGCCGCCGCCATCTGCCAGTAACCCCCGCCGGGCTTCCGGCAACCCAAATTGGGCATGCTCGGCGGCAATGATGATGTCACAGCGAAGGGCCATCTCCAGCCCGCCACCCACCGCGTAGCCATTTATGGCGGCAATAATTGGTTTTTGGCATTGTTCCATCAGCATATGGCTGTGCTCTCCGGTATTTTCTGTGTCCGCCCTGGCCACGCGATACTTCAGGTCCGCGCCGGCGCAAAAGGCGCGCTCGCCTGCGCCGGTAAATATGGCCACCCACAGGTCGTCGTCGGCTATGTAATCGGCCCAGGCATCGTTCAACTCGGCGATGGTGGGCGGGTGCAGGGCATTCATCACCTGGGGGCGGTTGAGGGTTATGTAAGCAATGCGTCCCTTTTTTTGGTAGAGAATGTGTTGATAGTTCATAATTGTTTGCTATGGCTCCTTCAAGCCTTTAAATTTACTTCTGCCAGCAGTTCGCTCAAACCCAGCGCATTGAGCCGTTCCGGCAACGGGTATCCTGTTTCCCGATCCCAGCCCATTAGCTCGTAATAGCGGCGCAGGGCCCATTCAAACTTCTCCGGTGAAAGCGCTTCGCCGGCAATTGGCCCGGTTTCAAAGGCTTTCATCAGGCGACGGGGCACTTTATCATCGGCCTGTGTAAAACCTTCACGATAGTTAAACAACCGGCCCAGAGTATTGGCCCGCTCCCCCACGGCCAGCACATCGGCAATACTGTATTCCAGGCCGGTAGCGCCACTTAACGCCTCGGCCATATGCTCATAGAAATAAGGGTGGAAGTAACACATAACCCCGCAATCCAGAAAGTGGTGCCAGTTGATTTCATGGTAAACCAACTGCAATTTCTTTTCGCTCAGATCGTGGCGGGCCAGCGGCTCAACCTTGTAGATGGCGTTAACCCGGTTGATGTTATCGCCCGGCCCGGCGTAATCGCTGTCCTGAACGCTGGTAATATGATCACCGCCGGAGGGCGATGTGGCGTAGCCAATCAGCAAGCTGGGTTTAAAGCGCGGCTCGTGCATGGCAACTTCCAGCCCCCGGGTATGCATGGCATACGCTTCGGCTCCATTGCCAAGCTCTGCTGCCAGTTTGGCCGAGCCGTTGGCCATCCGGTTGCCAAACCCCTGGCGGCGGGCAATAAGTTCAACGCCGGCTAACATTGCCTCGGGGTCGCCCCATTGGGGCAAGTACCCCCCGGTGTCGGTGGCTGTAAGCAACCCGCGCTGCACGCATTCCATAACAAAGGCAATCGTTCCGCCGGTAGAGATGGTATCCAGCCCGTAAGCGGCGCAACGTTCGTTGGCCTTGGCTACCGCCAGCAGATTATCCACCCCGCAGTTAGAACCCAGCGCGGAGAGGGTCTCGTATTCTGGCCCGCCATAAACGGGATCAAGGGTGTAACGGCCGTCGGGGTCGTCATGTTCCACCACCTGTTTGCAGGAGATAGGGCAAACCATGCAGGTGTCTCGCTCTTTCAGAATGGTTTCATGCATCAGTTGGCCGCTGATTTTCTCCGGGGCGGTAAATTGCGGGTCTTGAAAGCCGCGGGTTGGCAGCGCGCCGATGGTATTTAAATGGATCACCCCGCCGGGGGTACCCGTTTCAATTGCCCAGCCGGCTTTTTCCCGGTAATTCTGCCCCAGCCATTTTGAGACTTCTGATACTCGTTTGCGGTCTGCCACCTCAAGTTTTCTTGTGCCCCGCACGGCCACCGCTTTAAGATTTTTGCTGCCCATTACCGCGCCTGTGCCGCCGCGGCCCGCGGCGCGGTTGATATCGTGCATAATCGAGGAAAAATAAACCATGCTTTCGCCGGCTACCCCAATTTGGGCCACCCTGATTTTGTCGTCGCCCAGTTCAGCCCGGATCAAAGGCTCAACCTCGCCCGTGTCTTTGCCCCACAAATGCGTCGCCGGGCGAATTTCGACTTGCTCATTTTCAATCCAGAGATAGACCGGTTGCCCGGCCCGGCCGTGAACCACCAACACATCGTAGCCGGTGCGCTTGAATTCATGGCCCCACCAGCCGCCAATTTCGCTGCTGGCCAGGCCGCCGGTTAAAGGCGATTTGGCGCCAACGGCGTGCCGGCCGCTGCCCGGCAGATTTGTGCCTTGCAAAATGCCGGGCGCAAAGATCAGCAGGTTCTCTGGTCCCAATGGGTTAGCCCCCGGCGGCAGGTCTCGCAATAGCAGGTAGGCCACCAAGGCCCGCCCACCCACCAGCCGGTGATAAATTTCTTTAGCGGGCGTTTCAATCCATTTGTCGCCCGTGGTCAGATTCACATGCAAAATTTTGCCATATGTACCACCTAACGGTGGTGTTGTAGACATCATTGGTTAATCCTCGCATCAATTAAGTGCATTATTTTTGCCATAGAGTTGGACTCTTGCTGATTTGTAATTTATCTGCCGCCGCCAATGGTAGGGATCAGCGTGAGGGTATCGCCGGGTTGCAGCAGATACTCCCAGGCAACTACCCGGCCATTCACCACCGGGGTAAGAGGCAACCCTGAGTTCTCGCTCAGTTGCAGATTTTCTACCGCCTGGCGCGCCGTCTGTCCCGCCGCAACGGTGGTCTCGGTTCCCAGGCGTTGCTTTAGCCTGCCAAATCCGGTAACGGTTACACTATTTTCCATAGATAGGTTGGGTTAAATGGTCGCTTATCAAACCAGGGACCAAGCACACCTAAAATTCCAGGGATCGTTTCAGGATACGCCTGGCCCGTTCCTGGCCAATGGGAGTGGCAAATTGCGGTTCTCGGGCTGTCCAGTCTGCCAGCAGGGCATCAATATCTACCTTGGCCTGGCCGATGGCCTGGGAGAGGGTGGGGAAATTAATATCGGCTAAGAGCCGTTGAACCTCTCTGATCCCTGCTTCGGCCAGCGAGAGCTGGCTATACCCGTTGGCTGGCACGTCAAACGCTTTTGTGGCTAATAACGCCAACCGCTCAGTTTTGTAAGCCAGCAGCATTTCTAATGTGGCCACCAGCACACTGCCAACGGCTACCCCGTGCGGCAAATGAAATGTGTCGGCCAGAACTTCATTAAGATGATGGGGATAACTGAGGCCGGCATTGGGAAAGGCCATTGTAGCCAGCGTTGCGGCCAGGCTCATATTTGTTCGGGCCGTTATATCCTGCCCGGAATATATGGCTTCTCTGAGATTGTGGGCGGTCAAATAGATTGAACGGAAGGCCAGGTCATCGGAGATGGGGTTGGGAGTGTAGGTCAGATAGCATTCCATCGCCTGGCATAGCGCATCGACACCGGTAATTGCAGTTAGTTTGGGGGGCATAGAGGCCGCCAGTTCCGGGTCAACAATAGCCACCTGCTGGGCAGACAAAAGTTCCCAGCCCGGGTAGGCCAGCCCCTTGCGACCCGTTAGGGTGTTGGTAACAATGGCATAGGGGTTAACCTCGGCCCCGGTGCCAGAAGTGGTAGGCACACAAATAGTGGGGACCATGCCGTTAACCGACCTGTTAGTGGGTGGGGTGTGTTCGCGGATACTTTCTGCACCGCTGGCAATCATAATCGCCACCGATTTACCGGTATCCATCCCGCTGCCCCCGCCAATACAGATCACGCTGTTGCAGTCTGCTTTTTTATAAGTGTTTGCGGCAGCGTCAACACTAACATCAGTTGGATCCGGTTCCACTCCGCTCCAACTGGTAGTCGCAATACCAGATTTTTGCAGCCCATTTTGAATCTGGGCAAAGTAGTCAGTTTCAATAAAAAACGGGTCCACCACCAACAGCACGCGCCTCATGCCAAGCCTTTGGGCGTACTGAGGGATTGTAGACCTAACGCCTCGCCCAAAAACAACATAAGGGGGCAGAAAGAAGTTGAATTGGTCTCCAGATTTTGCAAACATTGAATAGCTCCTTGAAAGCCGATAATCTTGAAATGCGATCACAATTAGCCTTTTACCGAGCCGGAATAAAGGCCTTCAATCACTTGTTCCTGGAATACGAGAAAGACAATAAAGACCGGCAAAATACTTAGCAACACGCCTGCCGATAGTATGCCGTAGTCAATCAGCCGTTCTCCTTTTAGAATTGACAACGCAACCTGAACCGTGCGGTTCTGCTGGCTTACCAAAACAAGAGCAAACAGATATTCATTCCAAAAGGTAAGAAAGTTTATAATGACCACCGTAACTATGCCGGGGCGTGCCAGCGGGAAAAGGATGTGGCGAAGAATTTGCAGCCGGCTGGCCCCGTCAATCTCCGCGCTTTCTTCAATTTCAATGGGCACGGTGCGCAGGTAGCTGGCCAACACCATTACCGACACCGTCATAGCGACCGCCGGGTAAAATAGCACCAGCGAAAGCGGGTTATAAAGCAAGCCAAGTTGGGCCATAAGCACCACAATAGGCACCAGCATTGCAAAAGCGGGGATGAGAAATCCGGCGCTAAAATAACTTTCTCCCAATACAGTCAGAGGGGTGCGAATACGGGCAATCGCATAGGCAGCAGGAAAAGCCAGCAATATGGTTACAATCTCGGCGCCGGCTGTAACTCCAAAAGAAATGGCCATCGACCTGCTCAGGGAGGCCACATTTTCGGCCTTGATAAAATTCTCAAAATCAAATTTGGCGGGCAAAGCCAGGGGGGCGCCAAAGATTTGCTGGTTATCCTTAAAGGCTGATATAAAAACATAGTACAGGGGAATGATGATGATCAATGCGTATAAAATGGATAAAGTATATCCGGTTATGGTAAAAGCTGTTTTGCCATCGTACAGGCGTTCGCGGAGTCTTTGTGTGTTAATGCTCATAGATGCCTTTTCTCCTTATTTCTGCTGGTAATCCCGGCGCGTTGTTTGCCGGATAACCATAATGCCCAATGCGCCGATGAAAAAGATTACCACTCCTATGGCCTGGCTGTATCCCAACCGTTGAGTTTTAAACGCCTGCTCGTACAGGTAGTACCCCAACGTAAGCGAATAATCTCCGGGGCCGCCGGCAGTAAGCAGCAAAACCCTCTGCGACGCGCCAAGCAGAATCCACATTAAATGCAAGATGCAGGCCACGCCAAAGAAATCAAGAATAAGCGGAAAGCCGATGCGCCACATAATTGTCCATTGCCCGGCTCCATCTAACCGGGCCGACTCGTAAAGGTCCATTGGAACACCGGCCAACGCGGCAGAAAACAGAACGGCGTAAAAGCCAATACCGCTGTAAAGGTCAATCAGGATGATGGCCGGCATAACGGTAGTTGGGTTGCCCAACCAGGGGCGCGTCCAGCTTTCTAACCCCACCCCGCTCAGAAAAGCGTTAAGAATACCTTCGGGCATGTACACCCCAACAAACATCATGGCCAGCGCCGTTACCGAGATCATTGCCGGCAAGAAAAAAATGGTGCGCAATATGCGGTAACCAGTTCGTCGCAGGCTCAGAAAAAAGCCCAGCATGAAGGCTGGCAGCATCACCCCGGGCATAGAAATCATCAGGTGCATCCCCGTATTTACCAATGCCCGATGGAAATGCCGGTCACTGAACAGCCGCCAGTAATTTTCAAGCCCGATATACGTTTGCGGTTTGAGGATACCCTTCCATTCCACAAAACCCAGGTAGAACATATTGAGTAGCGGCCACAAGAGCATCAGTGAAAAAACGAAGACGGCGGGTGCAATGAACAGCAGAAAGGCTCGTCGATCTCGGGCCGCTTTGCGTTTGTAATAGTTTGGCCTGGCAGCCGCTTTTCCAATTGTGGTTTGAGCGGTTTTGGGTGTAGTAATATTGTTCATAAATCCCATCCACTTTGAACGTTTGGGGTCGGGTGGTTAGCCATAACCACCCGACCCCGTTCTAATCAACTATGCCGGTACTACTGCATATCCTCGTAAACGGCATCCAGGTTGGCAATAATTGTTTCGGCGGACGTGCCTGGCACAAAGGCCTCGTTGGCAACGCGGCGAAGATTTTCATCAATTTCGGCGGGCACATAAATTTTGTGCATTAAGGCAACTTCAACCTTGTCGCCAAATTGCATTGTTTGCACAAACAGAGAGTTAAGTTTGCTGTCATCCACCGGTGTATTGATGAGCGGCGAAGTCATACCCGCCTGCTCAACAAACCGGGCCATCGTTTTGGGTTGGTAGAATAACTTCACAAACTTTTCCACTGCATCGGCTTTTTGTGCGCCATTCCGGGTAATCCAAAGGCCTTTGCCTTCAAAGCTGGCGTAGATAACGGGTTTTTTGCGGACCGAATTTGGCGGCAGGGGAAAGCCGCCCAGCACCACGTGGTCTCTAACCGCTTCAGGCAGTTCAGAGAAGAACCAGGCTCCGCCGTGCATAAAGGCGGCTTTTTCGGCAAAGAACATCTCGTTGAGGGTGGCGCTTGTCATGCCTTCAACATCATCAACAAAGAGGCCCTCGTCACGCAGCTTAACAAAAAGTTCAATGCCTGCTACCGCGTTGGGGTTGGCCGACCAGCCGCCATGACTGTACAGGTCTCTAATTTCATCATCGGTGAGCATAGTTGTTAGAATTTGGAACAGGTCAAACTGGCCGGTCCAGTCTGAGCCGCCGGTAGCATAGGGCTGATAGCCCGCCGCCCGCACTTTTTTGGCGGCGTCAAGCAGCTCATCGGTGGTTTGCGGAATACCTTCTACCCCCACTTCTTGCAAAATTTTGGTGTTATACCATACCGGCCAGGTGTACCCTTCCAGCGGAAAAGCCCGCAGCCGGCCTTGAGCATCGGTCCACTCGGCAATGGCTTCCGGTTTAAGCTGATCGTACAATCCCCACTCCTGGGCCAGCCCCTTTACATCAACGGCAACACCGTCGTCCAGCCATTCCAAAGCGGACTGGTGCATATTTTGCAGCACAATGTCGGGTTCATCTCCGGCCAGGTACATGGTGCTGACCTTTACCGGAATTTCATGATCCCCAAATACCTCTTCCTGCACGGTGATATTGGGGTAGGTTGCCATAACATCATCAAAAGCGGCCTGAAGCGGAGGGCCTTTAGAGTCGGTTTGCCCGCCCCAGTTGTCCATAACGCGCAGCGTAATCTCCTCTGCCGCTTCTTCAGCCGGGGTGGTTTCACTTTCAGTTGGGTTGGTCGCTGCTTCTTGGGCGGTATCAGCTACAGGTTGGGGGGCGGGAGCCTCATCGGCAGCCGCCTGGGTTTGAGGCGTAACAACTGCGGCGTTATTCGGTGCAGGCTGAGCGCCGCAGGAGACCATAAAGAAAATCGCAACTGCAAATGTACAAATCAACACCCAAAATTTAATCTTCACTGATTCATCCTCCTTGATTGGAAATTCACTAATGCTAAATTTAAGTGACTTTGGGCTTTTAGTGAGGGTCCTCTTATACTTGCCTCCTCCTGGTTAAAGCTAAAAGCTAAATTTAATGATAGTTATTGAATTAGGGTTTCTGATGTATAATCAAACAACGTGGTAACTTGTGTTAGTTTTATTAAACCATGTAATCAAATTAGAATATAGCGTTGCTGTGCCAAAAAATTGCCATACTTTGCCATGTAACAAGCGCAGCAGCACAAACAGGGAATATTGAGTTTTATGAGTTCCAATGATCCTAACCCGGAATTTGTTCGTCTGGTTCGAAGCGCATTAGCCTATTTGTATGACCACGCTCATATGCAAAACCATGCGCTGGTTTCAATCCTTGACCTGGATACCAAAGGTGACCGGGTAACCCGAAGCCAGGAGTTGCGCCGCATTTTATTGGATTGCATTGAAGCTATTGGCCCCGATAACGTTGGAGCAGGCCAGAGCGAAACGGCGCGGGCTTACGCAATCTTGACCTATCGCTACATTGACGGGCTGTCTATGGAGGAAATTACCGAGAAACTTGCTTTGAGTCAGCGGCAAACGTATCGAGAACACAGAAGAGGGGTAAAAGCGGTTGCCAGCTTATTGTGGGATTTTAAGCAAGCTAATGCCAAAGACTCTCCCCCGTCTCCAACCGTTGCCGGTAATCGGCTGGAGGCAGCCCAGATTGAGATTGAACGCTTTCAACACACCATCAATGCAGAACTTTTGCAGTTACAGCCCATTTTAAAAGACGTGCTGGCGCTGCTTGCATTGCGAAGCCAGCAAACAGGTATTCAGATAAATCTGTTATCGCCAGATACGTGGCCCTTGCTGATAGTTGATCGAGTGATGATGCGCCAGGCGCTATTAAATCTGTTGAGCTATGCGCTGGATGTGGCCCATAGAAATCTGGCGGTTTCTGTTACTCATAAACAGGACGAGATACAGATAGAGGTTTATGAATTGGAAGAGCCAGGCCAACTGAAACCAGATGCGCTCACTACCCGGAAAAGGGAGGGGGTGAGCCTAACGGTAACAAAATCGTTGATTGAAGCGCAGGGCGGGCGCTTTGATTTTGGCGAGCAGGCCGGCCGATGGCGGGCACGGATTGGAATCCCTCCGCCTGATCGACCAACGGTGCTGGTAATAGATGACAATGCCGACATCCTGGCCCTTATCCGGCGATACATGGCCGGGCACAATGTCTCGGTGATTGGGACAACCGACGGCGCCAAAGCTCCGCAAATGGCCGCAGAATTACAACCCAGAGTGATTACGTTAGATGTGATGATGCCCAGCCAGGATGGGTGGGAAATTCTGCAGCAGTTAAAAACCGCGCCCGATACGCAGCATATTCCGGTAATTATTTGTTCCATCCTTGATGAACCGCAACTGGCGCAATCAATAGGAGCCAGCGGTTATATTACAAAACCTGTTGATCAGATTGAGCTTTTGGAAACGTTGCAGCAGCATTTGGGGGCGTTACAGCCTGGCGCATAAGAATTGGGAGCGCGGTCTGTAAGATTTGTAAAATCTCCGTTACCGAAAAATCTCCGGCCCGGGCCATCTGAATGGCGCCACTAATTGGGATTACATCCTGCTCAATACCGTGGGCAGAAACAATGATAACCTTTATACCGGCCATCGCTTTGTCATTTGCCACTTCTTTCAGCACAGCGTATCCGCTCAAATCGGGCATAGACAAATCCAGCAGCATCACGTCGGGTAGTTCTCGGCGTGCAATTTCAATTCCTTCCTGGCCACCAAAGGCTTCCAAAATACGCAAGGGAGAAGCGCTAACTTTCAACATCCGGCTAAACAGGCGGATAATGTTGGGATCGTCATCTACTATAAGTATGGTTTGAGGGGGGGTAGGTAGCCTGCCGAGGGCGGTTTGCAGATCTTCTTCTGTTACAGGTTTTATAAGATAGTCAACGGCACCCACCAGTGACCCCAACCGCAACAAGCTGGGTAAAGGGCAGGTAATCAAGGGGATGTGTGAGGGCAGGTTCAATGCCTGTGGCTGTAGGTGAAAGTGATTGCTCCAATTTGTATCTGCAACAACCGCAGCCGGGAAAGTATCTCGACTCATTTCCAGAGCTTTGGCTGCTGAATCGGCCAGCGCAAATTGGTAGCCGCCGACGTAACGTTTCAGTAATGACAAAATACGGGTGTCATCGTGCAGCACTAAAACTGTCGGTTCCTCTAAATGGCCGGATAGCAAAGGACGGTAATTAAAGTCGGTATAGCGCGCCAAATGCTTCTCGTTTGGAATCGGCAGCGAAAAGCCGATGGTTGTACCGTGGCCAAGTTTGCTGTCAATCCACATTGTGCCGCCATGCAAATCTACAAACCGTTTGCTTACAGCCAGCCCCAGCCCGCTTCCTTCGTAAGATCGACTGTCTTCTACCTGTTTGAAGGCTTCAAACGCCTCTGCAATTTTCTCCTGTGAAATACCACGCCCGCTATCGGTAACGGTAACAATCAGTTTTTGTTCTTCTCTTCGCGCCTGAACACGGATAAAACCTCTATCAGTAAAGCGAGTGGCGTTGGTTAGCAGATTCAGAATTACCTGCCGAATGCGCGTACGATCAATGGGAACCGAGGGCAGAGTACGGGGCAGATCAATTTCAAGATTTAGGCCGCGGGCCTGAACCAGACCGTGTACAATTTCTACAGCCTCACGGATAACCTCTTCTAAACTTGCCAGTTCTTTTACCAGCGGCATACTGCCCGCCTCAATTTGCGATAAATCCAGTACATCGTCAATCAGGGCAGAAAGATGGCGAGCGCTGCGGTATAAGGCCATCATATCCCCCCGATATTCCTTGGGCAACAGCACGCCGGCGTAACTTTCCGGGGCGGTTGCCATCATTTTGCTAAAGCCAACAATCAAATTTAAGGGTGTCCGCAGTTCGTGGCTAACGTTGGCCACAAACTCTGCTTTAAACCGATAGGCCTTTTCTGCTGCTTCCTGAGCCAGAATCAGAGCCTGATTGCTATGTTTCAGCCGGACGTAAGCTTCGTCAAGGCTTTTTAATATTCGTTTTACCTCGGCCCGGTGATCCCGGGCTTCATCCGCATTGTTTCGGGCCTGTTCCGTCATGCTAAAGGCCCAGCCCAGCGCAGTAAACAATCGCAGTGAGTTAACGTACGAAACCAGCGCGGTAAGCAAAATAAAGACAATTGGCAAAACTGTGTCACTTGATTGTATGGCTGGGAACAGCTTGTTGATGGCCAGTATCAGCACAATTATGATAAAGGCCGAACCCCAGATGACCGGGCGATGGGTAAGCGCTGTGGTAATTATTAAAACCGGCATATAGAGATACAGCAGCGCCGGGTTTTGAAACGCCAGCACAATAATGGTTACCACAATAATCAAACTAAACAGGTATACAAAAACTGCCAGTTTAAGATGATGCTCCGAAAAGCGATAACTTAACCACGCCGCCACCCCCATTAAACTAAACACAATAAACGCGTAGGTTACATACGTGCCACGGATAAAAAGAAGCGTATAAACAGCCCACCCCCAAACTACTATCCCGGTAACCAGCAAAAGAATATTCAGTGATTCTTGAGCCAATTGATCAAACGCCTGAATCGCTTCAGCATCATATTTTTTTACAATTGAACTGGAAATCATCGGCGTATGCTCCCTATATGTTTTTGAGTCTCATCAGCAGGGCCTCGCGTAGCAATCGGTTGGCATAACTTTGGCCCAAATTGCAAGAATATTTTACCCCTTACCAGGATTATAACCACGGTGAGCCGGATAACAATGGCTGTCGCCATGCACCCGCTAAAACGAGATCAACCGGGATCGTCCTGATTCAAAATTGTCACTTGACAAAACTGTGAGCTGGCAGTATAGTACGTGATATGAGGTATGAGGTATGACCACAGTAATTATATTCTACACTTTAATCGGCTTAAACACAAAAATAGGGGGCCGTTAGCCGTTAAAGCCGCCAGTTTTAACGGCAACAGGGTAACCGCAGGTTTAAGTAATGCCGGGTTTCTCAACGGGGCAAATACCGATGGCGCTAACTAAAAACACACTCTATTACGGTAAAGATGAACCTCTGCCAGCGCAACAGGAACTCCGCGCCGGCCCGCTGTCGCTAATTTATGAAGCCGGTGACTTGCGATATATCCGGCTGGGTAACCATGAAATTCTCCGCCGGGTATATGTTGCCATTCGAGATCAAAACTGGGGCACCGTCCCACCCGTTCTGTTCAACACCCATACGGAGATTGGCAGCGACTCGTTTAATATCTCCTATGAGGTTGAGAATAAACAGGGTGAGATTGATTTCTTGTGGCGGGGCGTTATTTCCGGTGATGCCCGGGGTGTCATCACTTTCAGGCTGGAAGGCGAGGCACGCGCTACCTTTCGGAGTAACCGTATTGGTTTTTGCGTGTTGCACCCTGCGGCCTGCGCCGGAGCCGCTTGCCGGGTAGAGCACGCAGACGGGGTGGTTGAAGAAGGCGTTCTGCCGGTAGATATTGCTCCCCAGTTGATTATTGATGGTGTGGTTAAGCCGGTTCAGCCCTTTGCCGAGCTGCAAACGCTGACTCATCAAATTTTGCCCGGCTTGTGGGCTGAAGTTAGTTTTGAGGGCAACATCTTTGAGCTGGAGGACCAACGCAACTGGACCGACGCCTCTTATAAAACCTACGCTCCTCCTTTGCGCTTGCCTTTCCCGATAGAATTCAAAAAAGGCAGCAAAATTTCGCAGTTGATAAAGCTGCAACTCAAAGGCAATAATCTGCCTGCGCTGCGTGCTGAATCTGCAACCGGGCTTACTTTTGCGCTGGGATCAGAATCTGCCGGGCCGGTTCCCAGAATAGGGTTAGGTGTAGCCAGCCACGGCCTGCCACTGAGCAACATTGAACTGGCCCGGCTAAAACGGCTGCAACTGTCTCATTTGCGGGTAGATTTGAGATTGTCTGAGCCGGATTGTGCGGACAGATTGCGTCAGGCAAGCAGCGAGGCCACGGCGCTGGGGATAGCGTTAGAAGTAGCAATCATTCTCTCTGATGCCGCTGAGGATGAGCTAAAATCGCTGGCGCGATTGCTGGAGCAGGTTGCCCCCCCGGTCTGGGCCTGGCTCATTTTTCATCGGGCTGAAGCAACAACAACCGGGCCTTGGGTTAAACTGGCGCAGCAATATTTGGCCGGTTACAACCCGGCGGCCAAAATTGGGGCAGGGACTAACATTTACTTTGCCGAGCTGAATCGGGATCGCCCACATCTGAACACGTTGGACCTGGTTAGCTATTCAATTAACCCGCAAGCGCACGCCTTTGATAACGCTTCCCTGGTCGAGTCGCTCGAAGCCCAGGCCGCAACAGTTGCCAGCGCCCACCGATTTTGCGGCAACCTGCCCATCAGCGTCAGCCCAATTACCTTAAAACCGCGCTTTAACCCCAACGCCATCGGCCCGGAACCTGAACCTGCGCCGGGGGAATTGCCCCCGCAGGTAGATGTGCGCCAGATGTCGCTGTTTGGAGCCGGCTGGACGGCGGGTAGTTTGAAATATCTGGCTCAAAGTAGCGTCACCAGTCTAACCTATTATGAGACAACCGGCTGGCGTGGGGTAATGGAAACTGAAGCCGGTTCGCCGCTGCCGGATAAATTCCACTCGCTTCCGGGGGCTGTTTATCCGCTGTACCACGTTCTGGCTGATGTGGGTGAATTTGCAGCAGGCCAGGTCATTGCCACTGCTTCCAGTAACCCCTTGCAGGTAGACGGGTTGGCTGTCCACAAAAACGGTAAAACACGCGTGCTCGTGGCAAACCTGAGCGCGAAGCCCCGGCAAGTTACGGTCCAAAATTTGGCAGAATCGGTGCGCCTGCGTTTTTTGGATGAGTTGAATGTAATGACAGCCATGCAGTCACCGGAAGATTTTCGCGCTCAAGTTGGTGAACCCCTGTCTACACCAGACGGCACGTTGGATTTAATATTACTGCCCTACGCTGTGGCTCGCATAGATTTTTGAATGAGGGATCAGAATTATGACTGTTTTTGTAACATCTGCGCCGGCAAAAATTATTTTGGCTGGCGACCACGGAGTTAATCGTCATCAGCCGGCTCTGGCTACGGCGGTTGCGGTGCGGACCTTTTGCCGGATAACGGTTCGGACAGACCAGGATTATAGTTTCTACTTTGGCAACCGGCGCGAACTTTGCAGCCGGGACCACCTGTTTACCTTTAAGGCCGAGGTTGATGCCTTGCGCCAGGCTGAAGCCCTGGATGAGATCAGAGAACGCGCCAGAGATTTTTTTGCCCCTGCCCGCTACGTGTTAGCCCACGTGGTAGAACAGAGCGGCGGGCCGGGGTTAGATATTGAGTGGCGCTCTTCGGTGCCGGTGAGTTCCGGTCTTGGCTCCGGGGCAGCGGCTTCAACCGCCATGGCCTGGGCTGCCTTTTTGGCCGCCGGGCATGAGCCTGCGCCCGACGAAGTTATCTTTGCGGCCTGGCAAGGCGACATCATTGCCCACGGCGGTGTGGCTTCCAGCCTGGATAGTAGCGCCATTACCCGGGGCGGCTTGATCAGGTACACGGTAAGAAATGGGGTTGAAACCCTGCCCATCACCGCCTCGCTGCCTCTGGTTATTGGCAACACTTTTGTTGAGGGACGCAGCACGGCCAAACTAAACACACGCGTGCGCAAATTGTTACAGGATCACCCGGCCAAAATGCATTTGTTTGACGATATGGGGCATCTGGTAGGCCAAATAATGGCCGCGCTGGAAGAAAATGATCTGCCCCAACTTGGCCATCTTTTCAATCTGCACCAACTGATTCAGGACAAAATTGGCACCTGCGCCCCGGAAAATGAACGGCTTATTGAGGCAGCTATTGGCGCCGGGGCACTGGGCGCTAAAATTTCCGGGGCAGGCGGCGGCGGAATCATCATCGCTCTGGCCAAACCCGACAAACAAGCTGCTGTGGCAGCCGCCATCGACGCTGCCGGCGGGCAGAGTTTAATTACTACCACGGGCGCTGCCGGAGCGTGCCTTGAGCCTGCCAACGCGTTTTAGTTTAGAAATATTACCATAATTCACTTTCAGGAGAGAGTAATGTTCCGCTTTAATATGATCGACCTAACACACCGGTTATTGCCGGGGGAAGAGCAGTACACCGTGGAAATCAGCCAACGCGGCAAACCGCGAGAAACTCCAACCGGCGATATTATGCACGATGTTCATTTCTGGTCACACTCAGGCACCCACGTTGAAGTCTCGCTGCATTTTTACGCCGGGGGCAAAGATGTTTCTGATTTTCCGCCAGAAACGTTTGCCGGCCCGGCTATTCGCCTTGATTTCCGCCACAAGGAAACCAACGAGCCAATTTCACTTGAGGATTTGCAGCAGGCCGGAGATATTCAGCAAGGTGATATTGTGATCATTTGGGAAGGCCGAGACAACCTGTATCGCACCAAACATTCACACGATCGACCCTACGTTACCGCAGAAGCTGCCGCCTGGCTGGCCCTGGAAAAGAAAATCAAGTTGCTGGGCACTGATTCCTCCGGGTTTGAGGTGCGTGGGGTGGCCACTCATCCCAATCATCATCTCTTTTTCAAAGAGGGGGTTGATATTCCGGTGGTGGAATGTTTAACCAACCTGGAAAAAATTCCTGGTCAGCGTTTCTTTTTTATGGGGATGCCAATTCCCATCAAAGGGTTAGACGCCTCACCGATTCGCGCAGTGGCTCTGGAACTTGACGGGCTAACGGTGTAACCGATGCTCAGATTAGGTGCGGCTTTGTTCAACGCCGACCACACCCGGCTGGGCGCAGAAGTAGCCCGGTTAGAAGCGGCTGGCCTTGATTTTATTCATCTGGATGTTTTTGACGGCCGTTTTGTTTCAGACCTGGGCTTTGCGCCGCGTACTATTGCCGCTTTACGCCCGCTGACTCACCTGCCGTTTGAAGTACATCTGGGGTCAATTGAGCCGCTGCGCTTTATCCCGCCCCTGGCTGCGGCCGGCTCTGATCTGATTATCTTTCACCTTGAAAGCGTAGCGATGGTTTACGAGGCGGTTTTTCTTGCGCGGGAATACAATATAAAAGTTGGCCTGGCCGTGACTCTGGGAACGCCCCTGGTTGTGGTGGAACCGGTTATCGACCTGGTTGACGCGGTGCTCCTTCTATCTCGGGTGACCGGTGAAGGTGTTAAGGGCGCCTCCTTTGATCCGCGGGTTTTGTTTCGTGTCCAGCGGGTACGGGAGATGGCGCAGGCCGCCGGCGCAAATGTGGACATTCAGGTGGCAGGGGGAGTCAAGCGCCAGCATATCCCGGAATTGGTCGGGGCTGGGGCAACTACGCTGGCAATGGGCGGCGGATTATACCGTGTTCCCGATATGACACAAGAAGTGGCTGACATGCGGCGGCTGGCTGCCAGCCCGGAAAGCTAGAGATTGGAGATTATTATGGACAATATTAAAATTTTACAACAGGCGCAGGCAATGATCCGGGCCGAGGGGGAGGTTCTGGTTCAGATAGCCGATCAACTGGCTGATTCTTTTGCGCAAACTGTGAAGCTGGTGAGTGAATGTAACAGCCGAATTTTGGTCACCGGGGCCGGCACATCAGGAACCATCGCCCGGCGTTTGGCCCATTTGCTGGCTACGTGCGGAATGCCTGCCTTTTTTGTTCACCCCGCCGACGCGCTCCACGGCCCGGCAGCGGTGGTGTCAGCCGGTGACGTGCTGATTGCGCTCTCCAAAGCCGGCAAAAGCGCGGAAATAAACCACTTTGCCCAGGTTGCCCGGCAGCGAGGCGGCAAGGTGATTAGTTGGACGTGGGAGCCGGAGTCGGAATTGGCGCAACTTAGCGATATTGTGGTGGTTATCCGCCCGGACGAAAAAGGCGAAGGTGACGGGGTGCTGCCCTTTGGCAGTTCGCTGGCCAACGGGGCGGTAGGCGATGCCCTGTGTTTGCTGGCTATGCGGCTGCGCGGCTTTGATCTGGCAGAGCTTACTCAAACCCATCCAGCCGGCGCTACCGCCGAATTGGTGAAACGAGTTAAATGATGAAGGCCATCACTCAAAACTTTGCTCTGGGTGACGAAAGGCCAAAAATTTTGATTGGCTCACGCTCGTTTGGCCAGGCGTTCCCGGAACATCTCACCCAACTGGAAGAAGCGGGCTGCCAGGTAATTTGCAACCAGGTGGGGCGGGCTTACCGCGCCACCGAATTGTTGGAAGTCTTGCCAGAAATGGATGCCATCATCACCGGCACCGATGAATTAACCGCCGACGTGATCAACGCCGCCGGCCGGCTTAAAACCATTGCCAAACACGGCGTAGGGCTGGAAACCATTAATCTTGAAGCAGCGCAAAGACGCGGAATTGTTGTCAGCGCCACGCCAGGGGCTATTCATGATGCCGTAGCCGACCTGACCCTGGCCTTGCTGTTGGCGTTGGCCAGAAAAATTATTCCGGCGCACCTGGCCACTCAGGCCGGCGGTTGGAAACCTTTTTTTGGTATAGAATTGCGCAACAAAATATTGGGGGTTGTCGGTTTGGGCAGAATTGGAAAAGCAGTTTGCGTTCGCGCTCAGTCCTTTGGCATGCGGCTGGTGGCTTTTGATGTATATCAGGATAAAGAATTTGCCGCCCAATATGGCATTACCTTTGTGTCGCTGGATGAGCTACTGGCGATGAGCGATGTTGTTACCCTGCACGCCGCCGCTGAAGGCGTGGACGGCGCACTGATTGGCCCGGCCCAATTCAAGGCGATGAAACCAACCGCCTTGCTGATTAACACGGCTCGCGGCATACTGGTAGATGAATACGCGCTGGTTGCTGCCCTCCGCCAGGAGCAAATAGCCGGGGCCGGTTTAGATGCCTTTGTTGAAGAACCCCCCGCCGGTAGCCCGCTGCTGGAAATGGAAAATGTGGTTTTGACCCCGCATATCGGCGGGCGAACAATGGACGGACAGCGTCGGATGGGGGAAATGGTTATTGAAAATTGCTTGCGGGTTTTGCACGGTCAGGAGCCTTTGCACCGTGTAGCCTGAATATTCAACAGATTGCAGCCGGGGTTGTGATACAAAAGACAACAATACAACACTCGCTCTGCCTCCCAACTCTGATCACAACACTTTTTAAAGGAGTATGCAATGGATACCTCCCCCTCTATTCTTAATCGTCTCTTTTCGCTTGGTGGTAAAAATGTGCTGCTGGCCGGCGCTTCCGGTGGTATTGGCCAGGTGTTGGCAGTTGCCCTGGCCGAGGCCGGCGCAACAGTAGCTGTGCATGGCCGGAACCCGGAGCGCGTTCAACAGACCTGTGCCCGGGTTGAAGCGGCAGCCGGCAAAGCCGTACCATTCACCGCCGACTTGACCCAGGTTGAAGCGTGCCGTAACCTGGTTAATGAAGCTCAGGCCGCGTTGGGGCGGTTGGATGTGCTGATTAACTGCGCCGCCACTAACCGCCGCAAACCTATGGCCCAAGTAACGCCTGAGGATTTTGACGCCATTGTTGCCGTCAATTTGCGCAGCATTTACTTTCTCAGCCAGGCCGCGTACCCGGTAATGCGGGCGCAGGGCGGCGGTAAAATTATCCACATCGGGTCAATTAATAGTTTTTACGGCCTGGATACGGTCTCGGTTTACGGCCTGACCAAAGGGGCGCTGGCCCAGTTAACCAAGGTGATGGCCGTAGAGTGGGCCGCCGACAATATTCAGGTTAATTGTTTAACGCCCGGCTTTTTCTTAACGCCGCTCTCCAAACCCCTGTGGGCAGACAGGGAAAAGGCGCGCTGGTTTCGGGAGCGCATTCCACTCCGGCGGCCGGGCCAACCGGAGGAACTGGTAGGCGCGGCGCTGCTACTTGCCTCCAGGGCATCTTCATATATCACGGGCCAGAACATTGTGGTTGATGGCGGCTTTCTGGCCGGTGGCTCGTGGGAACGTGACGAAATTTAAACAAATGAGGGTAACGGATTTATGATTCAACAAGGTACGTTCAAAGCGGTAGGTTCTAAGGAGCGATTAGTTGACCGTGTGGTCAACGAGCTTGAAGGGATGATTGTAAATGGCCAGCTTGAGCCGGAAACCAAACTGCCACCGGAACGGGAGCTGGCCGAACAGCTTGGGGTAAGTCGCACGGCGCTGCGCGAAGCCGTACAGATTTTGGTTACCAAAGGGCTGTTAGGCACCAAACCGGGTGTAGGCACAACCGTGCAGCAAATGGGCAATGAACACGTGGTTAAACCGTTAAGTTTATTGCTGCGCACGCGCACCGGCGGCGAGATTTCTTTTGACCACATGCACCAGGTTCGTACTATGCTGGAAGTGGAAGTAGCCTGGTTGGCTGCCAGCCAGGCTACCCCGGCAGACATCGCCCAGCTTCGTCAGATTGTGGCCAAAATGGAAGCGGCCGGGGATAATTTGGTGGAACTGGCCAGCCTCGACACAGACTTTCACCGGACTCTGGTTAAGATGACCGGCAATCCGCTGCTGTTGATTTTACAAGACTCCATCCGTGATTTGCTCAATGAATACATCAATACGGTTACGCTTTATCTTGACCCCAGGCAGGATGTCTTGCCGCCTCATTATGCCATTGTTGACGCCATTGCGGCCACAAACCCGGAGCACGCCCGCGAAGCAATGTATCTTCATCAGCAACAAATGCGTAAAAACCATGAGAAATATCTTTTGCTCAGCCAGGCCGAAAGCAATATTTCTATTTAACCTGGCCCAAAACGAAAGCAATACCTGTTCGATTTTCTGTAACCCGCGCCGGGGAAAGGGAGAAAAATGATGCGCGCTGTGATTATGAACAAACCATTTGAAATGGAAGTGGGTCACTGGGAAACACCTCAACCCGGTGTGGGGCAGGTTAAGGTTTCGGTGAGAGCCGCCGGTATTTGCGCCGGCGACATGTATTTTTACCTGGGTAAAAATCCTTACGCTGTTTATCCTCAAGTGTGCGGCCATGAAATTGCCGGAATAATTACCGAAGTAGGCCCGGCTGTAACCGATCTTGAGCCGGGCATGCCGGTTGTGGTTGAACCGTTTATCGGTTGTGGCCAGTGCTATCCCTGCCGCGTTGGCAAATCTAACTGTTGTGTTAATTTGCAGATCATCGGTGTTCATATTCCCGGCGGTTATGCTGAGTACGTGATCGCCCCGGCCACGCATATTCATCGCATCCCGGCGGGGCTGTCTTTGTCGTCGGCCTCATTTGCCGAGCCGGTGGCTATTGGCGTGCAAGGGTGTCGCCGGGGACAGGTGAGCGCCGGCGAAGATGTGCTGATTTTGGGTTGTGGCCCCATCGGGCTGGCTCTGATTGAGGTTGCCAAAGCGCGTGGGGCTAACGTACTGGCTGCTGATATTTCGCCGCACCGGCTGGAAACGGCAGCCAGGTTTGGAGCGGAAACGTTTCTGGTTAAAGATAATTTTATGCAAACTATTCTTAACCGCACTAATGGTGAAGGGGTACCGGTGGTGATGGAAGCCACTGGCAGTCCTCAGGCAATGGAGCAATCGGTTGATTTGGTAGCCGCCGGAGGGAGAATTGTTATTTTGGGGCTGGTAAAACAGGGCGTAACAGTAAATCTGCCTGGCCTGGATTTTACCCGAAAAGAGATGACCATTGTCGGCTCACGGGCTTCGGTCAATTGTTTTCCGGCGGCGCTTCAATTACTGGCTGATGGGTCAATTACCTATCCACAAATTGCCACCGAGTTTAGCCTGTGGGATGCGCCCCAGGTTTTTGCCAACCTTGCCGAGCATCCGGGCAAAATAGATAAAGGGGTTCTGGTTATCAATTGAAGTAACGAATTGTCACTCCGGGTGCAACCCTTGGCCTGGGCTATGCTTTCAACCTGACCAGACAAGGCAACCAGAGGCTTGCCTGCCGCCCCCCGGCTGACCTCGATATTTCTAAAATCAACTCCCGGCTGCCAGCTGAGGGTTAGCGCCTTAAAAACGGCTTCTTTGGCGGCAAAGGCGGTGGCAAAAAAAGCAGCGGGGCCATCGCTTTGCCGGCCTCTTGCAATCTCGGCGGCAGAAAAAACCCGCCGGAGAAAAATATCACCGGAGCGTTGAATTGTTTCGGCGATTCGGTTTACGTTGCTGTACCTGCTCAACCACCTGCCCGGCCTTTTCAAAATCAGCAACCTCGGCGCGGATAGCCAAGACAACGCCTGCCAATTTTGGTTACCTGCTCAACCACTGACTGAGCCTCGACCTCATTTTGACGATATGTAAAGGCCACATCGGCCTCGTTGATGGCCAGGTCCAGGGCGATTGCCCGGCCAATACCGCGACTCCCACCGGTCACCAGAGCAATTTTTCCTTTAAGCCGCGCCATTGAATCTACCTCCTGTCTTGAAAAGTAAGCACACGCAAAGACGCAAAACAAGGAAGTCTTTTGCGTCTTTGCGTGCTATTTTTTATTCTCCGTAGCGTGTTACTGCACACGGAGACCTATCTCAGGATGAACTAAAAGAAACTTTCCAATTTAACATAAAAAGACAGATGGTGCATCATAATCCAGGGGGTGGGTCGCTACAAGCCAGGGCGGTGATTTTGGCGCGTTGTCTCCCGTCAATATTGAGTTCTACAGCAAAATTAAGATTTACATCAAGTATCGGAATCCCGGTTGGCCATGGCCCGCACGCTGGCGGCAATCTCTTCAACTTTGATTTTGGTATAGCCCCGCGTTGTTTTGGGGTCCTGATGACCCAACGCTTCCTGAACCAGAGCCAGGTTTCCGGTAAAATCGAGCAGGCCGTTGGCAAAATAGTGTCGCAGTGAGTGCGGCGACATATTAAAGCGCTGGGCAATACCGGCCTGTTCTGACAGGTTTTTCATTAACTGCTGCACGCTCCGTACAGAGAGCGGCAGGCGGGTGTCGGTGCGCGCCGAACGGTCGTGGCGGCAAAAGAGAGGGTGCTGGGCCAGTTGAACCAGCAGCGCCTCGTCGTGACGGTCTGTTAAATAAGCGCGGATGGCCTGCCAGGCCGCGTCGTCAAAAGCCACAAAGCGGGTTTTGCGCCCCTTGCCGGTAACCCACGCCCCCTGCCGGTCAAAATCCAGATCGCCGCGTTTGAGCGCGGTCAGTTCGCCCACCCGCATTCCGGAAGCGCGCAGAGCGTGAACTACGGCCAGATTTCGCCGCCAAACCAGTACCTGCCGCCGCCGGTACGCCGGTGAGTCATCATCTTTGAATTGGGGCGGTTGTTCGGCGGCTTCAATCAACGCCGCCACCACCTCGGCGCCCGGAATTTTCTGGGCAATGGGCCTGGTTTTAACATTAGTTGCTTTGGCCAGCTCTTCTTTAATGCGGTCGTACTCGGCGTAATCAAAGTGGGGCAGCCGTTTGCGCAATACCAGAAAGCGCAAAAAACGGGTTACCGCCAAAATGTACAGGCTGCGCGTGCTTTCGGCCAGCGGTTCCGGCGCGGAATGTTCGCTGCGACGGTAGGTTTGTTTGTGCAGCCACACCGGAAATTCCTGAAACATCTCCGGCTGCAAATTGGCGATGGGGGTGCCATCGGCCTGCCAATCAAAATATGCTTCCAGGTAGGCTTTGAAATAGGTTAGCCCGCTGGCGTAGGTTTTGCCGGTATGCTCCGATTGGCCGCCGCCGGCGGTTCGCACAAAAATTTTGGCATCGCTGGCCAGGGTAGGGGATTTTTCAGTGGACTCCGTCATTGTTTTATCACTTTCGTTTCGTATTATCTGACTTATACGAACCATTATAATACCGGTTGAACGAACAGAAAAATAGATATTGGTAGAATTGGTATCTTTTTGATCGCAGCGGCAAAAAATTGAATTACCGGCGGCTGCGTCACGTGCCACAAAAAACAAGCACAACGTTGGTAATGAGCTTTTTGTTTGGGCAAAATAAAAGCCGGTGACAACGAATTTTCGTTGTCACCGGCAATCAACAAAACAGTTTTTGAGTCGCTAAATACTACACGAAAGCCCTATTTAATCGTTTCTGCCGCCGGTTGCTGCTGTTCAGTCACTTTGTTCTCCGGTAACTCACCCAAGAGTTCCAGCGCTTTCAAAAGCTGTTTGTCTTCACTGTTAAGCACATCGGCCCGAGTCATATCTTTTAACCCACCGGGCGCGATCAAGTTGGTGCCGATCGGCAGTTCAACCGTAACATCCGGCTCGATGCCGTGCTTGCGGATAAGCCGGCCGTTGGGCGTGAGCCATTGGCTGGTGCCCAGCAACAGCGTTGACCCATCGCTTAAATCAAACGGGCGCAGCACGGTGCCGGTACCAAATGTGGTTTCGCCGACCACCTTGCCGCGATTTTGATCCTGAATTGCCCCCGCAAAAATCTCCGACGAGCTGGCCGACCCGCGATTGACCAGCACCACAACGGGAATATCGGTGGCCACGCCGCCCTTTTCTACCGGGTACGACTCGCGTTTGCCGTTGGCGTCTTCCTGTAACAGCACGTTGCCGCTTTTCAGGAATTCGCTGCTAACCTTAATGGCCTGCTCCAGCAGCCCGCCGGGATTGTTGCGCACATCCAAAATGTAGGCCGTAGCACCGGCAGCTTTGGTTTCGGTCACAATCTGGCGTAAATTATCGTCAAGGTTGCCATTGAACTGGCTCAGCCGGATCAGCGCCACTTTGGTGCCCGGGATCATCCCCCAACTGGCCGCCGGAATTTTTATCTCGTCGCGGACAATGGAAATTTCCTTGCTTTCGTTGGAATCCGGCCGGTACAGGGTTAGAACGACGGTAGTCCCCTTCTCGCCACGGATACGATCAACGGTTTCAGTAAGGGTCAGGCCGGTTACGTCCTGGCCGTCAACTTCAATAATAATGTCGCCGGCTTTTACCCCGGCCGCCTCGGCCGGCGATCCGTCAAACGGGGCCACAATTACCGGCATCCCATCCTGCATTCCCACCTGCGCGCCAATACCAAAAAACGAACCGGAGATGTTTTCTTTTTGGCGGGCCACTTCTTCCGGGGTTACAAAACGGGTGTGGCCTTCGTCGCCCAGCGCCTCGATAAAGCCGTTGATAGCGCCGTAAGCCAATCGCTTGGGATCATTCATCACGGTCCGGTCGATAAAGTGAGCTTTTGCCAGCGCCCACACTTCCCAAAACACATCGAATTCTGGCGGTTGATCCTGCGCCCGAACGACTGCTGGTCCAAATAAATCAGACTGGCCAACAAAAATTCCGGCACCAAACGCCAAACTCGTTAATCCAAACAGGCCAATGGTTACCAGCAGAATGCTCAATAATCGTTTCATCAATTGTACACCTTGTTATTTTTCTGGTATGTGCACTTATCTTACCCGGCCAAAATTAAAGCAACCTGAGTGTTTCTTTTGCGTTAGCCGCTAGATGCTTATAATAGATCACTCAAAAGCACCTTACTCCCCTATTTGGGTGGTTTGGGTTTTGTTTGTAGTTTATTGGCTACACGAAGCGTTTGACGGTTTTTTAGATTTAAAAAGCAGACACACAATGATTCGACAACTTGCTTATCTGGCAGACTCACTGACCACCGAATTTGAGGCACAGTTGGTGCAGGCAACGCCGCTACCCGACGGTCAGTTTGAGGTACTTCTCACGCACTCTTACTTTTACCCCACCAGCGGCGGCCAGCAGCACGATACCGGCACACTGAACGGTGTCCCCGTGCTGGAGGTAACCAAAGACGATGCCGGGAACGCCATACATCGCGTGGCCGGGCCGGTTGGCGGGCCACTGGTGCGGGGTCAAATTGACGCCGCCCGTCGCTTTGCCAACATGCAGCACCACTCGGCCCAGCACATTCTATCTGCCGCCGTCACCGAGGTGCTGGGACTGGAAACGCTCTCGGCCCACATCAGCGCCGAAACACCTTCAACCATCGACGTGGCCGACACGCCACTCGATTGGGCCGAGCTGGAACGCGCCGAGCAGCGGGCCAACGCGATAGTCTTTGAAAACCGGCCGGTCAAAGTTTATTTTGTCGATGACTCCCGCACCGACACCGTGCCGTTTCGCCGGCCGCCTAAAGTGTCCGGTGAAATCCGCGTGGTTGAAATTGACGGCTGGGATTATTCGGCCTGCGGCGGCACGCACGTGGCCCAAACCGGCAGTGTCGGGCTGATCAAAATAGTCCGCACCGAGCGCAAAAACCAAAAATTGCGGCTGCACTTTGTCGCCGGCCGGCAGGCGCTGGACCATTTTCGGCGGGTGCAACGGGTTGCCATCGACATCAGCAATCACTTTAGCGCCAACCCGGAAGATGTGGTGGCGCTGGCCGCCCAGCAAAGCGAAGCGCTCAAACTGGCTCAAAAAGAGCTGAAACGGCTTCAGGCCGAACTATTGCCGTTGGAAGCGCAAAAACTGGCCGCGACCGCCCAACCGGTGGGCCGGATGCGCTTCGCTACTGCCCAGTTCGGCAACCGGCCGGCCGGCGATCTGCGCGAACTGGGCCGGCTGCTGCAAAGCGAGGCCGACCTTGTGGCCGTATTGGCCGGCCTCGACGACAGCCAAAAGCTATCGCTGGTGGTCAGTTGCGGGCAGGCCACCGGTATGGCCGCGCGAGAACTGCTCACCCGGCTGCTGTCGCCTGTGGGCGGTCGCGGCGGCGGCGACGCGGGGCTGGCTCAGGGCGGTGCGACCGCCACCTCCGGCCAGGTTTCCCAGTTACTGGCCGGTGCGCGCAACCTTATTTTAGCCGATTGACAAAGGCACAGCCATTTATTACAAAACTCAAAACCACACGCCGGAATCATATTCCACAGGCGATTCAGACTGCAGCGCAAACCATAACCGCGGCTTACGCCCGCCTAACAGCTAAATCATTCTTCCTAACGTTCATCAGATGAACAACACTCACTTAAGATGACAGATGTCACCCCCTTCGCGCCGGTTTCAAAAGGTTGACGGATCGGGGATTACGGTGCAAGCGGTTGTTTTTTTTGCTCTGTAGCAGGGAAAGGGGCGCAGTCAGCCGCGCTTTTTGCGCGGGAACGAAGAATCTGGTCAGTGTAACAGGGTTTGGCGATTTCGGGGTCACGTTTGAGCAAGCGGGTTCGGTGGCTGGAAAAAACGGCGTTGGGAGCGGGGTCATCGCTGCCAACGCTGCGGAAAAGAACCGGATAGAGCAGTCGGGTCAGCGGAACCCAGGTGGAGTTACTTTCCATAGCTAAACAAGAAATGATACGGGTTGACGGTTTTTTCTACAAGTAAGCGCCCGCCCACCCAACAACACGCTTCACCCGAATGCCTACCCAGTGGTAATAATAAATGTGTCAAGTTAAAATTCTTTACTTGAACGCGGATTTAACCGATTTTTTGACGCGCAATGGCATTTATGGTTAAATAACTTGCCCCAGTTAGCCGATTTTATCAGAACAAGTTACTGAATAACGAGCCTTTCTCTCAAGTGAACTCCTGTAACAAGTTGACACTTTTATTCTTACAGCTGTAATAATAGGCACCACGTCACGGAGGAACAAAATGGAATACGTCATTGGAGTCGCCGCTGCTACTGCAGTTGGATTATTCGCGAGTGTGATTGGCTTCGACAAGGATCGCAGCTTCTACCCAGTCGTGTTGATAGTCATTGCCACCTTGTACCTCCTATTTGCGGCGATGGCCGGATCTATAGATTCCTTTGTCGCAGAGGCCATTCCTGCACTCATGTTTGTGGCGATGGCTGCGTTTGGGTTCAGGAAGACTGCCTGGCTCGTGGTCGCCGGCTTGGCACTTCACGGAGTTTTTGACTTCTTTCATCACGCAGTGATAACGAACCCCGGTGTCCCTGTATGGTGGCCGGGTTGGTGTCTTGCCTACGATGTAGTTGCTGCCGCCTACTTAGCCGCGCTGATTTTTATTCGAAGGACTTCGCATGCGGCCAACCATGCGCTGTGGCCGCCAGTTGCGTGAAGCGAGTATTATACGAGACGGCTGAATCCACATGGGACATTGAAAGGAATACCAATGAAAGCAATTGTATGCACAGAATACGGGCCACCAGATGTTCTTCAACTCAAAGAGGTAGAAAAACCTGCTCCCAAGGACAATGAAGTACTGATAAGAGTATATGCGACAACAGTAACTGCGGGGGACGTGAGACTTCGAAGTTTCACGTTCCCTCCTTTGGCATGGCTCCCCGTGCGAATAATGTTTGGTTTCAGAAAACCAAGGAACAAAATATTAGGGCATGAGTTAGCCGGGGAAATTGAATCAGTAGGAAAAGGAGTAAAGCAATTTAGGAAAAGTGACCAGGTATTTGGATCTACTGGTCTTAGATCCGGCACGTATGCAGAGTACATATGTCTCCCCGAAGATGGGACACTCGCGATAAAACCGCCAAGTATGACTTACGAGGAAGCCGCCGCTGTTCCTGTTGGTGGACTTACAGCACTCTATTTTCTCAGGAAGGGCAATGTCCATAGTGGGCAAAAGGTTCTTATCCATGGGGCGTCCGGAAGCGTTGGTACTTATGGAGTGCAAATCGCCAAGAGTTTGGGGGCGGAAGTCACCGGCGTTTGTAGCACGAAGAATTTGGAATTGGTAAAATCGCTGGGCGCCGACAAAGTGATTGACTATACGGAAGAGGACTCTACAAAAACGGGTGCTCTTTACGATGTCATTTTTGATGCTGTTGGAAAAACATCGTATTCACATTACAGGGAATCACTAACTCCAGATGGTGTATATGTGACAGTTGCAAAGGGGGTAGCCAAGGAAAGAGCTGAAGATCTGGTTTTCCTGAGAGAGCTAATTGCGGCGGGAAAGTTGAAATCAGTCATTGACAGAAGATATGTATTTGAGCAAATTTCTGAGGCTCATCGCTACGTCGAAAGCGGGCATAAGATAGGAAATGTCGTTATCACTCTCAAGGGACGTTGACTTGCGCCGTATTGCGCCCTGCTCCAGCGTTAACCGTGTTAGCGGGTGTGGCTTTCAAGGCGAAAGCCTGTTACAAGTCCGGGCCGTGTTTGGGGTGAATGACGAGGGGCAAAAAATAGTTGATGTGACGTGTAAAATACAGTCCACAAGCGCGACTTTTGGCCTAAACAAGCAAACTAAGGCCGTTGTTTTGCATAGTTTCGTAAATGTGCTACACTTCCAGCACAAATCAATACTGCTGAAAATGCGCCACGGGAGAGAGCCGGGCAATCCGGCCGCCGAAGGGGCAAGGCCAGGCAGTCAGCCGCACTGCCGGCCGAAACTCTCAGGCAAAGGGATCGTAGCGTAAACAGCACCTCTGGAGAGCCGGTCTTTTGACCGCACCGACGGGGCAACCCTGCATAAGGGGCAATCTCTCAGGTTTAGGACAGAGTTTTCGGGCACCCTTTTACGGTGCCCGTTGTTATTTCTGACAGGTTGCTCCTCCCCTGACCACACCTGCCAACAGAACACAACCCAATTACCCAAATAGATTGTGGGACAACATCAAAAATTGAAACCGGGTCAGAAGTCTCCCATCACCTAATTTCTGACTCCTGACCCCTGAATCCGACTTTCAAAGGAGAAACTATGAGCGAGGCACTTAACCGAACCCAACTTTATCAGTGGCACGTTGACCACGGCGCTCGAATGGTGCCGTTTGCCGGTTGGGAAATGCCCGTGCAATACCCCACCGGCCCCATTGAAGAACACCACATTACCCGCCGCTCAGCCGGCCTGTTTGATATTGACCACATGGGCCAGGTTAACGTTACCGGTCCGGACGCCATCCCTTTTCTCAATTTGGTGATGACCTGGGATGTGACCACAATGGCCGAGAACGAAGCCCACTACGCCCTCATGTGCCACAAACACGGCGGCGTGGTCGATGACGTGTTTATTTACCGGCTGCCGGAGCGCTGGTTTGTGGTGATCAACGCCGCCAACCGCCAAAAAGATGTCGATTGGCTGACAAAACACGCGGCCAACTTTAACGTCACCGTCACCGATGTGTCCGATGCAACCTACATGCTGGCGCTGCAAGGCCCGCAGGCCATCCCGCTGCTCAATCGCCTCACCCCGACAGACCTTGAAGCCGTGCCGCGCTTTACCGCCGTGGCCACCCATTTGGGCGGCGTGCGGGCGCTGGTCGGCCGCACCGGCTACACCGGCGAAGACGGCGTGGAAATCTTTTTTAGCGCCCCCGAAGCGCCGCGGGTGTGGGAGATGATTTTGGCCACCGGCCAGAAATCCGGCATCGAAGTGGCCCCAATCGGCCTGGCTGCCCGCGACAGCCTCCGCTTTGAGCCGGCCTTTTCGCTGTACGGCCATGAAATCGATGACACCATTACCCCGCTCGAAGCCCGGCTCAACTGGGCGTGCAGTTTTGAAAAAGAGTTTATTGGCCGCGAGGCGCTGTTGGCCCAAAAACAAGAGGGGCTGGCCCGCAAACTCATCAGCTTTGAACTGACCGAAAAAGGCGTGCCGCGGCAGGGTTATCCGGTCGCCAACGCCAGCGGTGAAGAAATTGGGCAGGTGGTGACCGGCCTGTACGCGCCCACCGTTGACAAATATTGCGGCAACGCCTTTGTGCCGCCGGAATACGCCAAAACCGGCACTCCCCTGCAAATCCTCATTAGAGACAAACCCAAAACAGCAGTTGTGGTTAAACGGCCGTTTTACACGCCGGCTTATCGATAAAAAACTTTTTGCCAAGAAAGGAATTTAACCATGAAATTAGACCCTAACGCCAAATATCAAGACTCCCACGAATGGGCCCGCAAAGAGGGCAACCTGATTGTGGTAGGCATTACCGACCATGCCCAGGAAAGCCTGAGCGATGTGGTGTTTGTTGAACTGCCATCGGTGGGCGACACCCTGGCCAAAGGCGATGTCTTTGGCGTGGTTGAGTCGGTCAAAGCCGCCAGCGACCTTTACATGCCGATGAGCGGCGAAATTGTTGAAGTGAACGATCTGCTGGACGACGAACCGGAAAAGGTGAACGAAGACCCGTTTGGTGCGGGCTGGATGATCAAAGTAAAACCCAGCGATCCGGCCGAATGGGACAGCCTGTTATCTGGCAGCGAGTACGAAGCCGTCGCCGCCGAAGAAGAATAGGAGATACGTTTTATGCGTGATGTAACCCCAAAATCGTTATTACAGCCCACCGACACCTTTGCCAACCGACACCTCGGCCCCAGCGAAGAAGACATGCAGCAAATGCTGCACCGGCTGGGCGTCGCATCACTGGAGGAACTGGTTGAGCAAACCGTGCCGGCCGCCATCCGGTTGGACGGGCCACTGAACCTGCCGCCCGCCCGCAGCGAGTCCGAAGTGCTGGCCGATCTGCGCCAACTGGCCGGCCAAAACCAGGTATTTCGCTCGTACATTGGCATGGGATACTACGGTTGCATCACACCTCCGGTTATTCTGCGCAACATTATGGAAAACCCGGGCTGGTACACCCAGTACACCCCCTACCAGGCCGAAATTGCGCAGGGCCGGCTGGAAGCTTTGCTAAATTTCCAGACAATGGTGTCTGATCTAACCGGGCTGGACATTGCCAACGCCTCGCTGCTGGATGAGGCCACGGCCGCCGCCGAAGCAATGACGCTGTGCAAACGCGCCCAGCCAAAAAAATCCACGGCCAACGTCTTTTTTGTGTCCGAGTTATGCCACCCCCAAACCATCGATGTGGTCCGCACCCGCGCCGAGCCGATGGGCTACAAAGTGGTGGTGGGCGACCACACCCGCTACACGTTTGCCGAAGCTACCTTTGGTGTGCTGCTCCAATATCCGGCCACTGATGGTTCAATTATTGACTACACGCAATTTTCAGAGAAGGCACACCAGCACGATGCGCTGGTAGTCGTCGCCACCGATTTGCTGGCGTTGACACTGCTCCGCCCGCCGGTTGAGTTTGGCGCAGATGTGGTCATCGGCAACAGCCAGCGGCTGGGCGTGCCGATGGGCTACGGCGGGCCGCACGCCGCTTTTATGTCGACCAAAGATGAGTTCAAACGGTTGATGCCCGGCCGGCTGATCGGCGTGTCGCAAGATGCCACCGGCAAACCGGCCATGCGGCTGGCGTTGCAAACCCGCGAGCAGCACATCCGCCGCGACAAAGCCACCAGCAACATTTGCACGGCGCAGGTACTGCTGGCGGTGATGGCCTCGATGTACGCAGTGTACCACGGGCCGGCGGGCCTGCGCCGCATTGCCCAACGGGTCAAGCTGCTCACCGGCATTTTGGCCGGCGCGCTCAAAACCGCCGGCTACCAGCTTAACAACACGCCCGTGTTTGACACGCTCAAAATCAGCGGCGGGCCGCGCAGCCAGGCCCAAATTCAGCAGGCAGCGCTGGGCAAAGGCATCAATTTGCGTTATTTTGATGACGATGCTGTGGGAGTGGCGCTGGATGAAACCGTAACCACCACCGACCTGACCGACCTGCTGGATATTTTCGGAGTCAGCGGCATCAATCTGGAAGCCGCCGCCGAAAGCGTGCCGCTTGAAGTTGATGCCCCGCACGGCCGCAGCAGCCAGATTTTGAGCCATCCTGTATTCAACAGTTACCATTCAGAAACAGAAATGCTGCGCTACATTCACCGGCTGCAAAGTCGCGACCTGTCGCTGGCCTTTTCGATGATCCCGCTCGGCTCGTGCACCATGAAGCTCAACGCCACCACCGAGATGATCCCCGTCACCTGGCCCGAATTTGCCAACCTGCACCCCTTTGTACCGGCCAACCAGGCCGCGGGCTACCGGGTGCTGTTTGAGCGGCTGGAACGCTGGCTGGCCGACATCACCGGCTTTGCGGCGGTGTCGCTGCAACCCAACGCCGGCTCGCAGGGCGAATACACCGGCCTGCTAATGATCCGCGCCTATCACCTGTCGCGCGGCGACAGCCAGCGCAACATCTGCCTGATCCCCAGCTCGGCGCACGGCACCAACCCCGCCAGCGCGGCAATGGCCGGTATGGAGGTGGTGGTGGTCGCTTGCGACGACGATGGCAACATCGATGTGGCCGATTTGCGGGCCAAAGCCGAGGAACACGCCGCCAATCTGGCCGCGCTGATGGTGACTTATCCTTCGACGCACGGCGTTTTTGAGGCCGCTATCCGCGAGATTTGCCAGATTATCCACGCCAACGGCGGGCAGGTGTACATGGATGGGGCCAATATGAACGCGATGGTGGGGCTGTCGAGCCCCGGCGCAATTGGCGCAGATGTGTGCCACCTCAATCTGCACAAAACATTCAGCATTCCGCACGGGGGCGGCGGACCGGGAATGGGCCCCATCGGCGTGGCCGCGCACCTGGCTCCATTTTTGCCCAGCCACGCGGTGGTGAGTGGCGTGGGCGGCGCAGAAGCGACCGGCGCGGTTTCGGCGGCGCCGTGGGGCAGCGCCAGCATTTTGCCCATTTCTTACGCCTACATTGCTATGATGGGCGCGGAGGGATTGACCCGCGCCAGCCAGGTAGCCATCCTCAACGCCAACTACGTGGCCAAACGGCTGGAGCCGCACTACCCGGTGTTGTACACCGGCGCGAATGGCCGGGTAGCCCACGAATGCATTATCGACCTGCGCCAGATTCAGCACAACAGTGGCATCACCGTGGAAGATGTGGCCAAGCGGCTGATGGATTACGGTTTCCACGCGCCGACGATGAGCTTTCCGGTTAGCGGCACGCTGATGATTGAGCCAACAGAAAGCGAGTCGTTGGCCGAGTTGGAGCGTTTCTGCGAGGCGTTAATTTCTATCCGTGACGAAATCCGAGCGGTTGAAACGGGGCAACTGCACGCCACCAACAACCCGCTCAAACACGCGCCGCACACCGCCGAAGTTGTGACCGGCGAATGGGATCGGCCCTACTCCCGCGAGCAGGCCGCCTTCCCGACGCCGTGGGTGCGCGAAGCCAAATTCTGGCCGTTTGTCTCGCGCATCGATAATGTTTACGGCGATAGACACCTGTTCTGTGTATGCCTGCCCGTGCAGGAATACGCTGTCAGTTAGTTGTTGTCACTTAGGAATTGGCTTGCACTAACGAGGATTTTTGAGGTATTTGGCTTGCACTGAATGCAGACTTTTCCTTGTACTGGCGGTGTTTGGCTTGCACTGGTGCAAAAATCGCACGGCGGCCAGCTTCATGACCACGCAGTGCAAAATATCCACACAGACTTAAGATTTGTCCAGGAGCCACGTTTTATGACGTGGCTCTTTTCTATTTTCGGCTACACTGCCCAAATTTGTTTCATCCGTTTTCTGACACTTTTGCCTCAGGCGGCCGGTCTGGCTTCGCACAGGATATTATCGCCTATGTACACCCAGATAAGGGTTTCATCGTCCGGCGAGCACCGTATCGTCACCGGCGTGTCAGGCCAGTAGGCCAACAACGGATGCACGAACCGGGAATGGCCCAACTCAATCACCCCGGCCCGGTTAATACGGGCCGACTCGCGATTGAGGAGATTGACAGCCCGCAGCGGGTTGTCCAGATAATTGTCAAAGACCCGCCTGAAATGGGGCAGCCAGAGGGAGGGATACCGGCGCAGGTCGGCCGCCCAATCCTCATATAAGGCTGAGGTGGTTTCGTTGATGAGCTGGCGCGGACGCAGGGCAAATATATCCAGTTGTTCAAGTTGCCGCCGGGTTGCGGGAGCTAACTCAGTGTCGGGGACAACCGCCCGGGGTAAATGCCAGACCAGACCGCCGGGAACCAGGACACCCGGCGTACGCTCGGCGGTCAGCGTCTGGTACAGGGCCAGCCGGCGAATGATTTCCGGATCACTGTCGCGCGGGGCCACCTGAAACCCCAGTACCTGGCGGCTGGTGAGATTGAGCACACAGCCGATCGCTATCACTTAGGAATTGGCTTGCACTGAATGTGTGGATATTTTGCACTCAGAGTTTTGTGCGCTTTGCATCCCTACCGGCAACATAATCGCTACAATCACACAAAATTTGTTTCAGAACACACCTGACACTGTTTCATACGCCACCTGACACTTATGACCCGCCTAAGCCAGCTCCATAAACACTTCTGGCCGTTGTTCAGCGATCCGCAGCAAGGATTTTGCGGGGCCACTCGGTGTTCTTCGTCCTTGTTCCCAGTCCTGCACTGTGCGTAGACTGACCCCCATCAGGCCGGCAAAGGCCGCCTGCGACAAATTTAGCTGCTTACGAATTTCACGGGGTGTTGATGGTTCTTGCAGTTCCCGGGTCTTTAACTCGGCTTTACCAGCTTTGAAACTCTTAATCTCCTGAATACCTTCCAATATTTCCAGACCAATATTACGTTCAGCCATTTTTTAACTCCTCCGCAATTTGCCTCAAACTATGACTTGGGATTGTGTCCCGCTCACTTTTACCATAAATCGTGACGTGAGCAGCCATATTTCATCCTCTGATTTTTTCCAATAGTAAATGACCCGCACACCGCCACTCTTACCTTTACCGGAAATAGCCCACCGTAATTTCCGTACCCCGCCCGAGCCGCGCACGATTTTGCCGGTATCAGGATATTCAAACAGAAAGCTTTGCAAGCCTCGATACTCATCATCCGTCAAGTACGAGCTGACCAACTTGGTGAAGATGGAGGTCTCGATGAAGATCATAACAATATTGTACGGCAAAGCCGTATATTGTCAACCAACTGATCGACTCCAGCAATTAACCCAGATTGATCTACCCCATTTGGCTACTTTGTTCATCTGTCGGGTTTTGGATGCGCATTTCGCTCAAACGCGCTATCATCCGGTGATGATTTTCACGCGATCCCCGGAGAATAAAATGATCAGCATCCTGCCTGGTTTCTGGTCTTGGTTTCTTAATCAAGTCAGTCAAGTTATCAGTCGCTGGACCAAACCGGCAACCACCGCCCTCATCATCGGAGCGGTTGTCGACCTGACCCGCAACCGCACCGATCTGCTCATTGAAAACGCACTGTTGCGCCAGCAACTCATCATCCTTAATCGGCAGGTCGAACGCCCCCATTTCACCCCTGGTGACCGCTGGCGATTGGTGCTCCTGGCCCGCCTGACCAGATTCTGGGATCAGGCCCTTTTGCTGGTACAGCCTGAAACCCTGTTGCGCTGGCATCGCGAGTTGTTTCGGCTTTACTGGCGGCATAAATCCAGCCGCAAAAAACAAGAACCCCGTCTCAGTAGGGAAACCATTGCTCTGGGGCCACCGGCCGAAATATCTCATTCGCGATCGGGATAACAGGTTCGGCCCGTTGTTTGCCCAACTGGCCAGACACAGCGGCATCAAGGTGATCCAGACCCCACTCAAATCACCGCGAGCTAACGCGATTTGTGAGCGGTTCATTGGCAGTCTGCGTCGAGAGTGCCTCGATCACACCTTCATTTTGAACACGGCACAATTACGCCGGGTTGGGCAGGAATATGTGGCTTACTACAACCAGTCTCGGCCACATCAGGGCATCCACCAACAAATCCCCGCCAAAATTGATCAGCCAGTGTCACCCTCATCCACTGGCAGAATCATTGTTCGACCGGTACTGGGTGGCTTGCACCATTCATATTCGCGGACCGCTTATCGGCACTGACCTTTTCCCCGGTTAATCCCAAAAGAAACCAAGCCCTCAGTAATTTACTGAAGGCTTGGTTAAGGTTGACGATTTGGTCGATTTCGAGCAAAACAAGTCAGGCCGACGGGTTATTCCACGCTATATTTTCCCGAACACCACCACGCCCGGTGCTTGTGGTACTCATTGGCCCGACGTTGCCCCGATGACAACGCCTCGATCCAACGCGTGAAATCGGACCGGATGACTAAAGTAGCCAGCACAGGGCTTGTTAGGTGCGTTTTTGGGGCTAATTGTTTGTGCTGGATTTTCTGGCCAATCTAAGATGGCTCAGTCCAAGCATTAGGCAGCGAACAGCTCCTCCTAAGAAAAACCAACTGTTACTGATCAAGAATCCTAACAAAAACAAAGCTGAAAAACTAGTCAACTCTATTGCTGATGATTTCAGTATTACCCATCGACGGTATTCAATATGACCTTTCAACCCATTTTTAGTTTTCCTGGTCAGTCCAAATAAATAAATATTTCGAACATGTCGTATATGGATAGCTACTTCTGATAAGATTAACGCACCGATTAGAAATGAAAAAAGCCAAGGTGTCTCAAGAAATTTTACACTCAAAAACCATAGAATTATTAGAAAAATTATAGTAAGGCTTAACGACACCAAAAATCTGGGGCTTACACGCCGCAAGTTATTGACATCATTCTGGAAGGAAGGTGTCAGTTCATAACTACCTTCATATACCACATACTGCTTTGCATAGGTTTGGTAAAGATAGGCACCGTAAATAGTGAAATAGTAATCTGAGATGAATAATAACGCCCAAACCGTCAAACTTATCCATAGATTTTCGACTAATAAATCTTCTAACAAAATTTAAGCCTCCGGGCTAACAAATTGCAGATTATCACCAGCACCTAACGCCCCCCAATCACGCGCCCAAAGGTATCGTTGGGGGAGGCCAAGCCTTGCGCCAAAACCGTGCTTGCTGGGTCGGGTGGCCGGGTAGGAGCAGCAGTTACCTGCCGCTCCTACCACAGATCCGGACGTGAACAATTCGCTCATCCGGTTCCTCGGTTCCAACTCTTTTAACCAAATTGGAAACCCATCAGGCGACACCCCGCTGGGCGCATAGCTCGGCTACCCTGTCACCTGTGACTG
>JAJVIM010000003.1 GCA_022071955.1 Anaerolineae bacterium
TTGGGGCGCGACAGCCTGCGGCTGCTCTGCCGGCGTTTCGGTTGTTGATTGGGTTTCTATCAATTCAACGGGTTCAATTACGGTGACAGGTTCCGGTTGGGGTTGAACCGCTTTGGCCGGCTCAACCACCGGCTCGGGTTGAATGCGGGCTGGCTCAACGGCGGCCAGCGATGGGGCAACCGTAACCGGCGGCAGCGGCGGCAGCGTGCGCCGAATTCGAACCAGCGCAGGCCGGGCCGGTTGAGAAGTGGGGCTAATCAGGCTTAACAACAGCCAACCTGTTGATGAAAATACAAGGATGATGAACGGGATGAACAGAATAAAGGTCAACATATCGATCACAGAAATTTGCTGGCGATTCATAGCTCATTGTCCTTGTAGAAATCGGCCAAAAATGGTGACAGGCATCTGATTTAAGAGGGCGAGTGTCGCCATTGACGCTCTTTCGGGTTGGGGCCAATGCCTGTCACCGGAAGTTGGCTCATCCGCCCCATGAATTACCATCTGGGAACAGGTCTGGCCCCGGGAGAGTGATTGGCGTTGGCGTTGGTTTTGGTTTATCGGCAATCGCACTGGGAGCCATCTGCCCCTTATTTTGTTGTGCGCCCGCAAGCGCCGTTACGCCGGCAAAAGCGGATAAAAATGTTACCCCAGCCAAGAGAACAACAAATGCTTTCCGTTTCATCGATAATCCTCCGAATGAATATAGTTTGCTCGTAGTATTGACTATAACAGAAGATGGAAGCTTGTAACATAGGGCAGCGCCCTACGTTTTATAAAAACATCCCTAGCGGTTGACATTTAATCTGTATTACTCGCCTGCAAAGTTAAATTACACGTAAAGAAACGAAAAGTTTCTTAGTAAGAAGTTTATAGTTTCTTAGTAAGAAGTTTATAATTTCTTAGTAAGAAGTTTATGATTTCTTACTAAGAAATTGATGATTTGCAGGCGAGTGATTGTAATTTCTTTAGCTGAAAAGGGTGGGGGTTAGGCTGATTTCGGTTTAAAAACAGTTGACCCGGTCAAAAAAATTATGACCGGGTCAACTGATCTTCTTCAGAATGAAAAATAGCGGGGCTAATCGTAACTACTCAGCCGTCATGCCCGAATGTCTTTATCGGGCATCCACTGAAGGCCAAAACGGTGGATTCCCGCTAAAAACACGCGGGAATGACATCCAGAATGGTGGGGCTGAGTAGTTACGGTTAATCTTCGTCAAAAATAAGGCCGTGTTTCATGGCCAACCGGATCAGGCTGGCCAGATCACGCACCTGTAGCTTTTCCAGCAGGGAGGTTCGGTCTTTTTCAATAGTTTTAACGCTCAAGTGCATTAAATCCGCAATAGATTTGTTGGTGTGGCCTTCGGAAATGAGTTTCAGAATTTCGCGCTCACGGGGATTAAGCAGGTCAAAACCGTCTTGCCCTTCTGCGGCCGGGGTTCCAAAGTCGGCCATCAACAGTTCTGACACTTCCGGGCTTAAGTAGGTGCCATTGCGCGCGGCGGCCCGGAGCGCCATCAGCAGTTCGTCTTTGATGCCGCTTTTGAGGACGTAGCCTTTGGCTCCGCTGCGCATACTTTGGCGGATCAAACTTTTATTGGAGTGCATAGAAAGGATAACGACCCGGGTTTCCAGCCCCATATCACGGATCTTTTCTGCCGCCTGAATACCGTTGAGCCGCGGCATGCCAATATCCGTCAACAAGACATCGGGCCGATGCTGCTGAACCAACTGCACCGCCTCTTCGCCATCTTCAGCTTCCGCGATAATCTCAATATCCTCTGCCTTTTCCAGCAGCGACAGGATTCCTTCTCGAACCAGATGATGGTCTTCTGCAACGATAATTTTGATCATAGTGCTATCCTTCCAGAGGCAATTGTACGGTGAGGGTGGTGCCCTGCCCGGGTTGCGAGGCAATTTTAAATTCGCCGCCTAACATTTCCAGACGCTCTTGAAGCCCCAACAGGCCAATGCCATGCACACGGGGGGGCATAGCGGCAACTGCCTCGGCATCAAAGCCAATCCCGTTATCCTCCACAGAAAGTTGAACCAACCCATCAAGCGTTTGGAGCGTTACCACCACGCGGCTGGCCCTGGCATGTTTGGCAACATTGTTAAGGGCCTCTTGCACACAACGGTACAAAAATATTTTGACCTGCTCAGATGCTTCGGCAAATTCCTGTCCCTTATACACTATCTCAATACCCAGCCTATCGGCAAATTCAGCACAGTGATCCTCTAACGCGCCATTTAAACCGGTAACATCCAACGCCGGGGGGCGCAGGTCCCGAGCCAAACTACGCAGCCGTTGAGTCAGGGCGATGGTCAGATCAACCGCCTTATCAATTCTCTTATCCAAAAAATTGCAGCTAGCCGGCAAATCACTTTGCAGCAGTTCCAGCGACAATTTGAGCGCGGTGAGGGTTTGGCCCACATCGTCGTGAAGTTCATAAGAGAGGCGCTGCCGTTCTTCTTCCTGAGCGTTAACAACTTCCTGAGCCAGATGGCGAAGTTGCTCCCGCCCCATTTGCACTTGTGAAAACAAGCGGGCGTTGGCAATGGCAATGGCCGCCGAGTAAGCCAGAGTCTCCAGTTTTCTCAGATCACCCTGGCTGAACCGGCCAGATTTTTTGTTGGCAGCCTCCAACACACCAATTTTGTTCTGTCGGTGGACCAGCGGCACTGCCAGCAATGATTGGGTTACCAACCCGGTAACCTGATCGATGCCGTTGTAAAAGCGGGGGTCGTCGGTGGCGTTGGTCACCAAAACCGGCTCGTTGTTGACAAATGACCAGCCAGCCACGCTGTTTTGCAGCGGCACCGGTTTACCAATCATCACGGCTGAACCGGGGCTGGCAGCCGCTGCAAAATACAGGTTATCCTGGCCCGGGTTGTACAAAAGCACGGCCACACCCTCTGCTGCCAGTAACTGCCGGGCAACGTCCATAGTTTGGTTGAGCACGGTTTCCAAATCGAGCGTGGAACTCATGGCCCGGCCGGCCGCCGCCAGAGCGCCAATTTGGGCCACCCGGTTTTCTACTTCGGCGTAAAGACGCGCACTCTGAATGGCTACCGCCGATTGATCGGCCAGCGTTTGCAGCAAAAGCTGGTCGTCCCGGGTAAAGAAACCTGGCTGGTCGCTCTCTACGTTGAGCACCCCAATCACCTGCTCTTTTATTTTCATGGGCACACACAACTCTGCGCACGCCGACCAGCCGGGGTGGCACGAAACATAACGGCCATCCTTACGCGCGTCGCTGATCAACACGGCCTGCCCGGTGCGTACAACCTGCGGGCCAACTCCCCGCTCTGAGTCAACCGTAAGCGTGATGCCTTGCTGCCAGCCTTCTGGTGAAAAGGACCAGTATTCAAGCCGATCCTTGTTTTCATTTAGCAGCGCGTACGAAGCCCGGCTAAACTCAATCACATCGCCGATAATTTGAAAGACTTCTTTCAAAATTGCGGTTTCATCGTGCAGGAGCGTCAATTCCTGGCTGGTTTTCCGAATAGCTTGCAGGCGCTCCTGCAACTGAATGCGCGAGGTGATATCACTGATCACGCCGTAAATGGCCAAATAATCGGCTTCTTTGGCCACGCGCGCGCTGTCTCTAACCCAAATCACCGTGCCATCGGCGCGGATAATACGGTACACCACCTCGCTGTTTCTTTGCTTACTTAAGGCGACCCATTGATGTTTTGCAATGTGCTGGTCGTCCGGGTGAACCACAAATGAAGGCCAAAAATCAAAGTTATTAAGAAATTTTGATTGCGAGTAACCGCTTATCGCCTCAATTTTGGGCGAAAGATAAACAATGCGCTGCTGGCCATCCTGTGTGATGCGCATCACGTAAATATGATCGCTGATAGAAGCGATCACGTGCCGAAACCGGCGTTCGCTCTCACGCAGGGCGCGTTCTGTCCAGCGCTGCTCTAAAATGTTCTTTTCAAGCCGGCTGTTAGCCTCTTCCAGATCGGCGGTGCGCTCTTTGACGCGGCCTTCAAGTTCGGTGTGGGCCTGTTGCAGCGCTTCTTGAGTGGCCTGCAGTTCTGTAACGTTGCGCTGAAGTTCTTCGTTGCGGGTTTTGAGATTTTTGTGGAGCTGGCGGATTTTCAGATGTGTATTTACCCGGGCCAACAATTCCTGGTGAAAACAGGGTTTGGTAATATAATCGCTCCCGCCAGCTTCAAAAGCCATCGTAATACTGCCAATGTCGGCCAGCGCGGTCATAAAAATAATAGGAATATCCCGGGTATGCGGCTGGCTTTTTAACCGTTTGCACGTTTCAATGCCGCTCAACCCGGGCATCATAATATCAAGCAAAATCAGATCAACGGAGGTATGTTCGAGCTGTTGCAGCGCCCGTTCGCCATTGTGGGCAATTTTGGCCGAAATGCCAATCTGTTTTAGCAGTTCAAACGTAACCTGCAAATTGGTCGGGTCGTCATCAACAATAAGAACAGTGGGCAATTGGCTTTGCTGAGATTGTTCTTCTATTGTCATTAGCACCGCAGATTCTACTCGATCCAACTTTCCAGCGGTATCCACTCTTTTTGAACTGCCAATTCAAGGGGGGCTTGGGAAATTGTCTGAGCCAGTTGGTGGGCCTGACCGAGCGCTGGCTGGGTTTTTAATTTTTTCAGGGTGACCATTGCTTCGGCCAAATAGGTACTGGCTTCGGTCACCGCATTGGTTTCAAATTTTAATTGGGCCAGCTTTAACCGGGTTTTGGCTGTTTCGTATTCGCTTTTGAGCTTGCCCAAAATTTCAAGGCTGTACTGCAAACTGGACTCGGCCAATTGATACCGGCCCATTCGCCACTGCACAACACCCAGTGTTCGCTGGGATATTCCTTCTTCGAGCGGGTCATCAAACTCGGCGGCGTGTTTTACCGAGCGCAGAGCGTAGGCCAGGGCCAGGTCCAGATTGTTTTTCTTGATGTGCAGTTCGCTCCAGCGCCGTTCCAACTCCGACTTGAATTCATCAGAGCCCACCTCGGCAAAAAGCGCCTGGCTGCGTTCCAGATAAGCCTGAGCCTGGTCCAGGTCTTGTGCCATGTAAATGTGCAACTGGGCAAAATTGCTGAGCGTATTTGCCTCTTCACCAATGGCGCCCGTTTTTTGCCATATAGCCAGGCTTTGCTCAAAGAGTTCCGCCGCCTGCTGCCAGTCACCGCGCTCCATTTGCAGGTTGCCAAGGTTATTACTTACCTGACCCTGCCCGTAAACATCACCAATTTTTTGTTTGATTGCCAGACTCTGGTAGTAAACTTCGCTGGCGCGCTCCCAGTTACCCTGCTCGTAATAAACAATGCCCAAATTAAGGAGCGCTGTAGACTGCTTGACCAGATCGCCAAGCTGCTCATAAATCTGAATACTTTGCCGGCAAAACTGGGCCGCCTGAGATAGCTGCCCAAGCTGGCTGTACACGTTGCCGAGCACGTAATAGGCCCGGCCAATGGCCTGCTGTCCCGCCTGAGATTTTATCTGCGAGGCTAAATCAAGGCCGCGCTCGCACCACTCCGACGCCTGTGAAGTGTTGCTTTGGCGCAAAAACAGCACCGCGCCGTCCAAATAAGACAAAGCGGTTTCTACGGTGGGGTGGCTGCCAGCCTGTAACTCCAGCCCCCTATTCAAAAAATCAAAGGCCGAGTCAATTTCACCTTTTTTTTTGTAAACTTCGGCAATTTTCTGATAAATCCCAATCAACCGCTGCAACGGATAACGTTGCGGATGCACCACTTCAAGTTCTTCCCGGGCCAGATCATACTTTGTTAAGGCATCTTCGTAGCGGCCCATAAGCGCCAACAAATCGCCCATCGATTCATAAATGGCCAGCGGCAATTCCGAATCATCATCCACGGCCTCGGGCCGGGCCAGCAAACGCAGCGCGCGCTCGTACCAGTGCAGCGCCGAATCGTTGGCGTAGGCCGCCTGGGCCTGTTGGGCCGCCCGGAAGCTGTACGGCAAAGCCCGTTTGGCATCGCCGGCAGCTTCAAAGTGCCAGGCCAATTCCTCAATAGCCTGATCGCGCCGTTTGGAAAGCTGGCCTTCCAAAATTTCGCCCGCCTGGCGATGCAATATTTGCCGGCGCAGGGCGTTCAGATCGGTATACAGAACGCTCCGAATTTCGGTGTGGCCAAAGTTAAAGGTATTCCCGCCCCGGTCTTCTTTAACAAGCTGCTCTTCCATAGCCAGGCTGAGATATTCCATGGCCTCCCATTTTGAAAAACCACTGAGCGCTAAAATATCATCAAAACGAAATCTTTGCCCCAGCACGGCCGCCTGGCGCAGAAAATCCTGCGTATTTGGTGTTAAGCGATGGATCCGCCGCCATACGGCTTCGCGCACACTGTTGGGCAGCGAGATACTCTCGACGACAGGGAATTGCCAACTGTTCTGCTGCCGGGTAACAACGCCATCTTTAATCAGGCTTCTGGCGATTTCTTCTACATAAAAAGGGTTGCCGCTGGTGTGCTGAAAAATTGTCTGGCTAAAATGATCCGGTACGGATTGTTGCAGCAGGCTGGCCAATAATTGCGCCACTTGCGGCTGATCCAATCGGTTCAAGTGTTGATGATGGCAAACCGGACTGCTGCTGATGGTGTTGATGGCTTTTACCAGTGCGTGGCCGGGGTCAACTTCAGTGTCACGATATGTTGCCAAAATCAACAATGACATTGCAGGTAGATGATAGCACAAATGGCGCAACAATTCCAATGAATTCTGATCGGCCCATTGCAGGTTTTCAAGCACAATAAACCAGGGCCGTTTTTGGGTGGCCAGCTTCACAAATTGAGTCAAACTGGTCATTAACCGGAGTTGTTCCAACTTGGGATCGAGCGCCGGCGGTTCGGTTAATTCCGGCAAAATCTGCTTAATTTGAGGCACAATCCGGGTAAAATTGGCCAGCAGCGTCCGAATTTCATCGTCATAAAATTCAGGCGGCACCGTGGCCAAATAGGCCTGCAGTAGTTCGGCAAAGGGGTGATAGGCCGAACTCCCGTTGAGTTCGTTGCAACTGCCCGCCAGCAGCACCGGCGGCGCGCAGTGGGTGGCCGCGTGCTGGATAAGCCGCGTTTTGCCAATGCCCGATTCGCCGGAGACAAAAACAAGTTGGCCGGCGCCACCGCGAGCTCTGGCCCACAATTCTGTAATGGTTGCCAGCGGTTGCTCCCGGCCCACCAGCGCCTCGGACGACTGGATTTGCATGGGGTTGAGCGCGCTGTGGGTAAGCTGCTTAACCTGCCTGGCACTGGCGTAGCGCTCGTTGGGGTTTTTGGCCAGCAACTTGAGCACCAGATGTTCCAACGCCAGCGACAGGGTCGGGTTGATTTCACGGGGGGAGCGGGGCGCTTGCTGCAATTGAGCCAGCATAATTTCCTGGCTGCTGCCGGCAAACGGAAGTTCTCCGGTAAAGAGCCGGTACAGTGTTACCCCCATCGCGTACAGATCAACCCGCGCATCGAGCGGTTGCCCCAGGATTTGTTCGGGGGCCAGGTAGGTGGGGTCAAGCTGCAACAGCGGGGCATTTAACAGATTTCGCCCTTCAACCAGCCGTCCCTGGCCAAAACCACTAATTCTGATGCCATTGTTGGTGAGGAAAATATTGGTGGGTTTGAGATTACCGTGGACAATGCCGTTGTTGTGAAGATGCTCCAAAGCCATATTCAGGTTAATGGCAATGTCAAAAATCTGGTCAAACGGCAGCTCAACCTTAGCGGCCAGTAAATCTTCCAGCGTTTGGCCGGTAATATACTCTTCTACCACAAAATAGTTGTCATCCACGTTGCCCCAATCAATAACTTTGGCAATGGCGTGATGGGTTAAGCCGCTGAGTTTGGACATTTGCCGAAAAACCGGCGGCGTCGGGTCTCGCGACAGGATTGGGTTTAATATTTTTACCACAACGGGGGTGTTGGTTTGGGTGTCAATAGCTTGCAGAGTTGTGCCCAGCAGGCTGGCGCCCAGTTTGCTTTCAATTTGATAGCGTTTTTTGATCAAATTGCCGGGCAGGTTGAGGGCTTCGCGGGTTTTTACGGCCGTCAGGGCAACTTCTACCGAGGGGTAAATAATAAATTGATCGGCAAAGCCACCCAGCTCGATGACCTGGCGCACGGCCTGCGATGGCGCGGCCAGTACAATCGGTTCGCCCTGCCGCCCCTGATTGAGCGTGACCAATGATTTGAGGCTGGAGGTTGTGAGCCGCTCCACGTGGGATAGGTCGATGATGGATTTAGAGGGAGCATCCTGCTGCCGCAGTTTGGTTAGCTGGTGGCTCAGTTGGTCAATCCCGCGCTCATCAAAAATGCGGGTTGGGGTTAAAATAGCGGCGTGGCCATCGTCGGCAACCGCCAGATTAACCGTACCGGGCGGAGTCAAATCCAGGGTCATGCCTTCGTAGGCCAGCAGGATTTCGCAGTGGTTCTGTTTGGCGTTTTGATCACGATAGGCAATGGCCGACGCCTGAATATCCAGCAACTGGTTGTCGGAATAAGTGGGGTCGTAATGGAACAGGATCAGCTTTTTAACGCCGGCGGCATGAGCCAGGTCTACCCCGATCATTGCCGAACTGTGGCCCCAGTCTACTTTGTGCCGCCAAACATCCTCAAGCGTGTACTGGGCATCAAAAACAAGCGCGTCGGCATCTTTGAAGAAATCAACGTAGGGTTGCAGGGTGATTTCGTCGAGCCGTTTGTACTCCGAATCGCTGGACTGAACGAAAATATTGTGGTCATCCTCAAAACGATAACTATAAGATTTGCCCGGATGTGCGTTTTCAAGCGTATTGAGCGTTACCGAACCAATCTGGAATGGCTGCCCCACCTGGAGCTGTTTAAACTCAATGGTGGCATTCATTTGTTCCAATGAAACAGGGAAATTCAGGGGATTTTGTTGGGTTCTTAGGCCCAGGTGCGCATCGTGGATGCTGTAAATAAAAATTCGGTTGCCGGGGATATGGGCCGGCACAAAAAAGGGAAACCCCTGAATGTGGTCCCAATGAAGATGGCTAAACAGCAGGTGAATTGTGCCTTCGCCGTGGCCGCACGGCCCCTTCATTAATTCCAGCCCCAAATCACGCAGACCAGACCCGGCATCGATGATGAAGGTTTCGCCGCCGGCCTGTACCTCAACGCAGGTGGTATTTCCGCCGGCTGTTCCCCGAACCAGCACCGGCAGCGATTTAATATAGCCCCAGACCGCCTCCGAATCGTTGGTATCGATTGCCGGCATACCTAAAATAGCCTGGTGCAGTTTTCTTTCTACTTCAGCGGGCTTCAGCGGGCTTGGAATTGAACCTCGGGCACCCCAAATTCGTATCTTCACATTGAATTTCTTTTTGACTAATACCGCTGACTATTCTTTGGATCATCCCCCCGGCAAAGCTTTAACCGGGATTTCTCACGCCTGCCGTTTATCCAGCAGACGGCTAACTTCGGCCTGGATTTCTGCCGGCTGAAAGGGCTTGCTAATAAATGGCAGGTTGTTTTGGTCAAGAAATTGGCGGGTAGCCTGGTCAAAAATATCGCCGGAGATAAAAATGAAACGCTTACTTATATTGGGTTTTTCAACGCGTATCTTCTCGTACAGCTTCAAGCCACTTATACCTGGCAGGCGGATGTCACACACCACCAGATCATAATCTGTTTCAAGCAGGCAGGCTCGGGCGGTGAGGCCATTGCTAACAGCATCTACGGCATACCCCTTATCCTGAAAAATGCGGCTGGTTAACAGCAACAGGTCTTTTTCGTCCTCCACTACAAGAATTTTGACATTTTTTGTGGATTGATCGGCTTCTGGCCAGGTAGAAAAATGTTTGGGTGACGCAGCCGAAGCCACCCCAACGCAGGCTGGCCGATTGGCAATTACGGGCAGTTCAACAAAAAAGGTGGTGCGCCGCCCCGGCTCGCTTTCTGCCCAGATTACGCCATCGTGCTCGCTGACAATACCGTGACACACCGATAGCCCAAGGCCGGTGCCTTTTCCGGGTTCTTTGGTGGTAAAAAACGGGTCAAAAATACGGGATAAATGTTCTGCCGGTATTCCAGAACCGTTATCCTGAATCGCCAGCCTGACAGCGGCCTGTTGCTGGACAGGCTGTTTGTTATCGATGCTGGCCGGCACCAAACGGGTTGAAATCCGTAACCGTCCGCTCTTTTTAGTGTTGGCCATAGCCTGCCGAGCATTGTTGAACAGGTTGATCAAAACCTGCTGAAACTGGCTGGGGTCGGCCAACACCCAGGGGGAGTCGGGGGAAAAGTCTGTTTCAATGGTAAGATTCTGGTTGTGAAAATCGTACTTGACCAGATCCAGCGTTTGATGCACCAGCGAGTTAATATCAACCGGCTTGCGTTCAGATTTGTGCTGCCGGGCAAAATCAAGCAGTTTACGGACAATGGCCGCAGCCCGGTGCCCCTGAGTGACAATTCGATTGAGATCGTTAATGCTCTCCTCATCCTTCGACAACGAGCGCAATATTTCTGAATATCCAATAATCGTGGTTAACGGATTATTCAATTCGTGGGCTACACCGGCAATCAACTCGCCAATAGCCGCCAGCTTTTCGCTCTGCACCAGACGGGCCTGGGCATCTTTTAGGGCGGCCATCTGGTTGTGCAGTTGTTGATACAGCCGGGCATTTTCTATAGCCACCGCGGCCTGAGCAGCCAGCGTTTCCAGCATCTCAATATCTTGATTGTTGAAGCCGCGGTTATCGCATTTGTTAACAACTTCAAGAACCCCAATAGCCGTATCGTTAACCTGTAACGGAACGCCCAAAATGGACTTTGTCCGAAACTGTGCTTTTTGATCAACCTCATTAAAATGGCGGGCATCGTGCTGGATATCTTGCACAATTTGAGGCTTGTTGTGAATAAAAATCCAGCCGGCAATGCTGCCATCCATCGGCACCGGGATAGATTTTACGGTAGCCTGTTTTAAACCGGTGGCGGCAGCAAAATGCAACTCGTGCGTTTGCTCGTCAAAAAGCAAAATAGCCGCCTGTTCAGTTTCAATTACTTCACTGGCGACTTTAATAATGGAGTCGAGCAAATTTTCCAGGTTTAATGTTGAATTTAAATGACGCCCTACCTCCAGCAGCACCCGCAGTTGCAGGTTCTGTTTCTCCAGAGTTTGCTCTCGGTCAAATTGAGCGTTGACCCGTTTAAATCCCACGCGGCTGTCTAACACTGTTTCCTGATCCATGGCGACCTGTTTATCTTGAAAACGTTTACATATTGCTGACCGATTGAAATAGATAGATTTTCCCCAGCCTAACAATTTTCATAGTAGCTTATTTTCTAACCAGCAACCATAGGGTGAGACCCTATATTTTTAAAATTCTGCCCCATAACCGTTGACGCCGGGTATTTCAGGGGCGATTTTGATGTTGGGCACCCCACAAATGGGCCGGACAGGCATCGAGCAGTGGCAACAAAAAACCCGCCGAAATGGCGGGCATTTTGCAGTTTAACCTGAATTTTAAGGCCGAAGAATTTACAAAATTTCGGCCTCATTCCCGGGCCGAGTTCACTTTGGCCGCGGGTTAATGGTTTCCTGCAGGATTTCTTCCATCAAGTCCAGCCTGAAACTTTTGGCTATTTCCTGCATCTGGCCGGCGAATACCGGGAAGTCTGGCTCCAACCGGGCTAACCGCATTTGCACCGAGCCAATATCACCGACTCTGGCCGCAAAAAAAAGCTGCTCAAGCTCGGATTTTGGCGGGAGGGCCAGTTCTGCCAAATCTTCCGAGTGAATTTTTGCCCAATCTTCCAGCGAGTCCTTCTCTTTGAGCCACTGCAGGTTCAGATGCCTGGCTAATTTTTGCAGCAAATTGTCAGTTAAAATGGGTTTGCTCAAAAAATCATCGCAACCGGCCACCAGACTCTTCTGGCTTATTTCGGCCGACACGCTGGCAGACACGGCGATAATCGGCATCTGTTTCACATTTTTCAACCGGCGAATCTGTTCTGTGGCTTCAACACCATTCAAACCGGGCATCAGCAAATCCATCAGAATCAAATCCGGTGCCTGATCCATCACCGCCTGAATCGCGGCCTGGCCGGAGTCCGCCTCCCAAATCTTGAACCCCAGTGGCCCAAGAATGGCGCGCAAAATGGCCCGGTTGTCGTCCCGATCATCGACAACCAGAATGTTGTAAGGTTGGCCCGAATGCTGGTATCCCACTATCCGGTCCGTTACACCCGCAACCGCAATCGCTGCCGGCGCTGTGCGAACAATCACCGGCAATTCTACGCAAAAGGTGCTGCCCTGCCCCAGTTTGCTTTCCACCGAAATGGCGCCCCCCATAAACTGTACCAGCCGCCGGGTAATCGCTAACCCCAAACCGGTCCCGTGAGTGTCGTCAACCTGGGTAAAGGCTTCAAAAATGAATTCCTGGTTCTCGGGCGCAATCCCAATCCCGGTATCGATCACTTTAAACCGAAGCGTCAGCCTGTCGTCCGGCTCCGCCTCAGGCAGCGGCCGCGGCGCAGTCTCTACCCGAAGGGTTATTTGCCCCTTCTCGGTAAATTTTATGGCATTGCTGAGCAGATTAAGCAGGATTTGCCGCAATCGTTTTTCATCGACATTGATGACGGTGGGCAGAGAATCTGACGGTTGAAAATGCAGAGTCAGCCCTTTTTGTTTCACTCGCGCACCGATGATATTGAGCAGCGTTTGCAAAAAAACGGTCAGCAAAATATCGTTGGACTGGGTGGATATTTGCCCCGCCTCTATTTTGGACAGGTCCAGAATATCATTAATCAGCAGCAGCAGGTGTTCGCCACTTTGAAAAATAGTTTCAAGAGCCTGTTGATGGCTGGCCGCCAGCGACCGGTCATTTTGGAGAATTTGAACATACCCCAAAATACCGTTTAACGGGGTGCGGAGTTCGTGGCTTACATTGGCCAAAAACTGACTTTTGGCCTGACTGGCCGACTCTGCGGATTGCTGGGCTTGTTGTATCTCCTGAAACAGGCGGGCGTTTTCAATGGCAATGGCCGCCTGCGAGGCAAAGGCCTGCGCCAAATTAGCGTGAGTTTCGGTAAAAAAGCGGCGTTTATTTTTGTCAATGCCCAATTTACCAATCACCCGATCCCCAAACAGCAGAGGAACCCCCATCCAGGACCGAATCTGCTGGTCGTAGGGCGATAATTTTTCCCAATTTACATCCCGGGTATCGTTGAGAATCAACGGGCGTCGGGTTTCGATAATTGTTTGTTCTGTATTTAATTTTGTGACGCTAAACCGTAACCCCACTATCTGGGACAGATCGTTAAAACCGGCTCCATCGATGATTTCAAAATAATTGTCGCGCAACACCTGTACAGAAGCGCTATCGTAAGGGACTACTTTTTTGAGTTCTTCCAGAATGCGCCGGAGCACCTCTCGCAAATCCACCGTTGAACTCAGAGCCAGAACTGCGGCTCGCAGCGTTTGGGCCTGCTCCAGCGACTCACGCAGGGCCTGTTGGGTTTGTTTAATTTCGGTAATATCCTGCGCAATACCCACCTGACGGCACTCGTTGGTGCCGGGCACTGTAAATTGAAACGTTCGGGCCCAAATCCAGCGCACTTTACCGTTTGCGTGGCGGATGCGGAACTCCTGGCTAAAGTTACTGCCTTCGGCGGCAGCCTTTCGATAACCTGCAATAAAGCCGAGTTTATCTTTGGGCACAATAGCCCGGATAATGCTGTCGGCATGTTCATACAACTCCGTTACTTGTCGCCCAAAAACCTTTTCGTAGGCGGGGTTGATGTAAAGGAGTTCGTCGCCGGTTTGCAACCACAGAACATGCTCTATGTTCTCGGCCAGTTGCCTGAATTTGGCTTCGCTCATTGCCAGCTCCCGGTTGGCTTGCAACGCCTGCTCGGTGATAACCCGGCGCTGCTCCTCGGACCGCTGGCCGATGATGGCAATAGCATAAATGTTTGAAATTCGTTCGACAACTCTCAAATCGTCGTCGCTGTAGCCACTCGCCGAGTTTATCACGGTGATTTGCCCCAACAACTGGTCGTTTGCAATGGTTGGCATCGACAGAATATTGCTGAGCGGGATTTGGCCAAACGGCGTTTTGTGGCCATTGGAGCGGCGGCCGGGGTTGTTTGAATAGAAAGCCGCGCGCGTTTTTAAACTTTGTCCCCACAGGCTGTTGAATTCATCGGCGTTGTGAGGGAAGATAACCGGCGCGTTTGGCGGCTGCGTGGCTCCTTCCGGGGTAAAAATTGCGCAACAAATATTCTCACTGGAAACCGGATCGATGATGGAAACACAGCCGTAGCTGCTAACGGTCAGTTCCAAAACGGTTTTGCAAACAAGGTTGGCCACCCTTTCAAGCGACATTTCAGGCGAGAGTACCTCTTCGGCCAGAGTGGCCACGGCCAGGTTTAAAAAAGTTTCTTGCCGCAGGGTTTGTTCCATCTGCTTGCGAACGGTCATATCAGAAATATAACCGTGCCACAAGGTTGAGCCATCGGCCAATCTTTCCGGGGTAAATTTTCCGTGCAGCCAGCGAGTTTTCTGGCCCGGCAAATTCACCCGAAACTCCGTTTCCCACAACTGTAGCATTGTGGCCGATTGGTGAATATTTTCCATCACCCGGTTGATGTCGTCGGGGTGGATACGCGCCAGCCAATTGTTGGCGTCGGCGCGCACATCTTCGGGCGTAACGCCCATTACGGTGCTGATCCCCTGGCTGGCATATTGAATTTGTATTTGTCCGCCCGGAGACAGCCGGAACTGGCAAATTACGCCGGGCACGTGTTTGGATAGTTTACGCAGCAATTCGTCCCGTTCCTGAAGTCTGGCCTGAGTTTGTTTCAGCGTGGCCACATCCTGAAGGGAGCCAACAAGAGCCTGATTTTCTTTTAATTCGAGCTGGTTGGCGGCCAGCCTGCGTTCAAGTTCCAGCCTGACACAGGAAATTTCCAGCATGGCGTAGAGTTCTTCATTAATTATTGGGGCGATCATATAACCGCTGGGCAAGGTTTTTTTGGCCTGTTCCACCAGCGCCAGATCAGAGGAGGTGGTTACGTAAATAATGCCGATACTGCCCAGCCGCTCGCGCAGCTTTTCGGCCAGGGTGATACCGTCCATTTCCGGAAAAAGTTGAATGGCTACCAGCGCCAGATCCGGTTGATGCGTTACGGCCAACTCCAGAGCGTTCTCCGCGCCGGTGGCAAACAGCGGCGTATACCCCCATTCCGTAAGCGAAAGTTCAAACGCTTCAAAGAGAGTTCGGGGTTCGCCCTCTACAACCAAAATAACTTTGTTCATTGTGGTTTCTCCGGTCAAAAGACAGCCAGGATCGGCAGCCTGGACTCCGCCGGCCAAAAAGAAGAGTACTGATTTTGTAACCTGCCCTATTCCCTGGGTACACCAAAAAAATACCTTATCGCAACAGTGGGATAAGGTATTTTAGCGCAAAATCAAACTTTATGAAACTGTGGTATCGGCCCAGGCCGGGCAAAAATTATACGCCTCTGGTGGTACGGACCACATGCAGGTACCAGAGCGCGCCCAGTTTTTCAAATTGAAGCGTTGCTTTTTCAAAGCAGGACTCGGCTTTATTGCTGGCTTTTTGCTGGTAGAGCTGGCCCAACTCCAGCAATATCTGCCCCTGCAAATACGGGTCATTGCGAGATTGGCTCAATTCGAGGGCCTGGTTCAGTAACAACTCGGCGTCGGCAAAGTTGTCCAGCCGCCGGTGCAATCCGCCCAAAATGCGCAGACTGTGGGCCTCTTGCTGGGTTATGCCGGCCTGCCGGCTCAAAATCAGGGCTTGCTCAGCCATTTCCAACCCCTCGTTCAACCGGCCGTTTTCGGCGTGCACCAGCGCAGAAATCCAGAAAGCTTCCGCTTTGACCTCGACGCTGTCAATTGATTGGGACAGATGCAGCGCCTGTAGGGCGTAATGCTCGGCGGCTTCAAGGTTGGCCTGCATCAGCGCCACCTGAGCCAAATTGGCGCAAGTTTGGGCAACGCCCCAGGTATCGCCCAAATGCTGCCGGATCACCAGCGCCTCTTCAAGATCCGTTTTGGCCTGCTCCAGCTTGCCCATCGCCAGGGATAACAGCCCCCGGTTGTCCAGACTAACGGCCACGCCATCGCGGTTACCAATCATTTGGTGGCCGGTGTAGGCGCGCTCGTAATAGCGAATTGCTTTGTGCCAGTTGCCCTGCTGATAATACAAAATCCCCAGATTACCATAAGCAATGGCTGCACCATAAAGGTAGCCGAGGTCATCGTACAATTGCAGGCTTTGCTGCACATGTGAAATGGCTTTGGCCAGATTGTTTTGCTGCCAGGCGATGCCGCCCAGAGTGTTATGCAGGCTGGCCAGCAAAATCACGCTGTCGGCAGCACCCTGGGGGGCGTTGTCCACCGCCGGCTGGGCCACAGCCAGCGCAGCATCGAGCTTGCCCTGCCGGAAATAAACCCAGGCAATTCGTTCGAGCAGGGCCAACCGGGCAGCCGGGTTGTGCTGTTGGGTTGTTTCGGAGAGGAGCTGCAACCCCACCTGCAAATAATTGAGCGCCTGATCAAAAACGCCGCCACGCTGCCGGATATCGGCCATCTGGCGCAGGCTCTCAATCAGAATTTGTTCCAGACTGCCGGGGTTGGCCGACAAATTGGAGTACCACAAATTAAGCAGCATATCCGACAAAATCCGGTCGGCTTCGGCCAAAGCGCCGGTAAATTTGAGCGCCGTAGCCAGGCCAATGCGGCCCTTAAAATATTCTGGCTGAAATTGATTGTCCGGGCGGCTGGGCAGCAGTGTTTTCACCTGGCGATAATGATGAATAGCGGTTTCATAGGCGCAGCGACGCAGGGCATTGTCACCGGCGGTCATCAAATGCGGGATGGCTTTAAGCGGCACGTTACTTTCGGCGTAGTGATAAGCCAGCACTTCGGCCTGTTCATCGGCCAGCCACAAGCCACTTTGCTCGATGACCCGGGCGGCCAGTGTGTGAATTTTTTGCCGGTCTCGTTTGACTAACGTGTTGTAAATAGTTTCCTGCATCAATTTATGGCGGAAAATATAGCCGGGCGCGTTGCGAAAACTGCGCGACACCAGAAACTGGCGCGCTTCCATTTCTTTGAGCTGCTCGGCCACCATCAACGCCGGCAGGTTGCTAACCTGCAACAACACTTCCGTGGCAAAATCTGTGCCAAAAACGGCCGCCTGCTGCAGGGTGCGACGCATCGCCTCTGGCAGGCTGTCAACCCGGGCCAGCAGTAGCCCTTTCACCGTGCCGGGAATCGTTTGGAGCAGATCGACGGCGTAGTTGGTTACCTGCCACTGGCCGTTATTGGGATCACGCTGCAATCCTTTTTGATCGATCAGCGTGCGCACAATTTCCTCAAGAAAGAGCGGATTGCCCTCGGCGCGTTCAATGATTTTTTGTTTTAGCTGGTGGGCCTCAACTGAAAAATGGGCGTTGAGTTGGTCCAGCAAATGCCAGGCTTCCTGCTGGGTCAGGGGACTCAGTTGCAGGTCAAGATATTGCTCGGGGCGAAGACTGGCCTGAGTAATAAGGGCTTGAAGCACCGTTTTTCGCTCGGCGGCGCGGGCAACAAACAGCAGCAGCAAGGGCACATCGTCGGTGGTTTGCACCAGGTATTCCAAAAAGCTGCGAGATGCGGCATCGACCCATTGCAAATCCTCAAAAATCAGCACCGTTGGCTGGCGGTGAGCCAGCGCCAAAATAACCTGTCGCAGCGCGGCGTGGGTTTGTCGCTGGAGCATGGCCGCGTCGAGGGCCTGCAGCCGCGCCAAATGCAGGGGTTGGGCCTGCGGCAACCCCAATGCGTGCAGAAGATAGGGCGAAATTTCGTGCTTTTCCGGCAGCGGCAGCGATTGCAAAAAGCTGTCCAGTTTGTGGTGCTGCGCCTCGGCGGGAGTGGTTTCAGTGACGCCGATGAGGTTGCGCAACAAATTGGTGACAACCCCCAGCGGCACGGCGTGCGTGTAAGCCAGGCAGGTTCCCTGGGCAAACGTTACTTCAGAAGTAAGGGTCAAATGCCGAAATTCTGCCACCAGCCGGCTTTTGCCCAACCCGGCCTCACCGGTAATCAGAGCCACCCGGCTGCGCCCCCGCTCGACCACCGTCGCCAGCGTGGTGCGCAGTTGGTCCAGTTCGTTGGCCCGGCCAATCATCAAAAGTTGGGGCATCAACGCATCGGCCTTTACTTCCGAGCTGTCCAACAGACCGGCCACTTTAAAGCGTTCGATGGCCGCGGGGGGATCCGATTGGGTAATGGGCGACAGCGCAGTGCAGTCACAAATTGAGCGCACCTGCTGGTAGGTTGCGCTGCTGATCAAAATATCTCCGGCAGCGGCGCTCAGTTCAAGCTCGCGCGTTACCTGCACGGCGTTGCCAACCACAGTGTAGTCGGCGTGGATGGCGTTGTTCCCCACTGTGCCGGCAACCACCGCGCCGGTGTGCAGCCCAAACCGGGCCGAAAGAGCCAGATTTGTTTGCGACTGCAACTCGCGCCGGCGGGCCTGAATGAGCTGGCGCATTTCAAGAGCCGCCCGCACCGCCCGTTCCGGGTCGTTTTCGTGAGCTGTCGGCGCGCCGAAAAAGGCAACCAAACCGTTCTGCGTATATTTTTCCAGCGTGCCTTCGTATTTTTTTACAACCTGCCCCAACGCTTTTAAAATTTCATCCTGCATAAAATAAAGCTCTTCTTCATCCAGATCGGCGTCATCGGGGCTGGAAAAAATAAGAGTCAGCACCAGCAGGGTTACATCCCTGTTTTCGCCAAAAACTTCGCCGCTGCCGCCGGCGGCCCGGAGTTTGCTGGCCAGAGTTTTGGGGGCCAGCGCCTGTCGCTGCTGGAGCATTTGGGCCGATGCGGCTTCGAGGCCGGTTGGCGCTGCCGCCGACAATTTTGCCCCGCACGCCCCGCAGAAATTACTCCCGACCGGGGCCGAATGCCCACAAATGGGGCAGTGGTTGGCCAGGGCAGTGTTGCAGTTCAAACAAATAGCGGCCGTAACCGGGTTGTGATAACCACACGCCCCACAAATGGCCGCCTGTTTGGGTTGACCGTTTAATTTTGGCATTGCTGTAGCATACGGTTCTATCATTATTGTAAGCTCCAAACAAATTTGGGTTGCATATTAACCCCCCGCATGGCAATACGCCGGATGCATCTTTGCATATCCGGCGTACAATTCTAATGCTTTAATTGCGCTTGTTTGAGTTGGTCCAGCTCCGCTTTGGCTACACGCAAATCGTAAGTGGCACCCAGCGCGCGGAACTCGTCGATGGCCTTTAACAGATTTTGCTCGGCATCATCCCGGGCCGAAGCCGAACCGGAATTCATTGTGCGGTATACACGGGCCAATTCCAGTTGGGTTTTGGCCACTGAATAGCGGGCCTGCAATTTTTTACCCAGCACCAACGCCTGCTCCAAATGCTCCAGCGCGGCCGGCAGGTTGCCGCCCCACACGTGATGAATAATGCCCAACGCCTGCAAACAATCAATTTCAGCCTCTTTGTAACTGCCGGCCCGGGCCTGAGCCAGCGCCTGCTGGCCAAATTCAACCGCGGCTTCCAGTTCGCCCTGCTCCGCTTTGGCCAGGCCGATCACCCAGTTGGCGTTGCACTTTACTTCGTCATCGCCAATGCTTTCACCCAGCGCCAGCGCCGAGTTGGCGTGAGCCAGCGCCTCATTAACTTGCCCGGTCCGAGCCGCCAGCACAGCCAGATTAACGTGCGCCTGAGCCATGCCCCAGGTATCGCCCAGGCGTTTGCGCAGGGTTAAACTTCCCTGCAATTCTTTGCGGCCGGTATCGTGTTTGCCCATTGCAATATTGAGCAGCCCCAAATTTTCAAGGCTGATGGCCTGATGCGGCAGATCGCCAATGGTTTGTTGCAGGTTGTAGGCCTGTTTGTAGTAATATCGAGCTTTCATCCAGTTACCCAGCCCGTAATTGAGAACCCCCAGGTTGGCGTAGGCCACGCTACGCCCCCACAAATAGCCAACACTGCCGTAAAGTTGCAAACTCTGCTCTACGTGGCTAATGGCCTGCTCAAGGTTGCCCTGTTTCCAGGCTACGCCTCCGAGCGTATTGAAAATGGTGGCCAGTTGAATGGGATCATCAAGGTTACTGGCGGCGATGGCGGTAACGGCGGCGTCTGCCAGTTGGCCGGCTTCTTCCAACTGTCCCTGCCGAAACCGGATCCAGGCCAGCCGGTCCATCAACGAACTCCAAACCACCGGGTACTGCTGCTGGCCGTCTTCGCCCAAAAGCTGAAGCCCGGAGTTGAGATAATCCACGGCCTCGTCATAATGGCCTTCACGCTGTTTCACATCGGCCAGCTCGATCATGCTCTCAATCAAAATAGACAACAAAACCGTTGAGTCGGCGGATAGCGGGTTGTGCCAGAGATATTGCACATTTTCAGAGATTGCCTGGCTCGCGGCGGCAAAATCGCCCATAAATTTCAGCGCGCGCCCCAGGTTAAGATGCACCTCAAAGAATTCGCGGCCGTAGTCGCTGTGGTCATCGCCCATTAATTGCCGGGCCTGCTGGTAATGCTCGGCGGCTACCTCATAGGCGCAGCGACGCGCCGCCCTGTCTGCCACGGTGATCAAATAGGGGATGGCCTGCCGCGGCTTACTGCTGCGGGTAAGGTGATAGGCCAGCGCTTCAGCCCGGGCGGTTCCCTGCCAGGCCGGGTCATTGGCAATAACCTGCGCAACCCGGGCATGCAGTTGGCGGCTGTCGCGTTTGAGAAGGGTGCTGTAAACCGCTTCCTGCATCAGCGCGTGCTCAAAACCGTAGCCCCAACCGCCGCCGAGCTGGCGCGGCGCTAAAAATTGGCGCGTTTCCAGCTCTTTCAGGTGAACTTTCAGCACGTCGTGGCTCACACCAATTACTTTTGCCAGCAGGTCAAGGCCAAAAGTGTGGCCAATAACCGATGCCTTTTGCAAGGTTTGGCGCAATCCATCCGGTAGTTGATCAAACCGGGCCAAAATCAACCCTTTGATCGTCCCCGGCATCGATTTGAGCCGTTCCATTGCGCCGGGCATAATCAACCATTCGTTACTGTCCGGTGAGTGCGCCAACCCTTTTTGGTCGATGAGCATGCGAATGATCTCTTCAACATAAAAGGGGTTGCCTTCGGCCCGCTTAACAATGACCCGCTTTAGCTGGTTGGCGGCCGGGTCGGCGTGCGGAATAAGTTTATCGACAAGTTGCTGCCCCTCCACCTCCGACAGCGCCCGCAGTTGCAAATCGACCATCTGCTCGCTGTCGTGCATGGCAGTTTCAAACAGCGGGTGCATTACCGTTTCCCGTTCGCTGCTGCGGGAAACAAATACCAGCAGCAACGGAGCGCCGCTGCTGCTTTGGGTAAAGAACTCCAAAAAATCCCGCGAGGCCGGGTCTACCCAGTGCAAATCTTCAAAAATCAGAACGGTAGGAGTTTGGCCAACTTCGGCCATTAAAAACTGGCGCAGCACCGCATAGATTTGCCGCTGCAAAATTGCCGGGTCTAATTGCTCAAGCCGGGTTTCCCAGTCCGGGTCTGCTTCGGGCAGTTCCAGAATGTGGCCCAGATAGGGCAGGGTTTCATCGACCGGCAGGTTGAGCTGGTGGAGATGATTTTGCAATATTTTGTGCTGGAGCGAAGCCGAGGCCCCATCAGACAGGCGCAGGATGTCTTTGATAAGATCAACCACCACCCACAGCGGCCGGGTGCGGGCGTAATCCAGGCAGGCGCCCTGAAATATTTTTACATCCAACCGGTGCAATGTTTTTCTGAATTCAGAAATCAATCTGCTTTTGCCAACGCCCGCCTCGCCGGTGATAAACACGATTTGCCGGTTTTTTTCTACCTGAATTTGCTTGAGCGCCTCAAACAGGCGGTCCAGCGACTCTTCCCGGCCGACCATTGGGGCTTCCAATCCGGGCAGGCCACGCAGCCGGCTGGGTTTTTCCAAAACGCTGATGGGGCAGAACGCCCGAACCGAGTCGGGAATGCCTTTTACCGAAAAAGGCAACAACGCCTCATATTCAAAGAGGGGGCGGGTGTGGTGGTAGGTTTCTTCGCTCACCAAAATTGTGCCGGGGTTTGCCGCGGTTTCAAGCCGGGAGGCCAGATTTACGGTATCGCCAATAACCGTGTATTCCATGTGGACATCGCTGCCCAAGTTGCCGGCAATGACCGGCCCGGTGTTGATGCCAATCCGGGCTTCAAATTCAAAACCGTGGCTCTTTTTGAGCCGCTCCTGCAGCGGTTTCAGCGCGTTCTGCATTTCCAGCGCGGCGCGCACGGCCCGTTCGGGGTCATTTTCGTGCGCGATGGGCGCTCCAAACAGCGCCATCAGGCCATCGCCGGTGAATTTGTCAACCGTGCCCTCATACTTTTGCAACACTTCCACCAACAGCGACATCGCCTCGTCGATAAAAATGTAGACATCTTCGTTATCCAGATAGTAGGAGGTAGCGGTGAAATTGGAAATATCCAGAAACAGAACGGTTACCTCGCGCCGCTCACCCGTTGTTTTACCTGCGGCAGCCTTGATTTTGTCGGACAGGGCATTTGGCAAAGACGATGGCGCAGCCACAGCAACCTGGGGCTCCGGGGCGGCGGCCTGGGCCCGGCTCAACTGAGCGCCGCAATGACCACAAAAATTGCTCCCCGGCGAGATCGGCCCGAGACAAACCGGGCAGCTCTGACCTATTGCAGAGCCACAATTGAGGCAAAAGCGGGCATCGTGCTGATTCTCGTGGCCGCAGGTTGGGCAGGATTGCGGTTGGGGCTGCGACGTCACAAAGCTATCCAGGGGAATCTGTGAACCTTGTTCGGTCAGGTTGTTAGCAAAACCGTCTTTGGTAAGGGTCGGCACAAAAGCCAGGTGATCACTCATTGGGTATTCTCCCAGGGTAAAGATTGGGTCAAGCTGAGGATAATACTGTAACGCGGTAAGCGAACGCTTGCCTCCGTTACCCCCCTATTATGGCTAACTCCAAAACAAAAAAATAGGGGGCAAACCCTATCATTATGCCGGAATCCCCCTATTGCCTGTTTTGGATGCCGCTGCGGCTGAGCGTTTACCTGCAAAATATCTTAACGGGGAGTTGTAGCCCCTACCCGGCCTGCGCCCGCCGAAATTCCGAAGGGGTGCGGCCGGTAAATTTTTGAAACGCCGTGGCAAAATATTGGCTGGAGTTGAACCCGCAGGCGTAGGCCACCTCGGTAATGCTTGGCTCCGGGCTGCTGCTCAGCAACCGCGCGGCGGCCTCTACCCGGCAGGCGGTTAAATATTCAATGGGCGTCATATTGGTAATTTGCTTGCAGTAGGTTGAAAACTGGCTGCGCGACAGGCCGCACTCGTGGGCCATGTCCGGCAGCGTCCAGCGCGCCTCAAGGTAGCGGGGCAGCTCGGCCAGAAACAGTTCTACCATGCGCTGGGTGGTAGACAGATGCTCGTCCAGCGGAATGTGCTTGCGGGCCAGCATCTCCATCAGCGCCACAATCAGCTCGTTAAGGTACAGGGTCAGCCTGGTCTGGCTGTGGGCGGGCTGCTGCTCTGCCAGCAGGGTGTCCAGCCTGGTAAAACAACGGGCAATGTCCTCGTCGGCCTGCCACACCGGCTGCTCGTTGTGGCGCAGCAGGTGGGTGAGTCGCTTTAAATCCGGCGGGGCGCAAATGAGCCAGTCGGGCCACTGCCAGGGCTGGTTGGGGCGGCGCACGTCAACATCAATAATCAGCCAGATCAGCCGGCTGGCCCCGATGGTGGGGTTGCCCACCCGGTGAAACTGCCAGGGGCGGGTAATGGTTAAATCGCCCTTGCGCAGCAGCCAGCTTTTGCCGTCAACTTCAAAAGCGGTTTTTCCCCGCGCCAGGTAAGTAAACTCAATCCCCTCGTTACAGTGCAAATCCAGCCCCCACGATTGCGGCCGGGCGGCATCCCACACGCCGATGGAGCGCAGTTGGGGCAGCATGCCATCGGGCAGCGGCAGGCCGGGGTAGCTGCCGCGCGCCCAACCGCGCAACTGCACCTCGTCTCGCAGCGCGGCGGCCTTCAGCGGTTCGCAGGTGTCGGCAAAATATACTTTATCCCTGTCCTGAAAAATTACCGGTTCTGCCATAGAGCCTCTGTCCAACGTGTTTAAAATTTACCAGTCCGAAATGGTGAAAGACACGGGGCGTAAAACGAAGTATAGTGAAACTGTGCGAATCTCGTCACAATTATAGCATGAATAAGTTTCAAAGGAGAAACAAAATGAAAGTTGGATGTTTTGCGCTCGTCGATCCCTTCTCTGTGGTGGATCATCAGTTGGAGCGGATTGCCGGTTTGGGCTTTAAATACGCCGATGTAACCGACAACCACTCCGGCGGGCTGCTGGGCGCCGAGTTTGGCTTTACCGGCGCGCTCAGCCTTGACTCAAACCCGGCGGACGTGAAGGCGCTGTTTGCCAAACACGGGCTAACCATTACCAGCGTCTGCGCCCACGCCAATTTGCTCGATGCCTCTTCGCCGGCGGTGTACGGCACGGTTGAAATCCTCAAAGCCATCCGGCTGGCTGCCGGCCTGGGCGTAACCGATGTCATCACCACCGAAGGCGACCCCAAAACCGAATGGGGTCACAACCTTGCCCCCGCTGAACGAGTTTTTATAGTTGCCGAAAAATTACAGGAGCCGGTGCGCCTGGCCAAAGCGCTGGGCGTGCGCCTGCTGCTGGAGCCGCACGGCATCCTCACCGATTCCATCGACGGGATGCAGGCCATTTTGGAACGGCTGGGCAACCCTGCCAACCTGGGCGTTAATATGGATACCGGCAACTCGTGGCTGGGCGGCGCGGACCCGGTGGAAATGGCCAAAACCTTCAAAGAGATCATCTGGCACATCCACTGGAAAGACCTGCCCCCCGATTGGGAAGCCAAACGGGGCAAAATGTACGGCTGCGGTTTTGGCCCCATTGCCCTGGGCGAGGGCGTTATCGACGTGGCCGGCGTGTTTGAGGTGCTCAAAGATGGCAAAGCCCAGTACAGCACGCTGGAAGTTGGCGGCGACGATAACATGCTCAAAAGTTACGCCTATCTCAAATCGCTGGGCGCGGAATAACGCCGCGAGCAATTTAACAGGATTTGCCCTTGTGTTATCGGCGTGATTCCCGGCGCGCCACGCTTTCTGAACCGGGGTTAATAAAGTATAATTCGGGCGGTTAAGGCAATTGGGGAAGCCGGTGCTCTCACCCAGAGATAATCCGGCGCTGTCGCGCAACTGTGATTTGGCCCGGCCAATGAGCCAGACCACCGGCCTTAATGCGCCAACCACGTTTCCTTCGCGCCAGAGGAAGGGGTTAAATTTTAAACCATTTCACCGGAGCGGTTACAAATGCGTAACGCTCGCCGCCGGCAGGTGAAAAAGGGCAGAACGGGCTGCACCGGCCTGCCGGTTATTATTCAAAGGAGAATAATTTATGAAAGAAAAACTGGTTGAAGCAATTGCCAACATTCAGGAAGAGGAGGCGCATAAGCTGGCGCAGGCCATGCTCGACGCCGGCGAAAGCCCGCAGGTGATTTTGGCCGCCTGCCGCGAAGCCATGGCCATTGTCGGCGCGCGTTACGAGGCCAAGGATTACTTTTTGCCGGAACTGCTGCTGGCCGGCGACATGCTGCGGGAAATCAGCGAACTCATCAAACCGAAAATGAAGGCCGAGGCCATTGACGCCGAGCCGCTGGGCAAGGTGGTGATTGGCACCGTGGCCGGCGATGTGCACGACGTGGGCAAGGATATGGTGGTGTTCATGCTCGATGCCAACAACTTTGAAGTTCACGACCTGGGCATCGATGTGGCGGCAGCCACCTTTGTTGAAAAAATTCAGGAAGTTAAACCGGAAGTGGTGGCCCTGAGCGGTTTTCTCACGCTGGCCTTTGACGAAATGAAGGCCACCGTGCAGGCATTTAAAGACGCCGGGGTGCGCGAGTCCGTTAAAGTGATGATTGGCGGCGCGCCGATGGATGAGGCCATTAAAGAATATGTGGGCGCCGACGCCTTTGGGCTGGACGCCGCTGCCGCCGTTAATCTGGCCAAAACATTTGTAGGGAGGGCATAATCATGGCGCCTGAAAAATCGCCGGAAGAACTGTATCAGGAACGGATTAAGCGGGTGATGGATGTGGTCCAGTTAAAAGTGCCGGATCGCGTGCCCGTTTTTGGCCCGTACCAGGCCTTTCCCTATTTTTGGAAGGGCGTAACCATCAAAGAAGCCATGAATGATTACGCCAAAGCCCGCGAGGTATGCCATCAATTTGTTGATGAATACCAGCCCGACCTTGACTTTGGCCCCATTTTTGCCTATCCCGCCAAACCCATGGAAATTTTGGGGCTGAACTGGTTTAAATGGGCCGGCCACGGGCTGGGCGACAACGTGATGTACCAGTATATGGAAGATGAGTTTATGACCGCCAAAGAGTACGACGAATTTCTGTACGATCCGTCGCACTTTATGGCCTCCAAGTGGCTGCCGCGCTCGTTTGCCAATTTAAGCGGGCTGGCCGGCTTTCCGCCGATGCGCCTGATGATGTGGTTTGGCTGGACCGGCCTGCTGGCCGGACTCGCCTCGCCGGAGGTGCAGGAAGCGCTCCGCGTGGCCCGCGAAGCCGGCGAAGAGTTGGGCCGCTGGTTTGGCTCGCTGGGGCAGTACGGCGGCGAAATCAAGGCCAAGGGCTTTCCGCAAGCCTACGCCGGCTTTTCGTGGGCGCCCTTTGACATTATTGGCGACACCCTGCGCGGTACCCGCGGCATTATGATGGACATCATCCGCCACCCGGACAAGCTGCTGGCCGCGGTTGACAAAGCCACCCAAATGACCATCGACTACGGGGCCGGGGCCGCCGGGGCCGATATGCCTATCTGCTGGATTTGGCTGCACAAAGGCTCAGAAGGCTTCATGTCCGACGCCCAGTTTAAAAAGTTCTACTGGCCGTCGCTGAAAAAAGCCATCGAAGCGCTGGTGGACAAGGGTGTGATCCCGCTGGTGTACTGCGAAGGCAACGACACCGCCCGGCTGGAATACTTTGCCGAAGTGCCGCCGGGCAAAGTCATCTTCCACTTTGCCCAAATGGACATGGCCCGGGCCAAAGACGTACTCAAGGGCATTGCCTGCTTCTCCGGCAACCTGCCCAACCGGCTTATGCTCACCGGCACGCCAGACGATGTGCGCGCCTACTGCAAAAAGCTCATCGACACCTGCGGCAAGGACGGCGGCTACATTATGGACACCTCCGCCCTGCTGGACGAAGCCAAACCGGAAAATCTCAAAGCGATGTTCGATTTTACCAGAGAATACGGCGTTTACCGCTAACGCCCCCGGCGCTGAAGGCCGGCCACGGTCTTCAGCGCCGCTTTTTTAAGGATTGTGCTGCTGATGACCCCACAACACCGCGTTGATTTTGAACCGCTGGGCCGCCGCGGGCCCTGTGCCGAGGATCAGTCGCTGCTGGAATCGGCGCGGCAGTTGGGGGTGGAACTGATCAACGATTGCGGCGGCAGCGGCGTGTGCGGCCATTGCAAGGTGCGGGTGATAAGCGGGCAGCTTTGGCCGGCGCTCACCCTGGCCGAAGAGGCGCTGCTGTTGCCGGCGGAAATCGAGCAGGGCTGCCGGCTGGCCTGTATGGCCTACCCGCGCAGCGCCTGCAAACTGCACGTCCCCGCCGAGTCGTTGAGCCAGCCCATGCAGGCTCAAACCGAGGGGCTGGAAAGCCGCCTGCCGCCGGACCCGGTCGTGCAGCCGGTGGCGGTGGAACTCGCGCCGCCGTCGCTGGCCGCGCCCCTGGCCGACGCCGACAACCTGCTGCAAGCCATCAACCGGGCCGGCCCGCACCCGGCCAGCCGCATCGATTTTGCGCTGCTGCAAACGTTATCGCCCCAGCTCCGGCAGGAAAAATGGCGCGGCGTGGCCTATCTGCGGCAGCAGGAAGTCATCGCCTTTGCCCCGGCGGGGACGCCCGTGTTTGGTCTGGCCATTGACCTTGGCTCAACCGGCATTGCGGCCTATCTGGTGGACCTCCTCAGCGGCGATACGCTGGCCGCCCGCGGGGTGATGAACCCGCAGATCAGCTACGGTGAGGATGTGGTCAGCCGGGTAACGTATGCGCTCAAATCACCCGCCGCCCGGCAAACCATGCAGCGGGTGGTGCTGGAAACCCTCAACCAGGTGGTTGACGACCTGTGCCGTGCGGTTGGCGGTGAGCGCCGGCAAATACTGGAAGCGGTGATTGTGGGCAACACGGTGATGCACCACCTGCTGCTGGGGCTGCCCACCCGCCAACTGGTCACCGCCCCCTTTACCCCGGCCGTCAATCACGCCATCGATTTAAAAGCGCGCGAGCTGGGCCTGCCGCTGGCCCCCGGCGCGAGCATCCATTTGCCGCCCAACATTGCCGGCTTCATTGGGGCCGACCACGTGGCCATGCTGCTGGCCGTGGGCGCGGAGCCGGAGCAGCCGACGCTGGCCATCGATATTGGCACCAACACCGAAATTTCGCTGCTCAGCCCGGGCCGCCCGGCGATCAGCGTTTCCTGCGCCAGCGGCCCGGCCTTTGAAGGCTACCACATCCGGCACGGGGTAAGGGCCAGAGCCGGCGCCATTGAAAAGGTGCAGATTTTGGCGGCGGGCGTTTTGTGCCAGACCATTGGCCAGGCGCCGCCCAACGGCATTTGCGGTTCCGGCATTTTGGATGTGGTGGCCCAACTGCACCTGGCCGGCGCGGTCAGCGATAACGGCCGGCTGGAAATTGGCGCGCATCCCGGCGTGCGGCAGGGCGAGCAGGCCCGCGAGTTTGTGCTGGTTGAGGCCGACCCGACCCGCGAGCTGAAGGAAATTGTGGTTACCCAAAACGACATCCGCGAGATTTTGCTGGCCAAATCGGCCATTCAAACGGGCATTCAGGCGCTGCTGGCCGAAAGCAGCCTGACCCCGGCCGATATTGGCGCGGTGGTGATTGCCGGCGCGTTTGGCAGTTACATTAACGTGGCCAACGCCGTGGCTATTGGGCTGCTGCCGCCCGTGCCGCTGGCGCGCATTCAACAGGTGGGCAACGCCGCCGGCATCGGGGCCAAATATCTGCTGCTTTCAAACCAAAAGCGGGCGCAGGCGGAATACATCCGCACCGGCACCCGCTACCTTGAACTGGCCCGCTACCCCAACTTTTCGCGGCTTTTTGCCCAAAATTGCCGGCTGACGGCCGGATACGGTTAGGCGTATCTATGGAAATTATTAAAGATTTTGCGCTGGCGTTTGACGCCCAAAGTTACATTGACCTGCGCGGCGAGCAGTTTGCCCGCCTGATGGCCCAACCCAGCCGCAGGGCGCAGCTAGACGCCGCCATCGACGCCATTGGCCAGATAGCCACTCCGGCGGCCTGCTACACCATCTTCCCCATTAAAAAATTTCTGCACGAGCGGCTGCAACTGGCCAACGGGGTGCTGATTGGCGGCGGGCCGGTGGTGCAGGTGGTGGGCGGCGCAGAGGCGCTGGTGGTGGCCGTTTGCACGGTGGGAGCCGGCGTTGACCGCAAACTGCGGCTGCTGCAAATTGAAAAGCAGCTTTTTCAAACGATGCTGTTTGATGAACTGGCCTCGTGGGCGGTAGACCAGGTGCGGCAGCAGCTTTACCGGCAAGTTGAAGCCCGGCAGCAGGCGCAGGGCTGGCGGCTGAGTACGCTGCTCTCGCCGGGCGAATCAAGCTGGTCAATGCGCGACCAGGCGACGATATTCAAGCTGATCGATGCCGCGGCCATCGGCGTTACGCTGAACAGTTCCGGGGTGATGCAGCCGCTCAAATCGCTGTCAATGATTATGGGCACGGGCAGTTGTCAGATGGGGGTAGAAGGGTTGACCAACTGCGATTTTTGCTCGCTGAAGGACCGCTGCCGCTACAGCCGCACCCGGCCCGGCGGCCAGGGCCATCCCGTTCAACTGGTGTAATCAATTTACGGTGACGCGGCCAGAGTCATCGATGATTTCTCCGATGGTTTTGACACCCCCACATTGAGTGCTATAATTTCGCTTCAGGCTTCAAACAGGCCGTCAACATTGGCATAAATCAGTAGAAATCGGCTACGGGCAAGACACATCATTGTCCCACCCCGCAGTTATATTCCTCAATTAACACTTCCGGCACCGGGAAAAGTGCCAGCTATATGCCATCTTAAACCAGCCGCCTCGCTGGTAATGTTTTTCTTCTATTTAAAGCTGTTCAAAATTGGTGTGGTATAGCTCTGCACAGATGCAACTGGACCATTTATTACCGAAACAACTGGCGGATACCGGCCGGGGACCGCGATTATTAGCGTTGTTCGCTGTTTTTGTTTTAACCGCAGCCACGCTTGCCTGCGCGTTTGGCCGGGCCGGGTCGCAGCCGCTGGCTGGCCGGGCCAGGGATTCCCATTTGCCAACCCTCACCCGAACCCCGCTGCCAACGTTGACCGCCACCGCAGCGCCGGCGGCTCAACAGATGGCCGCTGCTTCCGGGCCGGCCGAATCGCTCCCGCCGACATCAACTCCCTTGCCGGCCGACTTGCCGATAGCAGAAGCAGCGCCGGTTACCAGCGAAGCCCAGCCGGTGGCCGAAATTGCCGCCGCAGCCGCCAGTTCAACTCCGGCAAACACTGCCACCCCGCCGCCAACCGATACCCCGACCGCTACCGCCACGCCAACCGTGCCGCCATCGCCAACGGCCACAGAAACTCCGGCGCCGACGGCCACCCCCACCGAAACGCCGCTCCCAACCGGCTGGATTTTTAGCAGCGCGCGATCCTCCACTTACGATGACAGCAACCTGATTTTATATGGCGATATGCTCAACAACACCGGAGCCGCCCAAAAACTGGCTTACATCACCGGCACTTTTCTCGATGCCGGGGGCCAGGTTGTGGCCGATGAAGACAGCACGCTCGACTACTGGCCTGTCGATACGATTCCCCAGGGAGCGCGGCTGCCTTTTAAATTAACGGCCATTGGCGTTCAAAATGCGGCTAACTTCAACCTGCGCGCCGAGGCCGCGCCAAGTAACGACTCGCCGGTTCTGGATTTTGAGTTTTCCGAAGTCAATGCCTCAAATCAAACGGACACTTACTGTTTGGCCGGCAAGCTGAAAAACCTTGGCGGCGGCGTATCCTCGTATCTGGTTATCCTGGCTATTCTGTACGATAACAGCAACAGTGTGATCAATTTCAATCATTTTTATCAGACACAACCCAATATGGCCGGCGGTCAGATTACGGATTTTAAAGTGTGTGTTGACCCGCTCAACCAGAATGTTTCCCGCTACGACCTGCGGGCCTGGGGTCAGTAATTATTAAAATTGCAGGGTTGTTCACCAATTTCAGCGAGGGGGGGTGAGATCGATAATATTAACCGACCAGGTTTGCCTCAGCTAATCATCAAAAAACCATTATTAAGCTATGTTGAATCGGGAGGAGTGACATTATTATGAATACGATCTTACCCAGCCTCAGGCGGCAGTTTTCGCAACGCCGGACAGCGCGATCTTCGGCAGCCATCCTGCTGGGATTGGTCGCCATCGCGCTGGTGGGGGCCATTACGGCCTACGCTGCCGGGTCATTTGACACACAGGCCAACGAGCCCCAGGTTGAGGGGGACGCCAGTTCAAACGATACCGCCGTTTTCCCCACCAACAAACAAAACGAACCGACCATTGCCGTGAACCCTCTGAATAGCAACTTCCTGATTGCCGGCTCCAACGATGAGCAGCGACAGCCCCCCTGCGGTCCCGGCCCGGTCCGCGGCCCGAATGCCGCAGCCAGCGATTGCTCCTTTTTCCCTGATGTTGGCACGTCTGGAATCTACACATCTGACGACGGCGGCAACACCTGGGCCAACCGCGGCCTGCTCGATGACCAGCCCGGCTGGCAGGCCAGCGACCTGATCTCCGATGGCGACCCGGTAATTGTTTACGGCCCCAAACCAGGCGGCAACGGTTTTTCTTACGCCAACGGAGTGCGGGCTTACTACGCCACTCTGGCCTCGTACAAATCCGGTCGCAGCCCCTATCCGCCCAACAAAGCCCCGGAGCTGCTGGCCGTGTCCTACTCGGACGATAACGGCGCAACCTGGAGCGCGCCCGTGATTGCCACCGTCAAAAAGAATCCCAATGATTTCAACGATAAAGAAGCCATTTGGGCCGATGACAACCCAGCCAGCCCCTACTTCGGTCGTGTTTACCTGAGTTGGACCGAATTCCGCTCGGCCGGCGGCGCGCCGGAACCGGTGGCTGTTTCGGTATCGACAGATGGCGGCAACAGCTTCTCTGCCCCCAAACAGCTCTCGCCGGCAGGCAACAACAATACCGGCAACGGCCGCCAGGGTTCAGCCGTGCGCACCGGCCCCGATGGCCGGGTTTATGTAGCCTGGGAAGAAGGCTCGTCGCAGTTGGTGTCCATCTCCCGCGACGGCGGCCAAAAATGGGCGCGGCCAATTGTTATTGGCCCCGTCGTGGATATTCACGACCCGATTCCGGGGGCCAACTTCCGCACCGACAGCTTCCTGTCCATCGCCGTTGACCAGCGCCCCGGCAACTCTACCCTGTACGCCGCATGGGTTAACCGCACCAGTGAGGGGGGTCGGGTGGTGGTGACAACCTCAACCGACAAAGGGTTAACATGGAGCGCGCTGACCACCGTCAGCAGCGGCGCTCAGGGTTATGCCTTTTTCCAGGGGTTGGATATCGCGCCCAGCGGTCGGGTCGATCTGGCCTTTCAGGCGCTCACGGCCAAAAATTCCGGCACGTATGGCACGGGTAACGCCAGCATTGATAGCTATTACGTGAGCAACTCCGGCAGCGGCTGGTCAGCGCCGGTGCAGGTAAGCAGCGCCTCTTCTGACCCGGCGGCCACGGCCCAAAACAACCTGGCCCGCCAGTTTTATGGCGATTACAACACCCTGGTCTCCGATGATGCCCACGCCTGGTTCATTTACACCGATACCCGCCGCGGTGTGGGCTGCCCGGCGGTTGATGACTACCAGCGATTCATTTCCGGGACCTCGGTGGTGCGCGGCGATATGGCCGACCGCGTCGCTCGCCGGCTGGGGCAGGATCCCTACGCCAATGAACCCGTTACAAAACCGGCGCCCGGTTTGGTTTGTGAGAGCCAGTTTGGCAACAGCGATATCTTTGTAAGTGTAATTAACCCATAACCGGGTTGAGTACCGATCAAACGCAGTTGTTTGTACCCAATTAGATAGTGCAATTTACACAAAATGGCCCGCTGCCTTCCCGAACCCGGGAAAGTAGCGGGCCATCGAATTTATTTGCCCTTCCCCCCAAACAAAACCTCTCTGCCCACCACAACAACCCATATCTTTAGCTAGTCTTTAGGGTAACTTGAGCAACTCCTAAAGACGAGTCGGCGTGACTCCTGTTATCATAAATAATAAACCGATGTTTGGTAACATGAAGCAAGTGAAGGAGAAAAAAATGTCTACCAAAGAAGAATATCTACACGATGTAGAAGCCCGGCTCAAGAGCTGGGATGCTGCGGTCGATGGCCTGGCAGGAGTGGTGGGCCAGGCTCAAACTGAGGCCAGAAACCGATTTCGGCAGCGGGTGCAAAACTTTTCCTCCAGCGAGGCCAGCGCTATTCAGCATCTTGTGGCCATGAAACAGACCGATGACCCTGACTGGGAAGAACATCAAAAACAGTTAATCCGGGTGATGGCGACGCTGCAGGAGAAATTTAACCGGCTAAAAGCCGCGGCCAAAGCGGCAGCAAACGACTCACTGGGCTGGGCCGAAGGCATGGCCAAAGCGGAGCACGTAGAGTCCATCGGCTGGGCCGAAGGTATGGCGGAAAAGGACAACATTGAGTCCATCGGCTGGGCCGAAGGTGTGGCCGCAGAGGACCTCATTGAGTCCAGTGGCTGGACCGAGGGGTTTGATCAAAAATCGTAGGCCAAAAAAGAAAAGGGTATATCTTTATGGAGATAATCAGCGGGATGTTGCCGGGCGGCCAAGCTGCCCGGCAACATCCCTGCCCCCCACCCCCCGACAGGGAACGGGATAGGGGTAAAAGTCACAGATGATGCATATCAGGAGGATAGAAAGAGAATGGCTTCAAGTCGAGCCGAATCTGCCACATTCACCGGGCATGGCGTGCCCGGTTTTATTCGCCACTTATGGTCCAGTATCGATGTTCAAAGCGTTGCTTCTCTGATGGTGGTGGCCACCCTCGTTGGCCTGGGCACCGGTTTAACCGCCGTTGTATTTATCAAAACTATTGGTTGGATTACGCAATTTTCTTTTGTGCAGGGCGTGCCACAGTTGCTGGCTCCGCTCGGAGAAAGCTGGATCATCCTGCTGCCCATCCTTGGAGCGCTCATCAGCGGGCCAATGATTGCCTACTGGGCGCAAGAAGCCAAAGGCCACGGGGTGCCGGAGGTGATGCAGGCGATCATTACCAACAGAGGCCGCATTCGGCCGCGGGTAGCCGTGGTCAAATCGTTGGCCTCTTCTGTTTGTATTGGCACCGGCGGCTCGGCCGGCCGAGAAGGGCCAATTGTGCAGGTGGGGGCAGCGCTCGGTTCAACCGCGGCTCAGTTTTTGAAGTTGGGCACAGAGCGAACAATTACGCTGGTGGCCTGCGGCGCTGCGGCAGGTATTGCAGCCACGTTTAACGCGCCCATTGCCGGGGTGATCTTTGCCATGGAAGTCATTCTGGGCGAATTTACCACGCACTATTTTGGGACGGTGGTAGTTGCAGCGGTGGCCGCCAGTATTGTGAGCCGCCGCTTTTTGGGGAGCAATCCAGCGTTCGCCATTCCAACGTACAATCTGGTCAGCCCCTGGGAAATTCCGCTGTATGCCATTTTGGGCGTGCTGGCGGCGCTGGTTGGCTGGAGTTTTGTGGGCGTACTTTACTACCTTGAAGACCGGTTTGACTTTTGGCATTTCCCCAACGCCCTGAAACCGGCTGTGGGCGCTATTGTAGTTGGGTTAACCGGGCTGCTCTTTCCGCAGGCGTTGGGCACGGGCCTGTCTACCATCGAGCAGAGCCTTAACGGCAGCCTGCCGTGGAATTTGCTGCTCCTGCTGGTACTGGCCAAGTTGATCGCCACCTCGTTTACCCTCGGTTCGGGCAATTCGGGCGGTATTTTTTCGCCCTCGCTATTTATGGGCGCGATGCTGGGCGGCGCTTTTGGCTACGGTGTCCATTCCCTGTTTCCGGCAGTTACCGCCAGCCCCGGCGCGTATGCTCTGGTGGGGATGGCCAGTGTGTTTGCCGCCGCCGCCCACGCCCCGCTAACCGCTGTCCTCATTGTATTTGAAATGTCGGGCGACTACCGGCTGATTTTGCCGCTGATGGTTACCGTTGGTCTCAGCACCCTGTTGTCGCAAAATTTCCGCCGCTTTTCCATCTACACCCTGAAACTGGTCAAAAAAGGGATCCCGCTGGAACGAGACCGGGACGTTGATGTAATGAAGGCGCTGCCGGTGAGCGAGGTAATGACGCAAAATCCCGATGTGGTTAAGGTCGATATGAGTCTCAAAGAGCTGGCCGCAACGTTTGCCCAAACGCGCCATCACGGCTTTCCGGTCATTGATAACCAGGGCCAGCTCTTTGGCGTTGTGACGCTACAGGATTTGGAACGGGTGAGCGACCCGTCTGCCCGCGAGTCGATGACGGTGGGCGACATCACCGTGCGCGAGATTGTGGTGGCTTATGAGGATGAGCCGCTCTCAAAAGCGCTGCGTTATATGAGTGAAAAGGACGTGGGGCGTTTGCCCGTGGTAAATCATCGCGACCCGACCCGGTTGGTGGGGTTGCTACGCCGCGCCGATATTGTCCGGGCCTATCGCAGCGCCATTCTGCACAAACTGGAGCAGCAACATCAGCGGCAAACCCTGCGCCTGGGCCAACTGTCAGAAGCCGAAATCCTCGAAATCCCGCTGTCGAGCGGAATGGTGGGGGTGGGACAACGCATCAAAGAGCTGGATTTGCCCGCGCTGGCCCTGATCACCTCCGTCCGGCGCGGCAATCAGGTGATCATCGCCCACGGAGGAACGCTGCTCCAGCCGGGCGATATTGTGGTGGCTCTGACGCAACAGGGGACGGCCGGCGCGGTTCGCCGGGCGCTGATTGGCGCGGAATAACCGGTTACAAACCTCTGCCGGTCGATTACTGATCACCATCGGTTAATGTCAAAATTTTTTCGCCACCTGCTGGCCTGCGTGTATTGCGTGCTGCGTGTTGCATAAAAAACGCGCTGCAAACGGAACACGCAACACGTAACACGTCGCAAGAAAATTTGTGACGAAAAATTAAAGACACTAACACTATCGAAACTTCGGCAACTTCGGGCAGCGGATCGCCCGCCAGCAGGCGTATCCGGCACCCGTGCCCCGCCGATGCCGGTGCGCAAAAACACCATACCGGGCGAGCCGGGCTTCTGCACCCAACGGCAAATCGGGCTGGGAAAGGTGTAAGGTGCAACAAAGATGGGGTCAGTTTGGCTAATAATCGCCAACGCGTTTATACTGTAATCACCATGCAGTCAGTAACTTTAGTGAGTTGTGCCCGGATAATCGCTTGATTGGGCGTGAGACTGCCGCTTCGCTGATGCCAACTGTAAAAAAAATTTATCAACTTCTTAACCTAACCTTCATCTCTTCTTAACAGCGGGTTAAACGGCTTTGTCTACTATGATTGGGTTGTAAGCGATTATCAGCGGCAAACAGCGCCGTTTTGGTGCGCAATAACCCAACAGGAGGTGAAGGTTTTCGTTTTAAATCCACAAGTTCGTACGCAAGCAAGCCCCTAACAAATTTCAAAACAAAATTTATGCGAGGAGAACCTGTCATGAAAAAAGCAGTCATGCTGTTGCTGTTGCTGGTGTTACTGTTCACCCTGGCTCCGGCGGCTACGCTGGCCCAGGAAGAAGTGGTTTGTGAATCTGATGTGGTTGTTCAGGCCGATGACTGGCTGTCGAAAATTGCCGACAAAGTTTATGGGGATGTGCTGGCCTACCAGGTTATTGCCGATGCCACCAACGCCAAAGCGGCTACCGATAGCAGCTACGCCACCATTACCAATGTCGATGTGATTGAACCGGGTTGGAAATTGTGCCTGCCGCCCGTCGCTGCCGTCCAGGCTGGTGTTGAAAGCGTGGCCGCCGAAACCGCTGTTCAGATGGATGCGCTGATCGCCGCCGCTCAGGCCGAAGGCATGTTGACCACCATCGCTCTGCCGCACGATTGGCTGAACTACGGGGCAATGATTGAAAACTTCAAAGCAAAATACGGCCTGCAAGTGAACGAGCTTGACCCCAACGCCGGTTCCGGGGACGAACTGGAAGCCATTCGGGCCAACAAAGACAACACCGGGCCGCAAGCCCCGGATGTCATCGATGTGGGCTTTGCCTTTGGCCCGCAATCCAAAGACGAAGGGCTGATCCAGCCGTATAAAGTTTCTACCTGGGCCTCCATTCCGCAGGATGTAAAAGACCCCGAAGGCTACTGGTACGGTGATTATTACGGCGTACTGGCCTTTGAAGTGAACACCGATGTGGTGCAAAACGTACCCCAGGATTGGGCCGACCTGCTGAAACCGGAATACAAAGGGCAGGTCGCTCTGGCTGGCGATCCCCGCACCTCCAACCAGGCCATTCAATCGGTGATCGCCGCCGGGTTGTCCCGCACCGGTGATCTGGAAACCGCCGCCCAGGCCGGGCTGGAATTCTTTGCCGAACTGAATCAGGCCGGCAACTTTGTGCCGGTTATCGCCAATTCCGGCACCATCGCCAGCGGTGAAACACCCATCGTTATCCGCAACGACTATCTGGCTCTGACCGACCGGGATGCGCTGGCCGGCAACCCCAATGTTGAAGTTGTGGTGCCCCAGTCCGGTGTGCTGGGTGGCGTGTACGTTCAGGCGATCAGCGCCTACGCGCCGCACCCCAACGCCGCCAAACTGTGGATGGAATACCTCTACTCCGATGAAGGCCAGTTGGTTTGGCTGAGCGGCTACGGCCACCCCATTCGCTACAACGATATGGTTAAACGGGGCGTTATTCCCGCCGAACTGTCGGCCAAGCTGCCCCCGGCCGAGCTGTACGCCAAAGCGGTTTTCCCCACCCTGTCCCAGCTTGAAACCTCTAAAGCGACCATCACCGGCAATTGGGACTCGGTAGTTAACGTTAACGTGCAGTAACCAAAACAGCGTCGCATAATGGTGCGGGTTGGAGCGGCCAGCCGCTCCAACCCGCACCGTAATTTGCTATCAGCAAGCGAAAGAGAACTACCTGTGGCCCAAATAGCGCAAAAAGATGCGCCCCGGCCGGTGATGGCCGGCCTGAAGCGAGCAAACATTTCCTGGGCGTGGCTGGGCGTGGCCCCATTTTTTTTGTTCGCCTTCGCGTTTATGATTTTGCCGGCCCTGTCGCTGTTTACCGGCAGTTTTGTTGACCGGCAGGGCAGCTTTACGCTCGACAATATTATTGGCCTGTCCCAGCCGTTTATCCTCAACGCTTACTGGCTGAGCATCAAAATCAGCCTGGTTACGGCCATCGCCGGCGGCCTGCTTGGTTTTTTTCTGGCCTACGCAGTCACGGTCGGCGGGCTGCCCCTGCCCATCCGCAATGTATTGATGACGTTTAGCGGCGTAGCCTCTAACTTTGCCGGCGTGCCGCTGGCTTTTGCTTTTATCGCGACGCTGGGGCGGGTGGGTTTTGTGACCGTTCTGCTCAAAAGCCTGCTGGGCATCAACATTTACGATGCCGGGTTTAACCTGTACAGCTTTACCGGTTTGAGCCTGACGTACATGTATTTTCAATTTCCGCTGATGGTGCTGATCATCACGCCCGCGCTCGATGGCCTCAAGCGCGAATGGCGCGAAGCCGCCGAAAATCTGGGGGCGAGCAACTGGCACTACTGGCGCTACGTGGCTCTGCCCATTTTGCTGCCCTCGCTGCTGGGCACCATGATTTTGCTGTTTGGCAACTCGTTTGGCGCGTACGCCACCGCCTTTGCCCTCACCGGCGGCTCGCTCAACCTGGTGCCGATTGTCATTGGCGCGCAAATCCGCGGTGACGTGCTCAACAATCCCGGTTTGGGTTATGCATTGGCCCTGGGCATGGTAGTAGTGATGGCCATCTCCATTGCCGGCTACACCGCCCTCCAGCGCAAAACAGAACGGTGGCTGCGATGAAAAAAGGTTCGCTCTGGTCCTGGTTTTGGGTGGCGCTGGGCGCCATCTATTTATTGCTGCCGCTCACCGGCACCTTTATTTTTTCGCTGCGGGCCAAAAAGGACACACTCAGTTTTGTGGCCTATCAAAACGCCTTCAGCGACCCCAAATTTTTGGAGTCATTCGGCTTTTCGGTGTTGATGGCCCTGTTAACCATCATTGTTAGCCTGTTGATCACCGTGCCTACGGCCTACTGGGTGCAGTTACGCCTGCCCCGGCTCCGGCCGGTGGTCGAGCTGCTGACGCTGCTGCCGTTTGTGATTCCGGCGGTGGTGCTGGTTTTTGGCCTGATCAGAATTTACAGCCGACCACCGCTGGCGCTCACCGGCAGCAGTTTTACCAGCAACATTTTGCTGATTGCCGGCTACACGGTGCTGTCGCTGCCGTACATGTACCGGGCGGTGGATAACGGCCTGCGCACTATCGATATCCGCACCCTGACCGAGGCGGCCCAAAGTTTGGGCGCCGGCTGGCCGACCATCATTTTGCAGGTGATCTTTCCCAATTTGCGCGGCGCGCTGCTCAGTGGCGCGTTTTTAACCTTTGCCATCGTCATTGGCGAACTGGTGCTGGCCGCGTTTCTGGCTCGACCGGCCTTTGGCCCCTACCTGGCTTTGCTGGGCCAAAATCGGGCCTACGAACCGGCGGCGCTGGCCATTGTCAGTTTTGCGCTCACATGGGCCTGCGTCGGGCTGATCCAGTTTTTGGGCCGCGGCAAAACTGACCGGGATCGCGGGTTGGCCGGCCCCGGCTAGCCCCCGACTCCTGACTCCTAATCCCCACATTCAGAGGAACAGGTATGACGTTTCTTGAACTAACAAACATTCGCAAAGATTTTGGCCCGGTTACGGCCGTTGACGCCTTTAATTTGCAGGTGACCGGCGGCGAGTTTATTTCATTTTTAGGGCCGAGCGGCTGCGGCAAAACCACCACCCTGCGCATGATCGCCGGCTTTGAAAAACCCACCGCCGGCCAGATCAAAATTGGTAACAACGATGTGACCTTTGCCCCGCCCAACCAGCGCAACATAGGCATGGTCTTTCAAAGTTACGCGCTGTTTCCCAATATGACCGTGGCCGGCAATATCGGGTTTGGGCTGAAAATTGCCGGCACGCCCCAAAACGACATCAAACAGCGGGTTGACGAGATGCTGGCGCTGATCCACCTGCCCAATTTTGGCGACCGCTACCCCTACCAGCTTTCCGGCGGGCAGCAGCAGCGGGTGGCGCTGGCGCGGGCGCTGGCTATCCGGCCCCAACTGCTGCTGCTCGATGAGCCGCTGTCCGCGCTCGACGCCAAAATTCGGCTCGAACTGCGGAGCGAGATTCGGCGCATCCAGCAGGAACTGGGCATCACCACCATTTACGTTACCCACGATCAGGAAGAGGCGCTGTCGTTATCTGACCGGATTGTGGTAATGAACAAGGGCAAAGTTGAACAGGTGGGCACGCCGTTTGAAATTTACAACTACCCGCAAACTCAATTTGTGGCCTCGTTTGTGGGTATGCTCAACCAGCTCCACTGCACCGTGGCCAACGCGGCGCAGGGCGTGCTGCTGTACCAAAACCAGCCGATCAACACCGGTGCGGCGCTGGCCTACGCCGATGGGACCGCAGTGAACGTGTTGCTCCGCCCGGAAGAGCTGCACTTTGGCAACGGCCACGGCGACAACCAACTGACCGGCCGCATCGAAACGGTCAGTTTTTTGGGCGCGACGGTGCGGGTTCAGCTCAACATCGGCGATACCACGCTGACAATGGACGTTCAAAACGAGCGCCAGCTTGAATTGCCGCGCGCCGGCCAAACCCAGGTTGTCTCTTTTCCGCCACACGCCTGCTGGGTGATGTCGCACAATGGCTCGGGGCAGTGATGCGGCCGGCATGCCAGAAAATGCGATTAATCTGACCAAGCCGCACCGGCTGCCGCCAAACGTCTGGGTGCTGACGCTCACTTCGCTTCTCACCGACATCTCTTCTGAAATGTTAATCAACGTGCTGCCGCTTTTTTTGGCCAACGTGCTGGGCGTGCGCACCACGGTCATCGGCCTGATTGAAGGTATCGCCGAAACCACGGCCAGTCTGGTCAAATTGTACTCCGGCGCGCTCTCCGACCGCTGGCAAAAACGAAAACGGCTGGCTGTGCTGGGGTACGGTCTGTCGGCCTTGAGCAAGCCGTTTTTGTATTTTGCCGGGAGTTGGGGCTGGGTGCTGGGGGTACGCTTTGCCGACCGGGTGGGCAAGGGCATCCGTACCGCCCCCCGCGATGCCCTGCTGGCCGGCAGCGTGCAGCCCAACCAGCGCGGGCTGGCCTTTGGCCTGCATCGGGCCGGCGATACGGCCGGAGCTTTTATCGGCCTGGCCCTGGCTACGCTGATCATTTGGGCCACGCAAACCAATGCGCTCAGTCTCAGCCGGCAAAGTTTTCAGTGGCTGGTTGTGGCCAGCATCATTCCCGCGGCGCTGAGCGTGCTGGTGCTGGCGTTGGGCGCAAAAGAAATTGAACTGCCGCAGGCCCGGCCGGGCGCGCCAACGCTGCAACGGCGTTGGCAGGCGCTGGATGGCCGGTTTCGGGCATTTTTGGGGGTAATGGTTCTGTTCACGCTGGGCAATTCGGCCGATGCGTTTATTATTTTGCGCGGCCAGGAACGCGGGTTAAGCGTGTTGGGGGTAATGGGCATGCTGCTCACGTTCAATGCTGTGTACAGCCTGTTGTCCGGGCCGCTCGGCTCACTTTCTGACCGGATTGGCCGGCCGCGGTTGATACTGAGCGGCTGGCTGCTATACAGCCTCATCTACCTGGGCTTTGCCGCCGCCCAAACCGGCTGGCAGGTTTGGCTGCTGTTTGGCGTGTACGGCGTGTTTTACGCCGCCACCGAAGGTACCGCCAAAGCGTTGGTAGCTGACCTGGTGCCGGCCGAGTACCGGGGCACGGCTTACGGCCTGTTTCACGCCGGCGTGGGCCTGGCCGTGCTGCCGGCGTCGGTGGTGGCCGGGCTGTTGTGGCAGGGGTTGGGGCCGTGGCCGGGATTTGGCCCGGCGGCGCCGTTTCTTTTTGGCGCAGCGATGGCGCTGCTGGCGGCAGTATTGTTCAAACGGTGGCTGCTGCACAACTGATTTCGACCGGCAGACCGAGAAACTGGCCATAGGGTTCGGCCGCGGCAATAGCCGCCGCCATTTGGGCCGGGCCGAGGGGGTCAAAGGGATCGAGCCGCACCATCGCCTTTGTTTTGCGCAGGGTTCGCTGCCAGGTACCCACCACCCGGCCATCGATGACAATGAGTGGTTTGAACATACCGTTAGCGCCGGGCACAACTTTTTCGGCGTGGGCCGGGTTCAAAACGGCGCTGCGGTCCCGGTAGCCCAGTAAATACTCATCAAACGGGGGCAGTAAAAAGGCCGAGGGCGAGCCGCTTTTTGCGCCGGCCGCCGTGACCGAAAGCCAGTAAATCTGGTCGTCAACCTCTTCATGCGCCAACTCCGCCTTAACCATTTCAACGGCGGCGCGGGCATCCGCCACCGGTAAGCCCGACCACCACCCAAAATCCTGAAGCGTAGCCGGGCCGTGGCCGGTAAAATAGCGCCGCGCCAGCTCGGCCAACGACTCATCGCGGGTGAGCAGCGGGCCGGCGGGCAGCCAGTCATCCAGCCACACAAAGGTGTCCTGCTTGCCCTGCCGGGGACCAAAGCAAATGAGGCCGGTTTGCGCCGCCCGCCACAATATGTGATAGCCGCGCTGGCCGGCAGTGGCAATGCCATCACGCTCCAGCACGTCCATCATTTCAGTGCGGGTGAGCCGCCGGTCGCCCCGGAACGCATCGGCAAACAGCCACTCGGCGCGGGCAAAGGTGGCGTTGTCCAGCTCAAGCTGCGCGTGACGGCGCGCCGCCCGGTCAATAATCCGGGGGGTGAGCAGGGCCAGCAGCCAGCGGACATCTTTGGGCGCGACAAAATGGAGCGTGCCGCGCATAGGCCAGGTACGGACAATCTTTTTGTCACTGATGGCCTGCTCGATGTCGGCTTCGCTGGCGGTTTTGGTGCGCAGCCCAACCGCCCACAGCGCGCCCAGATAATCCTGAGCCTGCACCGCCCCCAAATGTTGCACTACTTCGCCCGGGGTTTCAAAAACTGCCGGGGCAATCGATTGATGGGCCAGCCGTTGGCAGGCAAAGTGAATGTTTGTCATTGGGTCAGCCCATTAATCCGGGTTTTCAACTTGTTGGGCCAGCACCATAATTTTGCAAACGGTTCGCCAGTTCCGCGCGGTGGCCGCCACCCCAAGTGCTTTTTCGGCCCGGGCAGCGAGTCTGGAGCGGCCTATCCCATTGGGCGCATACAGATAAAACACAGTGTCAATTAATCTGAACTGCTCATTGTCCTGCCGGAGGCTGTTAAGCGTGGACAAGTCCGGGTTTTGCGGCGCGGCTGCCAAAAAATAGAGATGCAGGGTTTTGGGGTCCGCTTCGGCCTGCGGAAAGGGATTCGCCGCCAGCGCCTGCTCCATGCCAGCCGAATCCAGCAACAATACCTGGGGGTCAAAGCCGTGACTGGCTTTGATTGCCCCACTGATTTTAGCGGCTAACCCGGCAGCGTCCCCGGCCTGGTGCTGGAAAACCGCGTTACCACTCTGAATGTAGGTTTTAACATTTTGGCCGCCGAGACCTTTAAGCAGCGTGGCCAGGTCTTTCATCGGCAGAATATTGTTTCCGCCAACGTTGATGCCTCTAAACAGGGCAATGTAAGTTTTCACCCGCTCAACACCCCTCTATCAACAAAATCCGGTTAGTCCCGTTTCGGCTTGTAATTCAGCACCACAATTCCGCAGTCAAAGGCGATGGATTTTACTAATCTCAGGTTTTGTTTGCTGTCAAGTTCTTTAAAAATTGCCATTCCCTGGCCAATTGCCGCCGGATTAATGAACAAATGGTACTCGTCAATCAAGCCATGTTTGATGAGCGCCGATACAAACGTAGCGCCGCCATAGGCGATGATGTCCTGGCCGTTTTGCTTTTTTAGCCGGGTAATTTCATCAACCAGATCGCCGGTGGCTAAAATGGTATTGTTCCACGCCGATTTATCAAGCGTTCTGGTAAAAACAACTTTGGGAGTATCCGTAAATTTCTGACCGGCTGTAAATTCCGGGTGCTCCGGATTGGCGGCCACGGCGGCCCAGTGCGGAATAAAGCCTTCGGCGAGTTTGCGGCCCAGGACAATGCAGTCAATCGGTTCGGTTATATCGGTAACGTATTGTTTTAAGTCATCGTCCCAATCCCACGTGCCCCAGTCCATTTCGCCATTGGGGCCGGCGATGAATCCGTCAACGGTCATTTGTACTTGAAGTTTTAGTTTTCTCATTGTTGCGGTTTCCTTTCAGTCTGCGGCGCTAATCCGGCCAATCAGCCGCCGGCCAGCGCCCCCACCACCAAAAACGGCTGAGCGCCCGTGGCTATCGCATCGGGCAGCGGCGCATCCGGCGACTCGTGCGACCAATCCTCGCCGCAGGCAAAGAAGCGCAAAAAGGGCCGGCGCTGCCGGGTAACGTGGTCGCGAATGGTGCCGCGCAGCATGGGGTATTTTGCTTCCAGCGCATCCAGAATTGAGCGCTGAGTCACCGGCGCAGCAACCTCAAGTTCAACCTTGCCGCTCACGCGCGCCAACGTGCGCAGGTGCTGCGGCAACACTACCCTGATCACGGCAACACCTGCACTTCAACCGACATTACGGACGGCAGGTCGCGGACAATCGGCTGCCAGTGATCGCCGGAATCGGGCGATACGTACACCTGCCCGCCGGTGGTGCCAAAATAAATGCCGCATGACTCCAGCGTGTCAACCGCCATGGCGCTGCGCAGCACGTTGACGTAGCAATGGCTTTGCGGCAGCCCATTGATCAGCGCCTCCCACTCGTTGCCGCCGGTGCGGCTGCGATACACGCGCAGTTTGCCTTCGGGCGGGTAGTGCTCGGAATCGCTTTTGATGGGCACCACGTAAATGGTTTCCGGCTCGTGGGCATGCACCGCAATGGGAAAGCCGAAATCGCTGGGCAGGTTGCCGCTCACTTTGTGCCACGACTCGCCGGCGTTGTCGCTGCGCATAATGTCCCAGTGCTTCTGCATAAACAGCACATTGGGGCGCGAGGGATGCATGGCGATGTTGTGCACACAGTGGCCCACTTCGGCGGTGGGGTCGGGCAGTTCAAACCCGGAAACCAGCCCATTGGTGGCCGGCTGCCAGGTTTCGCCGCCGTCATCGGTGCGGAACGCGCCCGCCGCCGAAATAGCCACAAATATTCGGTTGGGATTGTTGGGGTCTAGCAGGATGGTGTGCAGGCACATGCCGCCCGCGCCCGGCTGCCAAAGATGGCCTTTAACGTTGCGCAGCCCGGAAAACTCCTGCCACGTTTGCCCGCCATCGCTTGAGCGGAACAGGGCCGCGTCTTCAACGCCGGCGTAAACTGTATTCGGGTCGGTGGGCGAAGGTTCCAGGTACCAGACTCGTTTAAATTCCCACGGGTGTTGCGTGCCATCATACCACTGATGGGTGCCGGGCACGCCGTCATAAATAAACTCGTTGCCCACCGGCTCCCAGGTTTGGCCGCCATCATCGGAACGCTGAATTGTTTGCCCAAACCAGCCGCTTGACTGCGAAGCGTACAGCCGGTTGGGGTCGGCGGGCGAGCCTTTGAGGTGATACATTTCCCAGCCGGCAAAATGCGGCCCGCTAACATTCCACTTTTCGCGCTTTTCGTCAGACGTCAGAATAAATGCGCCTTTGCGCGTGCCAACCAATACACGAACGTTACTCATAGTTCCCCCCTTAAAAATACAAGTATGAATTGTGAATTGCGAGTCAGCGAGAAAACGAATTGCTATCCTGTCACTTCTCCTGACGACTCCGCAACTTGAAACCTGAAACGGGATTATTTGGCTTGATGATGCGGGCTCAGCCCGTAACCTCCAACCGGCTCGGTTACGGTGGTGTGATCGAAGCCGGCGATCAGCGGTTTGCCGCGTGCGATGGCCTGCTGCACCGCGGGCAGCAACAGCGACGCCCGATGGCTTTGCTCACTGTCCCAAACTTCGGTAATCCAGATTGCATTTCCATCAGCCGGGTCTTTGGCCACAACATAACTTATACAGCCCGCCATTTCCCCTGTGCTTTCGAGCAAAATCGAAATGAGCGCGTCGCGCTGACCGGCCACCGCGACTATTTTTCCGATTAATCCGTACATTGGCGGCTCTTTTATTCCCGGAATCGATTCGACACGGGTTACGGTTTCAGGCTGCATAACGCCTGCCGAATTTCACCCAAATGATAGGCTGTATGGGCGATAATGGCCATAATGCCGCCAATTTGCCGTTCACCGGACCACTCGGTAGTATCGCCGATGTAGGTTTTGACCCGGTTATAGCTTTCCCGCAGTTCTGCCTTGAGCGCGTCCCATTCTTCGGGCGTAACGGCGCTGGTATCGCGCCAGATTTTGCCCCAATCCTGCCGTTCATACTTTTGGGTGCGCAGCGCGTTTTCCAGCACATCCAGGTAAAAGGCCACGTGCTTTACCTGCGCCGCCAGTGTGGCGCACTTGCCGCCCACCGGCACCGAGGCTTCCGCCGCCGAAATTGTGGCCAGGGTTTCAAACATCGAGGTGCCTTTGTCAAGGTAGTAGCCGTGTACGTTGTCAAAAGTTTCGTCCAGCAGTCCGTAAAGCGCCCCGATAAAATAATCTGTTTGAATTTGTACCGACATCATTCCTCTTTCCTGGCGAAGTATTGTTCTGATTATAGAACATCTGTTCCGTTTAGTCAAGAACGAAATTGACTGCCACGCAAGTGCGGCGATCTTGTGCTACGGTACTGTTGCCGGCAATCGTAGTTTCGTCAAATTACGCTTTGGCCCCGGTGGAAAATCGCTGGACGGCGCGGGCGCGCGCTTTGGCCGCCTCTGTGTCGCGGTCCTTGGTCGGCGCGGTTGTTTCCAGCGCGCCAAGCAGGGTGCGGGTAATGGCGGCGATGTCGTCAACAGCGGCCAGAAAAGCGGCTTCGTTGGCCTGTGAGGGTTTGGTGAAGCCGCTCACCTTGCGCACAAATTGCAGCGCTGCCGCCTGAATTTCGTCATCGGTGGCCGGCGGGTCAAAATTAAAAAGCGTTCTGATGTTTCTGCACATGAGTGTTACTTTCCTGTTTACCTGGGTAGAGCATTTGGCCGCTTTCCAGCATTTCCAAAATACGCTCAAGCCGCTTTTGCCGGGTTTCTGGCGTGCGGGCGGTTTGCAGGCGGTAGCCAATGGCGTACAGGTTTTGGCGGTTGAGGGTTTCAAACAAGGCTTTGGCCGCCGGGCGCTCTTCCAGCGCCGCCAGAAAATCTTCCGGTATGGCCATTTCACTGGCCGGGGCGTAGGCCGCCTCCCAACGGCCATCGGCCTGGGCGGCGCGCACGTGGGCCATACCCGGCTCCTGCATTTTGCCTTCTGCAATTAAACGCTCCACATGCTCGCGGTTGCGTTTTGACCAATTACTGCCTTTGCGGCGGGGCGTAAAGCGCTGAAGATAAGCCTGGTCGTCAAGCGGCTTTCTGATGCCGTCAATCCAGCCCCAACACAGGGCTTCTACCACGCCTTCCTCCCAATTAATTGTTTTCTGGCCGGAGCCTTTTTTATACATCTTCACCCACACCTCCGGCTCAGAGGCGTGATTTAACTCCAGCCACCGCCAAAAGGCGGCGGCATCTTCAAAGGCTTGAATACGGCTTTTATCCGGTTCCGGCACGCTGTCTCCTTATTGCTGGTACACGTCTTTTGATTTAATGGCTGGCCAATTTTAGCGTTACGATCGCTTTGTCAGAACGCAGTGCATTGCCCCAGCCGTGGCCACGTACTCAGTGCAGTGGTAGCCCAGGGCGACTGTATTGAGGTTGGCGAAAAGGTGTTCGCCGGAGCCGAGCAAGGTTGGGCTGATGGCGATATGCAATTCGTCGATGAGTCCGGCGGCAAGATACTGGCGGATGGTGGCCACGCCGCCGCCAAGCCGAACATCCTGTCCTTTGGCCGCCTCGCGGGCGCGCTCTAGCGCCGCGTGAATGCCAGCGGTGACAAAGTGGAAGGTTGTGCCACCGTCCATAGCCAGTGACTCCCGGGGGTGATTGGTTAGCACGAAAACCGGCGTATGGTAGGGGGGCGTGTCGCCCCACCATCCCTGCCAACTGTCATCAGGCCAGGGGCCTCGGATTGGGCCGAACATGTTGCGCCCCAGAATCCAGGCGCCGATGTTGTTGAAGCCACGGGCCGCAAACTCGTCATCCACGCTCGTTGTGCCGCCTTCGTTGCCAAGCATCTGTTGAAACGTTTGGGTTGCAACGTACCATTCGTGGAGGGCCTCGCCGCCGACGCCGAGCGGGTTCTCGAGACTCTGGTTTGGTCCCGCGCCATAGCCATCGATGGATATTGAGAAACTGTTAACCCGAAGCTTAGACATGGAACTGCTCCTTTCTAATCGTGATGCTTCTGGCAAAGTTGTTACTATTCCAGGCCGGCGCGCCGGTAGCGCAGATAAACCACCCCGGATTTAAAGGTGTGGGTTTCAACCAACCGCAGGTTAACGCGGTTAATCGGCGTGGGGAAAAACGGCGTGCCGCTGCCCAGGACGACCGGATGGACAACAAGCCGGTATTCATCAATCAGGCCGAGCTGCATAAAGGTCGAGGCGAGGTTGGGGCCACCGACTTCAAGGTCTTTGCCGGGTTGCTGTTTCAGCTTCGTGATCTCTGCCGCGATGTCGCCCCTGAACAACCTGGCGTTCCCTTGGACCTGTTCCAGGGTCTTTGAAAACACGATCTTGGACGAGTTCTTCCAGATACGCGCGAATTCGCGCTCAACCTCCGAGATCGACGGGTTTGCATCTGCCGTTTCCCAGTATGTCATAACCTCATACAGCCGCCGTCCGTACAAGAGAGTGCCCATATCGCTCTGCTGATCGTTGAAAAACCTATGCGACTCCTCGTCGATGCTGGCCCAATCCAGTTCCCGGTTCGGCCCCTCGATGAAGCCATCGAGCGAGACATTCATCAAGTAGATCACTTTTCTCATTCTTGTTCCCCCCTGATTTCAATAACGTTATGACAACAAGCTAAACAGGAATATCAAAGTGATGCACATCTTCTCGCCAGCCCAGAGACTCATACAGGCGGGTGGCGGGGGTATCGCCGGGGTCTGCCTGAACAAAAATAACGTAGGCGCCGCGCGCTTTGGCCACGCGCTGAAGCTCGCGGATGAGACTGGTGGCAATCCCCTGGCGGCGATGTTCGGCCGCAACCGCCAGATCGTAAATGTACAGTTCTTTGCGCTCCTGTTCAAATTTTTCCAGTTCATAGGCCGCCAGCCCGCCCACAACCGTTTGGCCAGCCTGCGCCACAAGAACAATAAAGTGCTGCCGGCCCAGCAGGGTTTGCCAGTACGGGTTGCTGGGCACGGCGCTTTGATAGGTTTCCGGCTCGGCAAAGGCCTGGCCAAAAACGGTGAGAAGCTGTTTGAAAAGCGGCACATCGGCGCGGAGGAGGGTCATCATCCCTGCTCGTAGGCTTTCTCCAACGCTTTTATGTCGATCTTTTTCATTTGCAGCATGGCCTGTGTCACCCGCTGTGATTTTGCCGGGTCCGGGTCACTCATCAATTCAAATAAGGCAACCGGCACAATTTGCCACGATACACCAAATTTGTCTTTTAGCCAGCCGCATTGTTCGGCTTCAGGAACCGCCGAAAGCTTCTCCCAAAAATAATCAACCTCTTCCTGGGTGTTGCAATTCACCATAAACGAAACTGCTTCGTTGAAAGTAAAGCGGTGTTCATGGGCGCTGTCCATTGCGGCAAACAACTGGCCTTCAAGCTTGAAGTCGGCGTAGGCAAGCGTGCCTTCTTTATCCGGCTCCTGGCCCGCCCCGTAAGGGAAGGTACTTATCACCTTGGAATTGCCAAAGAGCGAGGTGTAAAAATCGATGGCTTCTTTGGCTCTGCCACAACCATCGCCTACAAACATCATCGAGGGGATGATTTTCTGTTCTGCCTCACCTTGAGACAGAATCAATTGCCACGACACCCCAAACTTGTCCTCAATCCAGCCGTACTTCTCACTGAAAAAGTAGCTGTCAAGCGGCATCAAAGCTTTACCGCCGACAGACAACTTATCCCAAAGGTTCTGCACTTCATCGGCTGTTTTGCAGTTTACAAAGAATGAAATCGCCGGAGTAAATTTAAAGACCGGGCCGCCGTTCAACCCCACAAATTTGTAGCCTGCAATTTCAAATTCTACAGTCAGCACACTGCCGGCCGATTGCCCGGAAGCCTGGGCCGAAGCCTCGTCATACCGGGACACGTTTCCCACTTTGGAATTGTTAAAAATGGAGGTATAAAAATTAACGGCCTCCTCGGCTTGATTATCAAACCACAAAAATGGAGTAATTTTTTGCGCTAGAGATGTCATATTGGTTTCCCCCTTAATTCTTATTTTTGCTGTCGCTTATTGCTGCTGATTATAGTCGTAGCTGACCATCCACTGCACGCCAAATTTGTCGGTGAGCATGCCAAAGTAAGCTCCCCAAAAGGTCTTGTCGAGCGGCATAGATACCTGCCCGCCGGCCGAAAGCCCGTTGAACAGCCGGGTGGCTTCGGCTTCGCTGTCGGTGCTAATTGCGATGGAAAAGTTGCTGCCGTTGTTAACCGGCCCCATAGCTGCGGGCGTATCGCTGCCCATCAGGATTGTACCCGGGCCAATCGGCAAAGCAATATGCATAATTTTCTCGGCTTCACCTTCGCCCATTTGGTACTCGGGCGGCACATCTTTAAAGCGCATAACCATTGCAAATTCGCCACCAAAGACCGACCGGTAAAAATTGAAGGCGTCTTCGCAGTGATCACTAAAGTTCAAATACGGATTTATAGTTGTCATTTTTCATTTCCTTTCATTGTGTTAATCATATTTATTTAATTGGAACGCGCCCAAAATACGGATCGCACCCGACAATCTTGACTGATTTTAAATTTTAGAACTGTTCAAAAAGCCTAAAACTGTTTTTCGGGATGAAAGGGGTTTGACCTTCCAGCGCATATAGGCCACAAATGTGCATAGTCCAAACAGAATAGCCGTAATTATTGCGCTCCCTGTTTCCCCCCGGGACAGGTGCAACACCGAGGCGCTCCCCGCTACAATCATCAGCCCCACCGCGGTCAGGGGGGTTAACCCCGGCAGCATGCGCGTAACACCCGGTAAAACAAGCCCAAGCGCACCGAGCGATTCAGCTACCCCAATGAAAACGCTGAATCTTGGCCCAATGTTAGCGTTTATAATCTCAACCAACTCTGCCGGCGGAGCCACCATTAGCCAGCCGTGCCACAGAAATTCAGCCGCCAGTAACACTTGAAGAATCCAGAGTACAACGGTCATCAGCTATTCTCCTTTATCCTGTCTTTTTGTGGGTTTGTAATTTAGCAGCACTACACCGCTGTTGAATACCTTTGAACCGGTGAGCTGCAAATCCAGCTTCGGCTTAATGTTTGCAAAAACCGGCGTTCCGTCGGGAATCGCTACCGGATCAATCATAAATTGATACTCGTCAATCAGGTTGTAGTTTGATGAAGGCGCATCGCTATAATTTTGCTGCGCATTAAGCACAAATGTTCTAGTACTATACATCCATCACTTCAAAAAGTCAAGTAAATATTTCATTATTTAAGGTGAAAGATATTAATTTTGAAATCTCATTGATTATCCTGTATACTGTGGGGTATGAGTCATAAAAGTTACAACCAGTACTGTGGACTGGCGTACGCGCTGGATATTATTGGCGAACGCTGGACAATTCTCATCATCCGCGAATTGATGACCGGGCCGCGCCGGTTTACCGATCTTATGGACGGGTTGCCGGGTATCAGCACCAATTTGCTTTCTGAACGGCTCAAAAACCTGGAGCTGCAGGAAATCCTCAGCCGCCGGATTTTGCCGCCGCCGGCCGGGTCAACCGTTTACGAGCTGACCGCAGTGGGCCTGGCGCTGGAAAAATCGCTGCTGGAGCTTGGTAAATGGGGCAGTCAATTTGTGCCGCCCTCGCCAGATGGAGCGGCATTGCTGAACGTGGGGTCGTATGCCTTAACGCTCAAAACCTTTTTTCGGCCGGAACAGGCGCAGGAAGTCGATGAAACCTATGAACTGCGCATCGACAATGAAGTCCTTCAGGTACAGATTCAGCGGGGCAAAATTGACGTGCAGCAGGGGCAGGCCCTTAAAGCAAACGTGATTTTTCAAACCGATATGCCCACCTATCTGCGTTTGTTGCAGCGGCAGTTACAACCGGAGGTAGCTATTGCCCAGGGGCTTGTTTGGATTGACGGTGATCCTGCTGCGTTGAATCGATTTCTGGATTTGTGCGGCCTGCCCGGCTCATAATGCCGGGCCGATTCAGGCAAATCGAGCGGTTTTGCCGGCGGTCGGGGCGCTATTTGACGCGGGAAGTACGGTATGCAATATTGATATAATAGCATAGTCTCTCAACGACAGAAAGGCAGCGATGAAATGAAGCAACAAAATGTACGCATCGGTTTATTGCAGTGGGGCATCATCCTCCTGACGATTGCCACCGCCCTGGTCCACTTCTCGCTGCTATTTCCAGATGTAGTCTTTATCTTAAATGGCTTGGGCTACCTGACGCTGCTGGCAGCCCTGTACCTGCCGTTACCCCAACTGGCCGGTTATCGCCGGATGATCCGCTGGGCGTTGCTCGGGTACACCGCGTTAACCATTGTCTTGTGGCTTATTATGGGATCGCGGATTCTGCTGGCTTATATCGACAAGACTATCGAAGTTATTTTGATTGTCCTGTTGTGGCTGGAGAGCCGGGGGGAATAGCTCAACTCTCGTTGTGAACCCCGCGGGGGCAGCCCCCGCGGGGTATCCTTTTAAAGTTACGCGCCGTAAGACAGCGCCTTGACGGCCTCATCGCGCAGGCTTGACAGGGCGATGAGGTGCAGCAGCGTGGTTTTTAGTTCCTGCTGCCGGATTTCCAGCTCCGACAGCCGGGCTTCAAGCTGAGGCTGATGGGCCGGAGCCGCGGCGCGGACCGCCGCCAGTTCGGTTTCTAATTGCTGATAGTGTTCTACCAGTTTATTGGCCACGGGAGTCCTCCCGTTGCGGGTACAGCGCGTAGCCGGCGCGGCCAATGATTTCGGCGGGAGCACCGGCTGCCGGTTTGAAAGCAGCGCTGGCTGAAACCGCGCCGTTGGCGCCGCTCAAAAGCCGCAACCACTGCTCGGCGGTGGTGCGTTTTTTGGCCTGCCGAAACCTAACCGCGCCAACTTTGGCAAAGGCGGCAGCGCCCAGCACTCCGGCAACTCCAACGGTAAACAACTTGTGTTTTACTGACATTTTGCAGTCTCCTTTTTCATCGTTAATTATCGGGTTAAATTTATACATTTACTATACCGGGACGGCGCACCGGGAACGTGGCCCAAAAGGGCTCCACAAACCGTTCCATAAATTTTTCTGTTAGTAATTTTGCTATTGATTATTTTTTCTAATATAGGTATAATCGGGGCAGGAGAAATCCCCCCGATGGCCCAATTGAAACTCTTCTTACTTGGCCCACCGAGAGTAGAGCTGGATGGTGCGCCGGTTGACCTCAACCGGCGTAAGGCGTTGGCGCTGTTGGTTTATCTGGCAGTAACCGGCCAGCCTCACAGTCGGGATGCCATGGCCACGCTTCTGTACCCCGATTATTCCCAAAGCCACGCCCGCAGCTACCTGCGCCGGGATTTGGCCATTGTGAACACCGCTTTGGTTGGTGATTGGCTGGATACTGACCGGGACACCATCGAACTAAAACGTACACCTGGTTTTTGGCTGGATGTAGAACAGTTCCGCAGCTTTCTGGCCCAATGCCGCGCGCACGATCATGATCCCCACCTGCCCTGCGCCGACTGCCTCCCCCTGCTAAACCAGGCCGTGGCCCTCTACACCGCCGATTTTTTGGCCGGCTTCACTCTGCGCGATTGCCCCGAATTTGATGACTGGCAGTTTTTCCAAACCGAAAGCCTGCGTCAGGAATTGGCCGCAACGCTGGAACAGTTGGTGAGCGGCTGCTTGCAGCATGGGCAGCCAGAAGATGCCATTCCCCACGGTCGGCGCTGGGTCGCGCTCGATCCGCTGCACGAACCAGCCCAGCGGGCGTTGATTCAGTTGTACGACCAGGCCGGGCATTCATCGGCAGCACTGCGCCAGTACGAAGAATTCACCGCGCTGCTGGAAGAAGAGTTAGGGTTGCCGCCCGAAGAGGAAACCACCACCCTTTACGAAGCCATTAAAGCCCGACGACTGCTGGGGCCATTTCTCAAACAAGCTGAGGTCCGGCGGGATAAAGATGCGGCGGAGAAGCAAACCAAACCACGCCCGGCGCAAAAAGAACCTGGGCTGCACCAGTCTGTCGCTGCGGGAAAACCGGCCACCAGTGAAAAAATCGTCCCCGTACTCCAACCGCCCGCGGAGCACGTTGGGCCAAAATCTTCCTCGGCGTTGAAGCTGGAGCAGCAAATTCACACCTGCCAGACGTCGAGTGGCGTGCAGTTAGCCTACGCCACGGTGGGCAGTGGGCCGCCGTTGGTTAAAGCGGCAAACTGGCTCAGCCACCTGGAGTACGATTGGCAAAGCCCGGTCTGGCGGCACTGGCTGGCCAGTCTGGCCCAACACCATACGCTGATCCGGTACGACAAACGGGGCTGCGGGCTGTCTGATTGGGAAGTGGATGATTTTTCGCTGGAAGCACAGGTAAACGACCTGGAAGCCGTGGTGAACGCGCTGGGGCTGGACAGATTTCCGCTGTTGGGTCTTTCCGGCGGTGGGCCGGTAGCTGTTGCCTACACCGCCCGTCACCCGGAAAAAGTCAGCTACCTGATTTTATACGGCAGTTATGTTCGCGGCCGGCTGAAACGCAGCCAGAACCTGGAACAGATTGAAGAGGCCCAGACACTGTTCAAAGCGATGGAACTGGGCTGGGGCAAGGCTAACCCGGCCTTCCGGCAGCTTTACACCGGCCTGTTCATCCCCGAAGGCACCGCCGAGCAGATACACTGGTACAACGAACTGCAGCGGATCTCAACCACCCCGGAGATCGCGGTTAAAATGCTTACCGCCTCGGCCACCGTGGATGTGGCTGAGCTTGCGGCGCAGGTTACCGCGCCCACGCTGGTACTCCACGCCCAAAACGACGCGCTGACGCCTATTTCGCAGGGTCGCCAACTGGCCGAATCAATTCCCGGCGCGCGCTTTGTGGCGCTGGATAGCCAAAATCACATCCTGCTGGAACACGAACCGGCCTGGCAGCAATTTCTTTCAGAAGTGCGCGGTTTTCTCGGAATCGAGGAGGGACAGCCGGTTTCGTTGCCACCCGCCCCCGCCGCAATTCGCCCCGTGCCGTCCGAAACGCCGGGCAGGCCGGCACCGACAGCCATGCAACCGGTGGGCCGCGAGCAGGAACTGGCCCAACTCCACGCCGCGCTTGATACGGCGCGGCAGGGTAAGCGACAACTGGTTTTTATCACCGGCGAGGCCGGGCAGGGCAAATCGACTCTGATTGAAGCCTTTGTGGCGCAGGCGCGGGCCGCCGGCCATATGTGGCTGGGGCAAGGCCAGAGCATCGAACACCGCGGCGCGGGCGAAGCCTACATGCCGGTGCTCGAAGCCTTTAGCCGGCTGTGCCAGGAGCCGGGCGGGCACGCGCTCATTTCGCTACTGGATCAGGTGGCTCCCACCTGGCTGGCCCAGATGCCGTGGCTGGTTACCGCCGAAGCCTACCGCCGGCTAAAACATCGCACACAGGCGGCCACCCGCGAGCGTATGCTGCGGGAAATGGTGGAAGCGGTGGAGATGATGACGGCCCAGCAGCCGCTGTTGCTGGTGCTGGAAGATTTGCACTGGAGCGACTATTCCACACTGGATTTGCTCACCGCGCTGGCCCGGCGGCAGGAAAGCGCCCGGCTGTTGCTGCTCGGCTCCTATCGCCCGGCGTTGGTTAAGCTGCACGACCACCCGCTGCAGCGGGTGGCGCAATCAATCCAACTTCTTGATACCGGGGTGGTACTGCCGCTGCCGGTTTTGTCTGAGCCGGATGTGGCCGCTTATCTGGACCGGCGTTTCCCAAACTCGGCGGTTTCAGAGCCATTGGCCTCGCTGCTCTACCGGCGCACCGGCGGCAATCCGCTTTTTATGCGGGCCGTGGCTGATGCCTGGGTAGCGCAGGGGGCGTTAAAAGAAAAGACCGGGCAATGGGCCTTGCAGGTTGATCCCACAGAACTGGCGGGCGCCCTGCCCAATAACCTGCGTCACCTGATTGAACTGCAACTCACCCATCTGGAAGCCGCTGACCAGGATATTCTGACCGCCGGCAGCGTGGCCGGGCTGCAATTCTCGGCGGCAGTGGTGGCCGCCGCTATTAACCTGCCGGAAGAAAAAGTTGAAGCTCGCTGCGAGACACTGGCTCGCCAGGGCCAGTTTATTTACGCCGATGGCCTGGTTGAATGGCCGGATGGCACGGTATCGGCCCGTTTTAGCTTTAGCCACCAACTATACCAGGAGGTATTATCCGAGAGCCTGACCGTAAGCCAGCGCGTCCGCCTGCACCGGCAGATCGGTCAGCGGCTGGAACAGGGTTACGGCTCGCGCGCCCCGGAACAGGCCACCGAGTTGGCCCTTCACTTTGAGCAAGGCCGAGATATGGCGCGGGCGGTAACCTATTTGCGCGACGCGGCCGAGCGAACGTTGCAGCGCAGCGCCTACCACGAGGCCATTGAGCATGTAACGCACGCGCTTGAGCTTTTGCAGCGCTACCCCGACCTGCCGGAGCGCGACCAGCATGAGCTGTCGCTGCAACTGATCCGCGGGCCGGCGCTGATTATGAAACAGGGTTGGGCCTCGTACGAGGCCGAAGCAGCATACCTGCGGGCCAGAGAGTTGTGTCATTCCGGCAACACCCGCCAGTTTGCCAATACGTTATATGGATTGGCAACAGTCTACGAACTGCGGGGCGAGTTCATCAAAACTCAGCAACTCCTTACCGAACGACTGAAACTGCCGTTTGATCCGCAGGATCATCGCCTGCAACTGGAGTCACATGAACTGCTGGCCTGTTCTACCTTTCACCAGGGCGCTTTTGCCCAGGCGCTCAGCCACGCCGACCAGGCCCTCACGTTTAACCGCCCCACAAACACTAAATCACTCAGTCCTCTGCTGGGGGAGGACCCGTCGGTGTCCAGCTACCATTGGGCCGGTCTGGCGCTCTGGTTTCTGGGGTATCCCGACCAGGCGTTGGCCCGGAGCCAAACCGCTCTGAATCAGGCCAAAGAGTTGGGTTACATGTTTGGCCTGGCTCACGCCCACGAACAAGCTGCCGTGATTCACCAGTTGCGCCGCGAAGAACTGGCGGTTGAGGAGCGGGCCGAAAGCACCATTAAAGCCGCAACTCTGGGAGGGTTTACCTATTGGGTAGGCGTGGGCACAATTTTGCGGGGCTGGGCACTGGCGGTGCAGAACCAGCCCAATGGCCTGGAATTGCTGCGCGAAGGGTTGGCGCTCTGCCAAAGCACCGGCGCTACCATCGACCACCCCTATTTCCTGAGCCTGCTGGCCGAAGCTCTCAGCTACGCCGGTCAGGTGGCTGAAGCTCTCAACGCGCTGACCGAGGCGCTGGCGATGGTCAGTAACACCAACCGTTTTTTCTACGAGGCCGAGCTGCACCGGCTGCGGGGTCAACTTTTACTGGAAGCCGGCGAGACAGAAAACGCCGCCGAAGCGGAAGCCTGTTTTTTTCAGGCGCTGCAAATAGCCGGCGGCCAGCACGCCAAATCGCTGGAGCTGCGAGCGGTTACCAGCCTGGCCCGGCTGTGGCAACGGCGGGGTCGGGGCGATGAGGCTCGCGCCCGGCTGGAAGAAATTTTCGGCCGGTTTGACGAGGGCCTTGACACCGCCGATTTGCAGCAGGCCGGCAGCCTGCTGGCAGAACTGGGCGGCACTCCCCAGGCAGCCAGCAAACAACAACCGCCGCTCAAACACGAGCTGCCTTCGCCAGCGGCCACAGATCGCTTTGTTGCAGAAACACTCATCGCCACCGGCGGGATGGGCCAGGTTTACCTTGGCCGCGACACCAAAACCGGCCAGAGCGTGGCCATCAAACGGCTCCGGCCGGAGCTGATTGACCACAACCCGGAGGCCATCAAACGGCTCATTCGCGAGGGCGAGGTGTTGCGCCAGCTCAATCACCCCAACATTGTAAAAATGCTGGCCATGTTTGAGTCCGGTGGCCAGCCGGTGATTGTAATGGAATACATGCCGGGCGGCTCGTTGCAGGATGTGCTGAAAGCGGAGCCGCAATTGCCGGCAGCACAGGTAGTGGCCATTGGCCTGGAGTTGGCCGACGCGCTGGCGCGGGTGCATCACCTGGGCATTCTCCACCGCGATCTCAAACCGGGCAATGTGTTACTGACCGCTGATGGCTCGCCGCGGCTCACGGATTTTGGCGTGGCCCGCCTGGCCGCGCCCCAGGAATCGCGGCTAACTCAGGAAGGCGCCATTTTGGGCACCAGCGTGTACCTTAGCCCCGAAGCCTGGCGCGGCGAAGAACTTGACACCCGCAGCGACGTTTGGTCTTTTGGGGCGGTGCTGTACGAGATGCTGGCCGGCCAGCCGCCATTTTTTGCGCCGCAGATCACGGCGGTGCTGACCGCCACTTTAAACAATCCGCTGCCCAACCTGCGCCAATTCAGGCCCGATGCGCCGCCCGCGTTAGTTGAGTTGATCCAGCACATGCTGGTTAAAGAGCGCGAGCAGCGCATCGATAGCATGCGCCAGGTGGCCGCCGGGCTGGAAATTATCCAGCGGGATTTAGTCACGGCGCGGTAGCGCGAAAGAAATCACACAGATCGCCGCGCCAGCCGCCCTATCGATGACCGCACCCCCAGTTCAGCTTCAAACAGGCGCAAAAATTGTCGCGCTACCGGCGTGGCCTGGGCTATTACCTGAGCCTGTCGTTCCGGGGTAGACCACGTAAATTGGCGGCTGTAGGCCACGGCCAGCGCATAGGCTGTAACTTTGCTGTTCCCCTGCCCGGTTCTGGCCAGCAACCCGGCGGCCTGTAGGTTTAAAAAGTGCTCATCAAAAAAGGCCTCTACCCAGAGCCGATGCTGGCTGGCAAACGTGGCGTAGGCGCGTTTTAACGCCTGCCGGTAGACCCGGCGAGTCCGCCGGTAGTTTATGTAATCTGTTACAAAGTTAGCCATTTGGGTTACAACGTTCATTTGTAATCTCCGTTAGTTAACAATGCAGGCCAATCAAACAATGCGCGCGGCTTCTTTTTGCGTCGATTGTTTTTGGCTGCCAACGGCTCGCCCGATGATTGCCGCCCGCAGGCCGGGCAACAACCGTTGCCACCGCGAAACGGTGAACAGGCCGTTGCTGGCAAAAATTCCGCCAAAAATCAGGCCGCTGCCCAGGTACACATTCCAGGCCAGTTGCTCGTGCAGCAGCAGCACCCCGGCTGCCGTGGCCACAATGGGAATCAGGTAAGTGGCCAGTGATAGCGTGGTGGCGCTGGTAGTTTCCATGGCCCGGTAGTAAATATAAAAGACCAGGGCCGTGGAAAAGACGGTGAGCAGCAGCAGCGCGCCCAGCGCCGTAACCGACGGCAGCGGCAACCGGTAGGGTTGCTCCACCAGCAGCGACACCGGCAGCAAAAAGAGCGCCGCCAGTCCCAATTGGGCGGTGGGGCTAACCAGCGGCGGCAGCCCGTGCAGGGTTCGCTTGGCGTAAACAATGGCTGCGCCGTAGCTGATGGCCGCCGTCAGCGAGGCCAGCAGCCCAAAAGAGGTAACATGCAGCCCGTCCGCCAGCGCCGGCCCCAACAACACTGCCAGTCCCGCAAAACCAAAGGCCACCCCCCCGGCTTTGGCCGGCGTAAAGTGATCGTCGGCGGTAAAAAAGTGAGCCAGCACCAGGGTGATCAGCGGCGTGGCGCCAATAAACATGGCCGCCAGGGCGCTGTCGATGTGCTGCTGGCTCCAGGCCACCAGCGAGTAGGGCAACGCATTGTACAACAACCCCACCACCGCAAAATGCAGCCAGATGCGGCCCGGCCGCGGCAGGTTTCGGCCCTGCGCCCGCAAAATCAGGTACAGGATGACTGCCGCCAGTCCCACGCGAGTCATAATCAGTGTAACCGGCGGAATCTCTCGCACGGCAACTTTGATGAACAGAAAGGCGATGCCCCACAGCAGGGCCAGCGTTAACAGTTGAGCTAAAGTTTTGAGTTTCATCATTTTTCCTTTTCTAAAATGCTTTGTACCCGTTCCGCCAATTTGAGTTAAGCTACCGCAACCGGCAATTGCAAACGGTGAAGCTGCGCCGGCTGGCGCACGCCGGCAAACAGGTCGTCTTCAACGGCGCGGCCAGCGTTAACCAGGCTAAAAGCCCGGTAAAAGGTTTGGCTGCCCCACAACATGTGGTGGTATTCGTCCGGCAGCGCCCGTAATTTTTGATAACCGGGCAACTGGCTGCGGTGACAGGCTACCGCCTGCCACACCTGCTCCCAGCAGGCCGCCGTGTCGATGCGGCTGGAAACCGCCCAAGTGGGCCAGGCCACCACACCGCGATCCACGCCATCGATGTTCATTACCAGCCTGCCAAACGCGGCCTCGTAGGCGACCTGTTCGGGTTGGGTAAAAACCCGATAGTACAGCTTGGCTACCTGATGCGCCGCGCCGGCCGTGTAGTCGTAAAACGGGTTGGCCGCCGCAACGAGAGCCGCGTTGGCAAACTGGCCAATGGCAATGTGATCCGGGTGGCCATACAGACCGGTCGGATCAAACGTAACCACCACCTGGGGCCGGATGCGCCGGATATGGGCTACAAGCTGCCGGATAACCCCGCCAGCATCGGCCCGGTCCAGCTCGCCATCCTGATAATCGAGCAAAATTGCCTCCTGCAGGTCCAGCACATTTGCCGCCGCCCGTAGTTCGGCCTCGCGGATGCGGCCCAGAGCGACAGGGCCGGGGTAAGCGGCCGGGTCGTTAAACCAGCCTTTTTGGCCGCGAGTAGCGCTAATCACGTAAGTTTCAACGCCTTCGGCGGCGTAGTGGGCCAAAATGCCGCCCGTCGCCAGCGACTCGTCATCAGGATGGGCCAGAATACACAGTAGTTTCAACGATTCGGTCATAAGATTTCACCTCACGTATGGTTAGTAATTAAACGATTGCGCAATAACCAGCAGCCCCAACAGAATGCTACCCAGCCCCAAAATCGCGCGGGACGTTTGGGATAACCGGGGAAATCCATCTTCGTCCACGTAACCGTGGCGTATTCCGATAAATTCCTCTTCAATCTCACGCTGCCGTGCTTTGACCACTTCAAAATCAATCATCGGATTCATTGTGCAAATACCTCCATATTCTCTTCAAGCATGCAAAACTCTTATCAAATGAAGTTTACGACCATTGACAAAAATAACGCTCGACACGATCCCGGCGCTGAGTGAGAGTGTTTCTGCATTCATGGTGATCCTCTACTCAAAGTTTATTGACGTTGATGACCTCACTATACCGGGTGGGCGTTCCGTAACCATAACCAAAAAGCGCTCCAATGAGCGCTCCAAAAAAATTATCAAACCCAAAACAGGTCGGTTTTGGGCAGAAAATCAATAATGACTATTGTTGGGGGATTTTGGGTAAACGAAGATTCTTTGAGTTAAGCCGGGGCCGGGCGTGGTTATTTGAGGATCATCGGCAAAAAGGTTTTGAACGGCGCTTCGGTCAGCACGGGGGTGTTGGCCACCGACACGTTGTTTTTTACGTTGTAATCAAGTTCTGCGGCCGCCGCCGTAGAGGTGTTGGTCAGCGTGATGCCGCTGGTGGTTGGGGTAATAATGAGGGTGACTGTGGCCGCGCCGTTCACCGGCAGCGCACCGAGGGTGCAAACAATATCGCCGCTGCCGGGCGCGCTGCAACCGCCCTGGCTGGTTGAAACCTGGCCAACGGTTACCCCGGACACCAGCGTGTTGGTGAGCGTGACCCCGGTAGCCAGCGCCGGGCCATTGTTGGCCACGCTGATGGTGTAATGCAGCGGCCTATCAACCACAACCGGATTGGGGCTGGCAGTTTGGGTTACCGCCAAATCAAGGTCACCCAACGATTGCAGGGAGGCCAGCACATTGAGCCGGCCGTGGCCGTAGGTGTTGTCCGGGCCGGCGCTGCCCAAATCGACCACGCCGTTAAGCAGAGCCGCTTCCTGTTCATCCACGGTAAGCTGCGGCGAGGCGCTCAGCAGCAGTGCCAGCGCGCCGGCCACGTGCGGCGCCGCCAGCGATGTGCCGGTGGTGTTGTAGTGCATACCAAACAGATCGGTGGTGTAAATGTTAACGCCGGGCGCGACAATTTCCGGGTAGGTTGTGCCATCGCAGGCGGAGGGACCGCGGCTGCTGGAGCTGTAAATAATGTCAGAATTATCCACCGCACCCACGGCGAAGGCTTCCGGGTAATTGGCCGGGCTGAAAGTGGCCGACGGGTTATTGCCGGCAGCAAAAATGGGCAGAATACCGGCGGCCCGGATATTTTGCAGCGCAGTACGAAATTCGTAATCGCAGCCGGCCGTCCACGTCCACGAATTGTTGAGCACGTGCGGCGCATCGGGCGTGTTGGGGTCGCCATCGGGATCGAGCACCCATTGCAGCGCCTGATGAATGGCCAGCACCGTAGCAAAGCCGGAATTATTAAAAATTTTGGCCGCAATCCACTGCGCGTCGGGGGCCAGGCCGTAAGCCCGGCCATTGGTTTGGCCCCCAACCGTTACACCCATTGTCCACGTGCCGTGGCCGTGCAGATCATTGGGCGTGGCGTTTTGGTGGTAGGGATCAAACCAACTGTTGCTGCCGCCCCGCCAACTGCTGGCCAAATCCTGGTGATAAGCAATATCGACCCCCGTATCCAGATAACCAATTACAATTCCCTGCCCGGTGTACCCCAGATTCCACATGGCCGGGGCGTTGACAAGCTGGAGATTCGCTTCGGGGACGGCCAGCGTTACCACATCCTGCGGCGGAGGCGGCGGCGCTTGAAGGGTGGCGTTGGCGCTAATGGAGGCGACTTCCGGCCGCGCGGCCAGTTCCAAAATAATGTCCGGCGTGGCGGTAACGGCCAGGCCATTGATTATCCACAGATACTCAACCTGCCCAACCCGGCCTTCGGCGCGGCGCTGGTTGAGCAAAACTTTCAACGCGCGCTGGCTGATATTGGCCCGGGTTTGTAACTGTTCGATGACGTTTTTAAGCCGGGCCGCCCGATTGGCCCCGGGCGGGGTTGCCGCCAGTTGGCTGAGAGGTGTTTGCTCGGTGAGGGTGACAATCACCGTGAGCATGTCCCCGGCCGGCATCGATTTTAACGCGGCCAGTACATCGGGGGATAGTTTTGAGCCGCCGCTTTGGGCGGCGGGCACAGCCGGCTGAACCTGCGGCCGCAGCGAGCCGGCCTGCGCCGGGCCAGTTGACCCGGCCAACAGGATAAAAAGCGTCGCGGCCAGCGCGACCAATGTTTTGGGCATAAGGTGTAACTTAATCGACATTCGGGTAAACTAATGGACTCAGGCCAGCCACAACACCAAAACAAACAGCAGCAGTAACGTGCTAATCGTGCCAATCAACCCCCACAAATCGTCAAATTTTTCCGGCTGGGTTGTAATTGAATGTTTCATCGCTTATTAATACCCCCACGCTTGCAGATCGTACCGGGCGGCGTCATCGTAGGGCGGAGCCACACAGATTTTAAAGTGATACTTTTGATCGCCCACCACCCTGGCCGGGTTGTAAACTTGCTCATCCTGAAAATTGATCACGTTATCCCGTTGATCGTACAGCACCGCGGTGACGATTAAATACTCCTGTAGCTGGCTGCCGGAGTTGCGCAGATACCCATCGACGCAGTAGCTGTTGTTTTGGTACGATTGTTTCACCCCTGAAAATTCAAAATCGTCGCGGGGGGTACTGCTGCTCAAACTGGCTCCCAGATTCAAATCAAAATTGGCCGCACCGTTCAAACCGTTAACCAACAATTGAAACGGCATTCCACCGCCGGGCGGCACGGAGTAACCGGGCCAATAGGCCTGAATGTGATTACCCTGGCCAATCTGGTTGCCCTGCGCGTCGAAGAAAGTGGCGCTCACCCGCTCAACTTCCTGAGCGGTGGCCGAGTGGTTGACCAGATTGCCGTACACCAGCATTCCATTTTGATACAGGGTGGTGTCGCTGCGAACGCCCGTAAATGACCAGTTCGGACTTCCTTCTTCGGGGTCGCTGCCATCACCGCCGTCCTCGGAGTCACCACCGGGCGCCGGCGCAACGGTGGTTGGAGTGGCCGTAGCCGCAGCAGAAGGCGTTGGTGTTTTTACTTTGGTGGGGGTAGCGGTGGGCGGAGTAACGGTGGGCAAAATAATGACCACCTCTTTACCCGGCGTGCTGGCCGGTGTTGGAGGCAGGGTATTTTGCACCGGGCGATTCACGCCCGCGGCCGGATTGGTTTGCGCGACAGAGCCGCCGTTCGCCGGCGCAGCGCCGGAGGGCGCATAAACCGATGACGAGATCGGGCCGGCTCCGCCCGGCTGAACCGGTTGAGCTGCCACGCTCCCGTTTGACGGGGCCGCATTGGACGGCGAAAACGCAGACGACGGGGAGGAGGCTCCGCCGGCCGCCTGCACGGGGCCAACCGTAGGGGTGAGCGTGGGCAGCGGCGTAGCGGTGAGCGCCGGCAGTGACGTGCGGGTAGCAGCGGGAAGCAACGCAATCACCGACGCGGTCGGCGCCAGAACAAGGGCCATCAATCCGCACAGCCCAAGTATCAGCACAACTCCCGCCACAGGCATCAGGCACGACATGGCCAGATAACGCCGGATGCCGTGGGGCTGCTCCGGCGTTTCTGAAACTGGCTGTCGGTTAAAATCATCGTACCATTGCATAATCAGGCTCCGTCAGGGTGTTAAATAGTTGGAACGTTGGGATAGTTGTCGCTCGCCGCCGTTATTTGGCAACGATCGGGCCAAACCGGGTGTTGCCCACCATCACCGATAACACCGTTCCGGTTTTTACGGAGCTGCCAACGTTGGGATAAAACAAAAAGTAGGCGGTATCGGCTTCGTAACTGCTGATGTGATGCGCCCCCGGGTTGAGAACGCGCCCGGTTTCTTCTACCACCAGCCGGGGGAACAACGCCGAGTCTGACATAACATTATTGGCGCGGGCTTTGTTAACTACTCTAAATCGAAAATCGACAATGCCGCCATTGGCTGTCACCACAATCATTTTGGGCCGAAGGCCGCTGATTTCTTCAAATTCAGCCTCGCTCGCTGCTGCGGGGAGGCCATGCTGGCTGCTGAAATACGTCCAGCCAAACCAGCCGGCGGCAATAACTGCCAGCACAGCTAAGCCGGCAGCCAGTCCCCATTTTTTCAGGCCGGGTAATTTATTTGCAGGTTGGGTTAGTGTTGCTGATGTCATATTTGTTCTCCTCTGAAAACAGGATTCAGGGGCCAGGATTCAGGGTGCGTCCCTGCCCCGGCTTCTAAAAGTTTGCGCCAGGAGGGAGTCCAAAACTGTAGTTTTGGACTCCGCTTGCTGCGATGGGTAGGGGCGGCTCGTGAACCGCCCCTACCCAATCAACTCCCTACCACTTCACATCGATGGCATCCAGGTCCTGGCCGCCGGAGTTGTCAAGATTGTAGGCGCTGCCATCAAAGAACAGCGACCAGACTCCTTGATCGTACAGAACCACATCTTCATCCTGTACCGTGCCGATTCCGGGAACGTTGGTGCCGGCATCGCGGTTGAACGATATGTAGAAGGTGTCGGCATCAACCACGGTCAGGCCGTCAATGTCGGCGTTGCCGGGCAGGCCACCGTCACCCTGCGCCGTCCAGAAACGGCTACAGGTAGCGCCGTTCCAGATGTAGATGTCGGCGTCATCGTACGGGCCGCCCAGAGCATTGTCGGCGGCATCAACACCCGCCGAGTTGACCCGGTCGTTGCCCAGGGTGGAGAAGTACAGCACCCCACCGACAATATCGAACGCGTCGATGTCGCGCTGATTGGTGCCGTTCAGCCCGCAGGCATCTGCGCCGTTGAAGAAGAAGTCCCATTCACCGTTGTCGGTATCGTAGAACACAATGTCTTCGTCGGGCACGCCGCCTAGGCCAGGCACATCGGTGCCGGCGTCACGGCCAAACGACATGTAGTACAGTTGGCCGTCAATCTTGAGGCCGTCAATGTCGGCGTGGGGGAACAGGCCCATCGCCGTGGCATCGAAGAAGCGGGTAAAGACGCTGCTGCCATCCCAGTGATAGATGTCGGCATCATCATACGGGCCGGGGACACCGGGCACCGGGTTGGCATTGCCGCCGCCCACCGTAGAGAAGTAAAGCTGGTTGGCCACCGGTGTTGGCGCATCGGCCACGGTGATAACGGTGCTGATGGCGGCGCTCCAGTTGCCGGCCGCGTCTCTGGCCCGCACCGAGATGGTGTAGTCGCCGTCGGCCCAACCGGTCACATCAACCACGCCGGTGATGTCCCAGGCTGCGCCGTTAGCGGCCACAGCCATCGGCATGCCGTTGCCCTGGCCCGGGTCTGCGCCGGCAAACCATTCAGCCAGCACAATGTCAGTGGTTGGGTCGGTAGCGGCAGCCGCCAGAGCCACCGTGGCCGAGCCGGCGGTGGGGTTGGGAGCAGCGGACAGGCCGCTGACCGTGGGCGTATCCCGTTCGATGATGAGTTGCGCATTGACCACTGTGCCCCAGTTGCCAGAGGCATCCTGGCCGTGAATGCCGATGGTGTGCACGCCGTCGGCCAGGGCGTTAACGGTTGATAGCGGGATGAAGGCATAGGCATCTTCAAGGGCGCTGTTGTACTGGCCGTCGGCCGGGGTGAGCGGGAAGCCGGTGCCATCCTGATCAACGCCGGGTTGGTAGTCGATAAAGCCTTCAACCGCTTTGATGTTGGATTGAACGTTGTTGGTGGCGGGATCGCTGATGGTAGCGTTGACCCGCATTGAGAACAAGCTGGCATTGACCGACAGCGAGCCGTTATTGGCGCTGGGCAGCAGGCCCACTACCACGGTATCCGGCCCGGTTTGATCAACCAGCAGATCGATGGTAGCCGCCGCGCCCCAGTGTCCATAGTCGTCCTGGCTTTCCACGGCCACGGTGTGTATCCCGGCGCTCAAACCGGACACATCGAGAACCGCGTTCAGGCTGGCAATGGGCGCATTCACGTTGACCGTCATCGGGTTGGCCGCGCCGCCATCCACACTGTACCGCGCCGCGATCACATTACTGTTGCCGGTAAGCCGGTCATCGGCGGTGCCGGTCAGGGTAACATCGACATTGCCGCCGCCGGGGTTGGGGGTGAGTTCCAGGCCGGTGGTGGCGGGGCCGGCTTTATCCAGGTGGAGCACAACCGGATGGAGCGCTCCCCAGTTACCCTGGTCATCCTGGCCGTGAACGTAGATGGTGAAGTTGCCACTGGGCAGGCTGGCCAATGCCGACGCCGGGATAGTCCCCTGCACGTCCTCGGTTGGCGAGTCAAACGCGCCATCACTGGCCGACAGGGCGGTGCCGCTGCCGGCAGAGCCGGGGCCACCGACAAAGTATTCGGCAATCTGGATGTTGTCGCCGCCGTTGTCAACATCGCTAATCAACGCGGTGATGTCCACGTCCACGGAACTGGCGGTTGAATCCGGGTTGAGGGTTACTTCCAATGTGGCCGGGCCGCCCAAACCACGGGTGGTGCCATCGGGCAGGGTAGCCAGGAAGGTCATCATCCCGCCAAAGCCTGGGTCACCGGCATTGTGCAGCAACACGTTGGTATCGTACAGGGCAAACTGCGAGTCCGGCCCGGTGGCGGCGGGGATTGAAACAATGGCATCCAAAGTTTGGCCGGAGGCCAGCGTTTCGGCGGTAACGTTGTGCGGGCCGGGCAGCGGATTGCCATCATTGCCGTGCAGCGTTTGGGCCAGGCCCAGCACCCCCATCGAGTGGTAATCCAGCCCGGCATTCAGGTAGCGCAGCAGCACTTTGTGGCTGGCCAGAGTCTGGATCAGCCCGGTTTGGGGGTAGGTTTTGCCGTTGATCAGCCAGTATTGAGGCTCAAAATTCCGCAGGTCAAAACTGCCCGGGTTGGCGTTGAAAGCCGGGTCAATTTCACTGAGCACTAGCAGAGTTTCGTCGTCAAAGCTGCTACTGCTGCTGCCGTAGGCCTGATCGAGAATGGGCGTGCCGCCGCCGTCAACCGGCCGAATGATCAGCGCACCGTACAGCCCCATTGCCAACTGGCGGGCGCCGTTGGCGGTGAGACCCGCCTGGTACAGATAGGTGCCCGGCCGGGCGGCATCAAAAGTGTAAGTGGTCGTTCCGCCAGCCGGCGCGCCGTCCAGATCGGGAATCATATCCAGCCCTTTGAAAAGCAGCGAGCTGGCCTGGCCGTTGGGCAGATCGTTGTGCAGGATCACCTCGATGGTTTCACCCTGGTTGACAATGAGCATCGGGCCGGGTAGTTGGGCGGTGCCGCCGCTGACCGGATCAACATCGGTGTAGCCCCAAATGTCCACACTGTTGCCATCTGCCAGAGTCAGCGTGCCGCCGGTGGCCCACAGTTCGCAGGTGCGCACCCCGCCGGTTTCGGAGCAGGTGGCGGCCGGCAGGGTAACGGCGCTGGCCGGCAGAGTGATCAGGGCATCGGTGCAGCCGGGCAGAGTACAAAGGGCGCTAAAGTAGCGCGTGCCGGTGGCGCTGTCGGCGGCAAAGGTGTAATCGCCGGCCGGCAGGTTCAGATTGACCGTACCACTGATGTTGGTGGTAGCGGTGATGCCGATTTCAGCGCCGGTGTTATCGAGCGCGTAAACAATCTGGTTGTCCAGCAGCGCGCCGGTGGTGTCCTGTACGGTCACGGTAACCGGCTCGAGCGCCGCCAGCACCAGCGAAATGCTGGCACAGGCCGGCACATCGCAGGTGGGGCTGAAGAACGTTGTCCCGAGCGCGTCATCGGCGGCAAACTGGTAACCGCCGCTGGCCAGCGTAAAAGTGACCGTGCCGCTGATGTTGCTGGTGTCTGAAATTGTGGTGGTGGCCGTCGCGCCGGTGGTGGCATCTACTGTGTAAACCGAAACCAGTTTGCCGGGCACGGTGTTGATACCATCGCTGACGGTGACCTCAACCAGCCCCAACACGGGCATGGTGATGGTGGCCGCGGTACAATCGGGGGTGGTGCAGGGCACCGGCACGCTGCCATAGCCACCGCCATTGGTATCGTAGGCGTAGAACATGTAGTTGCCGGAGCCAAGATTAAAGCTGACCGTCCCGCTGACATCGGTGGTGGCGGTGAGGTTGAGGAAGGTATTGGCATCGTCAAACACGTACACCATCTGGTTGGGCACTTCAGCGCCAGTTGTATCAACCACGCTGACCGTGACCGCGCTGAACAGGAACAGGTTAGCGCTGGTGCAGGTCGGCACATCGCAGGCGGCGCTGCTGTAGCGCGCGCCGTTGGTGTCGTCGGCAATGAACACATAATTGCCGTCGGCCAGGTCTAACGTGACCGTGCCGCTCACGTCCGTCGTTCCGGAGATGGCGGTGGGGGCGGTAATGCCGCTGGTGGCATCAAGCGTGAAGGCCCGGACATTTTGGCCGGCCACCGCGCCGCCGTCGGCGCTGGTTACGGTAATGGTTATCGGGGTGGGCACAAACGCCGCCAGCAACAGGTTGGCACTGGTGCAACCGGGCACCGTGCAAACGTTGGCGGTAAAGAAGCGGGTGCCGTTGGTGTCGTCGGAGGCAAAGAGGTAATCGCCCGCCGGCAGGTTGAACGATGCCGCTTCGCCGGCCGGGCCGGTAGTGGCAGAGAGGTTGAGGTAAGTTGTGCCGGCGCCGTCAAAGGCGTACACCACCTGATTGGCCACCGGATTTGCGCCATCGGTCACCGTTACATCAACCGCGCCAAACACCGGCTCGGTGATGGTGGCTGTAGTACAGGCACCTCCGGTGGTGTCACAGGCAGCGCTGAAGTAACGCTGGTTGTTAACATCATCCGAGGCGAAGGTGTAAACGCCACCCGGCAGGTTGAACGTGGCCGCTTCACCATTGGCTCCAGTCACAGCCGACAGGTTGAGATAGGTAGTACCGGTGCCATCAAACACGTACACGGTTCGGTTAGCCAGTAGCCCGTTAGCATCCTCTACCGTCACATCAACCGCACCAAAGACCGGCAGGGTCAACGTATCGCTGGTGCAGGTGGGTACCGTACAAATATTGGCGGTAAAGTAACGGGTGCCGTTGGTATCATCGGCGGCGAATTTGTAATCACCACTCGGCAGGTTGAACGTGGCCACGCCGGCCCCGTTGGTGGTAGCGGACAGGTTGAGGTAGGTTGTGCCGGCGCCATTGAACACGTACACCACCTGATTGGCCACCGGATTTGCGCCATCGGTCACCGTTACATCAACCGCGCCGAACACCGGCTCGGTGATGGTGGCCGCAACGCAGCCGGTAGTGGTATCGCAGGCGGCGCTGAAATAGCGGGTGCCGTTCACATCGTCCGAGGCGAAAACGTAAGCGCCACCCGGCAGGTTGAACGTGGCCGCTTCACCATTGGCTCCAGTCACAGCCGACAGGTTGAGATAGGTAGTACCGGTGCCATCAAACACGTACACGGTTCGGTTAGCCAGCGAGCCGTTGGCATCCTCTACCGTCACATCAACCGCACCAAAGACCGGCAGGGTCAACGTATCGCTGGTGCAGGTGGGTACCGTACAAATATTGGCGGTAAAGTAACGGGTGCCGTTGGTATCATCGGCGGCGAATTTGTAATCACCACTCGGCAGGTTGAACGTGGCCGCTTCACCATTGGCTCCAGTCACAGCCGACAGGTTGAGATAGGTAGTACCGGTGCCATCAAACACGTACACCACCTGATTGGCAATCGGGTTAGCGCCGTCGGTCACCGTTACATCTACCGCGCCGAACACCGGCTCGGTGATGGTGGCCGCAACGCAGCCGGTAGTGGTATCGCAGGCGGCGCTGAAGTAGCGGGTGCCGTTCACATCGTCCGAGGCGAAAACGTAAGCGCCATCGGCCAGGCTGAAGGCGGCAGGTTCGCCGGCAGCGCCGGTGGTGGCCGACAGCCCCAGGTAGGTGCTGCCGGTAGCGTCAAAGACGTACACCGTCCGGTTGGCCAGCGAGCCGTTGGCATCCTCTACGGTCACATCGACCGGATTGGGGCCGGTTTGCGCTGCCGGGGCGGCGGCGGCGGCCATAACTCCGCCGATGATGGCCACAAATACTACCACCAATGCGATGACCAGCCGAGCGCCCATTCCAAACTTGGTTCGTAATTTCGCGTGTTTCATAGTAGTCTCCTTAAGCATTCTCGCAGCTATGGGCAGCTATTGGGCTGAGGTGGGTTAACCCGCATGTAGGTGATTGGCCCAGACATCGGCACACCCCAGGCGGTTAGCCGGTACAGGCCGTGGTCGTGCGAAATAAGGTAGTATTCGCCGCACTGGGTAAGGGTGGTGGTGCCCACCGGAATAGCCGCGCCGGCATCGCCGAGGTAGGGACTGCCGCTGTAAAACGGGCCGTAACCGGCATTTTGCAGGTTGGGGACGGTGACCGGCACGGGATTGGTGGTGGCGTTGTAGCCTTCCACATTTTCCCATTTGAAAATGCCGTCCCAGGTTTGCCCCGGCCCCACCGGAATGGAGAAGTTCTCCCAGGCCATATCTCCGCCGTCGCTCAAACTCTCCACAGGGTTGCCATCGCGGCCAATGATCAGCGAGTTTTTGGCGTGCGGGTGCATGGGCACCACACCCGAGCCGGCATTGACAAACCGCTCCAGCGCGTATTCCGGGTTGGTGGCGGCGTCGTAGGGTTCAATCACCGCCAGCGCGCCGTATGGCTGAGATGGCAACCACGAGGCAAAATTGGGAGCGACCGTATCCGGGAAGCCGCGGCCGTTCAGCATCCAGTAGCGGGGGTGGTAGTTATCGAGATTGAAGCTGATGGATTGGCCGCGTTCGATGGCGCGTTCAACCGCCTGATTCAGGTAGGGATCGATTTCTGAAAAGAGGACCAGAAATTCCTTGTCGGGGTTAAACTTGCTGTCGGTACGGTTGTAAACGTAGTTGGCCCCCAGATTGGGGCGAACCACCAGCACACCAAACAGCCCCATCCGCACCTGAATACCGGGATTGGTGCCGCTCTGGTACAGAAATGTGCCGGGTTTTGAGGCCGTAAAAGTGTAGGTAACACTGCCGCCGTTGGCCGGGGCCACATCGGTGAGCGAGGTCAGATCGCCGCCGCTGTTGTATTGCGGCCGGGCCGGAACGCCGTTGGCCTGCACATTTTCCTGACCGGGGAAAGTCATCGATACATCGACGGGCAGGGTGTTGTGCAAAATAATGGTGACCGTATCGCCCTGGTCAACGCACAAAACCGGGCTGGGATGTTGAAACGGTTTACCGCTTTCGGCGTAACCCCACATGTAAACCACGTTATCGTCCGGGGTACCAATGTAACCGGTAGTGGTGGTCAGGGTAAAGGTGGCGTTGGGGCTGGTGCTGCAAACCAGCCCTTCGCTGGTTTGCGTTTGCGCCGAAACCGGCTGGTTGGTGAACACCACCAAAACCCCGGCCGCGACTACAAAAACCGCCGCCAAAACCATCTCCCACCGCACGTACTTGAGTATGTTGCTTTGCATGTTTTTGCTCCTTCTCATCGCTTTCTCCCAGGCCTAGGTTAGCGGTTGGGTTTGTGGCCCCAGCGAGCCGCCGGGGTAAACCCTAACTTCGGTCATTTGCCCACCCTGGCCGCTGCCGTTACCCACCCCGTTGAAATTGCGGTTGTACAGCAGGTAGGTATCGTAACTGCCGGAGCCGCTGTGGGGCGGCGCTTCAAAAATCACGTCGAAACTTTCACCGGGGCCAATGGAGATGGTGTCGGTCAGGTAGCTGAGGTCTTTGCCATCGCGGCCACGCAGCAGGGTGGCGTCTTTGCCGACCACCCGCATTTTGATGCCGGCCAGGCTCATCGACTGCCGGGCATAGCCCAGGTTGGCAAACCGCAGCAGCACCCGCTCGCCGGCGTTACAGGTAACCAACGACGAGTAGGGCTGGTGTTTTAAATCCGGGCGGCCGGCCGGCGGTTCCAAATCGGTACCGTTTCTGGCCATATTTTTGGGATCAACCGAGGTGGCGTTGGGCGCGAGCGTGTCGGGGTAGGACCGACCGTTGAGCAGGTAGTAATCGGGGTTGTAATCGCTCCACTCTGGCAACTGCACGTGCGAGAAATCCCAGTGGGCTTCGGCCCAAACTTCGGTGAGCAGCATCGGGAATTCACGGTCGTAGCCGGTTGAACCATCGCCGCAGTTGTAGGCAAATTTGGTGAAGCCGTTTATGTTTGTGCCGTTTTGGGCCGGCGTTACAAAAATCATGCCGGTCATCCCCAGATGGACGTGCTCAACTTCTTCAACGTGGCAGTGGTACATGTAGGTGCCGGGCATGTTGGTTTTGAACACGTAGGTAAAGAAGCGGCCAATGGGCACGGCCACCGAAGTGGTCGGTTCGCCATCAAAGAAGGGGATAACATTGCGCCGGCCGTGAAAATGGAGGGTGTGTTCATCAATCAGGTCCGGCCGCTGAGCCAACCCCAGATTGGTCAGCCGCACCCGAAACTCGGTATCCTGCGGAAACCAGAACATTGGCGCGGGCAACTGGCTTTGGTTCTTTTGGGTGATTATATCGCCCGTATCCAGGCCGGTGAGATTGGTGAAGCCAAAGATATAGGTATTAAAATTGGGGTCGGGCGAGGCCATATCGGGGTGATACGGCGCTTTGCCCGGCGCGGGCGGAATGTAAATCCAGCCGTCGGTGCCGGCAAAAAACAGGTCGGGCAGCGGTTCGGCGGCATTGGCAATATCCACCAGCAGGGCATCGGTGGATTGGGGCGGGCCGCAAAACGGGGCCGGCGGCAGATCGGCCAGGCTGGTGACCTTCACTTGCACCGGCCACAGCACATCGTGCAGGTAATTTGCTACCCCGTAGGAACCAGCCGCGGCCGCCAAAGCACTCCCGGAAAGTTTTAAGAAATTTCTGCGGGTAATTTTCTTTTCCATCTTCGTCTCCATGTTGCTAAACCAATACAGTCAGTCTGCGTTCAGGCTGGCGGTAAAGACCACCGGCCGCCCCGGGCCGGCTGATAACAGCGACCCGGGGCTAACCAAAAGTGCTCTGGTTATGGCGCTTTCATAATGATGGGCAGGTAGATATCGCCATTGACTGCGCCGGGGAGCAGCGCCCGCTGGCCAACAATCATCGGCACGCCAGCCGGCACGGAGATGGCGTCGAGGTCCTGGCCGTCGCTAACATCAAGCCCGTGCGCCGATCCATCAAAGTGGAGCAGCCAGATGCCGGCATCGTACAGCACAATGTCTTCATCCTGAATTGGCCCGGCAAAGGCATCAACCAGATTGGGTTCCTCGTTGTTGGCAAAAGATGCGTAGAAGGTATCGGCGTCGATGTAAGTCAGGCCGTCGATGTTGGCGTTGCCCACGGTGCTGATCAGGGCCGTGGCCGTGGCGTCAAAGACGCGGGCGCAACTGGCGCCATCCCAACTATAGATGTTGCTGCGGTGATACGGAGCGCCCAGCGGCGTACCGGCGGTTGAATCAACCCTGGCGTTGTTAACGGTAGAGAAGTAGAGGATGCCGTTTTTGATGTCGAGGGCGTCGATGTCCTGGCCGTTGGTGTTGTCCAGCCCGCAGACGCTGCCGTCAAAGTAGAGGGAGAAGGTGTACGAGCTGGTGTTGGCATCGTACGCCAGCTTAACCACATCCTCGTCCTGTACCCCGTTCAGCCCCGGCAGGTTGGTGCTGCCGTTGTTTGAGAATGACAAGTAGAAGGTGGGCGGCGTGAGGTCGTTGTTGGTATCCACCATCAGGCCGTCGATGTCGGCGCTGCCCGGCCAGTTGGCAAACACCTGCGAGGGATCAAACTCGCGACCAAAGAAGGTGCCATCCCAGGTGTAAATGTCGGCGTCGTCGTACGGCGCGGGCACGCCCGGCACTGCGTTGCCATTACCGCCACCGAGGGTGGAGAAGTGCAGCAGAATGGTGGGCGGCAGCGGGCCGGCGGTTTCGTCTGCGCCGAGGTCAGCCATATTTTCCAGCGAGAGGGGGCGCAGGTCGTTGTCGATATCAAATTTGGGAGTTTTCACCAAATCTTTGATGTACACACCCTGGTCTTTGGCCGGGGTAACATCCTGCAGGTGGTAATCACCCAGCAAGTTGGGGGTGGACTCGGTGGTGACCATCAAAATGTCTACAAAGCGGGGGTTGCCGCGCCACGGCATCACCTTTACCGAGGTATCGTACGTGGCTATCACCATCGGATCCTGCCCAACAATGTTGCTGGCGTCGGGGGTGGTGCCGGTGGTTACCTGCATCAGAGTGGTGGTTGGCGCCAGCAAACCGGTGCCATCGGCCACGCCCATATCCCAGTGATTAACGCCGCCGGGGTCGCCGGGCAGGCCGATACCGGCCACGGTTGCGCCGGAGAAGGTGCCGGCCCGGTTGTCCCAGAAGATGTTGTTGAACAGCAGCGGGTTGCTGAAGCTCGGCGAGCCGCCCGGCAGGGTGGCTTGCAGCAGGCCACTGTTGGCCGAGGTGCTAAACCCGGCCGGGGCCGGCTGGCCGTTGCTGGTCATGGCGGTGGCGGTGGTGATGTTTTTCATCACGGTATTGTTGAAGAAGTGCACATTGGGGGTGTCGTTCAGGGCCACACCGCCGCCTTCGTGGGTGGAAATGTTGTTGACAATCATGTTGTTGTAAACGTTGTATTCAAAGGCGTTGGCCATCAGGAAGCGCAGACCGCCGCCGTCGTCGTTGGCCAGGTTGTTCTGAATCAGGTTGTTGTAGATGTCTACCGGGCCAGCGCCGGGCGAGAGAATGCTGGGATCGGCCGGGAGTTCGCCGGCAATCATAATCCCGCCGCCTTCGTCGTAGGAGCGGTTAAAGTAGATGCGGTTGTCGTGAATTTTGCCGGCGGGGCTGTAGCCGTAATGGCTGATGCCGCCGCCGTATTCGGCCGAGAAGTTGCCACAGATGTCGTTTTGGGCTACTTCGTAACCTTCAGCGCCGGCGAAAATTCCGACAGCGCCGGCCAGGTTAGTACCGCCGTTGGCCAGAATACGGTTATTGGCAATCGTCACAAAATCGTTTTGGTTGTCGTTGTATGCACCGGTCAGGTTGGGCGTGCCCAGCCGAATGGCGCTGGCATAAGCGCCGCCATTGCTTTCCAAAATGTTGTTGGTAATTTGCAGGTAACTGGTATAGCTGTTGGCAAAAATGCCGCCGCCCTGCACCGCCGCAAATTCTTTTTGGCTGGGGTCGGTGGGAACCAGATTGTTGGGGAAACCCTGCTGGTCGCCGCCCTGAATCCGCAGGCCGTCGATGCTGGCTTTGAAGGCGTCGGTGAACTCGCCATTTTCGGCCAGCACGTAAACCACCGGACCTTCGTACACGGCCTGGTTGCCATCCCAGTTGATGCTCATAATTTTGGCGCGCCACGTGTCGGCGTAGGCGGTATCGCCGGCCACACCCCGGCCGTCAATCACCGAGCCGAGCACGCCGGTATTGTTGGTGTACACGCCGCCGGGGCCAACGCCCTGCAGTTTCACCGGTGAATAAATCGCCACGTTTTCAAAATACGCGCCGGTAGGATTCCACTGGGTGGGTGTGTCGGGGTAGATCACCACCAAACCTTCACCGTTGGGAGCGCCGGCCGCCGCATCGATGCCGGCCTGCACAGTGGCGTAGGTTTTGCCGGGGCCAACCTCAAACACGGGCGGGGTGTAACTACCGCCCAACACGTGGAAGGTGAGGCCGTTGACTGTGGTGTTGCCGTTATCGGCGGTGATTTCAAGCTGATGCGGGCCAGCCGGGGTGGTGGCCGGCACGGTCACATCGATCTGGGTTTCTGACCAGGTGGTGGCTGACAGCACAATGGTGCCATCGAGCGTAACCTGGCTGTTGGCTCCGGCCGCGCCAAAGCCCTGGCCACGAATGGTGAATGACTGGTCGGTACCGCCGCTGATATCGGCGTAGGGCTGCGATACCGCGAACAGTTCCGGAGTGATGGGGTTGGCCGGGTCGTTGAGCGTACACTGGGGCGGCATGCCAAACAAAGAGCCTGCGGCCAGCACGCCGGGCACAATCTGGGTGGGCGCCAGGTCAGAGGGGATAACCAGCCCGGGGTAAATTTCAAACGTTGCGCCAATGGTGCGATATTGCGGGTTGTAGTTGGGGTTGGGGCGGCCGGGCTGGCCGGGGTCGTTGCCCAAAATGTAGTACATGCCGGCGTATACCCCGGATGGCGTGGGCGCGTTGACTGTATTGTTTGAGGGCAGCAACACTTCGTACACGCCGTTGGGGTCTGAGGTGATGGTGGTTAGCAGCCGGTTGTTCCAATCGTAAACGCCGATCGGCGACAGCGGAATGCCGGCCTTTTCACCAAAAGACAGGTCCAACGGGTTGGTTGAGATGGTCAGGTCGTCGATGATGTAGCCTTTCCACTTGCCGGGAATTGGCACATCGGTGAAGAGGGTGTAGGTAGGGGCCACAGATTTGCCGTTGCTCACGGTTACCAGTTTGGTATCGCACAGCGGGCGAACAGTGCCTTCAAAGGGGCCGCCGCCATCTTCTGCGGCAAAGCTGGGGTTATCAACCGGGGTTGAGGCCGGCACTGTAATGGTTCCGTGGCCGGTGTTGACCACAGTCGAGCCGTAGTTGTCGGAGCCAGCGCCGGCCACATCAACCGTGTGCAGCGCGCCAACACAGGCCGAGGGCGGAATGGCCACATTCACCTGGCTGTAAAGGTCGCCGTTGAAAACGTTGATGTCTTCTTCCCGGACAACGTGATAAACAGGCCGCCCCAAAATATCGGTGGGAATTTCAACTTCAACCAGGTAGTCATCGGCGGGCAGAGGCAGCGGGTCGCTGCCATCGGCGCAGACGCCTTCATCGAGCGCACCGCCGGGGCCAAAGCAGCCATCGCCAAAGCCCCAGTTGCCATCGAGTGTGGCAAACCCGCTCTGAATTTGGGTGCCCATCATCGGCGCTTCAAGACAGCGGTAGGCGGAGTCTGGCGTGATGGGATTTTTGAACAGTTCCTGATCAACCGGGTAGCGCAGCAAATTGCCGTTGGCATCGCGGGCAACGCAGCCGCCGGGGTGTTCCCACGTTTCGGTGGTGGTGGTGTTGAGCCGTTGGCCTTTTTTGAACGACCCATCGGCAGCCAGTTCGTAGTCGCCGCGTTCGTCACAAGCCGCGCCGGGGTTGGTGCCGCACGGAACCGTGGAATAGAGATTCATTGTGAGGTTGGGGATGCCGGGCGCCCACGGTTCGGCGGCCTGGTAGCGGGCGTCGTATTCGGCGCGGGTGGTATCGTAAAAGACCGAGCCGGCAATGCCGCCGTTGCGGGGGCGGTTGGGGTCGGCGCCGGTGGGATCGTAGGGACGCACCCCCCAATCGAGCCGGGCCGATTGACCCAGCACCGGCAGCAGGCCCACATCCACGCCGTTACCCAGCACTGTGGTGGGGTTGGGCTGATTTTCTACCTGATAGGTGACGCCGGTGGTGTAGTAGCGGTCGTTGTAGGCTTCAAGCACCATCCAGGAGTTCATGGGGTAGGCTTTTTCAAAAATGTAGTAGCCGGTTGAGTCGGTAGTTACGGCGATGGACATGCGGTCAATTTCGCTGTTGTCGCGGTCGCGCAGCACCACCGTGTAATTAGACAGGCCGGGTTCGCCGGGGTCTTTCACACCGTTGAGGTTGAGGTCGTCAAACACGTAACCGTCAACCACGGTAAACCAGCCGGTGAGCATCGGCGTGCCCATGTCGTAAATTTGGCCGTTAGAAACAGTAACCTGTATCCAATCTAAAATGTAGTGCAGGTTGTTGTCCCACCAGGTAAAGAGGTAATTGCCATCCGGCACGCCGTTAATCTGAAAAGTGCCATCGGCATTAGCCTGGCCCACATACACGGCCGTGTCGCCGTTTTGCAGATCAGACAGGGCCACCCAGCCATCGCTGATGGGGCCGGTAATTTTGGTACCGTTGAAACCGTTCCAAATATCGCCGTAGTAGGGCAGCGCGCCGGTTTGGGGCAGATACACCGAAGCGGAGACCAGCGTGCCTTTGACACCGCCGGAGCCGCCAGCCAGGTGGTTCATGGGCCGGGTAAAGCCAAAAATGGTCCACGGGAACGGCTCACCGGCAACCACAAATTCGTTATCGAGACCGGTGCCGTTTTCGGCCAGCCAGGTATCCCAACTGGGCGAACCTTCCAAAGTGGTGGTTTCTATCCAGTCGGTACCATCGGGCGGAATAACCAGCACATCGTAGCGGATTGGCCCCAGGTTGGGAATTACAATATCACCGTTGGCATCGCTGTAGAGGCAGTCGGTTTTGCCGGTAATATTGCCGGCGGCATCGTAGGTGGTGCAGAGGGGATTGCCAAAAATATCGGTAGAAATCTCGCCGGCAGTATCGTTGATGACAGCGTGGAAACCGGCCAGTCCGCCTTCGGCGGGGGCGTCCATCTGGCCGTTCACCGGCGAGATGTCTTCAAACACCTTGATACGCATGGTGGCCGCGGGCAGCGGGTGCGGGTGCAGGCCAACTTCTACGGCCACAGGCGAACCATCGCCGGGCACAGTAAAGTGCTGGCCATCCAGCCGGTAATCGGCAGCCGTTACAGAGATGAGATATTTGCCGGGGGGCAGGCTGATGCCGCTGCCGTTAACCCCGTTAAAATCATCCTGGTTGCCCTCGGCGACAATGGGCGCCGCACCCGGCACGGTGCGGATCGAAGGCCAATCGCAGGAGTCCGGATAACCGGGGTTTTCCGGGTGGCAGCCATCGTAGCGGCCCTGAAGGGGATTGCCGGTGTTATCCAGGTTGATCAAATACTTGTACTCGTTGATGGGGTCGCCAATGATTACCGGCCCGCCGGGATGACTGGGTTCGGTGCGGGCGCTGATCACAGTCAGCGACATGATGCTGCTGGCCTGGGCGGCGGGGGCAGGAGACGGGCCGGCCAGCGCCGGCTCGGTGGCGGAGCCAATCAACCCGATAGCCAGCAGAAGCAGAGCCGCGATCGCTGTCATGCGACGCCACCCACCCAGGCCCGGATGGTTAACACCCGGTAGCGCAATATTTCTAAAATTCATTTATCGTCCTCCTTAAATTGCTCTAAAACCCGTTCAACTATTTGCAAATGGTGGTTCATGTTGTGTCAAGCGATACCCCCCTCCCTTCGCTTTAATTTGATCAAATTCGACACATCATTTCTACCAAATCTGTCGATTGCGTTACCAGAATTTGCCGTTTGTTGTAAATTTGAACCCGGTTTTCGCTGGCGCTCACCACCACCAGCCGAATTTCCGGCCATTCAGTCAGTAATGCCAGCAAATCTCTGGCGCTTACCAGATACGTTCCTTCATCCAAAATAACTACCTCCGGTTTCAGCCGGCTGATTTTTTTGAGCAGGTCGGTTTTGCTGCCCGGAGTGAGGCCCACCAAATCGAGTTCTTTTTGATGCACCAGCAGGCTTTCAATGCCAGACCCCAGCAGCATTTCTCTGGTCGCCACCAAAACGCGTCGCTTCATCTGCGCTTTAGTGTGGCCGGGCAGCGACCGGCGACCGTCAAATTCAGAGGGGACGCTAAAGGCAATCCCGGCCAACAGCGGCAGAGCAACACCAAACAGAAGCACCCGGTAGGCCTGGTCAAATTCGTAGTGCGTGCTGATGTAGTATCGCGCCACTTCCAAACCGATGAGCATTGCCGCAAAAGCAACCACCAGCAACCATCGACGCCGCCGGAGGGTATCGAAAAAGCCGCTGATGAAGGAGTCTTTGATTCTCATTGAGCTATGTCCGTTATTTGGTAATTTATTTTCGGTAATATTGATTGAGGCTGCTGACGACGCATCTGGCGTAAACTGTGGCATTTAATTGCGCTACCCAATTAAAAAGGTAGTACTTTGGTTTACCCGGCGTTTTAACCATTATAAGAAATTAGAGTGGGATTGTTTATGGCTATGGACTACCCGGAAGTACCCAAAAAAGGGCTATCGTTGGGACTAGAGGCAACCCGCCAGGAACTAGAAAAGGACTACGATAAATAGTCCTTTTTGACGATAATTCGGCCTGGTACTTTGTCGGGCAGATTGAAATGCTGTGGATTTTTGGGGAGAATGGGTTAATTTACCGGCCGGCAGAGAAGCCAGCCGGCGGGGTATTACTTCTTTTCGTAGGCACAATAACCCGGCCGGGGTCCCACCAGCGGGTGGTTGCGGCAGATTTTGGGCCGTTGCTCGTAAATGGTGCAGCGACGGGTGTGGGGGTCAAGATAAATGCAATCGCCATCGGCCCGCCGGGCTAATGTAAAAATCTGATTCTTAAAGTTGAAATGGTCGATGATTCCCGCTTGCTGCAAGCGTTTGGCAATTTTTTTGGGGGGTTCCTGCGCTTCAAACGCATCGACCACGCCCATTCTGATCAAATCATCGATTTTGGTTTCCACCGGCAAACTGCAACATTTGGCCTGGCAGTCGTGGCACATACTTTTGTGGTACTTCACCCACGTGGCCGGTTCGGTAACATCCGTATAAATGGTAATGGGTTTCATTTGTTTATTTGACTACCTGTTTCCCGAGACTGCCCAATTATACTCAAAACTCATAAATCACGCTTTTTCGACTCCAGCCCCGTACCCGGCCCTGGCTCGGATTTGAGCCGGTGTGACAAAAGTTGTTGCATCTGCAACAAAATTAAAGTATGCTAAAAGATGCGAGTGGCTGGTTGCGGGTGGCAGATTCAAGGTTGCAGGGGCGCAGGGACGTAAATTCGTAATTTTGCAGATTCGTTCATTCGCCCAAAAGTATTGCTTGATACTTTAAACGTACGCCTAGCGTTTTAAAACACTAGGGCTGGAATTTAAAACGCAAGCCTAGCATTTTAAATCGCAAGGGATAGAATTTAAAACGTAAGCAAGCCCGACATCGGAGAATGAAAACGCAGCGTGACTGTCGGGCTGCAAGCCCGACCTATTCCTACGATCAAGGCAGAAACATCCCTAATTCCTGACTCCTGACTCCTGAATCCTATTTTTCAAAGGAGTGTTCAATGGTAAACAGCGTTCGTAAACGAATGGGGCTGGTATTTTTGGCGTTTGCGGCGTTAGTTATTGTTTCAGTTGCGGTCAGCACCTGGATTATCGACGCGCAAACGCAGGATGCGTTGATCATTAACCTGGCAGGGCGACAGCGCATGCTCATCCAGCAAATGACCAAAGATGCCCTGCAAGTTGAAAAAAATCAGGGCGACCTCTCACGCTACCGCCGTGATCTGGCCGAGGCCGCCCAAACTTTTGAGCAAACCCTGCAAGCCTTCATCGACGGCGGGCCGGCGCCTTACCTGCCCACCCAGCCCACCGCCATCCCCGCCACCACCAACCCGGCCATTGTCAACACTCTCCACCAATTGGCCCAAAACTGGGCCGGCTTTCGGCAAAATCTTGAAATCATCGGCGCGGCCCGGCCAGATAACCCCCAGTTTGCCGCCGCCAGCCGGGCCATCGAGCAGTCTGCCCCCAACTTGGTACAGCAGGCCGATGTGGCCGTGCGCCTGTTTGAAAACGAGTCCGCCCAAAAAGTAACCCAACTGCGGCAGATACAGCTTCTCTTTTTGGGCAGCGCCCTGATTTTGCTGGCCGCCGGCGTGTGGCTAACCCAACGATCCGTCATTGAGCCGCTGCGCGAGTTGGGGCAGGCAGCCAGCCGCATCGGCCTGGGCGATTTGGACACGGCGGTAACGGCCACCGGGCCGGTAGAAATAGCGCGCCTGTCTAAAAATTTTGACTGGATGCGCGCCCGGCTCAAAACCGCGCAGGAAGAACTGGAATCGCAGGTGCGGCAGCGCACCCGCGAGCTAACCAACGCCTTTGAGTTTAGCCAGGAAATTGTAACCGAGCTGGAACTGGAGCGACTGCTGGCTTCGGTGACCAGCCGGGCCAGAGATTTGCTCGATGGCCAGGCAGCCTCAATTTGCCTGCTGACCGCGCAGGGAACCGATCTGGTGTTAAAAGCCAGTAGCGGCGTCTCCGCAACGCCGGCCGGCATTGTTCAGCCGGCGCACCGCCAGCCGATTGCCGCCCGGGTGGTGGGCCAGGGCCAAACCGTGGTTACGGAAACCGCCTGCGCCAACTGCCAGTTTTTGCGGGCGCACGGGCCGGGCCAGTGTGTGGCCACCCCGTTGCGCATCGGCGAGCACACGCTGGGTGCGCTGTGCGTGGTTCGCACCGAAAGCCAGCAGTTTGACCCGGCCGAAACCCGGGCGCTGAGCCTGCTGGCCAACTCGGCGGCTACGGCCATCACCAATGCCAATCTGGTTGAAGCCGAACAGGCGCAGGCCCGCGAAACCGCCTCGCTGGCCGAGCGGGACCGGCTGGCCGCGGAACTGCACGACAACCTGGCCCAAACGCTTGGCTTTCTCAACCTCAAAGTTGACCGGCTCAGCGAGATGGTGTCTACCTGCCAGGCCGCCGACGCGCAGGCGGAACTGGGGTTAATGAAATCGGCCATCGGCACGGCCTACGGCCAGGTGCGGGCGGCGCTGGTGGGGCTGCGTGAAGCGCCGGCCGCCGCCGAAGGCGCGCTGGCCGAAAAACTGGCCGCCAGCGTTAACGACCTGCGCCAGTCCGGCGGCATCGACGCCCGGCTGCAAATTATCGACCCGGCGGCGCTGACGCTGTCGGGCGTAGCCCAAAAACAGGCGCTGCACATTGTGAAAGAATCGCTCAACAATGTCCGCCGGCACGCCGGGGCGCGGCACGTGTGGGTTAACATCGACCGGATCAACGGCGATGCCCGGCTGGTGGTGCGCGATGACGGCCGCGGCTTTGACCCGGCGCAGTTGTCCGGCGGCAGCCATTACGGGCTAACCATTATGCGCGCCCGCGCCGAACGGGTTGGTGGCTCGCTGGAAGTTGACAGCGCGCCCGGCGGCGGCACAAAAATTATTGCCCGGTTGCCGTTGGAAAGCAGGAATCAGGAGTTAGGAATTAGGAGTTAGGAGTTAGGAAAATGCCCCAATTCCCAATTCCTAACCCCTAACTCCTGAAAGGAGTGAATCAATGCCAAAATCACGTGTTTTACTGGCCGACGATCATGAACTGTTCCGCGAGGGGGTGGTGGGGCTGATCAACGCCCAGCCCGATCTGGAGGTGGTGGGCCAGGCCGGCGACGGTTTTGAAGCGCTCACCCTGGCCCGCAGCCTGCTGCCGGATCTCATTGTGATGGACATCACCATGCCCGTCTGCGATGGGTTGGAGGCCACCCGGCTCATCCGCGCCGAAGCGGCGCTGGAGAACACCCGCATTGTGATGCTCACCGTTCACGATGAAAACGAGCGCCTGTTTGAGGCGCTCAAAGCCGGGGCCAACAGCTATATGCTCAAAAGTATGAACTCGGCGGAATTTCTGCACGGCATCCGCAGCGCGCTGGCCGGCGAGGCCGCCCTGCCGCCCAAACTGGCCGCCGGTTTAATTGACGAATACGCCCGGCTGGCCAGCCGCCCTCAACCGCCCGCCGCCGCCGACAACGATTTTGATCTGACCGCCCGCGAGCGCGAAATTTTGCAGTTCATCGCCACCGGCGCATCCAACAAGGAAATCTCCGCCGAACTTTCGCTCAGCCTGCACACTGTAAAAAGCCACGTCCGCAACATCCTCAACAAACTGCACGTGGCCAATCGCCGCCAGGCCGCCCGGCTGGCCGCCAAACAGGGGCTGGTTGACGACGAATAAAAAGCCGTGCTTTTTGATCTGCACGCTTTGCTTGCAGACCCCATAAAAAAGGATTAATCCTTTTTCACCGGAGCGACCGCAAAGTCGCTCTTTTTTCATCCCATCGAGCCATCCCCGGCGGATTCAAAATCCTCCCGTTTTACGATACTCTGTGAATAGAGGAACAGAGTATGAACTCACGCCGCGTGCTGGTAATTGGAAACTCATTATTTGCCGAAACGCTGAGCGACCTGCTGGCCGGCGTGCCGGGAATATCGGTGGTTGGCGAGGCCGACAACACCGAAACCGCCCTGTCGCTGCTCAGATCAGTTTGCCCCGACGTGATCATTGTTGCCGACAGCGTGACGGCTGAAAACAGCAGCGATCTGGTGGGACTGGTGGTTACTCATCCTCAACTGCCGCTCATCCGCGCCGACCTGAACACCAACACTGTGCAGGTGATCACCAGTCGCTGCGTCAGCGCCCGCCGCGAAGACCTGCTGGCCGTGCTGGACCAACTGCCGCAACGGTGCGAATGAGCGAATTGCAAATTGCGAGTAGCGCGTGGCGCGTGGCGGGTGGCGAGTCATTGACTACGCAACCCGCAACCCGAATTACGAATTACGAATTACGCAACACGTTTTACAAAGGAGCAACCGCCCATGAAAAGATTACTCCCCCTAATATTCATCGCCCTATTCCTGTTACCCCCCGCCGCCTTTGCTCAAACGCCGGCAGACGGCGCGGCCATTTTTCAGGAAAAATGTACCGGCTGCCACACAATTGGCGGCGGCAACCTGGCCGGGCCGGATCTGCAGGGCGTCACCACCCTGCGCGATGCCGACTGGCTGACCCGCTGGATTTCGCAGCCGGACAAAATGCTGGCTAACGGAGACCCTGTCGCCACGCAACTGCTGGCCGAGTTCAACAACGTGCCGATGCCCAATCTGGGCCTGACCGAAGCCGAAGTGGCCTCGCTGCTGGCGTACCTGGAAAATCCAGCCGCGGTGGCCGGCGGCGCGACGGCCAAACCCCTGCCCCCCGGCGACATCAGCCGCGGCCAGGCCATTTATTTGGGCCAGCAAGCGCTGGCTAACGGTGGCCCGGCTTGCAGTTCGTGCCATAGCGTGGGCCAGTTTGGCCTGCTGGGCGGCGGCACGCTCGGCCCGGATTTAACCCACGCCGCCTTCAAATACGGCGACCCCGGTTTGGCGGCCAGCCTGCAAAGTCTGCCCTTCCCCACTATGCAGGGCGTGTTCAAAAACAGCCCGCTCACTCTGCAGGAAGCCGCCGATTTAAACGCCTTTTTAATTGACCAGGATTTGCACGCCGCCCCGCAGCAAGCCGACACGCTGTTTGTGGTCATCGGGCTGGTGGGTTCGCTGGGGCTGCTGGCGGCGGGTCACTTTACCTGGCGCAAGCGGCAAAACGGCGGGATACGGCAATCTCTCATCAATAAATCACGTCAAGCCTGATCAGGAATTAGGGGTTAGGAATTAGGAGTTAGGGATTCGGGGTCGGGTAAAAACCCTAATTCCTAACTCCTAACCCCTGACTCCTCAAAGGAGAAACCATGAGCAACTGGATCAAAGACATTTTCAACCCGCAAACCCGCCAGTGGGAAGAGTTTTACCGCAACCGCTGGCAGTACGACAAACTGGTACGCAGCACTCACGGCGTCAACTGCACCGGCGGCTGCTCCTGGGGTGTCTACGTGAAAGATGGCGTGATCACCTGGGAAATGCAGCACACCGATTACCCCAAGCTGGAAAACGGCCTGCCGCCCTACGAGCCGCGCGGCTGCCAGCGCGGCATCTCGGCCAGTTGGTACATTTACAGCCCGGTGCGGGTGCGCTACCCCTACGTTCGCGGCATTTTGATGGACCTGTGGCGGCGCGAAAAAGGCAAACACAAAGACCCGGTTGAAGCCTGGGCGGCGCTGATGAACGACCCCGACAAACGCGCCCGCTACCAGCAGGCTCGCGGCAAAGGCGGCCTGCGCCGGGCCAGTTGGGACGAAGTGCTGGAACTCATCGCCGCGGCCAACGTGTACACTATCAAAAAATACGGCCCGGATCGAGTCATCGGCTTTTCACCCATCCCGGCCATGAGCCAACTGAGCTACGCCGCCGGCAGCCGCTACCTGCAACTGCTGGGCGGAGTCAACCTGAGCTTTTACGATTGGTACTGCGACCTGCCGCCGGCCTCGCCGGAGATTTGGGGCGAGCAGACCGACGTGCAGGAAAGCGCCGACTGGTACAACGCCAAATTCATCATTTCGATGGGGTCAAACCTGAACATGACCCGCACCCCGGACGTTCACTTTATCGCCGAGGCGCGGCACAATGGCTCCAAATTTGTGGTTTTCTCGCCGGATTTCAGCATGGTGGCCAAATACGCCGACTGGTGGATTCCCATCCACGCCGGGCAGGACGGCGCCTTTTGGCAGGCGGTTAACCACGTGATTTTGACCGAATATTACGTTAAAAAACAGACCCCCGCTTTTAGCGACTATCTCAAAAAGTACACCGACAACCCGTTTTTGGTGCAGCTCACCCCCACCGACAGCGGCTACGCCGCCGGGCGTTTTGTGCGGGCCAACGTCACTGAGCGGTATAAAGATGAAGAGAACGGCGACTGGAAATTTTTAGTGTGGGACGCCAACACCGCCGCGCCGCGGATGCCCAAAGGCACAGTGGGGCATCGCTGGCAGAGCAAACCGGGCGAGTGGAATCTGGAATTGAAAGACGGCCTCGACGGCGCGGACATCGACCCCGTTCTTTCGTTTGGCGACGATTACGACGCCATGCTGGAAATCGAGCTTGAAAATTTCTCCGATAAAAACGCCATCGTTCAGCGCGGCGTGCCGGTGAAATACCTCGATACCCCCGCCGGCCGCATCGCGGTGACCACCGTTTTTGACCTGCTGCTGGCTCAATTTGGCGTGGCCCGCGGCCTGCCCGGCGATTACCCCGCCGACTACGCCGACTCCGACCGGCCCTTTACCCCGGCCTGGCAGGAAAAATTCAGCGGGATTGACCGGGAAACGGTTATCAATTTTGCCCGCCAGTTTGCCGATACCGCCGAGCGCACCGATGGCAAATGCACGGTCATCATCGGGGCGGGCATTAATCACTGGTACCACAACAATTTAATGTACCGCAGCGCCATTGTGGCCCTGATGCTGACCGGCTGCATTGGCAAAAACGGCGGCGGGCTGGCCCACTACGTGGGGCAGGAAAAGCTGGCCCCGGTTTCCATTTGGAAAACGCTGGCCATGGCCACCGACTGGGGCGGGCCGCCGCGCCTGCAAAACGCGCCGAGCTGGCACTACATCCACTCCGACCAGTGGCGCTACGAGGGCGAATTCAACAACTACGCGCCGGTTGCCGGCCAAAGTGAATGGACCAGCGGCCACACCATCGACGCCAACGCGCGCGCGGTGCGGCAGGGCTGGCTGCCGTTTTACCCGCAGTTCAACCGCAGCAGCCTGGAACTGGTCACAGAAGCGCGGGCCGCCGGCGCGGACAGCGAAAAAGAAGTGGTCGATTACGTGGTTAACCAGTTGAAAGAGAAAAAGCTCAAATTCAGCGTGGAAGACCCCGACGCGCCGGAAAACTGGCCGCGAGTCTGGTTTATCTGGCGCGGGAACGCGCTGATGTCCAGCGCCAAAGGCCACGAATATTTTCTCAAGCACTACCTGGGCACGCACACCAACACCATCGCCGATGAAGAAATTGACCCGGCGCTGCTGAAAGAAGTCACCTGGCGGCCCGAAGCGCCGCGCGGCAAGCTCGATCTGGTCATCGACATCAACTTCCGCATGGACACCTCGGCCCTCTACTCCGACATTGTGCTGCCCACGGCCCACTGGTACGAAAAGGACGATCTCAACTCCACCGATATGCACAGCTACATCCACCCCCTGTCCGAGGCGGTGCCGCCCAACTGGGAAAGCCGTACCGACTGGGAGATTTTTAAGCTGTTTGCCAAAAAAGTGAGCGAGCTGGCCGAAACGCACCTGCCGGAACCGGTGGTCGATCTGGTGGCCGCGCCGTTGCAACACGATAGCCCGGCCGAGATTGCTCAGCCCTCGGTGCGGGATTGGGCCAGGGGCGAATGCGACCCCATCCCCGGCATAACCATGCCGGCGCTCAAACTGGTGCAGCGCGATTACAAAAATCTGTACCGCCGCTTTGTTTCGTTTGGGCCGGCGGCGCGGGCGCAGGGCATCGGCGCGCACGGCGTTCACTGGCAAATTGACGATATGTACGACGAGTTGCTGCACACCCACCCCACCGTCCAATGGAACGGCCAAAAATTCCCGGCGCTCGACGATGTGAAAGACGCAGCCAACGTAATTTTGGCCCTGGCCCCGGAAACCAACGGCGAGGCGGCCTACCGCGCTTTTTTGTCGCACGAAAAAAAGGTAGGCCTGCCGCTGGCCGATCTGGGCGAAGCCGCTCGCAGCGTGCGCACCACGTTTGCCGATATTCAAACCCAGCCGCGCCGGCTGCTGACCAGCCCCTGCTGGAGCGGCATCATCAACAACGGCCGGGCCTACTCACCCTTCTGCCTCAACGTGGAACGGCTGGTGCCGTGGCGCACGCTGACCGGGCGGCAGCAGTTTTACCTTGACCACGAGGGCTACCTGGCTTTTGGCGAAAACCTGCCCACCTTTAAACCGGTCATCGATCCGCTGCTGTACGGCGACCTGAAAAATTCCAATCACGATGAGCAATCCATCGCCCTGAATTATTTGACGCCGCACGGCAAATGGCACATCCACTCCACCTACGGCGACACCCTGCGTATGCTGACTCTGTCTCGCGGCTGCGACCCGCTGTGGATGAACGATCAGGACGCCGCCGAAATCGGCGTGGCCGACAACGATTTTGTGGAAGCCTACAACGATCACGGCGTGGTGGCCACCCGGGCGGTGGTCAGCGCCCGCATCCCGCGCGGGGTGTGCATTCTGTACCACTCACCGGAGCGAACCATCGCCACACCCAAAAGCCCGCTGCGAAATTTCAGGCGGGCCGGCGGCCACAACAGCCTCACCCGCACCCGGCTCAAGCCGGTGCTGATGGTCGGTGGCTACGGCCAGTTCACTTACGGTTTCAATTACTGGGGGCCAACCGGCGTCAACCGCGACACCTACGTGAAGGTGCGCAAAATGCCGGGCAAGGCGCAATACTAGGAGTCAGGAATCAGGAGTTAGGAGTTAGGGGGTGTTTTTCCCTAATTCCTAACTCCCAACCCCTAATTCCTCTGAACGTAACTACTTTTTTAAGGAGCAACCATGAACGTACGCGCCCAAATCTCAATGATGTTTCATCTGGATAAATGCATTGGCTGCCACACGTGCAGCATCGCCTGCAAAAACATCTGGACCGACCGGCAGGGCACCGAATATATGTGGTGGAACAATGTCGAAACCAAACCGGGCACCGGCTATCCCACCCAGTGGGAAGACCAGGACAAATACCAGGGCGGCTGGGAGTTGAACGGCAAACTCAAACCCCGCGCCACCGACAAAGTGCGCGGGCTGACCAACATTTTCCACCAGCCGCACCTGCCCACCATCGACGACTATTACGAGCCGTGGACCTACAAATACGAGGACCTGTTCAACGCGCCGCAGGGCGACGACCAGCCGACCGCCCGGCCCATCTCGCTGATCACCGGCGACGATATGGACATTAACGCCGGCCCCAACTGGGACGACGACCTGAGTGGTTCGCCGGTGTACGCCGCCAACGACCCCGACTTTGCCGACCTGACTCCCGCCGAGCGGCTGGCCTTTTTTGAAATGGAGCGAATGGTCTTTTTCTACCTGCCGCGCATTTGCAACCACTGCCTCAATCCCTGCTGCGTGGCCGCCTGCCCCTCCGGCGCGCTCTACAAACGCGGCGAAGACGGCATCGTGCTGGTCAATCAAAACATCTGCCGCGGCTGGCGCTACTGCATTTCGGCCTGCCCCTACAAAAAAGTGTACTACAACTGGCGCACCGGCAAATCAGAAAAATGCATCCTCTGCTTCCCCCGGCTCGAGAGCGGGCAGGCCCCGGCCTGCTTCCACAGTTGCGTGGGCCGTATCCGCTACCTGGGTGTGGTGCTGTACGATGCCGATAAAATCGAAGCGACCGCCTCCGCGCCGGAAGACAAGCTGGTCGATTTGCAGCGGGACATGATCCTCGATCCGTTCGACCCGGCGGTCATCGCCCAGGCTGAAAAAGATGGCGTCCATTTCAGCGTGGTTGAAGCGGCGCAAAAATCGCCGGTGTACCGCTTTGTGAAAGAGTGGGGGCTGGCTCTGCCGCTGCACCCGGAATTCCGTACCCTGCCGATGCTCTTTTACATTCCGCCGCTGCTGCCGGTGCTGGGCCGCAACAACGGCGACACCTACCACGTAGATGAGGGCGGTGACTATTTTGGCTCGCTGGACAAGGCCCGCGTGCCGCTCAAATATATGGCCCGCCTCTTTACTGCCGGCAACGAGAAACAGGTGCGCACCGTGTACGAAAAGCTGCTGACCATTCGCCTGTACAAGCGGGCCGAGCAAGTGGGCGACATTGGTGCGGAAAAGGTGCAGGAGATGCTGCAAGCCACCGGCCTGACCGCCGACCAGTGCGAAGAAATCTACCGGCTCACCTCGCTGCCCACGTTTGAAGAGCGCTTTGTCATCCCGCCGATGCACCGGGAAGAGGGCATCGCGCTGATGGGCGATCCGTACACCTTCAAAGCCGAAACCGGCGTTGGCTTTAAAGATAAACCGGAACGAGGACTGTAAAAAGGAGTTAGGGGTTAGGAATCAGGAGTTAGGGCGATGTTTTTCCCTAAATCCTAAATCCTAATTCCTAACCCCTGATTTAGGAGACACCAATGGACAACCGCACAACCCAACGCATCTTTACTCTTTTTGGCGATTTGCTGGACTACCCCACCCCGGCGCTGGCCGACCAGGCGCAGGAATGCGCCGCCCGGCTGCTGCTCGATGCGCCGGAGCCGGCCAACCGGCTGGTTGATTTTATGGAATTTGTTCATGTCACCGAGCCGGGCTATCTGGAAGAAATCTACACCGGCACGTTTGATGTGAATCCGGCCTGCTACATTTTTGCCGGCTACATGCTCTTTGGCGAGAGCTTTGACCGGGGCAAATTTCTGGTGCGCTTGCAGGAGCGCTACCGCGAGCGCGGCTTCGAGTGGGGCCGGGAGCTGGCCGACCACATTCCGGTCATCCTGCGCTTTTTGGGCACGCTCCAACCCGGCGAAGAGCTGGCCCAAAATCTCATCGACAAGTGCCTGCTGCCGGTACTGCAAAAAATGCGCAGCAATTTTGACCCCGACGCGGCCCGGCTCAACCCCTACGCCGGGGTGCTGCGGGCGCTCATCGAAGTGCTGCTGCCGCTGGCGCAGGAGCCGCTCGATCTGGCGCAGTTGGTGGTGGATGGCCCGGCCGGTATGCGCGACCGGGAACAGCCGTTTTTGGGTGAGCGGGTACACTCTCTGGCCCAGCCGCCGCTAGAAATGGAATTCAGCATGTAGTCCCTGGTCATTTGTCATTTGTAAGTTGCGAGTGGTGAATGAGGCAGACTCAGCCTGTGGTGCGACAACAAAGAATGAAAGCTTAACTTATACCAGGTCAGGAGACCCTTAACCTAAAGGGCACAGGTCGCTTTGCTCAGGGCCTGTCCCGCATGTTTTAGGCGGGATGACATGCCTGAGCATTTCCCTAATTCCTGACTCCTGACCCCTGAATCCTGTTTTAAAGGAGGAATTTATGACCACCTCTCAACTACTTTACGGCGTGTTGCCCTACGTGGCGCTGGCCCTGGCCATTGTCGGGACAATCTGGCGCTATTTTGATAACCGCTTCTCCTACTCCAGCCTGTCGTCCCAGTTTTTGGAGAACCGGCAGCTATTTTGGGGATCGGTGCCGTGGCACTACGGCATTTTGTTTGTGTTGACCGGCCATCTGGTGGGGCTGCTGATTCCGCGCGGCGTGCTGCTGTGGAACAGCCACCCGCTGCGGCTGCTGGTGCTGGAAGTGTCGGCGCTGGCTTTTGGCCTGCTGACTCTGTGGGGGTTGCTGGCGCTCATTTACCGCCGGGCCACCAACAAAAAGGTGCGCATTGTCACCTCATGGATGGACTGGCTGCTGCTGCTGGCGCTGCTGGTGCAGGTGGTGGCGGGCGTGTGGACGGCCATCTTTTACCGCTGGGGGTCGAGCTGGTACGCCGGTTTTGCCGTGCCCTACCTGTGGTCGGTTTTTCTGCTGCGACCGCAGATTGAGCTGGTGAGCAATCTGCCGTGGATGGTGCAAACGCACATCATCGGCGCGTTTGTGCTAACGGCGCTGCTGCCGTTTACCCGGCTGGTTCATTTTCTGTCGGCGCCGCTGGCGTACATCTGGCGACCGTGGCAGGTCGTCGTCTGGAATCGGCGCGCACCGCGGAAGGCATAAGAATAGCGAATTGCGAATGGCGAAGGGCCAACGACCAATGACGAATGACAAGTGACCAATGACGAATGTCGAATGTCGAATGACGAATGACGAATGACAAACCCGGAGGAGGGATGATCGATGACGATGGATAACAAACCCCAATCATACACCGCGCTGGCAATGAATACCCTGGCGTTTACCGTGTGTTTTGCGGCCTGGATGCTCAACGGCGTGCTGGTCACATTTTTGGTAGACCGGGGCATCTTCCAGTGGAACGCGGCCCAAATTGGCTGGCTGATGGGCATCCCGGTGCTGACCGGCTCAATTATGCGCTTTCCGCTGGGCATTCTCACCGATAAATTTGGCGGCAAACCGATTTTCACCACCCTGCTGCTGCTGAGCGCCATCCCCATGTTCCTGCTCAGCACCGCCAATTCGTACACCGAATTTTTTATTTACAGCCTCGGCTTTGGGCTGACCGGCGCCTCGTTTGCGGTGGGCATCGCCTTCACCTCGGTCTGGTTTGACCGCGAACATCAGGGCACGGCGCTGGGTATTTTTGGCGCAGGCAACGCCGGCGCGGCGGTCACGACCATGCTGGCCCCCAGCCTGCTGCGCTGGCTGACCAACTACGGTGAAAATCTGGACAACTGGCGCAGACTGCCCGTGATTTACGCGGCGGCGCTGGCGCTGATGGCGGCGCTCTTTTTCTTTTTCACTCGCAACCGCAAACCGGCCGGGCAGCGCACCCTGCGACAGATGGTCAGCCCGCTCAAACACGTGCGGGTGTGGCGCTTTGGCCTGTACTATTTTCTGGTATTTGGCGGCTTTGTGGCCCTGTCGCAGTGGTTGGTGCCGTATTACGTTAACGTTTACGCCATGTCGATTGTGACCGCCGGCCTGCTGGCAACCACTTTCTCGCTGCCTTCCGGCGTGATCCGGGCGCTGGGCGGCTGGTTGTCGGACAAATTTGGGGCGCGGGCGGTGATGTACTGGGTGCTGGGGCTAACCGCGCTGGCCAGTTTTCTGCTCATTTTCCCCAAAATGGACATCGTCTCGCCCGGCAGCGGCGTGATGGCCAAGCAGGAAGGCATTGTCACCGCGGTGAGCGATACCGAGGTAAAAGTGGGCGACACGGTGTATACGCTCACCCCGCCGGCTGAGAAAAACTTCTCCGACAACGATCTGCTGCTGCTGCCGGTCATCAACACCTGGCAGGAGCCAAAGGTGCAGGTGGGCCAAAACGTGGCCAAACGCGAACTGCTGGCGCAGGGCGTTACCCACATCTATTTTCAGGCCAATGTCTGGATTTTCACGCTGTTGGTGTTTGTCATCGGCATCACAATGGGTATTGGCAAAGCCGCCGTGTACAAGTACATCCCCGATTATTTCCCGCAGGAGGTTGGCACCGTTGGCGGCACAGTGGGCGTAATTGGCGGGCTGGGCGGTTTTGTTTGCCCCATTATTTTTGGCTACCTGCTCAACGCCATCGGCCTGTGGACCACCACCTGGATATTCTTCTTCGGTGTGTCGCTGGTCTGCCTGGTGTGGCTGCATTTGGTGGTGCGCAGCCTGACCAAAGTCGACTCGGTGCGGGTGCATCAAATGGCCATCGAACCCGTACCGCCGGCAGGTGTGGTCAAACCGGCTTCCCGCGCCCTGGCCAGCGAATAGCGAACGACGATTTTGGATTTTGGATTTTGGATTTACGAATTGCGGCCCTGCGACCCTGCGACCCTGCGATTTACGAGTGCCGACTAACCAATGACCAATGACAAAGGATAACTAACATGACAACGAGCGTTGAATTACCCGTTCCGGCGACCAAAAGCGGCCCAACCCTCACTCACTGGGATGTGGAAGACAGCCAGTTCTGGGACAGCGCCGGTAAAAAGATCGCCAACCGCAACCTGTGGCTGTCTATTCCGGCGCTGTCGGCGGCGTTTGCCATCTGGATGTACTGGAGCATCATTACCGTGCAGATGAAAAACCTGGGCTTTCCCTTTACCACCGACCAGCTTTTTACCCTGGCCGCCATTGCCGGGCTGGCCGGAGCCACGCTGCGCATCCCCAATTCATTTATGATTGCCATTGCCGGCGGCCGAAACGTCATCGCCGTGACCACGGGGCTGCTGATCATCCCGGCGCTGGGCACGGGGCTGGCCCTGCAAAACCCGCAGACGCCCTATCTGGCCTTTGCAGTGCTGGCGGCGCTATCGGGGTTGGGCGGCGGCAACTTCGCCTCATCGATGTCCAACATCAATTTTTTCTTCCCCAAACGGATGCAAGGGTTGTCGCTGGGGTTGAACGCCGGGTTGGGTAACATTGGGGTGAGCATTATGCAGGTACTGCTGCCCTTTGTGATGACCTTTGCCCTGTTTGGCGCGCTGGGCGGCGCGGGACTGGCCCTGCCGCAAGACATCGGCGGCAAAAGCGCCGGCACGCTGATTTACATCCAAAATAGCGGGCTGGTGTGGGCGCCCATTTTGCTGGTGCTCACCGTGGCGGCCTGGCTGGGGATGAACAACCTCACCGTGGCGACGCCCAATCTCACCTCAACCGCCGCGGCGGTGATCAAAATTTTGGGGTTGGTGCTGGTGGGGTACGTCGGCGCGACGGTGGGCTTGTGGCTGCTGCTGGGGTTGGGGCTGAGCATGTGGCTGGTGCTGCCCGTTACCATTGCGCTGACCGTGCTGTTGATGAAAGCGCTGCCCGGTGACATCCGGCTGAGTCTGAACAAGCAGTTTGCCATCTTCAAAAACAAGCACAACTGGATTATGACCTACCTGTACGTGATGACCTTCGGCTCGTTCATTGGCTTTTCGGCGGCGTTTCCGCTGCTGATCCGGGTGGTTTTTGGCGAACTGCCCGGCGGCGCACCCAACCCCAACGCGCCCAACCCGTTTGCCTACGCCTGGCTGGGGCCGCTGGTCGGCTCGGTGGCCCGGCCCATCGGCGGCTGGCTGTCCGATAAAATTGGCGGGGCCAAAGTAACGCAGTGGGATACGGTGGTGATGATTCTGGCCACAGTCGGTGTGGCGATTTTTGTCACCCTGGCCGGCGCATCGAGCCAGCCGGAAACCTATTTTCTGCCGTTCCTTATCCTGTTCCTGATTTTGTTTATCACCACCGGCATTGGCAACGGCTCCACCTTCCGCATGGTGCCGATCATCTTTAAACCGGCCGAGGCCGGGCCGGTGCTGGGCTGGACATCGGCGGTGGCGGCCTACGGCGCGTTCATCATCCCCAAAGTGTTTGGCCAGCAGGTCGATGCCGGCACGCCGGAGGTGGCGCTGTACGGTTTTGCCATTTACTACTTTACCTGCCTGCTGCTCAACTGGTACTACTACGCCCGCCGCGGTGCGGAAATTGAATGCTGAAAAACTGCATCGGCCAATCTCTTGACAACACCCGCAGTGAGCTTAAAATAACCCTCGTTGCCGCCGATTCCCTCTCTGCCCCGGACAAAGCCGCAAGGCGGGGAGCAAACAAAACCCAACGAGGTGACTGTATGCAAGAAGTTGTGCAAGATATTGACCGCTGGCAGGAAACAGATACGCCCATTGCGCTGGCTACGGTGGTGCAAACCTGGGGCTCCGCACCGCGAAAAGTCGGCGCAAAAATGGCGCTCACGCCCGGCAACCAGATCAGCGGCTCGGTGAGCGGCGGCTGTGTGGAAGGGGCGGTGTTTGAGGAAGGCGTCCGGGCTTTGAAAAAACAGCGGCCCAAACTGCTGCATTTTGGCGTGGCCGATGAAACCGCCTGGGATGTTGGCCTGGCCTGCGGCGGCACCATCGAGGTGTTTGTTGAGCCGCTCGACAGCCCCACCTATCATTTTATGCGCGAACTGCTGGCGCAAGACGCGGCCGGGGCGGTGATCACCATTATCCGCGGGCCTGAGCCGCTGCTGGGGCGCAAACTGGCCGTCAGCCGCGCCGGGGGCCGGCTGGGCACGCTCGGCGACCCGGCGCTGGATGAGCAAGCCATCTCCGCCGAAGCTGCCGCCCGGCACTCCCAGCGGGTTCAATTGGCCAACGAGGTGGAAGTTTTTATCGATGTAGTGCGGCCGGCGCTACGGCTGGTGCTGGTTGGTGGGGTGCATATTGCGGTGGCGCTGACCAGCCTGGCCAAAATTCTGGGCTATCGAACCATCATTGTTGACCCTCGCCGCGCGTTTGGCAGCGCCGAACGCTTTCCGCACGCCGACGAACTGGTGCAGGCCTGGCCGGATGAAGCGTTTGAGCAGGTGGCGCTCACCCCGGAAACGGCGGTGGTGCTGCTCACCCACGATCCCAAAATTGATGACCCGGCGCTCAAAATCATTCTCAACCGGCCCGTTTTTTACGTGGGCGCACTGGGCAGCGTCAGCACTCACGCCAAACGAGTGGCCCGGCTGCGGGCCGACGGCATCACCGAAGCCCAACTTGAACGCATCCACGCGCCGGTTGGCCTTGACATTGGTGCCTCCACCCCGGAAGACATCGCCCTGTCCATTTTGGCCGAGGTGGTTAAAACCCACGCCGGCAAGTGATGGACAGTTAATTCTCATTCCCCACGCCCTGCTCCAGTAAAAATTGATGGATGGCCTCAGCCGCCAGCCGGTGACCGGCCGCCGTCCAATGTTGATCGTGTTGAAAATGCAGCGGTGGCGTTTCCGGCTGGGCCGCGGCCTGCCGAAACACGGGCAGCAAATCCAGGTGCGAAATATTTTCCCGCTGCAAAAAATCGTTCAGCCGCCGGTTGGGCGCATCCAAATCCCAGGCCAGCGATTGCAACGCCGGGTTGTGAGCAACGGTTTGATCCCACTGCGCCGGGTATACCTGTTCCGGCGCGGCAACCAGCACCACTACCAGTTTTGAGCCGCGTTTGGCCACTTCATCGCGCAGCCCGCTGAGGATGGCCTCCGTCAGCGACCAGGCAGCTTTAAATTCCGGCGAGGGCGGATTTTGGTAGACAAAAAACGGAATGGGTGTGGTGGGGTTGGTGGCCCGAATGACAGCCTCGCCGCCCAAAATGCCGCTGCGGCCCACCGCCTGCACCACGGCCGGAATATCGCGCAGGTAAGGCATCACAAAGCGGTATAACGCCGACCAGCGCCACAGGGCATCGGCCACGCCCAGCAGCGGCGGCGCGGTGGCCGGCTCGGTTTTTTGGGGATTGACTGTAGTCCCGTCCGTGACATTTTCCTGCACCGGCGGCGGCACCAGCGCGCCATCGGCGGCCAGAGTAAAAAATTCCTTCTGCTGGCGTCCACCGTTGCGTTCGATTTCCAGCGGGCCGTAGTTGTTGACGGCATCGTTGCGAATGAAAAAGGCGAGCAGCACCACCTCCGGCTCGTAGCGAAAGCCCTCAGCCAGGTAGAAAATGGCTTCCTGATCGGTGCCCCAGCCGCCCACACCGGCATTGAGCACCTGCACCGGCCGCCCCAACGAATCGGCCAGCAGCCCTTCGAGCTGCTTATGGTAGGTGTCTTCCAGATTCACTTGCAACGCCTCGCCAAACGAATCGGCCAGCGACAGCACCCGCAGCGCGCCATCGGGGTTATCATAGCCAATTTCGCGGTCGCGCAGGCCGCGGGCGTTAATGTGAACGTCGCTGGCAAACTCGTTGTAATCGCTGTGGAAGGTGCCGCCGCTGTAGGGGATGTGCCACCAGCCAAACAGCGGGTGCGGCTGCCAGATGGCCGGATTCGGTTGGGGCGGCGGGGCCAATCCCAGCACGCGCACCCCCAGTTCAAGCAATAACAGCGGTAATAATAAACCGGCCAGAATCAGCGCGATCCGACCGGCCAACTGAGCAACAGTTTTCACTGGTTACCTCGGTAGATGTAATGCGAGCAGTATAGCCCCAACCCGCAACAGCGAGCAAAATTACGGGGGTTATTGCGGGGTAGGGCCGGGCAGGTAATCGATGGGATTGACTTCCTGGCCGTTGAGGCGCAGTTCAAAATGAACGTGCGGGCCGGTGGAGTGGCCGGTGCTGCCCACCTCGCCCACCGGAGTGCCGCGCTCAACCACCGCACCGGTGTTGAGCAGCGCCCCTTTGAGGTGGTTGTACCACGTTTCACGCCCGTTACCGTGATCAACAATGACGGTAAAGCCGTAGCCATCCGTGGCCCAACCGGCATAGGTGATGGTGCCCGCGGCCGCGGCGTAAACAATGGAACCATACGGCGCGCCAATATCGAGCGCCTTGTGGCCGGGGTTAAATTCGGTGGTGATGGAACCGACAATCGGCCAGGCCAGCAGCGTTCCCGGCGACAGCGCCGGTTTGGGCAGTTTGATGTCTTTTTGGCCAAAGGGGATGATCAGCGCAGTACCCGCCTTTAAATCATACGGCGGAAACAGGCCGTTGGGCGGGTAACCGGTAATATCGTCCGGGGTTACGCCGTAGCGGCTGGCAATGGCTTCGATGGTTTCGCCGGCTGCCACATCGTGCAGCGCGCCAACTACCGGCAAAATGCGCAGTTCGGTGCCCACCGACAGCACGTCGGGGTTGCGCTCCAGTTCCGGGTTAGACCAGCGCAGCGTGTCGATGGTCAGGCCGAATTTATCGGCGATGCCCCACAACGAGTCGCCGGCCTGCACGGTGTAAATTTCAACTTTGGTTCGGCCATCGATATTGGGCCAGGGGATGTCGTCTTTGCCGGTAGCCGAATACAGGTCGGCGGTGAAGGCGGCGCTCTGCGGATTTTCAATCACCCGCTCCTCAACCATGCGCACGTTATCGGCCGGGAGCTGCGCCGGCGCATTCTGCTTGAGGGCTAAGGTTTTGAGTTGGGGAATTTCAACCGGAACCTGGGGTAAAATCTGCCGGTTGACAAACGCCAGCACATCATCCGGCTGCCAGTTATTGAGCCAGGCTACCCAGCCGAGCGCCAAAAAAATGGCCGTTATCAGCCAGGGCAGGTTGCTCCGCGAGCGGCGCGGACGGGGCCGGCTAATCCGCAAATTCAGCGACATATCTGCCTTCCTTCCAGGGAGCGAGGTGAACGGTGCGAAAAAAGTGCAGACAGGTGTTCCCGAACCTGTCTGCAGTGGCAGCGAAATCTCGATCTCCTTGGGCCGGATTATACCACCGGCTTGCCGGAATAATCAAATTTAATTCTAACTAACAGGCTGTCACTCATCCCGTTTAAAAGCCCGAGCCACCGCCGCGGTCCGCGACTCAACGTTGAGTTTGGTAAAAATGTTTTGGGTGTGCTTTTTAATAGTGTTGACGGTTACCGTCAACTCCGCGGCGATCTGGCGGTTGGTCAGCCCGGCGGCCATCAGGTGCAGCACTTCGCGCTCGCGGTCACTCAACTCCGCCAGCGGGTCGGCCTCGATGGTGATTTTTTGCACCACATCGATAAACTTGCGCCGGTCAAATTCTTCTTTGCGGAAAAAGTAGCTGGCGTTCAGCTCGGCCAGGGTTTCAATGGCCAGGTCGATGGTGGCGTAACCGGTGACCACAATGGCCGGCATCCGCTGCGGCAGTTGGTTAATGGCCCGCAGCACCGACACCCCGCCGCGGTCGGCGTGGTCCGGCAGCGACAGCGAAATATCAACCACGGCCAGGGCAAATACCTGCTCGCCCAAACGCGCCACCGCATCGCGCACCGTGGCCGCCACCACCGACCGAAAACCGGCGTCAGCCACAAATTCGGCCAAAAGCTCCTGCCAGGCCGGGTCGTCTTCAATAATTAATACGGTTGGTCGCGTCACGGCTCAATCCCCGGGTCTGTTGGCAGCCACACCGAAAAACGAGCGCCGCGGCCGGGCCGGCTGTCTACTTCTACCCGCCCGCCAAAACGATCAACAAAGGTTTTAACCCACCACAGGCCAAAACGCAACCGCTCTGTCCCCGGTCGCTCATCGGCGCTGCCGGCAAATTCAAAAATCGCGGCCTGTCGCTCGGCGGCGATGCCGGGACCGCTGTCGGCGACGGTGATCACGGCAAAACCGTTGTCCACTCGCCCGCTCAAATGCAGCTCGCCCGCACCGTCCATCGCGTTGCGCGCGTTGTCAATCAGATTATAAAAAACCATCTCCAACTGTTTTTCGCCGGCCACCACCGGCGGCAACTTGCGCAGATTTTGCTGGCGCACCGCAATGGTGGCCGGCAGGGCGGCGCGGGCCAGCGCCTGCTCAATACAGCGGGCCAAATTGACCGACTCGGCGCGGATGGGCTGGAGCGGGGCCATTGAATCGCGGACAATGGCCATTGCCTGCCGCGTGCTCTGGGCAATTTCGCGCAGGTTGTTGGCCAGGTAGGTGTCGGCGGCGAGAGTATTGGCGGATTTGGCCTCGATGCCCTGCACCCGCACCGATATTGCGCCAAATTTGTTGTTAAGCTGATGCAGCAGATTGGCCGCCACATCGCCCACGGCGGCGATGGTTTCGGCGGTGGCCTGCCGCTCCTGGGCCTGTTTGAGTAGCCGCAACTGTTCGGCATCGCGAATGGCAACGGCGGCGTGGTTGGCCAAACAGGTGAGCAGTTTTTTGTCCCAGTCCGAAAAATCGCGCAGCTCCCGCGAATAAAGCGCAAAACTGCCCACCGGGTGAGCGTTATCCTGCGCGGCCAGCAGCGGCACCACAATGGCGCTCACCCAACCGCGTTGTTCGGCCATTTCCGGGTGCATAAATTTTGGCTCAAAACGAATGTCGTCAATTGTAACCGGCTGGCGTAGCCGCACCGCCTGCCCGGTAAAACTGTTGCGCAGTGACAGCGTTTCACCGATGCGAACCGTATCGGTGGACTGGCGCAGCAGCAACGTGTCATCCTCGGCCTGCACCAACCAGATAGAGCCATCAGACACGTGAATCAAATCGCAGGCGCGTTCAATGATCAGCCGCAGCAGTTCGTCGTAATCGGCGGTGAGCAACACCTGCACAATTTCCTGCAAGGCGTCCAGCAGCCGGATTTCCTGAATGGCGACTACCGCCTGCCCGGCCAGCGCCTCCAGCAGCAGTTGATCTTCTGCGGAAAAAGCATCGAGCTGCGGGCTTTCAATATTGAGCACGCCTTCCAGCCCGCCGCCCGCGCCGATGATCGGCACGGCCAACTCGGAGCGCATTTCACGCTCAATGGGCAGCGGGTGGTAAATATCGCGCCAGGGCGGTTCGGCCAGGTTACCCAGCCGCAGCGATGTTTTGTGCAGCGCCACCCACCCCACCACGCTCTGCTCGTTCACCGGCAGGCTCGGCTCGCTGGCGGGTTGTTCCAGGCTGCCGGCCAGCGCCTTGGTCACCAGCAAATTGCGCCGCCGGTCGAACCATTCAAAACTGCCGTACTGGGCCGCGGTCAAATCCAGGCCGATGGCCAGAATTTCATTGAGTGTTTCGTCCAGATTGGTGCGGCTGCCCAGCAGCCCGGAAGCCCGGCGCAGCTTTTCCATTTCCCGCACTTTGCGGGTGAGGGCCTGGCTCAGCCCCCCCACCCGGCGGCCGTAATGGATGGCCATCGCCGCCAACTGCACAAAATTGTCCAGCAGCAGCAGTTCCACCACTGAAAAACGGCGCGCGCTGCAGCGATACAGGTAGAGCACGCCGGCCACATCGCTGCCCACCAGCAGCGGGTAGCAGGCCAGCACCTGCGCCCCGGCCTCCCGCTTGGCCGGATGGATAGCGGGCGCGCCCGCTTCGTATGATAACAGCCGCCGTTTGGCCCGCACCGCCCGCGCACCCATGCCGTCGGGCCGGGGCCTGTCGGCCGCCGACGCGCCGCGCGGTTCGCCGGCCGCTACCCGCTGCGCCGCATCGAAGCTGTGACCGGGTTCGTCAAATACCCAAATCACCACCGACGGCGCGTCATCCCCGGTCGGGCTGCCGCCGGCCATCAGCCGCACCGCCTCATGGGCAATCAAATTGAGCGTGGCCGACAAATCCTGGCCCACACCCAGCCGGTTAATGCTGGTGGCAATCTCGTTGAGCGTGGCCAAAACCTGCGCCAAATCTGTTGAGTCATTTCGCTTCAATTTACATTATCCCGCGAACTGTGGTATTATTTCGCCCAGTTTAAAGGGCCAGGCTAGGATAGCGTGGTGCGTGAGCGCGGTGGGCTGGTTGCCATGCGTGACGCACCACGTTTAATATTGCCCGGACAAAGTACCCTCATTTTATGCAAAAAGGAGATTTTTACAATGAGTAAAGTAGCCGAATGCCCGGAATGCGCCGCCGATGTGACCCTGCCCGATGACGTGATGGAAGGCGAAATTGTGCAATGCCCCGACTGCGGCGTTGAGCTTGAAGTGGTTTCGGTTGACCCGCCGGAACTCGATCTGGCCCCCGAAGAAGAAGAAGACTGGGGCGAATAAACGAGTCAGCGAATCGGCGAGAAAACGAGATAAATCAAGCAGTTATTTTATCACTGACTCGCTTTATCGTTGACTCGCTTCATCGCTGACTCGCTATTTTTTGGAGATGACTATGAAAATTGCGATGCTGTTAAACCGGGTGCGGGTTGAAGAAAAACTCCTCCTGCAAGCCTTTGAAAACCGAAATCTGCCGGTTGATGTGATTGACGTGCGTGACGTTATTTTTGATCTGCACGCCATCAACGGCTGGCGCGACTACGACGTGGTGGTTGAACGGGCCATCAACCACTCGCGGGCGCTTTACTCGCTGCGTATTTTGAACGACTGGGGCGTAAAAACCGTCAACACCTACGAGGTGGCAACGATTTGCGGCAACAAGCTCGAAACCACCTCGGCGCTCATCCGCGACGGGGTGCCATCGCCGCGGGTTAAAATTGCCTTTACTCCGGAAGCCGCCCTCAAAGCCATCGAAGAGTTTGGCTACCCGGTGGTGCTCAAACCGGGCGTGGGCAGTTGGGGCCGGCTGCTGGCCAAAATCAACGACCGCGAGGCCGCCGAGGCCATTTTGGAACACAAAGAAATTTTGGGCAGCTACCATCACTCGGTGTTTTACATTCAGGAATACATCGACAAACCGGCCCGCGACATCCGCAGCTTTGTGGTGGGCGATGAAACCATCGCCGCTATTTACCGCACCAGCAAGCACTGGATCACCAACACCGCTCGCGGCGGCGTGGCCAGCAACTGCCCGGTAACGCCAGAAATGAACGCCATTTCGCTGGCGGCGGCCAAAGCCGTGGGCGGCGGCGTCGTCGCCGTAGATATTTTGGAAACCCGCGACGGCCGGCTGCTGGTCAACGAAGTTAACTACACCATGGAATTTCGCAACAGCATCGACACCACCGGCATCAACATTCCCGACCGGGTGGTGGATTACGTTCTCAAAGTGGCGAACGGCGAATAGCACGATTTACGATTTTGGATTTGCGATTTACGATTAGAAAGCGTATCAATGACCGAAAAACTTCAAATCAGCATCGTCGGCGGCAGCGGCTATGTGGGCGGCGAACTGCTGCGGCTGCTGCTGTTTCACCCCCGCGTAGAAATCAAGCAGATCACCAGCGCCAGCCAGGTGGGCAAGTTTGCGCACAACGCCCACCCCAACCTGCGCGCCGCCACCGACCTGCAATTTAGCCACCCCGACACGCTGGAAAAAAGCGACCTGCTCTTTTTAGCCCAGCCGCACGGCTTTTCCGCCGGCAAAATCGACACTTTTGCCGGGATGGCTGAATACATCATCGACACTTCCGCCGATTTTCGGCTGCGCGATGCCGATGCCTACGCGCAATGGTACGGCGAAGCGCATCCCAACCCGGCCTGGCTGGGCAAGTTTGTTTACGGCCTGCCGGAACGCTACCGCGCCGACATTGCCCGCGCCAAATACGTGAGCGGCGTGGGTTGCAACGCCACCGTTACCAACCTGGCCCTGGCTCCGCTGGCCGATGCCGGGCTGCTGGCCGGCGGCCGGGTAGTAGCCGACATCAAAGTCGGCTCGTCCGAGGGCGGCGCGCGCCCCAACGAAGGTTCGCACCACCCCGAGCGCAGCGGCGCGGTGCGCTCGTACAAACCCACCGGCCACCGCCACCAGGCCGAAGTGCGGCAAACCCTCGGCGACAGTTTTGAGTTGTATATGTCGGTCACTTCCATCGAACTGATCCGCGGCGCGCTGGTTACGGCCCATTGCCTGCTCAACGACAAAGTGGAAGAAAAAGAGCTGTGGAAAATTTACCGCAAAAGCTACAAAGCCGAACCGTTCATCCGGCTGGTCAAGCAGAAAAGCGGCATTTTCCGCTACCCCGACCCCAAACTGCTGCCCGGCACCAACTACTGCGACATCGGTTTTGAGGTTGAAGAGAACAGCAACCGGGTGGTCATTATCGCCGCCATTGACAATTTGATGAAAGGCGCGGCCGGCAGCGCCGTGCAGGCCATGAACGTGATGCTCGGCTGGCCGGAAACCACCGGGCTGGAATTTCCGGGGCTGCACCCGGTGTGAGTAAGTTGGGTGAGTTTTGTGGGTTTGGTGAGTTCATAAAACGTAAAACATAATTCGTGTTGCGTGTTCCGTTCATTCGCTATTCGCTAACTCGCCGACTCGTTCATTCACTACTCGCCACCCGCAACTCGCCGCCCGCCAAACTTATGTTTTTGGGAGAAGAGGTTGAAAGTTCGTGCCCCGCGAAACCGCACCATCACCCTGACTGAAGCCGAGCGGGAGCAGTTTTCCCGGCGTTTGCTGCGGCTCTCGGAACCGGTTACGGCCAAGGCTCTGCTCGATAGCACCATCCAGCAGGAACTGCTGGCCGCGCTACCCCATCTGCCGGCCGGTTTCGTCGATCTCCTTTTCATCGACCCACCCTACAATCTGAACAAAACTTTCAACCGGCGCAACTTCAGCCAGATGCCGCTGGCCGAATACGAAAACTGGCTCGATGGCTGGCTGGCGCCGCTGCTGCGCACGCTCAAACCAACGGCCAGCGTTTACATTTGCGGCGACTGGCAGTCGTCGGTGGCCATCCAGCGGGTGGCGCAGAAATATCTGGTGGTGCGCAACCGCATTACCTGGGAACGCGAAAAGGGGCGCGGCGCGCAGGCCAACTGGAAAAACGCCAGCGAAGACATCTGGTTTTGCACCGTTGGCAGTGATTACACCTTTAATCTGGACGCGGTCAAGCTCAAAAGGCGGGTGATCGCCCCCTACACCGACAACGGCGCGCCCAAAGATTGGGAAGATTCGCGGGCCGGACGCTTTCGGCTGACCCACCCCAGCAATCTGTGGACCGATTTGACCGTGCCTTTCTGGTCGATGCCGGAAAACACCGATCACCCCACTCAAAAGCCGGAAAAGCTGCTGGCCAAAATCATTCTGGCCAGTTCCAAACCCGGCGAGGTTGTGCTCGATCCGTTTTTAGGGTCGGGGACTACCTCGGTGGTGGCCAAAAAGCTGGGCCGGCGCTACATCGGCATTGAAATTGATGAAACCTACTGCCTTCTGGCCGAAAAGCGGCTGGCTCTGGCCGAACCGGGCGGGCGCATTCAGGGTTACGACGAGGGCGTGTTTTGGGAAAGAAACAGCAAATAGCTGGCCGATACCCCCACCCCTGGCCCTCCCCCTGTTAGGGGGAGGGAAAAAGATGAGTGCGGCGGCGGGCGCATTAGCGCCCGCCGCCGCACAGAAAAAATCCCCCTTCTCCCTTTGGGAGAGGGGGGCAGGGGGGTGAGGGAAAAACATCCGAAAGGAGAGAATTTATGATTGTACTAAAAATTGGCGGCAGCGAAGGCATCAATTACGATCTGATTGCCGACGATATTGCCGCGCTGATTAAGGCGGGCCAACCGCTGATTGTGGTTCACGGCGGCTCGTCGCTCACCAACAAAGTGGCCGAGCAGTTGGGCCACCCGCCGCAGTTTGTCACCTCGGTCAGCGGTTTCACTTCCCGCCGCACCGACCGGCGCACGCTGGAAATTTTTGAAATGGTCTACTGCGGCCAGATGAACAAAGGACTGGTGGAAAAGTTGCAAATGCGCGGCGTCAACGCCGTCGGCCTCAGCGGCATCGATGGCCGGATTTGGGAAGGGCCGCGCAAAGACGCCATCAAAATTATTCAAAATGGCCGCCGGCTGGTGCTGCGCGATGACTACACCGGCAAAGTTGAAAAGGTGAACACCGATCTGCTGCAAACCCTGCTTAACGCCGGCGCGCTGCCGGTACTCACCCCGCCGGCCATCAGCTACGAGGGCGAAGCCATCAATGTTGACGGCGACCGGGCCGCCGCGGCCACCGCCGCCGCGTTTCAGGCTGAAGCGCTGGTCATCCTCAGCAACGTGCCGGGGCTGCTGGAAAAATTTCCGGATGAGTCATCGCTGATCCGCCACATCCCGGCGGCCAAAATCGACCAGTTTATGAGCGTGGCCGAAGACCGCATGAAAAAGAAAGTGATGGGCGCGCAGGAAGCGCTGGCGCAGGGTATCGGCCGGATTGTCTTTGCCGACGGCCGCGTGGCCGGGCCGGTGAGCCGGGCGCTGGCCGGCGAAGGCACGGTGATAGGTCAATGATGAATTCTGAATTATGAATGGTGAATAATGAATTATCAGGAAATTGTCGATTTAGAAGGAAGGTTTTCTTCTAATGGCGTGGGTCGCCGCCCGGTAGCGATTGTTAGGGCCAGCGGCGCGCGCCTGTGGGACAGCGAAGGCAACGAATATATCGACTGTGCCGCCTCGCAAGGTTGGGCCAACGTTGGCCACAGCCACCCGGCAGTCACCGCGGCCATCCACCAGCAGCTCGATGTGTATGTGGCCGGGCAGGAATCCAGCTTTAACGACCAGCGGGCGCTGTGGCTACGCGATATAGCCGGCGTGCTCAACACCAGCCTGAGCTGGGACGGCTGCTTCATCCACCCCTCCAATTCCGGCACCGAAGCCAACGAGGCGGCCATTAAATTTGCCCGCTACGCCACCGGCCGCCAAAAAATTATCGCAGCGATGCGCGGTTTTCACGGCCGGACAATGGGCGCGCTCAGCCTCACCTGGAACCCCAAATACCGCGAGCCATTTGAGCCGCTGGTGCCGGGCATCAGCCACATCCCTTACGATAATATCGAAGCCGCCGCCGAGGCAATTGACGACGACACCGCCGCAGTGATTGTTGAAATTGTGCAGGGCGAAGGCGGCGTCTATCCCGGTTCCGGGGAATATTTTAACTCACTACGCGAAAATTGTACCCGCCACGGGGCGTTGCTAATTGTCGATGAAATTCAAACCGGCGTTGGGCGCACCGGCCGCTGGCTGGCCAGCGAGCATTTTGGCCTGTCGCCGGATGTGGTCACGCTGGGTAAATCGATTGGCGGCGGGCTGCCAATGGGCGTTACCGCCTGGCGCAGCGAGCTGGGCCAGTTCAAACCGGGACTGCACGGCAGCACCTTTGGCGGCAATCCGCTCGTTTGCGCCGCCAGCCGGGCCGTCATTCAGGTGATGGCCGCAGAAAACCTGCCGCAGCGCGCCGCCGAGCTGGGCCAGTGGCTGCAAGCCGAATTGGCGGCGCTGCCCACCAAAAAAATCCGCGAGGTGCGCGGGCTGGGATTGATGATCGGCGTGGAACTGCGCGGCAAAGTGACGCCTGTTTTGCAAGAGCTGATGGAGCGCGGCGTGTGGGCGCTGCCGGCCGGGTTGAATGTGCTGCGTTTGCTGCCACCGCTGGTTATTCAGCGCGATGATTTGGAGCAAGTTATGCAAACGATTGGTGAGGTACTCCGTTAGATGGCTCAGGAACATTGGCAGCGCGAAGCAATCGGTTTATTAACCAAACTGGTCTCGATTCCATCCCCATCGACCTACGAAATCAAAGCCTCTACCTATCTGGCCGGCTGGCTCGATGCGCACGGGCTGAGCGCGCGGGTTGATGAGGCCAAAAATGCGGTTGGGGTAAAGGGCAAAGGGAACAAAGAAATTTTGCTGCTGGGCCACATCGACACCTTTCCCGGCGAAGTGCCGGTGCGGCGCGAGGAGGATTTGCTCTACGGCCGGGGCAGTGTTGACGCCAAAGGACCGTTATGTGTTTTTGCTGCGGCAGCGACGCTGGTAAACGTACCTGTTAATTGGCGCATCACTGTGGTTGGCGCAGTGGAGGAGGAATACGCCACCAGCAAAGGCGCGCGCCACGTGCTGGCGCAGCGGTTGGAGACCCCGCCCGCCTACTGTGTCATCGGCGAACCGAGCAATTGGGACCGGGTGACGCTGGGCTACAAAGGCCGGCTGCTGCTGGATGTCGATTTACGGGTGCCGTTCAGCCACTCCGCCGGCGAGGGTCGCCTGCCTGCCGAACAGGGTGTCGATTTTTGGCGCGAGGTAGAGCAATATTGCGCCAGTTTTAACGCCAAGCAGGGCGCTACTTCGCCCTTTGCCCAACTGACGCCATCGCTGCGGCACATTGCCAGCCAGGATGAAGGCTCGTTTGGCGCGGTCAAACTGGGTTTTGGCTTTCGGTTGCCGGTAGGCTTGAGTCCTGCTCAACTGGAGCAAGAGTTACGTGGGCTGCTGGCCAAACTACCAGCGGGCACTACCGCCACGGCACAATTTTCCAGCCGGGAAGTGGCCTATCGCGGCGACAAATCCAACCCGCTGGTGCGCGCCTTTTTGCGCTCCATCCGGTCGGCCGGCGGCGAGCCTCGTTTTGTGGTTAAAACCGGCACCGCCGATATGAACGTGGTTGGCCCGCACTGGCCCACCACGCCAATGGTGGCCTACGGCCCCGGTGACAGCAGCCTGGATCACACCCCCCACGAACACATTGACGTTAACGAATACGTGCGGGCCATCGACGTGCTGGTTGGCGTGCTGGAAACCTTGATGCAGGATTAACCTTTTATTGGGTTGGGCAGCGGGTGTTGAAAAAAAACATATTCGGCCACTGGCCGGCCGCGCAGCAAGTGCTCCTGGATGATCCGTTCCAGCACATCCGGGGTGCAACTGTGATACCAGATACCTTCCGGGTACACCAGCGCAATTGGGCCTCGCATGCAAATGCGCAAACAGTTGGCCTTGGTGCGATAAACACCGCCTGCGCCACTTAACCCCAATTCATCCAGCCGCTGTTTCAGGTAATTCCAGGAAACCAGGCTAATATCCCGGTCGCAACATTTGGGTTTGGTTTGGTCGCAGCACAAAAAGATGTGGCGCTGCACTTTGTCGATGGCTAATGTCTGAACGATTTTTTGTAAAGTTTCGGTCATATGCCTGCCACTTGCCTAAAAGATGAACTGTACTGTAGCATGGATACTGGCCAGAATCAAGGCTCAAATTTTGGTAACAAAAGGGTTTTATCAGTCAAGCTATTATCGCCGTCTGACAATTGATTAAAGCTAACATTGGCCATCTAACCTAAAACATACCAGCACACCGAGGAAATTCAATGACCAACACTATCGGCATTCGCCGCGAAGACAAAAACAAATGGGAGCGGCGCGTCCCGCTGACCCCAACCCACGTTCAACAACTGATCCAGCAGCACGGACTCAACGTAGTGGTGCAGCCGTCGCCCATCCGCGCCCTGCCCAACGACGCTTACGGCGCCGCCGGAGCCAACGTGCAGGAGGATTTATCGCCGGCCGACGTCGTTCTGGCGGTCAAAGAAATTCCCGTTGACTTGCTGCTGCCCAACAAAACCTACCTGTTTTTTTCGCATACCATCAAAGGGCAGAGCTACAACATGCCGCTGTTGCAAAAACTGCTTGATCTCAATTGCCAGCTCATCGATTACGAACGCATTGTGGACGAGCACAACCGCCGGCTGATCTTTTTTGGCCGTCATGCCGGTTTGGCCGGGATGATCGACACCCTGCACACGCTTGGCCAGCGGCTGGCCGCTGAAGGCATCGACACCCCTTTCAACGACATCAAACTGACCTACCAATACGGCGATCTGGCTACCGCCCAACAGGCCATCCGGCAGGCCGGCCGCCGCATCGCCGAAGAGGGGCTGCCGCTGCAGTTGACCCCATTGGTGGTGGGTGTGGCCGGCTATGGCAATGTTTCGCGCGGCGCACAGGAAATTCTGGACCTCCTGCCCACCCAAACCATCTCCCCCACCGAGCTGCCGGCGCTGGCCGACGAGGGCCAGGCTAAACGGAACGTCATCTACAAAGTGATATTCAAAGAGATCGACACGGTTGAGCCGCTGGCCGAGGGCCAGCCATTCGACCTGCCGGAGTTCTTTCAGCACCCCGAACGCTATCGCAGCCAGTTTGAGCAGTACCTGCCCCACCTGTCGGTGCTGGTTAACTGCATTTACTGGGACACGCCCTACCCGCGCCTGCTGACCAAAGACAAAGCCCGCCAGATGTACACCGCCGGCCCCGCGCCCAAACTGCGGGTGATCGGTGATATTAGCTGCGATATTGAAGGCGGCATCGAAGTGACGGTCAAAGCGACGCATCTCGATGCGCCCGCGTTTGTCTGGGACCCGGCCACGGATACGGCTGTGGACGGCGTGGACGGGGTTGGGCCGGTGGTGATGGCCGTAGATAATTTGCCCTGCGAACTGCCCATCGAGGCCTCAACCAGTTTTGGCGATGGTCTGCTGCCGCTGATCCCGGCTCTGGCCGCCACTGACTTTTCCGCTGATTTCGACTCGGTGGCGCTGCCGCCGGCGCTCAAACGAGCCACCATTGTTTACCACGGCCAGCTCACCCCGGATTACGCCTATCTGGCCGAGTTTTTACGCCGCTAACGATTGGCTATTCGCAATCCGCACATTTTCAAAGGAGTCCGACAGAACCGGGGTTCGATACCAACAACGAAAATGGTGATTAGGGGGGAACTACCCCCCAAGCCCCCCGGCCTGCGGCGCTATTTTCAAAGGAGAACTGAACGATGAAACGCATTCTTATTTTGGGCGCCGGTCTGGTCACCGGCCCAATGGTCAGCTATCTGCTTGAGCGGGGGTATCACGTTACCGTCGCCAGCCGCACAGCCGCCAAAGCCGAAAAGCTGGTGGGCAGCCACCCCAACGGCACGGCGCTGGCCTACAACATCGCCAAAGATACCGATGGCCGCCAACTGGCCGAACTGGTGACCCACACCGATCTGGCCGTGAGCATGCTGCCCTACGTTCACCACGTAACGCTGGCCAAAGAGTGCATTCGCCAGCGCAAGCCAATGGTCACCACCTCGTATGTTAGCCCGGCTATGCGCGAGCTGGATGCCCCGGCCCGCGAGGCCGGCATCATCATCCTCAACGAGGTGGGACTGGACCCCGGCATCGACCACATGTCGGCGATGAAAGTGATTCACGGGGTGCAGGCTGCCGGCGGCCACGTCGATGGTTTTATGTCGTACTGCGGCGGTCTGCCCGCGCCGGACGCTAATGACAACCCGCTCGGTTACAAATTTAGCTGGAGTCCGCGCGGGGTACTGCTGGCGGCGCGCAACTCGGCCCATTACCTCAAAGATGGGCAGGACATCACCGTTGAGGGCAAAAATCTGTTCAAGCACTACTGGCCGCTGGACGTGGCAGGGTTGGGCCAGTTTGAAGCCTACCCCAACCGCGATTCGGTGCCGTATCGCGCCACCTACGGCATCGACGATGTTGGCACGATGTATCGCGGCACGCTGCGCAATATGGGCTGGTGCGACACGCTCGACAACATTGCCCGGCTGGGCTGGCTGGACGAAACCGAACGCAGCACGGTCAATCTAACCTACGCCGATTTTTCACGCAGCCTGCTGCCCGCCGGCGCGCCCAACAGCGGCAAGATTCAAGCCGATACCGCCGCCGCGCTGGGACTGCCGCTCGATAGCAAAGTTATTTCTGATATGGCCTGGCTGGGGTTGTTCAGCGCCGAAACTATTGAGGCCGAAGGCGATTCAATTTCGCCGCTGGATTTGCTCACCGGGCAAATGCTGGCCCGCATGGAATACGCCCCCGGCGAGCGCGATCTGATTGTGCTGGTGCACCATTTTGATGCCAGTTACCCCGACGGCAAACAAGAGCATCTCACCTCTACCCTGATTGCCTACGGTGAACCGGGCGGCGCTTCGGCGATGGCTCGCACCGTTAGTCTGCCGGCGGCCATCGGCGTGGATTTGATTTTACGCGGCGAAATCACGGTCACCGGCGTGCAGGTGCCGGTTACGCCCAACCTGTACCGGCCCATCCTGGCCGGCCTGGAAGAATTGGGCATCAAATGCGTGGAAAAATCCGAGCCAAAATTGGCCTAGAACGAAACCTTAAAAAAACCTGAGAAGGGGTTGACAGAAAATCTGAACCTGTGATATTCTTACGAGGCAGCTTAACGAAAGGAGCGCAGACATGAACTATAACCCGATCATTCCGTCTTGCATGATCACTGTGTTTGCCGCCGGCATCGGCGGTGATGTTCGCATGCTTTATTGTAGTGCGTCTGCACGCTCCGCACAAACGTTCTAGTCAGCCACCGAGCTAACAGAGAGCCGCAGACCACTACCGTCTGCGGCTTTTTTAATTGTCTGGTTTGAGCCAGATTCCGCCGCAGAATCAACATCTGCGGCTTTTCTTTTGGCAAAACTTTGTTGGTTAGATTACGTAAGAGGACTATGGGAGGCAAAACTAATGCACATACTGAATGTTGAAGTCCACACTAATATTCACGCTGTTGACACCTATTTAACCCTTAGCATTCAGGAGTAACTTTTATGTATTCGCTGGAAATTGCCTATCTGGTTATGCTGGAACAACGCGCTGACCGGATACGCGCCGCCGAACAGGCGCATTTACTGGAAGCAGCCGGGTACTACCACGACAGCAACAACACGTTCAAACTGACCATCGCCTGGCTGGGCCGTCTGCTCAAAGCGTTGGGCACAAAACTGGAGCAGTTTGGCGACACAACCTCCACCCAACGCGCGCTGGAACTGTAAAATCGTAAAACGTAAGTTGGGTGGGGTGCTGCGTGAGTTCGCAGAACACGGGCGCCCCACCCTACTGAGAAGCAACCAACTAAACTTTTTTTGAGGGATTACCATGCAACGCTCGTCAATTTACTCGCCTCTGGATTTGAAGGCGGCGTTATCTGAAAACAGGCTCATCGGTTTGTGGCGATTGATTGCCGGCTTCCGCTGGATTTTCATCTCGGCCATTGTCAGTTTGGCGCTTGCCACCGCGGCCCGGTCGGGCAGTTACCTGCTGCTGCAACACTTTGTTGATGATGCCCTGATCAAGAAAAACGTATCCACACCGCTGGCCTGGTTTGCCCTGGCTTTCGTCGGGCTGGCCGTGGTGCAGGGTGTGTTCACGTTTCTGAGCGGCAAACTGGCCGCTCACGGCGCCGAAGGGTCAATTTTGCGGCTGCGCAACTACCTGTTTGATCACATTCAGCGGCTGAGTTTTAGCTACCACGATAAATCTCAAACCGGCGAACTGGTGCAGCGCTGCAGTTCTGATGTGGACACCATCCGCCGCTTTTTTGCGGATCAGGCTATTGGGGTGGGCCGCATTATCCTGCTGTTTATCGTAAACTGGATTGCCCTGCTCAGCCTCAATTTGAAACTGGGGCTGCTGGCGGTAATAACGATGCCCATCGTGCTGACCATCTCGATCTTCTTTTTCCGCAAAATTCACGCCGCGTACGAACTCCATCAGGAACAGGAAGGGGCGTTATCTACCGTTTTGCAGGAAAACCTGAGCGGCGTGCGCGTGGTTAAAGCGTTTGCCCGCCAGCGGTACGAAGTCAACAAGTTTGAGACGACCAACCACGAACAATTTGAGCGGGGCAAATACCTGCTCAAATTGCACAGCTTTTTCTGGCCGCTCACCGAAACAATCTCCGGGGCGCAAATGCTGTTTGTCTTTTTTATGGGCGCGCGGATGGCCATTAACGGCGAAATCACCGTGGGGACTTATCTGGCCGCGGCCGGGCTGGTCATCTGGATTATCTGGCCGATGCAAAACCTGGGCCGGCTAATTGTGCAAACGTCAATGAGCCTGGTCAGTTACACCCGCGTGGCCGAAATTCTGGCCGAAGACCGCGAGGTAATGGACGGCGGCACGTACCGCCCGGCAGCGCCCCTCCGCGGCGACATCGTTCTTGACGACGTTTCGTTTGAATACGACAAGGACTCGCCGGTGCTGTACAACATCAGCTTTGCCGTGAAACCGGGGCAAACCGTAGCCCTGCTGGGACCAACCGGCTCCGGCAAAAGCAGCCTGATCAACCTGCTGGCCCGCTTTTACGATTACGAAGGCAGCATCCGGCTGGATGGGGTTGAGCTGCGCGACTACGCCCGGCAAGACCTGCGCCAGCAGATTGGCATTGTTGAACAGGAGCCGTTTCTCTTTTCACGGACCATCCGCGAGAACATTGCCTACGGCGTGCATCGCAAAGTGAGCAATGAGGAAATTGAAGCGGCAGCCCGCGCGGCAGCCGTCCACGACGTGATTATGACCTTCCCCGAAGGGTACGACACGCTGGTGGGCGAACGCGGCGTCACGCTTTCGGGCGGGCAAAAGCAGCGGGTGACCATTGCCCGCACCCTGCTCAAAGACCCGCGCATTTTGGTGTTTGACGATGCCGTTTCGGCGGTGGACACCGAAACCGAGGCGCTGATCCACGCCGCGCTGGAACGGCTGGCCAAAGGCCGGACCACGTTCATCATTGCCCACCGCATTCAAACGGTAATGCGGGCCGACATCATTCTGGTGCTGGACAAAGGCCGGGTTATTCAGCACGGCACTCACCGCGAACTGATGCGGCAGCCGGGCATCTACCGCCGCATTTACGATTTGCAGGCGCGGGTGGAAGATGACGTAACCACGGTACAGGGTAAGAACGGCAAAAATGGTTCGGCGTTGCAGCCAGCCGTTTTATCGACCTAAAAACAATCACTTCCGCTAAGGAACCAGCTTATGTCTGACGAATATTACGAATTTGAAGAAGAAGAGTTTACGACGCAGTTCAACGGCAAAACCATCAAACGGATTGCCCAGCAGGCCTGGCCGCGCTACTGGAAATGGGTAGCCGGCTTTGTGAGTCTGGTGGCGCTGGTCTCGTTTCAGGATTCGCTGTTTACGTACATCAGCAAGCTGATTATCGACGAGGCCATTGTGCCGGGGAATACGCAGCGGCTGTACCAATTGATCAGCCTGTACGGCAGCCTGATTTTGGTGCAGTCCGCGGCCGTGTTTGGGTTTATCTACCTGTGCGGCATTTTGGGCCAGCGCATTCAATACGATATGCGCCAGCAAATGTTCAACCACCTGCAAGAGCTGTCGCTGAGTTACTACAGCCGCACGCCGGTGGGCTGGATTATGTCGCGCGTCACCTCCGATGCCAGCCGCATCGCCGACCTGGTCACCTGGGGCACGCTCGACATTGTGTGGGGCACGCTCAACCTGCTCACGGCGCTGGTGTTTATGATTATCATCAACTGGCAGTTGGCGCTGGTAATGGCCTTTGTTATGCCAACGCTGGTGATCATTGGCACCATTTTCAAACGCAAAATCCTGGTTGAATTCCGCAAGGCGCGCAAACTCAACTCCAAACTGACCGGCGTGTACAACGAAAACATCACCGGCGTGCGGGTAGTGAAGGCGCTCACCCGCGAGGAGAAAAACCTGGAAGAGTTTGACGGCATGGCCACCAGCCTGTATCGGGCGGCCTACCGCGCCGCCTGGCTCAGCGCGCTGTTTTTGCCGATGGTGCAGTTGGTGGGCGCGGTGGCGCTGGGCGCAATCATCTGGTACGGCGGCTGGCAAATCCAGTTGGGCGCGATGAGTGTGGGTAGTTTGCAGGCGTTCATTTCGTACTTAACGTTTATGCTCTTTCCCATTCAGGAATTGGCCCGGGTATACGCCGAAATGCAAAACTCGGTGGCTTCGGCCGAGCGCATCTTTTCGCTCATCGACGCCGAGCCGGAGATTGTGGACCGGCCCAACGCCACCGCCATCGATAGCCTGCGGCACGACCTTACGTTTGACCACGTGACCTTTTACTACGAAGAGAACAAGCCGGTGCTCACCGATTTCAATCTGACCATCAAACAGGGTGAAACCATTGCGCTGGTCGGCCCTACCGGCGGCGGCAAAAGCACCATTGTCAACCTGGCCTGTCGCTTTTACGAGCCAAAAGCCGGCGAAATCAGGATTGGTGGCACAGACTACACCCGTTTCACGCTGGAAAGCATCCAGTCAAAAATTGGGGTAGTGCTGCAAACGCCGCACCTGTTCAGCGGTTCAATCCGCGACAACATCCGTTACGGCCGGCTAAACGCCACGGACGAAGAGGTGGAAGAGGCAGCCAAACTGGCCCACGCCCACGAATTCATTATGCAGATGGCCAAGGGCTACGATGAAGAAGTGGGCGAAGGCGGCGGCCTGCTCTCAACCGGGCAAAAACAGCTCATCAGCCTGGCCCGGGCCGTGCTGGCTCAGCCGGACATCTTTGTGATGGACGAGGCCACCAGTTCGGTGGACACGCTGACCGAGGCGCTGATTCAGCAGGGAATGGAAACGCTGATGCACGGCCGCACCAGCTTTGTGATTGCCCACCGGCTGAGCACCATTCGGCGGGCCAACCGGATTCTGGTCATTGAGAATGGCGGCATTTCTGAAATTGGCACCCACGACGAGCTGATCCGCCAGCGCGGCCACTACTACAACCTGTACACTCAGCAATTCCACCGCGAATCTCAACAGGAAATTGATCAGGTGTTTGAGCAGGCGGTTGTCCCGGCATAACGAAAAAGGTGTTGTTTTGGGCCTTTCTGCAACTTAAACTGTGGCAACCACGTATAGCAAACGGAAAGAAAATTTACTAACCCCCTCCCCTAACCCCTCCCCCGATAGGGTGAGGGGAATAAAAGATGTGGGTGACGGCAGGCGCTACGCGCCTGCCGTCACCCACTATAAAGACATCCCCCCTCTCCCTTTGGGAGAGGGGGGTAGGGGGGTGAGGGCCAGCCAACGCTATTTTCACAGGAGGGTAAAATTGTGTTACTGCATTTTATAACTGCGCCGCGAGAAAAACGCCAACCGGGTGCCACAACCACCAATCAGAGCGCCCCGGAGTCAATCTGGGATGATATAATTGATCGGCACGCCGACACGGCCAAACCACTGCCAAAAACGGCCGCCGGCACTCACTCCAACCGCGTTTCGCTCTCGCAGGCAGCCTAAGAGAGGTTTGGGTGCGGGGGGCGCGGCTTGGCCGCGCCCCCCGCACCGGCATTATTGGCCGCTAACCACTTTACCGTCTTTATCCACCATCACCACTTTACCCAATTCTTCGAGTTGCGGTTTGACCACCTCGGCCTTGCCGACCACCACAATAATCGGCTGGTCAGAGTCGATGTATTTTTCCGCGGCGGCTCGGGCCTGGGCAGCGGTCACCGCATTCAGTTTTTGCAGATAGCTATTCAACTCATCGATGGGCACGCCGGTGAGGTAGCGTGTGCTCAATTGCCCCGCAAAATCGGCCGGGTCTTCAATGGCCAGGGCAAAGTTGCCAATCAACAGCCCCTTGGCATCCTTTAACTCCGCCGCCGAAATATCCTCTGTGCGAATTTGTTTTAACTCCGCCAAAATTTCTCTGATGGCGTCCGCGGCGTGGGCCTGATCCACATCGGTCAGCACCCGAAAGGTGCTGGTATCGTTGGGCTGGCCAAAGCGACTGTACACACCGTAGGTGTAACCTTTAGCCTCGCGCAAATTCTGGTACAGCCGCGACGACGAACCGCCGCCCAGTACCGCGTTGACAATGCTCAGCGCGTACCGTTCCGGCGTTTTGGCGTTAATGGCCCGGTTGCCCACCTGAATCGTTGCCTGCTCGGAATCGGGCCGGTCAATCAAATAGATCATCGATGTATCGCCCAGTTTAGCCCGCGGATAGGCCAAATAGTCCGGCACGTTGCCGGACTGCCACGTGCCAAACACCCGCTCGGTCTGCGCTTTGGCCTCCGCCAGCGACAGGTCGCCAACAATGACCAGCAGCGCGTTGTTGGGTTTGTAGTACGTGTTAAAAAAATCGACCACGTTGGCCTGGGTGATTCCATTGATTGAGTCTTCGGTCATGTAATACCCGTAGGGATGGCCACCGTAAGCAATGCGGCCAAACTGGCGGTTAGCAAGGGTATCGGGGTCAACCTCATCCTGCGCCAAAAACGTGAGCGTCTGCTCGCGAACCACCTCCAGTTCTTTGTCCGGAAAAGTGGAATTGATGGCCATATCGGCCAGGATGTCAAACGGCAGGCTGACATCGGTGCTGAGCGCGCTGGCCGACAGGCTGGTCCACTCGAGCGAGGCGTTGCTGCCCACCGAACCGCCGGCCGCTTCAATTGACTGGGCAATGTCGGCGGCGGTGCGGGTTTTGGTACCTTTGGTCAGCAGTTCGGCCATAAAATCGGCCAGGCCCTGCTGGTTGGCCGGCAGCGCGGCATCGGAGCCGCCCACATACAACGACAGGTTGATTTTGGGCACTTCGTCGCGCTGCACGTAAATCACTTCCAGCCCGTTGTCCAGCTTGAACGTTTCAAACGGCGGCAATCCGCTGTCGGTAACGGGCAGCGAGGCCGGCACACTGGTGCGGCTGACCACGCCTTTGGGCAGGGCCGCCAACTGCTCAGCCGTCAGTTTGGGGTCCTCACCCGGCGCGGCCGGCGATGGCTCCGGCTTAACCGGCTGCGGCTGCACCAGTTCGCCGGGATATTTGGCCAGCACTTCTTTGCCTTCGGGCAGGGTCACCAGCGTAGTGGTGGGGCGGGTGCAAAAATAGTCTTTGGCCACCCGCTGAATATCGGCCGGGGTCACGGCCTGATATTGCCCCATCTCGTCGATCATCGCTTTGGGATCGCCAAAGGTCAGCGTGGCGTCTTGCAGCCATTCGGCGGTACTGCGCACCGAGTCGCGGAAGCCGGTAATTGAATCGGCCAGTTTCTGCTTCTGCACCCGGTCGAGTTCGGTTTGGGTCACGCCGTCGGCAATAATCTTGTCGATCTCGCGCCGCAGCAGCGTCTGCACGGTTTCCTGTGTGTCGCCGCTGTTGGGGAAGCCGATGCTGTACAGAATACTCGCGCCCAGATAATCGGCCAGGCCGGTATACGCGGCGGCGGCTTCGCCGGTACGGATGATGTTTTGCTCGTAGCGGCTGCTGTCGCCGCCGGAGAGGATGTCGGTGAGCAGCGACAGCGCGTAAAAATCGGGGCTGCCGCGCGGCGGGGCGATGACCGTGGCAGCAAAGCGCGGCACTTTGACCAGCGGGTCGATCAGCGTTTCTTCGTAGCCGATGGCGCAGCCGGTGGCGGCATCGGTGCGAAGCGCGGGAAACTCGGCCGGCAGCGGGTACGTTTTGGTGATGGGCGTGACCGGCGGTCCGGCGGGGATGTCGCCAAAATAGGCCTGCACCAGCGTTTTGGTCTGCTCAACATTAATGTCGCCAACAATAACCAGCGTGGCGTTGTTGGGCTTGTAATATTTATCGTGAAAACTGCGCACCTCGGCGAGCGTGGCCGCTTGCAAATCGGCCACATTGCCAATGACGCTGCGCTCGTAGGGAGCGTAGCCTTGCATGGGCAGGGTAAACAACCGGCGGTTGGAGACGCCATACGGCGCGTTGGCCACCCGCTGGCCAAACTCTTCAATGACCACATCGCGCTGGGTGGTGAACGCCTCCTCGGACACATTCAACGAGGCCATGCGGTCACTCTCCAGCCACAGCACCCGCGGCAGTTCGTTGGCCGGAGCCACCTCCCAGTAAGCAGTGTTGTCGGTGACAGTGTAGGCGTTATTGTTAGCCCCCACCTGCTCCAGCAGTTTATCAAACTCGTCGCCTTTGATATTGGCCGAACCTTTGAACATCATGTGCTCAAACAGGTGGGCAAAACCGGAGCGATTTTCGGGGTCGTTGGCCCCACCCACGCGGTACCAGATGTCCACGGCCACTACCGGCGCGGAGTGGTCTTCGGCCAGAATCACGCGCAGGCCGTTAGGCAAAGTGTAGTCGGTAATCTCGGGGACGTAGCTGGCAAAATCGAGCTTGTCGCCGGGGCCAGCCGCCTGCGCCCCGCTAACAGCCGCCAACAGCAGCAAGCACAGGCTAAACAATACCACGAATTTTTTGGGCATAGTGAGCGAATCCTCCTCGGAAAATAACGAATTGCGAATTGCGAATAGTGAATTGCGAATGTAGGGGCGCATCGCGATGCGCCCCTACCCAATTTTTGTCCGCATTGTTGTAACACAAAATAGCGAATAATCATCAGAGTCCAAAACTGTAGTTTTGGACTCCATTTTTGTTCGAGCGGCGTAATTTCGGCCCTACTCCGTTATGAGTACTGTCGATTATGGTAATCCTCAAAGATTAAAGCGGAGTGAATGGGAGAGGGGGTTACGGCTGCACCGTTACACTGGTCAAATACAGAAAATCGTCGGGGCTGGCATCGGCACGCGGCAGGCGCTCGCCGGTATCGGCCCGGTACAGGCTGACTACCAACGGGTACGCGCCGGCGGGCAAATCTGCGGGGAGAAGCAGGCCGTAGCCCTGCGCCACGGTTTGCCCCGGCAACAGCGGCGACTGCGCCACCTGTTGCAAATCGACGAGCAGCCGATCCTGCTGGGCCACCGTCCGCTGACCGGTATCATCGAGCAACTGCACCGAGGCGATAACCGCCAGCGGCGCTTGCTGGGCCGACAACTCCTCAACCGGGGCCAGCCGCCAGTTGAGCCGCAGCCGCAGGCCGCCGCCGGGGGTAGTGGCCGGGTCGAATAATTGCGGTTCGGCCAGCGTCAGCCCGCCGCGAAACGGCACGGTCAGCGGCAGCGGCGCGGGCGCGGTCTCGCCGGGCAGCAGGAACAAACTCAGGCGGCCGCTGCGCTCAAACCACGTGGCCGATACCGGAAACGCCGATTGATCGAGTTCGGCGGCGGCGGGCGTGGTCGGGTCGGTTTGAGTCAGCCAGCGCTCAAACAGCCACACCCGGCGTGAGTCGGCGCGCGCGGCGGCCAGCACCCGCGCCCGTTCGTCCGGCTCGATGCCACGCGGCGGGCTGTCAATCCAGGCCCAAATAGGCAGCGGCGGCGAGAGGTACGCCAGCAGCCGGGTGGTCACTTCCTGCACGTCGCCAAAAGGCGGCATCGGCAACAACAGCGCATCGCCGGGCCGGGCCTGCTCGGCCAGCGTGGCCAGCAGCGGCGCATCGAGTTGCGCCTGCGGCTCGGCCCACGGCGCCTGCGCGGCGGCGCGCAACATCGCAAACACCAGCAGAAAGGCAAGGATGAGGGCGGAAAGTGGAAGGATGAAATCAAGCCGCGAGGTCTGCTGCGCGGTTTGTTCGCGGCGGATGGCCCAGCCCAGTCCCAGCAGCGCCAGCGCCAGCAGCGCCAGCGATGGCAGCAGCAGCGCCCACTGCACGGCCAATCCCTCCGGCGACGGTTGCAGCCAGAGCAGATCGACCAAGCCTTCCTGCAAAATGCGCCAGTGACCCAGCGGCGGAAAAGCGGCCCAGTTAAAGACAAAATCGTCGTTGCGGCCCAGCCGCAGAAAATGCTCGTTGAAATCCACGGCAAGGCCCAGCAGGTTGACGGCAATACTCAACACCGCCAGCAGGCCAATCCCCAGCCGGGCCGGCCACACCCCGGCCCGATTCGCGTCGAAAGCCCATTCCAGCGGCGGCGCGACAAACAGCAGCAACAGCGGCAAAATCGGCAGCAGAAAACGCGGCCCCCAGCCCCACGTGCCGCCCCAGGCAAACCAACTGCCGTAAAACAGCCAGTAAAACAGGCACAGCGCGACGATCAGCCAGAAATAGGCGCGCGGCACTCGCCGCCAGGCCGGGCGCAGGCCAAAAAACAACAGCAACAGCAGCGGCGAATAGATGAACAATCCCCGGCCCGGGCTAAATAACAGCCCGTAGCTGCCCACCCACGGCGCGGTGAACAGCAGCTCGCGGGTGTAGCCGGTTTCGCCCAGGCTACCAAAGCGGGTCAGGTTGAAATAAACCAGCCACAGACCGATCAAAATTGAAGGTAGCAGGAAAAGTAACAGACGGGCAACAAGTGACGAGTGACGTGTGACGAGTGACGAGTGGCGCGGATTCGCTGACTCGCTGACTCGCTGATTTGTTGATTCGTTGATTCGCTGCTTCGCGGCTTCACTCCACAGCAAATACAGCCCCACCAGCCCCACGGCGACTACCGCCTCAAAACGCAAGCTGATGCCGACCGCGCCGGCCAGCCCGCTGACCAGCAGCCAGCCCCAGCTCGGCCAGTGGCCGGGTCGCTGCGTGGCGCGCTGGGCGGCCCACACCGCCAGCAAAAAAAACAGCCCCAGCAGCGACGACTCCCAAAACATCCGGGCGTACACCCAGGCCACCGTCCCCAGCCCAAACACCAGCGCGGCTAACGCGGCGGTGCGCCGTAAAAAACCCAACTCGGCCAGCCAGACAAAGAGCAGGGCGGCGGTCAGCGCCGTCACCAGACTGTTGGTCAGCAGGCCCACCTGCACCACGTTGAGGCCGGGCAGGCTCAGTCCCAGTTTGAGGAGCGGGGCCACCAGCAGCGAAATCCCCGGCGCTTTTTTGGTGTAAAGCTGATTGTCTACGCCCCACAAGCCGGGCGGGTTGGGCGTCCAGTGGTTGGTCCAGATCAGCGGGTTGATGTCGGCGCGGTTGTGGCTGGCCAAACTGTGGCCGGCGGTAAACACGGCCAGTTCGTCCATCACGTGGAATTTACCGGAGAAACTGAGCAGGTACACGGCAAACAAAAACAGCGCCAGCCAGAAAGGAAGGCGGAAGGCGGAAGGCGGAAGGCGGTTGTCAGAGGATTTCATAAGCGCATAATAACGGTCACTGGTCATTGGTCATTGGTCATTCGGCAAATGACAAATGACGAGTGACAACTGACGAGTGACGAGTGTGACTTTTTCACGGCAATGCAATGGTCCCCAGCGACACAAAATCGTTGACCGGCTGGCCGTTTTGCAGCACGGGCAGGCGTTCCAGCGTTTCCCAATAATACACGCCAGCTTGCAGTTGGTAATCGCCGGGGGGCAGGTTGTCCGGCAGCGGCAGCGCGTGCCGGTCGAGTAGCTTTTCGCCGGGCTGCCAACTGCTGGTGGGGATGGCCACATCCCAAAACGGCTGGCCATCGTGCTGAGCCACCATCTGTCCGTTCGGGCCCAGCAGATGGACAAAAATACTGTAATCCCGGGCCATCGGCGCGAGCGCCTGCCAGTACAGCGTCACCGCAAGCTGGCCATCGGCCGGGCCGGAGACGCCGTAACCGCGCAGCTCCATTTGATCGCCCAAATTGGCTTGCAGCGGTTGCGGCGGCTGCAAATCGGTTTCGGGCGGGGTAACTTCGGCCAGCGTCCGGCCATCCCGCTGAAACGTAGCCAGTCGCACCCAGGTGTTGGCCTCAAAGCGGCGCAGCGGCTGCGGCGACTCCAGCACCTGCACCGGCCAACGCTGGCTCCAATCGGCCCAGTTGTTGCCGGCCAGCACGCCCACCGCCAGGCTCCAGTGCTCGCCCAGCGCCCACGGCATCGTTTCCGAAACGACGACCTCGCCCGGCTGCCACAACTCCGGCGGATACCAAAGCTGGGTCAGCAGCGGCCGCTGCTCGGTGGTTTCGATGATGTGATTTTCGGCATCGACAAAAAAGGGATAGAGCCGCGTACCTTTCGGCAGCGGTTCGAGCGGCTGCCAGTAGAGGCGCACCGCCGTTTCCTGCCGGCGCGGGTCATCGAGCACGTCAAAGCCGAGCAGCCGCAACTTGCCGCCAAACTCCACGGCCAGCGGATGCTGCGGACGGGGGTCATCGACCCGGGCAAAATCATAAAATTCGTCGGGGATGGTGGTGGCGGTCAGCCCGCGCCGGAGCAGCAGATAGCCGTCGGCGGCATCAAGCACGCCGTAATCGCCGGAGGCCAGCAGGTTGCGGGCCAGCGCCCAAATGTCGTTGGGATGCACCGGCCACGTGCCGGTGGTGGCGTCAAAAAAGACGTAGTCGGCGTTGACCACGTCCGGGAGCTGGTAGGCCCACTCGCGGTCGCTGAGATGCGGGTAGAGCTTGCCCTGCGCGGCGACGCTGGCCTCGGGCGGAATCTGGGCCAGAAAGCGCGCCGCCAGCCGGTCGTGAGCGGTAATCTCCCAGCCGGGCGGGTCGAGCGCCAGCGGTGAGTAGCCGCGAAACAACTGCCAGCCGAGCGCCGCCGCCAGCAACATCAGGCTGAGCGCGGGAGTCAGGTACGGGCGCAGCGGCGCAAATCGGGCCAGGCCGCGCCGGGCGTAAATAAAGCCGTACAGCGCCGCCCAGGCCAGCCACGGGGCCACATCCGCGCCGTACTGCGCGCCGGTGGCGTCGTGCATGGCGCTGTTGGCACTGAGCAGATTGATGGCAAACGAGGGCGCACCGATAGCCAAAATCGGCAGGCCGAGCAGCGGCAGAAAACCAAACGGGGCCAGCACATCGACCATATATTTGAGCTTGGCCGGCTGCCACAAGTTTTGCAGCACCAGATCAGGCCGGGTGACGGCGGTCAGCACAATCTGCGCCGGCGAGTCGCCCAAATCGGCGTAGTAGCCCAAAAAGATGTGCTGGTCGTCAACGCTGTAGCGGGGGATGAGCCAGTTCATCACCAAAAAGAACCAGGCCAGGGCGATGACGATGGCCGCGCCGCCGGCCCGCCAGTCGCGGGTGCGGATGATGGCGTAGCCGCCCAAAAAGGCTACTTGCAGCGCAATCTGCTCCTTGCCGAGCATCGCCAACATAGCAAACAGCAAAAACCAGCCGGGCCGGCGCTTTTCCAGGCAGTAAAAGGCGGCCATAAAAAAGCCCACCGACAGCACCGGCGGGTGGTAATCCCACAGATTGACAATTTGCAGCGTGGGAAACAGCAGGTAGGCGACCAGCAGACTCAGCGCGGCCAGCGAACTGGCCAGTTTATCACGGGCCAGCCAAAAGAGAGGCAGCCCGCCCAGCGCGATGGCCAGCGGTTGCAACAGCAGCAGCAGCTCCGGCCCGCTGTAAACCAGCCGATACAGCAGCGCCACCAGCAAAATATTGGGCGAAACGTGGTTGGAAAAATGGAGCGTCGGCACGCCGGTAGTGGTGTAAAAAAACCAGCGGCCGTGAGCCGTATTCCAGGTAACCTGATCGTAAATGCCCAAATCAAAGCCACTGGAGTTAAAACTGAGATGGCGCTGTATGGCCAGCCCAAAAAAGGTGATGATGTACAGCCCCACCAGCGCCCAGGCAATGATGTCGGCCCAGCGGCGGCGGAAAATGGCGTTAACGGTCATAAGTGCTCATTGGCGTGCGCCGCGTTTGCGGCGGAAAATACAGACCCAAAATTATAACACGCCCGCCACTAATCGCGAAACCCTGCCTACATCAACATTTTCTCCAAAATGGTCAGGCTGGCCCGGCGGAAAAAGTCGCGGAAGGAGGCCGTTTCGCTCAGCGCGGCAGCCAGCACCTCTTCGATGGCGGCAGCCCGGCGCGAGTCCGGGGGCAGCGCGGCGGGGCGCACCACCAGCACCTCATCCTCCTCTATCTCGATACTGATTTTGCCCTGCGCCGCCAGCCAGTCCAGCCCCAGCCGGGCGGTGGTAGGCCGATGACTCAACGCGGCGGCCACTTCGGGCAGCAGTAGTTCACCCTCGCGGCGGGTAACGGCAAATTTCACCAGCCCCAGCAACTGCCGGGCAAACGCCGGCAAACTGTCCAGCGGCGAGGGCTGGCCCACCAGCACAATTTGCCGGGGAGCCACCGCCGCCACCGCTTCGGCCAGAATATCCGGCCCCGGCGGTGCGGTCAGCACCACCAACACCTCGGCGGGGTGCAGCCGGTGGCGGGGGGTGGCAGACATGCCGGCCAACGGTGCGCCTTCAACCCAAACCACGGGCGCGGGCAGTGTTTGAATTTTGGCGTGCAAGTCGCGCTCCTGCCGCCAATCGAGCAGCGCCGGCTTGACCGTAACCGGCGCGGGCGTCCACTCGCGGCAGGCCAGCCACTCGACCTGCACCCCGCCACCCTTGAAATCATCGGGGCTGAGGCTGAAAGCCAGGTCAAAACGGCCTTCCGGCAGCCGTTCCGCTGCGCCGCGCCACCAGATTACTTCCTGCTGCGCACCGGTTTCATCGGCCACGCGCACTTTGCGATGCGCGCCCGCCGCGCCAAACGGCGTCGCTTCGAGCACAACCAGCCCGGCGCAGCCCAATTTGACCGGCGGATTGCCCGCGCCAAACGGAGCCAGCCGCTGAATGGTGGCCAGCAACTGTTCGGAAATCTGCCCCAACTCTACCATCGCATCGAGGCTGAGTGCGTGTGGGGCAGCGGCGGCGCAGCCGGCCAGCGCCGCGGACAACCCGCGTCGAAAGGCGCTGATGTTGTCGGGCAAAATGGACAGGCCCGCCGCGCCGGGGTGGCCGCCAAACGTCAGCAGCAGGTCGGCTTGAGTTTTGATGCCCCGGTGAATATCGCAGCCGGGCACGGAACGGGCCGAGCCGCGGCCAATGCCATCGGGCCGCAGAGCGATGAGCACCGCCGGTTTGCCAAACTGGTCGGCCAGCCGGTTGGCGGCAATGCCGATGACGCCGGGGTGCCAGTCGCTGCCGGCCAGCACCAGCACGTTGGCTTCGGCCAGCGAAGGAGTTTCTTCCAACTGGCCCAGCGCGTGGGCCACTACCCGGTCAACCAGCAATTTGCGCCGGTCGTTCAGCCCTTCCAGTTGCAGGGCGATGGTCCGGGCGCGGGTCAAATCGCCGGTGGTGAGTAGCTCAACGGCCAGATTGGCGTCGCCCAGCCGGCCCAGCGCGTTGAGCCGGGGAGCCAGCCAAAAACCGATGTGGTCTTCGGTGAGGCGGCCGGTTTTGAGATTGGCCGATTCGACCAAAGCCCGCAGGCCGGTGCGGCTGGTATTTTGCAACACGGCCAGCCCGCGCTGGAGCAGGTAGCGGGTATCGGCGGTTTGGCGAGCCACATCGGCCACAATGCCCAGCGCCACCAGATCGAGCAACTCGTCCGCCGCCGCGCCCAAGCCACGCGACTGGTACAGCGCCTGCATCAATTTAAATGCCACGCCGACGCCGGGCAAATCACGCAGCGGGTGATCGGCGGAGAGGCGTTTGGGATTGATGGCGGCGGCAGCGGCGGGCAGCGCATCCGGCAAATCGTGGTGGTCGGTGATGATCACCTCTACCCCGGCAGCGCGGGCGGTGTCGATAGCGGCGTGCTCATCGATGCCGGTATCGCAGGTGAGCAGCACGTCCAGCCCATCGGCCAAAAATTTGTCCAGCGCCGGCAATTTGATGCCGTGCGATTCGGTGAGCCGGTTGGGGATGTAATAGCGCACCTGCCCACCCAGCGATTGCAGCGCCGAAACCAGCAGCGCCGTAGAAGTTTGGCCGTCCACGTCAAAATCGCCCCACACGCCAATGCGCTCCTGCCGGGCGATAGCCCGGTTGAGCCGCTCAACTGCGACGGAAACGTCGGGCAGTTCGGCGGGCGCGGCGGGTTGGTAGCAGGCCGGGTCGAGAAAAGCCTGTGCCTGGGCCACGGTATGCAGGCCACGCTGGGCCAGCAGTTGGGCCAGCAGCGGGTCGGCGGTAAAAGCCAGCAATTCCGCGGAAACAGCCGGTTGGGGGCGAACCTGCCACAGCGGTTCAGGCATAGTCGCTCAGCCAGTTGTCGCGGGTTTGCCGGTTGCGCTGCGCCGGCCAGTCGGTCTGGGCGCGCCGGTCGCGCTCGTCGGCCAGCAGCGCGGCAAAGTCCAGCCCTTCGGCGCGGGCGCGTTCCGCGCCAAGTTGCGCCAGTTGTTCGGCCAGCGCCAGCAACCGCTGCTGCTCCGGCTCGGCGGGAGCGGTTTCCGGGTAGGCAGCCCACTCATCGCGGGCCTCAGCCAGATCGATGACTAAATGAGCCAGGGTGATCGGCTGGAGAACAGCCAGTAAATTGTTGTCCATCGCATTAACCTTATCTTGTAATTTCGCCCCTCATCCCCCTACCCCCTTCTACCCTTCGGGCACTTCGTCCCCAATGGGGAGAAGGGGGACTTGACTTTGGGGTTAGTTGGGGGGCGGCTTCGCCGCCCCCCAACTAACCCGCATTATTCCCCCTTCCCAAAGGGAAGGGGGGTAGGGGGATGGGGATTAAAACTGAATTTCGGCAATCTGATCCCAATCGAGCGCCAGCACATCGAGGCTGGACTCCGCCGCTTCCCCCGGCTCGATGACCGGGCCGGCGGCCACCTCGCGGGCGCAAAAAGAACGGTAAACGCAATAACGGCACGGCCGGTCGTCTTCAACCAACGGGAAGTCGCTGCGCGCCGCGGCATCTTTGACCCGCTCGATCAACTCGCCCAGAGACCGTTCATCGCGCTCAAAAAGCTTCTGGCTATACGCAAATTCTTCCGGCTCGCCGGGAAACTCCGGGTACCAGTAGCTCATCGAAATCGCTGCCGGGTTAATGGGCTGGCCGTGGTTGAGCACCGCACCGGCCGCGGCCAGCACCCACGGATAAACGCGCGTTTGCAGCCGCCGCTCCAGCGCCTCGCGGGGTGGTTTGTGGTGGGCCGTCTTCCAATCGATAATCAGGAACGCGCCGTCGGGCCGGCGCAGCAGCGCATCGAACCGGGCCTGCACCCGAAAACCATGCAGCGGCGCAGACAACACCAGCTCCGAATAAACGTCCGCGTCGTCCAGCTCGGCGGGGCGATGGGCCAGATAACTGTGCCACCAACGCTGCAAATCCGGCTCACCGTGCGCTACGGTGTCGGCCAACGTTTCGGCGCTGAGACCGACCAGATGTTGCTGCACCAGCCGGTGAAAATCGCTGCCGAGCCGGGCCAGCCGCTCGGCTTCTTCCACCGGCTCGGACTCGATGGCCGGCCAGCGCATCTGCTCCAGATAGCGCAGTTGAAAACGGCGCGGGCAGGTATCATAATCCTGCAACGATGATTGGCTAAACTGGAAAGTGGGGGGCAACCCCGGTTGGTGATTCACGGCTCGATACTCCTGAGTCTATCAGACTATTTTTTGCCCCTCCCCCAACCCCCTCCCCACAATGTGGGGAGGGGGCTAAAATTCCGATGTCGGCGGCGCGGCAATGCCGCGCCGCCGACATCGTTTCAGTTTTCCCCCTTCCCTGAGGGAAGGGGGTCAGGGGGATGGGGCAATCTTTTCCTGCCACGTTTGCAGGGCCACAAAAGGCAGGGCCGGCTGGTTATCGGCTTTGGACTGAATTTGCTGGCCGACATTCCAGGTGACGACCAACTCCTGTTTGGCCCGGGTGACGCCGACGTAAAACAGCCGCAGCCGCTCGCGCACCAGATCGAGCCGGGCCTGCTCGGTGGCTTCGCCTTCGGTGTAATCGGCGGCGGTAGCGAGTGCGGCCAGTTGGGCCAGCCCTTCCGCCTCCAGATTGAGCGAATCGCGCACAAACCACTTTTCCGAAAAATAATCGTCCTGCGGCTGGCCGGAGGGGAAACTGTAGTTGTTCAGCCCCATCAAATAGACTCGGTCCCACTCCAGCCCCTTGGCCCGGTGCATAGTAGCGACGGTAACTTTGCCGGGCGGCGGCTCAAAACCGGTCGCCTCGTCGTCAAAGCCCATAAACCGGCGCTGGTTGCGGGCAATCTCGGCCAGCTCTTCGGTAAACTGCGGCAGCCGAAAATCGGGGTGGTCGCCGGCGCTGCGGCGCAGCACCACCGCAAATTTATGGGCCAGCGCCAGATCGGCCGGTTGATCGAACAAATCCTGGGCCAGCAACAAAATCAACTGATCGATAGGCAAAATAGCCGCCTCCTGCCAGCGGCGAATCAATACTTTAAACTGCTGCAAATAGCGGCTGACCAGCGCCAACGGGTTAATGGAGTCATTGGTCATTCGTCCTTCGTCACTGGCCGGCTCGTCTTCCGCCCATTCGCTATTCGCTATCGGCTCCCCCGCCAGCTCCGCCTCGAGCGCCCAATCCGGGAACTCCTCGGCCAATTGGGACAACCGCGCCGCCAGCCAATCGACGCCGGGCCGCGGCCACAGGTAATCTTCCAGCCGGGGGCACTCGCGCAGCGCTCGCTCGCACCACTCCAGCAGCGGCTGCAAATCCTCTTTGTCCCACTCAAAGCGCTGCCAGGCGCGGAAAACCGTGGCCAACTGGCGGGCATCTTCGGGCCGGGCCAGATATTTGAGCACGTTGCCCAGCACGCCGGCGGTGCTGCGAGTAGCGGCGGTGCTGTTGAGCAGCTCCACATACGGCACATCGGCGCGGCGCAGGGCGTTGGCCACATCGACGCCGCGCTTGTTGCGGGCGTCCAAAATAGCGGCCGTGCCCTGCGGGTTTTTGGCCAGCCACTGCTGCACCGATTTGACCAGCGCGGTCACTTCCTGCCCGGAACGGTATTTTTCGGTGCGAAAAAAAATCTGGTCGGGTTTGTCCGGCGGGTTGGGCTGCGGGTCGCCGGGTGGGGTTGGTTCGATGTGCGGCAAACCGAGCGCGCCGCGCGCCGGCAGCAGCGGATGCTCGTCCATTGTCCAATCGATGAGCCGGTTGGCCAGCGCAATAATGCTGGCAGACGAGCGGCCGGATTCGGGCATCGGCAGGCTGATGACGTTAGCCCGTCGCAGGAATTCCCGCAGAAAATCGGGGTTGGCCGTGGTGAAGGTCTCGTAAATGGCCTGGTTGGGATCGCCAACGCGCACCCACACGCCGCCGCTACCGGCCAGCCGCTCCAGAATTTGCTCCTGCAATTGGCTGCTGTCCTGCGCTTCGTCCTCTAAAATGATGGGCCACTTTTGCTGCAAGCGGCGTAAAAAATCGGGGTCCAGCTCGATGGCCTGCGCCGCCAGCCGGATCAAATCGTCAAAATCGACGCCGGTGCGGGCCAGCCGGTTTTGGTAATCGCGGTAAACATCGATGCCCAGCCGGGCCAGCGGCAGCGATTCGGCGCGGCGGCGGTAGGCATCTTCAAGCTGATGGGGGGCCAGTTGGCGGTCTTTGGCCCGTTTGATGAAATTCTGGGCTATCGACAGAGTCAGTTCCGGCAGGTGCTGCCGCTGCAACGCCCGCCAATCGACGGTGGCCAGGACGTATTCTTCCAGCAGGGAACTGTGCGCCGCCAGCCAGCCGTCAACCACTTCGCGCAGGATGAACAGGGCGGTGCGGTCATCGACAATATCAAACTCCTGGTCCAGCCCCACCAGCGATGGCCGCTGCCGGACAATCTCATTGGCCAGCGAGTGGAGGGTGCAAACGCGGTAGTTGAAGCCGGGCAACAGCCCCAACTGGCGCACAAAGCCGTCAACCCGGCGGCGAAAGTTATCGACGGCGGCGTTGACCAGCGTCACAATCAGCACTTCCTGCTCCTCATCGACGCGCTGCACCAGTTGCGAGGCCAGATACGACAGAATGTGCGTTTTGCCGCTGCCCGGCACCGCCGAGACGCCCAGCCGCAACGGGCCGTCGCCGCCAAGCAGCGTTTCAATAATTTTTTGTTGCGACGGGCGCGGGGTGAAAATTGTTTCTTCGGTCATAAATAGTTTTTTGATTGTGGCTGTCGGCGGCGCGGCAAAGCCGCGCCGCCGACACCCGTTAAATATTCCCCCTTCCCCGGGGAAGAGGGTCAGGGGGATGGGGTTGAAAAGTGATCCTCTGTCTTTTGCAGTTGTCGCAGCAGTCGCTGCAACGTAATGAGCAACTGGCCGCGCTGGTCGTAACCCTGCTCGCCAACTTCGGCGTTGGCGATGAAAATATGCTCGCGGCAGCGGCGAGTCAGCCCCAGCACCAGCCGGGCCAACCGGTCGTGCTGGGCGGCCACCTCGTCATCGTCGGTCCAGACCCGGCCCGGCAGCCAGTCGGCGGCCAGCACGTAGGGATGGGTTAACGGCTGGGCGATGCGCTCCCACCAGCCGCTGCTGCCGGCATCGAGCCAGAATTGATAAGTTACCGGCCGGTTGCTCATTAAAAATGTGGTGGCCGGGGTAATCAGCACGGCGTCGGCGTCATCCGGGGCGGCGTCCCAACTGCGCACGTACTGCGCCGCGGCAATGCCCTGTTCGATGGTATCCAGATAGGCCCGGTTGAGTTGGGCCGGCGCCGGTTTGTCATCGCTGGTTTCGCTGGGCGGCACCTGCCCAACCACCTGCCTAAACTGCCGCGCCGAGTCGATCAGGTTGGCGATGGTTTCGCCGGCTTCGCGGCTGGCGTGGTAGCCAAAGCCCGGCTGCGACAGCACCTCGCCAAAAAGCCGGCCAAAAAAATGGTCGATGAACGGCGCGGCGACGTCATCGGCCTGCACCTGCGCCAGCCAGCCGCGCAGTTGATCGTACTTGCGGCCCAAATTGTAGGTGATGCGCTCGCGCAGCGGCCCTTCGAGTTGCTCAAATGGGGCCAGCACCGCCGCTTCACCGGGACGATAAACCACCTGTGCCAGCAGGCTGGCCCGCACCAAATCCAGCCCGGCAACGGCCTGGCTGAGCGCCTGGGCCACATCGAACGGTTGCGGCGGGGTGAAACCGGGAAAGGCCAGCCGGGCCAGCGTCAGCGCGGTTTTGGCCGCCGGCTCCTCGTTGAGCGGGCGCGACGGGCGGTGCGAGCGGGCCGGCAGACCGCGCTCCTGCATGCGCTGGATAAATGAAAAACGCAGCGCATCGCTGACAAACGGGGCCAGCACCACAATTTCGCCGGGCGGCGCGCCGGCCCGGATGAGCGCGGCAATTTTGTCGATGACCCAGGTGAGCATTTGCGGGTAAAAGCGTACCTGCTCAAAGGTGAACACCCGGCGGGGATCAATATCGATTTTGGATTTTGGATTTTGGGTTTTGGATTTTTTACTTTTGCGCCGACTCGCTGATTCGCCGGCGGGCGGCGGGTAGTGCAGCAGTTCGGCCAGCCGCTGGCCGAGCGCCAGCATATCCGGCGGGGCCACCCGCGACTCGGTGAGACGCTCATTCTGCTGGCTGAGCGAAGCCAGCCCGGCGGCGGTGCGCCAGTTGGCCCCCAAAAAAATGCGGAACCCGGCGTCTTCGTCGTTGACCAGCAACGCCGATTCGGCCTGCGGCAGCCAGTCTCGCAGTACCGAATGGGCAAAGGGGGTGTCCTCTTCAATGTTGTCGATGATCAGGTGGCGGTAGCGGCTGGTGAGAAACTGGCGCACGCCGGCCACCGGCCACAAATGGCGGTGAAACGTTTCTATCCGCAGCGAAAAGTCCAGCAGGTTGCGGGCCAGGCAGGTGTCGCGGAAGCGGTTAACGCAGGCCTGGGTGTGCTCCAGCGCCACCCGGCTGGCCGGCTCCAGTGTGAGCGAGGCCGCCAACTGGCCGCCAACTTCGGTGTGGGGCAGGCCGATGAGCGCCGCTTTGTTGAGGTTGTCCAAAATCTGGCTCATCAGCCGGGGCAAAGAAATGGTAATCGGCACTACCTGCGGGTCAAAATAACCCTGGCGCAGCAGCGGGCCAATGGCCTGCCGCAAATAATACTGGGCGGTTTCTATGGTGAGAAAGATGGGCGGCTGGTGCGGCCGGCCAAACCCACTGGAAACCGCGCCCAGCGGCCAGAAAAGCTCGATGGTTTTTTGAGCCAGGCCGTTGAGGGTGAGCACATCAACCGGGCCGGAGCCGGGCAGGTTGGGCTGGCGCAACACCTGCCGGTAGGGTTGGGCCAGGGTTTGCTGCGGCACCAGCACCAAAATAGAGTTAGCCGGCACGTTGCTGGCCAACAGGTTTTGAAGATGCGCCACAGCCCGGGTTGTTTTGCCGGTTCCGGCCGGCCCGCTGACAAAAGTGACTGACACAGGCAAAACCTTTTGCAGTGATTGCAAAGATTTTAGCACAAATGAGCGAGGATGTGAAACGCCGTTGCCGCCAATTACGGCCGGTCCATTTTTTGCATCTCCTCGTTGAGGCATTCGGTGCAGATGCTATGGGTAACTTTGGCAGTAGTGTGCTCGATGATATACTGATCGAGCGGCTGCCAGCGGCCGTTTTCGCCCATAATTTTTTTGCCGCACCAGGCGCAGATGGGCAGCATCCCTTTGAGGCGTTTGGTTTCGGTAATGTTGCGGCCAATGGTGGCAATGGCCGTAATTTCTCCGGCGGTATTTTTAATTGGATAAATGTGAATATTAAACCAGAAACGCTCGCCACGCCACACAATTTCGGTTTCGGTGGTGGTGCCTTTGCCGGTTTGGACAACCTGATCGTGGATAAGAGTCATTTCATCGACAAATTCCCGGGGGAAAAAATCGATGGGGAGCTTGCCAATGGCCTCCTCGCTGTTGATGCCGTAGCGGCTGCTGGCATGCACGTACTGGTAGCGGCGGTCGAGGCTCTGCACCAAAACCACGTCATCGGTGCTTTCAATCAGCAGGCGCATGCGTTCTTCGCTGGCCCGCAGTTCCTGTTCCAGTTGATGCCGGTACAGAGCCATTTCGATGGTAATGTGCAGATCACGCATTTGAAAGGGTTTGACCAGATAACCAAACGGGCCGGAAACCTTGGCTCGCTGCAAGGTTTGCTCATCGGCGTGGGCGGTTAAAAAGATCACCGGAATGGCCCGCCGGGCGGTGATGCGGCGTGCTGCCTCGATTCCGTCCATTTTGCCTTTGAGCATTATGTCCATTAACACCAGATCGGGCGCAAGCTGCTCAACCAGTTCAATAGCCCGTTCGCCGGCCATGGCCATATCCGCTACCTGATATCCCAATTTTTCCAGGCGCGTTTTCATCTCCAGGGCAATAATGCTTTCATCTTCGACAATGAGGATTCGTTTTTGGTCCATTTCCCGTAAATCCGAGGTTGGAGTGCCCGGTCGCTCAAAAAAATTGTTGTTTTAGCCGTAAGCAACCACTTTGTTGGGCGCGAGTTTATAAATGACGCGCGTTTCTTTTTGGGCGCGCTCCGCCGGCGCATAGCCGCCATAATAGGGAAATTTGCCGGTATATTCCCGCGAAAGCTGGCTAATGTGATCAACCGCGCCTGCTTCGGTAACCTCCGCTACGGTGCAGCGCGCTTCCAGGTAACGATAGGGATTTTGGGGGTCCATTACCAGCACGGTCGCCATTGGGCGGGCGGCCAGGTTTTTGTCTTTCATCCGGCTGCGAGCGGTGTTGAGCCAGATATGGGTACCATCAAAACTGCACCACACCACCGATGATTGGGGTTGGCCATTGGCCATAACGGTTGAAATAACAGCGTAGATGGGCTTTTCTAACAGGTCTTTGTGGGAATCTGGAATCTGAACAGTCACAATTTTCTCCGTGCAGGTTTATTTTGGTAAATTATAAGGGATTATACGCGGCCGCGGCCAAAACAAAGAATCTGCCCTGCCGCCCCGCACCCCAAACAATTGCTAAATTGAGGTAACTACTCAGCCGCACCATTCTGGATGTCATTCCCGCGTGTTTTTAGCGGGAATCCACCGTTTTGGCTTTCAGTGGATGCCCGATAAAGACATTCGGGAATGGCGGCTGAGTAGTTACAAATTGAGAGGAATTGGAGCCAACCATGAAGGTTATTATCCGCGCCATCACTATGAGCGATCTGGAAGATGTGCTGGAATTGAGATCGATGCCCAAAGCCCAGCAGGAAACGCTGCAACTGCCCTTTCCCTCGCGGGAGGCGCTGCGGGAACAAATGGAAAACAGGTCGCCGCAGCGTTGGGTGTTGGTGGCAGAAGCGGAGGACAGCGGCAAAGTTGTGGGCACTATCAGCGTTACACAAAGCTCCCGCTCTCGCCAGGCGCACACGGCCACAATTGGCATGGCCGTTCACGATGATTACCACAACCGGGGTATCGGTTCAAAGTTGCTGGCGGCGGCCATCAACCTGGCCGAAAACTGGCTCAATGTGTCTCGGGTGGAGCTGACTGTTTTTGTGGATAACCCGGCGGCTATCCATTTGTACGAAAAACACGGTTTTGTAAGAGAAGGGCGGCTGCGCCGCTACGCCTTTAAAAACGGGCAGTTTGCCGATGTTTTTATTATGGCGCGGATCAAAGAATAACCGGCTGTCTGGCAACACCGGGCTTATTTGGCAGCCAGAATTTCGCGGTTGATGGGGATGTTGTTCAAAAAACCGGCCCGCAGTTGCTCATCGGTGATCAGATTGGCCCGGCGCAACACATCGCTGTGCGCTTTTTGCAGATACCGGCGCGAGGTGTCGAACTGGCCCAACGCGCCGCTGATTTTGCTGTGGGTGTAGAAAATTTCGGCGGCGGTCACTTTGGGCGATTCGATGTAGGTAATTTGTTCAAGCTGAGTTACGGCCCGGGTTGAGCTTTTGAGCGCCTCTTGCAAATTTCGCAAGCCAAAAAAGCCGGCCGCCCGCAGATAGTAGCCCAAAAACTCGTGTTCCGCGTTGCGATACTGGGCCGCCATCTGAATAATCCGATTGCTGAGCCGCACCGCGTTAGCCAGGTTGTCTTCGCCGCCCAATTGCCGGTAAAAATCGGAAAGCGCCTGGTAGCTCCGAAACAGCAGACCCCAATCCTTGCGCTCTTCCGCCAGCCGCAGCGCCTGCTCCAAATGAGCGCGCGCCTCATCGAGCCGGCCTATAGTCGCCAGCGCCACTCCCAGTGAAATGGTGGCCCGCAGGTCGCCGCGGGAGTGGTGCGATTTTTCAAAGATCTCTTTGGCCTGCTGAAAGCTCTCCAGCGATTGCTGGTAATCGCCCAGGCTGTACCAAACATCGCCCAGGTGGTAAATATCCCAGCCCACTTGCAGCGTTGCGCCGATGTCCTGCGCAATTTTGCGGGCTTGAGTCAGGTATTGGTACGCCTGCAAATAATTATCTACCAGCATGGCCATGCCGGCCATGCCCCACAGCGTCCAGGCTTCTTCGTAGGGGTTGTTGGTTTCGCGGCAAATTTCAATGGCCTGTTCAAAAAAGATGGCCGCCCGCTCCGGGTCGCGCAGGGTATCGGTGTAGATGTTGCCAATGAGGGTGGTCAGCCGGCCCTGGCGCGGCCGGTCGTTGAGCTTTTGGGCCAGCTCCAGCGAGCGGGTGGCGTAGTCCATCGCCTGGCTGTCGCGCCGGGTCCACAACACGCGGGCAATGCGTTCCAGCGCGTACTGTTCGCCGCGCTGATTGCGATTATCGTGGGCCACTTTTAACGCCTTGCGGGCGGTCTCTTCGGCCTGATCCAGCCTGCCCACGTGCCAGTAGTAGGTTGACAGGCGCGACATCACCTCAACCCAGCGCTCTTTGTCGGCCATCGCTTCGGCCAACTCCTGCAACGACTGGAGGATTGAAAATTCCCGCTCGCGGTCGCCCATCATATTGCACACGTTGCGCTGCCAGCTCAGCAGTTCAAACTGATCGCGCAGATTGGCCAGCCGCTCGCCGCCGAGCAGTTCCGGGGCCACATCTTCCAAAATTTCAACGGCCTGGCTCAAATATTCCAGCGCCTCGTCGTTAGCGTAAAACTGGTAGGCGCGTTCACCGGCCTGGCGCAAATAGGACACGGCCCGTTCATCCTGCGCGCCGTTAATAAAGTGGTTGGCCAAAATGGCCGGGTTGGCCACCCGCCGCTCGCCGGCCAGAGTTTCCATCGCCGCGGCCACCCGCCGGTGCAACTGCCGCCGCCGCAGCGGGCGCAGCTCTTCGTACAGGGTTTCGCGGATGAGCGCGTGCTGAAACTGGTAGAAGATGACCAAATCCGCGCCGGCCGCGCCGGTGGTCAGGTCTTCAATTTTAACCACCTCAATCAATTGGGCCGACAGCGCCTCTTCGATGGCCCACTGAATCACATCATCGGTGTAGGGGCTGGCTTCTACCAGCAAATTGAGTGGGAAACTGCGGCCAATTACGGCGGCCAGTTGCAGAAGTTCCAGCGTTTGCTTTTTAACAAAACCGAGCCGTTTACCCAGCACCGCTTTAATGCTGCCGGGCACGTGAATAATTTGGGTATTGCGCTGCTCCCAGCGCCCTTCGTTGAGGCGAATTTGGCCGTCAACGGCCAGGCTTTTGACCGTTTCTTCAATGAACATCGGGTTGCCTTCGGTGGCCATGTACACCGATGAAACAAATTGTTGGCTGACCGCATCGCCCAGCAGCGATTCCAACATTTGCTGCACCACCTCGGCCGGCAGGCGGCGCAACTGCACCCGGTACACCAACTGCGCCGCTTCGAGGCTGGTGATGAGCCGGTTGGTGGGGTTGGTGTAGCTCAGCGCCACATCGCGGTAAGCGCCGGCCAGCAGCAACGAGGTTCCCTGCGCCTGGCCCAGCACCATTTCCAAAATAGCCAGGCTGCCGGGGTCGGCGTAGTGCAGATCGTCCAGCAGCAGCAAGGTCGGCTGCTCGTAGGCCATGTTCAGCAGAAAATTGGTGATTTGATCCAGCAGCCGGGCCCGTTCCGCCGAAGGTTCCAGCGGCGGGTTGGGTTGAATCGCGCCGAGTTTTTCGGCGAGCTGTGGCACCAGTTTGACCACTTCGCCGGCAATGGAGCCGGGCATTTGTTTGCGCAACACTTCCGCGGATTGTTCGCGAATGTAGTTACGCAAAATTGCCGCCACCACCGCGTAGGGCGTGCCCACATCCTGCTCGCGGGCCACGCCGTGCAGCAAGTAACCATCGCGCAGTTTGGTGTACACTTCCAGCTCGCGCAGCAGCCGGGTTTTGCCAATGCCCGCCTCGCCGGAAATGAGCAGCATCGGTTCGATGCCCGGTTCACCGAGCCGGACCAAATCCCAGCGGCGTTTGAGTTCGGCCAGCTCTTTTTCCCGGCCAAACATTTTGCCCCGATCAATCCGTTCCAGCACCGCCTGCGGCGAGGTGAACGGGTCCGGCGACACGGGCTGGGCCACCAACACCCCAACCGGCTGGCCGGTGCTGTCGGCTTTTAGGCGCAACAAAATGGGCGCCAGATCGCGGCGCACCTCCGTGGCCGATGGGTAGCGGTCGGCGGGTTGTTTGGCGAGCAGCTTCAAAATTACAGTTTGCAAGCCGTCGGGGATGGCCGGGTTGTAGTGCTGGGGCGGCACAACCGCGGCGTGAATATGCTGCGAAATCACCGTGAGCGGGTCGTCGCCGGAAAAGGGGCGGCGGCCGGTGAACAGTTCGTACATCATCACCCCCACCGCGTACAAATCGGCGCGATGATCGCCCGGCTCACCAACGGCCAGTTCCGGGGCCAGGTAGGCGGCGGTGCCGGCCACCAGCCCGGCCTGGGTTAACCGTGATTGGCCTTCGATGCGGGCCAGGCCAAAATCCATCACTTTCACCTGATTATCGGGCGTGATCATCACGTTTTCCGGTTTCAGGTCGCGGTGAATAACTTTGTGGGTGTGCGAATATTCCAGCGCGGCTAAAATATCATCGATGATCGGCACAGATTTTTCAAACGGCATCAGGCTGGGAGCGTAGCTGTTATCCAGCTCCCACAAATCCTGGCCGGGAATGTACTCGATAACCAGATAGGGTTGGCCGCGTTCTTCGGCATAATCATACAGGGTGATGATGTTGGGATGGTTGAGCCGGGCCACCGAGCGCGCTTCGCTGCGGAACCGTTCCAGCTTGTCGCTGGCCATATGGCTTTCGGCCAGCAGGATTTTGATGGCCACCGTGCGCTTGAGTTCCTCGTCCTCGGCTTTAAAAACGATGCCGGCCCCGCCTTCGCCCAACTGCTCTTGCAGGCGATAGCGGTTGTTGAGCAACGAGCCAACTTCAATGGGTTGTGAAAGGTGATGTCGTCTGAACATATTGCTATCCTTGCGCGCCGCCCCCATTTTGGTTGCTTCCGGCCCGATTGTCAACTTTAAATTGCTGTGAAGCAATACTATACCACAGCCTCACCGGAGTATCCCAACCGGATAGGCGTTTTATTTGATTGGCCCGGATTATTGTATAATCGGTAACTACTCCCCAATAAACGAGCGAACGAGATGATCATTTATCCCGATGACCGGGTGCTGGTGGCAGTGATGAATAATCCGGCCGACTGGCAGCATGTGCAGGACGAAGGCTGGTATCGTATTCCGGTAAAGCACGCGCCGGCGCAGGTGCCGCATATCGATTGGCTGGCGTTTTTCTTTACCCGCGCATTTGGCGATGATCGCTGGGCGGTGCATTACTTTGCCCGGGTCACCGGCCACGAACTGGTCACCCGCCGCGACCTGCTGCCGCAGCAGCCCGGCCATCCCCGCGCCGGCGACTGGTACTACCGGCTGGAGCTTGGCCCCTTGCAGCACCGGCTACCGCCGATTGTCGCCGGCAAATGGCGGCGAGTCACATTTATTTTTACTACCGGTGACCGCTTTGAGGCGGCGGAGGAACTGGGCGATTTGCTGCTCGATGCCGGCGCGGGTGGCGCGCCGTTTGTCACCCTCAAAGAAGAGGAACCGGATTCCGGCTACTTTTGAAACCGAAAGTGGGAGCGCATTTCTATTCGGTGCGTAAATTGTTGTTAAAGGGGATTTCTATTTGAACCGCCGTGCCTTTGCCCGGCGCAGATTGCACCGAGCAGTGACCGCCGACAATTTCGGCCCGCTCGTCCATGTTGATCAGCCCCAGGCTGGTGCGCTGGTCGTAAGTTGAGCGCGTTGAATCAACATCAAAACCGACCCCGTTGTCTCGGACTTCCACAACCAGCGAGGACTCCCGGGCAACCAGCGTAATTCTGATTTCGCTGGCCTGAGCGTGTTTTTTGGCGTTGCCCACCGCTTCTTCAACAATGGCAAAGATCACGCCTTCAGCTTCGTTGGAGAGCTGGCCGTCGTAACCACGGTTCACCACCGCCACCCGGAACGACTCGTTTTTGTTGAGCCGTTCGGCGTATTGGTTGAGGGCCGGCAGCAGCCCCTGCGTTTCCAGCATCACCGGCCGCATGGCAAAGAGCATGGTGCGGATTTCGTGGGTGGTCTTTTCGGCAATTTCCTCAACCTTGATCACCTCATCGAGCGCCTTGGCCATATCACCCTTTTCCAGCACCATTTTGATAAAATTGAGGCGCATCACAATCGCCGCCACCGATTGAGTGGGGCCATCGTGCAAATCGCGGGCCAGTTTGCGGCGGGCCTCTGATTCTTTCTCCAAAATGCGCTGCTGCTCGCGGTGAACATCTTCAAATAACTGCGCATTTTGCAGGGCGATGATCGCCTGGCTGCAAAACGTGCCGAGCAGGGCTTTGTGCTCGTCGTTGTAAGCGTTTTCTTCTGTGCTGCAAAACAGAATCACGCCGTAAGTGTGAAAACCGGCTCGCAGCGGCGCGCAAATTGCCGAGCGGCAGCCGGGGGTAGAGGCAAACTGGGCAATGGATTTGTCGCGGTTGGCCGCATTGCTGATGGTGACTTCGGCGGTGTTGACCGCGCGGTGAATCACACCTTCGCCCACCGCCACTTTGCGGCCCTGATCGCGCCGGGAAATGTTGCGCCCGGAGGCCACAGTCAACCGGCCGTCGTCGCCTTCAAACAGCAGCACCATCGCCACGGTGGACTCATCTTTAGTGCCAACTTCGGCCATCGCCGCAAAAGCTGTATCGATGGTGGCCTTGAGCACCTGCCGGTAATCCAGAGTGGAACTGAGGGTAAAGGCCATTTCTGACACCAGTCTGGCCCGGGCCGTGGCAATCCGCAACTGCTCAATTTCAACTTTGCTTTCGGCGGCGGCGGCCTCAACCCGTTGCCCCACAAAAAAACCGGGCAACACGCCGGCCAGAATAAAAGTGAGCGCGCTGGCCCCTACCGTGAGCAGGCTGTTCATCAACTGGCTGGGGTTCGGGTTGGCGCTGTACTGTTGAATCAGTGGCAACACCAGGCCGACCATCACCACCACGGCCATAATCAGGCCAATTTCCGCACTCCAGCGCGCGCCGGCCACCAGTATCGGAAAGATAACCACCGGCATATAAACCAGCGGGTGACTAACCAGAATCAGCACCAGCGCCGCCAGCACCGAGTCGATCACCACCGAGACAATGGCCAGCCAATCCGGAAAAAACTCGGCCCAGATCATGCCGGCATAAATGGCGTTGAGCACCACCCCGGTGCCTACCAAAATCAGCAGGCGCGTCAAATCATTGGCCGGCCCGGTGGAGAGCATATTTTCGCCAACAATCATCAGCGTCAGCAAAAACAACCACAGCCACCTGAAATTTGAAACCAGTGAATCCAGGTGAAATATCGAAGTTTGGTCAGTTTGGTTTTGCGATTCAACCATTAATTCATCAACCTCATCAGGCGTAAAATCAGTGTATCGCAGCCTGAAAACAGCGTAAATAGGACAACTGCCCCACGGGAAATCGGCTTGAATAAAAAATTCGAGTCGCTACAATCAATCATAACATAAAAACAACCACTGTAGCAAGGATTAAAGGATTGACTTTTGCCACTAGACGCTCCTGATCTGCGTGTGCTGATTATTGCCAGAGACCCGCTGGCCCGGGCCGGATTGGCCGTGCTGCTGGAACAACAACCGGGCTGCGTGGTGGTTGGCCAGGTGGATGGCGAAGCCGATGCGCTGGACGCCATCGATATTTACCAGCCCGAACTGGTGCTCTTTGATCTGGGCTGGGACGCGACAACCGCGCCGCCCCAACTGGCCGCGCTGGGCCAGGCCGAGGTGCCGGTGGTGGTCCTTTTGCCCGATGACGCCGCCGCGACTGACGTGTGGCAGGCGGGTGCGCTCGGCCTGCTGCTGCGCAACTCCGATGCCGGACAAATTGGCGCGGCGCTGCAAGCCGCGCGGCAGGGGTTGGCGGTGGTGGCCCCGGAACTGGCCGGTACGTTGAGCCACGCCCCACTGCCGGACGCGCCCAAACTGCTCGACCCGCTCACCCCGCGCGAAGTGGAAGTGCTGCAACTGCTGGCCGAGGGTCTGCCCAACAAAGCCATTGCCCGCCGGCTGGCAATCAGCGAGCACACCGTTAAATTCCACGTTAATTCAATTTTGAGCAAAATCGGCGCGCAAAGCCGCACCGAAGCGGTGGTTAAAGCTACCCAACTGGGCTTGATTTTACTCTAATCCTCGCTAATTGAACAGATTGCACCTACCCATTTTTCCAGGTTGACCCCCATCGATTGACCGATGCCCGGCCCGCCGACATCAGCTACAATTGAGAAAAAAAGGAGCTTTCAATGAGTGATGTACTAAAAAACCTGTCCGATGAATTGGCCGCCACCGTCGAAGCGGCCAGCCCCGGTATTGTTCGGGTTGAGGCCCGACGGCGGCTGCCGGCCTCGGGTATTGTCTGGTCGGCGGATGGGGTGGTTGTGACCGCTCACCACGTGGTGCAGCGCGACAGCGACATTCGGCTGGGGCTGCCCGATGGCAGCACCACCCCGGCCACGCTGGTTGGTCGCGACCCCACCACGGATTTGGCCGTACTCCGCGCTGAGCGGACAGACCTGACCCCGGCCGCGCTGGCGCTGCAATCGCTGGATCAGCTCAAAGTGGGTCATCTGGTATTGGCTTTGGGCCGGCCCGGCAGTTCGGTGCAGGCCACGCTGGGCGTGGTCAGCGCCATGAGTCCCAACTGGCGCACCCCCGGCGGCGCTCAACTGGATTTTTACGTGCAAACCGATGTAGTGATGTTCCCCGGCTTTTCCGGCGGGCCGCTGGTCAACGCCAGCCGCGAAATTGTCGGGCTAAACACCTCGGCGCTGCTGCGCGGGGTCAGTTTGACCGTGCCGGTCACCACCATTCAGCGCGTGGTAGAGATGCTGCTGGCCCACGGCCAGATCAAACGCGGCTATCTGGGAGTTAGCACCCAACCGGTGCGACTGCCGGCGGCTATCAGCCAGCAGCTCAACCAGGAAACCGGGCTGCTGCTGGTTTCGGTTGAACCGGACAGTCCCGCCGAAAAAGGCGGGCTGGTACTGGGCGACACGATTGTGGCCATTGACAACGACCCGGTGCGGCAGCACGATGACCTGCTGGCCAGCCTGGGCAGCGACAAAATTGGGCAGGCCGTTGCCGCCAAAATTCTGCGGGGCGGGCAGGTGCAAACCCTCACCGTGGTGGTGGGCGAGCGCTAATCGGTCGGGAGGCAAGGGATGAACAGCATTTTGCAGCAACTCAACCAGCAGTTGGCCGCCACAGTAGAAAGCGTGTGGGCCAGCCTGGTGCAGATCAGCAACGGGCGCGGCGGGCAGGGCGCCGGCACGCTCTGGCACAAAGACGGGTTGATCATCACCAACGCTCACGTGGTGGGGCACGATCATCTGACTGTGACCCTGCCCGACCAGCAAACGCTGCCGGCCAGACTTTTGGCCATCGACCCGGAACGTGATCTGGCGGCGCTGGCCGTGCCGGCCAACGGCCTGCCCACCATCGAGTTGGGCGATTCGCGGCAGCTTCACCCGGGTGAACTGGTGCTGGCGCTGGGCCATCCGTGGGGAGTCAAAAACGCGGTCAGCGCCGGGCCGGTGATTGGCGTTGGCCTGCCGCCGGAACTGCCCAACCTGCACCGCGAATTTGTGCAGGCCGGGTTGCAGCTTCGGCCGGGCCACTCCGGCGGGCCAATGGTTTCCGCCGCAGGGCGGCTGGTGGGGGTAAACACCCTCATCACCGGCCCGGAAGTGGGGTTAGCCATCCCCATTTTTGATGTGAAGCAGTTTTTGCGGCAAAGATTGGGGTAAACGAGCGGGGCGGGCGGCAAAGCCGCCCGCCCCGCAAAATTTTGGGGTTAACCCTCGGTAACGAGCGTCGCTGACCGTTTCACCGGCGAAGCCAACTGCCGGGCGGGGGTGCGCAACAGCCGCAAACCGTTGGCCACCACAATCAAGGTGCTGCCTTCGTGGCCCACCACCCCCAGCGGCAGCGGCAGGTTGATGAACAGCACCGACAAAATCAGCACCACAATTACGCTCAGGCTAAAACCAATGTTTTGCCACACAATCCGCCGGGCGCGCTTGGCCAGGTCGATGACGTAGGGCAGCTTTGAAAGGTCATCGGCCATTAGCGCCACATCGGCGGTTTCCAGCGCCACATCGGTGCCGGCCCCGCCCATCGCAATGCCCAAATTGCTCACCGCCATCGCCGGGGCGTCGTTGACGCCATCGCCCACCATCGCCACGTCGCCCTGTTTGGTCAGCTTTTCAACAATTTGCACCTTTTGATCGGGCATCAACTCGGCGTAAACCTCAACAATATCGAGCTGTTTGGCCACAGCCTCGGCCACTCGCCGCGAGTCGCCGGTGATCATCACCATCCGTTTGATGCCGGCTTTGTGCAGTTCGGCCAGCGCCCCAAACGCCTCCGGCCGAACCACATCGGCCAAAGTTAAAATACCCAACGGATGGTTATCCCGGCTCACGTACACTACCGTTTTACCCTGCGCCTCAAGCTGGCGGGCTTTGGCTTGCAGCGGCGCAGGCCAAACCTGATTGTTGGCATCGAGCAGCCGCTGGTTGCCCACCCGCACTTCTTCGCCGTTGAGCACAGCCACAATCCCCTGCCCGGTGACGGCCTGCAAATTTTGCACCGGCTGCAATTCCAGATTGCAATGGCCGGCCGCGGTTAGAATGGCCGCCGCCAGCGGGTGCTCGGAATGGCGCTCGGCGCTGGCGGCCACGGTGAGCAGTTCGTCACGGGAGCAGCGCACCGGCGTATCGACACCTTTGGGCTGCAAGCGTTGGAAGTAGTCATTTTCAAACCAGGCGTCGCCGAGCAGTTCGGAGGCCGGAATCACGTCGGTCACGACCGGTTTGCCGGTGGTCAGCGTGCCGGTTTTGTCAAACGCGATGGCCGACAGGTTGGCCGCCTGTTCCAGATAGGCCCCGCCTTTAAACAGAATCCCGTTGCGGGCGGCGTTGGCAATCGCCGACAGAATTGAGGCCGGGGTGCTGATGACCAGCGCGCACGGCGAAGCCACCACCAAAATACTCATCGCCCGGTAAAACACGGTGTCAAACGGCTGGCCGATGATGTAATACGGCACCAAAATCATCAAAATCGTCGCGCCGATGACGCCGGCGGCATACTTGGGTTCAAATTCATCCAGAAAACGCTGGGTGGGCGCTTTGCGGGTTTGCGCCTGCTCCACCATTTGAATGATTTTGGCCAGCGTGGTGTCTTTGGCCAGCCGGGTTACGGTCAGCTCGATGGCGCCGTTGCCGTTGACCGTACCGGCAAACACGTCGTCGCCCACGGCTTTGTCCACCGGCATACTTTCGCCGGTAATGGCCGATTGGTCGATGCTGGTGTGGCCGGCCACCACTTTGCCGTCGATGGGCAGCCGCTCGCCGGGTTTGACAATCACCCGGTCACCGAGCTGCAACTCTTCAACCGGCACCAGTTCCTCCGTGCCATCGGGCCGGCGGACCAGCGCTTCGGGCGGGCGCAAATCCATCAACGCGCGAATGGCCTTGCGGCTGCGGTCGAGCGCGTAACTTTGCAGCGAGTTGCTCAGCGAGAACAGAAAGAGCAGCGTTGCGCCTTCGGCCCACTGGTTGATGGCCGCTGCCCCCACCGCCGCCAGCACCATCAGCAGGTCAACATTCAGTTCAAACTCCCGCAGCGATTTAATGCCTTCAACCACGCCAAAAAATCCGCCGCTGAGATAGGCAATGATATAAAGAATCAACTGCACGTTGGGCGTCAGCCAGCCAAACTGCCCGCCCAGCCAGCCGCTCAGCAGAGTGACCCCGCAAATAACGGTCAGCACCACTTCATATATATTCAACCCCTGGCCGTCTGCTTCTTCCGTTTCGGGCTTGGCGGAGGCGGGGGGCGTATTTTTTCGGATCGTTTCCTGATTTGTTGTCATCATTCTTACCTGTGTAAATTTTATTTTTAACAGATGTTAATTTTACATTTAGCCTTGACTAAAATCAAATTGGCCTGGTTTGGCAAACAAATAAGACTGAATGCATTTCTCAGTTTGCCAAAATTGCGCCATTTTGAGGGTTAATTTACACCCGGGTTTCAATGTTTTTCCCCTCCCCTACCCCCTCCCCGCAAGCGGGGAGGGGAAATGTTGATAAGGCTGTGGTTTTTGGCCGCAAAGCGGCCAAAAACCACAGCCGATACTTAATCCCCCTCTCCCTTTGGGAGAGGGGGCAGGGGGTGAGGGCCATACTGAGAATTGCTGATAGACTGAACCCCGGATTGTCATTATAATACCTCAGAAATCAAACTGACGCAGTTTTCCATTATGAATCTAATTACTCTTGAAAATGTTTCAAAACAATACAGCGAACGGCTGCTGCTCGACTCGGTGAGCCTGCAAATTAACAGCGGTGACCGGATTGGCTTGATTGGCGTTAACGGCAGCGGCAAAACCACGCTGCTGCGGCTGATTGCCGGGCTGGAAAAACCGGATGCCGGCTCGGTGATGGTGTGGGGCGGGGTACGGGTGCGATTTTTGCCCCAGCAACCCGAACTCGACGATAACCGGTCGGTGCTGGAGCAGCTTTTTGACAGCGAATCGCCGCAAATTCAACTGCTGCGCCGCTTTGAGTGGGCCAGCCAGCAGCTTGAGCGGCAGCCGCACCACCAGCAGTGGCAGGCGCAGGTGGCCGCGCTGAGCGATGAACTGGCCCGCACCGGCAGTTGGGCCGCCGAAGCCAAAGCCAAAACCATCCTCACCAAACTGGGCATCACCGATTTTGAGGCCCGGATTGGCAGCCTCAGCGGCGGGCAGCGCAAACGGGTGGCCCTGGCCCAGGCGCTGATCGATCCGGCCGACCTGCTCATCCTCGATGAGCCAACCAACCACATCGACGCCGATACCATCGACTGGCTGGAAAACTATTTGGCCAACGAACCGGGCGCGCTGCTCATGGTAACGCACGACCGCTATTTTTTGGACCGGGTGACCAACCGCATCATCGAGTTGGACCGGCGCGAGCTGGTCAGTTATCCCGGCAACTACCGGCGCTACCTGGAACTGAGCGCCGAGCGCCAGGCGCAGTTGACAGCGGCGGAAAGCAAACGGCAAAATTTACTTCGCCGCGAGCTGGAATGGCTGCGGCGCGGGGCGCAGGCGCGCAGCACCAAACAAAAGGCGCGCAAACAGCGGGTAGAGGAGCTGCAACAAATCGATTTTGACCAAAGCACCGAAGTGTCGCTGGCGCTGGCCGGCCGGCGGCTGGGTAAAAAAGTGCTCAGCGTTACCGGGTTGAGCCACAGTTTTAACGGCGAACCACTGTTTGAGGGCGTCAATTTTGAGCTTGGCCCCGGCGACCGGATTGGCGTTATGGGGCCAAACGGCGCGGGTAAAAGCACTTTTCTCAATATTCTGGCCGGGAAAATTGCGCCGGAAGCCGGTACGGTAGAATGGGGCGAAACCGTGCGGGTGGGGTATTACGACCAGCAGAGCAGCCGGCTGGCCGATTCGCTGCGGGTGATTGATTTTATCAAGCAGGAAGCGCCGCTCATCCAAACCAAATCCGGCGAGTATCTGTCGGCGTTTCAGGTGCTGGAATGGTTTTTGTTTCCCAAAGGGCAGCAGCACGCCTACATCAGCACCCTCAGCGGCGGCGAACGGCGGCGGCTGTACCTGTTGCACATTTTGATGCAGCAGCCCAACGTGTTGCTGCTCGATGAACCGACCAACGATTTGGACATCCAAACGCTGACCGTGCTGGAAGAATTTCTGGATAATTTTAACGGCAGTCTGATTATTGTCAGCCACGACCGCTACCTGCTCGACCGGGCCACGGATTATCTGGTTAATTTTGAAGATGGACAGGTGAGCCAGCGCTACCCCACCCCCTTTGAAACCTATTTGCAACTGCGGGCCGAACAGCGCGCCGGCCAGTCCCCGGAGTCGGTCTCGCCCGCCGAGCCGGTGGAATATCGGGCCAAAAGCCGGCCGCGAAAGCTAACCTTCAAAGAACAGCGCGAACTGGAGCAGCTCAGCCAAAAAATCGATGGGCTGGAACAGCGGCAGGCCAGTTTGCAGGCCGAAATCAACGGCAGCGGCAATGATTACGTAAAACTGCAATCGCTGGCCGGTCAGCTTGAAACCGTTGACATTGAACTTGAAAGGGTGATGGAACGCTGGCTGGAATTGGAAGATTTAGCCGACGCCAGCGAGTAGGCCAGCCCCAACCCAAAACAGGCGCGACGGAGTAGCCCGATCGCGCCTGTTTTGGTTTATCGGGCCGTTATTGCCCCTGCTGCGTTTCGGCGGGCGGCAAAACCTGCGGGTTGGCCGCGGCGCTGCCGGTTTCAACGGTGGGCATAATGCCGGGGCCGGGCAGCACCAGCGTGGGGATAGTCCCTTCCGGGGTAAAGATCAGCTTATCGGTGGGTTGGAGCGCGTTGGCGTTGGCCTGTACCACTTGCAATTGCAGATAGCCGGGATTGTTGGCGTACAGGGTGGCCAAAGCCACCTGCACGGCCAGATCGGCATTGGCCTTTTCGGCGGCGGCCAGCGCCAGCGCCTTGTTAATTTCCAGGTCTTGCTGGGCGGCCAGCAATTCATTCGCTTTTTCAGCAGCGATAATAGCCTTTTCGGCCTCCACCCGAGCCAGTTCGTTGGCCCGTTCGGCCTCGATGACCACTTTTTGGGCCAGCGTTTTCTCCTGCTCCAACTTGGCCAAACTGATTTGCTGGCGGGTTTGCTCCTGAATCCGGCTCTGTTCCACCCGAATTTCGCCTTCCTGCCGGGCCTGTTCGGCTTTGGCCTGCGCATTGGCTCTCAGTTCATCCTGCGCCGCCTTCTCGGTTTCCAGCCGGCTCTGTACAATCGCATCGAGCGCCGTCTGCACCTCCGGCGACAAAATCACCTCCGGCACTACCACGTTTTCAATTTCAAGGCCAAAATTGTGAGCCAGTTCGCTAAGTTCGGTGTCAATGCAAGCCCGCAGTTCATCGCGGGCTGTGCCGATGATATTATCATCAAATGGCCGGTCACCGACACATACTTTCATGGCCTGCTTGGCTAAATCCTGCACCCGATCACGGGCCAGGTTATCATCCAGGTAGATATTGCGGTACTGCGCCCACAGTTCCCGCAGGGTATCGCGGTTGGCCAGGTCGGGCCGGAAAATATCGCCGCTAACCACCAGGCCAATGCGCTGTTTGTCTCTGGTGATGATTTCTTCGTCCGTTACCGAAAAGGGGATAGCCTGGCTCGAAACCCGCACCAGGTCTACAAACAAACCCACGTCGGTGTAAACCCCCGGGCCAACCACATTTTGAATACTGCCGCTTTCAAACTGAATCCCGACTTCCTGCTCGTCAACCCGTTCAAAAAAGTAAAAGAACTGGCTGGTAAACGCCAGTAGAATTCCAATAACTACCACTACCACAATAACCGTTACAAATATCGATGCGCCACCGCGCAGCAGTCCAAATAATCCTCTCACAGCGGTTCTCTCCTATTTTTGTTAAATTTGTTGGGGTGAACTCTGCCCTATTTTACCACGACTACCCAATTTGCAACATAGCCTTTTTCACCCGGTACACGGCCGCAATCAGGACTTACAGAAATTTAACAGAAATTTAAAACGCTCTTAAAATGAGAAAGGTATGATATGCCGGTAAAAAAGGAGAGAAAATGACAAATATCACCACCGATTTTCACATGCACTCAACATTTAGCCCCGATGGCGACGACTCGCCGGCGGTGTTGTGCCAGGCGGCGCTGGCTCAGGGTTTAACGGCCATCGCCATTACCGAGCACGCCGAATGGCAGCCCGACGCCGGCTTTACCGGCTTGCCTGAAACCGAGGTCTATTTTGCCGAGATGGCCCGCTGTCGGGCTAAATTTGCCGCGCGCGGCCTGCAAGTGTACACCGGCGTTGAACTGGGCAACCCCCATCAGTTTTATGACGAAGCCACCTGGCTGGTGGAAAGCTACCCGTTTGACGTGGTCATTGCTTCGCTGCACTGGCTGAACGGCCACAATATCCACATGCCAGAATGTTTTGCCGACCGCGACCCCTACGAGGTATACACCGAATATTTTATTCAACTGGCCCGGCTGGCCAGCGATTTTCATTTTGACATTCTGGCCCATTTTGACCGCATTATCTGGCGCGGCACGCTGCTGGGCATTGGGTTTGATCCCCACCGCATCGAGTGGGTGGTGCGCCACGCGCTGGCCACCGTTGCCGAACACGGTCGTGTGCTGGAACTGAACACCCGCTCGGTTAACGACCCGGACAACTGGAATGAAGCGATGGTGACCATGTTCCGCTGGTTCCGCGAGGCCGGCGGCAACCGGGTGGTCATTAATTCCGATGCCCATCGCCGCGGCGAAGTTGGCCGCAACCGGGCCATCGCCCAGCAAATGCTGGCGCAGGCGGGCTTCACCTATCCCGCCAACTACTTCCAACTCAACCCGGCCATCCAATTGGATATGGCCGCTTGAGGGGCGCGCCCCGCAAAAGGACACCCATTGAAACCACTCGGACACCTGGCCGGCGGCTACCTGGCCGCGCGAGCGTTGCTTAACATCATCAAACCAGCGCCAAAAGATGAGCTGCCGCTACTGGCGCTCGGCACGGCAGCCGGCATCCTGCCCGATCTCGACGGCATTTATCACGTGGCCGCCACCGGCTCGCTGGAATTTGGCGAAGATTACGACCATCACCGCTGGATTTCGCACACGTTTCCATTTTACTGGCTGCCGCTGGGGTTGGTGTATGGGTGGGGCCGGCTCACCCACCGGCGGCGCGTACAGCAGGCCGCGCTGGTGGTTGCCGCCGGCGTCACCACTCACCTGCTGCAGGATGCCGTTGGCAGCGGCACCGGCTTAATGTGGGCCTGGCCGGTGAGCCGCCGCATGGACGGCATCTGCACGTTGCATGTAAAAGGCGGCAAAGCCTGGCTGGCAGTGTACAACCGCCACCCCATCGCCTGGGTGGAACGGCTCACAATTGTGGCGGCGCTGCTGGCGCTGCTGCGGCAAATCACTTAGCCACTTTACTAATCCACAGGCCGTGCTACAATGGTGAAAACTTTTGGAGCAGCCCCATTGAGCCACACCATCGCCCAGGTTAATGATACTGTCCTGCTGGTCAGCGAGGACGGCAAACGTTTTTACACCCGCTTGCAGCCCAACCACCGCCAGCACACCCATCAGGGCATCATCGACCACAACGACCTGATTGACCAGCCGCTCGGCCGTAAAATCCTGTCGACCACCGGCCACGACTATCTGGTGCTGGAACCTTCGCTCGATGAGCTGATGAGAGAGGTGGTTAAGCGCCAAACCCAGATCATTTACCCCAAAGAGGCCGGCCGCATCATTTTTAAACTGAATATCTACCCCGGCCGCCGGGTTATCGAAGCGGGCACCGGCAGCGGCGCGCTCACTCTGGCGCTGGCCCGGCTGGTGGCTCCCACCGGCAAAATCTACTCCTACGAGGCCCGGCCCGACCTGCAAAGCAACGCCCGCGCCAACCTGCAAAAAGTGGGGGTGCTGGATTCAGTTGAATTGAAGCTGCGGAACATCGCCGATGGGTTTGACGAAACAGAGGTCGACTCGCTCTTTTTGGATGTGAAAGAGCCGTGGCGCTACCTGCCGCAGGCCAAAGCCGCGCTCAAAGTAGGCGGTTTTTTTGGGGCGATTGTGCCCACTACCAACCAGGTCTCGGAATTGCTGCTGGCGCTGAAAATCAATGAGTTTGACGGCGTTGAAGTGGAAGAGAATTTTATCCGGGGTTACAAAGCGGTGCCAGGCCGGCTGCGGCCACAGGATGTGATGGTGGGCCACACCGGCTATCTGATTTTTGCCCGCAACATTTTGTTAGATATCCAACCACCGGCTCGGCAAAGAAAAAGGTCCTGGCAGGTTAGCCAGGACGCAGAAGACGATTTGGCCGCAGAGGCGTAAATCAGGCCGCGTTCAAATCGGCAAAGGTGAGCTGCTGCCAGCGGAAATCGCTGTTGCAGCGGGTGCAGGTAACTTCGGGGTTTTGCGCCTGTTTGGCCTCAACAAAAATCGAGCGGCCGCAGTTGCAGTAGAGCGTTACCACTTCCAGCCGGCCTTTTTCCGGGTGGTTTAAAAAATGCTCGGCCCGGCCGTTTCTTTCAACGTAGGCGGCAAAGTCAAGCTGTTTTTTGTTGGAATGATTATTCCGAATGATCCGTGGGGAGCGATTGTTGGAATCGTCAGACATCGGCATGTACCCCGGGTGCAGTGTGGCGGCTAATTTGCTTAAATTATAATCAACTATAATATTATGTCAATTAGCGAATGCTGAAATCCAAACAATTTGCTTCCACGGCATTTTCGTGGTTTCATGGGCGGTGCAGGCAACGAACCCGCTAAATTTCACCCCGCAAGATACTATTAAGGAGTTTCAACCAATGACTGACGCAACTCTTGAACAACTTTGTGTCAATACCATCCGCACGCTGGCTATCGATGGCGTGCAGAAAGCCAACTCCGGGCACCCCGGCATGCCGATGGGCATGGCCGATGTAGCCTACGTGCTGTGGACTCAATTTTTGCGCCACAACCCCAAAAACCCGGACTGGTTCAATCGCGACCGTTTTGTGCTGTCCGCCGGCCACGGCTCCATGCTGCTCTACTCGCTGCTGCACCTCACCGGCTACGACCTGCCCCTGAGCGAACTGAAAAGCTTTCGGCAATGGAACAGCAAAACCCCCGGCCACCCCGAATTTGGCCTGACTCCCGGCGTTGAAACCACCACCGGCCCGCTCGGCCAGGGTTTTGCCAACGGCGTCGGCATGGCTATCGCCGAGGCTTTTCTGGCGGCCACCTTCAACCGCGATGGCCACGCCGTAGTTGACCACTACACCTACGCCATTGTCAGCGATGGCGATTTGATGGAAGGCGTGTCGCACGAAGCCGCCTCGATGGCCGGCCATATGAAGCTGGGCAAGCTCATCTACCTGTACGACGACAACCACATTTCCATTGATGGCAACACCGAACTGGCCTTTACCGAAGACCGGATGAAACGGTTTGAGGCCTACGGCTGGCACACCCAGCAAATTGACGGCCACGACCGCGCCGCCGTTGCGGCAGCCATCAAAGCCGCTCAGGCCGTCACCGACAAACCGTCGATCATTGCCTGCCGCACCCACATTGGTTTTGGCAGCCCCAACAAAGTTGATACCGCCGGCGTCCACGGCTCGCCGCTGGGGCCGGACGAAGTTAAGCTGACCAAAGAAGCTTACGGCTGGGACCCCAACCAGCAATTTTACATTCCCGATGAAGCGCTGGCCGTTTTCCGCGGCGCGGTCGATACCGGCGCGACGCAAGAATCGGCCTGGAAAGAAAAACTGGCCGCCTACGCCGCCGCGTTTCCGCAGGAAGCAACTCAACTCCGCCGCGCCATGTCCGGCGAACTGCCCGATGGCTGGGAAGAAGCCCTGCCTGTTTTCCCCGCCGATGCCAAAGGCGTGGCCACCCGCGCCGCTTCCGGCAAAACGCTCAACGCCATCGCGCCGGTTATTCCCAACCTCATTGGCGGCTCGGCCGACCTAGCCCCGAGCAACAACACCTTCCTCAAAGGCTACCCGGTATTTGCCAACGACAGCTTTGCCGGCCGCAACTTCCACTTTGGCGTGCGCGAGTTTGGCATGAGCGCGGTGCTCAACGGCATGGCCATTCACGGTGGGGTGATCCCTTACGGCGGCACCTTCCTGGTCTTTTCCGACTACGCTCGCCCGGCCCTGCGGGTGGCGGCGCTGTCGCACATCCCCACCATTTTTGTTTACACCCACGACAGCATCGGCCTGGGCGAAGACGGCCCCACGCACCAGCCGGTGGAGCACCTGGCCGCGCTGCGGGCCATCCCCAACCTCACGGTTATCCGCCCCGGTGACGCCAACGAAACTGCGCAGGCCTGGAAAGTGGCGTTGGAAAAACGGGACGGCCCGGTGGTGCTGGCGCTGACCCGCCAAAATCTGCCCACTCTTGACCGCACCAAAATGGCCGATGCGGCCAACCTGGCCAAAGGCGGCTACACCCTGCTGGCCACCGACAAAGTTTATCCCGATGTGCTGCTGATTGCCACCGGCTCGGAGTTGCAGTTTGCCGTTGAAGCCCACGCCAAACTGGCCGAGCAGGGTATTGGCGCGCACGTGATCAGCATGCCCAGTTGGGAACTGTTCCAAAAACAGTCCGAAGAATATCAGGAATCGGTGCTGCCGTCGTCGGTGAAAGCGCGGGTTGTCATCGAAGCCGGGGTGTCGCAGGGCTGGGATCAGTTTGCCGGGCCATTCGGCCAGATCATCGCTTTGGACCGCTTTGGCGCGTCGGCTCCGTACCAAACCCTGTACGAGCAGTTTGGCTTTACCACCGATAACGTGGTGCTGCGCGCGCTGGAAGCCATCGACAAATCCAAAAAGTAACCTCTTGTTGGAGAGGCAATATGTCTGTTGATGAGTTAAAAAAAGAGGCCGGCGAAAAGGCCGTGGAGCAGGTTAAAAGCGGCATGGTGCTCGGTTTGGGTACCGGCTCGACGGCCTACTTTGCCGTGGACAAAATTGGCCGGTTGTGGCAGTCCGGCGAGCTGACCGACATTGTCGGCGTGCCCACCTCAGAAGCCACCGCCGAACACGCCCGCCGGTACGGGGTGCCGCTGGGCACACTCGACCAATACCCGGTCATCGATCTGGCCATTGACGGCGCCGACGAAGTAGACCCTCAGCTTGACGTCATCAAAGGGTTGGGCGGGGCGCTGCTGCGGGAAAAAATGATCGAAAGCGTGACCCGGCGGTTTATTGTGGTGGTTGATGAACGCAAACTCAGCGACCGGCTGGGGACGGTTAGCCCGCTGCCGGTTGAGGTGGTGCAATTCGGCTGGAAATTCACCGCCGGCCGATTGGCCGGGCTGGGCTGCGCCCCGGTGCTGCGCGGCGGCGAAGACTCGCCCTACGTGACCGATAACGGCAACTACATTTTGGACTGCCATTTTGCCGGGGGCATCACCAACGCGGCCGCGCTGGATCAACAACTCCAGGCGCTGCCGGGCGTGGTAGAGAACGGCCTCTTTTTGGGGTTGGCCAGCCAGGTGATCGCCGCCACCAGCGACGGCATCAAAATAATCGAATAACAGTTTTATCCAAATCCGGGAGTCCGAAACCGTAGTTTCGGACTCCTTTTTTTTATTCCCTGTTCCTATAGGGGCGCTTCGCGAAGCGCCCCTGCGCAATTTTCGTTGCTTCTGCCCGCCCCCGTTTTACTTGCGGCCGGTCAGCAGTTTCAGGCCGATGATCGCCCCGCCGACCAGCAGCCCAAACACTGCCGCCGCGCGCACATCAACCAGCACCCGCACCGAGCCGCTCACGTTTCTGGCGGCCAGCAGCAGCACCGAGCCTTCGGCGATGTCCACATTTTGAGCCACGATAACCCCGCCGCCGCCATCGGCGATGCTCACCGTTTGGCCGGCAATGACCAGCGCCCCACCATCCTGAATGTTAACATTCTGCCCCTGGATAAACGCCGCGCCGCCTTCTTCAATATTGACTGTTTCGCCGCGGATTACTCCCGCGCCGCCGTCATTCACATTGACGGTTTCTGCCACAAGTTCTGTGTCGTTCATAATTTATTACTCCTTTGCAAGTAGGATTCAGGAGTCAGGAGTCGGGAATTAGGGGACTCCTGACCCGGTTTTTAAAAATTTGCGACCGAGTCCAAAACTGTGGTTTTGAACTCCATCTTCACCTGTTCCCCGGCGAGGCAGGGCGATTGCGAATTACGAATTGCAACTCTGCAACCCTGCGACTCTGTGACTCGCCACCCGCCACCCGCCAAACTCTCATCCAGTATAACATACGCAGGAGTTGCCCAAAAGTTTTAAGCCGGCGCAAAAATTGTGGTATAATTCCCGTCCAGCAAAACCAACCCTCAAAACCTGACTATGAAAATCATCAACTGTCCGCTGGCCCAGGCAAATGGGCACATTTTACTCCACCATCAATTTGGCCCGGATGGCCGTAAAGTGCTGAAAAAAGGGAAAACCCTGACCGCAGCCGATGTCTCGCTGCTGGCATCTTTGGGCAAAACCGACGTGTATGTGGCCGTCCTCGATACTGACGACATCCCCGAAGACGAAGCCGCCAACCGAGTGGCCAATCGGCTAGCCGGGCCGGGCATTACTGCCGCCCCGGCGGCCGGCGGCCGGGCCAACCTGCTGGCCGAATCCGGCGGCCTGTTTGCCGTTGACCCCGGCCGGTTGCTCGATTTGAACTGCTGCCCCGGCGTAACGCTGGGCACGCTGCCGGCCAACACGGTAGTCCAACCCAAACAGCAGGTGGCCACGCTCAAAATCATCCCGTACAGCATTCCCCGGCCGGTGCTGGCCCAGGCCGAATCGCTGGCAGCGCATGTGGTGCAGCTCAAACCGTTTGTGGTCAAACAGGCCGTGTTGATCACCACCGGCAGCACCGCCGCCCGCGACAGCGTGACCGGCAGTTTTACCCCGCCGCTGCGCGACCGGCTGGCCGCTTACGGCGCTCACCTGGCCGAAGGCCCCTACGTGGCCGAGGATGTCGCGGCGATTACCGAGGCATTGGCGGCAGCGATTAACTCGAACGCGGATATGATTCTCATTGCCGGCGAAACCTCGGTGATGGATGAAAACGACATCACCCCGCAGGCCATCAAAGCCATTGGCGGCGAGGTGGTGCAGCACGGCGTGCCGGTGGAGCCGGGCAATTTGCTGTTGCTGGCCTATCACGGCGCGGTGCCAATTGTCGGCGCGCCGGGCTGCGCCCGCAGCAAAAATTACAACGTTGTCGATATGGTGCTGCCCCGGCTGGCCGCCGGCGAGCGGCTGACCCGCCGCGATTTGATGGCTCTGGGGCATGGGGGTCTGCTTAAATGAAAACTATCCCGCTGGCGTTGCTGGCCGGGCTGCTGGCGGCGCTATTCTTTGCCGCCTGCCAGCCGCAAGGCCCCAGCCAGGTTTTTATTGAAGTTGACGGCAACCGCCAAACCCTCACCACCGAAGCCGCCACCGTGCGCGACGCGCTGCAACAGGCCGGCATCGAGCTGGACAAGCTCGACCGGGTGAAGCCCGACCTGTACACTCAACTTGAGCCGGGGCTGACCATTATTGTCACCCGCGTGCGCGAGGAAATGGAAACCCGGCGCGAGGTGGTGCCGTTTGAGCGCACAACCGTGGTCAACGAGGCGCTGGCCCCCGGCGAAAGCCGCATGGCCCAACTGGGCGTCAACGGCGAGGACGAAATCACCGTGCGGGTGGTGTTTGAGGATGATCAGGAAGTCAGCCGCACTGAAGTGTCGCGGGTCACGGTTTCGCCGCCGGTTTCTGAAATTATGGTCATCGGCCCCACCGACACCCTGCCCACCGTGCAAATTGAGGGCACTATCGCCTACATGTCCAACGGCAACGCCTGGCTGATGCGCAGCAGCAACAGCAGCCGGCGGGCGCTGACCACGCAGGGCCAGCTCGATGGGCAGGTATTTGGCCTGTCGCCGGATGGCCGGCACCTGGCTTACACCACCCAGCTCACCCAAAGCATCGAAGCCCCGCTCAACGAATTGTGGCTGGCTTCAACCACCATCGTCGGCGAGCCGCCCATCACCGTGGGCGTGCGGGGCGTGCTCAACGCCGAATGGTCGCCGGTGATCAGCCGCCCGCTGCTGGCCTACAGCACCGCCCAGCGCAGCGCCACCCCGCCCGGCTGGCAGGCCAACAACGATCTGTGGCTCTTTGAGCCGCCCGTCACCCGGCCCGATGGCTCCGGCGAGTGGTCGCCCGGCTCAAAACCGGTGCAACTCATCGCGCCCAACACGCAGGGGCTGTACCCGTGGTGGGGCACCAGCTTTGCCTGGTCGCCGGACGGCACGCAGTTGGCCTACGCCCGCGCCGACCAGATTGGCGTGGTCAAACTGATCACCGCCAGCGCCACACTCAGCAGCAGCCTGACGCCATTGGTCGATTTTGTGCCGCTGCAAACATTTAGCGATTGGGTGTGGGTGCCGGGCCTCAGTTGGTCGCCGGACGGCAAATTTATTGCCGCCGCCGTTCACGGCTCGCCGCTGGCCGCCGAACCGCCGGAAGAAAGCCAGGTTTTTGACCTGTGGCTGTTCAGCGCCGATGGCGCGTTTTCGGCCAAAGTTGCCGGGCAGGTGGGCATGTGGAGCAACCCCGCCTGGGGCAGCGCCGGCATCGCCTTTGGCCGGGCCGTCAACCCGCTGCAATCGGTGAACAGCCGCTACGCCATCCAGCTCATCGACCGAGATGGCAGCAATTCGCGCCAGCTTTTCCCGTTTCAGCAGGAGCCGGGCGTGCAGTTCCCGGAACTGGTCTGGTCGCCGGGTGGCGAGAATTTGCTGTTTGTGTTTAACGGCAATCTGTACGTAACCGGCCCGTACGGCGGCGCGCCGCTCCAGCTCAGTAGCGATGGCCAGGCCAGCCGGCCGCAGTGGGCGCTGGCCTCGGCCCAGATTTTTACCAGCACTCAGTTAAGCATCACTCCGACAGCCACCCTGACGGCCACCGCCGCGCCATCGGCTACCCCATCGGCCACACCGACAGCGCCGCCCACCAAAACCCCCACCCGCACCGCCACGCCGACGCCATCGCCATCGGCCACCCCCACCGAACGCCGCCCGTCGCCGACGCCAACCCGCACGCCCAGCCGCAGCCCCACGCCCCGCCCGGCCACGCCCACCCGCCCGGCCACGCCGGCGGGAGTCGGCTGATGCGATATTTTGTTGTTTTTACGGTGCTGCTGTTTGCCCTGGCGGCGCTGCTGCGGGTTGACTTCTTTTTTACTATTTTTTACCTGTTTATCGGTGTGTATCTTTTTTCGCGGCTTTGGTCGCGGCGCATGCTCAAAAACATCCGGGTCACCCGGCAGGCCCCGGAGCGCGCCTTTTTGGGCGAACAAATCAGCGTGGCCCTGACCATCCAAAACCGCAGCCGGCTGCCGGTGCCGTGGCTCACCCTGAGCGAAACATTTTCGGCGGCGCTGTCCAGCCCGCCTTTTTTCCGGCAGGTGATTTCGCTGGGCAGCCGCGACACGCACCACCTGAGTTACACCGTTCACGCCCGGCAGCGCGGCTATTTTCAGTTGGGGCCGCTGCAACTGGAAACTGGCGACCTGCTCGGCATCAACCGCCGGCTGCACAGCCAGGTTGACCCCAACCCGCTGATTGTGTACCCCAAAATCGTCCCCATTTCCAAACTGAGCCTGCCCACCCACAGCCCGCAGGTGATTCTGCCCACGCCGGTGCCGCTGTTTCAAGACACCAGCCGCATGACCGGCGTTAAACAGTACGTGGCCGGCGACAACCCGCGCCACATTCACTGGCCGGCCACAGCCCGGCAGGCGCAGGTGCTGGTGAAACAATTTGATACGGCCATTGCCCGCGACAACGCCATTTTTTTAAATTTTAACCGCGATGATTACGGTCGCACCGGGCAGGCATCCATTGCCACGGAGATGGCCGTTGTGGCGGCAGCGTCGCTGGCCAACCACATGGCCGTGGTTGAAGCGCTGCCGGTGGGGCTGTACGCCTGGGGCAGCGACCCGCTGACCGGCAGCGAGCAGCTTTTCAGGCTCGCCCCGGAGCGCGGGCGCGGCCACCTGATGCAAATTCTGGAAATACTGGCCCGGGTTGAAACCGTGGCCGGCATCGATTTTTCCGGCTGGGCCTGGCAGCAAGCCCTGCACCTGGCCTGGGGCACCACCGTGATCATTATCACCTCCACCGAATCCGAAGCGCTGGTGCGCCTGTGCCTGCTGCTCAAAAAATCGGGCTTGCGGGTGGCGGTGGCGCTGATTCAACCCATCCCCTACAACTACCCGCTCACCCAAAAACTGCCGGCGCTGAATATTCCCACCACGGTAATTGAACGAGAGCGAGATTTGGAAGTATGTATCCCCAACGTCCGATAGAGCCGGACAAAGTTATCCACGTGCCGCGCCAGCCGTGGGCCGACAACCTGTTTCGGCCGGCGCTGGTCATCGCTATGATTATGTGTTTGAATTACGCGCTGGTTAAACTGACCTGGCTGATCAACCCGGATTGGAGCGCGACCTACTTTTTGCTGGGTATGTTTCTGACCACCGTTGAGGCGATTTACTCGCACCGGGTGTTGCACCACTACCGCATGCGGGGCGGCTCGCTGCTGCGCTACCGGCTGGTAGAACTGGGGATGCTGCTGGTGCTGCTCAAACTGCTCAGTTATTTGAACAAGCCGTGGGACGCCATCGCCGCCGAACTGGTTTATTTGCGGGAAGACCCCAACCTGTTTTTCAGCGTCGAGTACGCCATCCTGATTACGCTGGCCATGCTGGCCTGGACGGCCGCCGTTTACACGATTGAGGACATTGAAGCGCTGTACGACCCCTACGAAGACAGCGGGCTGGCGCTCGACAGCCTGGCGCTGCGCTTTTTTTGGGGCGGCGCAATTTTGGTGCTGCTTTCCGGCATCACCCGCTGGGTGGCCGTGGCCGGCCCCGACAGCCTGACCAACCTCTACCGGCCGTCGCTGGGCGGGATTGTGTTCAACGTGCTCATTTATTTTGTGCTGGGATTGGTGCTGCTCAGCCAGGTTAATTTAACCCGGCTGCAACTGCGCTGGCAGGTGCAAAAAATCCCGGTGGTGGCCGGGCTGCCCCGGCGCTGGGCCAGAGACGGGCTGCTGTTTCTGGCGCTGGTCGGCCTGCTGGCTTTTGTCCTGCCCACTCATTTTACAATGGGTCTGTTGGAAACCGCCGGCATTGTGGTGGGGATCATCATTCAGGCCATTATCTTTTTGTTTTATCTGGCGGTGTTCCTGATTACGCTGCCGTTTGCGCTGCTGCTCAGCCTGATTCAGGGTGCGCCGTCGCCCGCCGCTGCACCGCCGCTGCAACCACCTGTGCTGCCACCCCCGCCCGCCGACACCGCGCCCTCGCCCTGGTTTGAGATTTTGCAATCGCTCATTTTCTGGATTGTGGCGGTGGGGGCGGTGATCTATCTGGTAAAAACCTATTTTGACGACCGGCCGGCGCTGCTGGAGCGACTAAAAAATTTCAGGCTGATCGCCTCCCTGCGCCGACTGCTGAGCCACTGGCGAACGCTGCTGCGCCGCTGGGGCCGGGCCGGGCTGCAACTGCTGCCCGACCGGCTCAAACTGCCGGCGACCCGCAGGGCGGTGGCCCAACTTTCGCCGGGCAATTGGCTGGAATTGCGCCAGCTTTCGCCGCGCCAGCGAATTTTGCGCTACTATTTAAATGTGCTGCAACAGGCGGAAACAAAAGGGCCGGCCCGGCGGCAGGCTGAAACGCCGTACGAATACGAGCCGGAGTTGCGGCAATCGCTGCCGGATGTGGAAGCGGATATTCACGACATCACCGAGGTGTTTGTGCGGGCACGCTACAGCCGGCAGGAGTTTGGCCCGCAGCAGGCGTCATCAGTGCGAAGCTATTGGCGGCGTATCAAAAAGGCCCTGCGCCGCCACTAACCCCCCGTCACCGAAAAGAGGATGATTTCCGGCGGGCAGAGCAGCCGCATGCGCGGTGCGCTCAATCCTTCCAGCCCGATGCCGCGGCTGATGTACAGCGTGGTGCCGTTTTCCTGATAGCGGCCCATTTCGTACCGTTTGCCGGTGACGCTGCTGGTGAGAATGGCCCCGTAGCCCGGCACCCGAAACTGGCCGCCGTGGGTGTGGCCGCACAAATACAGGTCGATGCCGTGATGCTGCACCAGCGGCATCAGTTCCGGCGAGTGATACAGCAGCAGCCGCATCGAATCAATCGGGGTCAGTTCGACCAGCCGTTTAAACGCCGAGGCGTCCGACTCCAGATCGTGCTCGCAGTCAAGCCCGAGCAGCGACAACCGGCGGCCATCGGCCAGCGACAGCACGGCCACTTCATCGCGCAGCAGGCGAATATTGGTCAGCCCGTCAAACAACGAGGGGGTGGTGTTGCGCGGGTCAACCGGGGGACTGCCCAAAATGGCGTACACGCCCAGCGGCGCGCTCAGTTTTTCCAGCACTTTGCGCACCTCGGCGCGGGCGATGGGGTCGTCCACGTAAGACAGGTTGAGGTAATCGCCGGTGATCACAATGATCTCCGGCCGGGCCTCCGCCACCAGTTGCAGCAGGCGCGATTCGCGGGGGGTGAGCCGTTCCACGTGCAGGTCGCTCAAATGGAGCAGCCGCAGCGGCGAAGCGTTGGCCGGCCAGCGGGTGGCGCGGGCATCCTGCTCGGTGAGCGCCAGGGCAAACGGCTCGTGCAGCGCGCCCCACAGGTACACGCCACTGCCAAACAATTGCAGCGCCGTTAGCACAAGCAGCGCCCCAACCGCACCGGAAAAGCCGCCAATCAGCGCGGCGATAACCACGGCCAGCACGCGCGGCACGGTGGTAGCCACCAACTGCGGGCCGATCGGCCCAAATGATCGTCGCGAGTGGGGCAGCCACCAAAACAGCAGCCAGTCGCCGGCGGCAAAGGGCAGGTACAGCGCCGCCGCAGCCACCGCCAGCGAGCCAACCAGCGCCTGCCACGCCAGCCAACTCACGGCTGTCGCCAGCAGCAGCACCGCGGCCAACTGCCAGTTATTCCAGCGCGCCGGCACGTGGGTGAGCAAAAACAGCTTGTGCAAAAAACGCTCCTCAAGCACGTTTTCCTGCGGCGGAATCCGGGCCTCGGCCGCGGACTGGATGGAAATTTCAAAAAGAGCTGGGGGTGAAACGGGTGTTGTCATTTGTTTTTAAAAAGGCGTAATTGATTTCCCTGAGGCGTGTTGAATTTAAACTCAACCCGGTCCATCAGTTTGTGGATAAAAAACAACCCCATGCCCCGGCTGCTTCTTTCTGCCAGCGGGGCGGTGGGGTCCAGCACGGGCACCTGATCGGGGTCAAACGCCTGCCCGTAATCGCAAATTACAATTTGCAGCCCTTTCGGTTTGGCGGTACAGGTGATTTCGATGGTGCCCTCACCCTGACCGCCGTAGGCATGCTCAATAATATTTGAGCATGCTTCATCAACGGCCATTTGGACGGCGTAAACGGCTTTGTCATCGAGGCCGGCCTGGGTAGCGGCGTCGATCACAAAATCAGCAATGATAGCTAAATTTTCAAACTGCCCGTTAATTTCGAGCGTGTGCGTTGACTTCATTAAAAATCTACGGCCTAAAAACTGCCCACAGCCTCGGTTTCATCATCATAAATTTTAAACAGCGGAGTCAGCCCGGCCAGGTCGAGCGCCTCCCGAATCCGCTGCGGCACTTCAGCCAGTTTGAGTTCACCGCGCATGGCTTTTTTGCAGGCATTTTGGGTATCGATCAGTTCGCCCAGGCCAGCACTGGAAATATAGGTGACATCCTTTAAATTGAGCACAATGTTAAAGCGCCCTTCATTGCGTACCGCGGCCAGCGCCGCCGAAAGCTGCCCCACCGTTGCGGCATCGATGCGACCTTTGACCGTTACGACATCGCAGCGGCGAAGTTTTTTAGAGGTTACATCCATTGTCCCACTCTCCTTTTTGGTCAGCCCCATTTTTTACAGGTTCGATATTATAACATTGCCCCAACCAACCAACAAAGCCGAGCCTTCCGGCTACCGGCCCAACTTGTTCTAACACTGGCCTTTCCATATAATTAGAGGCTTGATGTGCGTTATACAATGCAACTCTTTTTTGAGGTTTTTTGTGCGGTGGTGGAGCAGTCTCTCTAATAAAACCCAAGATGTGGCGCTGACGGCGCTGGCGGCAACTCTGGCCGCGGCGCTACGAATCCCCGGCTTAACCACCTTTCTCACCGCCGACGAAGCCCGCTCGTGGTTTGGCCGCTCAATCATCTTCCTCGACTCGCTGCTGCACGGCAACCCGGCCAACACCGCCCCCGGTGGCACGGTGGCCTACATCGATGCCGTATCGCTCAGCCCGGCCCCCGGCGTCACCACCATGTGGGCCGGCAGCCTGGGCATTGGGCTGGAATATCTGCGCCAAATGCCTGGCGTGCCGCTGGCCGATTTTCTGCGCCATATTCCGTTTGACCCGCTCAACCCGGCCATGCTGGTCTCGTTGCGGCTGCCGGGCGTACTAATAGCAGTGCTGGCCGTGGCGCTCACGTACTGGTGGAGCCGGCCGCTGCTGGGCCGGCCCGGCGCACTCCTGGCCGCCGGATTCCTGGCCCTCGATCCCTTTTACCTGGCCCTCTCCCGCGTGCTCGGCCACGACGCGCTGGTCACCACCTTTATGTGGCTGTCGCTGCTGGCCCTGCTGCGGGTAGTGTTGAGTTTTGAGTTCTCAGTTTTAAGTTCAACCCCAACTGACCACAACTCAAAACTCAAAACTCAAAACTCAAAATTAATCTGGCTGCTCACTTCCGGGGCGTTTGGCGGGCTGGCGTTCCTGTCAAAATATCCGGCGCTGTTTATTGGTGCGTTTGCCGCGCTGACTCTGCTGCTGGTTTACCTGCGCCGGGCGCGTTCGCTGGGCGTTGGCCGGGTGATAGCTTTTTGGCTACGCGATATGACCATCTGGTCGCTGGCGGCGGGCGTGGTTTTTGTCGTTTGCTGGCCGGCCATGTGGGTCAGCCCCATCGAAACCGTCAGCACCATCCTCGCCGACGCGCTGCGCGCCTCCGGCGGCGCTCATCCCAAAGGCAGCTTCTTTTTGGGCCAACCCGTGCCGGACCCCGGCGCGCTCTTTTATCCGATTGTGGCCGTATTCCGCACCACGCCGATTGTCTTTTTGGGGGCGCTGTTGGCGCTGTGGCGGCTAGTGTTAAGTTTTAAGTTCTCAGTTTTGAGTTTTAGGTTCTCAGTTTTAAGTTCAACCGCACCTGCTCAAAACTCAAAACTCAAAACTCAAAACTCAAAATTAATCTGGCTGCTCATTTTGCTGGGCTACATTGTTTTGTACGCGCTGCTGGTCACTTACGGCGGCAAAAAGCAAGACCGCTACCTGCTGCCGGCCTTCCCGGCCATCGCCATGCTGGCGGCGCTGGGCTACGCCTTTTTGCTGACCGCCGCCCGGCGCGGCCACGAATCGCCGCCCGGCTGGCTGTGGCTGCTGCCGGGATCGGTGCTGCTGTTGCAGGTGTTGATGGTGCTGCCCAGCTATCCCTACTATTTTTCCTACTACAACCCGCTGGCCGGCGGCGGGCCGGCCGCAGCCAGACTCATCCAGGTAGGCTGGGGTGAAGGGCTAAACGAGGCCGCCGATTACCTCAACACTCTGCCCGACAGCGAGTCGGCCAACGTGACCTCGTGGTACAGCACCACCTTTGAGCCGTATTTTCACGGCCACGCCATCTACAAAATTGACGACGAGAAAATTTCGCGCAGCCCCAAACCGGGCCTGGCCGCCGATTACGTGGTTTTTTACATCAACCAAACCCAACGCCGCTTACCCTCTGATGGCGCGCTGGCCTATTTTCAACGCGCCGAACCGCTGCACACGGTGGCGCTCAACGGCCTGCCCTACGCCTGGATTTACGCCGCGCCCGGCCTGCCGCACATCATCGCCGGCGAGGCCCGGCTGGTTGGCCAGGCTGAACTGCTCGGTTTTGACTGGCTCGATGCCGCCGGCGAGCGGCTGGCGGCCATCCCCTCCAACAGCACGGCCACGCTGCGGCTGTACTGGGAGTGGCAGGGCAAAGCCGATGACGATCCCATCGGCCTGAGTCTGGTGGACGCCGCCGGCAGCACCGTCGGCTGGGCCAATCTCATCGATGCCGGCCGGCCGATCACCAACGGCGCGCCGCTGGACCGCGACGCCGGGGCCATTGTTATCAGCGACTACGCGCTGGCCGTTTTCCCCGGCACGCCGCCCGGCCAGTACACGCTGCGAGCCTGGATTGACCGGCCCGCCACCGGCGAGGTTGTTGGCCAGTTTCCGCTGGATGCCGCCGACGCCGCCGTTACCGTGGCCCCGCCCCTCAGTCCGGCCACCGCCGCCGATTTCAACATTCAGCAACCGGTTGACGCCGCCTTTGGCCCGCTGCGGCTGCTGGGCTACAATTTTAACGCCGATACGTGGCAGCCGGGCCAGTCGCGCCAACTGGAACTGTTTTGGGCCAGCAGCGCCGCCGTGCCCCACAACGCCGCCGCGCAATTAAAGCTGATGCCCCACTCAGCGGCAATTCCTGCCGCCGCCGCCCCGGCGTGGCAGCGAGCCATCACGCCCGCGTACCCTACCGGCCGCTGGCAGCCCGGCGACCACTATCGCGACATCTGGCCGCTGGATTTGCCCGCCGCCGCGCCCGCCGGGATGTACGATTTGCAATTAACCGTCGCCGGAACGACGCAAACCATCGGGCAGGTGCGGGTGGGTGGCCGCGAGCGAGTGTTTGCGCCGCCGCCCATCACCACCCTGCTCGACGCCGCCGTGGGCGATTCAATCCGGCTGCTGGAGTTTGAGGTAACGCCCGCCGCCGGTTCGCTGGCGGTGACGCTGTTGTGGCAGGCGCGGCAAACTCCGCCGGAAGATTACACCGTGTTTGTGCAGTTGCTCAACGCCAACGGCCAGCTTGTGGCCCAAAACGACAGCGCGCCGCAGGCCGGCGCCGCGCCCACCGCCAGTTGGGCCCCCGGCGAAGTAGTGGCCGATTCGCACATGCTGTCGCTGCCCGCCGGCGAGTCCGGCAGCGGCTACCAACTCATCGCCGGTCTGTACCGCCCCGCCGACGGCCAGCGCCTGCCGATTACCGCCAACGGCGTCACCAGCGACGCCCTCACGCTGACAACCATCGAGTTAAAATGAGATTCATTCCCAAATCGTACCCTTACAATTCGTGGCAATTCTGGCTCATTGGCGTTGGGCTGGTGCTGCTGGTGGCGGTGCCGCGGCTGACCGCGCTCAACCAGTACCGCATTGTTGACGAAGCCGACCGCTGGCGCTGGGCCGAGGATTTTGTGTTGGCGCTCAATAACGGCGATCTGGCGGCCACGCGGGTAGGCGACGGCTACCCCGGCATTGTGCCGGTTTGGGCCGAAAGCATCTGGGTGTTTGGCGAAGCGGCCCGCCGCTCCCTGCTCGAAGGCGGCTGGATTGGCGACGCCGGCCTGGGCAAACTGTTCCACGAATGGGACCGCTCCGCCTACCTGTATCAGCAGCGGCTGCCAATTGTGCTGCTGAATACGGCGCTGGCGCTGGCTATTATTTGGGTAACGTGGCGGCTGTTTGGCCGGCGTGTGGCGCTGCTCAGCGGCCTGCTCATCGCCCTCGACCCGTTTTATTTGAGCGATTCCCGCGTAAACCGCGCCGAAGCGGTTATCACCGGGTTTATGACGCTCTCGATTTTGTTTTTGATTTATTACGGCCGCAAAAAACAGTTTCGCTACGTGCTGCTATCCGGCATTTGTGGCGGGCTGAGTTTTCTCACCAAAATTCAGGCGCTGGCCATATTGCCGGCCATCGCTCTGGCCGGCGGGTGGATTGTTTTTGCGGACAAGTCTGACGGCTCGGCGTGGTCACTGAACAAAGAACGGGTGCGCCGCCTGGGCGAGTTGGGCATCGCCTGGGCGCTGATTGCCGCCGCCACCTGGGTGGCACTGTGGCCGGCGATGTGGGTTACACCGCTGGAAACGCTCGATCTGGTGTATGGGTACGCCACCCGCAAAGTGGGCGCGGAAGGCGTGAAACTCTTTTTTATGGGTGAAACATTTGAAGACATCGACCCCGGCCCGATTTTTTACCCCTTTGTTTTATTAATGCGCACCACGCCGCTAACGGTGCTGGGGCTGTTGGCTGCGGCGATTGTACCGTGGCGCTGGCGCGGCCGCACCAAACCGGGCGCCTGGCCGCCCACCACAGGCAGCGCCATCCTGTTAACTTACGTTGTGGTTTACGCGCTGGCGATGACGCTGGGCAGCCACAAACAGGATCGCTATCTGATGCCGATTTTTCTGGCGCTGGATATTCTGGCGGCGCTGGGGCTGGTTTTTGCCTGGGCCTGGCTGAAAGAAAAGTTAGAAGTAGGAAGCAGGAAGTATGAAGTAGGGGATAAAAACCGTACTCCCTACTCCCTGCTCCTTACTTCCCCTGTTTTAAAGAGCGTTCTCTTCGCCGGCGCATTCGCCGTTCAACTGGCCGCGGTGCTGCCGCATCACCCCTACTACTACTCCTATTTCAACCCGCTGTTCGGCGGCGGCGCAACCGCCGTGCGCACCATGCGCATTGGCTGGGGTGAAGGCATGGACCAGGTTGGCGCTTATCTGGGGGCCAAACCCAACGCCGAGCGGCTGGTGGTCAGCTCCCGGTTTACGCACAACATGCTCGGTTTCCCCGGCGAAATCATCACTTTGGGGGCGGATGGCCGCTGGACCAAAGCCGATTACATTGTGCTGTACATTCAGCAGGTGCAGCGCCGGCTGGAACCCGGCCCGGAATTTCTGGATTATTTCCAGGCTCGAACGCCGGAGAAGGTCATCACGCTGGGTGATCTGGACTACGCCTGGATTTACCCCATCCCGTTTACCACGCCGGCCAATCCGCAGGTGAGCGTAATTCCTCAAAAAGCCACGCTGCTGGGCTACAGTTGGGCAGCAGATTCGCAGCTTCGGACTGTGTGGCAAAATTTGGGGCTGCCGGCCGGCCAAACACTGGCGGCCCGGCTGGCTGGCTCACCGGCCCACACCGATTGGACAGCCTGCCTGCCCGATCCCGCCTTTAGCCGGCAGGCCGCCACGCCGCAGGCCTACGTTGAAAGTTTGTGCGCGCCAAATATCGCCGCGCTGCCGCCGGGGTTGTATTCGGTAGAAATTGGGCTGGCTCCGGTGAGTAATCTCGCCAGCGCCGCTGCGTTTATTTTCCCGGAAGGCCGGCTCGCCGCCCAAATTTCGCCGGCGGGCGAGGTTGCCGCCGTGCCGGAACAGGCCCGGCTCGAGGCCATTGCCGCCGAAACCGTGCCGCCGGACGCGACTACGCTGGATCGCGTGTTTGATGGCCGCATCCGGCTGCTGGGTTACCGGCTCAATCCCCCGCGGCCGCGGCCCGGTGATTCGCTGGAGCTGACTCTCTACTGGCAGGCGGTGCGCGAGCTGAGCGAGACCATCAATTTAACTGTGCAGTTGGCCGACAGCCGCAGTATCGCGCTGGGCCGGGCCGATACGTCGCTCTTTGAGTTTAGCGGGCAAGAGTCCGAACGCGAGCACTGGTTCCCCGGCCAGGTGATCCCCACCCGGCACACCTTTCCGCTGGCCGCGGAACTGGACAGCCCACTGGCCGGCCGCATCGAAATCAGCCTGGCCAACGAGGCTGAAGTTGGGTTAAACCCGACCACTGCCGCCGGTGAGCCGCTGGACAAAACGGTGGGCAAATTTACCGTCGCGCCGCCAGCCTGGCCCGCCACCGACGACATTTTGCCGGTTGAGGCCGGCTGGCAAAACGGCATCGCGCTGTTGGGTTACAGCCTGTCCGGCCCGCAGCCTCGCCCCGGCGAACAGGTGATGGTTAACCTGTTTTGGCAAACCGGGCAGCCCCTCACTGACGAGGCGATAATCTTTGTCCATCTGGTTGACGGGCAGGGCCAGCTTGTTGCTCAAAACGATGCCCTGCCGCGGCAAGGCGCTTACCCCACGGCATGGTGGCAGCCGGGAGATGTCATCGAAGATGGGCATCCGCTGGCGCTGCCGCCGGAGCTGTCGCCGGGCGCGTATCAACTGCTGGTGGGGTTGTACCGCCCTGCCGATGGGACGCGGCTGCCGCTGGCCACGGGCGGCGACAGTTTGTCGCTGGGCCAGCTTGAGGTTGGCCGCTGACCAAAATGGGGGTCAACGTCAGCTCATATTTCTTTGCCCATCCATCCCGGCGGATTTATAATCAGGATTTTGATGAAAGTTCACTATTTTGGGCTAATCTTCTTGAGTTGGCAAAAATATCTGTTAAATGATTAACTCTCAACGCACATTTTGGCGGGCCGACGTGGTGTTTGCCCTGGGGCTGTTTGGCCTGGCGCTGTGGCTTGGCACAGACAGGCTGGCCCATTTTGTTACCGCCGACGAGCACAACTGGGTTTATCGCTCCGGAGTGTTTCTGAACGCCTTTCTGCGCGGCGATTGGCCGGGAACATCGGTCTGGCTCACGCCGGGCGTCACCACTACCTGGCTCGGCTCGGCGGGGCTGGCCGGTTACTACTGGCTGCGACAGGTGGATATCAACCAGCCGTTCCTGGATTGGCTGCTATCATTCAACCGCAACCGGGTTGACCTTAACGAGCTGCTGGCCCTGCGCTGGGCAATGGCCGTGTTTATGGCCACAATGATAGTTGTGATTTACGGACTGGCCCGCCAATTATGGAACCGGTCGCTGGCCGGGCTGGGCGCGCTGTTAATTCTGCTCGATCCGCACCTGCTGTCGGTGTCGCGGATCATCGGCCACGACGCGCCGGCAACGCTGTTTATCGCCGCCTCGCTGTTGTCCTTTTTTTATGCCCGGCGGCAGGCTGCTTTGGGCTGGCGGGCGATTGGGTGGTTTGCTTTGTCCGGCGTTTTGGCCGGGTTGGGCGTGTTGAGCAAAGCGCCGGCCCTGTTTTTGGCCCCTTTTGTGGGACTGGTGGCGGTTGTCACTATCTGGCAAGAAGGACGCAACTTAACCGCAGAGCACACCAGGAGCGCAGAATTTAACAAAAATTCTTTGCGCCCTCGGCGTTCTTTGCGGTTCAATCGACCCTGGTCACGCTGGCTGGCGGGGCTACTGGTGTGGGGCGGGGCGCTGTGGCTCACCTTTATTATTGTCTGGCCCGCAGCCTGGGTCTCGCCGTGGGGGCAAACGTGGGCAGTGATCAGCAACGCTTTTTTGTCATCGGCGGGGCTGGAAGACGCCGATGTTCAACCCTACTGGGCTACCCCGGATTTGGGCCTGTTTTATTACGCCATCAACGGCGCGTTCAAACTCAGTCCGTTTGTCTTTGTTGGCGCGATTGTGGCCGTAGCCATCGGACTCCGTAATTTTGCCCGGCAGCGAAATCTCGGCGCGTGGCTCAACTCCGAAATTTTGTGGCTGCTGGTGTTTGCGCTGCTGTTTGGGTTATTTATGTCGCTGGGGGTAAAGCAAAGCCCACGCTACATTTTGCCGGTATTTCCGGCGCTGAGTTTTGTGGCGGCCTGGGGCTGGCTGAAAATCGCTCCCGCCCGCTGGCAGCCGCTCGAAGTTGGGCTGCTGGCCGGCGCGTCGCTGCTGCTGGCGCTGGCGTACGCTCCCTACTATTTTTCTTACTACAATCCCCTGCTCGGCGGGGCGATTACCGCGCCCAAACTACTTAGAATTGGCTGGGGCGAAGGCATGGACGAAGCCGGCCGCTGGCTCAACCAGCAGCCGGATGCGGCCGTGAGCCGGGCCGGGGTGCGGTACAAAGTTAGCACCTACCCGTTTTTCAGCGGCGAACTGGCTACTCCAGTTGATGAAGAGCTGGATTACGTGATTTTTTACATCAAGCAAAGCCAGAGCGGTTACCCGGCCCCGGAAATTTTGGCCTATTTTGCCAATCAGGGTGCGTTGCATCGAGTGACGATCAATGGTATTGACTATGCGCAAATTTACGCCGGGCCGGCCATGCAGCTCATCGATGGCGGCGGGCGCGGTGATCTACCCCTCGCCTTCCGGCCAGGGACCATTTACGCCTCCATCGGCCAAACGCTGACCGTTGATTTGCTGTGGCCGGCCAAAGTTAGCCGGAGCGAGCCGGTAACGCTGAGTCTGGTTTCGGCGGACGGCAACTTGCGGCTGGATTCATCGGCAGAAATATTGGCGCAAGCGCCGGGGGTAAACGTTAGCCGTCACCTGTTTAACCTGCCGCCGGAAACGCCCCACGACACCTACACCCTGGCCATTAGCGATGCCCGGCTGGGGCAAATCAAAGCCCGGCTGATGACCCTCCCCGCCGATTTTGCGCCGCTTGACTTTGCCGCGCAATCCGTAAAATTAATGGGTATCCGCCAGCAGCAAAGCGGCCGGCAAGTGCAGGTTGATCTGGTCTGGCAGGCCTGGCCCAAAGCAACCAATGATTTTACAGTATTTGTGCAACTGCTTGATAATGCCGACCAGCGGGTGGCCGGAGTGGATGTCGCGCCGCAACCGGGTTTTACGGCGCTGGATCGAAAAGAAATTATGATTACCAGTTACGCCATCCCGCTTCCGGAAAATCTGCCGTCCGGCAGATACAAGCTGCTGATCGGCCTGTATTATTTTGCCGGCGATGAGTTAATCACCGTTGGCGCTGCAACTCTGGATGAGCCGGTTATTTTAGAGTAATGGGTTTTGGAGGGCAACAGTACCTATGTGCGGCATTTGTGGCGTCATCGGGTTAAATTCCCACAAAACAATAGAAGATCACCTGCTCATGAGGATGATCCACAGCATGAAGCATCGCGGCCCGGACGACGAGGGTATTTTTAACAACGGTGCGGTGGGGCTGGGGTCATGCCGATTGTCCATCATTGATCTGGCCGGGGGCAGGCAACCCATCACTAATGAAGACAAGTCGGCGTGGATTGTTTTTAACGGTGAAATCTATAATTACCGGGAACTTCGCAGCTTTTTACAGAAGCGGGGGCATTGTTTTAGTACCCAAACAGACACGGAAGTTATTTTGCACCTGTACGAAGAGTTTGGGACACATTGCGTGGATCATCTGAACGGCATTTTCGCCTTTGCAATCTGGGATGAAACACGCCAGGAGCTTTTGCTGGCGCGGGACCCAATGGGGGTGAAACCGCTTTACTACACGCAGGCAGACAACCAACTTATATTTGGCTCAGAACTTAAGGTTGTTTTAACTCATCCCGCTGTTCAACGCGATATCGATTTTATTGCCTTAAATGAATATTTGTCCTTTGAATACGTTCCCTCACCGCGCAGCATCATAAAAAACATTCACCGGCTGGAACCGGGCCATATTTTGCGGTACACCCAATATGGCTGTCACATTGAAAATTATTGGCATATGAGCATGGCCCTCAGCGAGAGCCATCCACCGGTGGACTGGCGGGATTACGCCAACAATTTTAACCAGATATTTAAGGAGAGCGTTAAACAAGAACTGGTAAGCGACGTGCCCGTAGGTGTATTGTTAAGCGGTGGGCTGGACTCCAGCGCCATCGCCGCAATGATGGTAGAGTCGTACTCCGGCACCGTTAACAGTTTTTCGGTTAAATTTGAGGAAAGTTCTTTTGATGAATCCAGATATGCCCGCATGGTTGCCAACCACGTAGGCACCATCCACAAAGAACTGGTCCTGACCAGCAAAATGGCTGTTGAAACCGTGCCAAAAATAATTGATTTTCTGGATGAACCATTTGGCGACTCATCGTTAATCCCCACATTTCTATTATCCCGGTTTGCCAGAGAACATGTAAAGGTTGTTTTGGGCGGTGACGGCGGCGACGAGCTATTTGCCGGGTATCCCACTTTAGTTGCCCACAAGCTCATTGAATATTATGAATGGTTAACCCCCTGGTCGGTACGCACTCATATTGTGCCAAAAATGTTAGACCTGATGCCCACCTCATTTGACAACATCAGCCTGGATTTTAAAGTGCGCCGTTTTCTGGCCGGGCGCGGTATCCCTTTGCAGGCCCGCCATCACCGCTGGTTGGGGTCATTTGTCGATACGGATAAAGAACTGCTGCTTCAAGATTGGCTAAAACCAATCTTAAAAGACACCTATGCTCAAGCCTATGCCCACGCCCGCGAGTGCGATGCCGCCAGACCACTTAACCAGTTGCTTTATGTTGATATGAAAATGTACCTTGAAGGCGATATCCTGCCCAAGGTAGACCGCGCCAGCATGGCGGCCTCTTTGGAAGTCCGTGTTCCCTTTCTGAATCGAAATGTTGTCCGTTTTGTTACGGGCCTGCCCCTGGAACTAAAACTGCACCGATTAACCAGCAAGTATCTGCTCAAAAAAAGCATGCGCAACATCCTGCCCGCGCAAATAATCAACCGCCCCAAAAAAGGATTCAACATGCCGGTAGCCTATTGGCTGGCCGGTGACCTGCGCGAATTGACGCTGGACTTGTTTTCAGAGTCGCGGCTTGGCCGGCAGGGGCTATTCAATTATGGTTATGTAAAACACCTGCTTGATGAACATTTCTCAAGGCAGCGGGATCATCGAAAAGAGCTGTGGACTTTGCTGATGTTCCAGTTATGGTACGACAAATACATTGGGGCTAACTGCTAAAATTTTCATGCCAGGCAAATAGTTTATGAACAAAGAAATGTACCATCATATCCACCAGATAGAGCAAAACCACTGGTGGTACATAGCCCGCCGCAAAATAATCTTCGATTGGGTTTTAAAAGAATTAGCTTATTACACCGCCCCCAAAATATTAGATATTGGCTGCGGCACCGGATACAATCTGAAATATTTACAGGCGAATAACTATACAAACGTCACCGGGCTGGATTTTTCACCTGATGCGCTTCATTTTTGCCGGTCGCGCCATCTGCCAGAATTGCTTTTGGGCGATGGCACTTTACCTCCCTTCCAACAAGAGTCTTTTGACGTTATCATGGCTCTGGATTTGATTGAACATCTGGCCGATGATGTAGCTGCCCTGCGAGAGTTAACCCGGCTGCTTAAACCAAAGGGAGCGCTTATTATTTTTACCCCCGCGTTTAATTTTCTTTGGGGGCTGCAAGATGAAGTAAGCCACCACTACCGGCGTTACACCGCACCTGAATTAGAGCAAAAATTGGGCGCCGCCGGTTTAAACATCAAAAAGCTTACGTATGCAAATACCTTTCTGTTTGCTCCCATCTGGGCCGGACGCTTGCTCTTACGGCTGCGGGGCAACAGCATCCAGGGCACCAGCGAAAACGATCTGCACCCTGGCTGGAGCAACAATCTGTTACAGGCCATCTTTGCCGCCGAGAAACCACTCCTGCGGCGCTTTAGCTTTCCCTTTGGGGTGTCACTACTTTGTGTTGCCAACAAACCGCTCAACTGAAACCGCACTTATGAAACCGTACCGGTGGAAAATCAATTTAGGTATATTGGGCGCATATACGCTCATAACCATAGTTGTAACCTATCCGGCGATAACGGCGCTGGTTCAACCCTACGCCATCCCCGGCGGAGGATACGACAGCACATATTTTTTATGGCACCTGTGGTGGATTAAACATGCCCTGCTTAACCTGGGGGTATGGCCTACTTACACCCAGTCCATCTTTTACCCGGTGGGGGGAGTATTGCTGCTGGCCTCTCCGTTTAATGAATTAGCCTTGATATCGTTGCTGCCGCTGCTGGGTTTAACCCGTACCTATTCTTTTCTGTTGCTGTTTTCTTTCCCCACAGCCGGGTTTACCACCTATTTGCTGGCATATTATCTCACCGGCAACCGCTGGGCTGCATTTGTGGGCGGGCTGATCTTTGCATTTTCAACATACCACTACGCTCATGCCATTGAACATTTAGGGTTGTGGTCAGTGCAGTGGTTGCCGCTGTACGCGCTTGCGCTTTTCTTGCTGCTCAAGAATCCCTCCTTTAAAAGAGCCGCGCTGACTACGGCCAGTTGCGTTTTGGCTGTTGCGTCTGACCATGTGTATTATCTGTTTTATTTTGTTATCCCTTTTACCGCGCTGTTTATTATTTACCACTGGCTCAGCAAACATTCCGCGCTGCGACAACGCCGGTACTGGCTGGCAATTTTTGGGGCAACCCTGGCCGGCATCGTTGTCCTTTCGCCGGTTTACCCGCACCTCTTAACAAATCAGGGGGAAGAATTTATCAAACGCGGGGATATTCTGTTTCGTTCTCCTGATTTAATGGGCTATTTAACCCCTGCCCGGCAGCACCCCGTGTGGCAACCACTGGTTGCGCCATTGTATGAAAAAATGAACAAGCTGGACACTGAAGGGGCCGTCTTTACAGGGTACACGGCTATCAGCTTAATGTTGCTGGCCCTTTGGAAACAACGTAACAAAACAACCCGGTTTTGGCTCTGGTTTGGCGCGATAGCGTTTGTTTTTTCGTTAGGCCCCATTTTATCTATTTATGGCCCAATAGAAATCCCGGTTGATGACATAAAAACCTACGTTCCTCTGCCGTACATTTTAGTAATTTATGCGCCACTTATTGGCCTTTTACGCGCCCCCGCCCGGCTCGCGGTTGCAGTTCAATTGGCTGTGGCCGTACTGGCTGTTTATGGCGCTGATACGCTGATCAAAAACTGGCGGAGCTGGTGGCGGTTAGCCGGAGTCGCTGTTTTAGCAATTCTTATTCTGTTCGAGTCGCTTTATCAATTTCCTTATCCGGTCAATTCGTCATTCACGCCGCCGGCTATTTACCAACTCATTGCCCAGGAAAACAACAACCGGGCCGTTCTTGAGATACCCTCGCGGGTGCAACAGCGTGAATCTCAGGGCGAAAACCTGTTTTTGCCGGTCAGGCCCATCAGCAGAAACTTTTCATTTTTGCTGATGTACTATGCCACAGTTCACGGGCACCCCATGCCAGGAGGCGAGTCCTCACGCACGCCAACCGCTCCCGCCGTTTTTCTTGATACCACAATGTTCATCCGTGAGTTGATGTACCCCGCTGGCCTGCTGGAGAACACCTCGGCTATAATCCCAACCAACAATCACCAACTGATTGAACGCGGCGCTACTATGCTGAACCGGCACAATATTGGCTATGTTGTTGTCCAGCGCAACCTGTTAGATGAGTCAGAACGGCGCGTCCCGGAACTGGTGCTGCGGCAATCTTTGGGAACCCCTTTTTATGAAGATGACAGCTTTATCGGTTTCCGCGTTCCTCCGGGCAGGGATAACTCAACAAACGAGGATGCTTTCATCTTAGGGGATGGTTGGTACCCCAAAGGCAGGTTGTACAATCGTCCGGTGCAGGCCATGACCCAAACCGGCTCGCTCCTGTTCTATAAATCCCAGCCCGCATCGGTGCGATTGTCTGTCACCGCCTTTACCACCCTGCCTCAGGATGCCAAAGTTGCAATGATTGTCAACGGTAACCTGGTTGACAACTTGCAAATTCCACCAACGTCCGCCGATCCAAAAACCAGTTTTACCCGCGCATTTTCGCTGGCAAAAGGGTACAATGAAATTAATTTTGAAGTCCAGCCGGCGGATACGCCCGAGCTGCAACCGGATAACAACGTATACCTGGGAGTATATGAGATCGCGCCTCTCAGCATTTTACAGCCCACAGACGTTTCACCTGCTAACAAAACTCAAATCAGTCTGGGCGACAAGATAAACCTGATTGGCTACGATACCAACAACAATACGCTGTACGGCGGAGACACCTTGCACCTGACTCTTTATTGGCAGGCGCTGGAACAAATGAGTGATAGCTACAAGGTTTTTATCCACTTGTTGGATCAGCATGGCAACAAATTAGCTCAGCACGATGCCGTTCCCCATCATTGGCAACTCCCCACAAACACCTGGGGGCGCGGTGAGGTGGTGCCAGATGACTATTCCTTCGCCATTCCGCCAGAAATTCCGCCCGGCGATTATTTTATCAAATTGGGGCTTTACAACGAAGCAACAGGAGAACGCCTGACTGTTGCCAATAGTAGCGAAAACAGTATCAGCATCCGTCCGATTGAAGTGATTAAGGAAGTTGAGCAATGAGTAAGGATTCCGCGTTATTTTCGCAAAAAACCGAATTTGCCCTGATTACCTTTGTGTTATTGCTTTCGGTGGCGGTGCGCCTGCTGTACCTGCCCAAAAACGTGCTGGACTACGATGAAGGCCACTGGTTAATGTTTGGCACGCTGGCGGCCAAGGGGTACACGCCGTACACCGAACTGTTTGTGGGGATTCCGCCCCTGGCGCTGCTGACGGTTAAACTCAGCGCCTTACTCTTTGGCAGCGATCTCACCGTGCGGCTGCCGATGATGCTGTATAGCCTGCTGGGAATTTGGGCTATGTACCGGCTGGTTATGCGACAGGCGTCTCCGCTGGCGGGACTGCTGGCGGCGATGCTGCTCGCTTTTCAAGCCAACTACTTTGTCCAATCCGTTTCGCTGATGACAGAGGTGCCAGCCGTGGCCCTGTCGCTACTGGCGGTGGCATTGGTTGCAAGATACAATCGCACCCAAACCTGGGGCTGGCTGGCGCTGGCCGGAGCCGTGACCACCGCCAGCTTGCTCATAAAATTTTTTGTAATCCTGCTTCCGGCATTAATTGGGCTGCAATTGCTGGCGATGAACGTGGCCGTTGACCCCGTCACCCATCGACCCAAAATTAACCTGCGGCGATTTCTGTGGGCCGGCGCAGTCTGGTTGGCCGGCGCAATTGTGGCGCTGCTGCCGTTTGTGATCATGTTTGACCCGGTGGCTATGGCCACCGAGGTGCTGCAATTTAGGTTTTTGCTCAGAGAAGCCAAGTTTGTGCAGGAAGGCATCACCGCCGGTAATAATCTGGTAATGGTCCTGATTTCTTTTTGGCAAACACTGGCCCCCCTGCTGGTAGTAACCATCATCAGCCTGGCCATTTTACTGGTGCGCCGGGCCGGCGAATTAAAAGCTGGTTGGTTTTGGCTGGCCTGGTTTGTTTTGGCGGTAATCGTTTTGGCCAATCAAATCCCCTTCAGAGAACGCTATGTAGTGATGCTGGTTCCGCCGCTGGTAGCGATCACCGGCATCGGCGCGGCGCATGCTGTGGACTGGTTATGGCGGCGTGTTTGGCCGGCCCATCGGCTGCGAACCGCGCTGGCCGGGCTGTTAGTGGCGCTGGCGCTGATGCTGATCAAACCGGTCACTGCGCTGATGTTACCGCCAGAAGAAAGCTGGCTGGATGCTGACGAGGTGGGCCGTCGCGCCGCCGCCACTTTTGTTCACCGCATCACCTCGCCAGACGACTGCATTGTGGTTGATGACCAGCGTTTTGCCTTTTTGAGCGAACGGATGGTGCCGCCGTGGTTATCAGAAACGTCAACGGCCCGGCTGCAAGTGGGCTGGCTAAGCAGCAGCACCGTAGCCGATGCCGCAGCCAAAGCCGACTGCGTTGCCCTGATTTACATTAGCGATAGATTCCCTACCTACCTGCCGGACCTCGACGACAAAGCCGGCCAGATTTTTGCCCTGAAACTCATATTTGCCCAATCGGAGGAGTCGCGGGCCACCACCGTTTTTGTTATCCCCTACCAGTTACAGCGAACGCCGTCAATTGTTCTCGATTATGCACTGGGTGATATGGTCAACTTTAAAGGGATGGACGTGACTCCCGGCCCGTGGCAGGGCGGGCAGGAAATCAGCCTGTCAACCTACTGGCAAGCCATAAAACCTATCCCCAAAGATTACAAAATATTTGTACACATTATAGATGACGCCGGCAATACGGTGCTCATTTATGATCACTATCCCTTTGAAACCAAAACCGAGGACACCATTTTGGCCATTCAACCGACCGATGTTAAGTTGTTTGAGGCCGGTGACAAGGTCGAAAATTTCAAGAACTATCCGGCCACCGGTTTGCTGCCCACTCGCCTGTGGCCGCTAAACAGCACTGTGCGAGAAACAATGACCGTACATCTGCCCGACTCGCTGCCGCCGGGCAATTATGATATTGTGGTGGGGTTGTATGATGAAACCAGCGGTGAACGGCTGCCGGTTGAACTGCACCAGTCTCCGGTGAAAAACAATGAAATTGTCGTGTTGAGGTAACGTTTTGACCCGGTCATCTCTGCCCCGCAACGCATCCATCTGGCCCGGCCTGGGCCTGTTTGCCCTGGCTCTACTCATTCGGCTGCCCTACCTGGGCACATTTATGACCATCGACGAAGTGAAGTGGGTTGAGGGCGCGGGCCAGTTTACCACCGCCCTGGCCGGCGGCGATTTATCTGCCACCTACTGGCACTTTTTCCCGGGCATCACCATCACCTGGGGCGAAACCGTGATCCTGTGGCTGCAATATTTGGCCAGCGACGCCGCCACCGTCGCCGCTTTTGTTGAAAACCAGATGGCCAACCTGCCCGGCCTCATCGGCGCAATGCGGCTATCGCCGGTAATCATTACGGCCTTGGGCGTGGCCGGCGTTTTCTGGCTGGCGCGGCCGCTGCTGGGCGATGTTGCGGCGCTGATTGGAGCCGGCCTGCTGGCCACCGATCCGTTTTTTGTAGCTCACTCGCGCATTGTCAACGGCGATGCGGCTGCGGCCGTGCTAATGATGCTGGCCCTGCTGGCCTTTGCCCAGTTATGGGCCGTTTGGCGCTGGTCAAAAGTTGGGCGGGCCGGCCTGTTTGCCGGGTTGGCCCTGCTCACCAAACTGCCCGCGCCCATTATTTTGCCATTTATGGCCGTGCCGGCCGGGTTGGGCTATGTAAAAGACAAAAATTGGCAGATGTGGCTGCTGGCCCTGCTGCTATTTGGCACGATAGCAGCGGCCACGTTTGCGCTGCTTTTTCCGGCTATGTGGGTGAACCCGCTGGAAACGCTGCGGCTCATTTACGTTGAAGCCTTTGCCGTTGGCGAAATCGGTGAGGGCCACGACACCTTTTTTATGGGGCAAATCAGCAACAACCCCGGCTGGCTGTTTTATCCCTACGCCATCACTTTTCGGCTAACGCCTGTTACGCTGGCCGGTCTGCTGTTTTTGCCCGCCTGGCTGTGGGCGCAGCGCCGGGCGCTCACTGCGCCGCGCGTCAGGCTGGTGATCACTTTGGCGGCTTACGTGATTTTGGTGATTGTGTTTGCCAACGTTAGCCCCAAAAAACTGGATCGGTACGTGATGGCCGTCATTCCGGCGCTGCTGCTGCTGGCTGGCGTAGGCCTGCGCTGGCTCATAGCCGGTCTGGCCGGCTTTTTGGGCCAAAAGCTGGCGTGGGCAAAACTGACCCCACTGCTGGCTGCGGCAGTCATCGCTCTGCCGGCGTGGTTTACGGTGGCAAATTATCCCTACGTGCTCACCTACTACAACCCTTTGTTGGGTGGTTTTGCCCGCGCCGTTGAGCAAGTGCCCGTCGGTTGGGGTGAAGGGATGGAGCAGGCCGCGGCCTGGCTCAACGCCCGGCCGGATGCCGCTAACCTGCGCGTATCGGCCTGGTACAGCGACATGATTCGCCCCCATTTGCGCGCCCAAACTGTCAGCTTTTCATCCAGTGGAAAAGGCCAGTTAGCCGCCGACTACGTGATTTTCTACATTAACCAAACCCAGCGACAGAATCCCTCGCCAGCATTAATCAACTACTTTTCCCACACTGAACCGGCTTTTCACGTAGACTATCGCGGCACGCCTTACGTGTGGGTATACCGGGCGCCGGCCATGCAGCCGGTTTCTGGCAGCCCCAAAATTGAAGGCCGGGCGCAGTTGTTGGGGTATCGTTGGGCGGCAGATGCACCGCAACACCCCGGAGACTCAGTTGACTTAACCTTGTTTATGAGTACACTGGGACAGTTACCCAACAACGAGACCTTTGATATACTGCTGGCCGGACCTGATGGTAGTTTGTGGGGGAGTTGGCTGCCAGACAAAGCTAACGCCTGGCAAACGGACGCTATATTAGAATGGCGCGGCTCGCTGACTTTACCGCCAGAGATACCCGCCGGGGAATACAATCTGGTTATCCGGCTGATAGATACCAACATCCAGAGCGAAGTCACTCGCTTTGGCCTGGATGAGCCAGTGATCATTCCCCTCCGGTAACCTGCCAGCAATTTGCCGGAAAAAGACACAAACATCTGGATATGTTTAATTTAGATCGATGGCAAAAGAATTGGTTGATTTTGCTGGCCTACGCCGCCCTGGCGGTGGGCTTAACCCACCCCATGTTCTGGAATATCACTCGCGGCGCGTACGGGCAGGAAGGCCACGATGTTCTTCATTATGTGTGGCAGTTATGGTGGGTCAAATATGCGCTGTTAACACTACACCAGCTCCCCTCTAATGTTACCGCTCTGGGGTGGCCGTATGGCATTTATCACCCCCTGCTCTTTGTAACGCCCTACATAGACCTGCTCGGCCTGCCAATCACGCTCCTCAGCCGATCTTTCACCACGTACAATGTTCATGTCCTCACTTCGTTTACGCTTAGCGGCTTCACTGCTTACCTGCTAACCTACAATATCACCGGCCAGCGCTGGGCCGGATTTATCGGTGGCATCATTTTTGCCTTCACCGCTCATCGTTGGGCGCATGCCTTTACCGGCCATTTGTATCAGATAACCATTTATTGGGGGCCGATCTTTGCCTGGGCCATGTGGCGCTTTGTTCGCCAGCCCAACAAAAAATGGGGATTGTGGGCCGGTTTTAGCGCCGGTATTGTGGCCCTGACGCATGTGATGCATGCCGCCTACTGGCTGCTGCCCGTAGCGCTGGTGTTGTTGATTTGGGGTTGGCGCAGTTGCGCGCCCGCCACACCAAATTGGTGGCGCGGGGTTGTCACCGGCGGCCTGTGGGGATCGCTCCCCCTGGCACTGCTGGCAGGGCCATTTTACGGCTACTTTTTTGCGACGCTGGGCCAAACCGAGGGCGATTTAGAGGCCAGCGGCATTGTCGCCAACGCCACCGACCTGCTGGCCTTTTTAACCCCCGCCCCCGACAATCCTTTTTGGCGCAGCGTGCTGCCGCAGTTGGGCCAGCTTCTGCCGCCGGTCGATCTGGATGAAAGCGTGGCCTACATTGGGCTGGCCGCTCTGGCTCTGGCCGCCGTGGGCTTTTTTGGCGCTCGCCGGCGCGAGACAACACCCTGGCTGTGGCTGGCGTTGCTGACCGCGCTGCTGTCGATGGGGCCATTTTTGAAAATTGGCGGGCAGGTAGTCTCGTTCACCGTTGGCGATACCCGCAGCTACATTCCCCTGCCATATGCCGTGCTGGCCAACATTCCGCCGCTGTCGTGGGGGCGCACTACCGGCCGGCTCAACGAAACGCTGATGCTGGCCGTGGCCGTGTTGAGCGCCTATGGCGCAGCTTATCTGCTCAACCGGTTTGGCTTTCGGCTGTGGGTAAAAGCCGGGCTGCTGCTGTTGGCTGCATTCTTTGTTGCAGAGTCGATGGTGGTTTTTCCGTTTACCCGGGCCACGCCACAGATTAGCCCCTGGTACTGGCAGGCGCAGGCGGCCGCCGCCAACGCTGCCGGCGGGGTGCTCAATTTGCCGCTGCGCAACAAAGAAGAAGTCAACCGGGCTATGTTTGGCCAAATATTTCACACGCGCCCCATCATCGGCGGGTACATCCACCGCCGCTTCCAGCAGGTAGAATATGGCCAGCACCTGGCCGACTTACTGTTCCGGCCGGCCGCACCGGTCCCGGCCTTTCGGCCGCCTACGGATGACGAACGGCTGGCGGCGCTCAGCACGCTCAAAATCAGCACGGTCATCCTGCAAAAAGATATGGTTGACCGCGACATCGACGCAATGCAGGTGGAATTTGTTGAGCACCTGCTGGGCCGGCCGGCCTACGAGGATGAGTACATCCGGGTTTTCCAGGTGCCCCCCCACCCGCCGCTCACCGAACCGCTGCTGCTGGCTCGGGCCTCAAACTGGACACCCGATGGCCTTTTCCCTGAGTCCAACTCGCCGCGACACGCCTATATACTGGTGCCGCACTCCACCACAGTCGTCTGGTCGCTGGCGGTAGAGCCGATGACCGGCCCAACCGTACTCACTGTAGATGTGAGTAATTTAGCCACCCAGCGAATGCTGGTTGTTCAACCGCAACATATTGAGTCCCTGCCGGTCGCTGTCGAGCCGCGCATTTATCGCGTCAACCTGGTTAACGACGAGCTTTGCCGGGGTCAGTCCGGCTGTTTCCCACTACGATTTGACCACGTGGCGTTGCACGAAATTGGGCCGGCCACCCCAGCGTCGGTTGTGTGGGGCAATGACAACATCCGGCTGGTAAACTCCTCCGTTGATACCGCTACCGGCCAGCCGGTTGTAACGCTAACCTGGCAGCCGCACCGGCCGCTTGATTTTGAACCCACCGTATTTGTTCACATTTTTGATGCCGATGGCAACAGAATTGGGCAAATTGATCGCCGCATTTTGGATGGCCTTTATCCGCCCTCGGTGTGGAAGCCGGATGTACTGGTGTCGGATAACATTCCGCTGCCTGTTCCGGCCGGCATCGATTGGCAGAATTACACGTTAAAGGTCGGCCTGTACAACGCTGCCACCAACGAACGAATACCCATCACCTCGTCCCCAACCGAAGACAACAGCATCCGGCTGCCGTTCAACCAGAAAGTGCAGTAGGTAATGAGCAACGGAATGGCAATTAAGTCAACCCAAACACGCACCTGGCGCGAAACCGGATTGTTTTGGCTGGGAATCATCGGGGTGCTGTTGTACGCGGCCTGGATTAACCACACTTTTGCCGATTTTCCCAACATTACCGTTGACGAAACCGCCCACCTGATGTGGTTACGCCTGATCCAAGCCGGTTTTGAGCCGTACAAAGAAGTTTACATCACCTATCCGCCCGTCTTCCCCCTTTATCTGCAACTGAGCTGGTGGCTCTGGCCGTCGAGCGCCGGCATGTGCTGGTCCTTTTTTGGCTACTCGGTGCTGGCGGCGGTGGCCGCGGGGTTGATTGCCCGCCAGATTGCCGGCTCGCTGGCCGGGGTGGCTGCCGCCTTTTTTATGGGCGTTACCGTTGGGCCGTGCCACATTCTGGCAGAAATGCCATCGATTACCGGCTCGCTCTTTGCCGTATGGCTGGCCATGCTTTACCGCGATACCGGACGGCGCTGGCTGCTGCCGCTTTCGGCGGCGAGTATGGCCGTGAGTTTGCTCACCAAAATCCAGTCGCCATTTATGCCGCTGGTGATCGGCTTTATTATTTTGACCGCCGCTGCGCCGGCCAACGGTCGCCCTTTCAACTGGCGGGCGATTCTGGTTGACGCGCTGATTTGGGGCGCCACCCTGGCCGTGATTATCGCCGCGTTTTACCTGCTGTACGATACGCGATCGCTGCTGGAACAAACCGTGGGCCAACACCTTTCCGCCCGTGAGGCGCTGCTGGATGAACCGGATTATTGGAGTTCAACCCTCAACCGCATCACCGAATTTGGCGGCGATTTTTTCTGGCTGCTGCCGCTGGCGTTGTTGGGGTTTATCCAATCGTTCAGCCGCAAAACCGGCTACCGATTTACCCTGCTGCTGTGGCTGCTGCTGGCTGTCGCCACGGTTCTGTCCAACCGCCCCCTGCGTCACAAACATTTATTTGTGCTGCTGCCGCTGTTTTCGGTGTGGGCCAGTCTGGCCGTGTCGTTAATCTGGTGGGACGCGCGCCGTTTTTGGCAAACCAACCGCCTGACTCAATTTTCTACTGTGGTTGGATTGATTCTGATTGCGGCTTATCTCTGGCCGGTGATGCAGATTGTTGCCCACGGTTGGCAAACCGGGCCGGGCACAATGGCGGCCATTCCCCCGGCCAACAAACAACCCGAGCTTGAATTTATCAGCAAAGTGACCACGCCTAACGGTTGCCTGCTGACCGATGACATCAAACTGGCCTACTGGAGCGGCAGGCTGGTACCGCCGCAACTGGCCGAAATTTCCAGCAACCGGTTTCGCTCCGGCCATTTAACCCTTGACGAGTTGATTGCCGCCGGCAACGAATACAATTGCCAGGTTGTGGTCATATCCAGCCGGATTCCACGCTTTACGCCAGATTTCAAAAGCTGGGTCGAATCGAATTATCTGGGCCGTTTTTACTATGGTGACAATGAATTTTTGTACGTGGGCAAAGCCAGAACCACCCCCAACCCCATCCACCCCGCCGCCATTGAGTTAGGCGGCATCATTCGCTTTTTGGGCCACAGCACAGAACCGGCGCAGCCCGAACCAGGCCACCAGTTCTTTTTGACTATGTATTGGGAGTCGCTGGCCAAAACAAACATCAACTACTCAATTTTTGTACAATTGCGCGATGGCAACAATAATACAGTGGCCAGCGCCGATCACGTTCCCTTTCAGGGGACTGTCCCAACGTCGGCGTGGCATCCCGGCTCGGTAATTCGGGATGTCGATCTGCTCAAGATTCCACCCGATCTACCGCCCGGCGACTACCGGATTGCCGTGGGGCTGTACCGCACCGACACCATGGAACGGTTGCCGGTCAGCGGCGATACCAGCGGCGAAAACGCAATTATTTTGGGGCCAATCACGCTCCCCGCCGCACAAATATCAGAATAAGAGGCCAGCCGTGGATCACGGTCACCCGCCACAACTCAACACGCCCACCGGGCTGCCGGCCCGGGAAATCGCGCTGGCCGCGTTGGTTTCGCTGCTGCTGTTTGGCGTGTACATGCTCACCTTCGATGGCACGCTGCACAGCACCGATACCCTGTCGATGCTGGCGGTGGCCGAAAACATGATCAAACACGGCACCGTTGACACCGTGCAGCTTGAAAACTGGGAAAGCGCGGCGCTGGGGCCTGATGGCCGGCCTTACACTTTTTTCCCCATCGGCCCTTCGCTGCTGATGATCCCGTTCTACTTTATCGCGCTCCACCTGCCGCTGCTGGGCCTCAGCCAAACTACCATTTTGCTGATGCCGTTTTCCGGCGCGCTGGCCGGCGGTTTTATTTACCTCACCTGCCGGCGACTGGGCTACAGCCGCAATCCGGCGCTCAGCGCCACGCTGCTTGGCGGCGTTGGCACAATGATCTGGGTTTACGTGTACGATCTCACCGCCGAGCCGCTGACCTATTTCAGCCTGGCCGTCGCCTTTTATTTTGCCCTGGCCTATCGCCAGGATGGCCGTCTGCGCCAGCTTTTTTTGATGAGTCTGGCGCTGGCGCTCACTCTTTTGCACAAGGTCGTGAATCTGGGCATCGTCCCCTTTTTTTTGTGGTACGTGGCCATCCCCAATTTTCGCATTTTTGACTTTAAGCGCTTCAACTGGCGGGCCATCGCTGTGGCTGCGCCGGCGGTGGTGCTGGCCGTGCTCGCGTTTTTTGCCTACAACAGCTACCGTTTTAGCGACCCGCTGGACGCCGGTTATCGCTTTAACTACTTCTTCCGCATCCCGCTGTGGGTGGGCGTGGTGGGCCTGCTGACCAACCCCTACAAAAGTATTTTTCTGTACGTGCCGCTGTTTATTTTGCTGCCGTTCACCGTCAAATCGATGTGGCGCAAACACCCCCGCGAACTTGTTTTGATTCTTGGCTTGCTCGTGGCCTATTTCATTATTTTTGGCGCGATTTTCTTTGATTGGGGCGGCGGCCGCAGTTGGGGGCCGCGTTATCTGGTGCCGCTGAACGGCCTGCTCACCCTGCTGCTGCTGCCGCTGATCGACCGGGCCTGGCAGCCGGGCCAGTGGCCGGCCCGAGCCGCGCTTTTTGTTGTTGGCGGGGCCAGCATCGGGCTGCAAATTTTGGGCATGTCGGCGCGGGATAACGTTTTTTTGAACGCCGATGATTACTGGGTGCGGCCGCCCAATATGGCCGTGTGGGGCCAGCTTCGCTGGGACCAGCCGGACCAGTGGCCCATTTGGGGCCATATTCTGCGCTTCAACCCAACCAAATTCGATCTGGTTTGGCGCTGGCAGTGGCAAACCGTTGAGCATTTTGACTGGCTCACCCTGGCCGCTGAACTGTTGATTGTGGCGCTGGCCGGCGGCGGCATCTGGCTCTGGCTGCGGCGAAAAGGCCATCTCCCGCCCATTTGGGCCGGGGCGGCCTGGCTGCTGGCGCTGGCGCTGGTGGGGGTTATCCTGCTACGCAGCGCCAACGATCCCCGCTCCATCAAACAGGCCGACGAGGCAGCGCGCCTGTGGCCGGCCTACAGTGACCTGACTCGCCAACTTCCCGAACTGGTCTCGCCGGCGGACACCGTCATTTTCACCGACCGCCGCTTTGAATTTTATTTGTTCGATACCGACAAATCGCCGGCGCAACGATTAATGGTAGCCAAGCACACCCAACCCGATATTTTGGCCGCTATCCCAACCGTGATTGAAGAACGAGTCGCCGGTAAAATCTGGCTGGTGACGGATGATCTGGACAACCGCCAGCTTGCCTACGCCACCGAGCTGTATTTGCGCGCTCGCGGCCAGCCGGTAGCCTATCACCAATTTGGCGATACCGTGCAGCTCACCGCCTTTCAGCTTGACCCCGCCGCCGGCTACCCCCATTTAACCCCGGAACCGGCGCTCGATGCCGTGCTTCGCCCCGGTGACGAGCGTTTCAACGGCATTGCCGCGCTGCTGGGCTGGGAATGGCCCACGCTGCCCGCCGCCGCGCCCCGGCTGCAACCCGGCGGCAGTTACCCGCTGCAACTTTACTGGATTTTTGAAGGCAAATCGCCGGATGACAGATTTTTTGCCCGTCTGCTCACCGGCCGGGGCGAAACCGTTGTCGAGAGTTGGGCCGCGCCACAAACCGCCAATCGAGATGTGATCGGTCAGCTCAATATCGATGAGCTGACCCTGGCGGTGCCATCGAACCTGCCGCCGGGCGAGTACACCCTGCAAATCGGCTTTTCCATCCCGGTGGTCGATGCCGGGGAATTGACCTTTGACCTGCCGCCGGAACTGACCCGCATCGACGTGGTCTCGCCCGCCGCCAAAGCCGAGTAATTGTGATGCCGCCACGCCACGCTAAGCCAAAAAATTTCAATTTGACCCCGCTGGCAGCGCTGGCCGCCTACACCGGGCTGGCGCTGCTGCTCACCTGGCCGGTGGCCGGCCGGCTGGCCGGTGTTGTGGGCGGTTTTGACGGCCGCGACTCGTTTCAGCACGTCTGGCTCAACTGGTGGTTCTGGGAAGCGCTGCTCAACCGGCAGCAACTTCCGGCCCACGTTACCGCCATCTATTTTCCGTACGGGGCCAACCACCCTGTCTTGTGGCTGCACCCGCTGGTTAATTTGCTCAGCCTGCCGCTAACCGGAACCATCGGCCCAACCGCCGCCTACAATTTGCTGCTGATCCTGTCCATCAGCCTGACCGGGCTGACCGCGTACCTGCTGGCCTTTGATCTCACCCGGCAACCACATGCCGCTTTTTTGGGCGGGCTGATCTTTGCGCTGGCCCCCAACCGGCTCGGCCATCTGGCTGCCGGGCACCAACTGCTGGCGTTTGGCCTGGCTCTGTCACTGTACGCGCTGGCGCTGCGGCTGTGGCTGCGCCGCCCCACCCGGCGAGTAACGGCGCTGCTCGTGTTATCGCTGCTGCTGGTGCTGCTCACTCACCCCAACTTTATCGGCTATTTTTTGCTGCCGGTTACAGCGGTGCTGATTCCCGGCCACTGGTGGTCAAAGGGATGGTTCACCCGGCGGCAGTGGCAGCAACTGCTGGCCGCCGGGCTGCTGGCCGGGCTGCTCTTTTTGCCCTTCGCCTGGCCTTTTGCGGCAGACCTGGCGACTCACGGATTAACCTACCTTGACCCGCAGGACCCCGGCGAACACTCCGCCGACCTGCTTTCATTTATCACGCCGTCGCCGTTTCACCCCCTCTGGCGCGAGTCGCCCCCGGCCTGGCTCACCGCCGTGCTCGACCGCCCGCGCGCTTTGGAAGAGGGCTTCAATTATCTGGGGCTGGCGGCGCTGGCGCTGGCCGGGCTGGCCGTTTGGCGGCGCTGGCGGCAGGTGCGCGAGTGGGCGCTGCTGGCGCTGCTCAGCGGGCTGCTGTCGTTGGGGCCAACCCTCAAATTCAACGGCATCGACACCGGCCTGCCGCTGCCCTACGCTCTGCTGGTCAACCTGCCCTTTTTTTCGTGGAGCCGCACGCCAGGCCGGTTGAATATGACCACCATGCTGGCTTTCAGCGTGATTGCCGCCGCCGGTGCGGGCTGGCTGCTGGCCCGCTACCGCCCGGCCCGCTGGCCGCTGACACTGGCGCTCACGGCGTTCATTGCCGCGGAAGTCCTGCCCCTGTGGCCCTTCCCGGTCGATGCCCGGCCCGTGTCGCCCTACACCGCCACGTTGGCCCAAACTAACCGCAGCACCGGGCTGCTGTCGCTGCCGGTCACCGGTTCTCGCCGGGCCAGCAACTACGCCATGGCCGATCAGACCATCCACCGCCACCCCCTGGCCGGCGGCTACATCGAACGGGATCCGCCCGGCACGGTGGAACTGAAAGAATTTTTAAATGGACTGGTCACGCCGCTGCCGGAACAAACGGTGTTTGCCGCCCCCACCGCCGCCGAACGGCGCGCGGTTTTGGTCGATTTGGGACTGGGGCCGGTGGTAACCCAAACCCCATTAATGACCGACCGGACGGCGCGCGCTCAGCTCGACTATTTGCCCCGGCTGCTCGGTGCGCCGCAATACACGGATGAACAGGTACAGGCGTACACCCTGCCGGCGGCCGGCGCCGATTTGCTGCCGCAACTATTTTTGCTGCCAGATACCGAAAACTGGGAAGTGCTGGCCGACGGCAACGCGCTGCGGCTCAAAAAATCCGGCTTCTTCTTTATTTATCAGGCCGAACCCGGCTGCGCCACGCTGGCCCTCCGGCCGGTCAATCCGTCCACGGCGGTGGCGCTCAATTGGCAATTAAACAACTCTCTGGTAAAAACAGGGATGATTCAAACCGGCTCGCCTCAGTTTTTGGCCGACCTGCCGCTGCGCCGGGGGCTGAACACCATCCGGCTGACCACCAGCCCGGAGCAGGAACTGGATTTAGCAAGGATTGAAATTTCGGCGGTGGCCCCGGCCTGCGCCGAAAAAACACAGTAACCCATGACCACCACTCAACCCGCCCTGACCATCCGCAACCGAATAATCCCGGATTGGGCCGTTATCCTGCTGCTATTTGGGATAGCCTTTGTCCCCCGCGTGCTGGCGCTGGATGCCTACGTAGCCACCGACGAAGCCAAGTGGATTTTGCGCTCGGCGCATTTTTTTGCGGCGCTCCGCTCCGGCGATTTCAGCGCCGCCGCCAGCCAGATGGCTACCCCGGATGTTGAGGTGCTGGCCCCGGCCGTTACTACTATGTGGACCGGCGTGGCCGGGCTGCTGGCCAAACACAGCATCGACGGCAGCCAGCAGCCCCTCAACGATTTTCTGGCCGCCATGCCGGCCCAAAATCCGGCGCTGGTTTCGCTGGGCTTTTACCCGTGGCTGCGCTTCCCCACCGTGGTGATTACGTCGCTGTTTGTGGCGGCGTTTTACGTGTTGACCGGCCTGCTGCTCAACAACAAGCCGGTGGCGTTCACCGCCACTCTGCTGCTGGCGCTCGACCCGTTTTTTATCAACTACTCGCGGGTCATCCACCACGATGCATTGGTGACGGTGTTTACTGTCACCAGCCTGCTCACGTTTATGGTGTTTCTTGAGTCCGGCAAAGCCGCGGACACGGCAACTGAAATGGGGGGGACACCCCCCCGGCCTGCGGCGCTATTCAGTCGGGCCGGCTGGCTGGTGCTGTCGGGCGTGGCGTTGGGGCTGGCCCTGCTCACCAAACCCACCGCGCTGATCCTGCTGCCCGTCATCGGGTTGATGCTGCTGTGGCGGATTTATCAGCACCGGCAGTGGCATTGGCTGGCCTGGGGCATGGTGTGGGCCGGAGTGGGGCTGCTCGCTTTTTGGCTGGTTTGGCCGGCGCTGTGGCAAGACCCGCTGGGGACCCTGCGACGGCTGGTTGAAACGTCATCTACCGGCGCGGCCGGCGACAGCGACCGCAGCCTGTTGCCCCGCCTGATTCCCGGCCGCCTGCCGGAATTGGGCCTGCTTTTTTATCCGGTCAATTTTATTTTGTCGTGGGGCATTTTGCCATCGGTGGGGTTGATCCTGCTGCCCTTTGCCTGGCGGCGACAGCGGCCCGCTGGCGCGACCCTGTTCTGGCTGTTGCTGTTTAGCCTGCTGCTGTTGCTGGCCCTGGCCCCGCTCAGCAACCGGGATATTCGCTACTTCATGCCGGCCTGGCCGGCGCTGATGCTGCTGGCTGCTTTTGGATTGAGCCGGTTGAAATGGCTCAAGCCGGGGCTGGTGCTGCTGCTGTCGATTATTTTGCTGCTGCCCTACGCGCCCTACTACATCACTTACTACAACCCGCTGCTGCTGGGGCCGTACACCGCCCCAAAATTGATCAAAGTTGGCGGCGGCGTGGGGTTAAACGAAGCGGCCCAATTTCTCAACAACGTCTCCGGCCCCGAAAACCCCACCGTCGCCACTTATTTACCGGAAGCGTTCCGGCCCTACTACGCCGGCAGCGGCGTTGTCGAACATAAATCCGGCAGCCACATCGATTACGTGGTCAACTACATCCGGCAAATCCAAAATCAATATCCATCGGCCGCAAATTTGGCCTACTTCGCCGCCCGCCGGCCGGCGCACACCGTCCGGCTCAACGGCATCGACTATGCCTATGTTTATCTTGAACCCGAACCGCTGCCGGTCAAAGCTGTTGATTTTAACGGCATCAGCCTGGTGGCCCAAACCCTCGATGCCCGCTACGCCGAGCCGGGCCGCAGCCACCAACTGACCCTGCTGTGGGACGCTCCGGCCACTGCGGCCAGCACGGAAGTAAATATTGAACTGCGCGACGCCGCCGGCAAAGTTTGGCTGGCCAGCACCGGCCCGCTCATCGACCCGGCCGGGCCAGCGGCGGTGGAAGGCCACTACCGGCTCGATTTTCCGCCCGGCTTTCCCCGCGGCGATTACGAGGTGTGGGTCTCGGTGGCGGGCAGCGATTGGGCCGGGGTTGCTCCGCTGCCGGTGCGGCAGCTCACCCCGCCGGAGCGCATCGCTCGCCCGGTTGACGCCAATTTTAACAACTGGCTGGCGCTGCGCGGAATGGAACCCGGCGCTCAAAACCCGGCCCCGGGCCAAATACTGACCATCAACCTGATCTGGCAGGTGCAGCAACCCATTCCCGCCGACTTCACCACGTTTGTGCATTTGGTCACTGCCGGGGGCAACACCGTGGCTCAGGCCGATGTGATCCCCGGCGGCGGGACGTGGCCCACCACCGGCTGGTCGCCGGGAGAATGGCTCACCGATACTATTTCGCTTAACTTGCCGGCCGATTTGCCGCCGGGCGACTACACACTGGCCATCGGTATGTACCGGCCGGATACCGGCGAACGGCTGCCGCTGGTGGGCGACACCACCGGCCAAAACGCAGTCCAGATTCCGGGGGTGACGGTAAAATGAGCAGTCGCCCCAAATTGTCCCGCCAACTTGCCACGCTGGCCGTCATCGCTGTGGCCTTTGCCCTGCGGGTTAAATTTCTGGGCCAGTTCAATTTCCACATCGACGAGTTTTACACCCTGGCCGCGGCCAAATTTGTGGCCCAAAGCGGCGTGCCGCGCTACCCCACCGGCCTGTTTTACGATCCCGGCCTGCTTTACACCTATCTGGCAGGCGGCTTATTTTGGCTGTTTGAAGTCAACGAGGCGCTGGCTCGCTGGCCGGCGGTGATTTTTGGTGTGCTGGCCGTGGCCACGCTGGCCCGGTTAGGCCGACTCGTGTTGCGCTCGCCGGGTGCGGGGTTGCTGGCCGCGCTGTGGCTGGCCCTCAGCCTTGAGTCGGTGGAGTGGGGTGGACGCGCCCGGATGATTTCGCTGGCCCAGTGGCTGGCGCTGACCGCGGTGCTGCTATTCTGGCTGGGGCTAACCCGCAATTCGAGCCGGCACCGCTGGGCTTTTGCCGCCAGCAACGGCCTGACTCTTCTCAGCCATTTTTCAACAGTGGTGTTGCTGCCGGCCTGGGGCGCGGCCGCAGCCGGGCTGTGGTGGCTCAAAGCAACGCGCCCGCGCTGGCCGCTGCTGCGCGATGGCCTGCTGGCGCTGGCCGTGGCCGGTGGTGCGCTGGCCTCCGGCGTCTTTTTTCAGCCGCCGCCCGACCAGCAATTTCAGGTTGGTGCAACCAATCTGGGTGACAAAACCGGCGCGCTCACCGAAAAGTTTCTGGATTTTCCCCCGGATTTACCGCACGCCGCCGATGCTTACCTGCCCTGGTTCATCGCCCTGCCCCACGGCCCGCTACTGGCGCTGGCCGCGCTCGGGTTGGCGGTGAGCCTGTGGCGCACCCTCAAAAAGCGCCCCCAACCGCGTGATGTCGGGGCGCTCTATCTGGCAGCAATTTTTGTCGCGGTGATGCTGGTGCTGGCGCTGGTTATTTCGCCGCACTGGCAGCGCTCGCGCTATCTGTTGATGCAGGTGCTGGGCGTCTTTTTGCTGCTGGCCGCCCACGGCTGGCGCGAGTTGCTGGCCATCGCCGCGCCGCGCCTTAAAAATAAGTGGGGACGGCCGGCGCTGGCCGCCGTGCTGGTCATCGGCCTGACCGCGCCCTTTGTCACCGCGCTGGATAACATTCTCACCGCCGGCAGCAGCGGCTGGCTGCGCTACGATTTGGCTGCGGGATTCATCGCCGAGAATAAGGCTGGCGGCGACAAAATTATGACGATGGCTTCGCCGGCGGCGCTGCTCTATTTGAACCAAAACGATTATTATTTGGTGCAGAGTTCGCCCAAGCTGATCACCCGCCCCGATGGCCGGCCCGGCGACCGTTACAGCGGCGCGCTGTGGCTGGACAGCGCCGAAGCGTTTTCGCAGGTGCTGGCCGGGCCGGATAAAATCTGGCTGCTGGTTGAAGAGTTCTGGCTGTTCAACAGCTACGATGGCTACTTGCAGCAGCAAATTCTGTTTGAAATGGACAAGTTGTGGGGCGAGGGCGGGGTGTGGGCGCTGGCTTCGCGGCCCGGCGCGTGGCCGTTGGCCCGCCGGATGGACACGCCCTTCGCCGCCGAGTTTGCCGACGGCGCCCGGCTGTTGGGGTACAGCGCCGCGCCGCTACCGCCGGCCCCCGGCGGTCCGCTCTACCTGACGTTGTTTTGGCAGTCCGGCCAGATTCCGTTTGGGGCAAAAGTGTTTGTCCATCTGCGGGATGAGCAAAACAACACCGTGGCCCAGGCCGACCACTTTATTTACGACGGCAAAGTTCCCGGCTCGCGCTGGGACTCGCTCACCGAAAACGACACCGTTATCCGCGATGGCGCGGCGCTGGTCATTCCACCAGATTTAACGCCGGGGCGCTACCGGTTGCTGATCGGCTTTTATCACCCGGAATCGCTGGAACGGCTGCCGGTGGTTAACGACCAAAGCGGCGAAAACGGCGTCATCCTGAGCGAGTGGCAGGTACAATAATCAAATTGTGACAAATCGGCCCAATCCGGTACAATTCTATCCCGATAAGAGAGACTTCGGAAACTGTTTGTGTCACGGAATTTTCGCCACCACGCATTTGGCTGTAATCGGTGTCAAGTGGCGGGTTGCGAGTAGCGTGTTTTTACCCGCCACCCGCTACTTGCAACTCGCAACCTTTTCAAGTGGCGAAAAACTAAAGACACTAACGGAAACTCATTTTGTCATTCTGAACGGAGCGAAGCGAAGTCAAGAATCCCCCAAATATTGCTGGCAGAAAATGTCATTGGGGACTCTTCGCTCCCGTTGGTCGCTCAGAGTGACATTTGCCGGGTTTTCGACAGCTCCCGACAGTACAAGTAACGGGGGATAGATGGCGTCCGAAGAGCCGGCCAACTTGCAAACCGAAGTGGTGATTATTGGGGCCGGGCCAACCGGCCTCACAGCGGCCTACGAATTGAGCAGGCTGGGCCGGCAGGCGGTGATTCTGGAAAAAGGCCGCCGGGTGGGCGGTATCGCCCGCACCGAGGATTACAAAGGCTACGGCGTTGACATTGGCGGCCATCGTTTTTATACCAAAGTGCCGCAGGTTGAGCAGCTCTGGCGCGAGGTGATGGGCGATGATTTTTTGCACCGCCCCCGCCTGTCGCGGATTTATTACAACAAAAAATTTTTTTACTACCCCATCCGGCTGTTTGACGCGCTGCTGAAACTTGGCCCGCTGGAAAGCGCGCGCATCGGGCTGAGTTATCTGTGGCGGCGCATCAAACCCCACCCGGTTGAGGAAAATTTTGAGCAGTGGGTTTCAAATCGGTTTGGCCAGCGGCTGTACGAGGTCTTCTTTAAAACCTACACCGAAAAAGTGTGGGGCATCCCCTGCACCGAAATCAAGGCCGAGTGGGCCGCGCAGCGCATCAAAGGGTTGTCGCTTTCGGCGGCGCTGAAAAATGCGCTGCTGCCGGCGCGCCAAAACCAGATCACCTCGCTCATTAACAGCTTTCACTATCCCCGCCGCGGCCCCGGCATGTTGTGGGAACGCATGGGGCAGAAGGTGCAGCAGGCCGGCCACCGGCTGCTGCTGGAATCTGAGGTGGTGGCGCTGCGGGTGCGGGATGGCCGGGTGCGGCAGGTGATCAGCCGCAACTGCACCCACACCTTTGCCGTCACCGGCGAGCATTTTATCTCGAGCATGCCGCTGGGCGAGCTGGTGCTCAAAATTGAGCCGCCGCCGCCGCCGGACGTGATCGCCGCCGCCCGCCAGCTATCGTACCGCGATTTTTTAACGGTGGCCCTGATTGTGCGGCGCGATGACCTGTTCCCGGACAACTGGATTTACGTCCACAGCCCGGAAGTGCGGGTGGGGCGGATTCAAAACTTTAAAAACTGGAGCGCGGATATGGTCCCGGCGGCTCAACCGGGCACGGCCTGCATCGGCCTGGAATATTTTTGCCGCGAAGGGGACGAGCTGTGGCAAATGGACAACGCCGATCTCATTGCGCTGGCCCGGCGCGAGCTGGCAGCTTTGGGGCTGGCCGCCGCCGGAGACGTGATCGATGGCGTGGTTTTTCGCCAGCCCAAAGCCTATCCGGTTTACAGCGGCGAATATCAGGCCAGCCTGGAAACCATCCGCCGCTATCTGGCCTCGCTGGGCAACCTGCAAACAGCCGGGCGCAACGGCCTGCACAAATACAACAATCAGGATCACTCAATGCTCACCGCCATGCTGGCCGTTCAAAACATTCTGGGGGCGCAGCACGATCTGTGGGCCATTAACACCGACCGCTCGTACTACGAAGAAATTCGCATTTCCAAACAGGATCAGTAATGCTTTCAATTATTATTCCGCTGCTCAACGAAGCCGGAAATCTGGAACTCCTTCACCAAAAACTAACCGACACGCTGGCCGCTCTGGGCCGGCCCTACGAAATCATTTTTATCAACGATGGCAGCGTTGACCAGTCGCCGGAGATTTTGAAAGGCTTGTTTGAACGCGACCCGCACGTGGTTGTGATTCATTTCCGGCAGAATTTTGGCAAAACCGCCGCGCTCACCGCCGGCTTTCGCCACAGCCGCGGCGATGCCATAGTGACAATGGACGCCGATTTACAGGACGACCCCGCCGAAATCCCGGCGATGGTGGCCAAACTTGAGACAGGTTTTGATCTGGTGGCGGCGTGGCGGCACAACCGGCAAGACCCCATTGACAAAACGTGGCCGTCGCGGGTGTTTAACTGGGGGGTGGCCACCTTCAGCGGGCTGCGTCTGCACGATTTCAACTGCGGCTTCAAAATTTACCGCCGCGCCGTCACCGAGCAAATCCGGCTGTACAGCGACTTTCACCGTTTTACGCCGGTGCTGGCTGCCGGCAAGGGCTTTAAAATTACCGAGCTCCCGGTGCAGCACCATCCCCGCCACACCGGCAAATCCAAATACGGCACCAGCCGCGCCCTCAAAGGGCTGCTGGATTTTATCACCGTGTTGTTTTTAACCACGTTTTTGCAGCATCCGCTGCGGCTGTTTGGCTCCAGCGGCATTGCCATATTCGGCGCGGGCACGCTCATCGAGCTGTACTTGACCGGGTTGTGGCTGGCCCGCGAAGTGGGCGGCGTGGCCGGCATCCCGCCGATTGGGCCGCGCCCGCTGTTCTTGGTGGGGATTTTGGCGCTGATTTTGGGCATCCAACTGGTGTCCATCGGCCTGTTGGGTGAAATGATCCGCTACTTCACCTTTCAGCCGGAGCAGGAATACACCATCCGCAGCGTGCTGACGCATCAAAAATAGAAGCAGGTCACGCTTGCAGCGTGACCGTCGAATTTCTGTAGGGGCGCTTCGCGAAGCGCCCCTACCATATCGGCACTGCCAGCGGATGAAAGGGTTCGCGATTCTCCTCCGCTCCCCGGCTCAATCACCGCCGCCGTTTCTTTTTATCCTTTTTGCCTTTGCCCCCGCCGCCGAATTTTTTATCGCTGGCCATCATCACCATCAGCGGCATAAACGCCGCCACTGGCCGCACCAAATCCAACTGCTGGGCCATCACCTCGGCCGGGTTTTTGTACGCCTGCGGCGCTTCGTCCACCCCGGCCTCGGGGTTGAGCAACTCGACGCCGCGTTGGCGCAGGTAGGCGTCGCGCTGGTGGCGGGTGATCATCTGCTTGCTGGCTGTGCGCGAGCGCGGCCGGCCCGCGCCGTGGCTGGACGAGTTGAGCGACTCGGCGTTGCCCAACCCCACCACAATGTAACCGGTATCGGCCATTGTGCCGGGGATAACGCCCAGCACGCCCGCCGCCGCCGGCGTGGCCCCTTTGCGATGCACAATCAGCCGCTGGCCCAAATGCTCCTCTTCCCAGGCAAAGTTGTGGTGATTTTCCACAAACGCGGCCACCTCCAGCCCGGCCGCGGCGATGACTGTTTGGTGAATAGTTTGGTGGTTGGCTGAGGCGAATTCGCCGGCCAGTTGCATAGCCAGCCAGTATTCCTGCCCGGCGGCGGTATTCAAATCGAGCCAGGCCAACTCCTGATATTTTTTGGGCAGTTGCGGGTGCGCGGCTTTGGCCACGGCGGTGTATTCGCGGGCAATGTTGGCCCCCACCCCCCGCGAGCCGGAATGGGTAACAAAACAGAGCCGTTGCTCGCCGGCAGCCAGCCCCAGCCGCGGCACATCTTCCAGCGCGGTCAGCGCCGCCCACTCGGCAAAGTGATTGGACGTACCCGAGGTGCCCAATTGCCGCACCGCCAGATCGTGCTGGCGGGCTAAAAATGGCACCTCCTGCCAGCGAGGGTCATCTAACACCGGGTGTACCCGCCGCTGGTGACGATCCCATTCGCCATCGCGGCTGCCAATACCAAAGCGGGTGTTGAAGGTTAGCGCCTTTTTGAAGCGGTCGCGTTGAGCCGGCAAAATATCCGGCGACTCGTGAAAAATGCTCAGCCGCAGCCGGCAGGCAATGTCCATGCCCACGCCGTAGGGAATGACGCTGTTGGCCGTGGCCAGCACCCCACCGATAGGCAGGCCGTAACCGGGGTGGCCGTCGGGCATCAGCGCTCCGGCCCGGGAAACGGGCAGGTGGGCCGCGTTGTCCATTTGCTCCAGCGTGACCGGCTCAAAATCATCGCCCCACACCCGGTAAACAATCGGCTCGGCGCGCAGGGTTTCCGGATGGCGCGGCAGTTCCAGCGCAATCAACCGCGCCGCCAGCACGCCAAACAGCGGATCGTTTTTAAAGTCCGCCGGCGACTGCCGCACCCGGTTTAATTGCGCCAAAATTTCGCCCCGGCCCAGCGCGTCGTCCGCCGCCAGCGATTCGGCTGCTGCCAGCGCCGCGCCCATCACCGGCCCGGGCTGCCAGCCGGCATCGAGCAAATCGCGGCCGGTTAACACATTGTTCATGGCAATTCCTCCTCAAATGGCCACTCCCGCGTCGGGTCATCCACAAATTTGTAGCGAGCCGGGTAGGCTTGCTGGATCAAATCGATGTAATACCGCTGCTCCAGCGCCTCGGCGGATAGCCCCAGCCGGTTAAACAGCCGGGCCAGTTCGGTGCGGGCAAACGGCACTTCCGACTCTTTATCGCACAAAATTTCAATTTCGATGAAATGGCCCAGATGCTCCACCTCATTCAACTCCACCGACGCCCGCCCGATGCGGTACACCCGCGATTTTTTGCGTTTGACCACAAACGGCTCAAAGCCAAAGCGGTGAGCAAAGGCAAAGAAACCGTGGGCGTCGCTCACTTCAAATTCGGTTTCCCGGTTTACTTCGATGCCGTCCGGCTGCCTCACCTTACTTTTAAACGTGACCACTGCCCGGCCGGCCTCGCACCGCAGCCGGTAGCGGTCGGCGGGCACCCGGCTGGCATCGCCGTTACGCCGAAAGTAGACATCCTCTTTAAATATTTCTTTTTCAAACGTGCCCAGTTCAGCCGCCCGCGACTCAATCGCGGCCGGGTCGGCCAAACGGGCTTTCAATTCAACTTCAAAGGCCATATTTAGTCTCACTAGTGGGTTAAAAGGTAGTATAGAAATCTGACCACCGCTTGTCAATCGGTTGGCCACAGGAACAGTTGATTAAATTGTAAAGTTGTATTAAAATCGAGCAACTCTGAATTTTCGCCATCGGGCAGGTTAACAACGGGAGCAAACATATGACTCGCTATTCCAGCGGCGGTGTAATTATCATTTTATCACTGGTAATGTTCTCTCTCTTCTCCACCGTCAGCTTTGCCTTTACTGCGGCCGGGAAATCGGTCAACAACCCGCAGGCCACCATAGAGCCATTTGGTTTTACTCCAACCGCACCTCCCCCCGGCCCCGGCCAGGGTCAGCCTGGCAGCCGCCCTCCCTCCATCCCTGAACCGACAACCATTATTCTGACCGGTCTGGGGTTAACCGGCCTGGCCGGCTACGTTTATCGCCGCGCCCGCAACCAACGCCCGGACAATTAGCCAACGGAGGCAAACTGGTTTGCCGGTAATCCGTCAAGAAAACTGGTTGAGACTGGCCGCGGCCGGTTTATTTGCGGCGATGGCCTGGCCGGTTTACCGCTGGGTGTGGCAGGAATGGTGGCACAACGACTATTACAGCCACGGTCCGCTGGTTTTGCTGATTGCCGCCGGGTTAATCTGGCGATTGTGGCCTGTCTCCCCCCCAACTTCCCCTGCTGACCGCTACGGCGGCTGGCTGCTAACCGCGGCTGCCGGCCTGTACGTGTGGTTTTATCTTTCCAAAGCTTTTTATCTGGCAGCGCTCAGTTCAATTTTGGTATTGGCCGGGTTGCTCTGGCTTTTTGGCGGGCTGAACCTGCTCCGGCGATTGGCCTTCCCGCTACTGCTGCTGGCGCTGACCGTACCGCTGCCCATCGTCGAGCGGTTGACCCTGCCGCTGGCTTTGTGGACGGGCGTCTCATCCGGCGCGGTGGCTAACTGGTTTGGCGCGGGCGTGTCCATCACCGGCGTGGCGGTCACCCTGCCCAACGCCAACCTGACCATTGGCGCGCAGTGCAGCGGCATCAATTCGATGCTATCGCTGCTGACCATCACCCTGCTGGCTGCGTTTCTGTTTCAAGGCCCGCGCTGGGGCCGACTGGCGTTGGTGGCAGTGGCTGTTCCGCTGGCAGCGCTGGGCAATATGTTCCGGGTGGTCAGCCTGCTCACGGTGGCTCGCCATTACGGCATCGATGCCGCCTTTCATTTTTATCACGATTATTCCGGCCCGATATTCTTTGTGCTGGCCCTGCTGCTGCTGGTGCCGCTCCTGCGAGTGTTTCAATGCAAAACCGTTCGCCCCGGCATATTTTAGCCGTTTCCGTGTTAAGCGTGGCCGTGCTGGTAATGTACCTGCCAGACTGGCTGGCCGCCGCCCCGCCACCGGCCGCCGACTTTCGCTACGTGACCGATGTAGATTTTTGGCAGCGCACCGGCCGCGAAAGCCAGGTGACGGCGGCCTTTCCGCTCGATCTGCGCCACAATCTGAGCGATCTGCCGCTCAACCTGGGCGATTGGCAGGGCGAAGATGTGCCGGAAACCAATCTGGAAGTGTTTATTTTGCTGGAGCCGGAGCAGTTTTTGCAGCGGCGCTACACCAATCCGCAGGGCCAATTTGTGTGGCTCACCCTGATTGGCGGCCGCCAGTTGCGCAGTTTTCACCCGCCGGATTTGTGTTACGCCGCCGATGGCTGGCACACCGGCCTCGCCTCGCGCCCGGTCACGCTGGCCGGCGGCGGGCAACTGCCCGGCCTGTGGCTGTCGGCGCAAAAGGATGCGGCTGGTCAGTTTGCGGCAGAAGAGCACCGCGCCTTCTATTTTTATCTGTTCCCCAACCCGCAGCGAGACCAGCGCGACGGGCTGGTGCTGTTCCGCGTTACCTCGCCGCCCTACGGCAGCGACGACGAAACCCTGGCCGTCCACGCCGATTTTCTGCGCCATATTTTTACCGCCACCGGCAGCCAGCCGCCGCCCGTCACCGCCTGCGGGCTTAACCTGCCCCCCACCACCCACCCGCAACAGGCCGTCAGCGCCCTGCTGCAACAGGAAGGCGAGGCCGTGGTGCAGCAGGACATCGCCGCGGTGATGCGGCTGTGGGCCGCCGACGGCCGGGTGATCGACGCCCGCCACACCCCCGCAAATACGCAGGACGACCAGGTGTGGGCCGGCGCCGACGCCATTCGCAGCCGCTACCTGCACCAGGTTTTCCCCGGCGCGCCGGTCGCCATCACCCCCGGCGAATTTGAATTGACCACCGCCGGCAGCGACGTGACCGTAACCAGCACCACCCGTATCAATGGCGAAGTCGCCCCCGCCGGCGACCGCTGGCTTTTGCGCCAGGTTGATGGCTGCTGGCAAATCCGGGAACTGGTCTTCAATCTGGAACCGGCGGACGGAACGCCCTGACCCCCATGCCGACACTTCGATTTCACCCCTGGCTGTGGGCCGGTGTCGCCGCCGCAGCGGTGGTGCTGCTGCCCCTCAATTTGCTCAGTTTGCAGCCCTTGCATCAGGATGAAGCGCTGTACGCTACCTGGGCGCAGCAAATTGCCAGCGGGCAGGATGTGTGGCTGAGCCAAACCGCTATCGACAAGCCGCCGCTCTACCTGTATGTTCTGGCCGGGGCCATGCGGCTGCTCGGCTCCGGTTCCACCGCCGCCCGACTGCCTTCACTGCTGGCCAGCGCGGCCACGGTGCTGCTCACATTTTGGCTGGGCCGGCGGCTCTACAACCCCGCCACGGGGCTGTTGGCGGCGTGGCTGGCGGCGCTGTCGCCCTTTACGCTGATGTTCGCCCCCACCGCCTTTACCGACCCCCTGTTGGTGGCGCTGGTGCTGGGCAGTGCGGTGGCCGCCGCCCACGGCCGGGCCGGTTGGGCCGGTTTCTGGCTGGGATTGGCCATCGCTACCAAACAGCAGGGGGTTTTGTTTGTGCCGCTGGCGGCGGGGATCGGGCTGATTGCCGGCGGCCGGCGCGCCGAACTGCTTCGTTTTGGGCTGGCGCTGGCCGCGGTGGCGCTGGCGGCGCTGGGTTGGGATATGGCTCGCAGCCAGCCGGCCGGTTTTTTGGCGGCCAGTTCGGCCAACTACGGCGGCCTTTTCGCGGACCCGGCCGCTTTTGCCGAACGCTGGCAGGGCTTCGCCGACCTGCTGGCGCTGGCCACGGCCAGCCCGCTGCTGAACGGCATCTTTTTGGCCGGCCTGCCGCTGCTGCTGGCGGTTGGCGGCTGGCAAATCATCCGGCGGCCGGTGTGGCGATTCGCTGCCGTGGATTGGCTGCTGGCCGGTTTTGCGCTGGCGTTTCTGCTGCTGCACGCCCTGTTTTCTTTTCAGGTGTGGGACCGCTATTTGCTGGGACTGATTCCGCTGCTGGCGCTGCTGCTGGCCCGAATTTTGCTGCTGCCCCTGGCCATTTACGATTTACGACCTGTACCCGCCAGGGTATTTACGATTTACGATTTTCGATTTTCGATTTACAATTTACAATTCACAATTCACAATTTTTGGGCCGGAGTGATTGCCCTGCTGTTGGCTGTTTCGTTGGCCCGGCCGGTGCAGGATGCGATCAACGCCCGTTATCCGCTGGGCAGCCACAGCGACGCGCTGCGCGGCATCGAGCAGATTACCGCCTATTTGCAGGGCCACGCCGGGGCCAACTCAACGCTGTATCACCACTGGCTTGGCCCTTACTGGCGGTTTTATCTGGCCGGCTACCCGTACGATTTGCAGTACTGGGCCATTCCCATTGAACTGGCCGCCAGGGCCAGGCCCGGCCACCTGATCGCCTTCCCCACCAACCGCTCCGAGACTGAAACCCGCATCGCGCTGGCCGGGGCCGGGCTGCGCCTGCACGAACTGACTCGCGCCTTTGCCCCGGATGGCCGGCCAACCATCATTTTGTACCGGCTTGAGGCCGCCGACGCCAGCCCCTGATTGGTCACTTCACAATTGACAATTCACCGTTCCCCATTAATATGGCCTCTATGAGCCACAACAAACTCGCGCCGACTGTCTCACTCATCGTTTTGATCGCCCTCACTTTTGTTTTTTTCTGGAAAATCCTGCTCACCAACCTCATTTTGAGCGGGGTTGACGTATTTCTTTACTTTTACCCCTACAAAGCTTACGCCGCCGAAGCGCTGCGGCAGGGCCGCCTGCCGTTGTGGAATCCGCACCTGTTTATGGGCGCGCCGCTGCTGGCCAACAGCCAGGTGGGGCTGTTTTACCCGCTCAACTGGCCGCTGATCTGGCTCGATGCCCCGCGCCAGGTCTCGTGGTCAATTGGGCTGCACGCGGCGCTGGCGGCCGTGTTTATGCTGACATTTGCCCGCAGTTCGCTGCGGCTGGGCTGGCCAGCGGCGCTGGTGGCCGCAATTGTGTTTGGCTTTGGCGGTTATCTAACGGCGCAGGTTGAGCACATCAACCAGTTGCAGGCCGCGGCCTGGTTGCCGCTGCTGTTTCTGTGCTACGATTTGGGGCTGCGCTCGCGGCGCTGGTTGTGGACGCTGCTACTGGCGCTGGTGGTCGCGCTGATTTTGCTGGCCGGCCACGCCCAAACCGCTTTTATCTCGATGTTTGGGCTGGGATTGTACGCGCTAATTCAGATTGCAGAATACAGGAGTCAGGAGTCAGGAGTCAGGAGTCAGGGGTCAGAAACCAGAATACAGAAACCAGAAAAAAACAACGCCGCCGCGCCCAATCCAAAATACCCAAAGGGCACTTCGTCCAAAATGGCCGATACTGAGGGGCAGGCTCTCCAAAATCTAAAATCCAAAATCCAAAATCTGAACTCTGGCCTCTGGTTTCTCTCTTCTCTTCTCCACCACCTGTGGCCGATTGCCGCGGCGGCGCTGCTGGCTGTGGCCCTGGCGGCGGTGCAACTGCTGCCCACCGCCGAACTGTCGAACCTGTCAATTCGCAGCGGCGGGCTGACCTTCCGCGAAGTCGTTTCGTTCAGCCTGCGGCCAACTAACCTGCATTACAGCCTGCTGCCGCCGCTGGGGCTGGACCTGACCCAGCCGTTGGGCCAGGCCTTCAGCGAGTGGGTGGCGTTTATCGGCGTCAGCGGGCTGCTGCTGGCGCTGCTGGGGGCGACGCTGTCGATCTGGCAACCGCCGGCCCGCCGCTTTGTTTTTTTGGCGGCCATCGGGCTGGCACTCAGCTTGGGCATGTTCAGCGGGCCGCTGTACGCCGGGTTGTACTATCTGGTACCGGGCTTCAGCCTGTTCCGGGTACCGGCGCGCTGGCTGCTGCTGTACGCCTTTGCCGCGGCCGCGCTGGCCGGCTACGGCTTTGAGTCACTGCGGGCCGAATCCACCACGGCCCGGCTGGCCGCCGTCAAAACCTGGCTCACCGCCCGCCGCTGGCGGCTGATTTTGCCGGCGCTGCCGCTGCTGGGGCTGCTGGCGCTCATCGGCTGGAAAACGCCGCCGCTGCCGGTGCTGGCCGCATGGCTGGCAATGGCCGGCCTCGCTGCCGGAGCCGTCACCTTGAGCCTGCGCCGGGGCGACCGCTGGCCGCTGGCTGTGCTGGCGCTGCTGCTGCTGGAGCTGTTTTGGGGCGGGCAGAGCCTCAACACCAACCAGCCCACCGCGCCGCAGGCCTATCACTCGCTGCGAAACTCCACTGCCTTTTTGCTGGCCGCCGACCCGCCCGGCCGCGCCGCGCCGCCGGGCCGCTTTTTGAGCCTGTCCGGCATCACGTACGACCCCGGCGACCTGCGCGAGCTGGAGGCCATTTTCAGCGACCGGCTGTCGCCGCAGGCGATGTACAACCTCATCGTGGCCACCAAAGAAAAAGAGGTGCTCTTTTTTAACCTGCCGCTGATTTACGGCCTGCACAGCGTTGACGGCTACGACGGCGGCATTTTGCCGCTGGCCCGTTTTGTCAGCTTTCAAAAACTGTTTTTGCCCGACGATGACCTGTCCCTCGATGGGCGGCTACGTGAAAAGCTGCGTTTTGTGCCCAACAACCGGCTGCTGTCGCTGACCAACACCCGCTGGGTCATCACCGACAAGCAGTTTGACGCCTGGATCGACGGCATTTTTTACGATTTGCAATTTCCGGCCCACCTGTCGCCCGGCCAAACGATCGCCACCAACGAAATCCCCGCGTTTCCGGCCACGGCCATCGGGCTGGTTTCGCACCTGGAAAACGCCGCCGGGCTGGCGGCCAATGTGCCGGTAGCCCGCATCAGCCTTACTTATGCCGATGACTCACAGCAGGAAATTACGTTGCAATCCGGCGCGGACACCGCCGAAGGCGTCTACTCGCCGGCGGTTAGCCACCCGCAGGCCAGAGTTGGCGTGGAATGGCCCTACGAGCAGGGCGGCGTCGATTACATTTCGGTGCAGCCGCTGGCCGGCAACAAGCAGATCAAAAAAATAGAGGCGGTTGGCTTGCAGCCGGCCGGCAAGTTTGTGCTGCGCGGCCTCAGCCTGATCAACCAGCCAACAACCACCAGCCGCTCGGTGCTGCTCTCTACTGAGGGGCGCTACCGGCAGGTGCATTCCGGCGATGTGAAAGTGTACGAGAATTTGAACGCGCTGCCGCGGGCGTTTGTGGTGCATCGGGCGGAGGTGGTGGCTGATGAAACGGCGGCCATCGCCGCGATGAAAGCGCCGGGGTTTGACCCGGCGGCGGCGCTGGTGCGGCTGGCCGGCAGCGGTGAGCCAACCGGCGAGCAGAATTTGGGGCAGGCCGCGCCGGATGACGCGGTGGAAATTGTCAATTATCAACCGGAACGGGTGGAAATAACGGCGCGGCTGGCTTCGGCGGGTTGGCTGGTGCTGGCCGATACATTCTATCCGGGCTGGCAGGCCGCCATCAATGGCCGGCCAGCCGAGATAACGCCGGCCAACCTGCTGTTTCGGGCGGTTGAACTGCCGGCGGGCCAGCATACCATCGTTTTTGAATTTAATCCGCGGTCAGTTTGGCTGGGGGCGATGATCAGCGGCGTGGCGCTGGCGGTAGTGGCGGCGGGGCTGCTGTGGCAGGTTAAAAATCGCAGGGGCGCGGCAAGCCAATCACACGGTCAACCGTAGGCCGGCTCACCTGATTTTCGCAACTGCCTTTGCCAATGGACAGCGACCATTTGACGCACTGCATGCCCTGCACCTGGGCTACCCGGAACACGTTGGCGTCAACCACAATCCGGGGCTGCTTGCTGCCAACGGGATCGTAACTCCAGTTTTCGGTGGCGGTGTAATCGTAGCCGCGCATGGTGTTGAGGCAGTAGAGTTCATCGTAGGCCAGGTCTTGCGGCTCAAACTCAAAAACCACCGCCCCATCGAGCCAGACCAACCCATCGCGAGGGCCGATGATTTTGGGCGCGGGCCGCAGCGTGGGCGCCGGCGTGCGGGTGGCAGCCGGGGTGGGCGTATCGGTGGGCGGCTGCGGCTGGGTCGTGGCCGTTGGCTGGGGCGGGCTGCTGGTGAAAGTGGGCAGCAGCGTTGGCGTGGCTGTGCTGGTGGGCAGCGGCGTTGGGGTATCGGGCACCACAAACTGAACAACCGTTTGCACCAGCGTGGCAGTGACGGTTACTTCGGCGGCCACGGTTTGCGACGAACCGACATTTAAACCGATCACCACAAACGCGATTATTGCCAATAAGATCACCATTACAGCCAGCGCCATTACAATGCGGTTGCGGGTTTGGCCGCGTCCGGCGGCTGCTGCCCAGGGCGGCGTATCGGTGGCGCGAGCCGCTTTTTGGCGGTAACGGGCGCTGCGCAGCGCCGGATAAGCATCCGGGTGAGAGTAGCGCGATGCGCTTTTGTACAGCTTGATCGCCCGGGTCAGCTCGCCGGCCTGTTCGGCGTTAAACGCTTCGCTGTAAATTTGGCGGCCTCTGGCTTCCGGGGTGGTGGCCGTTTCGCCGGCGTAGAGTTGGTGTTCCCTATCGGCAATTTGCCGCCGGACGTCGTCAACCTGGTTGCCAAACATCATGGGCACCGTGGCGGTGGCGCTCATGTAGCTGGTTTCGCGCTCGCGCAGGTTTGCCAGCGTGCCGTACAGCGATTGTAATTCAGCTTGCAGTCGCAGCCGTTGCTCACGCGTCAGCTGATCCGCGGCCATACACAGTATACCTCAACCAGTAAACGTTAAATTGCGGGCCACAGTATACCACAGGCTTTGGCCATTCACAACCAATTGGCCGCCCGGTGAAGACCAGGTTCTGTTGACATTTGCCACAAAAGGTCATTCTGAGGAGCGCAGCGATGAAGAATCTCCGAAATCAAGACCAGATTAGGCGACAAATTGGAGACTCTTCGCTCCCTATGGTCACTCAGAGTGACATAACCCGAAATGTCAACACACCCTAATTGATGAGCGTGCCAAAGGTAACCATTTTGCCTTTGAGCACGTCTTCCAGATGGCCGGGCGTTTCGGCGGACATGATCATGGCCTGCATGGGCGGCATGGCCAGCGTCAGCCGGTACATCTCGCGCACCTTTGAAAACATGCCGCCGGTTACATCCGTGGCGTGCGAGCCACCCAGCATTGTTTCAACTTCGTCCCAGTTGGTGCGGTCAATATCTTCAATCAACTCCGCGCCGGGGTCGCTGAGCGGATCGGCGGTGTAAACGCCATCCACCTGCCCCACCAGCACAATGCGGTTGGGGGTCAGTTCGCGGGCCAGGCTGTCAAACAGTTTTTCGGTGGAGACGATGCTCATGCCCTGGCTGGCATCTACGCTGACATCGCCGTAAATCACCGGCACCAGGCCGCGACTCAACACTTCTTTAATGGGGAAGGTTTCAAAGTACATCAACTGTTCGCCGCGGGTGCGGGTGCTGGCCGAAGGCTGAAATTTGATGGCCGGCACGCCGGCCGCGCGCAGAGATTTGAGCACCAGATTATTCAGCTCGGCGGCGGCGGCGGCCACTTCGGCAAAGCCCAGCCAGCTTTCGGCGGAAACCGCGCCTTTGTGGGTTTGATATTGGCTGGCCACCGCGTGTCCAAACGAGCCGGAGCCGTGCCCAATGATCAGCTTTAGCTCGCCGGCCCGTTCATCGAGCGCGTGTTTAATTTCAACAGCCAGCCGGTCGATCACATCCATTCTGGCCGTAAAGGGTTTGGTTTTATCGGTAATTACCGATCCCCCCAGTTTGAGCAGGATAAGTTCAGACAAAGTTCACTCCCTTAAAAATAGGATTCAGGAGTCAGGAATCAGGAGCCAGGGGTTAGGAGTCAGGGCAGGAGATTCCTGAGCCAGCTCTTAAAAATTGGGATAGGAGTCCAAAACTGTAGTTTTGGACTCACAATTCGCAATTCGCTCACTCCTCATTCAAAGACTCAACAGCGGAAAATTGTACCTCAAACTCGCTATTTTGGGAAACATCAACTATTTTGAAGCTGTTTGCTCTTTTGCTATAATTTGGCTGTCAACATAACTTTAAGGATGGTTTTATGCCACTCACTCATTTTGATGACCAGGGCCGCGCCCACATGGTGGACGTGGGCCACAAAGATAATACCAGCCGCGAGGCCGTGGCCCGCGGCCGGGTGCTGATGAAGCCGGAAACGCTGGCGCTGATCCAGCAGGGCGGTATCAAAAAAGGCGACGTGCTGGCCGTGGCGCAGGTAGCCGGCATTATGGCCGCCAAACGCACCCACGAACTTGTGCCGATGTGCCACCCCCTGCTGCTGACCCACGTGAGCCTGGCCTTTGAGCCGCTGCCGGCGGCCCAGCCCGGCGAGCCGGCTGTCATTAATATTAGCGCCACCGTGCGCACCACCGGCAAAACCGGCGTCGAGATGGAAGCGCTGACCGCCGTCAGTGTGGCCGGGCTGACTATTTACGATATGTGCAAAGCCGTGGACCGCGAAATGCAAATCGATGCGGTGCGGCTGGCCCGCAAAAGCGGCGGCAAAAGCGGCGACATTGTATTGGAATAATCAGAGGAGTACTGGATGAAAATAACCGTAAAACTTTTTGCCCGTATGCGCGAGCTGGTGGGCGCCGGCGCGCTGGAACGCAGCCTGGCCGATAACGCCACCGTGGCCGATCTGGTTACCAGCCTGCACCACGATTTTCCCCGGCTGGCCCAGGCCGCGCCGCGCACCATCATTGCCGTTAACCAGGAATTTGTCGAACCTACCGCCCGGCTGACCGATGGCGACGAAGTGGCCTTTTTCCCGCCGGTCAGCGGCGGCAGTAACGCCGGCAGCAACGACAAATTTGGCGTTACGTTTGACCCCATCGGCCTGGATGAAATTGCTTCCAAAGTAGTAAAGCCGGAAACCGGCGCGGTGGCCGTGTTTGGCGGCGTGGTACGCAATGTATCGGCCGGCAAAGAAGTGGAGCATCTGGAATACGAAGCCTACGAGGCAATGGCCGTGGCCAAACTCAAACAAGTGGCCGCCGAAGCCCGCGAACGCTGGCCCAAAATTGTTGATATTGCCATTGTGCAGCGCATTGGCCATTTGGAAGTGGGCGAAAACGCGGTCGTTGTGGCTGTGTCCAGCCCGCACCGCAACGACGGCTGTTTTGAGGCCTGCGCCTACGCCATCAACCGGCTCAAAGAAATTGTACCTATCTGGAAAAAAGAAGTAAGCCCCACCGGAGAGGAGTGGGTGGAAGGAGATTATCTACCTTCATCCGGCGACGCCGCCACAATCTAATTTCTGAACTGGCGATACGGCAGGTTTCAAGCAGGGCTTGGCTTCTGCCGTTTCTTCAGTTCCACCTGGAGGAGACTATGACTGCTGTACTTCACGCCGACGCCGAGCTTGGTCTTAATTTCACCGACAAGGCCCTGCTGCAACGGGCGTTAACCCATCGATCTTATTTAAACGAAAACCCCGACTACCCGTTTGAAGACAACGAGCGGCTGGAGTTTTTAGGCGATGCCATTCTTGATTTTGTCACCGCCGAATATTTGTATCACCGCTTCCCCGAAATCCCCGAAGGCCGGCTGACCAACCTGCGTTCGGCGCTGGTACGCACCGAGCGGCTGTCGTGCTACGCCAGCGACATCAACCTGGGCGAGTTTCTGCTGCTGGGGCGCGGCGAAGAGGATAGCGGCGGCCGGCAGCGGCCCGCCATTCTGTGCGATGCGTTTGAAGCGCTGATTGGCGCCATCTATCTGGACAAAGGCCTGGAATCGGCCCGGCAATTTATCAGCGCCTTCATTGAGCCGGCGCTGCAAAAAGTGCTGGCCTCCGACGCCGAAAAAGACCCCAAAAGCCGGTTGCAGGAAATTGCCCAGAGCCGTTTTCAGGTAACGCCTACCTACCGCACCGTCAGAGAAGAAGGGCCGGATCACGCCAAAGAATTTACTGTGGAGGCTATGATCGGCCACCAAACCTACGGCGTGGGCAAAGGGCTGAGCAAACAAAACGCCGCCCAGGCGGCGGCCCAGGAGGCGTTAAAAGGTTTGGAGAATGAAGTTGGCTGAGGCTACCACACCCGGCAGACAAAACCTTTGAGATATTCGGTTTCCGGGCAGGTGAGCAAAATAGGGTGATCCGACCCCTGCGACAGTTGCTCGATGATTTGCACGGTGCGTCCGGCGTCAACGGCTGCGCCAAACAGCACTTTTTGAAACAAATCCCGGCTGACCGTGCCGGAGCAGGAAAAAGTAACCAGCACGCCGCCGCGTTTGAGCAGCTTCATGGCCAGCATGTTGATGTCTTTGTAGCCATGCGTGGCTTTTTCTACGTTGCGCTTGCTAAAAGAGAATTTGGGCGGATCCAGAATGATCACGTCAAACTTCCAGCGCGCCTCGTTGTACGCCCGCAAAATATCAAACACATCAGCCACGGCGTACACGTCGTCGCGGCCGCCAAAGCCGTTGCGCAGCATGTTGCGCTCGGCAATTTGCAGCGCCCGCTCAGACGAGTCGACGTTGATGATCCGGGTAGCCCCGCCATGAGCGGCGTACACTGAAAATGCGCCGGTGTAAGAAAAGGCGTTGAGCACCTCTTTGCCCTCAAAATATTTTGAAATCCGCTCGCGGTTTTCGCGCTGGTCAAGGTAAAACCCGGTTTTGTGCCCCAGCTTCACATCAACCAGAAAGGTGTGGCCATTTTCCACAATTTCAATGAGGTCCGGCGGGACTTCGCCCCACACCGGGCCGGCCACCGGCACCAACCCCTCTTTTTCGCGGGCGTCGGTATCGCTGCGCTCGTAAATACCCTGTGGCTCCATCAAGTCAACTAAAATATTGAGGATGGTCCGGCGGTGGCGCTCAACGGCCATCGACAGGAACTGAACCACCAGCCACGGGCCGTACACATCGGCAATGAAGCCCGGCACACCGTCTGCCTCAGAATAGACCACCCGGTAGGAGTCGGTGTTTTGGTTTTGTTTGAGCGCCAACCGGCCGGCCACGGCCCGGCTCACCCGGCGCTGCCAAAATTGCTCATCGATGGGGTCGTTGGGATTCCAGGTGAGCAAACGCACCCGGATTTGCGATTTATCGTTGTAAACGCCGCGGGCCACAAACCTGGCCCGGCTGTTCCACACATCAACAACATCGCCATTTTCCGGGTCACCTTCAACCCTGGCCACCGCGCCGGAAAAAATCCAGGGGTGGCGATTATTTGCCGATTTTTCACGGTCTTTTTTGAGAATCACTTGCTTGGTAATCATGGCGGGTATCCCTCGCTGGGTTCGTTATAAAGGTATGGTGGCCATACCCCAAAAATTTAGACTTATCTTATGGTTAAGCGGGATTTTGTCAATTATGGCCGATAACGGGGGAGTTTGATGGTAAATTTGCTACCCTGGCCCACTTTGGTGTCTATTTCAATCACTCCCTGGTGAGCATCGATGATGTATTTTACCAGCACCAGCCCCAGCCCCAGCCCTTCCTGCGCCCGCCGCACCGGGTCGCTGTTTTGCTCAAAAACTTCCCAAATTGTTTCCAGCCGATCCGGGTTGATGCCGGTTCCGGTATCGACGACGGTGATCTCTATCCACTCGTCACCAGCGCTGGCGCTGAGCTTTATTTTGCCGTTGGGCCGGTTAAATTTGATGGCGTTATCGAGCAACTGCGCCACCGCTTCTTCAATTTGCTTGACATCCAGCGGGAACGGCGGCATGTTGGGGGCAATTTCGGTGATGATGGCAATCTGGCGGCTGCGGGCTTTAAATTCGGCCAGCGGCAGCACCCCGTTGATCACCGGCGTGAGCCGGCCCATCACCGGTTTGATGCTTTCCTGCTTGCTCAAAAAACCGGCCACCCGAATAAGACTCATCACCATGCGATCCAGTTTTTCCGCCTGGCGTTTGAGCACCATCAGCGTGTCGAGCTGGTCCGGCGTCATTGTGCCGAGCCGGTTGCTATCGAGCAACTCAATCGACTGCAAAATAAGCACCAGCGGAGTACGCATTTCGTGGTTAACGGTGCTCAGAAAGGTGGAGCGCAGCCGGTCCAGCCGGGCGCGGGATTTCCGTTCCTGGTCGATGGCGCGCTGCAAATCCTGCGCGTACTGCTCCTGTTCAGTTGATTCCAGCCGGCTGGCTGAACCAGATGACAGCCTTTTGGCCAGTTCTGAATCTGACATATAGGTAATTTCTTGGCTCTCGATTATGTAAGTTAAGAATACTTTCATCACCGTCAGATGTCAACCCCCTCTGAGTCCTGTGATGATAAAGCTGTTGCCGCCATTGTCACAGCGCCTGATTTTTTGGTACAATACCGTTATCCCAAATTCATCGTCAGGAAAAAACCCATGCCCCGCATCCAAGAAACCGTTGAAATCCACGTGGCCCGCGCCGATGTCTTTCGGTTTTGCCACGATTTAAAGCACTGGCCCGAATGGGTTGAGCAAATTGAGGCCGTGGAAATGATCACCCCGCAGCCGTTTCGGCGCGGTACGCTGCTGCGCATCGATTCCCGGCAGGGCAACAGCGCGGTGTTTAGCTGGGAAGCCGAAGTGGTGGATTACCAGATGCCGTCCGGCACCCGCATCAAAGCCATCGACACCGCCGGCGCCAGCCCGTTTGCCGCCGGCAGCGAGCTAACGTGGGAGTTTGTTTCAACCGGCAGCGGCACCCGTTTTTCGTGGAACTGGAACTACCAGCCGCGCGGCTTTATTGCCAATCTGCTCGACAAACTGGGCCGGCAGCGCGCCACCCAAAAAGCTATGCAGGCCAGCCTGGCAACCCTCAAAAACTTGCTTGAATCTGGCCGGCGGGCCACCATTCACAATAATTGAAAGCAGGGAGACTATGTGCGGAAGATTTACGCTCACCCAAAACAGCCAGCAATTAGCCGAGTCGTTTCAGCAATTTGCGCCACCGGCCGATTTTTCGCCGCGCTACAACATTGCCCCCACCCAGCCGGTGGCGGTGGTGGCCAACGACGGCCGGCAGCAGATTGACTTTTTTGTTTGGGGCCTGATTCCCTCGTGGGCCAAAGAGCCGTCCATCGGCAACAAACTCATCAACGCCCGCGCCGAAACGCTGGCCGAAAAGCCCTCATTCCGTTCGGCGTACCGCCGGCGACGCTGCCTGATTCTGGCCGATGGCTTTTTTGAGTGGCGCAAAAATCCGGACAACAGCAAAACCCCGCTGTACATTCAGCTTGAAGGGCAAGAGCCGTTTGCCTTTGCCGGGTTGTGGGAACAGTGGCATTCGCCGCAGGGTGACGAAGTGTTGAGCTGCACCATCATCACCACCGAACCCAACGCGTTGATGGCCAAAATTCACAACCGCATGCCGGTGATTTTGCCGCCCGCCGCCTACAACCAGTGGCTTGACCCCGCCGAGCAAAAACCGGAACGGTTGCAATCGCTGCTGGCCCCCTTCCCCGCGGAACAGATGACCGCCTACCCGGTCTCGCGGGTGGTCAACAATCCTCGCTTTGATGGCCCGGACTGCATCGCGCCGCTGGTGGAACAATCCTGAGGATGGTTTGATGACCGGCCTGACGCTCTACTACATTCTCGACCCCATGTGCAGTTGGTGTTACGGTTTCAGCCCGGTGCTGGAAGCTGTGATCCCCCACCTGCCCGCCGCTGCCGCGCTGCGTTACGTAATGGGCGGGCTGGCCCCGGATTCCGCCCAGCCGATGCCGCCGCAGATGCAACAGTACGTGCAGCAGCACTGGCGCGAAGTTGCCGCCCGCACCGGCGCGGAGTTCAATTTTGACTTCTGGAGCGTCTGCACGCCGGTGCGCTCAACGTACCCTTCGTGCCGGGCCGTGCTGGCCGCCGGCTTGCAGGGCCAGCAGCACATTGGCCCAATGATCAAAGCCATTCAGCGCGCCTACTACCGGCAGGCGCGCAACCCCTCGCTGGAAGCGACGCTGGTCGAACTGGCCGCCGAAATTGGGCTGGACGCGGCCCGCTTTGCCGACGAATTGAACTCGCCGGAGGTGGCCCGCCGGCTGCAGGAGGATTTTCAATTTAGAAGCCGGTTGGGAGTGCAGGGTTTTCCCACGCTGGTGGCGGAAAAGGGGGACAAATTCTACGGGTTGACCATCGGCTGGGCCCCGGCCGAGGTTGTGCTGCAGCGGCTCAACAAAGTGCAGTCGCTGTGAGCCGGCTCACACCAGCAGGCTGTAACCGCCATCGATGAGCACAGTTTGGCCCACAATCATCGCCGCCGCATCGGAGCAGAGAAAAGCCACCAGCCCGGCCACGTCTGCCGGCGTTACCAGCCGGCGGGCCGGCGCGCGGCCGGCGGCGTACTGAAACACCTCCTGCAAATCCACCGGAAACGCCGACACGGCATCGGTATCAACCAGCCCCGGCGACACCGCATTGACCACAATTCCCTGCGGCGCCAGCTCTACCGCCAAATAGCGGGTGAGCGCCTCAATCACCGCTTTTGACAGGCCGATGACCGAGTAGTGTGGCAGCACCCGGCTGCTGCCGGGGCTGCTGATATTCACAATTCGGCCCCAACCGTGGCGGGCCATCAGCGGCGCGGCCCGCTGCACGCAACGCAACACCGAGCGGGCGTTCACGTCCATTGTCCAATCCCAATGTTTGTCGGTCAATTCCAGCGCGGCGCGGGGAGTGCCGCTGGCGGCGTTGCCCACAAAAATATCGCAGCGACCAAATTCGGCCTCAATCTGGTCAAACATCGCCTCAATTTGAGCAGCCTCGGCCAGGTTGGCTTTGATGGCCACGGCGCGCCGGCCCAACGCCTCAATCTCGGCGATTACGGCTTCGGCGGCGCTTTTTTTGCGCAGATAATTAACCACAATATCCGCGCCGCGCCCGGCCAATTCCAGAGCGATGGCCCGGCCAATGCCCCGCGACGCGCCGGTAATCAGCGCCACTTTGCCAATCAGTTGTTGGTCTTCATCCTTCATCCTTTATCCTTTATTCCTACGCCCCCAAAAATGCCCGGCCGATGAAAAAGACGTTGGCCGGCCTTTCGGCCAGGCGGCGCATAAAGTAGGGATACCAGGCCGTGCCAAAGGGCACGTACACTCGCACCTGGTAGCCCAAATCCGCCAGCCGCTGCTGTTCATCGCGGCGAACGCCCAGCAGCATCTGGATTTCAAACTGCTCGGGCGACAGGCCGCACCGGTTGGCCGTGCGCAGCAGGGCCTCAATGAGCACCGGGTCGTGCGAGCCGAGAGCCAGATACGCGCCTTTGGCCACCGCCTCCGGCGACAGCATCATCTCGATCACCCGGAACGACGCCTGCCGGATTTCATCGCGGCGCTGGTAGGCAATGGCCGGCGATTCCTGATACGCGCCCTTCACCAGCCGGATGCCGCCGCCGGCCTCGATGATTTTTTGCACATCGGCCGGGGTGCGGAACAGGTAGGTTTGGATCGCCTGCCGGATGTCGCAGTCAAAAGTATCCAGCAGGCGGTGATAAATGGCCAGCGTATCATCCACATCCGGGCTGGCTTCGATGTCCATTTCTACCGAAATGCCCAGATCGCGGGCGGTTTTCACCACGCCGGCCATGTTTTCAAAGCAAAAATCGCGGCCAAAGCCCAACCCCACGTGCGATGGTTTGAGCGATATATCGGCGTCCAGCCCTTCGGTGCGGATGCGCTGGAGGATGGCTTGAAATTCATCGGCGGCGGCGCTGGCCTCGGCCGGGGTGGTGACGCTTTCGCCAACGTGGTTGAGAATGGCTTTGATGCCCCGGCTATTCAGTTCTTTGACCACCGCCACCGCCTCATCGAGCGTTTCGCCGGCCACAAAACGGCGGGCCAACTGGCGGGCGGGGCCAAAATGGGTGGTAAAACTGCGAGCGGATTCGCTGGTGGAAAGTTGAATAAAAAAGTTACGCAGCATAGTTACTTTCTGTGGCGTGAACAACCACTACTGTAATATCGTCGTGCTGATCTTGCGCGCCCTGATAGCGCTGCACCTGCTCAATGATGTGCTGGCGCATGGCCTGAGCGCTGTGGCTGGGAGCACGGGCAATAATCGTTTCCAACGCCTTAAACCCGAGCAGTTGGCGCGCCCCATCCATCGACTCGACCACTCCGTCGGTGGTAAAGATGGCCCAGTCGCCGGGGAAAAAGCGGGTTTCAACCTGGCGGTAAGCTTCCGGGATTTGTTTGATGCCCATCGGCAGGCCGCCGACTTCCAACCATTCAAGCTGGCCGTTGCGGCGGCGGATAACCGGGCTGATGCAGCCGGCGTTGGCCACGCGCAAGTAATCGTTATTGAAAAACGCCACCAGACAGGCGGCGTTGAGGCCGCTGTCGCGGCTGTGTTTGTGCAGCCGGCTGGCCACCACCGATAAAAACTGGCCCGGCTCTTTGGCCGCCGGGATGAGGCTGTCGATCATGCCGGTGGTCACGGCCATCAACAGGGCTGCGGGCATACCTTTGCCGGTGACATCGCCGATGGTTACGGCCAGATCGCCATTGGGCAGCAAGTGGTAATTGTAAAAATCGCCGCCCACGTCACGGGCCGGGATGGATAGCCCGGCGATGTCGTAATTGGCCGACTCCGGCGGGCTATCGGGCAACATTTTAAGCTGGATTTCGGCGGCAATGCGGGCGCGGCTTTCCAGCTCCTGGCGGCGGCTGGCTTCGGCCACCTGTGCCGCGAGCACCTGGTCAATCAACCGCGAGGTGATCAGTCCCAACAGGGTTAAAAAGGTCAGAATCACGGTTACGTTGATCACGTTGGCCGTGAGCACGGTAAAAAAGAGCGGAGTAAACAGGCCGGCCAGTTCGGCCAATCCCAGCAGTAAATAACCCAGCACCAACGTGCCCAGCACCAAAAAAAAGGGCCGGCCGCGCAGCAGAATGCTGTTTTCAAAAATGGCCATCACATAAAAGGCGTTGGTAGAAATATCGGCCACGCCCCAGCCAATACTCAGGATAAAACTGATGATGATGCTGAACGCGCTGAACAGGTAGATGGCCAACTGCACGCTGAACTGGCGCGAAACCTGGTAAATCCCCAAAAAGACAAACACGCCAATAAACGTGGCCACCGCCGAACCTTCATCGAGGCCAAAAAACCAGAAGGCCGCGTTGAGCAAAAAATAAACGGCGGTAAAAAAAATAAGGCTGAGCAGCACGGTGTTCAACACAAAACCGCGCCAGGCCAGCTCGCGATCCGGGATATGCACCTCGGCCAGCGGTTTGCCGGTAGCCTCAATCCAACGCAACAATTTGATCACGGTTAACCCCGCGCTCAGCGGCGAATGATGTCCAGTACCTCGTCGCGTTTTTGTTCCATCATTGCTTTGGAGGTAGCTTCCAGGTTCAGGCGCAGCAGCGGCTCGGTGTTAGAGGGGCGCACGTTAAAGTGCCAGTCGTCAAAAGTAACCGATACGCCGTCGAACCATTCCACTTTGCCCGCGGCGTAAATTTGGGCCAGTTCTTCCATTTTGGCCTGGGGGTCGCCGGCAATGCGGGTGTTGATTTCGCCGGAGATAAAATATTTGGCCTCGAGCTGTTTGAGCAGGTCAGACAGCCGCGCCTTCTTTTTGGAGAGCATCTCCAAAATAATGAGCGAGGGAACAATGCCGGAGTCGGCAAAAAAGAAGTCTTTAAAATAGTAGTGACCGGTCACTTCGCCGCCGTACACCGCGTTTTCCTGCGACATCCGGCGCTTGATAAAGGCGTGGCCCACCCGTTCCATCAGCGGCGTGCCGCCGGCCGCGGTGATGAGATCCGGCACGGCCCAACTGGCCCGCACATCGTACACAATGTTGCTGCCGGGATATTTTTCCAAATAGTACTGGCCCATGAGCGCGGTCAGAAAATCGCCGGAAACAAACTCGCCGCGGTCATCGATGGTAAAAAAGCGGTCGCCGTCGCCGTCAAAAGCAAAGCCGACATCCGCGCCTTCGGCGACAACGCGCGCCTGCAATTCGGCCCGGTTTTCCGGCTGGAGCGGGTCGAGGCCGTGGTTGGGCAGGCTGCCGTCGGGGTCAAGATACATGCCGGTCAGTTCGATGGCTGGCAGGCGGTCGTACACCCGTTTGAGAATGGGGCCAACCATACCGTTGCCGGTATCGGCGATGACTTTGAGTTTGGCCAGCGCATCGGCATCAACCAGGCTGACCACCATCTGCACAAACTCCTCGCTGAGATCGATTTTGGTCATTTTGCCTTTGCGGGCAGCCGGGGCAAAGTCGTCATTTTCCACGATGCGCCGCAAATCCTGAATCCCCTCGTCGCCGCTGAGGAGTTGGGGCATTTTGCGCACCATTTTAAAGCCGCTGTACTGGGCCGGGTTGTGCGAGGCGGTAACCATCATTCCGGCGTGGCCCAGCGTGGCGCAGGCGTAGTAGTATTGGTCGGTGCTGACCATGCCAATGTTGATCACGTCCGCGCCCTGGTCCATCAGCCCGCGGGTCACCGCCCCGAACATGGCCGGGCCGGACAGGCGCATATCGCGGCCAACAATCACGGTATCAACCTGCAAAAAGCTGGCAAAAGCGCGGCCAATGGCGTAGCCAACGTCCTCGTTCAAATCGGTGGGGTAAATGCCCCGGATGTCGTAGGCTTTGAAAATGGATGGGTTAACGTGCATAAAAAACTCCTGTGAAAATAGGATTCAGGGGTCAGGAGTTAGGGTTAGATGATTCCTGCCCCGGTTCTTAAAACTTTGCGGCAGGAGTCCAAAACTGCAGTTTTGGACTCCATTTTCACCCGTCCTCCGGGGAGGCTGCGCACTGTCGGGCTGCAAGCCCGACCTACTGACTCCTGACTCCTAACCCCTGACTCCTTTTTGTTACAATCCCGCCGCTTTGAACGCCGCTGAGACAATCTGCTGCGCTTCAACCTGAATCTGCTGCAGGTGTTCGTCGCCTTTGAAGCTTTCGGCGTAAATTTTGTAGATTTCCTCGGTGCCGGAGGGGCGGGCGGCAAACCAGCCGTTGTCCGTCACCACCTTCAGCCCGCCGATGGCTTCGCCGTTGCCGGGGGCGTGGGTTAGTTTGGCGACAATTTTTTCACCGGCCATTTCGGTGGCGGCCACCATTTCCGGTGACAGGTTGGCCAGCACCGCTTTTTGCGGGCCGTTGGCCGGGGCGTCCATGCGCTCGTACACCGGGCTGCCAAACTGCGCTTCGAGCGCCCGGTAATGCTCGCCGGGGTCGCGGCCGGTGGTGGCGGTAATTTCGGCGGCCAGCAAATCCAAAATGATGCCGTCTTTGTCGGTGGTCCAGACCGTGCCATTGTGGCGCAAAAACGACGCGCCGGCGCTCTCTTCGCCGCCAAAACCGTAGCTGCCGTCGATCAGGCCATCGACAAAATATTTAAAGCCAACCGGCACTTCGCTGAGTTTGCGCCCCAAATGCGCCGCCACGCGGTCAATCATCGAGCTGGAAACCAGCGTTTTGCCCACGGCGGCGTCGGCGCGCCAGCCGGGCCGGTTTTGGAACAGATACCAAATGGCCACGGCCAGGTAGTGGTTGGGGTTCATCAGCCCAACGCTTTTGGTCACAATGCCGTGCCGGTCGTAGTCGGGGTCGTTGCCAAAGGCAATGTCAAACTGATCTTTCAGGCCAATCAGGCTGGCCATCGCATACGGCGAGGAACAGTCCATGCGGATTTTGCCATCTTTGTCCACGGTCATAAATGAAAAAGTGGGATCGACGGCGCGATTGACAACGTTGAGCTTTAACCCGTACATCTCGGCGATGGGATCCCAAAAAGCAATCCCCGCGCCGCCCATCGGGTCAACCCCAATATTCAGCCCGGCAGCGGCGATGGCTTCAAAATTGATAACATTTTTCAAATCGGTTACGTAGGGGGTGATGTAGTCGTATTGGCGCACGTTATCGGCCTGCATGGCCCGCTCAAACGGCATGCGCTGCACGGCCTTCAGCCCATCGCGCAGAATTTGATTGGCCCGGTCCTGCACGGTTTTGGTGGTGGAGGTATCGGCGGGGCCGGCGGAGGGCGGGTTGTACTTGAAACCGCCGTCATCCGGCGGGTTGTGCGAGGGGGTGATGACCACGCCATCGGCCAGGCCGCTGCTTTTGCCGGCGTTTCTGGTGAGAATGGCGTGTGAAATAACCGGCGTGGGTGTGTACCCCAACCCTTTTTGAACCACCACGTTGACGCCGTTGGCGGCAAACACTTCAATGGCCGAGATCAGCGCCGGCTCCGACAGGGCGTGGGTGTCCATGCCGATGAACAACGGGCCGGTAATCCCCTGCTGCTGGCGGTATTCGCACAACGCCTGGCTGATGGCCAGAATGTGGTTTTCGTTGAACTTATTTTTGAGAGATGTGCCGCGGTGGCCCGACGTGCCAAACGCCACTTCGTGAGCGGGATTCGTGGGGTCGGGCTGGCGGGTGTAGTACGCCGAAATCAGCCGGGGGATGTTGGTGAGCAGCTCGCGGGGAGCCGGTTTGCCTGCCAAACTGTGCTGCGCCATAGTACCTCCTCTTTGATGACGGTGGAATAATCGCCCCAATCATAACCCAAAGTAAGGCGCAAGTCAAAAGGAATTTCAGAGGGGGTGCAGCAAAAAGGAGGTGGTTCGGGGCAGTAAAACCACCCCGAACCACCCGGGGGAGTTACGGCTGAGGGAAGAAGGTATAGCGCGCGGCGCGAAAATCGCTGCCGGTGGCGCACGTGCCGCCGCCAAACAGGTGCAGCGCGTCGTAGCCAATGCGCGGGTTACCCTGGCTGTCAAGCGCCAGCGAGGGCCGGTAGCCGCCAATCCAGTAAGCATTGGTGCAGAAATTGGGCGGCGGGATGGGAAAGTCGTTGTCGAGCACGCTGCTGGCTTCAACCGGCTGCGCCGACCACTGGCCGCCGCCAGCGTGACAGTTAACGTTGCACCACAAATACCCCAGCCCTGCGCCGCCGCTGAGTTTGTAGGCAATCCGTGGTTGGCCCGCGCCGGTCAAGGCCAGATCGGGGTACAGGCCATCGCCCTGAGGCAGGCCAAAGTGAGTCAACGTCCAGTTGCTATCGGTGAGGCAACTGCCGTTACACCAGGCGTATTGCAGCGAGTTGCCGCCCCCGCCGTCGAGACTGCCCTGGTAAAAGATCATCCGCGGCCGGCCGGCGGCATCCAATTCCATGTCCCAGCCCACATCCGGGCCATTGCCCCGATCCAGCAGGCGCACGCGCTGCCAGTTGGCGAGGCTGGCGCAATTGGCGTTACATTCCAGGTAATACAGGCCGCTGGTGTTATCAAGCGTGGTGATGTTGGCCAGCAAGCGCGGTTGGTTTTGGCTGTTAAATTTGAGCACCGGCATTTCAAAAGTTTCGCTGGTGCTCCACTGGTCTTCCAAACCGATTTTGGTTTTGGACCAGTTGGCCGGGTTGGTGTTGCAGGCCGTATCACAGGCGGCGTAGTAAACGCCGGAGTCGTTGGGCCACTCATCGTTGTAAACCAGGCGCGGCCGCCCCAGCGCATCGAGCGCAAAGTAATGCTGCGGCTGGTCAAAAATCCCGGTGTCTGTTTTGGCCGATGCCGCGGCCAGAGTCATCGACCAGTTGGCCGGGTTGGTGCAGTTTTGGTTGCAGGCGGCGTAATGGAAGCTGTTGCCGTAGCTGCCGCTTTCGCCCACCCGGCTGGTGGTGATGAGCAGGCGCGGCTGGCCGGCCGGAGTGAGCGCCAGTTGCACTTCGTCGACGTAATCGCCCAACAAAACGCCGTGCCAGTTGGCCGGGTTGTCGCAGCCGGTGGCGCAGTAAAAGTAGTTGGCCTGGGGGTGGCTGTTAAGCGGGCCAAAATCGGCAAAGGCAAAATGCATGCCGCCGTTGGCATCTACCGCGGCGCTGGCGCTGTTGGTTTTGGGATTGCTTTTAAAGAATAGCCCACCTTTAGTCACTTCAACCGGGGGCGGCGGGTTGGTTGCGTCGCCGCCTTTGGTCACTGCCGGCAGATAGACTTTGAAATTCTGGCCACCGGGCGGGTTTTCTGCCGCCGCGCCGGGGGGAAAGAACAACCCGGCAGCAACAGCCAAAAATAACAGCCAGGTCACGTTTCGAAAGGTTGATAACCACAAGTTCATCTATGCTGCTCCACGGTTGGGATGTTGATGCTTGAGCCTGGCGGCCGAACGTTTGCCGCCTGCCTATTTGCCCGGCGTGATAAAGCTGATGGTTGAGGCGACCATATCCAGTTCGGCTTCCAGTTCCGGGGTTTCGTCCGCAACGGTCACGTGCAGGCCAAAACTGCCGGCGTCCGCTCCACCGCCGGTGTAGTAGTCGTAAGAAAAATAGCCGGCGCCGGCGCGAACCCACTTTACGCCCGGCCGGCCGCCGATGATAAACGGGTACTCACTGATTGAGTCGGTTGGCTGTATCTGTTCAAGCGGCGCGGCAAAAAAGCTGATGTCCTGATCGGTTTCAACGCCGGGGATACCGAGCGTCCAGCTTTCCAGCACGCTGCCCATACCCGGTTCCACGGCAGTTGGCCGCCAGGCAGGCGGCAGCCGAAACGATACATGCTCGCCGGTAACTGTTTGCCAGCCGGCCAGGGCGGGGTTATCGGGTTGGCTGTTGGATACAGAAATCTCTGCCGCAGACGACGTGTTGGCCGTTTCTAGACCGGCCGCCGTCGATTGGGCCGGTTTGCAGGCCGACAAGGCAGGCAAGGCCAGCAACAGCAATAAAATTCCAAACGTAAAAATTCTGTGTTTCATAAAAATTTCTCCTCAAATTATCTGTTCTCAGTTTATTGCGGCAGTTGTTTTCCCTCATCGGGGAAAATACGCAGATTGCATTGTGATTGTACTCAAAACCGGCCGGCTACCTTTGCCGGGGGCTGTTTCAGTATCAGGTTAGTTCATGCCGTTTGGAACATGAATCAGCCCCACATTAGTCTCACCCTCAAAGGCAAACTCGGCTTCGGCTTTTTGGGTGTAGAACCGGCCAAGACTGAACCCATATTTAGCCGCCATATCCCAATCAAAGCGAAAACTATGCAAATCCGAACCCGGCCGGTAGCCCTCGTGGAGGTGATAAAACACGGTTACCCAGTGGTTTTGGGCCAGAACCAGCGGCGGAACGGAAGGGCAGTTGAGCAAAGCCCGGTCGGCCGGTTGGTCACGCACCTGCAAATCCAGCGATACCCGCACCTTGTTGACCGCGATTTTCAATGTTCCATCCGAAACCATCAGCCGACCGGGGGTGGTTTCGGTACTGATGGGACAGGCGGCCGCCAGCGGGGTGTAATGATAGGCCTCATAATCCAGCGTGTCGTTGGTCCCCGACATCATAAAACCGCCGTCGGGATAAAATTGAACTTTTATCGTTTCAGGCTTATCAGAAATTGTGCTGTCTTGACTATGATAGGCAGATTTGGTGATCACATATGACCAGAAATGAACCTCAAAGGTGAGGCAATTGGGCGCCCGGTTGTACGCTTCTTCCAGTTTGTCGGGGGCGATTTGGGCTTTTAGGGCCGGTTTTGTCTCGATGATGTGCGTCCAGAACAGCACGTTGTAAACATAACGAGGCTCGTTGTTCAGGCAGCGATCAATGGACCGGTTCAACTTTCGCAGCACCGAGGCCCCCAACTCCCGATCCGGCTCGGTGGTGAACGCATCAGAAAAAACATACTTCAGCGGATCTATTGCTTTGGCCGGCGCGGGCGAGCCGGCAGGTTGCCCGGCCTGGTTGAGCGGCACACTGACCTGCTGCGTTTTAACCGCGCTGCTGCTACCACCACCGGCCTGGGTCAGCGAGGTTCCGGTCGCCATCGTTACGGTCAGTTGCCCGCCCGGCTGCGCCTGCGCCAGCGCCGTGGAACCGAGGGTCACTTCTGCGCCGTTGAGCGTGAGTGACAGCAACTCTTCCGGGCTGGGATTGATGACAATCAACCCGCTGCTGCCCGCTTTGTCCACGCCGGGAATCGGATTGCTTTCAAATTGCAGGCCGGGCAGCACAAGTGTAGTTGTCAGGCCGGTTTGGTTTTCAAAGAGCGTGATGTTGGTGATCTGGACATTGCCCACAGCCAGAATATTCAACGCCTGATCGGGCAGGTCAGAATCGGCCCGCAGGCGTAGCCAGGCGATGCTCCATTGCTGCGGGTCGGCCCCGGTTGACGTTAAACTCAAGCTCTTTACCCCGGTCAGGTCGGACATCGAGCCGGGCTGGTGGGTTGTTGTTGCGCCGGCCTCGGGCTGCACCGCAACCTGCCCGTTAGCAACGCACAGTTGATTAAAGCCGGTGGTCGCGCAGGTTTGCTGCACTTTTTGCAGCATTGCGGCATAGGGGCCGGCCGGGGTAGTGTTGCTGCCGCTTTTGAGCAACAGCGGCAGGTAAACCTGATGTCCCTGGTTATTCCCCGGTGGAATTTCGGCGGCCGCCGGGACGGCGGACAGGGCCATCAGACTCACAAGGGCGATGAATAGGCCCAGCCCGGCAGCCAGGCGGAGAACAAGCGCTGCTCCTTTTTTGATCAAAAATTTCTGGTTCATAACTGATGATCTCCTGAATTTCATTAAATTGGGTCTGGATTTTTTTGAAAAAGCTTTACCATAAACAAGCCCCAGTCTATACCCATAAAACGGCTTTTTCGTCGGGGAAAATACGCAGGCGAGACGAGCACAGTACCCATATTTAAAGATGTCGGCTAAAACAATCTCATTTTTGGCCGTGGAGGTCGCTTCGCCAGCTTTGCTGACTCCCAACAGCATTCTTCATCACTTACCATTCAACCACTCCCCGGGTATTAACCTGAGTTCGGGAATTCTCTTAAATGTCATTCTCTAAACGACCGCAGGGAGTGACACTTGCGCCTGCGCGCAGTGCAGATGAGAATCCCCCTTTTTAGGCTAATTTTGCCGGCAAAAGCGAAGATTCTTCGTCGCTACGCTCCTCAGAATGACGGTTGTGATTAATTTCCGAACTCAGGTTATTAGAAACGGCGCCGACAAACTGTTCCCCGCAGCTCCCGGTGGACAAAAAAAGCCCTGCCTGATAGCAAAAATCAGGCAGGGCTGGTTATCGTCAACAATAATCCGCCGGGCGGATTGTCATTTATCGAGGTGTTTAGCGGGAAGGCAACACCAGTTCGGTGTCGTATTTCTCGTTCAGGGCCATGATCCGGCTCATATCCCGCGGCGGCCAAACCGGTTCGGCCTCGATGAGCTGAGCCAGTTCGGCAAAATATTTGTCTATCCCGGCCGGCGCGCAGATCACCAGAAAACGCACCGGTTCCGGCGACTCGTTGCGATAGGTGTGGACGACGCCCGCCGGCACAGTGATAGTTGTCCCTGCCACGCCGATTACCTCCTGCCCGTCCACAGTAAACGTGAGACTGCCCGTTAGCAGATAAAAAACTTCCACATATTTGTGACGATGCGGCACCGGGCTGGGGCCGCCAGGCGCAATTTCGTATTCAATAACGGTAAGCTGGCCGGCGGTATCATCGCCGGAAACTTTAACGGTGGCGGTATTGCTCAACAAGGGAATAACCTGACCCTGGCCGGGCAGCAGCACCGCCCCGGTTTCTTCAAAAAGTTGGGGGGTGGATGACATTCTTGTGACTCCTTTTTTGTTTTTACAGGCCCCGCTCGGTTTGGGCGGCGGGTTTGATATTTTGATTAAAGCGGAAAAAGTTGGTCGGGTCGTATTTGTTTTTCAGCGCGACCAGCCGCTCATAATTGGCGCGATAGGCGTCGCGGACGGCCGCTTCACCTTCATAGCCCATAAAGTTGACATACAAACCCCGGCTGGCAAACGGCTGCATTCGGGCCAGCGATTCTTTGGCCCAGGCGATGTGCGCCGCTCCATCGCCCTCTTCCCAACCGGCGGCGTTGACAATGGCGTAGTGCGTTTCCCGCAAGGCAAAGGCCGTTTCCTGGGCAGGCACGCGGGTTGCCGCACCGTGCACGTGGTGAATCACAATGGCGGTGAACGGCGAGGTAACGGCCTGCGCGCAGGCAATGAGCGCATCGAGGGCGTCGTCGCCGGGCTGTTTGAGCGAGTAAGCGGTATCGTGATAATTCCGGCCATCCGGCGCGGCCGGATCGAGCAAAGCCAGCAATTCACTGTAAGCCATCGGCTTAATGGTGTCAACCAGCGGCTGGCCAAATTGCCGCAGCGGAGCCAGCAGCCGTTCGCCCGCGGCCAGGTCTTCGCCGCAATAGCAGGCAATGAGCATAATGGCCGGGCCAATCTCCGGCAGGGTAGCCAGCACGGCGTACACAGTCAGTTCATCGGGCGCGGCGCTGCTAAAATCGCGGTAAAAACGCATCACGGCTTGAGCGTTGGCCTGTGAATGAATGACCATTCCGGCCAGCACCGGCCCAACCGGGTGCAGTTGGTACTCGATGGCGGTGACAATGCCAAAATTGCCGCCCCCGCCGCGCAGCGCCCAGAATAAATCGGCGTTGGCGGTAGCGCTCACGGTGAGCAGCCGGCCGGCGGCGGTGACCACCTCAAAGGCGCGAACGTTATCGATAATGAGGCCGTACTTGCCCATCAGCCAGCCAATGCCGCCCCCCAGAGTAGCCCCGCCCAACCCGTTACCGGAACAGGTGCCGGTAGTCGTCACTAAGCCGTAGGGTTCAACGGCCCGGACAAACTCGCCCAGTGTCAGGCCGGGTTCGGCGCGGGCAATACGCCGGGCCGGATCGACCGTCACCTGCTTCATCTGCGACAGGTCGATCACCAGCCCGTCGTCAATCAGGGCCAGGCCATTGGTATTGTGCCCGCCGCTGCGCACCGACACCGGCAGATGATAGCTGCGGGCAAAAGTAACGGCCTGGGCCACATCCTGGCTGGTTTGACAGCGCACAATTAGCGCCGGGTATCGGTCAACGGCGCCGTTCCACAGTTGACGGGCGCCGTCGTAACCGGCCTGACCCGGTCGCAGCAACTCACCGCTCAAGCCGGCCCGCAAGGTCGCCAGATCGGCTTCAGTATAAACAGAGGCTTTGTTGATTGCAGAGGTTTCTAACATTGAATTGTCTCCTTCTTTACTGTGAGGGGTCAGCCCTAACGAAATTTATCGGGCCAAACCGCCTTTGGGATTTTTCACAGTTTATACAAAAGACCCGGTAAGCTCATCGGGGAAAATACGCAGATGGCGAATCTGCTCAGTACCCATATTTTGCCTCCCCGCGCCCGGTTAATATTTCTGTAACTTTTTGGGGATATAAAAACCGTAGACTTTTGAACCAGAGGAGAATAAATGATTCAGTTGACATCCATTGCCCGGCGCTGGCTGCCGGCCGTTGCCGTGCTGGCGCTGGCCGGCTGTGGTGCAGCGACCACACCCGCCGATACGTCGCGGCCCGGCCCAACTCCCACCGAACCCGTCGCCGCGGCCACGCCCACCGATACCCCGCCCCCACCAACCATCGCACCCACAGATACCCCTGTGCCGGAGCCGCCCGCGGCCATGCCCGAATTTCGGCCATCAACGCGCACGGCGCTGGCAGCCACCGATCCGGCTACCGTGGCGCTGGCTTCCGGCAAAGTACAGTTGGTTGAGTTTTTTGCTTTTTGGTGACCGACCTGCCGCGCAATGGCGCCCGTCGTGCACGGGCTTGAGGAATTGTATGGCGAGCAGATCAATTTTGCCTATCTGGATGTGGACGACCCGGCCACGCTGGAATTTCGGCAAACGTTGGGCCGCCGCGCCCAGCCGGAATTTTACCTGCTGGACGCCGAAGGCAATGTGTTACAGCAGTGGTTTGGCTCGGTGCCGCCCGCCGAATTTCAGGCGGCTTTCGCCGAGGCGTTAACCGACAAATAAAAAAGCGGCGCGGATAAATTCCGCGCCGCTTTTTTATCAATTCCAATCAGCGGGCGAGGTGAGCTGGTTGAGCAGCACCCGCCGCACCCAATCGAGGCCCTGGGTGGCAAACCAGCGCCGCACGTAATCCGAGTCCTGAAATTTGCGGCTGGCATACGTCACATGCTGGCTGTCAACCGGGCCTTCAATCAAAATGAGCGTCTGGTCGTCGTCAAACGGCCCCAGCAACGCCACACCCAGCCCGCCCGCCGGCGCAACCGCGCGGGCCAGCGCCGAGTAATCGCTGCCGTTGAGGCTGACGCGGGTTTCGGCCAGCGCCGCCGCCACCGAGTCCGGCTGTAAACTGGCAGCGATGACCTCGCCAAAGCCGGCGTCGATCAAATCACGGGCCAGCAGCCCTCCCGACAACGTATCAACCACCCCGATTTTCAGCCCGCGCTCGGCCAGCAGTTGGCCCACCACGCCGGGCACGGTTTCTTTATCGACCCCGTAAATCGCCACGCCCAGCCGCCGCCGCAGTTCGGCTTCAACCTGCGCAATCAGCGCCTCGGCCTCGGCTTCGGTATCGGCCTTGGCGGTAATGCGCACATCGGTTTGGCCGGCGTGCGCCGACAGCCCGACCGTGGGATTGGCCAACTCTTCCAAATCACCAATGGCCCGGTCAATGTTGCTTTCGCCCACGGCGCAGGTGCGCAGCACCCGCACTTTGAGCGCTTTTTTGCCGCCCATCCGTTCCACCAGCAGCGGCAGCACCGTATTGTCCAGCATATATTCCAGTTCACGCGGCACGCCCGGCAGCGAAATAATGAAGCCGCGCCCGGCCACATCTTCGCTCAAAAAACAGGGCGCGGTGCCGACCGGGTTGCGCAACGGCAGCGCCCCATCGGGGATGAAAGCCTGCCGTTTGTTGTTTTCGGCCATCTCGCGGCCAAACAACCGAAAACGGGCCGCGATTTGCCGCTCCAGTTCATCGCTGTACACCAGCTTGCGGCCGGTAGCGTTGGCCACGGCTTCGCGGGTCATATCATCCACGGTTGGCCCCAGCCCGCCGGAGGTGATAACCACGTCGCTGCGGTTGAGGGCGTGGTTGAGCACTTCGGTGATGCGGGCCAGGTTGTCACCGACGGTGGTTTTGTAGTACAAATCCAGGCCGATACTGCGCAGCCCAAGCGCCAGCTTGGCCGCGTTGGTATCCACAATTTCACCGAGCAGCAACTCGGTGCCGATCATTACAATTTCTGCGCGCATAAAGGTTAGTCAGCTTTCTGGAATTGTTTTTTGAGATGCGGAATCAGCCCGCCATCGGCGATGATGGCCTGCACCGCCGGGTCAAACGGCGGGAACGAAAATTGCTGCCCGGCGGCGGTAGTAATCACGCCGGCCTGCATATCAATTTCAATTTGCTCGCCGGCGTTGACCGCATCCACGGCTTGCGGGCAGGTGATGGCCAGCAAGCCGCTGTTAATGGCATTGCGATACCAGATGCGGGCAAACGAGGCGGCAATTACCGCGCCCACGCCGGCCTGTTTGAGACAGGTCACCGCCTGCTCGCGGCTGGAGCCGTTGCCCCAGTTTTTGCCGGCCACAATCACATCGCCGGGGCGAACATTGCCGGCAAAGGTTGGGTCCAAATCTTCGAGCGCGTACCGCGCCATCTCGGCCGGGTCGCTGACGGTGTAAGTGTATTTGCCGGGGAAGATCACATCGGTGTTGACCCCGTCACCGTATTTCCAAACACGGCCGCTCAATTTTCGATTTTCGATTTTCGATTTTCGATTTTGTTCAGTTGACACGCTTCATCCCTCAGCCTTCGTCATTCATCCTTCCGCCCTAACACGCTCTTTCGATTTTGGATTTTGTTCAGTTGGCATCCTTCGTCCTTCGTCATTCATCCTTCATCCCTAAAATTGCCTCCGGGCCGGCAATTTCACCGGCGATGGCGCTGGCAGCCACCACGGCCGGCGAGGCCAGATAGATGTCCGCGTCGCGGGTGCCCATCCGTCCCTGAAAATTGCGGTTGGCGCTGCTGATGGTCACTTCGCCGGGGGCGGGGATGCCCAAATGATTGCCCATGCACGGCCCGCAGCCGGGCGTGCCAAACGCCGCGCCGGCTTGCAGCAGAGTCTCGACGTAGCCGGCTTTGAGCGCGGCCAGATACACCTGCGACGAGGCCGGAATCACCAAAAAGCGGGTGCCGGCAGCCACCCGCCGCCCCCGCACAATTTCTGCAGCGATGGCCAAATCTTCGAGCCGGCCGTTGGTGCAGGTGCCCAAAAAGGCCTGCTGCACCCGCGTGCCGGCCACCGCACTGAGCGGGCGCACGTTGTCAACGGTGTGCGGGCAGGCCACCTGCGGCTCGATGGCTCCGGCATCAAACGTGATGTCCGCGGCGTAACTGGCGTCGGGGTCGGGCTGCAACTCGCGGGCGGCGGCGGCCCACTCGGCGCGGCGCTCCGGCCGGCCGGTTTGCTGCGCCAGCCAGTCAAACGTGACCTCATCCGGCCAGACCCAGGCATTTTTCGCGCCCATTTCGGCCATCATATTGGGCAACACAAACCGGCTGGCCATCGACATTTTTTGCACCGCTTCGCCGTGAAACTCAACGCTGGCGTACAACCCGCCATCGGCCCCCAACTGGCCAATAATGTGCAGGCTGATGTCTTTGCTGGTGACCCAGCGGCTGAACTCGCCGGTGATGGTGATTTTGAGGCTGTCCGGCACGCGCAGCCACAGTTGGCCGGTGGCCCAAATGGCGGCCATTTCGCTGCGGCCCACGCCCGCCCCAAACGCGCCGAGCGCGCCGTAGTGGGTGGAGTGGCTGTCGGCCCCCAGCAGCACCACACCGGGGACAATCAGCCCCTCTTCGCTCAATACCTGGTGGCAGATGCCGCGGCCCACCTCAAAAAAGTGGGGCACGCCCTGCTCGGCCACAAAACGGCGCACTTCGGCGTGGTTTTGGGCGTGTTTGGTGGTCGGCGGCGGGGCGGCGTGGTCCAGCGTGATGGCCAGCCGTTCCGGGTATTTAACCCGCTCCACGCCGATGCCGGCAAAAATCTTGGCGATGGCCGCGCTGTTGTCGTGGCTCAGGGCCACATCCGGCGTGGCGGTGATCACCTGCCCCGGCTGCACGCCGGCCAGCCCGGCGTTTTTGGCCAGAATTTTCTCCACAAAGGTGTGGCCCATCGGCTTACCCCCGTTTAATGCTGACGGCGTTTTGCCGGGCAAAGTCGGCTTCGGGCACTTCCGGCTCGGCCTGCGATGGCTCGTCCATGCGCTGAACAATGTTGTCTTTCACCCGTTCCGGCGCGGTCAGGTGGCTCAGACCAAACTCGTTTTCGGCGATCTCCACCAATATCCGGGTCGGCGAGTCGTTGGGGCCGATGTTGTACACCCGCTCTTTGAACACCGCCGCAATTTTGCGGGCCGTGCCCTCGCCCAGGTTGTAATATTTGATCTCTTTGAGAAAGTAGTAGACCATATTCCAGCCGCTCAACGGCCCCAGCAGCATTTCCGATTCGCTCACGCCAAACTGGTCGAGCGGGAACGGTTCGTAGGTGGCGGCGGCGTTGAGCACCGCTTTTTGGTGCACCCCGGCGGTGTGGGTGCGGTTGGTCAGGCTGACCGGCTCTTTGCTGGGCACCAGCTTTTTCAATTTTGAGGCAAACATCACGTTGATGGGGTAGCTGGCCCGCAGGGTGTACCCTTCCAGATGATCGTACATTTTGTCGATGTACAAATTGAAAAAGAGAGCGGTCATCGAGGTGATACCCGAGCGCTCGCCAACGCCGAGCAGAGTGGTGTTCATGTAGCGCATGCCGGCGTTGACCGCTTCGAGGGCGTTGGTCAGAGCAAAGCCGCGGTCATCGTGAAAATGGCCTTCGCAATCGATGTGCGGGTAGCGCCGGCGCAGCGCCTCAATCCGCTGGCGGACGCCGGCGGGCGTGGCCACACCCACGGTATCGGGCGTGCCAAAACGGACCACGTAGGGCGCAATTTCATCGTACACACGGAACAGGTTGACTTCCGGCGTGCGGAAGGCGTCTTCGCCGCTGAAGCGCAAAATCAGGTCGGGGTGGTTGCGTTTCACCTCGTCGAGCAGTTTGCCGGCGCGTTTGATGATGTCGTCAAAATCCTTGCCGTGGTTGTAATTGCGCGACACATCCGACAGGCCGATGTAAAAATTCAGCCCGTCCGCGCCGGCGGCAATAGCCGATTCCACATCGTCGGGATGGCAGCGCACGTGCGCCAGCAAAAACGTGTAGCCTTTTTGCATAATCAGTTCATTGCGCACGGCTTTAATGGCGGCCCAGTCTTCTTTTTCCTGCGCGCTGACAATGGGGGCAAACAGTTCAATGAACTTGACCCCGTACAGAATCAGCGCGCGGGTGATTTCCATTTTGTCTTCCTGGGTGAAAAAATATTTGTAGTGGTCGTGCAACAGTGAACTTTGTGACCCCTCGCGCAGGGTGGTGTCGATAATTTCGAGGGGGCGGGGTTGGTAATTTCTAAACAGAAACGGATTAAAAGTCATCAGTCATATCCTTTTTGACGTCGGCCCAGGGCGCGGTCAATCTGGCGCTGGTCAGAGCGTTCGCGCAGGGTTTCGCGTTTGTCGTAAGATTTTTTGCCCCGGCCCAGGCCCAGTTCGACCTTGGCCCGGCTGTTTTTTAAATAGATTCGTAATGGCACCAATGTTAACCCCTTTTCCTGCAATTTGCCGGTGAGCCGGTTAATTTCACGCCGATGCAGCAGCAACTTGCGGTCGCGCTTCGGTTCGTGATTTTGGTAACTGGCCTGTTTGTACGGCGAAATATGCACGTTGAGCAGCCACGCCTCGCCATCGCGGATCACGGCGTAACTGTCCCTTAAATTAACTTGACCGGCGCGGATCGACTTGATCTCACTGCCGGTCAACACTACTCCCGCCTCAAATGTGTCTTCGATGATGTAATCGTGGCGGGCTTTGCGATTGACTGCAACAATTTTAACGTGTTCGTTTGTCATTTGAAAAATGTCAGAAGTGACGAAGTTGACGTGTGCCGCGACGCTGCGGCTGGGGTGGCCGACGCGCTGACTCGCTTATTCGCTCTTCTCCTCCTGTGTTGTTTTATTCAAAAATTCAACGGCGGCTTCCCGCTGCGGATCGCGCTGCTGCTGCAAATCCTCAAAGCTCATCTCGGCTTCCACATCCGGGCTGATGCCTTCGCCGTGGATTTGCCGCCCGTTGGGGGTCAGCCATTCGGCGATGGTCACCCGCAGTTCGGAGCCATCAGACAGCGTGTGCGGCAGTTGCACCGAGCCTTTGCCAAAGCTCTGTTTGCCCATAATGGTGCCGCGGCTCAAATCCTGAATCGCCCCGGCCACAATCTCGCTGGCGCTGGCGCTGCCCTGGTTAATCAGCACCACCAGCGGCATTTCGACGGCGGCCTGAAAATTGCGTTTGGCCTCAAACACCCGCTCGTCGCCGCCTTTGAGCCGCTCGCGGACAATGGTTTCGCCCGGTTTAACAAAAACGCTGCTCACGTTGACCGCCTCAGACAGCAGGCCGCCGGGGTTGCTGCGCAGGTCAAAAATCATCGATGTAGCGCCCTGCTTGACCAAATCCCCGATGGCCGCGGTCACTTTGTCGGCGGCCCCGCCCGAAAACTGGGTCAGCCGCACGTAACCAATTTTTCCGCCGCCCGGCGCATCGATCAACTCCGACTCAACCACTTCCAGTTCGATGGTGTCGCGCACAATCGATACGTCAAACGGCTCCAGCTCGCCTTCGCGGAAAACGGTCAGCACCACGGTTGAGCCGGTTGGCCCGCGGATAAGCAGCACCGCCTCAAACAGGTTCATCCCGTCCAGCGGCTGGTCGTCAACTTTAATAACGATGTCACCGGGACGCAGGCCGGCTTTCAGCGCCGGGCTGTCCGGCATGGGATCGACAATTTCCAGCCGGCCGGCCTCGTCCATGCGCACCGTTGCGCCGATGCCGGAGAAACTGCCCTGAATATTTTCACTGGCAATGGCCGCCCGCACCGGGTCGATAAAAGCGGTGTGCTGGTCGCCAAACGAGTTGACCATACCCCGGATTGCGCCGTACATACGATCCTGATTGGAAGGAATTTCGCCGTAAAAATTCTTATTCAGATACTCCCACGCTTCCCAAAACGTGTCCAGGCTGGGCGGCAGGTCGCCATCTTCGCCGGCCGGCGCTGTTTGAGTGAACGCGCCGGTTGCACCCAAAAACGGCAGCGCCGCCGAAAGCGAAGCCGCCTGCGCCGGCGACGAGTTGGCCGCGTAAAAAACCATCCCGGCCAAAAATGAGCCGGCCATCAGCAGCGCCGCTACCAGCAGCGCCCCCCCGAGCTTTATCCATTTTTTGGTCGCTGTGTTCATGCGGCTATCCTGAAAAAGTGCGGCGAGTTAATTCGTTGGTTCCGGCGTGGCCCCGGCATCCGACACTTTATCGTGCGTGTACTCCTTGTTTTGCAAAAACTGAATGGCCCGGGCCAACTGCGGATCGCGGTTGTTGGCGTGGTCGTCTTCGCTAAACAGCACCTCAACATCCGGCTTGAGACCGGTGCCGTCGATGGCGTTATCGTTGGGAGTGAACCATTTGGCCACCGTTACGTGCAACCGGGAGTGGTCCGACAGTTCGTAAATAAGCTGCACGCTGCCTTTGCCATACGTTTTTTCGCCAATGAGCGCGGCCCGGTGATAATCCTGCAGCGCGCCGGCCACAATTTCGCTGGCGCTGGCCGTGCCGCCATCCACCAGCACCACCACCGGCTGGTCGAGCGCCACCCCACCACCGCGTACATTATACACCCGTTCGCCTTCATTTTGGCGATTTTCTTTGACCACCACGCCATCGCTCAAAAACTGGCTGGCCACATCGATGGCCGATTCCAGCAGGCCGCCGCCGTTACCGCGCAGGTCAAAAATAAAGCTTTTGGCCCCCTGCCCGGTCAGTTCACCGACCGCCTTTTGCAGTTCGGCGTTGGAACGCTCGGTAAACGCCGCCAGCCGAATATAACCAATCTCCGGCTCATTTTCAACCATATTCCAGGTCACGCTCGGTGTTTCGATGATCGCCCGAACCACGGTCAGTTCGATGGGCGCGCTTTCGCCCTCGCGTCGCACCGATAACGCCACCTCGGTGCCCACCTCGCCGCGAATTTTATTGACCACGTCATCGATGGTCATTTCTTTGGTCAGTTTTGCCCCGTCGATGGCCAGCAGCACGTCACCTTTTTTCAGGCCGGCCTTTTCGGCGGCCTGGCCGGGCATCGGGTCGAGCACAATTTCGCCGGCGTCATTTTGCTGCACGTACGCGCCAATCCCGCCAAATTGCCCTTCAAGCTGCGCCTTTTCTTTGGCCGCCGGTTCCGGCTCCAAAAAAATAGTGTACGGGTCGTTCAGCGTGGCCAGCGAGCCGCGAATCGCGCCGTAAGTGGTGTTTGCGTCGGTCGGGATACCGCCGTAAAACTGCTCGCTCACCCGGTTCCAAACCTCCCAATACAGCGAAAAATCCTGCGCGGCTTCTTCGCTGGGCTGGTCGGCAAGCACGTAATCGCGCACAAAAAAACCAACACCGGCCCCCGCCCCAAAAATAACCAGAGCGACCAGTGTTGTCAACGTAATTTTCAAAAAAGTTTGCATTCTGTCATCTCAGCTTAAAAAATCAAAGTGAAATTGTAGCACGGATAAAGGGGCGGAGCAAACAACAGTTGACAAAGCCCCGGCCTCAAGAGTAGAATGGCCCCCATGAATTTTTTAACCGACTCGCTGCTTTTTGCCCCCAATCGTGATGATCTGCCCGCCGGGTTTGCGCCGCTGGCAAAGCTGCCGCTGGTGATTGTGGTTGGCCTCACCGGCGTTGGCAAATCGACCGTGATCGACCTGTTGCCGCCGGATGTGCCGTTTATGCTGCTGCCCAACCGCCGCCAGCTCACCGATGACATTATCATCACCGCTCTGCAACTGGCCGACGGCGAAACACCCCGGCCCGTCACCGACCGCCTGAAACGGTTTGAGTACACCGCCCGCTACCGCGACAAATTTGGTGGCGGCATGGCTCACGCGCTCAGCCAGCTTTCGGCCCGGGCCGAGACCGGCGCGCTGCTGCTGTTTGACGGCCTGCGCGGGCTGGATGAAGTGCGTTTTGGCGCGCAATATCTGCCCCAGGCCCGCTTTTTGGTGCTCGACGCGCCGGACCGGGTGCGGCTGGCCCGGCTGGTCACGCGCCGCGACGCGTTTGATCGGGTGCAGTTGCAAGCCCCGCAGGCCGGGCAGGCATTGGCCGAGCGGCTGGCCGCTATCGCCGGGATCGACGCCGTATTTTCGGTGCAGGAGTTGCGGGAGATTGCCCGCACCGCCCAGGCCGAAGGCTGGTTACCGGACGACGTGCTCAAAAAAGCAGCCGTCATTGTTGAAGAGCGGCGCAACTACGACTCGCAGGCCGCCCGCGACTACCTGTCCGGCACGCTGCCGCCGGCGCAACTGTTGGTCATCGATACTGCCGCGCAGCCGGCCGCTGCCATCGCCGCGCAGGTGGCGGAGTGGTTGACGCTTGATAACCATCGACAGGATTAACAGAATTATCAGAAGTTGACTTTACCTTATCCAGCAAATCCTGTTAATCCTGTCTAAAACCAAAAAGTCAGACTATGCCCAAAATCGCTGAAATCCAAACCATCCCTTTTAAACTGCCGCTGGCCGGCGCGCTGAGCTGGGGCAAAGCCAGCCGCATGGACGCCGCCGAGCACGTGCTGGTGCGGCTGGTCACCGATACCGGCCACGTTGGCCTGGCCGAATCGACGCCCCGCCCCACCATCTACGGCGAAACGCCGGAGTCGGTGCAGGTTATCGTCCGGCAGCATCTGGCCCCCCGGTTGCTGGGAATGGACATTTTTGAGGTTGAAGCTATCAACCGGGCGATGGCTGTCATCGCCAATAACCATACGGCCAAAGGGGCCATCGACATCTGCCTATACGAAGCACAGGCCGCTGCCAGCGGCAAAACCCTGCTGGAACACCTCAACCCGCCCCAGCGCCGGGTGAAGGTCAGCTTTATTTTGGGCATGTCCAGCGTTGAGGCCATGCTGTCCGAAGCCCGGGCCGTTTACGAGCGCGGTGTGCGCGTGCTCAAAGTGAAGGTGGGGCGCAATTTTGAGCACGATTTGGCGCTGGTCAAAACGCTTCAGGCCGAGTTTGCCGGCAGCGATTTGAGCCTGTACGCCGACGCCAACGAAGGGCTGCTGCCGGCCGAAGCGCCGCGCCAGTTGGCCCAACTGGCCGAGTTGGGCATGCTGTACGTGGAAGAGCCGCTGCCCGTTGAGCTGATTGCCGAGCGGGCCGCGCTGCGGGCCAGCCGCGCCCTGCCGCTCATCGCCGATGACAGCGCCTTTACGCCCCGCGATTTGGCCCGCGAACTTCATTTTGATACCTTTGATATTCTCAACATCAAAACCGCCCGCACCGGCTACACTCAATCGCGCCAAATGCTGGCGGCGGCGCGCGCCCGCGGCAAAGGGGTGATGGTCGGGTCGCAGGCCAGCTCAACCCTCGGCACCATTCGGGCGGCTATTTTTGCCGGGCTGGAGGGGGTCAACCACCCCTCGGAATTGAGTTTTTTCCTCAAGCTTAAAGATGACATCGTCAACCGGCCCATCGAAATCAGCAACGGTTACATTAATCTGGACACGCTGGCCGGCATCACCATCGATGAACAGCGGCTGGCCGCGGCGCGATGATGAGCCATAGTGTGACGCAACACCCCATCATCACCCTGACCACCGATTTTGGCCGCAGTGATGGCTACGTCGGCACCATTGAAGGCGTTATTTTGGGCATTTGCCCGGCGGCGACCATTACCCACCTGTCGCACGAGATCCCGCCGCAGGCTGTTGAAACCGGCGCGTTTGTGCTGTACCAATCGTGCAATTACTACCCGCCCCACACCGTTCACTGCGTGGTGGTTGACCCCGGCGTGGGCAGCGAGCGGCGGGCGGTGGCGGTGCAAACCTCAATTGGCGTGTTTGTCGCCCCGGACAACGGCGTGCTCAGCCTGGTGCTGGCCAGTGCAACCGTGCAGGCAGCGGTGGCGCTCGAAAATCCGGCTTACCGGCTGCCGCGCACCAGCCGCACCTTCCACGGCCGAGACATCTTTGCCCCGGCCGCGGCCCATCTGTCCGCCGGCGTGCCGCTGGCCCAACTGGGACCGGCGGTTGATGATTTAGTCCGGCTGGAATTGCTGTCGCCGCCGGGGCCGGGGCTGGCGCGAGTGATTCACGTCGATCACTTTGGCAACGTGGTGCTCAGCCTGACCGCGGCGGATGTACCCCACCCCAACAATCTGATGCTGACCGTTGGCGCAAGCCAAATTCAGGGGCTGAGGCGCACCTTTGCCGACGTGGCCGAGGGCGAACTGCTGGCCTACGTTGGCAGCAGTCGTGATCACATAGAAATCGCTATGCGAAACGGAAACGCTGCCCAATCGTTGGCGTTGCGACCGGGGGCTGTTGTGCGCGTGACCGCGTAACGGACTAAACTAATAACCTCAGCTCAAAATAGACAGGATGAACAAGATTTGTTTCTTCATTTTTGTTTGGTAATTCTGAAAATCTTGTCAATCCTGTCTATGATCGAGCCGGCTTAATAAACAAATTCCACTCCAAGGCCAGGACGCTATGGAATCATTTATCATCGAAGGACAGGCGCCGCTCTGCGGCGAAGTGACCCCCAGCGGCAACAAAAACGCCGCTTTCCCGCTGATCTCGGCGGCTCTGCTCACCGACCAGCCGGTAGTACTGCACAACCTGCCCAACATTGGCGACGTGCGCACGATGCTCAACATTGTTGAAGATTTGGGTGTTGAGGTAACCCGCCACGACCCGCACAACGTGACCCTGCGAGCCGGTTCGCTGCTCAAGCTGGCCCCGGACCCGGCCCGATTTGCCAAAATTCGGGGGGCGCTGGTGCTAATGGGGTCGCTGCTGGCGCGTGAGGGGCAGGTCGATCTGGCCCAGCCGGGCGGCGACCAGATTGGCCGGCGGCGGGTTGACACCCACATTCAGGCTTTGCAGGCGCTGGGCGCAGAATTTAAATACAACGGCAACTTTGTGCTGATCGCCAAAAAACTGCGCGGGGCCGATATTTTGCTCGATGAAGCCAGCGTCACCGGCACCGAAAACGCCATTCTGGCGGCAGTGCTGGCCGAAGGCACTACTGTGATCCGCAACGCCGCCTCGGAGCCGCACGTGCAGGATTTGTGCCAGTTACTCATCAAGATGGGCGCCCGGATTGAGGGCATCGGCTCAAACCTGCTGACCATCCACGGCGTAAAATCGCTGGGCGGCGCGGAATTTACGCTGAGCGCCGACTATCTGGAAGTGGGCAGCTTCATCGCCCTGTCGGCAGTGACCCGCGGCGAAATCCTCATCAAAAACGCCTCGCCGGAACATTTGCGCATGACGCTGATGGTTTACGAGCGGCTGGGCATAAAACCGGAAATCCGGGGCAACGACCTCTTTTTGCCCGATAACCAGATGCTGGTGATTATGCCCGACATTGGCGACGCCATCCCCAAAATTGACGACGCGCCGTGGCCCGGCTTTCCCGCCGATATGATGAGCGTGACGCTGGTGGCGGCCACGCAGGCCACCGGCACGGCCCTGTTCCACGAGAAAATGTACGAAAGCCGCCTCTTTTTTGTAGACCGGCTGATTAATATGGGGGCGCGGATTGTGCTGTGCGACCCGCACCGGGCGCTGGTGCAGGGGCCGAGCACCCTGCGCGGCGAAAAACAGGGCATTTCCAGCCCGGATATCCGGGCCGGGATTGCGCTGCTCATTGCCGCGCTGTGCGCCGAAGGCACCACCGTTATCCGCAATGTGGGGCAAATTGACCGCGGTTACGAAAATATTGAGGACAAGTTGCTCGGGTTGGGGGCAAAAATCACCCGGATCAACGGCTAAAAAAACGGGCCGATTGGCCCGTTTTTGTTAAATTTGCGGCGCTGTTTCTTCACCGTTGTGGGTAAATTCTTCGTAGAGGGCGTAAACGTTGGCCCGGTGCAAATCCTGCACCAGCCCGTTGAGCGGGATGCGGCTTTTGCCGCACGAGTCGATGGTCAGCCGGTCGAGCGCGTTTTTGCCCTGCCCCTGCTGCACAATTTTGGCCACCTTTTGCTCCAGCACGGTTAAATATTTAATGCTGGAATCGATAGCGCCGGGAATCTCGCCGCGCAGCAGCACTTCGCCGTGGCCCTGCACAATGCTCTCCAAATTGTATTGCTTGACAAACTCCAGTGATTGTCGGAACTGGTGGCGGTCGCCCCAAACAAAGTAGGGCACGGGCATAACCGTATCCGCGGCCAGCAGCACCTTGTCTTCCCGCACGTAGGCCACCGTTGAATCCAGAGTGTGGCCGGGCGTCAGCGCCAGTTCGATGGACTTGTTGCCCACGTGGATAACCAGTTCGCCCTCTTCAAACACCAGCGCCGGGATACGCAGTTCCACTTCTTCCAGAATGGGTGTTGACTCTCTGGCCTCATCGAGCGCGGCCTGGCCAAACTCACGCATATTTTCCTGGCACTTTTTGTGGCAAACCAGCTCAACCCGATCATCGAACAGATAATTACCGTTGGTGTGGTCGCCGTGCCAGTGGGTATTGACCAAATACTTGATTGGGCCGGCCCCCAACGCGGTGAGATACTCAATCATTTCCGCCGTTTCATTGGGAAAGGGCAGAGTATCTACCACAACTATGCCCTCGCGGGTGACAACTGCCGAAGCCGTGACCTGAGCGTACAGGTCGCTGGTGAACACATAAATATCGTCGGAGACACGCTCTCGCCTCATTACTCAACGCCTCGATGAGAAATTAAAATCCAGAGGAAAGGATAACATGAAGCACAGGGGAGTGTCAAACATTTTGACATAATATTAACGCGACTCCCGCTGAACCGGTTCGGAAGATGGTTTTGACGCCGCCCGGCGCAACACAAAGCGACGCGCCCACGCTTCAATCCGGCCGGCCTGGCTGAAACCGGCGATGACAAACAGCCCCACCACCGCGATCATGGCCGCAATCCAGGTTAACGGCAAATCGACGGCGCTGTGACCCATCCAAACAATGAGCAGCGTAAACGGGCCGCGGCTGGTTAAAATAGCCAGCGCCAGCGATCGCAGCCGGATGCGGCTGAGTCCGGCCAGAAAATAGGGAATGTCGCCCACCGGGACAACCAGCAGCAGCCACCACATCCAAAATGAATCGATGTGGGCCACCTCGCTCCAATGTTGCAGGGTTTCTGCGCCCATGCGTTTTTCCAGCCAGGGCCGGCCGAGTTTGCGCCCCAGCCAGGCCGCCAGCACGCCGCCGGTAACCATGCCGCCAATGGTGATGATCGACCCGGCGACCAGCCCAAACAGCACGCCGCCCATTACCTGCACCGGATAACCGGGAATAGGGGCCACCACAATTTGAGCCACATTCAGCCCAAAAAATACCAGCGGGGCCAGCGGGCCAAATTGCAGAATCCAGTCTCGCAGCACCGAGGCGTTGGCCCCCCATTTGGATAGCGGCGGCCACAACGCCAGCAGCACGCCAATCACCAGCAGGCCGCCCAGCCACGGCAGCCATTTTGTTTTAAACGTCGATTCGGAATTTTTCATTTCAAACTACCGCCCACCGGCGGAACTTTGTCCATTGTTAGCAGACCGTAATAGGCCATCGAGGTGCGAAGCTGCGGATAACCGGGGTAAACCACGCTCCAATAGGTTTGCTCATCGTCCAGTGTCCAGCGCGGGTCGGCAATATAAATCACGTTCATCACGCCAATCCACGGCTGCCAGTGTTCCTGAGCGTATTGAAAGGCGCGCTGCAAATATTTATCCTGCTGCGTTTCCGAGACAGCGTGCCAGTAATAGGGCGAATCCGGCCGCGGGTCGATGGTCCAGCCAAATTCCAGCACCACCACTTTTTTGGCCTCGTCGCCGTTTTGTACCATCAACCCGCGCAAATCCTCTACCCGCCGAAAGGCGTACACCCGGCGCAACTCTTCCGGGCCGCTGTCGTTGTTGTTGAGGGTGGGGTCGGCGGCCACTTCGGCCGGGTCAATTTCCGGCGGGCTTTTGTAACCCGGCGCGTGCACCCCGAGCGCGTCAAAATAGGGCGCGGCGCCGGCATCGTACATGCCCTGGATAAAGTAGATGTCGGGCATGGCGTAGTCGTCGTTGCGGGTGGTGGGAGCCATCCCGGCGCTGATCACAATGGCGTCGGGATCGGCGGCTTTAACGGCCTGATAGCCCATTTTGAGCAAGGCAGTGTACTCGGCGGGGTTGGGCGGGCGGTTGCCCCACTCGCGGGCCAGGTTGGGTTCATTCCAAACCTGATAGGCTTCAACCCGGCCTTTGTACCGGCTGGCCACGGCGAAGACGTAATCGTAGAAGTCCTGCAAGTCGTCGGGCGGGCTGACTTCCGGCAGCGCCACCGACCCCGACGCCCACGCCGGCTGCGCCCCCAACCGGACAATCACTTTGAGGTTGTGGGCGTCGATCTGGTCCATAATGCGGTCGGCGGTAGCCCACTGCCACTGACCTTTGCCCGCGCCTTCCAGCTCGCGCCAGGGCAGTTCCTGCTTCACCCAGCGAAAGCCGGCATCCTGAATTAATTTCAGGTCGCGGTCGGCAATTTCTTCCTGCCAAAACAAAAACGCCTGTAAACTATAATCCGGCGAAGACATCACTTTGTCAAGGTTTACCGTGGGCGTATATTTTTCGGCGGCGGGTTGGGTAGCGCCCACCGCGGCCTCGCTCAAACTGCAACCGGACAGCAACAACAACAGCAACAGCAGCACGCCCCCGGCACTCCGTCGATCCAGCATCTTCACCTCACACAAAATGGCTTGACCCCGTTTTCGGTCAAGCCAATCAGTTTATTGTAAACATTTGCCGCGGATAGGCAATTTTGGGCTTGTCTGGCGGTTCGGACTGAATTACAATAGACCCAGTACGGTAATTTTGGCGAGTGGCGGGTGGCGAGTGATTGATCACGCAACACGTACCACACTCGGCCAACTCACCCAACCCACCAAACTCACCCAACTTATTTTCAAGGGAGAGGTAATGATGACCTGGATGCTGGAAGACAAAGAAAAGAAATTCGCCGAGGAAGACCGGCAGGCCAAAGTTGGCGGCTGCATCGCTTTAGTGCTGCTGGCTTTTATAATTCCGGCTGTGTGCTGGGGGCTGGCCACGTATACCAGCGGCGGCCAAATTATCAAGGCGCACGCGCTCACCTATTATGCTTACAACGGCCTGCCGCTGGGCAATCTGACTCCGGGGTTGATCGAAATGGCCAAACAGAGCTGCCAGCTTGACCAGACCCAGCCGGCAAATATAAAGGAAGCCCAGCAGCAGCTCACCCAAAAATACGACAGCCAGATCAAACTCTATCACGAAAACTGGAACAAGCTCAAATCGCTCGATCAGGATACCAGCCGCTATCAGGACCCCGGCCAGATACCGGGCAACCTGGCTTCGGCCAAAATCATCTATTGCGCACGGTAATGAGAAGGCTATTCCTGTTGCTGATTCCCGTTTTGGTGTTGATTACCGTAGCCCTGGCCGCGAGTATCGGCAACGCGTTAACCCAATCGGGGTGGGAAGATGAACTGCAAAAATATTATTTGCAGCGGCGATCTTTTGGCACAATTCAGGCGGTAACCCGCGCCAGCCGCCCCGGCAACTTTTCAAAAGCCTTAAGCCGGATCACCTATGGCAGCGGCCCCTACTCTACCGATTATTCTTTTCAAGATAAAACTTTCGTCGCGGCCAACATCCCCTATCCCCCCGACGAAGTGTGGTGCGTGCTGCTCAAAAACTCCAACAGATCGACGGCCAACAGTGTGACCGCCGCCTCGTACACCGTCATCTTTATTAATTACCACCTTAGCCTCTGGTTTGGCGGGTGGGTGGTCCACGAGGGCGAAACCTCGCCATTTTCTCCGGAATTTATCCGCCGGGTCGATGCGTTGGGCTGCGAGCCGTTAAAGCTGCCGCAGCTCCCATCCGCAGCCAACCCCTGACTGGGACATTTTACCCGCTGTCCGGTTTAGCTAACCGTGATAGCATAAGAGGCATGACGCTGATCAAAAAAATCCTGGCAAACTACCTGATTTTCTTCGGGGCAACAGCCGCGCTGCTGGCCGTTACTGCGCTGCCGGTGGCTGGCCAGGGGCCGGCGCCCGCCGACGTCACGCCCTCGCCCCACCACGTTTACCTGCCGTTCATCAACCGCAGCGAGCCGCCTCAACTGCTGCAAAATCCCTCTTTTGAAGCCAGCGCCGACTCGGTAGCGCCGTGGCAGTGGCTCACGGCAGACACCGCCTGGCGCATCGAAGCCGGCGGCTTGCCGGCGATCAACGGCCGGCAGGTTGTGGCTGCCAATCGCACCAACAGCGAATTTGGCAACAAATCCATCTACCAGGATGCCGGCCCGCCGCAAGCCGGCGTTACCTATCACTTTTCCATCTGGCTGCGCGCCGCCGATGCCGCTATCGCGGCCGGCAAACCGCGCACCGGCCGGCTGGCGCTGTGGGCCTTTAACGGCGCGCCCGCCCGCGAGCACGCCACCATCAATTTTCAACTGCACGATACCAACTGGCACTGCATTGAAACAGCGCTCACCGTGCAGCAGGCCGGCCACGCCGCGCTGCGGGCCGAACTCTACTTTACCGCGCTGGACAACTTTGACACCTACCTCGACGCCGCCACCCTGCGCAACGACGGCCAGCCTACCTGCCCCGCCGACCCCACCGCGCCGCAGGCCACACTGGTTAACCAGGGCCAGGGTTTTGATACCTGCGCCGCGCCGACCACCGGCCAGCTCGCCGCCTGGCAAGCGGCCAGCCCGTACCAATACCTTGGTATTTATCTGGGCGGGGATAACCACTACACCCCCTGCCGCACGTACAACCAAACTTACCAAACCGCCGCCTGGTTCAGCGCGGCCCGGCAGCAGGGCTGGCGATTCATTCCCATTTGGGTGGGGCCGCAAGCGCCGTGTACCGGCTACAACGTGCGCCTCAGCCAGGATGCGACCACCGCCCGCAGCCAGGGCATCGCCGAGGCGCAGCGCGCCCTGCAAGCCGCAGCCCAACTCGGGCTGACCGCCGGCCAAAAAAGCATCATCTACTTTGACATGGAATATTACGACACCCGCCTCACCGCCTGCCACAACGCGGTCAACGCCTTTTTGGAAGGCTGGGTCAGCGAGCTGCAAAACAACGGCCATCAGGCCGGCATTTACGGCTCGGTTTACGCCGCCGAAGGCTGGTACACCCTCAAGCACGTACCGGATAGCGTCTGGCTGCCGTGGTACATCCGCAGCAGTTACGACCCCGCCGTTACCGTTGACACGCTCAACCAGCAGTGGGTTACGGCTTCGTATTGGGGCAATCACCGCCTGTTTCAGTACGGCGGCAGCCACACCGAAAGCTGGGGCGGAGTGCCGCTCAACATCGATAACAACGCCGCCCGCGGGCTGGTGGCGCTCTCCGGCCAGTCCCATCTGCAAAAAATGGCGCTGATCGCGCCCGGCCGGGGCTGGATTTTGCTCAATGGCCGGCTGTACTCGACCGGCGACAACGGCGGCTCGTGGCGAGACATCTCGCCGCCCGGCGCGCCCTCGCTGGCCGACGCCGCTTTTGTGGACGCGCGGCACGGCTGGGCCGTAGCGCTGGCCAGCGACCGGGTGCAGCTCTGGCGCACGGCCAACGGCGGCGCGTCGTGGCAAAACCTCAATATTGATGACTCAAGCAGCGCCGGCATAAGCGCCGCTTATCTCAATTTTGCCTCGGCCAACGTGGGCGGATTGGTGCTCAAACAGGCGACCGGCCCCAGTTTCAGCCGCGGCCGGTTGCTGGTCACCACCGATGGCGGGGCAAGCTGGCAGCCGCGCCCCGTACCGCTCGGTGAGCCGGTGCGCTTTGTCACCGATCAACTGGCCTGGGTGGCCGGCGGCCCCGCCGGCAGCGAACTGTACGTTACCCGCAACGGCGGCCAGAGCTGGCAGCCGCAAAACCCGGCGCAAAACGCCAGCGGCGGCGCGGTTTTCAGCCTGCCCGTTTTTGAAAACGAGCAAACCGGCGCGTTGGCCGCTTCGGTAACGGTTGGCAATCGCAGCCAGGTGCAACTGTATGCTACCACAGATGCCGGGCAAAACTGGCAGTTGACCGGCAGCGTGCCGCTGGCCGCGCCGCTGGCTTTTGGCGCGGGCGCGCCGGTTAGTGTGCTCAACGCGCAGGAGTGGCTGGTCGCCCTGCCCGACGTAACCCCCAACCTGCCGTCCAACGTCACCGCCGTCCAGCTCGTCTCGGCGACGGCCGGCTGGGCGCAAACCACAGCCTTTGCCTGCACCGCCGCCGGTTGCCAGCCCCAGTCGGGCCTGTTCAGCACCGGCGATGGCGGGCAGCAGTGGCAGCCGGTTACCCTGCCCGAGTAGGTTACGCCTGCCGCGTGACTACGATTTACGATTTTGGATTTTGGATTTTGGATTTACGACCTGTGCCCGTCAGGGTAATTACGAAATCATTCGCAACACCTGCACTGCGACCGCAGGGGGAGCAGGCGCAAGTGTTCGCCATTCACTATTCGCTGATTCCTAATTCCTAACTCCTGACCCTTGCTTTCAAAGGAGCAAAACCGATGTCCACCCATTCATTTGAGTTGCCGCCCGCAAAAGAATATGCCCCGTACCAGCCCGGCCCGTTTCGGCTGGCAATGGACCTGCACCCGCTCAATCTGGCCGAGTGGATTGAAGTTGACGAGCACTTGCCCGCCGAACTGGCCGAAAAACAGCGCTTGCTGGCCGAGCGTCATCACGAGGTATTTGCCGCCCTGCCCGAAGCCGCGGCCGGCGCGGCCGAAACGCTGGCGTTGCTGGTTGACCATTTACCGGCCCGTTTTCCGCAGGTTTATCACCTTAACGGCGACCGGCTTCACAACCGGGCCACCGCTGAAACCTGGCCGCTGGCCGGCAGCCGCATGCATCCGCTGGAGCTGGCCGGCCGGCTGGTGCAGGAAGATTTGTGTTTAATGGGCCGCGACCCGGCCAGCGGGCTGTACCGGCTGACCGGAGCCTGCCTCTGTTTTCCATCACGCTGGCGGCTGGCCGAAAAATTGGGTAAACCGCTCGATGCCATTCACGGGCCGGTGCCGGGCTACGCCGCCGCGCTCGGCGCGCCGATGAACCGGCTGTTTGAGCGGCTCAAAAGCCACAAACCGGTCTGGCGGCTCAACTGGAGCGTGGTGGATGACCCGGCCCTGTTTCAGCCCATCGCGCCTGCCGGCCCGGATTACGCCACTAATGTGACCGCCGCCAACGCCGGTGACAAACTGTGGTTGCGGCTGGAGCGTCAAACTCTCCGCCGCCTGGCCGCCAGCAACGACATCCTGTTTACCATCCGTATTTACAGCCGGCCGCTGTCGGTGTTGGCCGGGCAGCCGGAACGCGCCGCCCAACTGGCAGCCGCTATCCGCGGGCTGAACGAAGAGATGCGGCTGTACAAAAGTATGCGCCCGATCATCGGCGCGGCGCTGGCCTGGTTAGACCGCACCGCCGCGGCCGGCTGCGGCTAATACATGTTGGCGGAAATCCACAGACAGTTGTTATGTCACCCTGAGCGGAGCGAAGGGTCTCTTCGGCGACACGGGAGACGCTTCGGCTTCGCCTCAGCGTGACATGATATGATCTGCCGGCTTATTTACGCCTCGGTGTACCAGCCGCTGCCAACAATACGCTGTCAAACTGTATTCTGTCATCTTCAAAAAAAATAATGTGTGCTACTACACTTTTTCTCCCTATTTTGATAAACTTGTAAGTAAGTTTTCCCCAAGAGTCCAGCAAAAGTAAAGTTGCAGCTTTGTTCGTGGCGCAGCCAAGCGGCGGATTATTTGAATCGATCCGAGGCTTTAATTTAGCTATTCCTGGATTCAATCAACTTTGACAGGTTTGCTTTTCATCTTTTGGGAGCGAGAGGAGAAAAAGTATGTCAGACTCGGGCCGGATTTTAATGGTAGATGACGAGGTATTGTTTTTATATGCAACCGCCGATCAGTTACGTGGCGAAGGCTATCACTGCGATGTGGCAACCAACAAAGACACCGCTCTGGAACTGCTAAATCAAAATACCTACGACCTGTTGATTTCAGACATCATTTTGCCCGGAAATACCAATACCAACCTGGAGTTGATAGAAGAATTATCCCGGGTTTCAGAGGGAATGCCCATTATTTTGGTCACGGGCTACCCCTCAATCGAGTCTGCAATTCATGCGGTTCAACTGCCGGTGGTCGCTTATCTGGTAAAGCCAATTGGGTTTAACAGGTTACTCGCAGAAGTTCGGAAGGGGATTGACCGATATCAGATTTACCAATCTGTCCGGGGCGCCCAACAGCGAATGCAAAGCTGGCAGCAGGAGTTAAATGGGCTGGAACACTCAATGAAAGTGGTCCCCGGCGATGTTTCCCAGGCTCCCGTTCAGGCCTTTTTAGCCCTGACCATGCAGCATATTGCTGCCAGCCTTGACGACGTGCGGCACCTCACCGAAGTGTTGGCCAAGGCCAGCAATGACCAGTACGTTTGCCAGTTGCTCAATTGTCCCCGCGCCAGGGTTTTAAGCGAGGCGCTGGTTGAAACCGTCGATGTGCTGAAAAAAACTCAGACTGCTTTTAAATCAAAGGAGTTGGGGGCTCTGCGGAAAAAACTGGAACTACTGATAAAGGAGTGGGGCACAGCCTGAAAGGTTAAACAACACTGCCGCGGCCCGGGCCGCGGCAGTGTTTCTTTATAGAAACTTTACAGACTTATCATAATAACTGTGATACAATTTTTACAGCAACTTACCATTGCAGGAAGATTGTAACATTTGAACAGCAGGCAGGGCCCATAAACTGCGTATGGGTCGCCTTGTCGGGCAGGACCCGGGCCTGCAAGTCGAAGGCGCAATCGAAGCACCTCAACCAACGGGGTGCAGATCGATTGTGCCTTTTTTATTTGGAACTAAAGATTGCCACTACCCGGTTGGCCAATGGCAGGTTAATGGCCAACCTGAAATAAGGAGCCACAATTGTGGGTACGCCCAAAAAAATATTAATTGTCGAAGATGAAAGTATTGTCGGTATGGCCATCCAGGATAAACTGGAACTTTTGGGGTACGAAGTCCCCGCCGTGATTGACACCGGCGAAGAGGCCGTCGCCGAAGCCCAGGCCATTCACCCGGACATGGTTTTGATGGACATCAACCTGGCCGGTAAGATGGACGGCATTGAAGCGGCCGCTCAAATCCGGGCGCAGCTTAACACACCGGTGATATTTTTAACCGCCTACGCCGATGGCAATACCGTTGAGCGAGTCAAAGCCATTGAGCCGCACGGCTATCTGCTCAAGCCATTTGAAGAAAACGAATTGCGCGCGGCCATTGAGGTTGCGCTGTACAAGCATCAAATGGAAAAGCGGCTAAAAGAGAGCGAGCAATGGCTGGCTACCACGCTGAGCAGTATTGGCGATGCCGTTATCGCCACCGACAGCCGGGGCGGTGTTAAATTTATGAATCCGGTTGCCGAAGCTTTAACCGGGTGGACCCAGGCACAGGCGCTGGGCAAACAGTCAAGCGAGATATTCAACATTATCAACGCCACCACCCGCCTCCGCTGCGAAGACCCGGTGGCGCAGGTATTTGAGCAGAGGATCACGGTAATGCTGGCCGATAACACGGTGCTGGTGACCAAAACCGGCCAGGAAATCCCCATCGACGACAGCGCCGCACCCATCCGTGATGATGACGGCCATATTATTGGCGTGGTCATTGTTTTCAGAGATGTTACCGAGCGCAAACAGGCCGAGGAAAAGCTGCGCCAGTATTCCGTGGAACTTGAACTGCAGAATAAAGAGCTTGACGCTTTTGCCCACACGGTGGCCCACGATCTCAAATCCCCGTTAAGCCCCATTATCGGCTTTGCCGATTTGTTAAGCCGCTATCAAGACTCTGTCCCGGAAGAGCTGCATGAGGGGTTACTGGTTATTGGCAAAAGCGGGCGCAAGATGATCAACATCATCCACGAGCTGCTGCTGTTGAGCCAGGTTCGCCGGGCCGATGTAAGGTTACACCCTATTCAAATGGAAGGCATTATTGCCGAGGTGGAGCAGCGGATTGGCTATATGATTAAAGACCATCGAGCTGAGATCATTTTGCCCGCCGATTGGCCGCCGGCTCTGGGTTACGGGCCGTGGATAGAAGAGGTGTGGCTAAATTATCTGACAAATGGAATTAAGTACGGCGGCCGGCCGCCCCGCCTGGAATTGTTTGGAACAATCCAGCAGGACGGCATGGTGCGTTTTTCGGTAAGCGACAACGGGCCGGGTCTCTCCCCTCAGGAGCAGGCCCGGTTGTTTACTCCGTTTACCCAACTGGGCAATGTGCGGATAGAAGGGCAAGGGTTGGGCCTGTCGATTGTGCACCGGATTATTACCAGATTAGGTGGCCAGGTAAGCGTAACCAGTAACGGCGTACCGGGCCGTGGTTGTACCTTCAGTTTTACCCTGCCGGGCACGTTGAACGGCAAAAATTCAAAGCCAGGGTAGCGAGGAAAAAATGTTAAGCAAAGTTATTTACCTTCTGTTAAGTTTTAGTGCTTTGGTAATTTTAACAGCCTGTAATACTTCGGGCCCCCCGCCTACCGCGACGCCGCCAACGCTGGCGGATGAACTGATTTTCTATGACTGGAGCGACGACAAAATCGAAACGGTTTTTGACGCGTTCACCCGGGAATACGGCGTAAAAATTACCTACGTAACCTTTGAGTCAACAGAAGAAGCGGTGGCCAATATCGCCGCCGGGCAGGTGTACGATGTGGCCATTATTGAAAATCAGTTTATTCCCTCATTGATCGATCAGGGGTCATTGGCTGAAATTGACTTTCATAATGTATCTAACTTTAAAAATATCTCGGCCAATTTCCGGAACCTGGCTTATGATCCCAAAAACAAACACACCATTCCGTACAGTTGGGGCACAACCGGGCTGGTGGTGCGCAGTGACCTGGCCGACGAGCCAATTACCCGCTGGGCCGATATGTGGAACCCGCACTACGCCGGCAAAGTGGCTAACTGGGCGGTGACTCCCCGCTATACCCTGGGGGCGGCGCTCAGAAGCCTGGGCTACTCGGTTAATTCAGAAGACCCGGCCGAACTGGAACAGGCCCTGGACCGGCTGCGCGAGCTAAAGCCCAACTCTATCTGGGTTACCGATGAGGCACACTCTACGGCCCCGCTGCTGGTTAGCGGCGAGGCGGTGATGGCTCTGGGCTGGTCTGAGGATGTTTGGCTGGCCCAGGCAGAAAACGAGAACATTGTTTACGTTTTACCGGAAGAAGGCACAATTTTGTGGGGTGATAACTTTGTGATCCCGGCCAACAGTCCCAACAAGTACACGGCCGAACTCTTTTTGAATTTTCTGCTGCGCCCGGAAATCAGCGCCCGGATTGTTAACGGCAATTACTACCCCATGGCCAACGAAGCTGCCCGTGAGTTTATCGACCCCGAGATTTTGAACGATCCGGTTGTTTATCCCACCAACGACGAGATGAAAAACGCGACTCTCCTTTTACCGCTTAGCCCGGCCGGGCAAGAACTGTATGATGAAATTTGGGCGCGTTTTCTGGAGCAATAACTATGCTGACCTTTTTAGCAAACACCGCCCGGGTGCTGCTTACGGGCCTGGTTATCGGCCTGATCTTGCGGCTAACCATTGCGTGCGCGGCATTTGCCCCCAACCCGGGCGCAGCCAATCTGGCGGATGAGCTGATCTTTTATGATTGGGCCGAAGATATTCCTCAGCCGGTGCTGGACGCTTTTACTGAAGAATTTAACGTGAAGGTGACATATTTAACCTACAACTCTGATATGGAGGCGGCAGCCGGCATCGAGGCCGGTTCAAATTATGATGTTGCGGTTTTAAACAGCTACCTTTTGCCAGAACTGATTGAGCAGGACTTGCTGGCTGAAATCGATTATAACCATGTGCCTAACTTTCAAAACATAGCGCCCAATTTTAAAGACCTGGCCTACGATCCGGCCAACCGGCATTCAATTCCCTTTAACTGGGGCACCACCGGCATTCTGGTGCGCAGTGATATTGTTACAGAACCCGTTACCCGCTGGGCCGACCTTTGGGCATTAGCCCGCATCGGCAAAATAGCTTTGCGGGATGAACCGCGAGACCTGCTGGGGGCCGCGCTCAAATCGCTGGGCTATTCCGTGAATTCTGAAAACCCGGCAGAGCTGGATGCGGCTCTGCAACGACTGCTTAAAATAAGGCAACAGGTTGTTTTTGTCGACTCTGACGCCGAATCGGCGCTGCCCTTGCTGGCCAACGGCGAAAGCATTGCCCTGGTTGGCTGGGCAGAAGACGCGCTCCAGAGCAGAGACACCGGGGTGGTGTTAACCTACGTTATCCCGGAAGAAGGCACAATTTTGTGGGGCGATAGTTTCACCATAATGGCCAACAGCCCCAATAAGTACACCGCCGAACTCTTTTTGAATTTTCTGCTCCGCCCGGAAATCAGCGCCCAAATCACCAACTATAACCTTTACGCCACGCCCAACGAAGCCGCCCGTCCCTTTATCGATACAGACATTCTGAATGACCCGATCGTCTTTCCCACAGAAGCAGACCTAAAAAATGCCGAGGTTTTGCTGCCGCTCAGCACCCACGGAGAGAAATTATTCTACAAAGCCTGGGAACGCTTCAAAACTGCCGGCCCATAATTATGAAAAATACCATCGGTTCACGGGAACAACGCTTTTTCAATTTTACCCGCTTGAACCCGGCCAGATTTCGGTTCAGCCTGCGCTTTGGGCTGCTGGCTTTGCTGGACGGGATGCTGCTGATTACCATTTTTGTGATTGGCGCGGGCGTTCTCTTTTTTATTTATCGCAACGAGCAGAACACCTGGCAGGGCCGCCAGGCAGAAGCCGCTCACTACGCGGCCAATCGGGTGGCGGCGTTTATTGGTGGCACTCAAAATGCCCTTATCCTGGTCAGCCTGCTAGACCGAGACACGCTGGCAGCCAATCCGCACGTAATGAATGATTTGCTCACTGAGAGTCCGGCGCTGCTTGAGCTGGTCCGGCTTGACGAAAACGGCGAGGTGCTGGCCGCCGCGTACCAGGATGCCCCATTGCTGGCCAATCTGTTCACCATTCCGCAATCTATCTGGTTTATCGAGAGCCGTGCCGGCCACCTGTACCTGGGCAATATCCAGATTTCTGCCGACAGCGAACCTTATCTAATTATTGCCCGGCCGGCCAACGATGGCGGCGTAATTGCGGCCCGGCTGCGCATGAACATCCTGTGGGATGTAGTGGCCGGGCTTCATTTTGGCAACACCGGGCAAACCTACGTAGTCAATTCCGAGGGACAAATTATTGCCCACACCCGGCCCCAGGTGGCTCTTGACCTGGTTAACGTGCATGATTACGCCAATATGCCGGCGTTGGTTCTGGCTTCAAACCAAAACTGGACCGGTTCGTATGTAAATTTTGAAGGCGGCAAGGTGGTGGGCGTTGCGGCTCCGGTGCCGGGGACAACGTGGGAGGTAATAACCGAACTGCCCGCAGCCGAAGCGTATGCCACCAGCCGGGTGGCGTTAATGGTCTTGGGCAGCGGCATGATTGTTTTTGGACTGTTGGTTATGTGGGTCACCAGCAAATTCCTGAGCCAGTTTTTCCTGCGGCCTATGGAAAAGCTTCAGGCCGGTGTCGGGCGCATTGCCCAGGGTGAACTAAACCATCAAATTACCATTGACCGGGAGGATGAAATTGGCGCGGTAGCGATGGCCTTTAATGATATGACTCGCCGCCTGCACGAACGCGATGCCGAACTGGCGGCCAAAACCGTGGCGCTTATTGACGAAGTGGTCGAACGCCGGCGGGCAGAAGAAGCGCTGCGCCGCCTTAACGAAGATTTGGAAAATCTGGTATCGGCGCGAACCGCCGAGTTGAGAGGCGTTAATGAGTCGCTGCAAACAGAAATTGTTCAACACCAGGAAACAGAGGATAAATTAAGACACGCCGCTTCCCGGCAGGCCTTACTGTACCACGTTTTGCGCGCTTTTAGCGGCCAGATTGAGCTGGATACGATTGCCCGCTCATCCGTTGATGCCATTGTTGAATTTACCGGCTGGCCTCACGTTTGTTTTGCCGTGCCCAATCAAGCCCAAACTCACTGGGTGATTCGCGCGGCGGGCGGGGTGTTAAAGGCCGATGTGGGGCTAACCTGCACCATGAGCCAGGGGGTCATTGGCCGGGTTTTTAGAACCAAACAAACCCAAATTGTAGCAGACGTCAGAACAGACCCCGACTACAAGGGCGAAAATCCGGCCCTGCTCAGCGAGCTGACCGTGCCCATCACGCACGGTGACCGCGTTTTGGCGGTGCTCAATCTGGAAGATGAAAAACCGGCTGTCTTTGGCCAGGACGAAAAGCAACTGGCCGAGTCGCTGGCCGAGGCGATTGCCCTGAGCCTGGAAAACGCCCGGCTGTTTGAAACAGCCCAAATTGAGCTGGCCCAACGCCAACAGGCGCAAGCCCAGATTGCGGCCTCGCTTGAGGAAAAAGAAGTGCTGCTCAAAGAAATTCACCACCGGGTCAAAAATAACCTGCAAATTATTTCCAGCCTGCTGGATTTACAGGCCAACCACATCAGCGATCAAAACGTATTGGAGATGTTTAAAGAAAGCCAGGGCCGGGTCAGATCGATGGCCCTGATTCACGAACAGTTGTATCAATCCAGCGATTTGGCCAGAATAGACTTTGCCGAATACCTGCGCAGTTTGGTCAATCACGTGCGCCGATCATACCTTACCCGGGCGCAGGCCATTACCATTAACTTAAACGTGGCCCCGGTGCCGCTGAGTATTGAAACGGCCATACCGTGCGGGTTAATTATCAACGAATTACTATCCAACGCCTTCAAATACGCCTTTCCCGACGGCCATCCCCGGCCTGGTGAAATCAACATTGCCTTGCAACACGGGGTGGATAACCGGCTAACCCTGTTGGTTCAGGATAACGGTATTGGTATCCCGGAAAATGTAGATATTCAACGGACCAAATCATTGGGCCTGCGGCTGGTCAATACTCTGGTTAAACAACTCAAAGGCAGCCTGTCAATTGAGCGAAGCGGCGGCGCCCGCTTTGAAATCACCTTTTCGCTATAGGCTCAAATTAAAGAAACGGGGTTAAATTCCTCTCAGGGAAGATACAATGTCTGGTCAAATCTCAACGCTTATTACATCTGTACTCGCCTTGCTTGTTAGTGCCGGCTGTAATGCCGCCACGCCGGTTTCGCCGGCAAATACACCTCCAACTCCGGCAAACGAGGTGATTTTTTACAATTGGGAAGGAGACGTGCCCCAGCCGGTACTTGCCGCTTTTACCCGGGAATACGGGGTGAACGTCACCTACGTCATCTACGAGTCTCAGGAAGAGGCCATCGAAAATATGCGCGCCGGCCAGACCTACGACCTGGTGATTATGGAAAGCCGTTTTGTTCCGCTGCTGATTCAGGAGGGGCTGCTGGCCCGGATTAACCGTCGCAACATCCCCAACTTTAAGAACATCTCGGCCAACTTCCGTGACCTTAGCTATGATCCGGGCAATCAATACTCCGTTCCATATAGCTGGGGCACAACGGGGCTGGTGGTTCGCAGCGATTTGGCGGCTCAGCCAGTTACCAGTTGGGCCGATCTGTGGGACCCACGCTATGCCGGTAAGGTTGGTCTATGGCGCGGCCAGCCCCGTGAAACTATTGCCTTAACGCTTAAATCGCTGGGGTACTCGGCAAACTCAGAAACCCCCGCTGAACTGGAAACCGCATTGCAGCGGTTAATCCAGCTTAAACCCAATCTGATTTTTCTGGAAGAATTCGATCTGGAAACCTCAGCCGGTGTGATGCTCAGCGGCCAGGCCGTGATCAGTATGGGTTACGCCAACGATGTATTGCAGGGCCGGGCCGAGAATCCGGCCATTACCTATGTTTTGCCCGCAGAAGGCGCCCTGGTTTGGGGCGACAATTTTGTAATCCCGGCCAACAGGCCCCATCCAGACACCGCCGAACTTTTTTTGAACTTTTTGCTGCGGCCGGAAATCAGCGCCCAGATTGTCAACCAAACCCATTACGCCAGCGCCAATCAGGCCGCCCAGCAATTTGTTGAAACAGAAATTCAGGCTGATCCGGTTATCTTTCCGCCAGACCGCGATTTGAAAAACGCCGAGATCATTTTGCCCCTAAGTGCTGAAGGGCAGGAATTATACAACAACATTTGGGCCCGTTTTCTGGCCGCTCCCTCGCCTTGACCAACGCTCGGTAACCCGACCGTCACGCTGAAAGCGTACCCTGCCTCTCTATACCCTAACCTGTTATAATATAATATTACAATCTGGCACTATTATACTGAAATCAGTTTGAAACCTGCACTTTTTAGGCGTCATTCCCGCACGTTTTTAGCGGGAATCCAGACGAGTGGATGCCCGATAAAGACATTCGGGCATGACAAAGCTATCCACCAAAAGTTCAGATCTCATTCTGTACGCAGTATAAGCTTTTAGGCGGTTTTAATGTTAAGAAGCCCCGGCAGCCTGCCGATAATATTAAGGAGCCTGCTTTAGAACAAATTATTTGGAGGTGTTTTATGGAATCTTTATCAGCTCAGGCAGCCTGGCCGGGCCACTTGCTTGAGTTAGTTAATGAAGTTGTGTGGACAGCCGCCCTGGATGGCCAACTGCTATTTGTCAACTCGGCCATAGAACGAATACACGGCCGCCCCGTTGCCGATTTTTATAACAACCCTGACCTGTGGCTGGAAATGGTTCACCCTGATGACCGGCAAATTGCCCGCCAATCGGCTGACCAGTTACTGGCTCTTGGCCAGACCGAAGCGACCTATCGCATTGTCCGCCCCGATGGCCATATTCGCTGGCTATTAGATCGAAAGCACGTTGTTTTTGACCAGGCCGGCCAACCCCAACACATCGGCGGGATCATTACCGATATTACCGCCCAAAAGCAGGTTGAGATTGATCTGGCGCGCAGCCAGCAACTGCTGGATGCCTTTTTTACCCAGGCGCTCGACGGTATCTTTTTTATGATGCTGGATGAACCGGTTGAGTGGCATAACGCCGTAGACAAAGAAGCTGTACTGGATTATGTTTTTGCTCATCAGCGGATCACCCGCGCCAATCCGGCCATGTTAGCCCAGTATAAAACCACATTAGAGCAGTTTATTGGCCAAACGCCCAACGATTTTTTTGCCCACAATCTGCCAGAGGGGCGAGCAGTGTGGCGGCAGTTTTTTGATCAGGGCCGGCTGCACCTTGAAACCGACGAACGCCGGTTTGACGGCACAATAATGACAGTTGAAGGAGATTACGTGTGCCTGTATGATCCTCATGGCCGGATCATGGGCCACTTTGGAATTCAGCGTGATGTGACCGACCGCCAAAAAGCCGCCCTGGCATTGCGCGAGAGCGAAAAGAAGTATCGCTTTTTGTTTGACAACAGCGGCGACGCTATCCTGCTGACCGCGCCCGATGGCGGCGTTTTGGCCGCCAACCCCGCGGCCTGCCGCATGTTTGGCCGAACCGAAGCCGAAATCTGCCGGCTGGGCCGGGCCGGCCTGGTTGACCCAACCGATCCCAGGCTGTCAGCCGGGTTGCAAAAGAGAGAACGCACCGGGAGCGTTCAGGTTGAACTTAACTTTATGCACGCCGATGGGCATTTATTTCCCGCAGAATTAACCTCGGTCATATATTTGGACGCCAACAACACCCCGAAAACCAGCATGATCATCCGCGACATCAGCGAGCGCAAGCGGATGGAAGAGGCGCTGCGGCAAAGCGAAGGCAAATTCAGGAGTATTGTTGAGCATTCTGTTGACGCCATTGTGCTGAGCGATGAAACCGGCCGGGTCATCGAATGGAATCAGGCCGCGGAACAGCTTACCGGCCAGAAGCGAACCGGGGTATTGGGCCAAATGATCTGGGATGTGCAATTTGCCGTTTTGCCGGCGGCGCGCCAAACGCCGGCAATGTACGAAAAGGTTAAATCTGATTCGCTGGCCTATTTTCAAACCGGCCAACATCCATTACTTAACGAGTTGGTTGAAGTAGAAATACAGGGGCTGGCCGGAAGCCCGCTGGTGATTCAGCCATTGGGATTTTCAATCAAAACCGAACGCGGTTTTTTATTAGGTAGTATCATTCGGGATGTGACCCAAAGCAAACTGGCCGAAGCGGAAATGGAACGTTTGATTGCTGAACTCCAGCAAACGCTGGCTCAGGTAAAACAATTAAGCGGGATGCTCCCTATCTGCGCGAATTGCAAAAATATCCGTGACGACCGGGGCTACTGGCAACAGGTAGAGGTGTATATTCGTGACCACTCCGAAGCTAATTTTTCACACGGTATCTGCCCGGATTGTATGAAAAAACTGTACCCCGACCTTTACCATTTACTGCCCCCAGAGGAATAAGCAGCGGTTTAACGGGTATAATTCAGGTTGCCCTTAAACAAGACCGCCCTTTTAACCTGTGAAACGGTAGCTTTCTCAGGCCGAATCCCGCAGTTCTTTGGCTCACTTTGCCGCTTTCTCCGGCTGATTCTCCAAACTTTTTAGAAAAGTTACAAAATTTTTCAGAAAAGTTTTGGATTTTCTCAGGGAACTTGTTGCAACTTTTCGGAAAAGTTTTTAGATTTTTCGGAAAAGTTTTGAAACTTCCCGGTAAACTTTGGCGGTTTTTTGGAAAAATCCGGGGGTTGACCGGTGAGTTGGCCGGCTTTCTACCGCCGCAACGGCGGGTTTGACCGGCGGAAACACGGCGTTTAATGCTTATTCAATGGGATCGTCCGGGTGGGCGGCGTTCCACAGGGCGGTCAGTTCGTCATCACCCAGGCCGATGTTGGCCTTGTTGACCACCTTGCCGGTAAAACTGTGCGGCGGGTTAAGGCCGGCAGACAGGCTGTGATCCGGGTTAACGGTAACGCGATAGCTGCCATCGCGGCTGATGCTGGGCGCGTAACGGCCCAACCCCGGCAGTTTAACCGGCGCGCCATAACTGTTAAAAAACAGGACACATTCGTGCAATTCCTGCAGCACCATCGTCACTTGCGAGGGGTTAAGCGAGGTCCGGCTGGCAATCCAGTCGGCAATCCGGTCTAGCTGAACGGTGTTGTTGTAAGCTACCCGCGGGCCGTAGCGGCGGATGGCCTGAATGAGTTTAGCCATTGGTTTTTCTCTCCGGTCAAATAACGGGGTGGTATTAACGGAATGACCGTATTTTAACATACCTCAAATAACTATGTCAACTCCGGTCATGTAGGGGCCAGGCAAGTCGGGTGCAAATCACGTACGGGTGAGGCAAGGCAGGTGCGGGTCACGTAGGGGTGAGGCAAATCACGTAGGGGTGAGGCAAGTCGGAACATTGGTCATTTGCAAGAGAATCATCAATCCGACTTGCCTCGCTGACCGGGCAGGTGCAAATCACGTACGGGCGGAGGCAAATCACGTACGGGTGAGGCAAGTCGGAACATTGGTCATTTGCAAGAGAATCATCAATCCGACTTGCCTCGCTGACCGGGCAGGTGCAAATCACGTACGGGCGGAGGCAAATCACGTAGGGGTGAGGCAAGTCGGAACATTGGTCATTTGCAAGAGAATCATCAATCCGACTTGCCTCGCTGACCGGGCAGGTGCAAATCACGTACGGGCGGAGGCAAATCACGTACGGGTGAGGCAAGTCGGAACATTGGTCATTTGCAAGAGAATCATCAATCCGACTTGCCTCGCTGACCGGGCAGGTGCAAATCACGTACGGGCGGAGGCAAATCACGTACGGGTGAGGCAAGTCGGAGCATTGGTCATTTGCAAGAGAATCATCAATCCGACTTGCCTCACCCCTACCAGGCGCCCCTGCAATGAATGCGGGCCGGCCTCACCCCTGCTAAAGGATAAGGTTGTCAAAATTGGTATTTGGCGGTATCATTTTCTTGTTCCACCCCCAACCCAATTAAAGAGTCCACAACCGCTATGAACCCTCAAGAATTTGTTGCCAAGTGGCAAAAGGTTAGCCTTAAAGAAAAATCCGCGGCGCAAGAGCATTTTTTAGACTTGTGCCAGATGTTAGATCACCCCACCCCGGCCAGCGATGACCCAGGCGGCCAGAGTTTTATGTTTGAAGCCGGGGCCAGTAAAACCAAAGGCGGCTCCGGTTTTGCCGATGTCTGGAAAAAGGGCTGCTTTGCCTGGGAGTACAAAGGCAAACACGCCAATCTGGATAAAGCCTATCAGCAATTATTGCAATACCGGGAAGCGCTGGAAAATCCGCCGCTGCTGGTGGTCAGCGACATCGACACCATTGTGATTCACACCAACTTTACCAATACCATCAAGCGGGTGTACACCCTGGCTTATGATGACCTGCTGACCCCCACCGGCCTGAAAACCCTCAAAGCTGTGTTTACCGACCCCTACAGCCTGAAAGCGCCCAAAAGCGCCGAGCAGGCCACCGAGGAAGCGGCCAAAGAGTTCTCTAAAATCGCCGAACTGCTGCGCAAATATGGCGAGGACTCGCGCCAGATTGCCCATTTTTTGATCCGGCTGTTGTTCTGCCTGTTTGCCGAAGATATAGACCTGCTCCCCAAAGCCACCTTTACCCGGCTGGTAAACCAGACCCGGACAAAACCGGGCGCGTTTGCGGCGCAACTGAGGGTGTTGTTTAAGGCGATGGCTACGGGCGGTTACTTTGGCAGTGAGGAAATCCGCCATTTTGACGGCGGCTTGTTTGATGATGACACGGTGTTAAGCCTGGATAGCGACAGTATGGCGATACTGGCCCACGTGGCCGGGCTGGATTGGAGCAGCATTGAGCCAAGCGTGTTAGGCACGTTATTTGAGCGCAGCCTTGACCCCGGCAAGCGCAGCCAGTTGGGCGCGCACTACACCAGCAAAGAAGATATTTTGCTGATTGTTGAGCCGGTGTTAATGGCCCCCTTGCGCCGCCGGTGGGCCGCGGTTAAAGCCGAGGCCGAAGCCAAAGCCGCAGCCCGCGATAGCGCGCCCACCCCCCGCACCCGCGATAACCGCCACAAGGAATTGCAGGACATATTGCGTAACTTTGCCGATGACATTGCCGCGGTTAAAGTGTTAGACCCGGCCTGCGGCAGCGGCAATTTTTTGTACGTGGCCCTTAAACAACTGCTGGATTTGCAAAAAGAGGTCAGCACCTTTGCCGGGCAGGTGGCGGCCCAGCCCTTCTTTCCCAGCGTAGACCCGGCCCAACTGTACGGCATTGAGCTAAACCCCTACGCCCAGGAACTGGCCCAGGCCACGGTGTGGATAGGCTACATTCAGTGGCTTAACGATAACGGCTACGGCCTGCCCAGCGAGCCGATATTAAAACCGCTGCACAACATTGTGCAGATGGACGCCATTTTAGCCTATGATGACAGCGGCCGCCCGGTAGAACCGGCGTGGCCCGCCGCCGATGTAGTCATTGGCAACCCGCCTTTTTTGGGCGATAAAAAAATGCGGTCGGAGATGGGCGATAAATATGTTGATGATTTGCGCGGGTTGTATGAAATTCCCGGCCAAAGCGATTTAGTCTGTTACTGGTTCGAAAAGAGCCGAGAACTAATTTTGAATAACAAACTGCAAAGAGCAGGATTACTGGCAACTCAGGGAATCCGAGGCGGTGCAAATCGGGTAGTTTTAGAACGAATAAAGCAGACAGGCGATATATTTTGGGCGCAATCTGACCGAAATTGGGTACTTGATGGCGCTACCGTACATGTTTCAATGGTTGGGTTTGATGCCGGCAATGAGGCTGAAAAATATTTGAATAACAAGCGGGTAGAAAAAATAAACGCAGATTTATCAAGCCAGGCCAACTTGGTTACGGCAAAATGTCTTATAGAAAATCAAGGGTTGAGTTTTATTGGAACACAGAAGAATGGGCCATTTGATTTAACTTTCCAACAGGCTCACCAAATGTTGACGGAAAGCGGCAATCCCAACGGTAGGCCCAATAGCGATGTAATCAAACCGTGGATTAATGCTCTCGACATCACTTCAAGACCGCGGAACATGTGGATTATAGATTTTGGCGTAGATATGCCCCTTGAAGCAGCGGCCCAATATGAAAAACCTTTTGAATATGTAAGGCTTAATGTAAAGCCCAAACGTAATAAAGTTCGAGAAAAAAATTACCGTGAAAAATGGTGGCTATTTCAACGCTCCCGGCCTGCTATGCGTGCCGCAATCTCAAATCTTTCGCATTATATAGCCACACCAATGGTTTCCAAGCATAGAATTTTTGCCAAAGTTTCAGTGAACGTAATTCCTGAAAACCTGTTGGTAGTGATTGCCCGTGAAGATGATTATTTCTTTGGCGTGCTTCACTCCAAACTCCACGAACTTTGGTCACGTGCTCAAGGGACTCAACTGAGAGAAGCAGAAAGCGGTCAACGTTACACCCCCACCACCACCTTTGAAACCTTCCCCTTTCCCTGGCCGCCCGGCGCGGAACCCACAGAAAGTCCGCTGGTGCAAGCCATCGCCGCCGCGGCCAAAGAACTGGTAAACAAGCGAGACAACTGGCTCAACCCGCCCGGCGCAAGTGAAACAGAACTCAAACAGCGCACGCTCACCAACCTTTACAACCGGCGGCCCACGTGGTTACAACTGGCCCACCACAAGCTCGATGAAGCCGTTTTTGCCGCTTACGGCTGGCCCCCCTCGCTAACCGATGATGAAATCTTAGAACGGCTGCTGGCCCTCAATCTGGAACGGGCCGCAAAACAGTAGGGGTGAGGCAAGTCGGAGCATTGGTCATTTGCAAGAGAATCATCAATCCGACTTGCCTCACCCCTACCAGGCAGGTGCGGGTCACGTAGGGGCGAAGCAAGACACGTAGGGGCGAGCCCACTCGGATTGTAGCTACCTTTGCAAACAACTGTCTCTCCGAGTGGGCTCGCCCCTACGCTAGCCGATGTGGGTGGTTACGTGCCTCGCCCCTGCAATGCGGGCCGGCCTCGCCCCTACAATGCGGGCTGGTGATACGGATGAGATATTGTCTGATGAAAAATCACAAATCACAAAAACACAATCGCCAATCCATCCGTCTGCGAGGGTGGGATTACACCCAACCGGGAGCCTATTTCATCACCATCTGCACCCATCAGCGGGAATATTTGTTCAATGACACCGGTATTAGAGCCGTGGTTGAAAACGCATGGCGTAACATTCCCTCCCATCCGCATGCACGTCACGTTCAGCTGGATAAATGGGTGGTAATGCCCAATCACTTGCACGGTATTTTGGTGTTGGTTGACAGGTATGATGGTGATGGGGGTAAGGGCAAGGCAATTCGGATTGATGATTCTCTTGCAAATGACCAATGTTCCAACTTGCTTCGCCTCTACGATGACCACGGCCCCACATTAAAACCTGACTCCATTGGGGCCATTGTGGGTAATTTCAAATCGCTGACCGCCCGGCGAATAAACAACCTGCGCCACACCCCAGGCGGTAAAATCTGGCAACGAGGCTATTACGACCGTATCATTCGCAGTGAGCGAGAACTGGATGCTATTCGTGAATATATTCAAAACAATCCTCAACGCTGGACGGAAGATCGGGATAATCTGGAAGGATTGATGGCAAAAATGGATTATCGCTTGTAGGGGCAACAAGGGTAGACGCGAAATTTATGGCAGCCGCCTTACGAAAACAAATGGATGGGTGACTGCGCCAACCGGCGAATGTAGGAGCGCTTCGCGAAGCGCCCCTGCCAGGCGAGCCGGTATAGCGGGCAGTGTTATCGTGTCCAGTTTAAAAGCCATAAACTCATAGTGTCGGGGAGCCGGTTAACATGTTACATGCCTGTCTGGTTACGGTTAATTTTGCCATATTGATGGGCTTCATCATTATTTGGGGCTTTGCCCGGGCCGTTCAAAGCCACGTGCCCACCCTGGCCGATAGACAAATGGTGTTTGATGTTATCATTGTAGGGGTGTTATTTGCGCTGGTCAGCGGCTTTGTGGCCAGCCGCTCCGTGTTTTATATCTCGGTGATGATGATCATTATTGCCGGCGTGGTGTTTGATGTAATGATCAAAGACCAGCTTGGCCTGGCCAACCCGCACCGCAGCCTTAAACTGGGGCTGAGTATGGCCGCTTATTTGGTGGTGCTGGCAGCATTAACCGCCACCTATAACGCCGGCTGGTGGGGCAACCCCGAACTCGGCGTGGCCAAACTGGCCTGCGGCTCTTTTATGTAAGGCGTCCGGTTGCCCCAATCCGCGCCAAAAAGCTGTTGACAAACTGCTTATCCCGTAATAAGCTGAAATCAGCCCGACTGTCACGCTGAAAACGTGACCGACCCGCTGAACCAATTCCATAATATACTGAGATTAGTTTGAAAACATTAGGACTTACGCAGTTGAAAAGTCCCCGGCACTTTTTGTCCGGCAATTGGCTTCAAACTGACCCAAAAGCATCAAATTTGGCAGTTCAAGTGCCGGGGACTTGATATGTTTGCTCCAACTGCGTAAGTCCTAAACTAATTGACCGTAGCTTGGCTGTCACGCTAAAAGCGTGACCTACCACTACCGTGGCTGCCCGATAAAAGCATTCGGGCATGACGCAACCAGGCTCTAAAAAGTTATGGTTTGATTCTGTTTTCAGTATAGGTCGGGTTTTTTGTTCTTTTATAACAGCATCTCAGGTACGTCTCCTTTCAAATCTAATGGCGCGGTTATCACAGGAGTAACTTATGTCTGCCATTAAAAACACTGTCAGCCCAAACGCTCCCCCCGATGAGCAGCCGTTTCGGCTTTTGTTTGAAACCCACCCCACGCCGATGTGGATTTATAATGAAGCGTCGCTGGCCATTATGGCGGTAAATAACGCGGCCCTAACCCGCTACGGCTACAGCCGCGCCGAGTTTTTACAGTTAACCCTGACGGATATTCAGCCGGCAGCCGATGCCTTGTTGCCCGGCCAGCGACGCCATCAGCTTAAGAACGGGACAGTGATCGATGTTGACATTACCAACCAGCCGTTGCTGTTTGAAGGCTGGCCGGCGGTGGCGGTCCTTGCCCGCAATATAACCCGGCAAATCCAGGCCGACGAGCGTATCCGCAAGCTGAACCGGGTGTACGCCGTGCTGAGTGATGTAAACCAGGCCATTGTGCGGCTGCGCCAGCCTCAACAGCTTTTTGATAAAATCTGCCAGATTGCCGTTGAACGGGGCGGCTTTCGGATGGCCTGGTTGGGGCAGCTTGATGTAACCACCGGCGAAGTAAAACCGGTAGCTTCTGCCGGCGTGGTCAACGGCTATCTGGACAACCTGCGCATTCGCCTGGATGGCAGCCCGCACGGGCGCGGCCCCACCGCCGAAGCGTTACTGACCGGCAAGCGTGTGGTTTGCAACAATGTTGAGCAAGACCCGCGCATGGCCCCCTGGCGAGAGGCGGCCTTGCGGCTGGGTTATCGCGCCTCGGCGGCGTTTCCGCTGGCGGCGGCCGGGCAGGTATGCGGCAGTGTTAACCTGTATGCTGCTGAACCCGACTTTTTTGACGCCGAAGAGCTAAGATTGCTCGACGAAATGGCTGTAGACATCTCGTTTGCCATTGAAGTTGCCGGGCAGGAAGAACAGCGCCGCCAGGCCGAAACGGACCTGGCCGCCAGTGAAGCCAAATACCGCGCCTTTTTTGAAAACAGTATGGACGCCATTTTGCTAACTTCACCGGAGGGCGCGGTTCAGGCGGCTAACCCGGCGGCCTGCCGCATGTTTGACCGGACCGAAGCAGACATTATCCGGGTGGGGCGGCCCGGCATTGTAGATATAACCGACCTCCGGCTGCCGGCCCTGCTGGCCGAACGGGAGCGCACCGGTAAAGTACGGAGCGAGTTAACCTTATTGCGGGCGGATGGATCGCCCTTTCCGGCAGAACTGTCATCGGCCTTGTTCCGGGATAACAGCGGCAAGATGCGTACCATTATGATCATCCGCGATATTACCGAGCGCAAACAGGCCGAGGAAACAGTTCGGCGCGAGCGTGATTTTTCTCAAACGCTGCTGGACAGTTTGCCCGGAGTTTTCTACCTGTACGATGAAAACCGGCGCTTTCTGCGCTGGAACAAAAATTTCACCACGGTTACGGGCTATACTGATACCGAAATGGCCCACGTGCATCCGCTTGATTTTTTTGCCGGGGCAGACAAGGCGCTGCTGGCCGAGCGAATTGCCGAGGTATTTAACCAGGGCGGGTCCGCTGTAGAGGCAGACTTTGTGGCCAAAGATGGCGCGCGCATTCCCTACTACTTTACCGGCCTGAAAATATTGCTGGATGGCAAAATGTGCCTGCTGGGCGTGGGCGTTGACATCACCGAACGCAAAAAAGCCGAAGCGGCCCTGCGCGAAAGCGAGAACCGCCATCGCCTACTTATTGAGCATATGCTGAGCGCGGTGGCTTATCACCGGGTTTTGTTTGAGCAGGGGCGGGTGGTGGATTATCTGTACCTTGAGGTGAACGCGGCGTTTGCCGCCCACACCGGCTTAAAGAATGTTGTGGGCAAAAGAGCCTCAGATGTTGTCCCCGGTATCCGCCAGAGTAACCCGGAGTTGCTTGAGCGCTTTGGCCGGGTGGCGCTAACCGGCCAGCCCGAACAGTACGAAACCTATGTCGCGGCCCAACAAATGTGGTACTTCACCACGTTGTATTATCTGGTGGATGATATTGTGGTGTCTGTGTTTGATAACATTACCGAGCGCAAACGGGCCGAAGCGGCCTTGCAGCGTCAGGCCCAGATCATGGATCAGATTCATGAGGCGATCATCGCCACTGACCTGAAGGGTTTCATTGTGGGCTGGAACCTGGGCGCAGAAAGAATGTTGGGGTATTCAACAGAGGAAGCGTTGGGGAAGCCAATAACCTTTATTTATCCGCAGGATCAGTTATCATTTCTCACAAAAGAGATTCAGCCGCAGGTCAGACAGAAAGGCTGGCACGAAACCGAGGCCCGGTTGTGCAGTAAATCCGGAAAAGAGTTTCCGGTTCACCTCGCACTCGCGGTACTCAAAGATATCAAAGGCGAAGTGGTGGGGATGACCGGGTCTGCACTCGACATCACCGAACGCAAGCAGGCCGAAGAGGCGTTGCGGGAAAGTGAAGAACAATTCAGAACCGCCTTCACCTATTCGGCCAACGGCATGTGCCTGACCGGTATCGATGGGCAATTTCTGAAAGTTAACCAGGCCATGTGTACTATGTTTGGCTATACTGAGCCGGAATTTCAGCGGATGCATTTTAACGATATTACCCACCCCGACGACTTTGAGATTGGCCGGGGGGTTGTGAGCCGGATGCTTGCCGGCGAAATTCCGAGTATCCACTTTGAAAAAAGGTACCTGAAAAAAGCAGGTGAACTACTATGGGCGGCCGTCAATTCGACCCTGCTCCGGGATGTTTCTGGCCAACCCCTTTATTTCATTACGCAAATTAATAACATCACCGAGCGCAAACGGGCCGAGGAGTCTTTACGCGAGAGCGAGCAGCGCTATCGCCTGTTGGTTGACCATTCACCCAATGCCATTGCCGTGCATCAGGATGGCCGGCTGGTTTTTGTGAACCAGGCCGGCCTGCGGCTGGTAGGCGCAACCAGCGCCGCCGAATTGCTGGGCAAACCCATCTCTGAAATCATTCACCCTGACGCATTGGCCGCGGCCCGCGACCGGATTGGGCGGATGCTAAACGGCGAAACCGGCCTGTATCCCACCGAAGACCGTTATATTCGGCTCGATGGCCGTGAGGTGCCGGTTGAGGTATACGCCGCGCCATTCACCTTTAAGGGTCGCCCGGCCATCCAGATCATCGCCTTTGACATTACCGAGCGCAAACAGGCCGAAGATGCGCTGCGCCAACTAACAGCAACGCTGGAACAGCGCGTCGTTGAACGCACCACCCAACTGGCCCAGGCCAAAGAACGGGCTGAATCCGCCGACCGGCTCAAATCGGCCTTTCTGGCCACTATGTCTCACGAACTGCGCACGCCGCTCAATTCTATTATTGGGTTTACCGGGGTGTTGCTGCAAGAGCTGGCCGGCCCGCTCAATCCTGAACAGGCCAAACAACTGGGCATGGCCAGAGACAGCGCTCGCCACCTGCTGGCGCTGATCAACGATGTGCTGGATATTTCTAAAATTGAGGCCGGGCAGTTAGAAGTTGTTCGCGCGCCGTTTGATATGCGCCAGGCCATTGAAACCGTGTTGCGTTCGGTTATGCCGCAGGTGCAGAACAAAGGGCTGGAGTTGATGACCGCCATTGGCTCCACTGTTGGGAGTATCGTCAGCGACCGGCGGCGGGTAGAACAGGTTATGCTCAACCTGCTCAGCAACGCCATTAAATTCACCGAACGCGGCCAGGTACGGCTAACCTGCCGGATTGATGACGGCTGGCTGGAAACCAGTGTTCAGGACACGGGCATTGGCATTGAACCACAAAACCTGAGCAAGCTCTTTAAGCCTTTTCAGCAAATTGATACTGGCCTGGCTCGCCGCCACGAAGGCACCGGGCTGGGGTTATCTATTTGCGCCAATCTGGTGCGTTTGCTGGGCGGCCAGATCAGGGTAGAGAGTGAGGCAGGCGTGGGCAGCACCTTTACATTTACATTGCCACTGGAACAATAATAGAGGTAGCTATGGCCAAAATTTTAATCATTGAAGATAACGAGCAAAATTTATATCTGGAAACGTTTATTCTGGAGAAACATGGGCACCAGGTAGTGCAGGCCCGTGACGGACAGCAAGGCATCGATCTGGCCGGGCAGGTAAGCCCGCAATTAATTCTGCTGGATATTCAATTGCCGGTGATGGATGGTTACGCCGTGGCCCGGCAATTACGCCAGAACTTGGCGCTGGCGCAAGTGCCCATTGTGGCGGTTACCTCTTACGCGATGGCCGGTGATCGCGAGCGCATTCTGGCCGCGGGATGCAGCGGCTATATTGAAAAACCCATTAACCCGGATACATTCATCACCGATGTGATAACCCACCTGTAGCTCAGGTTATTCAAACAGCGAAAGGTTTCCTGATGAAAACCGCATTAATTGTTGATGATCTTAAACAAAACATATACCTGCTGCGCACAATCCTGCTGAACGCCGGTTACGAGGTGGTTGAGGCCAGTAACGGTTCTGAAGCGCTGGAACTGGCCCGCCACAACCCGCCAGATATCATCATCTCTGATATTTTAATGCCGGTGATGGACGGCTTTTCGTTGTGCCGGGCCTGCAAGCAGGATGAACACTTGCAGCCAATCCCCTTTGTCTTTTACACCGCCACCTATACCGACGCCAAAGACGAAGAACTGGCGCTTAAACTGGGCGCAGCCCGTTTTATTGTTAAGTCGGTTGTTGCCGAGGAGTTCACCACGATCATCGCCGAGGTTTTGCGCCAGCACGAAAGCGGTAAGCTGCCGGCTCCGCCGCACCCGCCGGAAGAAGAAACCAGCTATTACCGCCTGTACAATGAAGTTTTAATTCATAAGCTGGAACACAAGCTGGTTCAACTGGAGCGGGAAAAAGCCGAGCGGGAACGGGCCGAGGAGTCGTTGAATTTGCGGCTGGCCGCGCTCAAGGCCGCCGCCAACGCCATTATCATTACCAACCGTGATGGCGTTATCCAGTGGGTTAACCCGGCTTTTGTCACGCTCACCGGCTATACTCTGGAGGAAAGCCTGGGCCGCAACCCGCGTGAACTGGTGCGCTCTGGCCGGCACAACCGCGCCTTTTATGCCCACATGTGGCAAACTGTTGTAGGCGGGCAGGTGTGGCATGGCGAGATCATCAACCGCCGCAAAGATGGCAGTTACTATACAGAAGAACAAACCATTACCCCGGTCAGAGACAAAGCTGGCCAGATCTCTCATTTTGTGGCGATCAAGCAGGACATCACCGAGCGCAAACAGACGGAGGCCGCGCTGCTGGAAGCTCAACAACAACTGCAACAGGCGGTCAGCGCCGGCAATGTGGGCTTGTGGGATTGGGATCTGCGCGCCAACCGGGTTTCCTATTCGGCAGAGTGGAAACAGCAGATCGGCTACGAAGCTCACGAAATCAGTGATGATTTCAACGAATGGCAGGACCGGGTTCACCCCGATGATCTGGAACGCTGTTTACAAACGGTACAGGCCTTTATTGCCAACCCCTGGCCCAACTACCAACTGGAATTTCGCTTTCGCCATAAAGACGGCAGCTACCGGACCATACTGGCCACGGCCTCGCTCCTGTTTGATGAAACCGGCCGGCCCAGCCGTATGGTTGGCGCGCACCTGGATATTACCAGCCTCAAACAACTGGAGACCGAAAAAGAAGCCCTGGCCGCCCAGTTTTATCAAACCCAGAAGATGGAATCGATTGGCCGTTTAGCCGGTGGCATTGCCCATGATTTTAACAACCTGCTGGTGCCTATTCTGGGTTATGCGGAAATCGGGATGATGAGCCTGCCGGCCGAGAGCGCGCTCTATGGCCATTTCAGCCAGATCAAAGCCGCCGGTGATCGAGCCGCCAATCTAACGCGCCAAATCCTGGCTTTTAGCCGACAGCAATTACTGGAAATGACGATTGTTAATCTTAACGAAGTTGTATTAGGGTTTCAGAAAATGCTCAACCGGTTAATTAGAGAAAACATTGAACTTAAAACTCAATTAGCCCCGAAGCTGAAACCTATCAAGGCCGATGCCGGCCAGATAGAGCAGGTGTTACTAAATCTGGCAATTAATGCCCAGGATGCTATGCCAGATGGTGGCCAGTTGACTATTGAAACCAGTAACGTGGTTCTGGATGAAAACTATGCGGCCCAGCACGCCGACACCAGACCCGGCCAGCACGTATTGCTAACAGTGAGCGACACCGGCCACGGTATGGATACTGCCACCCGGCAACGTATTTTTGAACCATTCTTTACCACCAAAGAGCGAGGCAAAGGCACCGGGTTGGGTTTGTCTACGGTATTTGGCATTGTCAAGCAGCACGGCGGCAATATTTGGGTTTACAGCGAACCGGGCCTGGGCACAACCTTTAAAGTTTACTGGCCTGTAGCCGAAGCAGCCGTTGCGGCAGACATAAAACCGCAGCCGGATATTGTTTTGCTTGGCGGCACCGAAACTGTGCTGGTCGTTGAGGATGAAACCAGTGTGCGACAGTTGGTCGGCGAGACACTGCTGGCGCAGGGTTATCATGTGCTGCTGGCCGATGAACCCGAAAAGGGCTTCAACCTGGCGGCTGGCTACAATGGCCCTATTCACCTGCTGCTGACCGATGTGGTTTTACCCCAAATGAATGGCCCGGAATTATACCGGCGCCTGGTTTCTGTTCGTCCCGGTTTAAAAGTGTTGTATGTTTCCGGGTATACAGACGATACACTTGAGTTTTTTCATGTTATGGACGAAGGGACAGCGTTTCTACAAAAACCCTTTGCCATTCGCAGCCTGTTGCACAAAGTAAGAACCGTATTGGAGTAATTGATTACCCTACACTGAATTGAAACTTATGCCTGGAAACCTGTTTTCTATTAACCAACTGGAACAACTACTCCACCTGCAACAAAAGCCGGCGCCTTTTACCCCGGGCGACCCCCTTTTTTGGGATGATCCCCACATTTCCAAACAGATGCTTGCCGCCCACCTTAACCAATATTGAGGCCGCAAGCCGCAGCTTTGCCACCATTGACCGTTCTGTAGCCTGGCTGGTCGATACCCTGGCCCTGAGTGCAGGTGATACGGTGTTGGATCTGGGCTGCGGGCCTAGGCTTTACGCCAGCCGTTTGGCCCGGCGCGGGCTAAAAGTCACCGGGGTAGACTACTCGCGCCGGTCAATAACTTACGCCACTCAAACGGCCCGGGAACAAAATCTTGACATCACCTATCGATACCAGAATTATCTGGAGTTAAATGACGAAGCGGCCTACCACACGGCCTTGCTGATATACGGTGACTATTGTCCGCTGTCGCCGGCAGACCGCGCAAAACTCTTGCGAAACGTGCGGCGGGCGCTCAAAAGCGGCGGCTATTTTGTGCTGGATGTTTCAACCCGGGAGCATCGGCTGCGCCAGCGCCGGCATAATCACTGGTCTGTTGAAGAAGGTAGCTTTTGGAATGCCGATATCCATTTGGTGTTGGAACAGCACTTTGATTATCCGGCTGAACTGATCCATTTGGACCAATATGTCGTGGTTGATGCCGGGCATAACCTGCGGGTTTTTCGCAACTGGTTTCAGGATTTCACCGCTGGGCGCATTACCGCCGAGTTGGAACAAGGGGGATTTTTGGTACAAAGTTTGTGGGCAGATTTGACCGGCACGGAATACTATGAAACAACCGAGTGGATTGGCGTAATTGCGCAAAAGGTTGGCTGAACCAGCCTCATCTTACGGCAAACACGCCCCCCACAATCGTGAGAACAGTGATTAATGTTATAAATGATAAACTATGTCAAACCGGCACACAGCAAAGCCAATCCCCACGTATCTCCCAACTTTGATGGCGACGGACTGAGCGGCAACATTAGCGTTTTCTCCAGTCTGACCGCCAAACAGTTTACCGCGGCCTACGTGGGGACGCTGCAAGTGACGCCCACTTCGCTGTGCAGTTACTGACGACCGAAACATCTCGGCTTAGAATAAAGGAAAGTGTCTGCCGAAAATGCCAAAATGGTACAAAAAAATCAGTTGGGCGGAGAGGAACCGGGTCAGCTGTATTTCTCCGGCAGTGGCTCGACTTATTTTGAAAGCGAGGCCAGCAGATCGGCGCTGTTTTCACGGGGCCGGCAGGCAAAGCAGAGGGGAGACAACTCTGGCCCGCGCGCAATGGGTGTTTGGCAGCGGGTACAGAGGGTAAGCTCGCCGGCGGCCAGCGGCCTTTTGCCTGACGCGGCTTTGGCGGGTGAGGTAGTGACAGCCTGCTCCGGGCAGGCCGAGCGGCAAATATTGCAAAGCTGGCCCAAACAACTATCCGGCTGAAAAGCCAGCGTAAATGTCCTGTCATCGCTCAAAAATTTTAGCGCACCGGTTGGGCAAAATTTAGCGCACAGGCCGCAGGCGGTACAACGGGCCGGATCAATTTGAACATCAACAAGGGGGAGTTGTGCCCCGGGGCGAGGCGGAGCTTCCGGGGTTGCCGGAGTTTGATGAGCCAGAATGTTCAGAATCGCGGCGCGTTCCACGGGCAGTGTCTGTGGCAGCCGGTTTGAAGGAGCGATGCTGCGCCCGGGGTTAATCAGTTTTGCCGCCTCGGTCTGGGTATCGGCGGCGGGTGCAGCCGGCGGTTTGAACACACCAAACAGCCCCCGGCGCGATAGCGGTGGCCGGGTTGCATCTAACACCGGCCGTGGTGCGGCCGGCAGCTCTGGCTGTTCCGAACGGAGGCGAACCGTGCCGGAGTCGGCGAGCAGCGCCGCCCAGCCGTTGGCTTCGGCGGCGGTCTGAACCATTTCCGGCCGGACTGTTCCCAGCGGGCAGCCGGCGCAATAACGGTCATCCAGCCAGATATCTTTGCCACCAGCAGTTAACTCAAGCAAAGTGGCGGCCGATACTGCCGCTAAACAGCGTTGCGTTTGAATGGCGTGTGGCGCTGCGCCCAGCGCCGGATTGGGTTGTTGGGGGCACACCAATTCTACCGGGCCGGCAGAAACAGTCGCCGCCGTGCGAGTTAATTTGCGAGAGAAGCCATCGGGGCGCGTAAAAGCGCCGGTGGGGCAGCGATGCAGGCACAGGCCACAGTGAAGGCAGGCGTCCCGGTCCAGCGCCGGCCGACCGTTAACTACGGTAATCGCCGCCTCTGCCGGACAAACATCGGCGCAGTGAGAGCAGCCGGCCGTCCGAAAGCGGGCGTTCAGGCAGGCTGCCGGCTGCAAAGTGATGGGGCCTGTCTCAAACTGCTGGCTCAGGTTCAGCAAAAAATCTGCTACTGACATGTGCTGACGTTATCGGGTTCAGTTTCAAGCCAGATGGCCGGTATCGGGTGAGCCGCCGGTTCATCGGGCAGCCGGTAATACCGTTCACCGGCGCAAGGGCGGCACAAAGTCAGCCCTTCGCGGCGCACCTCGCGCTCGTTGATGATTTCCTCACCGCAAATATCGCAGTTGACCCGGTAGCCATCTTTGCTCAAAATCTCGGCCAGCGATACCTCCAATGTTACCGGCTGTACGGTAAACAACTCATCATCTGGAATGCGTTGGTAGCCCAGTAAATAGCCGTGCCAGCGGCTTTCGGCATTGGGGGCATAGGTTTTGGCCAGTTGGCGACTATTGGCACTGGGCGTAATCCGCACCGCCCGATCGGTATGTGTATCGATAAAGGTGGCGGCCACTTTGCCAAAATCGAGCACGCGCAGTGTGCGCCGCCCCACGGTGCAGCCGGTGGCCACCACCAGGCCATCAATAAAACAGCCATCGGTTTCAACAATAGTCAAGAGGCGCTTATCAGATTGAGGCACAGTCAGCCCTAACAACTGGCCGGCCAACAGCCCCATCCGCACCCCAAGAACCTGCCGGGGACAAAGATGGTTGTGAAATGAAGCCGATTTTTGCAAGAGTTCTTTAACAGTAGGCATGGGGTCTCCTTGATTCATCGTTCATCATACTGCCTGCTCCAAATGCTTTTCTTTGCGCCGGGCTTTGGCCTGTTCAATTTCAGCTTCACCGGGGCGGTTGAGGGCCAGCAAACAGCGGGCTTTGGCCTGGTTGATGTCCGGCTCCAACCAGTCGCGCTGTTCAGCTTTTTCAAAGGCTTTGAGCGCTTTGGCCGGACGATTCAACCGTTCGTAGCACAGCCCTTGAATGTAGTAAAGGTAGCGTATTTCGTACCCGGCCGACAGCATGGCTTTGGTTTCCCGCAGGGCTTCGGGCCAGCGGCCCAGAGCAAAGAGCGCCCGCAGCCGTTCGCCGCGCAAGGCTGAGGTCAGTTTATGTTGCGCTACGCCCGCCAGCACTTGCAACGCCGCCTGGGACTGATTGCTGTAATTGAGGATGGTGGCCTGATGCAACAACAGCCCGTGATGCGTGTCTGGATTTTTGCCGTTGGCGGCCAGTCCGGCCTGAGAAATAGTAAAGGCTTCCTGCAACCGGTTCTGGCTTTCCAGACAACCGGCCGCGTGCAAAAACCATTGGCCATCGACCCGATCGCCGGCCTGCGCCCGCTGTTGCGAGAGCAGTTGCAAGGCAATTTCTGCGGCAGTGGCCGGAGCCGGCGGCCGATCTTCTGACTGGAAGAAATCAGTGTTGGCCAGCAAAGTGGCGTGAACTTCGCCCAGATGAGGCCGCAGCCGACGCCGCGGCCCGGCCTGCTCAACAATCGCATCGGCCTGCGCAGGGGAGAGGCCCTCTGCCACAGTAAAGTAAAAGCGGGGAGAATGAACAATACCGCGCGAGGTGGCATACAGGACTTGCCGCTCCTCGATGCGAAGGCCAAAGTCGGCCGGGCGTTCCTGCATGGGCGAACCCAGCAGCAGCACAAAGGATGAGCTATCCATCGGGTAGCGCTTTAGAAACGAAATCTCGTTTTGCAGTTCTGCCGGGGTGGCGCCGGGCAGGCCAATGATAAAGGAAAGCTGGGGAGTAATGCCCACCCGCCGGCACATTTGAATGAACCGTTCTACTGTTTCAATCTCAATGCCCTTGTCAATCAGTTCCAGCAGCCGTTGCGTACCAGACTCAATACCAACGTATACCCAGCGCAGGCCGGCCCGGTAGGCCAGCCGCAGCAGTTCTTCGTTAAAGGCTTTTTCAACGCGCACGCCTTCGGCCCCAAATTGAATCTCCAGACCTCGCGCCAGAATTTCTTCACTAAGCTGCCGCAGCATTTTGGGTGAAATAGCTTCATCCACAAACAAAAAGCGGCGCACGCCGTAGCGCTCTCCCTGCCGGGCCAACTCGTCTACAATTTGTTCCGGTTGACGAACGCGCACTACCGGGCCGTAGGGCCGGGTGTGGCTGCAAAAGGTGCATTTGCCCCAATAGCAACCGCGACAGGTAATCACGGGCAGCACCGGCTCCGGCGCGATATAATCGGTGAGCGGAAAGTCATCAAAATTGGGGTAGGGCAGTTGGTTCAGCGGCAGGGGCGTAGCTTTGCCGCACTCTTTGATTTTGCCACCCTGCCGGTAGGCCAGGCCAGACACAGAAGCAAAAGTTTGCTCCGGCCACGCGTCGATAAAATCAACCAGATTTTTTTCAGCTTCGCCAAAAAAAATGTAATCCAGCCAGGGGAAGGCTTGCAGCAGTTCCGCCGGCTCCAGGTGTGACATCAGAGCGCCACCGAGCGCAATGGGCAGGTTGAACCGCTGTTTAATAACTTTACCCAGAGCCAGAGCATACAATAGATTTTGTTCAGATAAAATTGAAAAGCCGATCAGGTCCGGCTGTTCGGATTGTACCTGGGCCAGTTCCGCGCCAAACAGAGCGTTCTGAACTTCTGTTGGCAGAGATGTGCGCCCCTCCCCAAAAGGAAAGAGGATATCGTGGTAAAAGCCGGCCAGTTGGTTGTAAAAGTCATCCAGCAGCCGGGCGGCCTGCATGTAGCGGTTTTGCTCGGTTGGGGTGGTGGGCAAGCAGGACAGGTCGGCCAGGATCATTGGCCCCACGCCGCTCTGAGCGATAAGCCAGGGGCAAACCGCGCCGGTAAGGCGGGTGGGGTGCAGATGACATAGATCGGGCATATTGCCGGTTAGCCAGCGCCGAAAAAAAGCCAGGTTCCAGTCAACGGTTTTTACGGCCACATTTGGGCGGGCTTGCTGCACTGCACCTTTGAGGCAGGCCAAGCCGAATGGCGGCGAAGCCGGTGTATGAAAGGGGGTAAAGGCAAGCAGTAATTTCATAATTGAGCATTGTCAATTCATCATCATCATTATCAACAACTTGGCCCTTCGGGTTCCGGGGTGGCGGTGGGGCCGGGAGTGGGGAGCGGGTTGTTTGCGGTCCACTCGTGATATGCCTCAATGCCGCCCTCCAAATTGTAAATATTAGTATAGCCCAGCTCCCGCAGCACCACCAGCGCGTGCGTTGCCCGCTTTTGGGTATGGCAGTAAACCAGAATGGGGTACGATTTGCTGTCGGGCAATTTATCCAGATTTTGCGTGATTTGGCGCAGGGGGATGTTGACGGCATTGTCGATGTGACCGGCTTCGTACTCGTCCGGCTCGCGCACATCCAAAATGAAGTAGTGAGTGCCGTTAACCTGATCGGCCAGGAAATGTTCGGGGTTGAGGCGATAGCGGCTGTTGGGCAGGGTGCGCAGGTAATTATCGGCAGTTTGTTTGAGCGCGGCTTCTTCAAAAACAGACCAGGCCGTGTTATCGGCCGGATTGAGCCGGGCAGCCTCCTGAGCCAGTTCTTTGGCCGCTTCAAAATCGGCATTTTCAAGAGCCTTACGGGCCTCATCCAATTTGGCGCGATAGGCGGTGGTCTCTGGCGTTGAGGTGGCGGCAGGTTGGCTTACGGCCGCCGGAGTAACGGTTGCCGCCCCCATCTGATTACAACCGATGAGGCTGATGAGACTGAGCAATAGGAACGTGCCTACCATGTACATTTGTCGACGCATTTGCATTTCCTTTACTGAAAACTCCGCAGAACTCATTAATCATGTTGTTTGCCCCATCCCCCCTGGCCCCCCTTCCCAATGGGAAGGGGGGAATTATGGAAATGCGGAGTTTTCAGTTCCTTTACAAGAAGCAGGAAGCAGAGCCGAATCCCCCTACTCCCTACTTCTTACTCCCTACTTCTTATTTCTTACTTCCTACTTCCCAACCTACACCTTTTCCAGCTTTACTTTGGTGTCAAAGAAACTGGCACTGCCGCCAATGGGATCAGTGAGGCAAACATCACCCAGAACGGGGTCAACCCGCATGGCCGGGTTGGGCACAATCCCGCGGGCGCGGCGGGCTTCACCGGGAATGATCTGGCCGTCAACCACCACATCGTGCGAGCCGTAGGCCCAGTGGCCGTAGCTCCAACTGGCGGTAATAACTCCGGGCCGCATTCCTTCGGTAACGCGGACTTTACCCACCACGTCGTAAACCTGATTGTCACTGACCTGCACTTTACCCTCCGGGTTTGTGGCCGATACCACCCGCACCAGATCATCATTATTCAGGCCAAGCTGGCTGGCATCGCGGCTGTTCAGCAGGACATAGTTTTCCGGCAAAATAGCGCCGTGCAGCCACGAGGACGAGATGGTGCGGCTCTGGCCGCCGGTAACTTCTTTATGGGTAATCAGGGCCAGGTCAAAGCCGTCGTCCTTGATCTCGTTGCCGGCGGCGTCTTTGACCGGTTCTACCAGAGGCAGCGGGCTGAAACGTTCGCCCGTCATACTGTTTTTGCCTTTGCCTACTTTTTCAACAAAGAAGTGCCAGGCCAGTTTGGCCGGGTGGCCTACTTTGTCGCCGCTGATGGCTTTTGAAGGCGCTTCGGCGCGAGTGCCGCGATTGAGCAAGTAGACCACGCTGGGCCACAGGTCGGCGGGCACGGCAGCTTGCCAAACGGCCTCGTTAAACACAGCCTGGGGCAGGTGGCGGCGCGCTTCGCGGAAAATGCGCATTTCTTCTTCATCAGCAGCAGGCAAGGTTTCCGAGCCGTCTTCTTTGTCGCCAAAGGCCAGGTTAGAGGCCAGAGCCAAATAATACTGTTCGGGCCGATCAAAGTTCCAACCTTCGCCCAGGCCATCTTTGCCAAAACCGGCCAGCCCCAGCTTTTTAGCCACGGCAATCATAAAAGCTTCCATGCTGATGGGCATCTCCTGGCCATCTACAGTGACAATTTCGGTTTTGGGTGGGCCGGCGGGCTGGCGCATTTTGCTGAATTTGTTGTTAACATCAACCGGGACGTGCGGCGTGCCCCATCGTTCCAGGTACGTCAGGTCGGGGATAATGTAATCGGCGTACATACTGGTTTCGCCGATGGTCACATCGCAAGCCACATAGAGGGGGATGTTGTTGGGGTCGCGCAGCATCTCAATTTGTTTGTGTCCGGCGGGCGAGGCCAGCACCGGCGTACCTTTGTTGGTGAACAACGCTTTGGCTTTGTAGGGATAACCGGCAGTCGCGCTGGGAATAACGTTCTGATACAGTTCCTTGGTAAAGGGATACCAGGGCCGTTTGGCCGGATAGCCGTCAAAGTAGGTGCTTTTTTCGTAGGTTTCCCCTTCACGGTTGATGTGGAGACCAAATTTTTTCATCCCGCCGGGGGCATTGACCACCACGGCTTTGGGGAATGGTGCGCCGGGTTTGGAGCCATCTTCGTGCCAGTGGCCACCGCCGGCCGAAAGGCCGCCCTTCCAGTCCGGGTTGCCAATGAGCAGGTTGAGGGTGATGATGGCCGTGCCGTTGTAGTAGCCGTTGGTGTGCTGAACCGGGCCGCGATAAAATTCGGCGGCGGCTTTTTTACCGTGACGGGTAAATTCATCGGCCAGAGTTACAATATCATTTACGCTGACCCCGGCCATCTGGGCGTAGTCTTCCATTGTATAGGCTTCGGCTCGCTCTTTGAGCAGTTGGAAAACCGATTTGACCGGGATGCCATTGATCGTGGTATCCACAAACAACTCACTGCTGCCGGCGGTGGCCGACAGCGCCGGCGCGCCATCTTGCATCACCACAAAGCTGTCTTCGCCTTCCAGCCCGGCGTCGGCGGGAGTAAGCAGGAGCATATTGTCGGTGCGGACCAGATGGGTGGCGTCGGTAAAGCTGGTTTCGCCAGCGGCGGCGGCAGCATCGGCGTTGGGAGCGGTCATAAATGTGGCGTCGTAGCGTTCGTTTTCAATGATCCAGCGGGCCATCCCCATTGCCAGCGCGCCGTCGCTGCCGGGATTAATGGGCACCCACTTCCAGGCTTTGCTGGCGGTTTTGCTAAAGCGCGGATCGACCACGGCGATTTTCAGGTTGCCGTTGGTCAGAGCTTCAGTTACTCTGGGGGTCATGTTGGTGGGGCCAAAGTTGGCCTCAAAGGGACTGGTGCCAAAGTAGATGATGAACTCGCTGTGCAGGCTGTCGGGTTTGAGCTGGTCTTTTGCGCCGAGGGTCATTTGTGAGTAGGCAATGTGGTGGCTTTGCTCGCAAATGGTGGTGTGCAAATAGAAGTTGACCGAACCGAAGCCGTCGTAGGTGAAGCGGTTGCCCAGTTCTTTGCGGCCGTGTTCCATGCGCCCGCCCAGAAAGACAAACTGGTTGTTGACCGGGCCGGCATCGGGGTGGTCGGGGTCAATGAACAAATCGAGGTAGGCCGCGTTTTTGGATTTGAATTCGTCCAGGGTCATATCGCCGCTGGCTACGGCGCTGGAGTCGGCAGCCAGTTCGGCGGCCAGTTCAGGGTCGCGCAGCTTGTAGATGTCTTTCAGGCCGTCTACCTGGCCTTCACCAAATAAATCCCCGCCGTTGACAATCTCGTCAATGGCCTGGTTAAAGTCGATAGTTTGCCATTGGCCGCTGCCGCGCGCCCCGGCTCGTTTCAACACTTTACGCAGGCGGTAGGGATCGTTGGTGATTTGCACGCCGGATTGCCCTTTGGGGCAAACCATGCCATCCACTTTGGCCGCTTCGGCCAGGGGGGTATCTTCTGGCAGGTGGGGCAGCAGGTTTTGCGGGCTAAAGGGATTGCCATCGATCTTTACCAGCAAACCGTCCTGAATTTTGGTTTTGATGGTACAGGCGGTGTGGCAATTAAGGCACACGCTGTAGATGATGTTTTCTGGTTTGTTCAGAGGATAGCTGCCGGCAGCCGCCGCCAGGCGCGGCGCGGCGCCGTTATCAGGCGAGAATCCTTTTTTTAGCAGAGGCATGCCGCCGGATACCGCCAGAACGCCGCCCACAAAGGCGCTGCTCTTTAAAAAACTTCGCCGGGTTATATCCTGGGTAAGCGGGTTTGTTGACTCGCCATCATTAGCCGGCGGGTTGGCCGCGGTCAGTTCTTTTTCAGTTGTCATTTTACATCGCCTCCATTTCTTGAGATTTAACCTGGACAGAAAGGGCAAACAGGCGATAGCCAATGAGCACCACCAGCCCGCCCAGTGCAATCGTCCAGCCCCACACCAGCCACTCCATCAGCGAGGGGGCATAGGTAAAGATCAGGCCGGGGCCGGTAAAAGCTCCGGCGAGTCCTTTTAACTCTTCCTGGGCCAGGGCGGGCACTACCAGATTAAGCTTGCTGGCCAGGCCCATCGCCGCCACCAGGGCGCCGGCCGTGGCCGTTAACCACAGTTGCTCGCTTCGATTGAACAATAAGATTAAGCCCGGGACGACAATCCCCAACCCGATGTGCAAAATCCAAAAAACCCACCAGTACTGGCCGCCGATAATCGTTTGCAGGGTAAAACTTTTGGCGGGCACGGCGGCGTAAAGTCCGGTTGAATATTCGGCCCACTCTAAAACTACCAACACGGCCAGCAAGGCCAGCATTGTTTGCCCCAAGCGCCGGGCGGTAACAGCGGTCAGTTCATCAAATATATAGGCGCAGGCGGTAACCAGCCCCACCCCAAACAGCGCCCCTTCAACCAAAAAGAGAATGGGAGTAAGGCCGGATTCCCACACGGGCCGGGAGCCAACCACGCCAAACAGCGCCCCTTCGGCGCCGGCAAAAGTGAGGGCAAAAAAGAAGGCCAGCACGGCAAAGCGGGTCATAAATTTGGGAATAACGCCGTTTCTGGTAAGCCACAAACCGGCCAGCAGTAAAATCCCGTAAATGGTATAGAACCAGGCCATCCAGCCCATAATTGAAGTGGCCGAGGTTTGAAAGAACAGTTCCCAGGCTCGCCAGGGGTGCCCCAGATCAAGCCAGGCATTCAGCATACCCCCGGCAAACGCGCCCAACGCAATCAGCAGCGAGAGCCGGGCCAAACGGTAGTAAGGTTCTAACCGAAACATAAAAATCACGGCCGCCAACCCAAACGCGCCGGCAGAGGCGCCAACCAGCATGGTATAGGCCGATATCCACAGCCCCCACGGCACATAAGAGCCGTAGTTGGCCCCGGCGTGTCCTTGCGTAAAACGCAGGTAAAGACCGTACAACCCCACGATAAAGACGACAACAGCCACGCCCCATAAAATTTTCTCACGTGTGTTTTTCATTGTAACCCTCCTTTACAGCAGATAGTATACTTTGGGGTTAGTACCCATTTCTTCTTTGAGACGCATCACGTTGGGCGAAGCGATCATTTCAGCTACCAGGCTGTTGGGATCGTTGGCATCGCCAAAGTAGTTGGCTATGCCAATGCAGGTGCTCACACAGACCGGCACCTGCCCTTCTTCCAGCCGATGCAGACAGAAGTGACATTTGCGGGCGTTACCTACCGGTGATACTTCTGCGCCGGGCTGCCGTTGCCGTTGTTCGCCGTACTCAAAGTTAGCCAGCAGTTCATAACCTTGCTGTTCAACGGTATCCTGGGTGTAGGTGTGGCCGGTATCAAAGGTGCGGGCCGAGTAGGGGCAGGCGGTAAGGCAATAGCGGCAACCGATGCACCGGTCGTAGTCTACTGCCACAATGCCGTCTGGCCGCTGCCAGGTGGCATTGACCGGGCAAACATCTACACAGGGCGGGTTTTCGCAGTGCATGCAGGGCCGCGGGACAAACCGTTTTGCCACATTGGGGTAGCTGCCCATCTCCTGTTCCAGCACCGGGCGATAGACCACGCCCGGCGGAAGTTTGTTTTCTGCCACGCAACCCACGGTGCAAGAGTGGCAGCCGGTGCATTTGCGGGTGTCAATCACCATTACCCAACGCCGTTGGTCTGCGGGCTTTTGCAAGGCGCGTTTGATGTCTTCCTGCATACGGACCATAACGTTCTGTTGTTCCAGAATTTCAGCCATTTTTTATCCTCCTTTCGAATATAGCCTGGATATAAAGAACCGGTTGTTGCATGAGCGACCCCTCCTTAAGGTGTGTTTACGAATGGCCGCGTGTCGCCATTCGCCGTGGTGAGCTAAAAACAAAAAAAGGAAACAAGGCCTCCGGTGAGGCTTGCTTCCTTTTCAAGTCAGTCCATTTTTGAGGCAGACTTCGGAAGGCAACCTGGTTTCCCCGGTTACCCGGCTCTGAAATGGAGCAGTCCCGCTCTCATAGGCAGCAATGCCCGTAGAGAATCAGGCTCGGAAGTACCTATATTGTATGATATTTCACAGGGGCTTTATAGCGGGAGATTCCCGCAACTTTTTGAGGGGATATCAGGTAAGGATACGGCCAACTGTCGGGGTTTTCCCTGTTGTTGTCAGGATTTTCCCTGATCCAGCAGCCGATGGTGTAAGGCAAAACGGACCAGGGCGGCCCGGCTTTTAAGGGCCAGCTTTTCCATAACTCTGGCTTTGTAGGTTTCTACGGTTTTTACGCTGAGGTAAAGCATTTCAGCTATTTCTTTATTGGAATGACCCAGGGCAATCAGGCGAAGGACTTCTACTTCCCGGTCGCTGAGGCGGGTAAAGGGGTCATCATCGGCGGCGGGTTGAGGTAACTGCTTCAGGCTGTCTTCCAGTAATATTTTGGCATGCTCTGGATGTAAAAAGACTCCGCCGTTGTAAACCGTGCGGATAGCGGTCAGTAGTTCGGTATCTGCGGCTTCCTTTAAAACATAACCAGCGCCACCCGTGGCCAATACCTGGCGCAGATACACCGAATCATCGTGCATGGTCAGCACCAGCACCCGGCTTTGCGGGAGTTCCCGGCGCAAAGCCGCCAGTAAATCCAGGCCATTACAGCAGGGCATATTGATATCCAGCAACACAACATCGGGCTGTAACGCCAAAATGGGAGACAGACAGTCGTCTTCGCCGCCACCTTCGCCAACAACCTGCATATCGGGTTCGGCATTGAGCAAAGCCTTTAACCCGGCCCTGAGGACAGCATGGTCATCGGTAAGAAAGATGCGAATAGGTTTGGTCATAACGGTACCTCTACATACACGGTTGTTCCGGTTGGATTGCTTTCAATTTTTAGCGTTCCGCCCAGTAATTCAGCCCGTTCAGTCATACTGTGTAAGCCCACACTGCTGCCGGCCCGGCGGGTGGCTTCAGGATCAAAACCGCAGCCATTGTCTTCGATAATGGCCTGAACCTGACCGTTTCGGGTTGACAGGACAACGCTCAGGGTATTGGCCTGGCTGTGACGGGCGGCGTTGGTCATTGCCTCCTGAACCACCCGGTACAGCGTAATTTCAATGGGCAGGGGCAACCGCCGAGACAGATCGCAGTGCAAATCAACGGTCATATTGGGAAAGCGGCTGAAAAATTCGGCGGCGTACCGTTCCAGGGCCACCGCCAGGCCCAGGTCGTCCAATACGCTGGGCCTAAGCTGGCGGCTGAGCAAACGAACTTCCTCTAACGTTTCTCCGGTTACCTGCCGTAATTCGGTGGTTTTGGTTAAGATGGCCTGCGGGTCATCAATTTGATTCACCAGCTTCAGCCCGACCATCAGTGACGTGAGCGCCTGGCCCACTCCATCGTGCAGATCACGGGCAATGCGCCGCCTTTCCTCTTCCTGGGCATTAATCAGTTGGGCCAACAGCCGGCTGCGGGCTACTTCTTTTTCGGCCACTGCCTGCTGGCTTGCGGCCAGATCGCTGACCATCTGGTTGAAGGCATCGGCCAGCGCGCCGATTTCATCATCGGCCCAGTGCGGAGCGCGGGCAGACAGGTTACCTTTACCCACCTGGCGAGTGGTTTCTACCAGTTGCAAAATGGGGCGGGTTAGCAGCCAGGTGAGCAGGCTGGCGGCCACAATACCGGCCACCGCTACCAGCAGGGTGGTAAACAGCAGTTGGCTGGTGATGGCATTAATCGTATTGTCTAAGCGCGTTTCACTTACGCCCAACCGCACCACACCGGCCTTGCCTTCAAAAATGGGGGCGGCAAAATCGTGGATGCGCCCCTGATCGCTCTGGTAGAGTTGATGGGTAATGACGGCCGCCTTATCGGGCGAATTGAGCGACAACAGACCGGTGGGAAAGCCCTGGGCAAAGGTGTGGGCCAACACCTGATTTTGCGAGTTTAAGACAAAGGCATAAATGATGTCGGAGTGGTTGGCCAGGGTTTCGGTGAGTAGTTCATGCAAGGCAAACGTATCGTTGAGTAAAATGGGGTCTACGGCGCGGGCAGCCAGATCGCTGGTAACAGATTGGCCCCGCTCCTGAAGTTCGGCCAGCAGGGCGCGGCTCATCATTAACCGCACCTGCCAGGTAATCCCCAGGCCTAACACTATTGTGAGGGTTAGCACAATGCCCAGTATTTTGGTGCGTACGCTAACACTGCCGGCCCAACGCCAGACTTTTTCCGGGGCAATATTGAGCTGGGAGGTTGGGCGGGCCTTAAGACTCAGACGGCTCACGGCTGCAACTCGGTGGCGTTAATAACTTGCCGGGCCGAGTCGTAGACGTGATCATCCAGTATCGTGAAGCGATCAAAGCCCAGCTCGGCCAAAATTTGCTGCCCGGCCGGGTTGGCGGGCATATCCAGCAATATTTGTTGTAGTTCCGCTTTTTGGCGCGGGGACAGGTTGGGCGATATAACAACCGGCGGAATACCAAACGGGGGCGAACGGTGAATAATCTTGATGCGCTGGGCCAGATTAGAATCTCGTTGCAGCGCGTAATCCAGCACTAAACTGTCAACGGCTGCGCCGGCAGCCACGCCCTCGGCTACAGCCTGAATGGCTTTATCGTGGCTGTAGGTAAAGAAGGTGTGGTTAAAGAATGTTTCCGGGGTTGTATTTAACTGTTGCAGCAGATAAGTGGGGTACACCCGGCCGCTGTAGCTCATTGGGTCGGTAAAGGCAAAGTCTTTACCGCGCAAATCGGTAATGCTTTGGGCCGGGCTGCCGGCGGGCACAATCAACACCGAGTAATAGACGTGCTTTTGGTTAACCTCCGGGGCTACCAGCAGTTCCATACCAAAGGCATCGTGCCCATCAACATAGGCGCTGGTGCAAACAAAAGCCAGGTCAACCGCGTTCTGGGCCACCAGATCGTTCACTTCGGCGTAGGTGCGGCGCTGAATGAGTTCTACCGGACGGTTCAGTTTTTGGCTCAGGTAACTGGCCAGGCCGCTGTAGCTTTCTACGGTGCCTCGCGGCGAAAAGATGGCCGCCACAGCCAGCCGCAGCGGGACAACTTCGCCGGGCGCGGCCAGCGGCAAAGGTTCCCGCTGGCTTAAATCAACGTAAGGCAAAGATTCGGCCTGGGCTTGCGTGCAGCCGGTCAGGAGAATTAATAATAACGCAGCTAAAAGTACAATAGGCGCAGCGCGCTGAGGTGTAAATTGAGACATTTGCCACCTGGCGGGTTGTGTTTACCGGCCCGGAACCTGCTAAAATCCAGGCCGCGAGCCGGTTTGTTATGTATTATTTATTTTAACTGCTTTAATCCGGTGTCGAAAGTGGCAAATGTCACTAATTTAGGGTGATGTCTGTCACCGCCAGCGCGCCGGTTACCCGGTTCAGTAACCCGACCATCACGCTAAAAGCGTGACCTGCCCGTGCAGAATAACCCGCCTATCCTCCCTCTTGCCGCCGCAAACTCACGGCGTTTCCTTACTGACTTTGATTCGTTTCCTTACTGAGTACAGGAATGCGTTAATTAATTCCGGGTTTTGTAGGGGCGAAGCCACTCGGAGGGATGGTATGCTGCAAGATTATCTGCCCTCCGAGTGGCCTCGCCCCTACGCGGTACAATTCCTATCTCGGAACGAGCTTCTGCATTCCTGTACTCAGTTTGACTCGTTTCCTTACTGAGTTTGACTCGTTTCCTTACTGACTTTGACTCGTTTCCTTACTGAGTTTGATTCGTTTCCTTACTGACTTTGACTCGTTTCCTTACTGAGTTTGCAGTTTTATTATTTGGCCCCCTGCGACGCTTGCGCCGGCTCTCCCCGCGGCCGCGGTGGGGGTGTTGCGAATGGTTTCGTAATTACCCTGACGGCAACCGTAGGTCACGCTTAAAGCGTGACCTATTGCCTGGCTGCTCTTTATGAAAATGAGCAAAATCTCAAACCGGCAAATGTAGGGGCGCTTCGCGAAGCGCCCCTACCATGCTTCGTTGGCCCACAGGTATGCTTCTGCAAAATGCAGGCCGGGTTTGTAATCCGACGGCCACGCCTACTCTCAAAATGACAATTGTCACTCCAAATTTATGACAGTTAGCAGTTTAAATATTGCCTGTACTGTGTTATGATTGATGCATTGAAAAAAGCAGGCAGTCGATAACCCCGCAAACTTTTGTCGTCCCTGCCGCCAAGACACCGGCATTCTAGCTATTCAGTTATTCATACGATCAGACGTAAATCAAAGGTGTCGCCATGTAGATGCCAAGCGATTCAATGATTCTGGACACTTTGGTATTCTTAATGATCTCTACGTTTTTCCTCGAAACTTATTTACATAATTTGGACATTTATTCAAATATGAAGTAGTATGTAGAATAATACTTCAAGGAAACTCTAATGATTGAACCAAGTAGTTATAAACAGCTCAAAACTCAAATTGCAGAGGTCCTTCAAGGAGATCAAGCCGTTTTAGATGAGCTACGAGCCGACGTACGCAGCCTAAGAAGCAATATTCGGCGCATCCAACCAAGAAATACAACGGCAATTTCTCTGGTAGGTACGGATGGCGGTAACAACAAAGTGCAGTACGACCCATTCTTGGTGCAAGTGGTTAGGGTAGTCGACTCGAGTAATAATGAACATTTTTTAGAACCTGTTACACCAACGACCAAAATATCGCAGGTGAGTTCTAATCAGTTTAACGAAGATGGTACACCAAAATCAGCTCTAGGCGAGATGATGGAGTTCTTGGGTATAGATAGATTAGAACAACTTAGTGGGATGATTAACAGCAATGACGATGATTTAGCAGTCAGTCCTGGTTGGATTCAAGTTTATCGAGAACTTGTCGAATGGGCAGTTTTGTTTTCGTTAGTAAAGAAGGATTACGGAACAGACACACTTATTGTTTTTGACGGGCTATTAAGAACAAAGAAATTTGCGAAGGATTTGTTCAAAAAATATCGTGAAGGTATCGAAGAAGCCATTGATAGCCATTACAAGAAGAATCGCAGGAAAATTTATCTTGTTGGAATGGCCAAGCACAATAAGGTTTTAGATAGATACAGATTAGCAATGGCTTTGGAAAAAATATTGACAACAGATTATCCCGCCTATTTGGAAGTTCCGCGTATTCTGGAGCAACGAAGTTATGTTTGGAAGGAATGGTTCGACGATACCGAAGCAGGGGAAGTAAATAAGTTCGTCGGAGGGAAATTGTTCTTTGTAAAATTCGGAAATAAACCGTTGGACCCGATTTGGCCTATAGACATTTTTCTACCTCAAGTTTCAGAGAGCCAGGCAGTTATGGGGTATTTATTGGCAGATGCGTTGAATGGTTTTCCTGTACCATTCTATCCATTGTGTTTACAAAAAGCTCACGAAAATGCGGCTCTTGTGGACTTTGATTTTGATATTCTTCAAGACCAGATATTTGATGGTATTAGGCTTATGTTGGGTAGTGACTCGCCAGTTCTCGACATAGCTCGTATTCAAGAAAGTGACCCATCCCGATTTAGATACGGATAAACCAGAGGTTAAGGTTACATCATGACATCCTTTGAATTATTTCCAAAAGATAAAATTGTTGGTGTATTTCGTGGTTTTAGTGAAGGCGGTTTGGAGTTTCATGCTGATTTAGTTCTTCCTTACCGAAATGACTTTCAGAGTATTCCAATGCATGGACAATTTTTGATTGTTCAGTTAGAAACGCCCGATGAAGGAGTACTTGGTCGAATAACTTCGTTGTCATCGGCAGGAAAATTATCATCAGGTGTTGGCGAAGAGTTCAATATTAGAGCTGTGCGTGAAGGTCGTCCTGTCCCCGAGGATTTAAGAGAGCAATATCTCAAATATCAAATTGATATACGTGTACTTGGTGTCTTGAGAAATTTGGGTGGCGAACTAAGTTTTGTTGCTTCACACAGACGTTTGCCTCATGTAGGGAGCCCGGTCGCATTTTTAGACGACGAAGTTTTAAGAGAAATTATTGGACATAATGTAAAGGGTGCACCTATTGGACATTTTGCACTCGGCGAATACATTTATGCTCAAGGAAGTGATCAAATAGAAATAGAAGATTGGATGCAAATAAAACCCCCTGATGCATTAGTAAAGTTCCCAATTGAAAATTTAGTTTCACGTCGTACCTTTATCTTTGCCCGAGCGGGGTTTGGTAAATCTAATCTGAACAAATTATTGTTTAGCAAGTTATACGAAACAACCCCGACGGTAACGAAACGTAAGGGGCGACCTGTTCCAGTTGGGACTGTATTATTTGATCCAGATGGTGAGTATTTTTGGCCTGATGATAAGGGACGCCCCGGGTTATGTGATGTGCCAAAGTTGGAAGATAAATTGGTTGTTTTTACCAATCGGACTGCGCCCAGTGAGTTTTATCAATCGTTTGTGGCTGGTGGAATTAAACTTGATATAAGGCGACTAAGTCCAACTGATGTGATTTCAATTGCTGTTAGCCCTGAGAGACAAAGCCAGCAAAATATCAGGAAATTGAGAGGGTTAACACAAAACAATTGGACAAAACTCGTCGATTTAATTGATGAATATGGTTATCAATCACCAGATGTTGATATTGCCAATCTACTTGGTTTGGACGCAGCTAGAGAAGAAGCACAAGTTATTGCTGCTCGTGCAAACATGACACATATTGTCAGAATGTTGCATGATAAAAGCAGCCAACTTATGGATCGGTTAATTGCAGCATTAGCAAAGGGCAAACTATGTATAATTGATGTGTCACAGATGCGAGGTGGCCCTTCGTTAATTTTGTCGAGTTTGATTCTCCGTAAGATTTTTGACCGAAATCAATTAGAATTTACCGCTGCCGAACCAAATACAATTCCAACCCTTGCGGTGGTTGAGGAGGCTCAGGCAGTTCTCAATTCAAATGCCACTGGAGCTGAACCATACATCGCTTGGGTCAAAGAAGGTCGAAAGTATGATTTAGGTGCTGTGTTAATCACACAACAACCGGGTAGTATTCCTGTAGAAATTTTAAGCCAAGGGGATAATTGGTTCATATTTCATTTATTGTCTGCCGCTGATTTAAATTCCATTCGCAATGCAAATGCGCATTTTAGTAAAGACATTTTAAGCGCCCTTCTAAATGAGCCAATTCCCGGCCAAGGAGTATTTTGGAGCTCCTCAAGCGGTAAACCTTTCCCGGTTGCCGTTAGAATTTTGTCTTTTGAGCAAATGTATGAAGTTCGTGACCCAAACTATAATATGCCAGCAGCAGACACTTTTGCACACCAGTTAAAAGAAGAGTTTGAGGCCACATTAGGAATGGAAGCGAAAACATCTAAAGCTAATAAGGAAGTAGATAACGAAACCATAGAAGATGAATCGATTGATCAACTAAAACGGCTTCAGGAAATTGCGATCAAAGCTGTACAAAATGCCCTCGATAATGATAGCAATATCAATCAATGGGTTTACAGTGATGAGGGTATTGCATTTGGAAAACTCAGCGAGATAATTGATAAAGCTTTACCTAAAAATCTACAAGACCGATGGAAAATGGCTATGAGTCTTGTACCTGAAGTTTATGATACTTTGTTTGGTCCTAGGGGGCAAAAGTGGGAGACATATAGAGTTGACCGTGGTAAACGGTCTGTTTACGCAAGACTTCTAAGATAATTTGTGATATGGCTAACGAATTTAAGGAAAAAACTCGCCTAAATGGGATATGTCCCTACTTCACAATGTTCCCCTTAGATTTCCCATACTCTGTATTGCAGAGGTACGCGGAGCCGGAAGAATGGGTACTTGACCCTTTTTGCGGAAGAGGCACAACAAATTACGCTAGTCGGGTTTTAGGTTTACCGTCAATTGGAATTGATAGCAGTCCTGTAGCAGTGGCAATTTCTGAAGCAAAACTTGCGAATACTTCTCCAAAGGCAATTGTTAAAGTAGCCAATAGAATATTGGACAGTGTAAAAACTGCCGAAATTCCAACAGGTGAATTTTGGGAGTTAGCTTATCATAAAACAGTGCTTTCATTACTTTGCCGTTTACGCGCTGGGTTAAATGATGATTGTCGCTCAAACGCAAGAAAGGCATTACGTGCTATTATACTTGGTGCGTTACACGGACCTCAAAACAAAACTATTGACTCTTACTTCTCAAACCAATCACAGAGAACATATGCCCCAAAGCCAAAATACGCTGTGAAGTTCTGGAAAGAAAAGAATTTCGAGCCAAAACCTGTAAACGTATTAGAAATAATAAAACAGAGAGCCGAAAGATATTATTTAGAGGAGACAGTTAAAGCTAAAGGGAGAATCATCAAAGGCGATAGCCGCGAACAAAGTACATTTTCCCAAATAGATCAGAATATAACTTGGGTGCTGACTTCACCACCATACTATGGTATGCGAACCTATGTTCCTGATCAATGGTTGAGAATGTGGTTCTTGGGTGGTAAAGCCGAGGTTGATTATTCTATGAATGGGCAAATTGACCATCCAAGTCCATCATTATTTGCAGCACAGCTTAATCAAGTTTGGCGTAATGTGGGCGTAAAGTGTCAACCACATGCGCAACTTGTTGTTAGGTTTGGTGGTGTAAATGATAGAAAAGCTGACCCTCAAGAAATTATTATGACCTCGTTACGAAATTCGGGATGGGAAGTAAGGGAAATCGTATCAGCTGGTTTTGCCTCGGAAGGACGCAGGCAAGCTGTACACATAAATCAAGCGATAAAAGCCCCAAAGGAAGAATATGATATTTGGGCAGTTTGGCAGGGTACGTAACACCTTAAACAAGCGCCTGACAAGTCGTAGGTGTTGGTTCAACCGAACTCGCTTTGCAGTTATCTCCCAAGGGAAAGCCGTTAAACCAGACGCCGTAAACAAAGTAATGAAGGTTAACCCTTGACTACCGCCCAGGAATCAAACAGCCTCAGCCGCTTTTCTTTGAGGCTGTTGCTTTGGCTTTGCGGCGGCTTTAAAAGAAAAAACCCCCGTTTGTCAGGGGGTTTTTTCAAAAATCAGGTGGAGATGGCCGGAGTCGAACCGGCGTCCAGAAAAGCTGGCTGCAAACGTCTACGAGCGTAGGCGGCTCCAGATTGTCGTTTGGGCTTTGTTAGCCGCCAAAGGCCACCCAAACCAGTCGAAAAGGTCTTTGAGAGAGTTTATCGACGTGGCTCTCCCGCATCCCGATTTATTTGACACTCATTACTTCTCTCCCGGGAATAAGAGCAAGTAAGAGCGTGGCCCGCGCAATGGGACCAAAGGTTTGCCCTACAAACTATGCCGCGAGGGGCAGAGCGTTGAAGGAGCGACCGACAGTTACTTTTTCGGCAGTTAATTGTTTGCCCCGGTTTAACGAGTTAAGGCAACTCGGCCCGCAATCTGCATCCGTCCACTTCCCTGTCGAAACCGTTTCATCCCCAGATGCAATGGAAAGTATAGCAGCAAAGTGTTAGAATTTCAATAGCGAATTTCCCTTTCTTTGCCAGAAAAATTTCGCATAAACCTTGACATCCCCCTTAAAACAGGCTATACTAATTATGTCAATCGCACAAATGAGCGACCATGAAAGGCAAGGTGTTATGATGGCAGAACCTCAAATGCCCCTGTTCCCCCAGAGAGGAGTCAAGGCGCAATACGGCCCGCCGGTGGCACAAATCAAAGCGATCGACTCTAATTCGTCACTGGCGGCGGCTATTAGCGCCTACCATGACCACATGGTCCGGCAGGGATTTTCTGAACATACCATTAAAGCGTTTGCCGGCGATTTGCGCCTGCTGCAAAAATATTTTGGCCCCAGCATGGTCATCAGCAAGCTGGGCACCAAAGACCTCAACGACTTTTTAACCTGGCTGCTGCACTATCGCGGCGTGCCGTGCAGCCCCAAATCATACGCCCGGCGGGTGACCACACTCAAAAGCTTTTTTGGCTGGCTGGGTAATACCAAGATTATCCCGTTTGACCCGGCCGCGGCCATTGTTCACGCCCGGGCCAAAGCGCCGCTGCCGGATTACCTGAAAGATGACGAAGTTGAGAAACTGCTGGATGCCGCCGAACAAAAGCTGAACGGCTCAAAGCCAGATCCGCGCCCTTATCTGCTGGCCCATCTGGTGTTGCAAACCGGCATTAAAAAATCGGAGTGCGTGGGCATTGCTTTGCGCGATATTGACCGCTCCGGCCCCGAGCCGTCTGTGCTCATTCGCTACAGTAATCCGCGGATGCAGCACAAAGAGCGCCGGCTGGCCTTTGCCAGCGAACTTTTGCCCGTGCTCGACGACTATCTTGAAAAGTACCAGCCGCAGGAGTACCTGTTTGAATGCACCCCGCGCAACCTGGAATACGTGCTGACCGATATTTCTGAACTGGCCAGCCTGCCCCAGCAAGCCTCTTTTGAAATGCTGCGCTGGACATCGGCGCTGCGCGATTTCAGAGACGGGATGGACCACGAACGCCTGCGCAAAAAGATGGGGCTAACCAAAATTACCTGGCGCGAAACCTCGGAGAAACTGGCCAAACTCACCGAACCCGGCCTGTAGATTAACGGCAAACTTCCATCGGTTGGGTCGCAAACCTTGACCCAGCCGGCAATCTTTACTAACTGATAAGTACCGGTCACCCGTGCAGAATATAGGCCCAACACCCGGACAAACAGCCCGGGTGTTTTTTATTGGCCGGCCACAACTTGTCTGTTAACGGCGATTGGTTTACTATCTGCCCAGTACGCCTACGGAGAGAAGTATGTCGGTTTTTATGCTCATTTTTACCATTGCCCTGTTCTTTGGTGTGGCCGGCACGCCGCTGGTCCGCAAAGTGGCCATCAAGTCGGGGTTTATCGCCATCCCCAAAGCCGACCGGCTGCACAAACAGCCCACGGCTTTAATGGGCGGGCTGGCCATTTACACAGCGGCGGTCAGCGGCATGCTGATTATGCTGGTGGTATCCTCGCTGGCGGGCAATGCCTTCAGGCTGAGCGAGTTTTTCAGCATTGTCATTGCCGCCTCGCTGATGGCAGCCATTGGGTTGTGGGATGACCGCCGCCCGCTGCCGCCGTGGGCCAAACTTGGGGCGCAGATTGTCCCGGTGGTGATGGTTTATCTGGTGGGCGTGCAGGTGCAACTCGGCTTTTTTAGCTACCCCACCCTCAATATCATCGCCAATTTTGTGATGACGATTGGCTGGATTTTGTACATCACCAACGCCGTTAACTACTTTGACAACGCCGATGGCACCGCCATAATGACCAGCGCCACAGCCAGCGCCATTTTCTTATTGATTGCTATTCTCAACGGGCAGGCGCTGGTGTCGGTGCTGGCCGCGGCGGTGCTGGGCGCCAGTTTGGGCTTTGCCCGCTACAACCTGCCGCTGCCCAACAGCACCATTTTTATGGGCGATTCCGGTTCGTTGTTTTTGGGCTTTTTGCTGGCGGTGCTGGGCATAAAAATCCGCATCCCCGGCAATTTTAACGATATCACCTGGATGGTGCCGGTGATCATTTTGGGGCTGCCTATTTTTGATACGGCGATGGTCTTTGTGTCGCGCACCCGGCGCGGTATTTCTTTTTTCAGAGGCGGGGTAGACCACACCACCCATCGCATGGCCCGGCTGGGCATGGACAAGCTATCGGTGGCGCTGGCTGTCAGTTTGATTACCGGCGCCCTGGGGTTGATCGCCATCTTTATCACCCGGGCCACCAAGTTTGAGGCTTACACGGTGTTCGTCTCGCTGGTGGGGCTGGCCCTCTACGTTTTGTGGTTTATTGAACTCCGGCAGCCGCTGGAATTCAGATCCGGGCAGGAACCGCTGCAACCCGTGCCGGATCAACTGCCCAAATAAAAAAACGCCCGCCAATCGGCGGGCGTTCTGCTTCAATTAGAAACAGACTTATGATCCGTTTTCGGCTACCGGCAGGGCAATGGTAAACGAACTGCCCATTTCCGGCTGGCTTTCTACCCAAACCCGGCCGCTATGCTGCTCGGCGATGGTTTTAACAATGGCCAGCCCCAGCCCGGTGCCGGGCGTTGTATCCAGCTCTTCTCTGGCCCGATAAAATTTTTCAAAGACGCGCGGCAAATCTCTGGCCCGTATCCCCGGCCCGTTATCAACCACAGACACCATCGCCTGCCCATTCTGCTGGTCCAGCTTGATCTGAACCTTGCCGCCGGCCGGCGTGTATTTAATGGCGTTATCCAAAAGGTTACTGACCGCCCGCGATAACAACACCGAATTCCCCTCAACAACCACGTTGGCCCGGTCATCGACCATCGTCAGATCAATCTCGCGGGATTGGGCCATTGGCTGCATGGCGCTGATGCTGGACTGGACAACATTCTCCAGATGAACCGGCTCGCGGGTTAATTCATCCAGCCGTTCCAGCCGGCTCAATTCCAGCAAATCTTCAATCAACGATTTCATTAAGTTGGCCGCGCGGGTGATCCCGTCCAAATCCTCTTCCTGCCGCACCGTGATCGGGCCGTCCATGCGCACCAGTTCAATGTAGCCCTTCACCGTGGCCAGCGGCGTGCGCAGATCGTGGGTAAAGGCTGTTACAAAATCCCGCTTCATTTTATCGAGCGCTTTGTAGGCGCTGATATCACGCAGCACTGTTACCCGGCCCACGCCGGGGATTTCCGTCACCGTGCCCCACGTGGTCCGGCCGTCGGCCAGTGAAACTTCACCGGCGGTGGGCGAAGCCGGCGACACCAGTTTCAACAACTCCTCGTTGTCGGTAACTTCAGACAGGCAGGCATTTTGGCCGGGATGGTCCACCCCCAAAATTTCCTGGGCGGCGGGGTTAAGCAGCAAAATCCGGTTTTCCTGGTTGGTCACCAGCACGGCGTCCTGCGTATTGTTAATAATGGCCGACAGCTTTTCCCGTTCCTGTTCGGTTTCGCGGAACAACTGGGCGTTTTCCAAAGCGATGGCCGCCTGGTCGGCGATGGCGCTGAGCAGCAGCAAATCCGCTTCGGTGAAGCGGTTGGGTTCATCATGCACCAGGGTGAGCACCCCCAAAATACGCTGCCGCCGGCGCAACGGAATGGCAATCGCCGAGCGGACATCATAGGGCTGGTCATCGTAAATCACCCAGCGTTCGTCGTCGCGGGTGTCAAAAATAACGCCGCCTTCGCCGTGGTTCAGCACCCAGCCGGCAAACCCTTCGGTGAGCACCGTACCCACAATTCGGTCGGCCATCTCGCTGCTCAGGTCTTCTTGCTGCAAAATGTAGTTGGATACCCGGTTATCCTGGTCAAACAACATTACACTGCCGGTGGTGGCGTTGAGGTGAGCCACGGTTAAACTCAACACCCGCTGCAACATCCGGTCCGGATGGAGGTCTGAATTTAGCTCGTCACTGATCCTGTTAAGTAGACTTAATTTTTCTTGCATCATAATTGCCTGCCAATTGGGACTATTCTCCTACTCGACATTATAACATAGTTTTAACATTATTCAATGTCGGTGTTTTGGCTGGAACTGACCAGTTTTTTAACGCGTTCCCAATCGTCGGGCGTGTTCATATTGACAAATGAATGAAACTCCGGGTCAAACCGGGCAATGTCCTCACGGGCAACATAGCGCACCCGCACATCCTCAAAAAAGCCGATGATACGCAGCCGGCCCACCTGCAGCCGGGCCTCGATGGCCGGCAGACAGCGGCGGCTGTAAACCGTGTGGGTGGTTTCCGGTTGGGGCGGCTGAACCAGCGGCGCAACCACATCGGCGGTGGGCGCCAGTTCAATGAGATAGCGCAGCAGGGCCGGGTTGAGCAGCGGCAGATCGCAGGCCACCACCAGCACGTGCGGGTAACGCGCCACGCTGATGGCGCTGAAAATTCCGCCCAGCGCCGCCTTGTCGGGATAAACATCGGCCACCAGCCGCAGGCCAAACTGGCCGTACTTTTCCGGCGAGTTGGTGCTGATGAACACATCATCGGAGAGCGGGTTTACGCACTCGATAACCCGCTCGATGGCCGGCCGGCCGCCAACTTCCAAAAAAGCTTTGTCCTGTCCCATTCGCCGGCTCTTGCCGCCGGCAAGAATCGCTACGCTGATCATAATGTCCTCAAATCAAAAAAGCTCGTGTTCCACCGGGGGTAACATCGAGCTTTTTGCAGACTATTTGTGAAACTGCGGTATGCAAAACTATAGGGGCTGGGGCCGGATCAGGAATGGCCGTACAGGTAATTTACCGCTTCGCCAACGGTGGTAATTTTTTGGGCTTCCTCGTCGGAAATTTCGCCGCCAAATTCTTCTTCAAAAGCCATAATCAACTCAACCAGGTCCAGCGAGTCGGCTTCGAGGTCATCCCGAAAATTGGCTTCCATCGTAATATCGGCTTCATCAGCGCCAAGCTGGTCGATGATGATATCTTTCACTTTGTTAAATACTTCGTCCTTCGTCATTGCTGCTGTCTCCTTAAATTGATATTATTGATTGCAAGTGAAGTTTTGCACTTTTTTTAGGCTTGCGCATTTTACCAACGGCTTCAAAAACTGTCAATGTCTACCCAAACCAAAACAACAACCGGCCAACTTTAAGGCCGGAACACCGGTTGAGGAGCACCGCACCAGTTTGACTTGCCTCTGAGTGATTGGTAAACTAGCCAACATTGAGTTAAAACACCCTGGTTGCCAGAAAGTTGCACCCAAAAATGCACGAAAAACGAAAATCGGATCACATCCGCATCAATCTTGAAGAGGATGTTAATTTTAAGCAGTTGACCACCGGCCTGGAAGATTATCATTTTTTGCACCAGGCTCTGCCAGAAATTGACCTGGCCCGGGTTGACACCTCGCTGCTGTTTTTGGGCAAGCGACTTAACGCGCCGCTGCTCATTTCGTCGATGACCGGCGGTACCGACGAAGCCGGCCAAATCAACGCTCGCCTGGCCGAAGCCGCCGAAGCGATGAAAATCTCAATGGGCGTTGGCTCGCAGCGGGCCGCGCTGGAAGACACATCGCTGGCGCCTACCTTTAAAGTGCGGCGCTACGCCCCCACCGCGCTGCTGCTGGCCAATATTGGGGCGGTGCAGCTCAACTACGGCTACTCGGTTGACCACTGCCGCCGCGCAGTGGAGATGATTGAAGCGGACGCGCTGATTTTGCACTTTAACGCCCTGCAAGAAGCGGTGCAACCCGAAGGCGACTCAAACTTTGCCGGGCTGCTGGCCAAGGTTGAGCAAGTTTGCCGGGCCATGCCGGTGCCGGTGATTGCCAAAGAAGTGGGCTGGGGTTTTGCCGAAGACACAGCCCGCCAACTGGTTGAGGCCGGGGTAGCCGGCATCGATGTGGCCGGCGCGGGCGGCACCAGTTGGACGCAGGTGGAAATGTATCGCGCTCAAACCGATGTGCAGCGCCAGATTGCCGCCACCTTCATCGATTGGGGCATCCCCACCAGCCAGGCCATTTTGGCGGTTAAAAACGTTGCGCCCAGGCTGCCGATCATTGCCAGCGGCGGGCTGCGCAGCGGCCTTGACATTGCCAAATGCATTGCTCTGGGCGCGACAATGGGCGGTATGGCCGGGCCGTTTTTAAAAGCGGCGGTTCAGTCGGTGGCGGCGGTTGTTGACCAGATCACCGTTACCCAAACCGAGTTAAAGATTGCCATGTTTGGGATCGGCGTCGATTCTATTTCGGCGCTGCAACAGACGCGGCGACTGCTGAAAAAGCGGGCTTGACCAGACCACGTCTATGCCACTGAGAGAATTCATTAGCCAACATTTGTGGAAGATTGCGATTATTCTGGGGTTAGTTACCGTGGCTACGGTGATTTGGGGCAGCGCCTCGGCCACGCCCGCTCCGGTGGAACAGAGTTCGGCGCCGCCCAGCCCAACCCACACCGCCACCTGGCCGGCCCCGGCCCACACGGCCACGCCGGTGGCGCTGGTGCCAACCAAAACGCCAACCCTGGCGCCACCCACCGACACGCCCACGCCCGTGCCGGTTTACTACCAGGTACAACCCGGCGACGTACTGCTGGCCATTGCCGCGGCATACGATATCACTGTTGATGAATTGCTGGAACTCAACCACATTGCCGACCCCACCCTGCTGCAAATTGGGCAGGAACTGCTGATCCCGGTCACGGCCACGCCCTCGCCTACCGCGCCAACGCCGACGCCGTCGCCAACGCTCACCCCCAGCCCCACGCCAGAACCCATTACCTACACCATCAAAGCCGGCGACTCGCTGTCTAAAATCTCAGCCGAGTTTGATGTGAGCATTAACCTGATTATGCTGGCCAACGACCTGTCGGCCGATGACCTGCTGCAAATTGGCCGGCAGCTCACCATCCCCACCGGCCAGGTAGAAATTGGCGCGCCCACCGTCATCCACATCATTTCTCCCGGCGACACGTTCAGCTACCTTTCGTTTTTTTACGGTTCTACCGTGGATGATATTTTGGCCGCCAACGCCGGCCTGAACCCGCAGTTGCTGCAAATTGGGCAAAAAGTCATCATCCCGGTTACCTCGCCGCCGGTTGACCCTAACGCCAACCCGGCGCTGCCGCAAATTATCATTCCCAGCGACATCCCCGCCAGCCTGGCCGACCTGCCGGCGCAGATGATCAACGCGGTCAACGCTCAGCGCGAAGCCGCCGGCCTGTCGCCCTACCAAACCGATGCCGAATTGACCAAACTGGCCCTGGCCCACGCGCAGGATATGGTGGCCCGGGGCTATTTTGCGCACACCACCCCGGAGGGCGTTACTCTGGACGACCGCTTTGCCCGCAACAATGTCGATGCCTCGTGGACCGGCGAAAACATTCAACGCAACGTGAAACCGCTCGATAAAACCGTAGCCGAAGCCATTCGCTGGTTTATGAACAGCGCCGTCCATCGCGCCAATATTTTGCACCGGCACTTCAACAGAATCGGGGTGGGTGTTGCCGAAGGCGCGCCAGGGTGGTATACTTTTGTGCTGGTCTTTGCAGAGAGGTAACGCAATTTTGGACGAACAGCACAATGACGAAGATTTACCCGCGGCGCTCGTCAAAGTAGCCGCGCTGTTGCGGGTGGATCCCCACCTGCTGGCCGATAGCAGCCGCAACATCCGGGCCAACAGCCACAAAATCTGGCAGGTTGATACCTGGAAAGACATTTCCGGCGAAGTGCCCAAACGCGTCAAAGTCAGCGCGGTTTTGGTGGTGCTGCTAATTGCCGGCGTGTGGTGGGGCCAAAGCCTGCTTACCCCGGCTCAAAAAGAAGCCATCCGCGTGGCGTTACCTCATCGGTTTGTTAGCCAGCCACAAAAAGCCCCCACACCCACCGATACACCGGTCAGCCTGCGCTCCGCAGCCGGAGCCAACGCCACCCCTACGCCCCCGCCGCCGCTGTTTGTATTCCACACCGTTGAAGATGGCGAATCGCTGATTGCTATTGCCGCCAAATACAACATCACCACCGAGGCGCTGCTGGTGGCCAACAACGTGCGGGATCCGTCGGAACTGCACCAGGGCCAGCACCTGCTCATTCCCCCGCCGCAAGGTATGTTCCAGCAGAAAATTGTGGTTCACGATGTACTGCCCGGCGACACTTTGCTGAGTATTGCCTCAAAATACGGCTCCAGCGTCAAAGCGATTGAGGAAGCCAACCCCCAACTGGCCGGCAATAAACTGGCCGAAGGGACGGCGGTCGCCGTGCCGATTGTTTTTGAGCGGGATAATCTGGCTCTGGACCCGGGCGCTGACGCCGATATTGAATTTCACACCGTCCAGCCCGGCGAATATCCGCTGGCTATTGCCGCCCAGTACGATATTCCGGTGGAAGTGCTGCTATCGACCAACAACATCACCGATGCCACCCGGCTACAGGTTGGCGACGTGCTGCAAATTCCGCCGCACGAAGGACTGGCGCTGGGCTTCCCGGTGATTTTGTACGAGCTGGTTGAAGGCGATACGCTGGTTGGGATTGCCTCTCGCTTTGGCTCCAGCGTTAAAGATATTCTGGCCATCAACCCCGAACTCAACCCGGCCGAACTGGAGCCGGGCCAAATGGTGGCTATTCCCGTAATCTTTGTGCCGAAGAAACTCATCGAGCCAACCATTAAACCGCTGGTTACGCCGACCCCCGTGCCCCCGCCGCCGATCATCGAATCGCTAACCCGGCAAATGGCCGAAGGCATCAACGCCGAGCGTGCCACCGAAGGCTTGCCGCCCTATCAATTTGACCTGGCCCTGGCCGAAGTGGCGCTGGGGCACGATCAGGATATGGTGGTGAACGATTTTGTGGCCCACACCAACCTGCAGGGACAAAGCCCCAGAGACCGGGTGCTGGAGCACGGCATCAGCGATGCGCTGCGTATGGGCGAAAATATCCAGGTCAATTCGTCGCCGGCCGAAACCACCGTGGCCGCCGCCATCAAATGGTTTATGAACAGCCCGCCGCACCGGGCCGGTATTCTCAACAAGTATTACAACCGGTTTGGTGTGGCGGCAGTGCAAAACCCGGCCGGCTGGTATTACTTTGTCATCGTCTTTGCCCAGCGCGGGGGTTGAAATTTTGGCCGGTTTCAGTACAATAGCTTGCCTATGCCAAACTCTTTGCTAACCAGATGTGTTGTTTCGGCCGGACTGCTGCTGCTGGTGGCCTGGGCTGCGCCGTTTTTAAATGCACAGGAAAACGATGACGTTCCCCGGAATCACGCCGGTTTTCCCGTAACCGAGCCGCCCGCCGAACCGCCGGCCGAACCGCCCTTTGGGCTGCCTTTTGCCGCGCCGCCCGGCCCCGATACCTGGCTACTGGGGCAGGCCTATGGCAACACCGTGGGCGCCTTTATGCAGCGCGACATTTTTTATCAGGCCGGGCAGGGTCTCCATTTTGGGCTGGATTTCAGCGCCTCGTGTGGCACCGAGATTATTGCCATTGGCGATGGCATTGTCAGCGAAATTGACAGCCGCCACGGCTCGTGGCCGCACAACCTCACCATTGACCACCCCAACGGCTACAGCTCATTTTACGGGCATCTGCTGGAAACGCCCTCGCTGCAAATTGGCCAGCCCGTAAAACAGGGCGACGTGATTGCCCTGTCGGGCGATTCGTTTGGCACGTGCCACTCCGCGCCCCACCTGCATTTGGAAATCCGCAACAATTACCACAATCACGCCTACAACCCGGTTTTGCTCATTAATGCCGATTGGGACAGCCTGGCTCTGGTTGGCAGTTTTAACCGCGGCTTTGAGCGCGATCTGGACAACCCGCGCCGCTGGCAAACCATCTACAACCAGCCCGACGTGACCTTTGGCGGGGCTATGCTCAACAACTACACCCGGCCGTGGCCGCCGGAGGTGGGAGGTCGCTGATGCGAATTTATCCCGCCACGCTGGCCCTGCTGCTGGCCGGGGCGATGACCGCAGCCTGCACCACGTCTGCGGCGTCCCCCGACGCTATCGCGGCCGCCAGCCCCGGCCCGCTACCGGCCAGCGCCACACCGGCATCGACGGCCACGCCGTTGCCGAGCGCCACGCCCACCATCCCGCCAACTCAAACGCCGAGCGCCACGCCGACTGTTACGCCCCAACCCACGCCCAGCCCCACGCCGGCCCCCCGGCTCATCCAGCTCACCGAGGGCGGCTGCTGCGCTCAGCCTGCCTTTTCACCCGATTCACAGCAGGTTTTGTTTATTGACAAGCCTGCCACCGCTGCGCCGGTTGGCGTTTACGGTGTCAGCCTGAGCGAACCGCTGCCGGCTCAACCCACGCTGATCGAGCCGGTGATTGGGTTTCGCAGCCCGGACCGGGCCGTTGTGGCCACAATGGCCGGCGATATGGCCAGTTTCAGCAACGAACTAACCGGCGAAAGCTGGCAGGTAGACACCGGCGGCAACTGGCCCGAATTTTCGCCGGACGGCCGCCGGATAGCCTGGGTGGCCACCGACCGCGAAGGTCCCTACGATCAGCGCCGCAGCGACATCTGGCTGGCCAATCTGGATGGCAGCAACGCCCGCCGGATTTTTGTATTGTACGGCGGCGGGCTGGCCGGCTGGTTTCCCGACAGCGAACGGCTGCTGCTGCTCGGGCGCAACAACCCGGCCGACGAGGAGCAAAATTTGATCAGCTACCACCCCGGCCGGGATGAAACCACACTGCTGGCCAGCCACAAACGCATTCGCGGCATCGAGCTATCGCCGGGCGGCAGTTGGGTTGTTTTTTACCTGGATTTTGCCGAGGATGAGCCGGCCAACCGGGGTGTGTGGCTGCTGGCCAGCGATGGGGCATCGCGACGCAAACTCAATGTGCCGGGTTTTGGCGCGTACCGCTGGCGCAATGACAATACGCTACTGTTTATCCCCATGCGCGCTTCGGCCGGCGAAAGCATGCAGCTTTGGGCCGTCGATGTTACCACTGATCAGGCCGCCCCGCTCACCGACCCGGACAGCCTGTCGTTTTCAATTTCCAACGGCGATTGGGATGTATCGCCCAACGGGCAGACAGTTATTTTTGTCAACAGCGCCGATCAGAATATTTGGGCCATTCAACTGCCGTAGCCGTTATTCTCCAACCACACATCTGAAACCAATATTTTCATATCGATAGTGCGGCGCTTCTTTGTGGCGCTCGGTGGTGCGCAGGCTGCGGCCATTGTACAACCACGAGCCGCCCCGAATCACCCGCTGCCGGCCATTTTCCGGCCCGCCCGGATTCTTGTACGGCGCTGATTGATAAGCGTCGGGCGCGTACCAGTCGGCGGTCCACTCCCAAACGTTGCCGCTCATATCCAGCGCGCCAAAGGGGCTGGCCCCGGCTAAATAACTGCCCACCGGCGCGGTGTAACTGTAGCCATCGTCGGCGGTGGGATCGCGCCAATCGGCAATACAGTTTTTGTCGCAATAGTTGAGCCGCGTGCCGTCAAAATGATCGCCCCACGGGTAGCTGCGACCATCGGCCCCGCGCGCGGCTTTTTCCCACTCCGCTTCGCTGGGCAACCGCCCGCCGGCCCAGTGGCAGTAGGCGCTGGCCTGCTCCCAGCTCACACTGACCACCGGCAGATCGGGCTGCCGGTAGCGGCTCCACAGCACCGCGGACTCGGCGCAAACACCGGCGGCCACGCACTTTTGGTAGCGGGCGTTGGAGATTTCTGTTTTGTCAATCCAAAAGCCGTCCAAATAGATAACCCGCTGCGGCTTTTCATCTTCGTCGGCTTCGGGGTCATCCTGGCGGCTGCCCAGCAAAAAATCACCGGCCGGGACAAAAACCATCGGCTGGCCGTCGGCGGCGCGCAGCTTTTCGTCAATGGGGGTTGGCTCTGTATTGAACACCGGCACGGCATCGATGGTGGGCACTATAATGGAAGTAGCAGCCGTGACCGGCTGGACGTGTTGGGGGACAACCACCCTTTCGGCGGCGGGGCGCGCCCGGACAAAATAGAGACCCAGGCCGGCCAGCAGCAACACCACCACAACCAGCCCGGCCAGCCGGCGCAGCCACGGGCTAACCAGCGGCGGCCGCTCCGGCGCCGGCGACCGGCCGGTCAGCCGGTCAACCAGTTGGGCCAGGGCAGCCTGCCGCCGGCCGCGGCTAAAGTCAACCGGCTGCACGCCGTGCAGCAGTTCCGGCAGCGGGCAGGGCCGGTGCAAAACAGGCACAATTGGTTTGTCGTGGGCTATGGCCAGCAGGGTTTGCTCACGCACGGCCAGCGAGTCGGCCGCCGCCGGCGACAAAATCAGCACAAATTGGGCGCAGGTCAACAGCGCCTGCGACGTCATCTGATCCCAGGCTGAATGATCCGTTACGCGCCACTGGTCAAACCAAACCCACACCCCCTGTTCGCGCAGGTTCTCGGCCAATTGCGTCGCAAAACGAGTATCCTGGTGAGCATAACAAATAAATGTATGGCTGGCCACACTATAGTTTTACCATGTTTGGCCCCAAAAACAAGCACTCTGCCGGTTTGCGGCTGATGACGCCTGTGGTATCCTACCGCTCATGAGCGAACGTTATCCCATTCCCAGCGGCGAATCCACCATCGAACTGATCATAAAAAACTCGCGTTTTATTGGCCGCGCGGCATACACCCCTTCTGTGGAAGCGGCCAAAGCGTTTATCGAGCAGGTAAAAACAGAGTACCCCAACAACTCGCACGCAGTGTACGCCTTTGCCGTGGGGCACGGCGCGTCGGTAACTCACGGCATGAGCGATGCCGGCGAACCGAGCGGCACCGCCGGCCGGCCGGCGTTGGCGGTGGTGAAAGGCAGTAATCTGGGCGATGTGACGGTGGTAATTGTGCGCTATTTTGGCGGGACCAAACTCGGTACCGGCGGGTTGGTTAAAGCCTACACCGAAGCGGCGCAACTGGCGCTGGCCGAACTGGCAGTTACCGAAAAAGTGGAGCGAATAACCGCGCTGGCGGCCATCCCCTACGGCCTGTACGAGCAGGTCAAACGGCTGGTAACGGCGTGCGGCGGCAGCATCGAGGCGGAAGAGTTTACCACAGAGGTTACGCTGACTCTCAGCTTTATTGTCGATGATTTACCGGCGTTTGAGGCTCAACTGGCGGAGCTGACCGGGGGGCAGGTAGCGGTGCTACCGTTATGATTGCCCCGGGTGTTGGCAAGATTATGTGGAATTTGGTACAATCTGACCATATCACAATGAAGGAGTTTGAGCCATGAGCGACGATACAATTATCGTCCGCATCAAACGGCGTGACCGGACAATGGTCTTCCCCGTTAACGAACGCGACAAGCTGCGAGATTTACTCAAAGACCGCATCTGGTGGGATCGCCGCAGCAACCGTTGGGCCGGCCGCGGTGACGTGGACGAGTTAAAAGACATTCTGGAAGAGGCCGGCTACGAGGTTAAAATCACCTGACAGGCCGTCACAGAATTTCGGGCTGAATCAAAAAAGCCGGGGCAGATGCCCCGGCTTTTTTGATAGCGGTTAAAATTACTCTTCGTCGTCGGCAGGACGGCTGGAAATAACTTCCGGCTCGGCGCTGGTGGGTTCGCCTTCTGCCTCGTCTTCTTCAACGATGCGCGGCGGTTCAACCTTGGCCACCATCGATTCGGAGTCGGACAGGACGGTGATGCCGCTGGGCACAACCATATCCGCTACAGTCAGCGTGTCGTTAAACTCAGCCAGCCCGGAAATATCAACTTCAATAAAGTTGACCAGGTCACCCGGCAAACATTCAACATCAAGCTGATCAAGGCCCTGAGTCAGCACCCCGCCCAGATCAACGGCCGGCGCTTCACCAACCAGGCGGATTGGAATTTGAGCCTCAACTTTTTGGTCCATCTGAACCATGTAAAAGTCAACGTGCAGATATTCACGTTTGATAACATCTTTTTGAATATCACGAGCCAGAGTCATTACCGGCTTTTTGTTGGCTACCTGCACCGCAATAAGCTGGTGTGTGCCGGCAACCGACAGCACTCTTGCCAGCGAACGGGCTTCAATCTGCAGCAGTTCCGTATTTTTATCTTTACCATACATTACGGCTGGCACCAATCCTTGCTGGCGCAGATTTTTGGCGTGTCCCTTGCCAAGCTGGCGCAATTCGGCTTTAAGTTCTAATGCTTCCATCGTTATAACTCCTCATCTAAGTAAATGCACTGGTGGGCAGTTATAGCCCACATTATTTTTGAAAAAGGTGACCGGCGGCAAATATTTATTGTTGCCGGGCAAATAAAAATCGCCCCATCAGGCGATTTTGGTGGCTATGTCAACCAACCTTCGAATTTTAGCCACAAACCAGGCTTTCGTCAAATTTTGCCGGCGGCCACAACGTGGTTTTGACCTTGACAATTTGCGTCAAATGATTAAATTTCTGTCATTCCAACAAAAAACGGTTGACAAAGAAAAATCTAAAAATATACTACCCTGCTATGAATATTAATCGCCCCCCAAATGCACTGGTGCCCGTTGAAGAAGCAGTTGACCGGATATTAGACAAAGTCGCGCCAGTAGAAGCCGAAACAGTACCGTTAACCCGCAGTTTTGGCCGAATCCTGGCCGCACCGGTGACTTCCCCAATTAATGTGCCGCCCTTTGCCAATTCAGCGATGGATGGCTACGCGATAATTGCATCGGACAGCAGCGGCGCGGCGCGGCAATCCCCGTGCCGGCTAACCGTGGTAGAAAATGTGCCGGCCGGCGAAACGCCATCGTGCACCATTACCCCCGGTACCGCCGCCAGAATCATGACCGGCGCGCCAATGCCGCCCGGCGCAACCGCGGTTATTCGGTTTGAAGAAACCAGCGAATTTTTGCCGGTAGAAGATCTGCCTTCAACCGAGGTGCTGCTGTATAACCCGGTCAATGCCGGCGACAACGTGCGGCTGCCCGGCGAAGACATTAAACAGGGGCAGACTATTCTCAAGCCCGGCCACCGGCTGCGGCCGCAGGATGTTGGCGTTTTGGCCGCCGTGGGGCAGGCTCAGGTGCCGGTTTATCGCCGGCCGCGAGTGGCCATTTTGGCCACCGGCGACGAGCTGGTGGATATTGAGCAGCCGCTCACGCCGGGCAAAATCCGTAACTCCAACGAATACGGCCAGGCGGCGCTGGTTGAAAAGTACGGCGGCGAGCCGGTAATGCTGGGCATTGCCCGCGACACCGTAGCCGATTTGACCGCCAAAATCAAACAGGGGCTGGCGGCCAATGTCGATCTGTTTTTAACCTCGGCCGGGGTTTCGGTGGGTGATTTTGATATGGTTAAAACTGTGCTGGCCGGCCAGGGCGAAATGCAGTTTTGGCAGGTGGCCATTAAACCGGGCAAACCGCTGGCCTTTGGCGTGCTGCATCACCGGCGGCCGGTACCGCTGATCGGCCTGCCCGGCAACCCGGTTGCCGCGATGGTGGCGTTTGAGGTTTTTGCCCGCCCGGCGATTTTAAAATTGGCCGGCCATACTCGCTGGACCAAATCTTCTGTTTGGGCCAAACTGGATGAAGAAGTGACCAACAGCGGCCGGCGGCACTATATGCGGGCCTACTATTATCTGGCAGAAAACGGCGAATACCGGGTAACCACCCGCGACAGCGGCGTTAAGGTGCAAGGCTCCGGCATCCTCACCTCGATGGTGTGGGCCAACGGGCTGGTGGTCATTCCCGAAAGCATTACTTACCTGCCCGTTGACCACCAAGTTGAGGTGTGGATACTTGACTGACAAAGCCTATTTAATTAAACTTGCAGCAATATTTAGCCAACCTAAAGGAACAAAATGTCAAAAAAGCGAACAAGGACAGCACCCGTAAAAACCGATAAACCCGCCTTGCAACCCGGCCTGATCATTGGGATTGTGGTCGCCGCCGTACTCATTGTGGCCGGACTGGTATTGCTGGGCAACTTTAACCAAAGTTCGGCGCCGGTTGACCTGACCGGGTTTCCATCGATGGGCAGCGCCAGCGCCAAAGTGACAATGGTTGAGTACTCGGATTTTGGCTGTCCCCACTGTCGAGACTATAATCTGGAAAAATTTGACCGCCTTAAGGCTGACTATATCGACAGCGGTAAAATCCGGTATGTGGTTCACCCCTACTACCTGGGCAACCCGGAAATTGCAGTCGCCGCCGAAGCAGCCCTGTGCGCCAACGATCAGAACCAATATTTTGAATATGAACACGCGCTGTTTCAAAACCAGGGGCAGATCACCTACGACCCCAACTCGCTCACCGATTTGGCCGTGAGCCTGGGCCTGGACAGAGATACGTTCCGGCAGTGTTTGTCAGGCCGCAAATATCAGGGTGAGGTAGAAAATGGCCGCCAGGCGGCCCTGAAACGCGGCGTCAATTCCACGCCGACCTTTTTTGTAAACAACCGGCGGGTCGAAGGGAACCAACCCTATGATGTGTTCCAGCAAGTGCTCGACCAGGAATTGTCAATTGCCCAATAAACCCTCTCACATTAACGAGCAATCAACCCTATTTTTCGCGAGGTAATTATGGCCACAAAAATAATTTGTAGAGCAAGTGACTGCATTTTCTGGGAAGACAAACTCTGCACTTCCGAAGAAATTACGTATGACCCGGAAGAAGGCTGCCTGACCTATGAAGTCCTCGATGATGTCATTGAGCTTGAGGAAGACGACGAGGACGAATGGGAAGATGAAGAATTGATTGATGATGAAGACCTGGGTGAAGAGGACGACGACCTTTGGGAAGAAGACGACGACTTGTTCCTGGAAGAGGACGACGACGAGAAATGGCGCTTTTAAGCCGCCCCATTTCACTCAGATAAATGCACACTCGGCGAGCCAGGGCCACTACCCCTGGCTCGTTTGCAAATAGGCCATACTATTAAGGAAGACGTGACAAAAATGACCCAACAATCCGTAGATATTCTATTAACCAACGGCTGGCTGGTCACAATGGACAGCCAGATGACCGTTTATCCCACCGGCGCCGTAGCCATTAGCGGCAACACCATTGCTGCCGTTGGCCCCACCGCCGACATTGAAGCTGCCTACGCCGCCCCCACCGTCATCGATTGCCAGAACTGTATCATCACCCCCGGCCTGATCAACGCCCACACCCACGCCCCCATGACTCTGCTGCGCGGCCTGGCCGATGACCTGCGGCTCGATGTGTGGCTGTACGGTTACATGATGCCCGTTGAACGCGAATTTGTGGACCGCAACTTTTGCTACACCGGCACGTTGCTGGCCTGCGCCGAGATGATCCGCTCCGGCGTTACCACTTTTTGTGATATGTACTACAACGAAGCCGAAGTAGCTCGCGCCACCGCCGAAGCCGGAATGCGGGCTATTTTGGGCCAGACCATTCTTAAATTCCCCTCGCCCGACGCCTCCAGCTACGACGAAAGCCTGGACTACTGCCGCCGCTTCATTGAAGAGTGGCTGCACCATCCGCTGATCATCCCGGCGGTAGCGCCGCACGCGCCCTACACCGCCACGCCAGATATGATCAAAAGCTGCGTGGCGCTGGCCACCGAGTACGATGTGCCGCTACACATCCACATTGCCGAAACCGCGCTGGAACAAAAGAACAGCCTCAAACAATTCAACGTTACCGTGGTGCCGTGGCTGGACCAGTACGACCTGTTTGACGCCAAAGTTATTGCCGCGCACTGCGTCCATCTGGAAGAAAACGAAATGCACACCCTGCATATTCACAACGCCGGGGTAGCCCACTGCCCCAGCAGCAACCTCAAACTGGCCAGCGGCGTGGCCCCGGTGCAAAAAATGGTCGATGCCGGCCTGCACGTGGGCATTGGCACCGATGGCCCGGCCTCGAACAACGACCTGGATATGTTTGAGGAAACCCGGCTGGCCTCGTTTTTGCAGAAAGGCGTTTTTGGCGATCCGACGCTGCTGCCTGCCCGCGCCACGTGGGCGCTGGCTACCATTGAAGGGGCGCGCGCCCTGCACATCGATCACCTGACCGGCTCGATTGAACCCGGCAAACGGGCCGACATCGCCGTGGTGGGAGCCAACAACACCCACCAACTGCCTCGCTTTGCCCGCGACCCCGATGGCGTGTACGCCCAACTGGTGTACGCCACCAAAGCCACCGATGTGCGCGACGTGCTGGTTGATGGCCGCATGCTGATGCGCAACCGTGAATTATTGTCGCTACACGAAGGTGATGTCATCGCCGAGGCCGGCCGCATTGCCAAACGCATCGACGCTTTTCTCACCGCCCGCGAAGGCAACATTTTATCCAAACTGCTGGCTATCGGCTCAGACTTTATTCCGCAGGAAACGTTTGAAATCCAGGTCAAAATCCGGCTGCCGGAACTCATCGACTTAAACCAGCGGCTAACCCAGGCCGGTTTGCAGCCCTTCCGCACTTCCGTTCGCAAGCAGTACGACACCTACTTCTTTTTTGATGGCGAAGAGGGCGACCGGCTGCGCTTCCGCGAGGACGAGGTAAAACGCAGCGAACTGGACGAATTTCCGGTGGAAACATTTTACCGGATGACTCTGATGGGCCCCAGCAAAGAGCGCGAGTTTGAGAATTCGGTGCTACTCAGCCGCGCCCGCTACACCACCTCGGCCAACCACAGTCTGCGTTTTTACCGCGAATATTTCCAGCCCGTCGCCGAGCGCGAAGTAACCAAACTGCGCTATCGCTGCCACATTATTTTTGAGGATAAAGACTTTGCCATCAATTTGGACCAAATCAACGGCGAAGCGCCCCATAATGTTTATTTGGAAATAAAAAGCCGCACCTGGAGCGCCAAAGATGCGGTAGTTAAAGCCGAACTCATCGGCAAACTGCTGGAGATATTTGGTTTTGCCGCCGATAACCAGTTTAAAATAGAGTACGTGGATTTGACCAATCAATAGGCCGGCGACGTGGCCGACAGGTTATCTGCCCCTCATCCCCCGGCCCCCTTCTACCCTGCGGGTACTTCGTCCCTGAGGGAGAAGGGGGATTTGATTTTTGGTGTCAGTTTGGGGCGGCTTTGCCGCCCCAAACTGACACCGGATTTTCACTCCCTCCCCCATTTTGGGGGAGGGATGGGGAGGGGGATTTTGTTTTCGTGGTAGGGAAAAACCCAGGCAATCGGGGCTGCTACGCGATGACTCGCAAAACCGGCAGGCCGGTGGAGTTGCCGGCCACACTGGCCGGTAACTGGCCCAGCAGCGCCGCCGGTACAGTGTCCACCAGTTTGGTGGGGATAACCTGATTGCGCAGGTTGGCCTGCGGGTTGGTTTGGGTTACTACCCGCAAATAATTCCCGGTGAGGCCACTCCACTGCAAGCCAAAGCCATACGGCTCGTTGCTTTCCCACAGCACCGGCATCTGCCGGCCCACAAACCGCCGCCGAAACGATTCTTCCAGTTGGGCGTTGAGTGTGTGCATGTGCTGGCTGCGCTGCTGCACCACCGAGTCCGCCACCTGGCCGCGCATTTTGGCCGCGCTGGTGCCGGCCCGCCGTGAATAGCGAAAGACGTGCAGTTTGGCAAACTCAATCTCGTTGACAAAATTGAGAGACTGCTCAAACTCGGCGTCGGTTTCACCGGGGAAGCCGACAATGATGTCTGTGGTCACCGACAGATCGGGGATGGCGGCGCGGGCCTCGCGGACCAGTTGCGAAAATTCGGCCTGGCTGGTGCGGCGAGCCATGCGGCGCAGGGTGTCGTCGCAGCCGCTTTGCAGCGGCAAATGCAGGTGGGGCAGCAGCCGCTCGTTGCGCCACAGCTCAAAAAAGTCGGCGTCCAAATCCCACGGCTCCAGCGATGACAGCCGCAGCCGGGGCAGGTCGGTTTCAGCCAGAATGGTTTTGACCAGTTGGTACAGCCCGTGCCCGGCCCCCAAATCGTGGCCGTATGAGCCAAGATGCACCCCGCTGAGCACCGCTTCCTGATAGCCCAGTTCGGCCAGCCGGTTGATTTCGGCGATAACGTCCGGCAGGGGCCGGCTGCGGCCCGCGCCGCGAGCCACCGTCACAATGCAAAACGTGCAGCGATTATCGCAGCCGTCCTGCACTTTGACAAAGGCGCGGGTGTGGCTGCCGCCGTCATCGAGCGGGGTGTTGGGCAAAAACGCCGCGTCCGGGGCGGGGATGGGGTCGGCGTCGTGCAGCAGGCCGGCTTCGGCCACCAGTTGCGGCAGCCGGTCTTTGTCTTCGTTGCTCACCACCATGTCCACACCCAGCGCCGCCACCTCCTGCGGCGAAAGCTGAGCGTAGCAGCCGGTTGCTACCACTGCGGCGTTGGGATTGGCCCGGCGCATCTGCCGGATAACCTGCCGCGATTTGCGGGCGGCCACGTGGGTTACGGCGCAGGTGTTAAACACGTACAGATCGGCCACATCACCGGGGCCAACCAACCGGTGGCCCGCGCCGGCAAACACGCGGGCCATCTCTTCCACTTCGCTGATATTTAAACGGCAGCCGATAGAATCTAATCGAATTCGCATTTACGGCAAAACACTCATCCGGCTACCGGACCAGTCCGGGCCAACGCCGGCGTTGGGAATAATCTCTTTCTGGTTTGAGCCATCGATATTCATTTTCCAGATACCCCAATTGCCGCTGCGGGCGCTGCGGAAAATGATTTCGCCGCTGGGGGTAAACTCCGGCAGGGTATCGGGGCCGGGCGCGTCGGTCAGCCGGCGCACGTTGCTGCCATCGGCGTTCATGGCGTACAGGTCAACATTGCCACCGTCTTCGCGGTGAAAAACGATGGTTTTGCCATCGGGCGACCAGGCCGGGAAGGAGTCGTTGCCGCCGGAGGTTAGCTGCACGTGGCCGCTGTCATCCCGGTTAGAGGCCCAGATACCGGTTTTGCCATCGCGGCCGGACCGGTACACAAACTTCTGGCTGTCGGGCGACCAGTCGCCCTGCTCACCGAGCAGTTCAAAGCGGTACTGCTGGTTGTCGTTGGTGCCCAAAAAGTAAATGCGGTAGCTGCCGCTGGGTTTGGCATCAAACGCAACCATTTTGCCATCGGGCGAAACGTTGGCCCAACGGGCCGTGCCAAATTTCCAGTCGTTGCCCTGGTAAAGCTGCACCTGCTCGACGGTGGTGGGCACGGGTGACATATCAATGGCGACAATGCCGTTGCTGACGCCATCAAACACAAATTCGCGGCCATCGGGCAAAACCTGGCGGTCAATGCCTTCTTCGCCAAAGAAGAAGATGGTGCCGCCATCGGGCGTCCACGAGGGGCCGGCGGCCCGGCCCAAAATGTACTGCTCGCTGCCGCCATTGGTATCGCCAATGTAAAGCAGGTGCTTGCCGCCATCCCACTTGGTGTAGGCCAGTTTGTAGGTTTTTGCTACCGGGCGCGGCGTGGGCGCAACGGTGGGCGACGCCTCAACGGTGGGGGTGGGGGTGTCGGTGGCGGCGGCGCTTTCCGGCGTTGGCGTGGCCGAAGCCGACGCATCGGCTACCGCGGCCGTATCGCCCACAATGGTGAACGAGTCGGTGGCCAGCAGTTCGCCATCAACGTAAAGTTCCAGCGTCCATTCACCGGGCGACAGCGGATCGCCGCCGGCATTGACAAAATAATCAAACACGCCGGCGCTGTCGCCGGACCAGGTTTCTGAACTGCGCAGCATTTCTTCGCCGTCCAGATACCACACCCGTTCCCACGTGGTCTCCGGCGAAAAACCGCTGTATTCAAAAATGGCGTGAACTTCGGTCACGTCGCCCTCAAATTCCGTGCCGGGATTAACCGGCTGGTTGTCGCCGGTAACGCCCGTGGCAAACGTAACGCTGCTGATAGCCGGCACTGCCGGGGTAGGCGTATCGGTGGGGGCCGGCGTTGCGGTCGGGGCTTCGGTAGGTGTTTCAACAACCGCCGCGATGGGGGTGGCTGTTGGCTCCTCAACAACGGTCACTTCGGTGGGAAAGGTGCCGTCGCTGCCGGGCAGCCCGGCCATAATTTCGTTGACCTGATCCCGCACCAGAAAATAGGCGCCGCCCACTGCCAGCAATGCGCACAACAGCAACAGGCAGCCAACGCCGCCAATAATCAACAGCGGGTTCCGGCCTTTTTTGGGGGGTTCGGGCGACGGCGCTCCGGTCAGCCCCTCAGCGCCTCGAGATGTCATGATAGTTTGATCGTTATCAGCCACAACTTCCTCCTTTAAAATAAGTGCGGTGGGTTTGTTTGGTGAATGATGAGTTTCCCATAGGGGGCCTTTGGCTCTAAGTTCGTATTGCGTGTTGCGTAAAACGTAATGCGTAATCCGTAAAACGCCATTCGCTATTCGCTGATTCGCCGACTCGTTCATTTGCAATTCGCAACACAGGATAGCATTTTGGATGGTCTTAGTCAAGTGACTTGTAGCAACTCCGGCAGTAAATTCTAACCAAATTATGGGTTGTAGCGCGCCCGAATATCGGGTATAATGGGTCAACTTTAAATTGAGGAGGTGAGCCGGCCAGATAAATATAACCGGGGCAAACAGCGCCAGACCCGCGGTGAAAGGATAAAAAATGAAGGCGGAAGGATGTTTTTCAATTTCAGCCTTCATTCTTCAATCTTCATCCTTTTCCCGCGGGTGACGAGGAGCAGGTTCATCGAAGGTTTCGGCGGGTGCCTGCCGGGGTATCACACCCCGAATTGTCCCCACAAGCCCACCTCTGGGCCAAAGCCGTCTGACAAATCCGGAGAGTAATCTCCGGGACAAAGCGGGCGGCAGTGATAACAACAGCCAGAATTCAAAATACAGTAGTCAGTAGTCAGATTACGGATTAGGAGTCCGAAAGCTTTGCTTTCGGAACAAAAAGCTGCGCTTTTTGACTCCTTTTTTATCTGGACTCTGACATCTGTATTCTGTGTTCTGACATCTGAGTACAGACTCCCTAACCCAATCCTTCAAGTTAATGAACCGTCACAAGGGCGTGATGCGCTGGGTTATTTGTTTGCCAATCGCAGATAGTAACTGGTGAGTTGTTAACAACTCATCCTTCTTCATTCATCCTTCATATTTGTATTTGCAAAGGAGACCTCCCATGTGTGGTATTGTTGGTTATGTTGGCCCCAAAAACGCCCCATCGATTGTGATTGAAGGGCTGAAAAAACTGGAGTATCGCGGCTACGATTCCGCCGGCGTGGCTACGGTTAACGGCAGCCTGGATGTACGGCGCGCCGAAGGCAAACTCATCAACCTGGAAACCAAATTAAAGGAACAGCCGCTGGTTGGGCCGCTGGCCATTGGCCACACCCGCTGGGCCACCCACGGCGCGCCCATCGAGCGCAACGCCCACCCCCACGCCGACGAGCAGAGCGCCGTAGCTGTGGTGCAAAACGGCATTGTTGAAAACTTTATGGCCCTGCGCGCCCAACTGCAACAGGAAGGCCACGTCTTTTTATCAGACACGGATACCGAGGTGATCCCGCACCTGATTGACAAATACCTGGCCGAAGGGCAGCCGCTGGTAGAAGCCTGCCGGTTGGCGTTTGGCCGGCTCGACGGCGCGCACGCCATCGCCGTGGTTAGCAAACGCGAGCCGGGCAAAATTATTACCGCCCGGCTGGGCAATGCCGGCGGGGTGATTGTTGGCCTGGGCAACGGCGAAAATTACCTGGCCTCGGATATCCCGGCCATTTTGGAGCACACCCAGCGTGTGGTCTTTTTGGAAGACCGCGAAATGGCCGTGATTGAAGCCGGCAGCGTGGCCTATTACCGGCTGGACGACGGCGCGGCCATCAGCAAACCGGTCACTCACATCACCTGGGACCCGGTCAGCGCGGTCAAAGGGCAGTATCGCCATTTTATGCAAAAAGAAATCCACGAACAGCCGCAGTCGATCCAGAGCACCATCCGCGGCCGGATTGATTTTGTCACCGGCCAGGTTAAGTTTGAGGAGCTGGCGCTCAGCCCGGAACAGGCGCGGGCCATCGACCGGATTTTTATTGTGGCCTGCGGCACCTCGTTTTACGCCGGGCAGGTGGGCCGCTTTATGCTGGAGAAACTGGCCAAAGTCAAAGTATCGGTGGATTATGCCAGCGAGTTTCGCTACCGCGACCCGCTCATCGACGACCAGACGGTGATTCTGGCCATCAGCCAGTCCGGCGAAACGGTAGACACCCTGGCCGCGCTGGACGAAGGCCGGCAAAAGGGCGCGCAGTTGTGGAGCATTGTCAACGTGCAGGGCAGTATGGTGCACAAAACGTGCGGCGGCAATATTTTGATGCAGGCCGGGCCGGAAATTGGCGTGGCCAGCACTAAAGCCTTTACCACCACCCTGACCGACCTGTTTTTGCTGGCGATGTACCTGGGCCAGCAGCGGGGCGTGCTTTCCGCCGCCGAAAGCCTGGAGCTGGCCGGCGCGCTGGCTCGCCTGCCGGAGCTGGCCGGGCAGGTGCTGACCGAGGGCTACAACGATTACGAGGAGCTGGCCCGGCTGTATCACGGCAAAGAGCATTTTCTGTTTTTGGGCCGGGGGCTAAACTACCCGATCGCGCTGGAGGGGGCGCTCAAACTCAAGGAGATCAGCTACATTCACGCCGAGGGCTACCCGGCCGGCGAAATGAAACACGGCCCCATCGCCCTGATTGACGAGAATATGCCCGTGGTTTCAATTGTGACGCAGGATAATGTGTACGACAAAATGATCAGCCAGATTGAGCAGGTACGGGCGCGCAACGGCATTGTGATTTCGCTGATCAACCAGGGCGACAGCGAAGTGGCGGCCAAATCTGACCACGTGCTGACCATCCCCAAAACGCACCCGCTGCTCACGCCGATCATCTCGGTGATCCCGCTGCAACTGCTGGCCTACCACATGGCCGTCTGGCGCGGCGCGGATGTTGACCAGCCGCGCAACCTGGCCAAAAGCGTGACGGTGGAATAGAGGGCAGGTTACCCGGCAAACAGGCCAGACGGCAGGCAGCGGGCCTGCCCCAGCGAGACCAGGGTTTCCAGCAGTTCTGCGACGCGGGCTTTGGGGGCGCGCTCAAAGGCGGCGGTTACCTGGGCCGGGCTGACCGGCTGTTCAAAGCTGTGCAGCACGGCCCGCACCGCCTGGGCCTGTTCGGCCATTGCGGCGGGCCAGGGTTGTTTTTGGCCGGGCGCTGCCGCCGCCGGGCCGGCAACCAGCAGGGCCGGTTGAGCGACTTGCGGCGCTGCGGCCGGGGCCTGATATTCCGGCCGCAGCCAGCGAACCAGCCCGCCGGTTTCTTCGGCGGCGCGGGCGGCGTTAAGGGCCACCAGCCGCTCTAAAATCTGGCCGTCGGTGAGGCCGGGCGGCCGCAAAAACGGCGGCGTCCAATTCGTTGTGGAGTTGCTGGAGAATGGAGACCAGCCCCTGCCGGTGGCTGGTTTTTTCTTCGACGCTGAGACGGTTGTCACGCTTCCCAGCGTGACCTACTTCTGGGGGACCATCCCGGCGATACGGTGCTGATGCGCGACGGCACAACCCGCCCGGCGTAGGCAATTATTAACCCCACTGGCGATGGCCGGTTAAATTAACCGGCCATCGCTTTTTTTTTGCTCTTATCTCGCTGCCGTTTATACCCGTCGGGCGCTTCGTCGCGGCAGAGCAGGGGGCGAATTACTATTTTAAGATGAATCTACTTCCGTTTACGTTGTTTCTTGCGGCTCTGTTTGGCCTGTTTCCGTTTGGCCTTAGCTTTTGATTTGGCCTTTTTGGCGGCCTGTTGTTCAGATTTCCGTTGCAATCTGGACTGAACCACTGCATCGAGATTGCGGAGCATTTCATCCGGGTCAAAGCCCATTTGGGCCGCCATCAAGGCCCGGTAATCAGGCGGTGGGGTCTGCCGTTGGTCCAGCAGCCCCAAAGCAATCTGGACCTCTTCCCAATCGCCATGAACCATCAGATCAACTTTATTGGCGGCAAACGCCCGCTCGATGACCGGCGCGGCCTCAACGCCGTCCAGGTCAATTAAATCGCCGATCAGGAAGGCATTCGACATCTGGTCTTGCTTTGCAAACTGTTCCAGTTGCCGGCTGAGTTCGGCTACACATTCGTCTCGCAGTTCCGGGTGATGCTGCGCAATTTCAACGAAACCGTGGGCAGCCGCGGCTCGCGCCCATTGCCCGTGACGGGAATCGGCCAGAAAAGCCCGCAGCGGCTCAACAACGGCGCGGCCAATCATCCCCAAAACGACCGGCAGTTCATCGCTGGCCCAGTCGTCATCATACTCATCAATGCGGACCAGCAGCTCAACCAGGGCAGGGATGGCGCTTTCGGCCCGGAGTTGGGCCAGCGTGCGCCAGGCGTGAAGGGCGCTCCAAACCTCGTCGCTTGCGCCATCGGCCCACCATAGTTCTTCGTCCAGAATCATTCGGCACAACTCTGGCACGTGTTCTTCGGTAAAACCGAAGGCCAGATAGTCGCGCCACTCTGATTCGTTGCGCACATCACCCAGCGTCATCAGGCCGGCAACGGGTTCCTGGTAGGGTTGTTGGGTATCGGTCAAAAATGGCTCCTTACTTTTCTCAAAGGTGAAATGGTTGACCCGGCAAAAGCACTGGCAGGCTGATTGCTACCCGGCCCGGCTTCGAGCACAATTCTGCGGGTTATCTCTTCAACTGTTGTGGCCCGTTCCCGGCCGGCAGCCACAACCTCCGGCGGCAGTTCGGCCTCCAGCTCGGCCAGCAGATGGTCGCCCAGCTCACCGACGATTCCACAATAAGAGGCAACCGGGGAGTTCCCAAAGCTTCTAAACCCAATCTCCTGTTGTTTGTACCGCTTTTTGTATCGATTTGGGTATCTTCCAGCGATACCAAAACCGGCTCAACATCTTTGCCCAACCCTGATCGGTTTGAACGTTGGCCGGGGCGGCTGTTTGGCCAGCGGGCGGCACGGCTCTGTTATTTATCGCCGCCGGCCTCAGTCGTTGTCTAATACTTCTCTTATCTTGTGCGCCAATTCCAGCGGGCTAAACGGTTTCTGCAGCAGAAACACCTGGGCGTCGAGCACACGCTGGCGGGCAATGGTTTCATCGATGTAACCGGACATAAAGACCACTTTCAGCCCGGGCCGGGTTTGAGTCAATTGTTTGGCCAGGTCCTGGCCGCTCAGCCCCGGCATGACCATATCGGTTAGCAGCAGGTGAATGGGGTGAGGGTAGCGGTTTACCAGTTCGATGGCAGCCGGCCCATCGACTGCAACCAAAACGGTGTAACCTAACTCTTCAAGCACCCGCCGGACAAGGTCACGAACTTCGTTGGCGTCTTCCGCCAACAGAATCGTTTCAATGCCGGTGGGTCTCGTGGTTACGAAGGTTGGGGATGCCAGCGGCAGTTCGTCGGGCTGAACCTGCGGCAGATAAATTTTAAAGCTGCTCCCCTGGCCCAGCTCGCTGGAAACCCAAATGCAGCCCTCGCACTGCTTAACAATACCGTAAACGGTGGCCAATCCCAGGCCGGTGCCTTTACCCGGTTCTTTGGTAGTAAAGAATGGCTCAAATAAATGAGCCTTCACCTCTTCGCTCATCCCCACGCCGGTATCGCTGATGGTTAATTGCACGTACGGCCCCGGCCGGGCTTCCAGGTGCGCCGCCGCAAACGCCTTGTCTAGCACAACGTTGGCCGTTTCTATGACCAGTTTGCCCCCCAACGGCATCGCGTCACGGGCGTTAACCGCCAAATTGACAATGATCTGTTCCATTTGCGATGGATCGGCTTTGGCAAACCACAAATCCGGCGCCAGGTTGGTGGACATCTGAATATGCTCACCAATAATCCGCCCCAGCATTTTATCCATGCCGGTCACAATGGCATTAAGTTCTATAATTTTAGGAGCGACGATCTGTTTGCGACTGAAGGTGAGCAACTGGCGCACCAGATTGGCAGCGCGCTGGCCGGCATCAAAAACTTTATCTGCCATCGGGCGGAGCGGGTTACCGGAGGGAAGATTCATTTGCATCAATTCGGCAAAACCGTTAATTGCCGTGAGCAGGTTGTTAAAGTCGTGGGCAATGCCGGCGGTCAACTGGCCAATAGCTTCCATTTTTTGAGCTTGCAGCAGTTGGGCTTCCAATTGCTTGCGCTCGGTGATGTCACGGCTGATGCCCACAAAGCCGGTGATATTGCCAGAGCTGTCTCGCACGGGAACTTTGGTGGAGAGGACGAACAATTCCCGCCCGTGAGAGTCGACAGTGGTTTCTTCCTGATTGATCAACGGCTGGCCCGATTTGATAAGTTCCTGTTCGTCCTCGTAATATTTGGCCGCAAATTCCGAGGGGAAAGTGTCAAAATCTGTTTTACCCTGAATATCCTCTACTTTTTCAAACCCCATTAACCGGGCATGAGCCTGGTTATTGAGCAAAAATCGGCTGCCGGTATCTTTAATGTAGATATAATCGGGAATTTGGTCGATTAACGTGCGCAGCAGATTGCGCTCCTGAGCAAGCGACTCTTCTGCCTCTTGGCGCTGGGTAAGGATTTCAATTCGGTGAAAAGTGACGGACACGTGGTTGGCCATCGCTGTAAGGTAGTCGAGCTGATGCTTGTCAGGCAACCTGACTCCTTCATCGCCAAAGCTGCCGGTTCCGAGTGCACCAATTTTGCGCTCACCCAACACCATTGGCACATTGATGATGGTTCGGTTTTGCAGTTGGGCCACAACTTCTTTGTTGGTGCGCGGGTCGGTACGCGCATCTTCTACCACCACCGGTTTGTCGGCAGCGACAATTTCTTCCAGCATCGTGTCGCCCTTTACCCGGAGGATGGGATATTTTTGCTGAATCACGCCGGTTAACTTACCTTGAATTGAAATAAGCGACATGGTTTCTCTATCTTTTGAAAACAGGAAGACCCAGATATTTTGGTAGCCTATAATTGCTTTAACCTCAATGAGCGCTGCCTCCAGAACCGTTGGAAAGGTATGCGCCTGCTCCAACTGCCGGGCCAAACGCAGCAAAGACGCCTGATGTTCTTCATTAGTACGGAGCGTCTCTTCAACTTGTTTGCGCTCGGTGATGTCGCGAAGGTTGGCAACAATGGCCCCAACCGCCGGCTCGTGCAGTAGATTGCGGCTGGTAGCTTCCAGCCAGCGCCAGGAACCATCTTTGTGCCGCGCCCGAAATTGAACCATATGTCCAGCGCCCGCCTTCAACACGAGCCGCTTAAACGATTCGCTGCTCGCCAGCATATCGTCGGGGTGAACCAGTTCAAACGCATTGAGGCCAATATGTTCTTCCGGGGCGTACCCCAGCGCCCGGACAAGAGCCGGGCTAACATAGGTGATGCGGCCAGTGGCATCGAGCGTGGCAATCACATCCGAGGTATTTTCAATCAGCGCCCGGAAATACCGTTCGCGATCTTGCAGGGCGGTTTCCGCCCGCCGCCGCTCCCAGCGAATCTGGGCTTCACGCAATTCACGTTCAATAACCGGAGCCAATCGAGCCAAATGGCCTTTAACCAGATAATCGTGCGCGCCGGTTTTCATGGCGGCTACCGCCCGTTCCTCGCCAATAGTGCCGGAAATAATGATGAAGGGCAAATCAAAGCCGCTTTCTTTTAATACTAATAACGCCTCCGGCGCGCTAAATTGCGGCATGCTGTAATCGGCAATAATCAGATCCCAGGGCTGTCGAGCCAGGGCTGCGCGCATGGTCGCGGCGGTTTCGACGCGTTCGTAAGTTAAGTCGTAGCCGCTGCGCCGCAGCTCACGCAACAGCAATTCAGTATCGTCTTCTGAATCCTCAACAATTAAAACCCGAAGAGGCTTGCTCATTCAATTTCTCTCCATAACTTACGAAAAGCGCCCGGAATATTGCTTGTTACTTAACTCCTCTGAAAATTTAGACTCCATATTTTCATTTCGCAATACCGACCGGTTCGGCCGGTCACCTCAATTTTATTTAAAGGCGATGGCTTACGGAAAATTTGTTACACCGGCGGAGATTCGTTTAGCACCAGCCAATACAGCCCCAACTGCCGAACCGCTTCAACGAACCGGTCAAAATTTACCGGCTTGCGAATATAACTGTTGGCGTGGAGTGTGTAACTTTGCACCAGGTCCTGCTCTTCTTTTGATGAAGTTAAAATAACCACGGGCAAAAGTTTGGTCCGCTCGTTGGCCCGAATTTGCCGCAACACTTCCAGCCCATCTATTTTGGGCAGCTTCAGGTCTAACAGGATGAGTTGCGGCAGCACAGTTGGCCCCTGGTTGGCGTATGGCCCCGTGTTAAACAGATAATCCAGAGCCTCAGCGCCATCATTCGCCACTACAATTTCATTGGCCAGTTTGTTCTTTTTAAACGCCCGCAGCGTCAATTCAACATCGTCCGGGTTATCTTCTACCAGCATAATTAGTTTGTTACTCATAAGTTTCCTTTGAAAACAGGGGGCAGGAGCTAGGAATTACGTGTAATTTAACTTTGCAAGCGAGCAATAGCAGCAATTTTAGATTAAATGTCAACACACCCTAAGTTAGCAAATTTTGCTTGGCTATAGAGCAAACTCACCCCCCAGAAGATAGGCCGGCGCGCAGCCCGATGCCGGAGCTGCTGTTTACTCCCGGCTTTCAAAAAAATCCAGCGTAAAATAAAACGTTGCGCCCTGGTTTACCGCGCCTTCAGCCCAAACCCGCCCGCCGTGGCGATGAATAATGCGCTGCACGGTGGCCAGCCCAATTCCGGTGCCGGAAAATTCGGCCGGGGTGTGCAGGCGTTGGAACGCGCCAAACAGCTTGTCGATGTAAGCCATATCAAAGCCGGCGCCATCGTCGCGCACAAAATAAACCGCATGGTCTTTGGGTTGAGGTAAAACGCCAAATTCAATGCGGGCTGCGGCCTGTTTGGCGGTAAACTTAAAGGCATTGCCCAGCAGGTTTTCCAGCGCCACCCGCATTAAATGAGCATCCGCCGTAACAACTACATCCGGTGCAATCACAAACTCAACCTGACGGTCCGGCTCGGCTGCACACAGCTCGGCGGCAATTGACCGGGCCAGCGCGCTCAGGTTGACTCGCTCGGGGCGCATCTCACTGCGGGTCAGGCGCGAGAGCATCAGCAGGTCATCAATCAACTGGGCCATGCGCTGGCTGGCAGCGCGCACCCGTTGCAGGTAACGGTGCGCCTCTGAATCCATACTGTCGGCGTAATCTTCCTGCAAGGCCTGGCTGAAGCCATCAATACTGCGTAACGGCGCCCGCAGATCGTGCGATACCGAATAGGCAAAAGCTTCAAGTTCTTTGTTAGTGGCTTCAAGCTGGGCGGTTCTTTCTTTTACCCTATCTTCAAGCTCAACGTTCAGACGCTGCGCCTGCCGGTACAACCTGGCGTTGTCTACCGCCAGGGCAGCCCGGCCGGCTAATTCTTGAGCTGTGGCCAGATCAGCTTCACTGTAACACCGCCTGGACTCGGCCGCTACAAACGTGATAACGCCCAGCGCCCGGCCACGGATAACCATCGGCGCGGTGATGGCTGAATTTAAGCCCAACTCGTGGATGATGTCAAGCTGCTCCTGCTCCAGACCGGCCGCTTTTAGTACGGCGGCGGAAATTTCGGGGTACAATTCGGCCTTACCGGAACGCAACACCTGATAAATACCGCGTAGCGCATCCGGGTTGGGCGGGTTACGGCGCTGGAGTTCGTAAGCCAGCTCTACTTTGGCCGGGTCGGTGTGAACCACCGCCACCCGCTGCAGCGAGCCATCCGGCTCAACCACGTCAACCGCGCACCAATCGGCAATGCGCGGCACCGCCAGTTGGGCCACCGCCGCCAGAGTAGTATGGTAATCCAGCGAAGAAGCCAGCGTGTTGCCGGCCTCAACCAAAAAGGCCATTCTCTGCTGCGCGGCCTCGGCTTCAATACGCGCTCGCTGTTCCCGCTGGAAAGACCGGGCAACCTCTTCTTCGGCCTGTTTGCGCCCGGTAATATCGATGATCGAAGCCAGCACAAACTGGCCGGCGGGGGTGGTGATGGGCGCGAGGCCAATTTCAACCGGCACCTGGCGGCCGTCTTTACGCAGGCCGTACAAATCGCGACCGGCCCCCATGGGCCGGGCGGTGGGCGCTGCTAAAAACGCATCGCGATAGCGATTGTGCCGGGCGTGAAATTGAGTGGGAATCAGTAGCTCCACGGGCTGGCCCAGCAGTTCATTGCGGCTGTAACCAAACAGGTTCTCAGTTTGAGCATTAACCAGGTTAATCTGGCCGGTTGTGCTCACCAGAATTATGGCGTTGGGCGAGGCTTCAACCACCAGGCGGAACTGCCCTTCACTTTGCCGCAACGACGCCGTCCTTTCCTCAACCATTTGTTCCAGCGCCTCGGTGTAACGGCGAAGCTGGGTTTCCTTTTCGGCCAGGGCGGCGGCCATCACATTAAACTCGCGGGCCAGTTGGCCCAACTCATCACCGGATGTTTCCGGCAGGCGAGCGTTTAATTGGCCCTGCCCTAATCGAATCGCTCCGGCCCGCAGCGCCAGCACCGGCCGGGTAATGGTGCGAGCCAACCCCAATGCCAAAATCGATGCCGCCACCAGCGCCAGGCTGCCAATGAGCAAAATTGTCTGGCCAAAGGCGTGGGTTGGGGCCAGCGCCTCGGCCCGGTCAATTTTAACAATCAGGCATAGCTCGCGCTCCGGCAGCCAGCGGTACACGGTGAAGGCCGCTACGTCGCGATAATCGCCGGACGAGATGACGCCACTGCCGGGAGCGAGGCATTGTTTAACCGCTTCGGTGTGGATGCCGCGCCGCAGTACAGCCGGGTCGCTGATAAATCGGGGTTGGGTGACGATGAGATTTGAGGTATTCACCAAAAAAGCATCATCGGTTTCGTGCAGGTCCGTACGCCGGTTGATAATGGTGTCCAGTTCTTCCAGGTTCAACCGGCCGGCCAAAACTCCCAGCAATCGCCCATCTGCCGCGCGGATGGGCGCAGCCACAGTCATTGCCGGCCCCTGCACCACCAACGAGTAATAGATATTTTGAATGTAGGGGCCGCTCTCGCCATTGATGAAATAGGGGCGATTCTCTTTGAATTTGCCCTCTTCATTGGGATCGGTAGCGGCGATTACCCGGCCGGTGCCTGCCTCAATCACCAGCAAGGTAAGGTACTCTTTTCCCGGCCCGGCCCATGTTTGAAGTTCGCGCGTCAGGTCATCGTGCGCACGTTGGGCCTCGGTGGAACCGGGCGCGGCGGCAGCCAGAGCCGCCACATCTGCCACCAAATGGGGTGAATGGACCATCGAGATAACGCCTGCTTGCCGGTCTTGAACCCAGGCATTTAACGCCGCTTCTTTCTCAATCGCCGTTGAAAGCAGATCGGAGATGGTGGCGGCCTCCAGCGCGGCCCGGCCGCTGGCGTAAGCCAGCGCGCCCACGGCCAGCAGCAAGAGCGCAGCAAACAGCACAAAGAGCAGGGTTAACTTGGCGGTTATGCTCAGCCGAAGGGTCACTTTTGGTAAATTTCCTTCAGAAATTGCATGGTGTACACCTCGGTTATGTTGAGCGGTTTGGTGAGCACGGCCTGGGCGCGCAGGGTTTGTTCCATACCGGCCCACACTTCTGGATTCATCCAGCCGATGTGGTCTTCGCCGGTATTGATGAGCGGCAGGCTGGCAATCATTTGGTCTGTTTGGAGGCCGACATCAGTGTTGGGCGCATAGTTAGCCACCAGTGCTCCGGCTTCGCCGGGATGTTCAACAGCGTAAGTCCACCCTTTGAAAGTGGCCCGCAGAAAACGCGTCACTAAATTGGGGTTTGTGGCCAAAAAGTCATCGGTGGCAAAAATGTTGTCGCTGGTCAGATGTACCCCGTAGTCATCAGGATAAATGAGATTGAGTCGGTGACCGGCTCGCTCGGCTTCTACGCCCTGCGCGGTTACAAAGCCGGTGGCCACGTCAACATCACCGGCGTACAGGGCGGTAAAATCCGCATCGCTCTTAATTGTGTAGGATTGGGAAGTAATGCCGACCCGGGCCAGCACAGCCCGCAAAATAGGCAAAGCCCGCGGTCGCACCAACAGGGTTTTGCCCACAAAATCTTCGGGGCGGGTGATGCCGGAGTTAGCCAGGGCGAAAAAGGCAAATGGATCGTGGCGGAAAATAGTGGCAATGGCGCGGACAGGATAGCCGTCGGCGCGAGCCGGAATCAGCTCCACCCCACCGGCCAGGCCAAATTGAGCGTCACCGTTAAGAACCGAGGTAAGCCGGTCCACCGTGGGGCCGCCTTCGGCAAACGTGACCACCAGGCCCTCGGCGGCGTAATCGCCGTTTTGGTCGGCAGCATAAAAGCCGGCAAATTGGGCGCTGTGTGTCCAGGTGAGCTGTAACGTAACCGGGGTAGGTGGCGGAGGGGTGCTTGTGGCATGTGTACAGGCGGCCCAACCAATTGATCCACTCACAACAAGTAAAAGCAGAGTAAAACAATAAGTTGGCGATTTCATATCAAACCATCTTCCTGTAGTTGGCTGGGTTTTTTGAGGCAGATTGGTCAGTCTGCCGGTTGAAGATGGAAACTGGTGGCGAATTTGAAGATTTATTATAAATCTTCTTGTAGTTATTATACCTTATTTTTCGATATTATTGATTAATCGCTTTGCGATTTAGGATGGGGGTGCAAAGCAGCCGACGCAACCAGGGCTGTGGCTCGCTGATAGTGTTTGGGGAAATTTTTATTGGCGATTCGGGGAATCTGCTGAGTCCTGCCCAAAATTCAAATACGGGACAGGCTAACATACTATCCGGGGATGCGGCGACCAGACGGGTTTCGCCGCCCGGTCGCCGCGCTGAATACTTTTCGGTTTACCGCCCGCCTGCCACCGATGGCGTCAGGTAATTCTGCGGGGTTTTGTCAAACGTGGTCTTGCAACCGGCGCAGCAAAAATAGTAGAACTGGCCTTCAAACTCGCTCATGTATCTGGCGCTGGCAATGTCAACCGTCATGCCGCACACGGGGTCAACCGCCTGGCCGGCGGGCGCGGACGCGGCCAGGTAGCGGGCCGGGTTTTGCTCAAAGGTGGTTTTGCAGCCGTCGCAGCAAAAATAGTAGGTTTGCCCATCGACCACCGCCGTGTGTTCCGCGCCTTCAATTTGCACCGCCATGCCGCACACCGGGTCGATGGCCTCCACCGGCCCGGCAGACAGGTCGATGCCCTCCAGCAGCTTGTCAATTTCCAGCGGCTCGGCATTGCGCCGCCGCTGCACAATCTCGGCCATTATGCTGAGCGCGATTTCGTCGCCGCGGCGGGCCTGAATATCCAGCCCCGCCGGCGCTTTGAGCCGGCTCAACGCTTCGGCGGTTAGCCCCTGGGCGCGCAGATAATCCAGCACCTGCGCGGCCCGGCTTTTACTGGCCACCAACGCCACATACGCGGCGTTGGCCCGCAGCGCGTATTCCAGCGCCGCTTCATCAAACTGGCCGTGGCTGGCTACCACCACATACGTCAGCGAGTTGATTTTGCCGGCAAGCTGCGCCAGATCGGTGATGATTTCGTTGGCGTGGGGCAGGTCAACCCCGGCAAAATCCGGGTCAACGGCGATAACGTGGTAGTTCATCGCCTGCCCCAACTGCATCAGCGCCCGGGCAATGGGCAGCGCGCCGATGACCATTAGCCGGGGCAGCGGCAGGTGCGGCTCGATGTAAATTTCAAGCGTGCCGCCGCTAAAACAGACCATCGGCAGGTCAATCAACCCGGCCCGGCTTTTGCCCTCCGGCTCCGGGCTGAGCCGGATCAGGCGCGGCTCGCCGTCCGATAGAGCCGCCAGCGCCTCACGGATAACGGTGGGCTGGGCGCAACTGCCGCCAATCCAGCCGTGCATCAGGCCGGTGGGGGTGACAATGGCTTTGTCGCCCGGCTTGGCCGAGGTGGGGCGCTCGGCCCGGACCACAATGGCGGTGGCAAAGGGCTGCCCCGCCGCCAGAAATTCGTGCGCTTTTGAGAAAAATTCATCGTGCATACGTTACCTCGCGGTTGTTTGTAAGATGCGTTTTGAAGCGGCTTTCTTAAATCACCGCATATTCAAATAACTTTCCCACCCCCCCTTCCTTCAAGGGCGGACAGGTGTTAAAAATTGACATTTTTTACCCCTCCCCCCAACCCCCTCCCCAAAAATTTGGGGAGGGGGAGCGATTAAACGGGTGTGGTTTGGGCGGCTCCGCCGCCCAAACCACACCCAAAACTCTTTTCTCCCCCTTCTACCCCAGGGACGAAGTGCCCGAAGGGTAGAAGGGGGCCGGGGGGATGAGGGCGAATGAAACGCATTCCAAAAATTTAGTACCTGTTCGCCCCTGAACCCCCCTTCTTAGGGGAAGGGGGCCGGGGTTGGGGGTTGGCTCAAAAGCCCTATTCCGTCACCCCATGCTCGCGCAGCAGTTGCCACACTTTGACCGGCGTAATCGGGATGTCGATGTGGCGCACGCCCAGATGCCACAGCGCATCGACCACGGCGTTGGCAATAGCCGGCGGCGCGCCCACCGTGGGCGACTCGCCCACGCCTTTGGCCCCCAGCGGGTGGTGCGGCGAGGGGGTGATGGTTTTGCCCAGCTCCCACTTGGGCGTTTCCACAGCGGTGGGCAGCAGGTAATCCATAAAGGTGCCGCTTAAATTCTGGCCGTACTCATCGTACACAATTTCCTCAAACAACGCCGGGGCCAGCCCCATTGTCAGGCCGCCGTGAATCTGCCCCTCCACCACCAGCGGGTTGATAATGTTGCCGCAGTCGTCCACAGCCACAAAGCGGCGCACGTGAACCTCGCCGGTGCCTTTGTCGATGTCTACCACGCAGATGTAGCTGCCAAAGGGAAAGGTCAGGTTGGGCGGGTCGTAGTAGTTGACCGCCTCCAGCCCGGCCTCGATGCCCTCCGGGTGGTTGGTGTAGGCGGCAAAGGCAATATCCTGAATGGTTTTGGCCTGCTCCGGCGAGCCTTTGACCACGAATTTATCCACATCCCATTCCAAATCGTCCTCGCCAACTTCCAGCAGGTGGGCGGCAATCTTTTTGGCTTTGGCCCTGATTTTGCGGGCGGCCATCGCCGCGGCGGCCCCGGCGGTTGGCGTTGAGCGGCTGGCATACGTGCCCAGCCCATACGGCGCGGTGTCGGTGTCGCCGTGCTCCACTTCCACATCGCTGGCCGGGATGCCCAGCTCTTCGGCGATGATCTGGGCAAAGGTGGTTTCGTGGCCCTGCCCCTGCGTTTGCACGCCAATCCGGGCAATGGCCTTGCCGGTGGGGTGAATCCGAATCTCGCAGCTATCAAACATTTTGATGCCCAAAATATCAAAGGTGCGCGACGGCCCGGCCCCCACCACTTCCGTAAAGCTGGAAATGCCGATGCCCATCAGCTCGCCGCGGGCGCGTTTTTCGGCCTGCTCCCGGCGCAGCGCCCGGTAATCTAGCATGTCCATCGCCAGTTGCAACGCTTCGGGGTAGTTGCCGCTGTCGTACTCCCAGCCGGTGGGCGACTGGTAGGGGAACTGTTCCGGCTGGATGAAATTCTTCAGCCGGAAGTCCGCCGGGTCTTCACCCAGTTGGTGGGCCATAATATCGGCCATGCGCTCAATCATATGGACGGCCTCGGTGACGCGGAAGGAGCAGCGATAGGCCACGCCCCCCGGCGGCTTGTTGGTGTACACGCCGTCTACCGAGAAATGGGCCGCTTTCATATCGTAACTGCCGGTGCCGATGCTGTACAGCCCCGCCGGGAATTTGGACGGGTTGGCCGCGGCATCCGCCGCGCCGTGGTCGGCCAGAGTGCGCACCCGCAGGCCAGTAATTTTGCCGCCGGCGTCGGCGGCCATTTCGGCTTCAATGTGATAATCGCGGGCAAAGCTGTCGGCTTGCAGGTTTTCGCTGCGGTCTTCAATCCATTTAACCGGCTTGCCGGTAACCAGGCTGGCCACAATGGTGCAGACGTAGCCGGGATAAACCGGCACTTTGCCGCCAAAACCGCCGCCAATATCCGGCGAGATGACCCGGATTTTGTGCTCCGGCAGGCCGCTGACCAGCGCCACCACGGTGCGATGGGCGTGCGGGGCCTGCGAGGTCATATAAATGGTCATATGCTCTTTGATTTTGTCCCAGTGGGCCACCATGCCGCAGGTTTCAATGGACGACACATGCAGCCGGGGAATGTACATTTTTTCTGTGACCACAGTCGCCGCTTCGGCAAAAACCTGATCGGTGGCGGCTTTGTCGCCCGCTTCCCAGTGCCAGATGTGGTTGGTTTTTTCCTCTTTGTCGTCGCGGACAATAATTTCGTCCTTGAGCGCCTCAAAGGGGTCAACCACCGGGTCCAGCGGTTCGTAGTCAACCTGCACCAGCTCCACCGCGTCGGCGGCAATGTAGCGGTCGGTGGCGATTACGGCGCAAACTTCCTGAGCGTAGTAAACCACCTTGTCGATGGGCAGCACCATTTGCGTGTCAGACATCAGGGTGGGCATCCAGTGCAGGTTGCCGGCGGCCTGCAAATCTTTGCCGGTGATCACCGCCACCACGCCGGGCAGGGCCAGCGCCGCGCTGGCATCGATGTTGAGAATTTTGGCGTGGGCATACGGGCTGCGCACAATATCCAGGTGCAGCATGCCCGGCAGTTTGATGTCGTCCACGTAGCGGCCCGCACCCTGAATAAAGCGCGGGTCTTCTTTGCGTTTCATGGGATGGCCCATGCCGCATACTTTGGCCGGCGTTTTAATTTGCACATCTTTGGTGGTGGGCACGTTGGCCGAAATCACGCCTTCGCGGCGCGCTTTATCGTACACTTCCGCGCTGGATTTAACTTCCGGCGAATTTTTCAATACTTCTGCTATAGATTGTTCCGTCATCGTTGTGACTCCCCCATTATTCGTCCTTCGTCCTTCGTCATTTGTCCTTCGTCATTTGTCATTTGTCACTCGTCGTTCGCAATCCGCAATTCGCTATTCGCTACCCTGCATTTTTTCCGCTGCGTACTGAATGGCTTCGACTATTTTGACGTAGCCGGTGCAGCGGCACAGGTTGCCGGAAATGGCCCAGCGAATTTCATCGTCGGTGGGATTGGGATTTTTGGCCAGAAAGGCTTTGGCGCTCATGATCATGCCGGGCGTGCAGTAGCCGCATTGCAGGCCGTGCTTTTCCCAAAAGCCTTCCTGCAACGGGTGCAGATTGCCGTTGGCCAGCCCTTCAATGGTTTCAATGGCGCGGCCATCGGCCTGCACGGCAAAAATGGTGCAGCTTTTTACGGCTTTGCCGTCCATAATCACCGTACACGCGCCGCAACTGGTGGTATCGCAGCCAATGTGGGTGCCGGTCAGGTTGAGCTTTTCCCGGATCAGGTGAACCAGCAGCATGCGCGGTTCAACCTCCAGCGAATGGCTTTGGCCGTTAATGGTCAGGGTGATGGCGTGAGTTGTCATTTTTACGCTCCTTTGGCCCGCGCTACAGCGGTGCGAATAGCCCGGGCGGTCAGCACCCGCACCATGTCTCGTTTGTACGCTTCCGAGCCGCGCAGGTCAGCCGACGGCTCGCACTCCTGCGAGGCGGCCACGCCCGCGGCTTTGATGTTGTCTTCGGTCAGGGATTTGCCCAGCAGGGCGGCCTCGGCCCCTTTGGCCCGCATTGGCACCGCCGATACGTTGGTCAGGCCGATGCGCACCGCGGCGCAGGTGTCGCCGGAGAGGGTGAGCTGCACCGCCACCGCCGCGATGGCGTAATCGCCAACTTTGCGCTCCATTTTCAGGTAGCAGCCGCCGCTGTGGGCCGCCGGGGCGGGGATGCGAACTTCGGTTAAAATTTCGTCGTCGGCCAGGCTGTTTTCAAATAAATCGACAAAAAAGTCGTCGATGGGGATGGTGCGCTGCCCGCCAGGGCCAACCGCCACCACCTGCGCCCCGTAAGCCAGCATGGTGGCCGGGTGGTCGTTGGCCGGGTCGGCGTGGGCCAAGTTGCCGCCAACAGTAGCCATATTGCGCACCAGCGGGTCGGCGATAACGCGGGCGGTATCGGCCAGCAGCGGGTATTTCTGTTTGACCAGCGCCGACTCGTCCACATCCGACTCGCGGGTGAGCGCGCCAATGGCCAGGTGGCCGTTCACTTCGGTGATGTGGCTCAGGCCGGTAATGCGGTTGAGGTCAATCAGCACTTTGGGCGCGGCCAACCGAAAGCGCATAGCCGGGATAAGGCTTTGGCCGCCGGCCAAAATCTTGGCATCGTCGCCGTGCTGGCGCAACAGCGCCAGCGCCTCATCTAGCGATGTGGGAGAATAATAGTCAAATTCTCCGGGTATCATTGTTTGGAGCCTCCTCGATCTCTTTTCTTCGTCAGTGAATTTGTTAAATCCGGGTTACGCGCGTTGATGGTTTTTGTTTAGATGTCCCCCCCTTTTTATGAAATTTATGTAAATTCTGTAGGGGTTAAGCAGGTTTTGAACACAAGTGGATGAAATTTTTACCGCAAAGAACGCGGAGAACGCAGAGTTTTTCATTATTTCTTTGCGCTCTTTGCGTCCTCTGCGGCGTTCAATATCAGCTTGACCCCCATACATTTGTGTAAATTCAGGCAAACGTTGCTACCGCAGCAAAAAATACAAAATGATGGCCGCCACCGCGATTCCGCCGGCAATCAGATAGGGCCGGTACTGGGCCGGAATCAGATCGCCGGCCACTTCCTGAGCCACGCCGGCGGCAAACTTCATTTGCGACGGCGCTTTAACCTCGACAGCGGGCGCGGGCGGGGCCGCCGCCGCGTCCACGGCGTCGCCGGCCTGCGCCGCGGCGACCCGGCCTTTTATCACTTCGTTCAGCCCTTCCAGACTTTGCTTGATAATGGCCTTGGCCGAGCTATCGAGCAGCCGCTGGCCCACGCTGGCAATGCGCCCCCCCACCTGCACATCGCCCTGATAAGCCATCAGCGTGGTTTGGCCCTGGCCGGTTAGCTGCACGTGGCCCTTGCCGTTAACAAAACCGGGCGCGCCTTTGCCGCTGATGGCCATGCTGTAACTGTTGGGCCGGTCAATATCTTCCAGTTTAACGTTGCCCTGAAACTCACCCTGAACCGGCCCGACCTTGATTTTGAGCGCGCCCTCGTACTCATCCTCGCCCACCAGCTCCAGCTTTTCGCAGCCGGGCATAATCGAGGCCAGCACCGCCGGATCTTGCAGGGCTTCCCACACCGTTTCCTGCGGTGCATCAAATGTGTATTCACCTGCCAGTTTCATTAAAAATAAATCCTCCTTGTTGGTATTTAACTCTGTGGGAGTAGGGAGTAAGGAGTAGGGAGGTGGGAGGTAGGGAGATTCCCCGTCACTGCACTCCTCGGAATGATATGCGAGCCACTTGCTTTTTAACCACCGCCGAAATTCCCTTGTTTCCTACTTCTTACTTCCTACTTCTTACTTCCTGCTTCCGGCTGCCCGTTCCCCGGCGCTGGCCCAGCGCGCCCAGATGCCCCGCCAGCGCGGCGAGGCTCTGCAAATTGTGGATGGGCAGAAAATCGTCAACAAAGGGCAGCGCGGCGGCCATCCCTTCAACCAGCGGGCGATAGGTGGCTTTGCCCAGCAGCGGGTTGAGCCAGATCAGCCGGTAGCAGCGATGGTGCAGGTAGCGCATTTCCCGCTTCAGGCCGGCCACGTCGCCCCGTTCCCAGCCATCGCTGATAATCACCACCACCGCCCCGCGCCGCAGCACCCGCCGGCTCCAGTGCTGGTTAAAGCTTTTCAGGCTGTCGCCGATGCGTGTGCCGCCCGACCAATCGGCCACTTCCCGCGCGGCTTCATCGAGGGCGCGGTCAATGTTTTTGAGCCGGAGCTGCGGCGTAATCCGGGTAAGGCGGGTGCCAAAAACAAAACATTCCACATTTTTAAGGCTGTGCGACACGCTGTAAAAAAATTGCAGCACCAGCCGGGCGTATTTTTCCATCGAACCGCTGACATCGGCGATGAGCACCAGCGCCCGCTGTTTGATTTTTTTGCGCTGCCAGGCCAGCCCCAGCGGCACGCCGCCGTATTTGGCGGCGGTGCGCAGCGTTTGGCGCAGGTGCAGCAGCTCGCCGCCGGGGTCGGCCACCCGCCGCCGGGTTTGGCGCAAACTGACCTGCCACTGCATCTGCTGGATCAGCCGCTTAACGGCGTCCAACTCCTCCGGCGTCAGCTCAGAAAAATCTTTGCGGCGCAACACCTCCAGGCTGCTGAAGGTAGCCGATTTATCGGTAATTTCAATTTCCTCATCTGTGGCCCGGGCTTTGGCGGCCATGAGCGTTGCAATAGTGAATGTTTGCGGCTTTTTGGGTCGATGGTTGGACTGCCCGGCGGCGGCTGCCCGGCGGCGGCTGCTGTCTGCCGGCGGCACGCGCCAAAAACGGTTAAAAATCAGGTCGAACAGGCGCAGATTCTCGCGCCGGTTGAGCAGCAGGCCGCGCGCGGCGTAATACACCTGCTCGCGGCGGCCAAGGTCAATCAGGGTCAGCGCCCGGTCAAAATCGGCCATTTGCTGCAATGAAACCGGCAGCCCGGCCTGGCGCAGCGCCTGGGCAAAAACAACGGTGTTTTCAAAGAATAAAGAAGACATGGGCAATTTACGATTTACGATTTACGATTGACAATTGACGATTGACGATTGGACATTGCCGGTCGGTCAATAACCATAAATTACAGTCTACGGTTGCCTGATTTTAGAAACAGAAGCACTCGCAAAGTCGCCAGGGCGCAAAGAAAGAATGGAAATCAATGTGACAACCCGGCATTCCTTGCACCTTGGCGTGAGAAACCGGGCAGGTTTGTCGTCATCAATAATCGTAAATCGTAAATCCAAAATCGTAAATCGTTAACTTGTTACGGCCTGTTCAACTAACGCTGCGGCCACGCGGCCCCGGATTTTATCAATATCATCCTGATATTTTAGGATGATGCCCAACGTGGCGTTAACCACATCGGCATTGAGCTGCTGCGCGTTTAAGTGGGCCAGCGCCTCGGCCCAGTCCAGCGTTTCGGCCACGCCGGGCAGTTTGTACAGCTCTTGCTGGCGCACGGCCTGCACAAAGGCCACCACCTGCGCGGCCAGTTGCGCCGGCACGCCCGGCACTTTTAGCCGGACAATTTCAATTTCTTTGTAGGGGGAAGGGTAGTCAATCCAGCAGTACACGCAGCGCCGTTTGAGCGCGTCGTGGATTTCGCGGGTGCGGTTGGAGGTGATGATAACAATGGGTTTGTGAACTGCGCGGAGGGTGCCAATTTCGGGGATGGTGATTTGAAAATCGGATAGCAGTTCAAGCAGGAAGCTTTCAAATTCTTCGTCGGCCCGGTCAATTTCGTCAATCAACAAAATAGGCGACTGGCTATGGCTGTGGTCCAGCGCCTGGAGCAGTGGGCGTTTGAGCAAAAATTTCTCGGTGAAAATGTCGTCGGTGGCCGAGCCGGTTGGGGGGTGAACAGATGAGTGCGCCTGAATTTCCAGAAGCTGGCGAGGGTAGTTCCACTCGTACACGGCGTGGCTAATGTCAAGGCCCTCGTAACATTGCAGCCGGATGAGCGGCGCGCTAAAAATGCGGCTGAGCACCTTGGCTACCTCGGTTTTGCCAACGCCGGGTTCGCCTTCTAAAAACAGGGCCTTTTCCATTTTCAGGGCCAGAAACAGGCTGGTGCTCAGGCCGACGTCGGCAATGTACGCTTGATTTTCTAACAGCGTTGTCAGAGATTCTACGGAGTTTAGCATAGTTGGCAGATATGATACATGCCGGCATGCCAAAAACAAGCCCCAGCCGGGCCAGATTGGTGGCCCAGGTGGGCCAAATTATTGGGAGTTAACCAAAATGAGTCAGGGGAAAGTGAAATTGGGGGGAACTACCCCCTCGCGAAGCACCCCCCGGCCTGCGGCGCTTCATTCAAACTAGCCGGCGGCGGACGGCTTCGGCGGCGGCCTGGGTGCGGGTTTCAACCTGGAGATCGGCAAAGATTTGGCGGAGTTTGCGTTTAACGCTGGTTTCGCTCAAAAAGAGATCGGCGGCAATCTGGCTGTTGCTGGCCCCGGCGACCAGCAGGCGCAAAATTTGCTGCGCTTCCTCGTCAAAATCAGGCGCTTCCGCAACCGGCGCGGGCGAATCTGAGATGACGCGCCGGACAATCTGGCCGGTTACCTGCGGGCTTAACACGTGCTGGCCCTGGTACACCGCCCGGATGGCGTTCACCAGCATTTCATCGGACACACTTTTTAGCACAAAACCGTGCGCCCCGGCCCGCAGCGCCTCCATCACGTATTCGTCGTCATCAAAAGAAGTCAGCATCAGCACTTTAGCGTCTGGCTGGATTTGCTGGATTTGCCGCAAAACCTCCAGGCCAGATTCGCCGGGCATGCGGATATCCAGCAGGGTGATGTCCGGGGCCAGCCGTTTGACCAGATTGAGAGCCGTTGCGCCGTTGTCGGCCTCGCTCACAATCTCAAACTCGGCGTAATTAGACAGCAGGCTGCGGATGCCCTGGCGCACAATGGGGTGATCGTCCACCACCAAAATCCGCATTCTATCCATCATTTAACTGGCTGCCTCCCCGCCAGCAGCGCCGCGGTTGGCGCGGTTAACGTTACCTGCGTGCCGTGGCCCGGCTGCGACTGAATTTCCAGGCTGCCTTTTAGCCGCTCGGCCCGTTCCTGCATGCTGAACAGCCCCAAATGGCCCACGCCGTTTTGCCGGACAATGGCCGGGTCAAAGCCCTGCCCGTTGTCTTGAACGGCAAGGCTGAATGTATCTGGCCTAAAGTTAAGCGTGATTTCCGCCTGCCCGGCCTGCGAGTGGGCGCTTACATTTTGCAGGGCCTCTTGCATGAGCCGGTAAATGCAAATTTCCGCGTCGGAGTTAAGGCGGATGGGATCACCGTGAACCGTTACCTGGCAGGGGATGTTTGAATACTGCTCAAAACGCTCGGCGTAGCGGCGAATGGCCGGGGCCAGCCCCAGCGCATCGAGCGTGGGGGGATGCAGGTTGTGAACCACCTGCCGGATTTCGCCTTCAACGCGGTGGAGGATGGTTTGCATGGCCTCGTGGGAGTCTTCAACGCCGGCCAAATTGCCGTTGGTCAACCGTTCCCGCGCCGATTTCAGCTCAAGCATAGCCCCCACCAGCAATTGGTTAATGCCATCGTGCATATCCTGGGCAATGCGCCGCCGCTCGCGGTCCTGCACGTTAACGGTTTCGGTGAGCAACTGCTGAAGCTGAACCGTTTTCTGGGCCAGCGCTTCTTTGGCCTCGCGCAGTTGGCGGGTGCGGCTGGTCACCTTCCGTTCCAGCTCTTTTTTGGCGGCGGTAATTTCTTCGTACAGTTTGGCGTTGCGGATAACAATGGCCACCTGCGCCGCGTAAGTCATCAACAACTGCTGGTGGCCGTCGTCGTAAGGTTCCGGGCGGTTGGCCACACCGATCATGCCAATGGGCACATCGGCCACGCGCAGCGGAACGCCCAAAAAGGCGTTAACCGGGGGATGGCCGCTGGGCTGGCCCACCCGCTGCGGGTCCGCCAGCGCGTTATCGGAACGAACCGGTTTGTTTTCCAGCACCACGCGGGCAAAAATATTGGGCCGCAGCGGAATGAGGTGGTGATGCTGGTAAAACTGGCGGGCGGGGTGAAACCCCTGAATAGCCACCACGTCCATGGCCAGGCTGTCGGGGGTGGTCAGCCCAACAAAGCCAAACTGCGAGTCGGTCAGTTCAAGGCAGTGGCGCAGGGCCGTATTCAACACCGAATCCAGACTGCGCAGCGCCGACAGCTCAACCGCCAGGTGATACAGCGCCCGCAGCGGTTTTTGCCGGGTATCAGGCTGAGTCACAGCCTGCGCCGGCTGATCGGCGTGACCGTTCCTGGCAACATCGCTAAAAAATGTTAGTTCGGATTCATAGTTTGGGTTCATTTGACTCGCCAAAGACAAAGGTTATTAGACCGAAATACTGATTATGTTTGGTTGGCGTTGGACTCTGGTTTTGGGAGGATCAAATTGGGCGGTAGAGGGTATTGTACCACAAATTTTGGTAATTTGAAGAAGCCGCCCCATGCGGCAACCCGTAGCAGCCCGGAGAGTAATTATTGTTAAAAACTCAGCAGGCCGATTCTAACTATTTTCTAGGAAAGAATGTGACATTTGTCACTATTATTCGTTACTTTTTTATGATAGAGTTAACCTTGTTTCAAATTGTATATGGGTGCAGCCAATTTGAAGACCACGATCATAACTGAATAGTCCCGGCGCAAGTTAATTTTCTGTTGCCCTAAAATCATCTGATTTTCTAAGATGTCATTTTTAATTCCAGACAATCTTATGTGCGTCAGAATCTTTACGTTAGATGGCATCAAAAGGGAGCTCTATTAAGCTGCGCAGGAGAACTAACATAGGAGACATTATCGCAGGATTACCGTCCAACTGAAGAGCACATCGTTTTCTACCCCAAACCAATCTGATGAAACTCCAGGAGCGTTTCACATGTCGATTTCAAAGTTACAGATCAAATCCGGACTTGTATTGGGCAGTTGTTTTTTTATTTTATACGTCTTTACCCTGTCACAGCATTTTACCGGCGACAGCCTCATGTTTGCCTCAGAGATCAATACCGGCCAGCTCTCAATTATGATGCCGCGCCACAGAGTCTTGGCAGATACGCTGGGCTATAGTTTTGTCTCCCTTTGGAACCTGCTAGCAGGCAGCAATGCGCTGTTACAACCGTTGCAAGTATTCAACGCGCTGTGTGGCGCGATCGCCGTGGTATTTGTTTTTTACATTTTGACAATGCTGACCGCTTCAAGAAAAGTTGCCCTTTTAACAGCGGTCGGATTTGGCGCATCAAACGGCATCTGGTTATTCAGCATCGAAGCTGAAATGGTAACGCCGGCACTTGCAGAGATGATTGCTGTCTTGATGCTGGCAGCAGGCTTTGCGGCAACCAGGCTTGTTCGTCGCCGCCATATTGTAGTAGCTGGATTATTAACGGGCTTTGCGATCCTGACTTATGCCCAAAATCTGCTCCTGGTTTTCATCGTCATTTTGGCGATTATGTTGTCATCGAACAGATTTGCGCGTAAATTATCGGATGGCTTGCTTTTTGTTATTACAGTGACAGTGGCCACCGCTGCGGCCTATTTTGTTTATTTTTTCTATGTGGTAGGCCATATTCCCTTGAGCGGCGCATCTTTTTATCAGGGGCAGGGCAGTGGTCTGTTGTATGGCACGCTGTCGGTGAAGAATATTCCGTACGGCGTTTATGCCTTTTTGAAAACGGTGATGAATTACCCGCTTTTGCCGTGCGATGAATTCACCCGGACTTTTCTATCGTCGGCTTCATGGCCATCACGCCTGGGTTTTATGGCCTTTGAGTTGATTGTGCTGGCCTTGGTTGTGGCACCCCTCTGGGAAATTGTGCGCTCATGGCGAGACTATTCGCGGAGCTATCGGGCTAACATTCTGCTGTTTACTGTATGGTCGGCCTTGTTTGCTGCGTTTGCGTTCTACTGGGTCCCAAAGGATATGCAGTTTTGGCTGCCGGTAACAGCGGGCTGGTGGCTTTTAGCCGGGATTGGGTTGGCCCATAAAATCACTCACCAACCCCAGCGCTCGTGGTATGGGGCTGCTATTTTAATTGTTGGATTGGTCATCGCGGTGAACTTCGCTGGCAGCGTGCTGCCTCGCCAGTCGTTAGAGTCCAATCGTGAATACATGATCGCTGTCTCCATTAAAGACCATACCCAGCCACAGGATTTGGTCGTTACAATCTCCGATAATCGCAACATTCAATTTTTCTCCGAGCGAAAGACAATTTCTCTGCTCGAAACGATATTGTGCGGGCAAGCCTCGCGCACTGATAATGCCAAAGCATGGATGATCCAACAACTTGCTAACGAAATGGCGGTTGTTCAGAAAAACGAGGGCAGAGTTTTTCTGTATATTGAAAAATTTGATGCGGAAGCACTCGCTACTTACGCAAAAGTTGGTCTGATACCTTCCGACCTGCAGTATTTAGAAACGATTCCGGCGTGGTCGGCTTATGATGCGGAATTTGTAGAAATACTGGGGTTAAGACAGTATCTCAGCGACGCATCGAACCAGTACATACAACCCATCTCATTATCCACTTCTACAGCGGAGTTTTGAGCTGTTTGCGGCCGGCAGGTGTTGCCGGCCGCATCGACAAAGGCGGGGTCGACCCAAACATTGATGCTGCCGGGCGTGATGGTACTCGGGCCGGTCCAATCGGTGGCGTTGGCCCAACTACCGCTGCCCCACAGCGTGCCGCTCAAATCGGCCCGGCCGGACAGCTCCACAACCAGCCCCACCGCGTGATCGAGCTAAAAACCGCCGAACACCGTTGGCGTTATCGGCCCAGACCACGGCAATGCCGTCAACCGCGCCGAGGTCGGAGTCGGTGATGGGGTCGCCGTTAGCGCCGGTAGCCAGCATCGCCGCCACTTGCGTGCCATCGGGGTTAAAGTGGTTCAAAAAGCCGGGGTCAAAATGAGGCTGGCCGCTGTTGTCCAGCAGCGGGGCGTGGTTACCCGCCGCCGTATTTTTGGCGGGAGAGATGACCGGGGCGGCAACGGCTCGCAATCAAGCACGATCTGTTTGAATGACTCACCCGCTTATGTTAAAATTGATATTGGTCGGCCGATGAACAGCGGTGGAAGGTTAATTTGAGGAGTGGGTGAATGGCAACCCAATCAATTAACGTTCTTTACGTTGAAAACGATCCACGGGCGCGCGGTTGGGTGCGCGCGGCTCTGGCTCATGAACAAAGCGGCATCTATCTGACCGAGGTTGCCTCTCGCCGGGAATTTGAAGACCAACTCACAGCAGGCCGATATGATTTGGTGCTGAGCGAGCTTACTGCCGCCGGATTTGAAGGTTTGGAAGTGCTTGATATTGTCGGGGCCAAATTACCGCTAATCCCGGTTGTTATTCTTACCCAAGCCGATTCTACAGAACTGGCCGTTGCAGCGATGAAAAAAGGCGCGGCCGATTATATTGTTAAAACGTCCGAACGCGCCCGGGAGCTGCCGCAGGCCATCCGCCGCGCCGTTGAAGATGGGCTGCACCGGCAAACCCAACAACAGGCCGGCCGCCTGAGAATTTTACGCAGAATCGACCGGGCAATTCTGGCTGCGCAGTCGGTGGAGGAGATTGCCACTGCCACTCTGGAATGGCTGGCACAACTGGTGCCGTACTCCCTGGCAGACGTTAACCTTTACAATGCGGTTGAAGACACATTTGAAATCATTGCCAGCCGTCCGGCGGGTCAATCAAAAATCCGTCTGGGAACGCGCCTGCCGTTGGCCCAAACCTCGCTGAATATCGAGGCATTTCGGGCCGGTCAGCATCAGCAGGTTGAAGATTACCTTACCCGGCCCAATATCCCGGCGCAGCTCCAGAGGATGTTGGCCGCAACGGAGACGCGAGCCTCGCTGGCGGTACCGCTAATTGCCGGCGGCAAATTGATTGGAACGCTGGGATTGGGCCGTCGCGAGCCGGGCGCATTTTCTGCGGAACATATTGAGATTGTGCGCGAAGTGGCCGCTCCGCTGGCAATTGCCATCCAGCAAACCCAACTGCGCGCCGCCGAACGGGAGCAACGGCTGCTGGTTGAGACACTGCACGAGGTAACGCTGGCCATCACCTCGCGCACCGAACTTGAAGCCGTGTTCAACGAAATTCTGGACCAGGTGGCGCGGATTGTTCCGTACAAAGCAGCCAATATCGCCCTGCTGGAGGGTGACATATTGCATACCGTGGCCTGGCGCGGGTACGATAAATTTGGCAGCGCCGCGAAAATGACCCATTTAAAACAGCCCCTGGCCGAATTTCCCGGCCATATAGCGGCGCTGCAAAAAAAAGAGCCGCGCATAATTTACGATACCCGGCAAGACCCAGTCTGGGTGACGCTGCCGGAAACCGCCTGGATTCGCTCTCACCTGCTGCTGCCCATTGTGTCGCGGGGTGAGATTCTGGGCGAGCTGCGCCTGGATAGCGACGTACCCCAGGACTATTCGCTTGATCATGCCCGGCGGCTGGTCTTTTTAGCTCAAACACTTGCGATTGCCCTCAATAACGCCCGGCTGGTCAACCAGATTCAGCAGTACGCCGCCGAACTGGAACAGCGGGTGGCCGCCCGAACGGCTGAACTGACGCTAACCTATCGCCAGCAAGCCGCGCTGGAAGAGCGCCAGCGTCTGGCCCGTGACCTGCACGATGCCGTGAGCCAGACCCTTTTTTCGGCCAGCCTGCTGGCCGAAGCCATCCCCCGTTTGTGGACTCGCTACCCGGAAAAAGCGCGGCAAAGCCTGGACCAACTGCGCCACCTGAACCGCGGGGCGCTGGCCGAAATGCGCATCCTGCTGGCCGAACTGCGCCCGGCATCGCCCGAGGATACAAATTTGGCGGTGCTGTTACGCCAGCTCGCTCACGCGCTGGCCGGGCGAACCCAGATTGAGATTGACCTTCAACTGGAAGGTGAAGTGAAAATTCGCGCCGATGTGCAAACTGTTTTCTATCGCATTGCCCAAGAATCGCTCAACAATATTGCCCGCCATGCCAGAGCCAGCCGGGTAAAAGTCAGACTGGTTTGCCTGCCGGAAGCCGCCACACTGACCATTACCGATAACGGACGCGGGTTTGACCCCCGGCAGGTGAAATCCGGCCATTTGGGGCTGGATATTATGCGGGAGCGAGCCAGAGCTGTCGGGGCCAGCCTTACACTAAAAAGCCGGCCGGGCGAAGGCACGGAGATTGTTGTATCATGGCCGGCCAATACAGCTGGTGGCAACTAAAAATAGTTGCTTGCCACCGGGTTGCACAGTAAAATGATTTTGGGTATCGAACTTTTATGGAAAATGATCAACCGCCTGTTCGGGTAATTTTAGCTGATGACCACGAGATGGTACGCCGTGGCGTAGCCGTTTCTTTGTTGGCGTTTGATGATATCGCGGTGATTGGTGAAGCCTCTACCGGGGCAGAGGTGATTTCTCTCTGCGCCAAACTGCACCCCGACGTGGTGTTAATGGATTTGCGCATGCCAGATATGAGCGGCGTAGAAGCCACCAGGTTGATCCGCCAGCGCTATCCCGGCATTCAAATTATTGCTCTGACCAGTTACAAAGAAAAAACTATGGTTGAATCAGCGCTCAAGGCCGGGGCGATTGGTTATCTACTTAAAGATGTTTCTCTGGATGAGCTGGCTCACGCCATTCGGGCGGCTAAAGCCGGTAAACCCACCCTGGCCACGGAGGCCACCCAAACTTTGCTGGCGGCCTTTACCCGGCCAGATACTGTTGGTCATAATTTAACCGCCCGCGAGCGAGAGGTGCTGATTTTGATTGCCAGAGGGTTAAACAACCCGGAAATTGCCCGGCAGCTCAATGTCAGCCGGTCTACGGTCAATACCCACGTCAGCAACATTCTCTCAAAGCTGGGTGTGGAAAACCGGCTCGCGGCTTCGGTTTTTGCGCTGGAACATAACCTGATCACTTTGCCGGATCATGACTAGTTAACCTTACCGAAAAAAATTCAATAATCCTGACTAGTTAAAAATCCCCTGGACACCGGATGTGTCCGGGGGATTTGTGTGTTAAATTAAAGGCATTAAATTCGATAGGCGGAATCCGTATGAAAACCGTTGCTGCTGTTCGAATTATGATTGTTGATGATCATGAGGCGCTGCGACAATCCATCAAGCTGGCGCTGCTGCCATACGATGACTTTAGCCTGGTGGGCGAAGCGGCTAACGGGGTTGAGGCGGTTAACCTGTGCCCAGTTGTTAAGCCTAACGTGGTCATTATGGATTTGAATATGCCTGAAATGGATGGCGTAACCGCAACCAGCCTGATCCGCCAACATTACCCCCAGGTAAAAATCATCATTTTGACCAGTTTCAAGGATGAGTCTTTGCAGAATGCGGCCATCTTGGCCGGAGCCAGCGCCCATCTGCTTAAAAATGTGTCCATTGATGAACTGGCCGCCGCTATTCGCCGGGTATCTGACAAACCAGCGAATGGAGTGCCAGGGGCAAAAAGCGACAAAATAACCAATACAGATGTGAATACCCACACAGGTGATTAATGTCCTCACCAAAAATTCTTCTCAAACAATTTGGTACTATATTAATTGGGGTTGCTGTTTTAATGGCGCTGGCCACCGGCTGTCAGCAACCGACCAGCCGACCGCCCACCAAAGTCACGCTTCAACTCAAGTGGATACACCAGGCCCAGTTTGCCGGCTATTACGTGGCTAAAGATAAAGGGTATTATGCCGAAGAAAACCTTGATGTAACTTTTGTTCCGGCCGGGCCGGGCATTAATATCATTGAACGGGTTGTTTCTGGCCAGGCTGACTTTGGCGTGGCTGCGCCGGAACATATTTTGTTGCAACGCAGCCAGGGCCAGCCGGTAGTGGCTATTGCCACCACTTATCGCCGCAATCCGTTTGTACTGGTTACCCTGGCCGAATCCGGCATAACGCACCCGGCGGATATGGTGGGCAAAACCGCCATGCTCGGCGGGACGGATGGGCTGCTGCAATTTAACGCTATGATAAAAAAATTGGGGCTGGACCTCGCCTCGATTAAAATTTTGCCCTACAGTTTTGATCTGACCCCCTTTTACAACGGTGAGGTGGATATTGCGCCGGCCTTTGCCGCCGGTTCACTAATTGGCATCCTGCAAACAGGCCGTCAATTTAACCTGATCTGGCCCAGCGATTACGGCATTACCGTTTATTCTGACACTATTGTCACTACCGACCAGATGATTGCTACCAACCCTGATCTGGTTACCCGGTTTCTGCGAGCAACTTTAAAAGGGCACCGCTATGCCGTGGAAAACCCGGAAGAAGCGTTAGCCATCAGCCTGAACTATGCCGAAAACGCCGACCCGGCAGTGCAGGCCAAAATGATTGAAGCCAGCCGGCCGCTGATCCATACCGGTGAAGATCACATTGGCTGGATGCGCGCCGAGGTTTGGCAGCAGATGGAGGAGATGCTGCTAGATCAGGGATTCCTGACTAACCCGGCAGACCTGGATAAAGTCTATACCATGCAGTTTTTAGAAGCCGTTTACGGGGATACTACGCCATGAAGCTCCCAGCCAAACTGACCCTGCTGTTTCTACTGCTGTCGCTGGCGCCGCTGATTCTGGTGAGTTATTGGGCCTACATCAGCAGCCGCCAGACTATTGAAAATAATACCCAACACCGGCTGGTAGCAGCCACTATTTTTAAAAGGGATGAATTTAACCGTTGGCTGCGCGCCAGTAGTTCTCAATTGCGACTCCTGGCCAATCGTCCCCTGCTACGGGAATATGCTCAGGTGCTGGTTAACCCCAACGCCACCGCAGCCGAGCAAATGGCGGCCCATGACCAACTGTTGAGTAATCATTTTGGCCCCACGCTCCAGGAGCATACCGGGTTCATGGAATTTTATCTGCTCGACAGCCGCACCGGGCAAATTCTGGCTTCAAGCAACCCGGCGCTGGAAGGCATGATCCGGGAAAATGAGGCCTATTTTATTAAAGGGCGACAGGAAACCTATATTGATAACGTTCGTTATTCTCTGAGCCTGGGTGCGGCAGTAATGCACGTCAGTACGCCCGTTAAAAATAAAGCCGGCAAAGTGGTAGCTGTGCTGGCCGGTCACCTCGATCTGTCAATTATGAGCGAGATCATGGCCCAGGAAAGCGGCCTGAACCCTACCGAGGAAACGTATCTGGTCAACGCGTTTAATTTTTTTGTAACCAATCCCAAATTTGGCGGAGATGTCGCCCTGAAAAAAGCGGTCTATACGCCAGGTGTTCAGGCTTGTCTGGCTCACCAAAGTGGCGTCGGTCTTTATAATGACTACCGTGATGTGCCGGTTATGGGCGCGTATCGCTGGCTGCCGGAGCAAGAACTGTGTATTCTGACTGAGGTGGATCAGGCCGAAGCTTATGCCCCAATTTACCGGCTCCGCGATGTAATGATTGGGGTGGGTGGACTGGTGATGGCCGGCGTAGCCATCCTGGCTATCTTTTTTGCCCGCTCTATTACCGGCCCAATCCAGCAGTTGGTGCAGGGCGCCGAGGCCATTGGCCAGGGTGATCTGGCCTACCGGCTCAACGTGTCTGGCCGGGACGAAATTAGCGAACTGGCCGCCGCTTTTAACCAGATGGCCGCCCGCCGGGAACAAAATGAACAGGCCCTCCAGGACCAGCAGATTTTTTTACAAAGCATTTATCATGGCGTCGAACTGGCCATTTTTGTAATTGACGTTACCGCCGGCAATGATTTTCGTTTTGCCGGGTTAAACCCCACTCACGAGCGGCTGACCGGATTGAAGTCCGATGACGTACACGGGCAACGTCTCGAAGACATTATGCCGCACATACCCCCACAGACCATTGCAACCATCCGGGCTAATTACGAGCGCTGCCTGGAAGCCGGCCAGGCCATAGAATACGAAGAAATGATTCCTTTTGACGGGCGAGAGATGTGGTGGTTAACCCGGCTGTCACCCGTGCGTAACACCGAAGGCCGTATTTATCGGATTATTGGCTCATCAACCCACATCACCGCGCGCAAGCAAATGGAGGACGAATTGCGCCGCGCTCACGATGAACTGGAATTGCGGGTTCAGGAGCGTACCGCTGCTCTGAGTGAAAGCGAGGAACAGTTACGGCGGGCGGTGGTAGACGCCCCCTTCCCAATCATGATCCACGCCGAAGACGGGCAGGTTATTCTAACCAGCCGCACCTGGACAACCTTAACCGGTTATACCCCGGCCGAGATTTCAACCATTGCCGACTGGACGGAACGGGCCTACGGCGTTCGGAAAAAACTGGTACAGGCGGATATTGACCGGCTTTACGGCATGCAGGAAAAAATTGATGAGGGCGAATATGAAATAACCGCCCGCAATGGCCGGGTTTTGACCTGGGCGTTTAGTTCCGCGCCGCTGGGCCGGCTGCCGGATGGCCAGCGAACAGTCATCAGCATGGCTATGGATGTTACCGAGCGTAAACGAGCAGAAGTGGCCCTGGCTGAAAAGGCCAAAGAACTGGCGCGGTCCAACAAAGAGCTGGAGCAGTTTGCCTACGTTGCCTCTCACGATTTACAGGAACCGCTGCGCATGGTTTCCAGCTACCTGCAACTGCTCGAACGCCGCTACGCCGATAAGCTTGATACCGACGCTCACGAATTTATCGCTTACGCGGTAAACGGCGCCATCCGCATGAAAGTGCTGATCAATGATCTGCTGGCCTACTCTCGGGTGGGCACGCACGGCAAAGTATTTGCCCCGACCAACTGCGAAACAGTGTTGGAACGGGTTCTAAACAACTTACAGTTGGCCATCGAAGATACCGGGGCTGTAATTACCCACGACCCGCTGCCCACTGTGCCGGCCGATAGCAACCAGTTAGAACTGGTGCTGCAAAATCTCATCAACAACGCCCTCAAGTTCCATAGCGAAGCGCCGCCTCAAATCCACGTGGGAGCGATTCGGCGCGATAACTGTTGGCAATTTTGGGTTCAGGATAACGGAATCGGGTTTGAGCCGGAATTTGCCGAAAAGATTTTTATTATTTTCCAGCGCCTGCATGGTAAAGAAGAATATCCCGGTACCGGTATTGGCCTGGCTATTTGCAAAAAAATTATAGAAAGACACGGTGGCCACATTTGGGTTGAGTCGCAGCCGGGCCAGGGCGCTACCTTTTATTTTTCGCTGCCAGCCACAAACCACGCGGCCCTTTTGAGCGAATAACCGCCATAGACCACCTGAATTCAACTTCTCGGAGAGAAACCAATGACCACCTGGCACCCAGGCCTCCCAATTGAAATATTGCTGGTTGAAGATAATCCCGGCGATATCCGTCTGACCGAGGAAGCACTTCTAACCGGCCGGGTACGCAACAATTTGCACGTTGTTACTGACGGGGTGGAGGCGCTGGCTTTTGTCAACCGGCAAAGCCAATACAAAAATGTACCCGTACCAGACCTGATTCTGCTTGATCTGAACCTGCCCAAAAAAGATGGCCGCCAGGTTCTGGCCGAGATTAAAGCCAGCCCAGACCTAAAACGTATTCCGGTGGTAGTGCTAACCACTTCTGAGTCTGATCAGGATATTCTCAAAGCCTACGAAATGCACGCCAACAGCTAAATCACCAAACCCCTTGACCTGGACCAATTTTTTAGGGTTATGAGATCGATTGAGGATTTTTGGCTAACCGTCGTCAAACTGCCCGGCAGGGTATCAAAATAATGACGTAGGACAGGAAAGGAAATCATCTTATGAATCTGGAAATATTGGGCCTGCCCATTGAAATTTTGTTGGTTGAAGACAATCCCGGTGATGTTCGCCTGACCATAGAAGCCTTAAAAGATGGCAGGGTGCAGAACAACCTGCACGTTGCCAAAGATGGCGTAGAAGCGATGGCTTTTTTACGTCATGAGCGGCAATATGCGGCTGTTCCCACACCAGACCTGATCCTGCTTGACCTGAACCTGCCTAAAAAAGACGGTCGGCAGGTTTTGGCGGAAATTAAAACTGATCCGGTCTTAAAACGTATCCCGGTTGTCATTCTGACTACCTCCGAGGCTGAAGTTGATATTTTAAAGACCTACGAACTCCACGCCAACAGCTACATTACCAAACCGGTTGATCTGGACCAGTTCATCAAGGTTATCAGATCAATTAAAGAGTTCTGGCTGACCGTTGTAAAATTTCCACCCAACAGTGCCCGCTAAACACTTGTCCACGCCCGGTGAAAGATGCTACACCACGAGGCATTGAACTCATTTCTGCCTCGGAAAGGAGGCTAAAAGTGAGCACCCATCTGATAAATTTACTTCTGGTTGAAGATAACCCCGGTGATGTCCGCCTGGTTAGAGAAATGCTGGCCGAGGCCGGCAGTAGCAATGCTGAAGCAGCCTTTAAAATAACCCACAAGGGCCGGTTGGACCAGGCTTTGGCCGCGGTCAACACCGACCAGTTTGACCTTGTTTTACTGGATTTATCCCTGCCAGACAGCCACGGGCTGGAAACATTTTACCAGATGCTCAACGCCGTTAATGAACTGCCGCTGGTGATTTTGAGCGGCCTGGGTGACGAAAAAGTAGCCGTTGAAGCAGTTCATGCCGGTGCTCAGGATTACCTGGTTAAAGGCAGTATGAATGAGTTCTCGCTGCCCAGGGCCATCCGCTACGCCATTGAGCGCAACCACACCGAACGCGATTTGCGCCGCCGCAACCGTGCACTGGCGTTACTCAACAAAATTATTGCCGCCTCCGCCGTTATCCTAAAACCGGAAGAAATTCTTGAAATCGCTTGCAAGGAACTGGCCGAAACATTTGATATGCCGCGCGCCGTCGCCACGTTGTTGAACGACGATAAAACAAATGCTGTAGTCGTGGCGCAATATTCGGCACAGGAAGAGTTTATGGCCCTCGGCATAACCATATCGCTCACCGAGAATCCTGCCCTCCAACGTTTGCTTAACTATCAGGGGCCGCTGATGATCACAGACACTCGCAGCGACTTGCGGCTGACAGCACTTTACAACCTGCTGGACAAGTTTGGTGTTGTCTCGCTGCTCGTGCTGCCGCTGCGCATCCGCGATGAGGTGATCGGCAGCCTTTCATTGCAGTCCTCGGTGCCGCGCGCGTTTTCCACAGAAGAACTTGATCTGGCCTGGAGCGTGGCCGATCAGGTAGCGTTGTCGCTGGCCCGTGTTAAGCTCGATCAGGAACGCCAGCTTTTGAGCACAGCGGTGAACAAAACTGCCGAAAATGTAATTATTACCGACGCCGATGGGACAATTGTCTACGTTAACCAGGCCTTTGAACATACCACCGGTTACACCAGAGCCGAAGCCGTTGGCCACAACCCGCGCCTCCTGAAAAGTGGACATCAGCCCCCAGAATTTTACCACCAGTTGTGGACCACAATCAAAAATGGCCAGGTTTGGCACGGGCGCTTTGTTAACCAGAAAAAGGACGGCACCCTTTATACAGAAGATGCCACCATTACCCCGGTGTCCGATTCCAGCGGCCAGATTGTTAATTTTGTGGCCGTAAAACGTGACATTACCAACGAATTGCAGCGAGAGGCGCAATATCTGCAGGCGCAAAAAATGGAGGCCATCGGCCGGCTGGCGGGGGGCGTAGCCCACGATTTTAACAATTTACTGACCGTGATTACCGGTTACGCCGAAATATCTCTGCTCAACCAAACCGAACCGGACGATCCGCTGCAAAAAAATCTGGAAGAAATTGTAAAAGCCAGCGAACGCGCAGCTAATCTTACCCGCCAGTTGCTCGCCTTTAGCCGCAAACAGATTATCCAGCCTGTTGCGCTCAACCTTAACGATAGTATCAGCGACATCAGCAAAATGCTGCAACGCCTCATTGGCGAAGATGTTGAACTGGTCACATTGCCGGGTAAAGATTTGGGTACAATCAAAGCCGATCCGGGTCAGATTGAGCAGATATTAATGAACCTGGCTATTAATTCCCGTGACGCGATGCCGCACGGCGGTAAACTGACCATTGAAACGGCCAATGTTTATCTGGACCAAACCTACACCAGCCAACACATTGATGTTAAACCCGGCCAGTACGTACTGCTGGCTGTCTCTGATACCGGCATTGGAATGGACGCCGAGACACAAGCAAGAATTTTTGAGCCCTTTTTTACTACCAAAGACAAAGAAAAAGGAACAGGTTTGGGCCTGGCCACCGTGTACGGCATCGTCAAACAAAATAGCGGGCACGTTTGGGTTTACAGCGAACTCGGACGTGGCACAACCTTTAAAGTCTATCTGCCTCAATTTAAGCGCGCAGCCATACTCGCCGGTCAACAATATCAAACCCAATCCATCGCCGACGGCACCGAGACTATTCTTGTGATTGAGGATGAGGCGCCGGTTAGAAAATTGGTTTACTATACTCTGCAGGAAAAAGGATACACTGTACTGGAAGCCGAAAACGGCCACGAGGCCGTTCAACTGTGCCGGCAGTATCAGGAACCAATTCACTTAATTCTGACGGATGTGGTGATGCCCGGCGGGTTGGTCGGCAGCCAGCTTATCCAACAGTTGCTATCGTTGCATCCGGAAATGAAAGTGCTTTATATGTCTGGCTATCCCGACAGGAGTATAATTCATCACGGCATTCTGGCAGATGGAAGTGCCTTTCTGCAAAAACCCTTTACCCCCACCAACCTCACCCGCAAAGTGCGGACCGTCCTCGATGGCTAACAGCAAAAACCTCAAGGCCGGTATCACCCGGACTCTAACTGTTTTCTAAGAAATTTCTTTGCCACTTAACACAAACTATTGCTAAAATAGAATGTATCTGTGGCGCAGGCCAAAAGGGTTTTTGCATGCCTCATCTCTCGCTGGCTTTGCTTGGCGGTTTTGAAGTAACGATAGATGGCGAACCAATCACCGCGTTTGACACCAATAAAGTGCGGGGATTGCTCGCCTTTTTGGCCGTTGAATCTGCCCGGCCCTATCGCCGAACCGAATTGGCGGCGATGTTGTGGCCTGATTTACCGGAAAAAAAGGCCGCCCACAATTTCAGCCAAACCCTGCTCCGTTTGCGCCGCGCTCTCCGGGATGACCAATCCGCGCCCCAACCCTTCTTATTGATATCCAGCCAGGAAGTTCAGTTTAATCCGCGCAGCAACTATCAGCTTGATGTGGCGCGTTTTAGAGAACTGCTCCAGGCGCAGCGCCAACATTACCACTCTCATCCCCAAACCTGCCAGCTTTGCATACAGTGGCTGCAACAGGCAGCCACTCTTTACCGCGGCGACTTGCTGGCCGGGTTGTTGGTACGCGACAGTGTTGGCTTTGAAGAGTGGCGGCTGGTTTTGCAGGAAATGCTGCATGCCCAGGCGCTGGAGGCGCTGGCTCAGTTATCTGCCCACTATGAGCAACTGGGCGCATATGAACAGGTTCAGGATTATGCGCGACGCCAGGTGGCGATGGAGCCGTGGAGCGAGCAAGCGCACCTGCAATTAATGCGGGCGCTGGCCTTATCCGGCCAATCGGCCGCCGCCCTTGAGCAGTACCAAACATATTGCCAAATTCTGGATACAGAATTAGGTCTTGCGCCATCGGCGGAAGCAACCGTGCTGTATCAAAAAATCCTTTCCGGTGAGCTTGTCAAACAGGAAGAGACACAAACCGGCCCGCATAAAACGGACGAGCCGGTCTGGGTATCCGGGCAGGGCGAAGTCCGCCAGGTTACGGCGATGGTGTGTGGCCCGGCAGATGTAACCACTTATGACGACCCCGAAGCATTGCACGAACAGCTAGCCGTTTGCACCCTGCATTGCGAGCATATCCTCAGCCGCTTTGGCGGCTACCGGGCCCAGCGCCACGGAACTGAGTGCGTGGTCTACTTTGGCTATCCCCAGGCCTACGAAGATGCCGCCCGCCGCGCGGTTCGCGCTGCGCTGGAAATCACTACGGCCCTGAAAAATAACGATGATGTGCGCATTGGCATTCATACCGGCGAAATAGTGGTGGGTGAACGGCGCGGGCCGGGCTGGCAAAATCGGGATTTGCTGGGTAACGTGCCAAATGTGGCGCGCCTCTGCCGGAATCTGGCCCAACCGGATTCGATTTTGATTACAGAGTCCACCCATCATCTGGTGCAGGATTGGTTTGACTGCCAAATACTGGGGGCGCACACCGGAGCCACTCTGCCGCGTCCAATTGAACTATATCACGTGCAGCGAGAAAACAGCACGCAGAAGAATCGCTTTAACCGGTTGCGGCAGGCGCAGCACCTGACAATTTTTGTGGGCCGCGAGCCTGAAGTTAAACAGTTACGAGCTTTCCAAGATAAGGCCTGGCAGGGACACGGCCAGGTAATTTTGCTCAATGGCGAACCGGGGATTGGTAAATCGCGCCTGGTGTGGGAATTAAAGCGCCAAGTTCTGGCCCACGTTGATGAGCCAATCGCTGAGCCGGTATTGCCTGCTCAAGTTCAGCCGGCCCTTTGGTTAGAGAGCCACTGCACGCCCTATTTTCAAAATACCAACCTGCATCCCCTGATCAACCTGCTTGAACAACTTTTGGGGTTTGCCGCCAACGACACCCCGGAAACCAGGCGAGACAAACTTATCCACACCCTCACCCAAACCGACCTGGCCCACCCCGCGGCCGTGTGGCTGCTATCGCTGTTGCTTGGGCTGCCCACCGATTCGCCCGCCCCGCAGACAATCACCCCGGAACAGCAGGAACGAATGCGTGAGGTATTTGTCGCCCTGCTGCAAAAACAGGCGGCCCGGCGGCCAATGGTGCTGGTCATCGAAGACCTCCACTGGAGCGATCCGACGACCATCGACTGGCTGGATCGCTCGTTTAACTCACTCGCGGCCATCCCCTGCCTGCTGCTGCTCACCTTTCGCCCCCAATTCAAATCTCCGTGGCTGCCGCGAGCGCACGTGCATCCGCTTAATCTGGGGCGATTGAACCCGGCCCAGGCAGAGCAGATTGTGGCAAATCTGGTTGTTAACAGGGCGCTGCCCGAAACCACACGCTGCCGGATTGTGGCTCAAACGGATGGCATTCCCCTCTTTGTTGAAGAATTAACCAAAACACTGCTGGAAGAAGCCGATGATTTAGCCGGAGCAGGCGTTGAAGCAAAGGAACAGTCAAAGATACCGGCTACCCTGCGAGACGCAATGATGGCCCGCCTTGACCATTTGGGCGCGGCCAAAGAAACTGCTCAGTGGGCCGCCGCTTTGGGGCGCGAGTTTTTATACCCTGTTCTGCACGCCGTTACCGGATTTGACGAAAAACGTTTGCAGCGTGATTTAACCAGACTCAGCGAGGCCGAACTGGTTTTCCGGCCAGACCAACCGGCACACCTTCAATACATGTTCAAACACTCTCTGATTCAGGAAGCGGCGTATGCCTCGCTGCCCAAACGTATCCGCCGCCGCTATCACCAGCAAATTGCCGAGACGCTGGAAGCGCATTTTCCCCAAACTATTGAAACTATGCCAGAAATTTTGGCTCAACATTATATGCAGGCCGGTTCAAACCGGCAGGCGGTTGACTATTGGCTGCTGGCCGGCGAACGCGCCACCACCCAGGGGGCAACGCTGGAAGCCCAAACTTTCTTTGATCGAGCCATAAAATTGATTGAGCCGGCCAACTCTAACCAGCGCTGGCGGGCCTTGTGCGGACGAGAGACGGTGCTCAGTTTGCGCGAGGAACGCCCGGCGCAGCAGGAAGACATCAATGCGTTACTGGAGCTGGCAGAAGTTCTTGATGATGACACGCGGCGAGCGCAGGCATTTATGCGCCAAACGCAGTATGGTTTGCGGCTAAAAGATTTTCAACTCATGTTGCGCGCCGTCGAAGCGGCGCTCTCTGCGGCGACCCGGGCGGGCAACCGCACGCTCGAGGTGCAGGCGTTGTCGAGCAAGGTAACAGCCCTGGCCTATATTGGGACGTGGGCCGCCGCGCAAGAGGCGGTTGATAAAGCTCTGGAACGGCTGCCAGCCGTAGCGGATAACGTGATACGGGCTTATGCCCTGGGAGATATGGCATTTTACTACTCCCGGGTAGGCAATTCATCGCGCGCACTGTTGCTAATGCAGCAGGGCGCAGAAGCGGCGCGGCGGGCGGGCAATCGCCACAAAGAGAGCCGGCTGGATGTAAATATCGGTTTTGTCAATATCCAACTGGGTCGTTACACCGCCGCCCGGGCCGCGTTTGAAAATGGCCTGGCCCTTGCCGAAGCCATTGGCGACCGGGCCTTGCAAAACAGCCACAGGTACAACCTGAGCTACGTATACTGGTGCGAAGGTAACCGGGAACTGGCGCGAACTGTTGGGGAACAGGCGCTGCAAGAATTTAGAACAACCGTCCACAACACGCTTGGCCACGCCAGTTGCCTGACCTACCTGGGAATTTATCTGGAAGAAGCCGGGGATTTAGACACTGCTGCGGCTTATCTGGCTCAGGCTAATGCACTGCACGCCAGCATTGGAGTAAACTCTTACAGAATGGAAACGCAGGCAGTAACAGCCCGCGTTGCATTGGCCCAGGGACAAAAGAAGCAGGCGCAGAATTTAGCCCTGGAGGTGTGGGCTTATTTGAGTGAACAAGGCGTGGAAGGAATGGACTTTCCTTCCACGGTTTATGGCTGCGTGGCCGATGTTTTTAATGCCGTCACAATGCCTGCCACGCGGCCCTCGGCGAGCGAAGTAATTGAAGCAGGCTACCGTGAACTGATGCAGAGCGCCGACAAGATCAGCAACCCCGAATGGCGTCAATCGTTCCTTGAAAATGTGGCCGGCAACCGGGCAATTGTAAAACGCTGGGAGCAGTTAAAAAATAATCTCCTGCACGTTAAAGGTTAACTGCCTTGCCTACGTATTTCTGGGCCGGGCTAACCAGACCAACCTGCGTTTTTCCCCTCATGCTGCCGTAACAGCCCAAACCAGCGATCCCGCCCCAGCCACAGCGACTGCTGCTGATACCAGGCCTGTCGGTTCAGCCCAGCCAGCTACAGATGGCCTCGACTGTCACCGGTTGGGGTTGTTCGTTCTGCCGCGCGACCGCCTGGCTGATGATGTCCTGTCGGTCTTTTTTTTCACTGGTTTACCACTGCGCTGTTCCACCACCGTGATCGTGCTTTCCAGCATCAGTTTGTCCAGCGATAGTTACACTACCAGCTTTTCCAGCGCGGCAATCCGTTCCTGTAAGGCTTGTACCTCCGGGGTGCGGCTGGTCTCTGGTTCGGTCATGGGGCTTTGGCCTCCGGCGGGTCGGTTGAATTGTTTGAGCCAGCGCCGGATGGTTGGCCCTTGCGGGATGCCGTACTTCCGCTGCAAGGCTGCAAAAGTCGCACCGCGCTCATATTCTTGCACCACTTGTCGTTTGAAGGCCAGACTATACTTGTTTTTCTCTTGACTTGCCATTCCCTTTGTCCTGTTTTTCGTCTGTCTTTGTAAATTTTATTCAGGATGGATCACCAATGAAATTACTAAAAAAGATTGACAAACACTCAAACCCGTGATATAGTACAGCTACTTTGTAAGTTAAATTAACTTACAAAGATTGTGAACTACTAATGATTATCAATAAAAAACTGACCCGTAAAACCACCAAAATCCACAACCGCCGGCTGACTCTGAAAACCATTTATGATCACCAGGAAATCAGCCGGGCAGACGTGGCCCGCCTCACTCGTCTGGCGCGGCCAACTGTCTCCAGCGCTGTAGCTGAACTGATTGAAGAGGGGCTGGTTGAAGAAACGCGGCAGGGGCCTTCGGCTGGGGGTAAACCCCCCATCTATCTTCGGGTGGTGCCCACCTCCCGCTCCCTGATCGGCGTGGACCTGGTCAGCGATGCGTTTCGGGGGGGCGTACTTGACCTGCGGGGAAAACTTTTGAGCAGTTCCTCTCTACCTGTTAACGATCAGGACGGTGAACTGGCGCTGGAATTGGCTTATGCGCTCATCGACCAGTTGCTGCGTCAGTTTGCGCCCACCAGCGAGGCCATTGATCTGCCCGCCATTCAGCAGGCTTTTTTGGCCGGGGATGAAGGGGTACAGCAGATCATCGGGGATGTTGGCCGGTTTCTGGGCACACAGCGTTATCATGGGCGCGGGTGCCATTCTCCTGGCTGAGGAATTAAGTTTGGTCTAATTTTTTTTAAATAGGACTTTGTAAGTTAAATTAACTAACAAACAGAAAGGGGAGTTCATAATGAAACTAATTACGTTACAAGCGCCCTTGTCCGGCTATTTGATGCCGCTGGAGCGGGTGCCCGACCCGGTCTTTGCCCAGAAGATGGTGGGCGATGGCATTGCCCTGGATCCCATCAGCAATTCGCTGCTGGCTCCGTGTGACGGGCAGGTGGCCCAGATTCACCCGGCCCACCATGCCTTGACCCTGACCACCGCCGATGGCCTGGAACTGCTGATGCACATCGGCCTTGACACGGTTAGTCTTAAAGGCGTTGGTTTTGAGCCGGTGGTCAACACCGGCGACCAGGTCAAACAAGGTGACCCGCTGATCCATTTTGACGCCGATTACGTAGCCACGCACGCCAAAAGCCTGCTGACAATGATTGTGGTTACTAACGCTGAGCGAGTGGCTGAACTTAAGCCCCACAGCGGCGGCGTTACTGCCGGTGAGGGTATGATTCTGGCCGTGACCCTGAACGGCGGCCAGGTAGATACTGAGGAAAAGACCTTTGAGCCGGTTGTTTCCGAGGCCATCATAATCCCCAACCACAACGGCCTGCACGCCCGGCCGGCGGCAGTCCTGGCCAATGTGTCGCGCAAATATCAGGCCCACGTTCATTTGCAAAAGGGCAGCGAACAAGCCAATGCCAAAAGCGTGGTGGCCCTGATGAATCTGAACGTTCAGCACAATGACCATGTCAAATTGATTGCCCGCGGCCCCGACGCCCACGAAGCCATCCATACCCTGAGTCCGATGGTGGCGCAGGGGCTGGGCGAGGAAGGCGCCGCGCCGGTATCCGCGCCGGCCAGCGTCAGTGTAGCCGAAATCAACGCGCCGGCCCCTCGCCCTCGGTCCGATGATCCCAACCTGATGTTGGGGGTAACCGCCTCGCCGGGGCTGGCCGTGGGCCACATCTTCCAGGTGCGCCACGCCACCATCAAGGTGATCGAAACCGCATCTGACGCACAGCAAGAGCAGGAGCGCCTGTACCAGGCCATCGAAGTGGCCAAAATCGAACTGGAAGCGCTGCAAGCCCGGCTCCATACGGAAGCCGACCCGGCCAAAGCGGCCATTTTTGCCGCCCACCAGGAACTGCTGACAGACCCCGATCTGCTGGATATGACCCACAGCGCCATCGCCAAGGGCAAAAGCGCCGCCTTTGCCTGGAAAACCGCTATCAATACCCAGGCCGACAGTCTGGCCCGACTAAAGAACGAATTGATTGCCGCCCGGGCCAATGATTTGCGTGATGTGGGCCGCCGGGTGTTGCAGCACCTGACCGGTACCGAAGCTCACAGGGTTGAGGCTCCGGCCAACGCCATCCTGGTGGCTGAGGATTTATCGCCCTCGGATACAGCCAACCTGGATCGTTCCAAAGTGCTGGGGTTCTGCACTACCCTGGGCGGCGCCACCTCACACGTGGCCATTTTGGCCCGCAGTCTCGATATTCCGGCCGTCGCCGGCATCGATCCCCGCGCCCTGGATCTGAAGAACGGGACGCCGGTTGTTTTAGATGGCAGCAAAGGCGCACTGCGGCTCAACCCCTCTGGGGAAGAGATAGCCCGCATCCGCGACCAGCAGCAAAAGCAGGCTGCCAAACGGCAAACTGACCTGGCCCATGCCGCCGAACCGGCAATCACCGGTGACGGTCACCGGCTTGAGATTGTGGCTAACATCAGCGGGTTGGCCGACGCAGAGCAAATTGCCAGGTTAGGCGGGGAAGGGGTTGGCCTGCTGCGCTCCGAATTCCTGTTCCTGGAGCGAACCAGCGCCCCCGGCGAAGATGAGCAGGCTGATACCTACGCCGCCATTGCCCGCACTCTGGGGCCTGACCAGCCGCTGGTCATCCGTACTCTGGATGTGGGCGGCGACAAACCGCTGCCTTACCTGCCCATCCCGCACGAAGACAATCCTTTCCTGGGCGAGCGAGGCATTCGAGTGGGACTGGACCGGCCCGAGATTTTGCGCACCCAACTGCGGGCTATCCTGCGGGCAGCCTCGGCGGGCAAGGTGATGGTGATGTTCCCAATGATCTCAACGCTGGCCGAGTGGCGGGCGGCCAAAGCTATGCTGGAAGAAGAACGCCGGAAGCTGAACACGCCAGCCATCCCGGTCGGGATTATGGTCGAGGTGCCGGCTGCCGCCGTCCTGGCCGAGCAGTTTGCCCGCGAAGCCGATTTCTTCTCCATCGGCACCAACGACTTGACCCAGTACACGCTGGCGATGGATCGCGGTCACGCCAAACTGGCCCCGCAAGTGGACGGCCTGAATCCGGCGGTGCTACAGTTGATTGCCCAAACGGTTAAAGGAGCACACCAGCACGGCAAGTGGGTGGGTATTTGCGGTGGGATCGCCAGCGACCCGCAAGCCGTTCCGCTGCTGATCGGTTTAGGCGTGGACGAACTCAGCCTCAGCCTGCCGGCCATCCCCGCCATCAAGGCCCAAATCCGGGCGCTGAGCCTGAACCAGTGCCAGGCTTTGGCCCAAAAAGCCCTGACCCTTGACACCGCCGGCGAAGTGCGCGGGCTGGTGAGCAATGAGTGAAATGTGTGACCTGTATTCTGACATTTGTAATTTGTAATAAGGAGACTTAAGCAATGACGGTCCAAAATACAGCCATAAATGAACAACCACCAGCCGGATTTAGCCCGGCCAATCTTTGGAAAAATACCTTTAACTTTGCCCAGCAACTTGGTAAATCGCTGATGCTGCCGGTCTCGATCCTGCCGGCGGCCGGTATCCTGTTGGGGGTAGGCGGGGGCCTGCTGGCCGCTGCCGGGCAGGGCGTCATCATCATCGATTCGGAAGTGATCCGCGGTATTCTGCAAATTATGCAAGACTCCGGCAGCCCGATTTTTGGAATGCTGCCCCTGATCTTTGCCATCGGCGTGGCCCTGGGCTTTACCAAAAACGATGGCGTCTCGGCCCTGGCGGCTGTGGTCGGTTACACCGTCCTGCTCGGCGCGATGGGCGCGATGGCCTCAATTTTTGAGATGGATACCCGCACAGTGATGGGCCTGACTACCATCGACACCGGCGTGTTTGGCGGGATCATTATGGGTGGGGTAGCGGCTTTTATGTTCAACCGCTTCTTCAAAATCCAACTGCCGTCCTACCTCGGTTTCTTTGGCGGTAAACGGTTTGTGCCGATCGCCACCGCCTTCTCTGCCATTTTTATTGGAGCAGCCCTCAGCTTCATCTGGCAGCCAATTCAGGTTGGGATCCAGAGCTTCTCTAATTTCGTTGTTGAGGGCAATCCCACTCTTGCCCTGTTTCTGTATATGTTTGCCAACCGGCTGCTGTTACCTTTTGGCTTGCACCACATTTTGAACGTGCCCATCTTCTTTGAGGTGGGAGAGTTTGTAAACGCCAGTGGTGAGGTAGTCCGGGGTGAAATCCCGCGCTTCTTTGCCGGCGACCCAAGCGCCGGCAACCTGGGCGGCGGCTTCCTTTTTATGCTCTTTGGTCTGCCTGGCGCGGCGCTGGCCATCTGGCAAATGGCCAAGCCAGAGAACAAAGCCCGCATTGGCGGTATTATGTTCACCGCGGCCCTGACCTCCTTCTTGACCGGCATCACCGAGCCGCTGGAATTTGCCTTCCTGTTTGTTGCGCCGGTGCTTTACTTCTTCCACGCCATATTGGCCGGGGCGGCTCTGTCGCTGATGTATGTTCTGGGCGCAAAACTGGGCCTGACTTTCTCCTTCGGGTTCATCGATTTTGTGTTGCTCTACCCGCTCAATACCAAGCCGTGGCTGGTGTTACTGATCGGCCCCTTCTATTTCCTGCTCTACTACGCTCTCTTCCGGGTCGGAATCCAGTGGTTTAATTTGAAGACGCCGGGCCGGGAAGAAGAAGACGCCGGCGACACCACCGACGCGCAGGCCGGCACCGCTCACGAATTCGCCCGGCAGTTGGTGCTGGCCTTTGGTGGCCGCAGCAACATCACCAACCTGGATGCCTGCATCACCCGGCTGCGGATCGCTGTTGTTGACGCCGGCAAGATCAATCAGGCCAAGCTCAAAGCGATGGGCGCGGCTGGTGTAGTGATGGTTGGCAACGGCGCCCAGGCGATTTTTGGCCCCCGCTCCGAAAATCTAAAAACCGAAATGGAAGAGTATCTGAGTACCGCCGGCCCCGAAGCCGAACTGTCTGAAGCCGATGTACCGGAGGTGGCCTACACGCCCACCGAATCAAGCGCCAAACTGCGCGATCCCGAAGCGGCCAACAAAGCCCACCATTTTATCAACGGGTTGGGCGGAGGCGGCAACATCAGCAAGGTTGAAGCAGCGGCAGAAACCCGGCTGCGGGTAGTGGTGGCCAACCAAACCGCCATTGATGAGGCGGCGCTGACGACGGCCGGAGTCAACGGCATTATGCGACTGTCCGACGATGTACTGCATCTACTGGTTGGTCTCAATGCTGATCAATACGCCGCCGAAATGAAAGGCCAACTGGCGACGGCATAAGAAACCCCGGAGGATGACCGGCACTTTTGAATGTCAAAACGTGCCGGTCACTGAAGGGTGCGTCCCAAAATTTGAGAAAGCACAGGGAGGGGCGGGGGGTATCCCCCGCATTCCCCCAGGTTTATCCCGATTTCCTAAAATCTGTGACTCGCCCTCTCCTGAACTGTTACTAAAAAAAGGACTTTTCAATGTTAGTCATTCAAAACGCCACAACGTATACACCGGAACCCCTCACCGGCCCCTCCGATATTTTTATTGAGGCGGAGCGGATCACCCAAATTGCGCCGCATGGCCAGGTCAAACTGCCGGTTACGGCCCGGGTGATCGACGCCAGCGGTTTGCTGCTGACGCCCGGCTTCATCGATCTTCAGCTCAACGGAGCATTTGGCCACGATTTTACGGCCAACCCCGAAACCATCTGGCAGATCTCGGCCGGACTGCCCCGCTTCGGCGTCACCTCATATTTACCAACAATTATCACCTCGCCGCTGGAAACGGTGGAACACGCCCGGCAGGTGCTGCGCCAGCAGCGGCCGGCCAATTTCAGCGGCGCGGAACCGCTGGGCCTGCATCTGGAAGGGCCATTTCTCAATCCTCAGAAAAAGGGAGCGCACAACCCGGCCTACCTGCGCCAGCCAGACCTGGAATTGATCAGCAACTGGTCGGCGCCCCGGGGTGTGCGGCTGGTAACGCTGGCCCCGGAACTGCCCGGCGCGCTGGACCTGGCGGAGCGTCTGGTTGAACGTGGCGTGATAGTCAGCGCCGGCCACTCAATGGCAACGTTTGATGAGAGCCAGGCCGGCCTGCGAGCCGGGATCGGCTACGGCACACACCTGTTCAACGCTATGCCCACCATCAATCACCGCGAGCCGGGGCTGGCCGGTGCGTTGCTCAGTGACTCTCGCGCCGTAACCGGACTGATCCCTGACGGCATTCACGTCCACCCGGCGATGATTCGGCTGGCATGGAAGGCCAAGGGCAGCGCTGCCCTCAATCTGGTCAGTGATGCTATGGCCGCGTTAGGCATGCCGCCTGGCCGCTACCAGTTGAACGACTTCGAGGTCTACGTCAGCGAGACAGATGCCCGCCTGAAGAACGGCACCCTGGCCGGCAGCATCCTGCCGCTTGATGAAGCGGTGCGCAATCTGGTGGGATTTACCGGCTGTTCGCTGAGCGAAGCTCTGGCCACCGTGACCACCACCCCGGCCAGACTGCTGGGCCTGTCGGAACAGCGCGGCCACATTGCGCCAGACCTGCTGGCCGATTTGGTGCTGCTTACCCCGGATTTAAAGGTGGCGCTGACGATTTGCGCCGGGCAAGTAACATACAAACGGCATGCCGATAGATAGATGGCCGGATAGATGGTTGGATAGGTAGCACAAAAAATCTGCGGCAGTATCCTCTACCCAACTAACCAACCATCAAACAAATAAACATCAAATTAATCAACCAGGGAGAAAGAACGATGCTAACCCAAACCCATCTGTATCAGGAAATTCACGAACAGCCGTCAGTGCTGGCCACCGTGTTAGAACAGGAACAAGAAACCATTGGCCGGCTGGCTGCCGAAATCCGGCGGCGAGACATCACCCACGTGGTCATCGCTGCACGGGGCACCAGCGACAACGCCGGACGCTACGCCCAGTATCTGCTGGGTGCGGTCAACGGCCTGACCGTAACCCTGTCTGCGCCCAGCCTGTTTTCTATTTACGAGCGCCCGCCTCGCTTTGGCAATGCGTTGGCGCTGGGCATCAGCCAGAGTGGTAAAAGCCCCGACATCGTGGCTGTGCTGGCCGAAGCTCGCCGGCAAGGAGCGCTGACGGCAGCCATCACCAACTTCCCCACCTCCGACCTGGGGCAGCAGGCCGATTTTGTGATTGGTCTGCACGCCGGGCAGGAACGCTCGGTAGCCGCCACCAAAACCTACACCGCTGAACTGGCAATCGTCGCCTTGCTCAGCGCTACACTGGCCGAAAATGCCGAGATGCTGGCGACCTTGCAGCGTCTGCCGGAACTGGTCAAGCAGGTCCTGATCGTTAACGACCAGGTGGCTGGCATAGCCGAACGGTATCGTTACATGCAGCATTGTGTTGTGATTGGGCGCGGCTTTAACTACGCTACCGCGTTTGAGCTGGCGTTGAAGATGAAGGAGCTGACCTACACCATCGTTGAGCCGTACAGCAGCGCTGACTTTCTGCACGGGCCGATGGCAGTCATCGAGCCGGGCTTCCCGGTGGTTCTGATAGCGCCGGCCGGTGTGGTTTTGCCGGAGTTGTACAGCTTTACGGAAACATTGAAGGAGCGAGGGGCAGAAATCATTGCCATCAGCAATGACCCGCACATTCTGGAGCTGGCCCGCACCCCGCTGGCGTTGATGCAGGATATTCCGGAATGGTTGTCGCCGCTGATCGCGATCATTCCGGGCCAACTGCTGGCGATGCATTTGGCCCACACCCGCGATTACGATGTCGATCGGCCGCGCGGCCTGCGCAAGGTAACCGAAACGCGTTAAACAAAAAGGCCCTGGTTAAATTTCTGAGGACTTTTTTACCACGGAGACATTGAGCATGCCCCGTTTTGGATGCTGTTGCCGAATTCAGGGACAGGGAAAAAAGGGGCATACTGGGCCGAAAAATGTATACTCAGGGAGCAGTCCAATTATAGGTTATCTCAAAACTTGGCGCTAGAATAGCCGATTCTGGCCAGTTTTAACTCAAAACCTGGCGCTGATTTAGTTAAAACGTGGCACTGGCCTACGTTTTTTCTGCAAAAAAGCGGCGCTGGCCTAATTTAGCGAGGCATCCAAAGCGGACAGATAATCGGCAAAGGCCAACAACTCGGCGCGTAAGTTTGGCCACATGTCGGGTAAGGTATTCATCAATCCAGCCATCTTTTCCGGGGCCAAATCTATGGCATACACATTGCGCACCAGGTGCCTAAAGCGGCGAAACTCGTCAATAGCATCAGCATTTTTCTGGCTGATGACTGCGGGGCGTGTGTCAGGTATATCCTGTGTCATCTGCTGCAACAGGTCACGATGCCAGGTTTCACTAACAGGCAGACTCCGGTCTACCTGCCTGGCTATCAACTCAAACAACCTTTCCAGGCCCGAGTAGAACCCGTGCAGGTTGAGAGCTACTGAGTCCACATAGGCAAACTGTTCTGCAGGAGCCTGCTGTGCCATATGCCAACTCTGATTGGCCCGCCAAACTATTTGCTCAAGATCAGTTATTTCACTGCGTATTCGCGTTATCAGGTTCTGGTAAAGGCCGCTCACAGTTCAAGGCCATAGCGATGAATTGCCTCTACCAATGATGGTTTGGCCGTTTCCAACTCAATCAGGTCAACGGGCTTATCGCGCATCATCTCTTCCGCCAACCGCCACGCCTCCCAATAGTCGTCCGTTGGCACCCCTTCGACCGCCAAATCTACATCTGAGTCAGAGGCAAACCACTCGGCTTTGGCTACCGAGCCAAACAGAATGACCCGTTTTGCCCCAAAACGACGCTTTAACTCCGCCGCAACCCGGCGAGCACGATCGACCAACTGCTGCCGCTGCTGCTCTTGAGCCACTGATAATGACGGGGGCTTTCGTCGCCGGGCGGCATCGATATAGGATTTCCACTCCTCACGCGATAGTTCCAAAGCTGTTGGCATTGTCATCCACTTTGAACATATACACCAAGTTTTGAGTGTACGGCACCACATTTTGAGTCAAGGGTGCCAGGTTTTGAGTTAACCTACAAACTAAATATCCAGATTCTGCACCTGCTTGGCATGCGTCTGAATAAAGCGGCGGCGGGGAGCGACGGCGCTACCCATAAGCATGTCAAAAGTTTTGTCCGCAGCGGCGGCATCTTCAATGTTTACCTGCAAAATGGTGCGGACTTCGGGGTTCATGGTGGTGTCCCACAACTGTTCGGGGTTCATTTCACCCAACCCTTTGTATCGCTGCAAATTGAGCCCCGACGCATTGCCGTTAAACTTTTCAACAAAAGCGTCTTTTTCCTCTTCGGAATAAACGTAGGTGACCTCTTTTTTGTGCTTAATCTGATAGAGGGGCGGCAGGGCAATGTACATGTGGCCGTTTTCAATGAGTTGCGGCATATACCGGAAAAAGAAGGTGAGCAGCAGGGTGCGAATATGCGCCCCATCCACATCGGCGTCGGTCATAATAATGATGCGTCCGTAGCGCAACCCTTCGATGTTGAAATCGTCGCCCACGCCGGTGCCCAGCGCGGTGATGAGCGCCTTCACTTCGTTATTGCTGAGAATTTTGTCGAGCCGGGCGCGCTCGGTGTTGAGAATTTTGCCGCGCAGCGGCAATATCGCCTGAAAACGACGGTCACGGCCCTGTTTGGCGCTGCCGCCGGCGCTGTCGCCCTCAACAATGTACAGCTCGGTGGCGCTGGTATCGCGGCTGGAACAATCGGCCAGCTTGCCGGGCAGGGTACTGCTTTCCAGCGCACTTTTGCGCAGCACCAGTTCGCGCGCTTTTTTGGCCGCGTTTCTGGCCCGCGACGAAGTGAGACATTTATCGATAATGGCCTTGGCCTGGCGGGGATGCTCTTCTAAAAAGGCCGAAAAATGCTCGGCGACCACCGACTCGACGATGGTTTTGACCTCGGCGTTCATCAGCTTAACTTTGGTCTGGCTTTCAAACTGCGGGTCGGGGTGTTTGATGGAGACAATCGCGGTTAGCCCTTCGCGGGTGTCTTCGCCGGAAAAGTTGGCTTCGTTGTCTTTGAGCAGGCCGCTTTTGCGGGCGTAATCGTTAATGGTGCGGGTCAGCGCGCTGCGCAAACCGGTCATATGCGTGCCGCCATCGGGGGTGTGGATGGTGTTGGCAAAGGCGTACACGCTTTCGGTGTAAACATCGGCGTATTGAATGGCGACCTCGATGCCAATGTTATCGACCTCTTTTTCAATGTAAACCGGGTCGTTGAGCGCTTCACGGGTGCGGTTGAGATAACGCACAAACGAGGTAACGCCGCCTTCAAAATAAAAGGTATACTCTTTGGCCGGCTCGGCCCGTTCATCGGTAAAGGTAATGCGGATACCTTTGGTTACAAAGGCCATCTCTCTAAAGCGAACCAGCAGGGTGTTCCAGTTGTAACCTTCTACTTCGTGGAAGATTTCCGGGTCCCAGCGAAAGGTGGTTTTGGTGCCGGTAACGCTGGGGTCATCGGTCGGGGCGTCGGCAATTTTGCTGACCGGCCCCTGGGGCACCCCCCGCCGATATTCCTGCCGCCACACCCCGCCGTCGCGGGTTACTTCAACCGCCACCCATTCGCTGAGCGCGTTAACCGCCGAAACGCCAACGCCGTGCAGCCCGCCCGACACTTTGTAGCTGTCGCTATCAAACTTGCCGCCGGCGTGGAGCGTGGTCATCACCAGTTCCAGCGACGATATTTTCTTTTGCGGGTGTTCGGCCACGGGGATACCGCGCCCGTTGTCGTGCACGGTCACGCTTTCATCGGCGTGGATGGCAATTTTGATGTGATCGCAGTAGCCAGCCAGCGCTTCGTCAATTGAGTTGTCAACCACTTCGTAAATCAGGTGATGCAGCGCTTTAACATCCGTGCCGCCAACGTACATGCCGGGGCGGCGACGAACCGCTTCTAACCCTTCCAGTACGGTAATCTTATCGGCGGTGTAAGATGTTGAGATAGTCTTTGCCATAGATGTTGCCTCCAAGCCATTTCACAAAAAAAGTCCGACACAACATTATACCTTATTTTTCCGTTTTTCTCAAATTGTTCAGTAGGGTGTTATCACAAAAAAACCACTACATCTGGGCTATTTCTGCCGAAACAGCACCTACATGTAGTGGCTCGGTTTAATGCGATCCCGTCCCCCAGCCCCCATCTTCTCCCTCCCCAAAAATTTAGGGAAGGGGAGTGGTTAAACAGGTATGGTTTGGGCGGCGTAGTCGCCCAAACCACACCCAAAAAGCTTTTCTCCCCCTTCTCCCCGCTGGGGAGAAGGGGGCAGGGGGATGAGGGGACATCACCAATCTATTTTTTGGGCAGACGGGGCAGGGCCAGTTTGGGCCGCGGCCCAAATTCAGGGACTTTGGGCGGGTTCTCTTCCAGCAGTTTCTGGATTTCGGCCAGCGCCCGGTCAAGCTGGGGATCGCGCCTTTTGGCGTAATCCTGCGGCTTAATATCAACTTCGATGTCCGGGTCGGTGCCGTAGTTTTCTACGGCCCAGCCCACATCTTCAAACCAAAACGAAAACTCCGGCTGGGTGGTGGTAGTGCCGTCTACCAGCGAATGGCGCGGCCAAATACCAATCACCCCGCCCCAGGTGCGTTTGCCAATCAACGGGCCAATATCGAGCAGTTTAAAAACGTGGCTAAAAATATCGCCGTCCGAACCGGCGTATTCATTGGTGATGGCCACAATCGGCCCCAAAATTGAGTAAAACGGGTAGGGCCAGGCTTCGCCGTAGCGCGGCTGGTCGTACCCCACCCGGCGGCGGGTGAGTTTTTCAATGAGCAGTTGCGACACGTTGCCGCCGCCGTTAAAGCGCACATCAACAATCAACCCTTCGCGCTCGCACTCGGCGCGGAAGTAGCGATGAAATTCGGCAAAGCCGTGCGCGCCCATATCCGGGATGTGCACGTAGCCCACTCGCCCGCCGGTTTTTTGGTGAACCAGCGCCCGGTTGCTTTCCACCCATTCCCGGTAACGAGCCGGCATTTCGGCGGGCAGCGCGTTAACCACCACCGCCCGCGGCTCCGGCGACTGGCCGTTGGCGCTCAGCGGCAGCACGGTTAGCTGCACTTCGCTGTTGGCTCGATTAACCAGCGCCTGCTGCGGCGACAGTTCCGGCCCCAGCCGTTGGCCATCAATGGCCAGCAGCACATCGCCAATCTGCACGTTGGCCCCCAGCCGGCTCAGCGGCGAGGCCGATTTCTCCTGCCACGGGTCGCCCTGCACAATGTGGGTGACCCGGTAACCGCCGCTGGTGGTATCCGGCTCAAAGTTGGCCCCCAGAAAACCCTGGTGATATTTGGGCGCGGCGCGATAATCGCCGCCCAGTTCGTAGGCGTGGCTGGTGCCCAGTTCGCCCTGCATTTCCCACAGCAGGTCAGAAAACTCGGAGCGCGACGCCACCCGGTCGATGAGCGGATAGTAGCGGTTAAACACCAGATGCCAGTCAACGCTGCTCATATCCGCCGACCAAAAATGGTCGCGCTGCAAACGCCACGCCTCGCGGAACATTTGCTGCCACTCGTCCGGTGGGTTAACTGCCACGCGAATGCGGGCCAGCTTGATCCAGCCGCTTTTTTTGATAAAACCGGTGGCGGTATTGTCGGGTTTGTCACCGGCTTTGAGCACCCGCAAATTTTTGCCGGCCCGGTAAACCAGATGGCCCCGCTTGCGCGACAGATCGAAACTGCTAACGCTGGTGGCCACCACTTCCTTTTTGCGCTCGGCCAGGTCGTACATTTCCAGCACGCCCCGGGCCTCGTGGCCGTTGTCGTCATCATTGTTGTTGAGGCTGCCCTGAATGGGGAACGAGCTGAACAGCACTTTGCCTTTAATGCCAAACACCTGCCGGTATTTGCCCTCCGGCACGGGCAGCGCCGTAAGCCGGGATTGAATACCGTCGAGGTCAATCTGAATGATTTTATCTTCGGCTTTTTCGGCCGGTTTTTCCGCCGCCGGCTCCTCGCCATTGGACTTTTCATCGGACTTATCGTTGCCGTTGGGCAGCGGGATGAACGGATTGGGCAGCTCTTTTTGCAGGGTGACCAAAAACGGGCGGCTGCCGCGCGGAAAATTCAGATCAAAATAATGGTCATCGGACACCGGGTCAAAATCGCGGCGCGAGATAAAATAGAGATATTTGCCTTCGGGATCAAAGCTGGGGTCGATGTCCAGCATATCGTTGGGCGGGGTGACAAAATGGGTTTCGCCGCTGTCAAGATGGCACAGTTTGATGGCGCAGGTATTGAGCGAGGTGGGCAGACCGTAGGCCAGCCACTTGCCATCCGGCGACCAATCCAGCCCGGCCACCCGGCCGTAATTACTTTTATCGAGCACTTTGGCCGTTTTTTGAGCCAGGTCAACCAGCACCAGCTCGTAGCGATGGTTGCCAAAGGCCACCAGATCGGCCCTGGGCGAAACGTGCAGCGCCAGCGGACGGCCAATGTCCAGCCCATCGAGCGTTTCCACAGGGCGTTCGGCCAACGGCTGCGATGCATCCGGGTGAATTTCCAGCGCCTCTTCGCCGCTGGCATCGCTGAGCATAACCAACCGCTGGCCATCGTTGAGCCACTCAGCCAGCCGGTAGCGCACGCCGTGCGGCCGGCCGTAGGGTAGCACCGCGCCTTCCCAGTTAGACATACTAAACGCCTTGCCGCGCGCGGTCAGCGCCAGGCTGTGGCCTTCGGGGTGAAGGGCATACGACTCCAGATAGCTGGCGGCGTTTACAAATTTGCGGTTGCGTTGCACCCGCGGGCTATGAAATTCAATATCGATCTTGCGAGCCTCACCCGTTTCCGGGGAAAACAGAAACAGGTCGGCCCCGGCGCAGTAAACAATCTGGCGGCCGTCGCTGGCCGGGTAGCGGGCGTAAAAATCGGTGTGATGGGTGTGGCGCTGGATTTTGCTGCCGCGCGGCGTGCAGGAATAGATGTTGCCAATGCCCTGGTGGTCCGATAAAAAGTAGATGCGCTCGCCGAGCCACATAGGGTAAACAGCGTTGCTGATCGATTTGAGCAGCGGTTTAAACTGGCCGCGACCGGCCTCGTCAATCCAGATGTCGCCGGCGGTGCCGCCGCGATAGCGTTTCCAATAGGCCATCTCCTGCCGGCGGCGGCCCAGCACCACCCCGCCATTCGGGCCAAATGAGATTGAGCCGGCCGGGCCGTAGGCCAGCGGCTGCGGCTGGCCGCCGTTGGGGCTGATGGTGTACAGCGGCGTTAAATGGCGAAAAGGCTGGCCGGCGTTGCTGGCAAAAACAATGGCGTCGCTGTCGGGTGTCCAGCCCAATACGGCGGTGTTGCCGGCGCCCAGATAGGTGAGCCGGGTGGCCGGCCCGCCGTCGGCGGGCATCACGTACACCTCAATTTCGCCCTCTTCGCGGCCAATAAAGGCCAGCCACTCGCCATTGGGCGACAGCGCCGGGTGAGATGTCATCCCCAGGTTGGCGGTGAGCCGGCGGGCCACGCCGCCCTGCGCCGGAACAGACCAGAGATCGTCTTCACAGACAAAAACAATCGTATCTTGATGGATGGTTGGGAATCGATAGTAGCCGTCGGTTGGCATGTGGCGCCCCCTCAGATGAATTTTTGGTAATGGGTATTATAGCAACCGCCCGGAGAGAACAAAATAGAAAGGTGATTGCGCCAATCGAGCGAACAGCGAACCAGCGAATTGCGAATTGTAGGGGCGCTTCGCGAAGCGCCCCTACCCCTTGTTGGCTCCTCATATTCAATTGCTTAGGTTCTGTTGACATTTGATCTGGAATTGCTGCTATTACTCACCGGCAAAGTTAAATTACACGCAAAGAAATGGTAAGTTTCTTACTAAAAAATTGATGGTTTCTTACTAAGAAATTTATGACTTCTTACTATGAAATTGGTGGTTTCTTAGTATGAAATTTGTGGTTTGCAGGCGAGTAATTATAATTTCTTTAGGGCGTGTTGACATTCGCCGATTTACGGTTTTGGATTTTGGGTTTTGGATTTACGCAACACGCAACACGTATCACGTTTCACGCATTACGTTTCACGTTCTTCGAGGGTTGGTTTTTCTTTTAGCCGGGCCAGCGCCTCTTCTTTGAGCTGGCGGCGCAATATTTTGCCGGCCATATTTTTGGGCAGATCGGCCTGAAATATAACCGAGCGGGGCTGTTTGTAGGGGGCCAGCCGATCACGGCAGAACTTGCGAATATCGGCGGCGGTGGCGGTTTGGCCGGGGACGAGCTTGATGTAGGCGGTGATCTTTTCGCCGCGCATGCCATCGGGCAGGCCAATGACCGCGGCTTCCTGCACTTTGGGGTGCTGGTGCAGCACCTCTTCTACCTCGCGCGGGTAAACGTTGTAACCGGCGCTCAAAATCATATCCTTTTTGCGGTCAACAATGGCAAAATAACCCTGCTCGTCCATCACAGCGATGTCGCCGGTGCGCAGCCAGCCATCGATGAGCGTTTCGGCGGTTTCTTCGGGGCGGTTCCAGTAGCCCTGCATCACCTGCGGCCCTTTGACCATCAGCTCGCCCGATTCACCGATGCCCAGTTCGCGGTGGGGGTCATCGACATCCACAATTTTGGCGTCGGTGCCGATGATGGGCACGCCGATGCTGCCAAATTTGCGCTGGCCTTTGAGCGGGTTAACGTGCGTTACGCTGGAGGCTTCGGTCATGCCGTAGGCTTCGGCGATGCGCGCTCCGGTGCGAGCCTCAAACTGCTGCATGGTATCCACCGGCAGCGGAGCCGCGCCGCTAAACACGGCTTTGATGGAAGTCAGGTCAATCTGGTCAATCGTTTTGTAATTGTTCAGCGCCGAAAATAGAGCCGGCACGCCGGTAAAAAAGGTGGGGCGCTCGGCCACAATGGCCTCGACAATGGCGTTGATCTCCGGCTGTGGAATGAGCACCAGCGTTGCCGCCAGATGGATGCTCAGATTCATCAACCCGTTCATGCCGTACACGTGGAAAAAAGGCATAATCGCCAGGCCAATATCCTGCGCCTCGCTGTGCTCGTAGAGCAAAAAGGCGCGAATCTGGCTGATGCTGGCAATCAGGTTGCTGTGCGACAGCATCGCGCCTTTGGGCAGGCCGGTGGTGCCGCCGGTGTATTGCAGGCAGGCCAGATCGGTGGGCAGCAGCTCAGTTTTGGGCGGGGCCTCGTACTGCCGGCCAACCAGCTTTTTAAAGGAATGAACGGTGTCACTGTAAGGGACATCGACCCATTTGCCCTGCCGGCGCAGCGCAAGCGGTGCGAAGGTGCGTTTGAGAAACGGCATGTAATCCTGAATGCCGCCCAAAATGACGTGTTTGATGGGTAACTTGTGCCGGACAGCCTCAATCCGCTCCCAAAACAAATCCAGGCTGATAACCACCTCTACCCCGGAGTCGCTCCACTGGTGGTGCAGTTCGCGCTCCACGTAGAGGGGGTTGGTCATCACCGTCACCGCGCCCAGCGACAGGACCGCGTAATAGGCGATGATGGCCTGGGGGCAGTTAGGCAGCATGATGGCCACCCGCTCGCCGCGGCGAATGCCCAGTTCGTGCAGGGCCGCGGCCAGCCGGTCAACCTCCTGCTTGAGCTGGCGGTAGGGTATCCGCGCGCCCATGTAAACGCAGGCCGTTTGCTCGGGGTACTTTTTGGCGGCATGCTTCAGCAGGTCCGGCACGGTCAACGGCGGAATATTGAGCGTTTTGGGCACCTCGGCATCATAATATTGTAACCAGGGTTTCATTGGCGGCCTGCTTCAACTACCTTAACTGTTGCTGATATGGTAGCGTACAATTCTAACAATTTCAACCCCCACATATTCCTAAAAATGGCGTGGTTCACTTGCTGGTGAAATTGCTTAACAAATTTGAGGGTCTTGCCTCAGGTCTCACGTAATGCGTAATGCGTAAAATTTTAGCAAAAAACCCGTTACGCATTACGTTTTACGCATTATGCGATGGTTAGCAAGGCCCATCAATCTGTAAAGCAGGTATTCAATGAGATGAGACTTGTCCAACTAATAATCTCCGGGCCGCAGCCAGCGCGCCTGAATTTTGGCCATCTGGCCGCTTTCTGCCAAACGGGTCAGGCTCTGGTTGATGGCGTTCAGCAAATCGCGGCTTTGGATGTGCACGGCGGCGGCGTACCACTCATCGGTTAAATAAGTGACAATCGTCAGCCCGGTGGCGCTTTGGGCCGTCACCGCGTCGATGATGGCCGCATCGGCCTGGCCGGCCAGCAGCGCCGCAACGGCATCAGCAGCGGTGGGCTGGCGCAGCAGGGTGAGGGTTGGCTGTTCTTTGGCCAGCCGGCGGGCTTCCATATCGGCCTGGCTGCCCCACTCCACGGCGACGGTGTGGCCGGCCAGATCCGCCGTCGAGGCAATGGCCGGGCTGCCCGGCGCAACCACCAGCACCTGCCCGGCATTGAAATAGTTGCGGGTGTAGGCCACATCCTGCGTCCAGCGGGGGTCGTACGGCAAGCCGGAAATCACCACATCGGCGCGGCGAGCCAGCAGGGCATCGTACAGCCCGTCAAAACCAATATTGACCAGTTCAGCCTGCACCCCCAAATCGGCGGCGATGGCCCGGGCAATGTCAACATCCAGCCCTTCAATCTGGCCGTTAGCGGTGATGGCCTCAAACGGAGGAAAACTGGCATCGAGGCCCACCCGCAGCGTGCCCCGCCGGTGGATTTCGGCCAGCGTGCCGTCATCGCGGGGCCAAAGCCACCACGCCAGCAGGCCGATGGCCGTTACAACTAACGCCAGCCCGGCCAGCACCCACTTTCGGCGTGATGAGTGATGCGTAATGCGTAATGGGTAATGCGTAATGCGTAAACTGTCATTCGTCATTGGTCATTCGTCATTGGTCATTCGCAATTCGTAAATCGTCATTCGCCATTCGTCTCGCCCTGGCTGTACTTTTGCACCTCAAAATAGATGGGTTTGGGGTCAAAATCCGGGGTGACAAAGGTGAAATAGTCCAGATAGGTGCGCGCCGCCCACGGGTAGCGAAACGCCCACAGCGCCATCACCTGCACCCAGGGCCACTCCTGCGCTAATTGGTAAGCGCGAATGGTATCCTCGATGCGCTGGGCCGGTTTGACGGCGCGGGTCCAGCGGGGATGGTCGTTCCAGCCACCCTCGGTGATGTAAAGCGGCAGGTTGCCGTAGCCGTTATCGACCAATAGCTGGTGCACCAGCTCCACCCGCCGAAAGTTGATCACCTCCGGGTCGGGCGGGTCGTCGGCGGGAAAGCTCCAGCCGTAGGCATGTACCGCCAGCCCGTCCATCGCCTCCCCCGCGCCGGCCGATAGCATGCGCTGCAAATAAACCAGGTCGTTCATAGCCTGATCGCTGCCGGGCGGGGCTAGCGTGGGAGCCAGCGCGCCGCCAAGCACCACCACCTCCGGGTGCGCCGACTGCTGCACGCGCTCGTACGCTATGCGAAGAAGCTCGGTGTACCCTTCCGGGTTAATGGGTTGAAAGCCCCATTCCAAAGCCAGATTCGGCTCATTCCAGATAATCACCGCCGCAATTCGGTCGCCGTAGCGGTTAACAAAAGCGGCCACGTAATCGCCAAAATCATCATAGTAATCCGGCGGCAGATACGACGAAGCCGAATCGGCGGGCCTGGCCCATTCCGGCACAAATCCCAGCCGGGCGATGACGTGCAACCCCTGCCGGCTGGCGTGGTTAATCACCAGATCGCTGTGGCTCCAGTCAAAAAAGCCGGGCAGCGGTTCGCGATAGGCCCACGGAAAATATTCCACAATCCACGGCGCGCCCATTTCGCGCACCATTTCCAGCGTGCGTTTGATTTTCCACGGCTCCACCTCGTCGGTGAGGCGGGTGTGGACGCCCATTTTGGGGTTGGTGGTGACGACCGTTTGCTGCGGGCCAGGCTCAATCTGGCCGGGCGGTGCAGAGGCGGTAACCAGCCAGAGTAAAACCAGCAGGCAGACAACTACCGGCAGACGGAACCACAAAATTTTGAGTCGATTTAGCTCCATTACCCCACCCATTGACAGGCTGCCGGCATAACCGGCGCATTGCTGGCATTATACCGGCAATCCGTTGCGTTGAAAAAGGCGCACAGCCAACGACACCGGGACTTTCGGCTCAAAACCATTGCCAGAAGCACCTACAAATGATATACTTATTTCACACGCTTTCCATAAGCAAGGTTTCCGCAAACCGTTGCGTTACCCAAATCAAGGAGAATACAGTAAGATGGAAATCGTTTCCGCGCACAGATGCGATATTGGCCGCACCCATTCTCAAAATGACGATTACGTTTGGGTAGACGAAGCGGCCAATATCTTTATTGTGGCGGACGGCATGGGCGGACAGGAAGCCGGTAACGTGGCCAGCCGGATGACGGCTGAAACCGTCGGTGCGATGCTGGCCCGGGAAATGCGGGCCGCGCCGCAGTTGGCGGCCGAAGACATCACCAAAATCATGGTCGAAGCCATTGAAACCGCCAATCGGGATGTGTTTTCGGCGGCTCAAAAGGCGGAACAAAAACGAAAAATGGGTACCACCATTGTGGCCGTGGTGGTTAAAGCCGATGTTGTCACCATTAGCCACGCCGGCGATTCGCGGGCCTATTTGCTGCGCGGCCAAACCCTGCAACAGCTCACCGAGGACGATTCGTGGGGTGCGCAGTTTGCCGCCGCCGGGGTAGAAAACAAAAAAAATGGCGAAAAAGGCCGGTTTGACCATTTTCTCACCAAATCCATCGGCCAGGGATCAGAAATTGACCCCTCCCTCCTCACCGTGTATGTTCAGCCCAACGACTGGCTGTTGCTGTGCAGCGACGGCCTGTGGAACATGGTTGACGACGCTCAAATTCTGGCCGTGCTGCTCAACGCCGGCGACAACCCCCAGGCCGCTGTTGACACGCTCGTGAGCGCCGCCAACGCCGCCGGCGGTAAAGACAATATCTCCGTGATTGCCCTCAAATTTTTGAATTAACGTTTCCCCCCATCAACACATAAATTCTGCTTGACAAATCATCAACCCGGTGCTATATTTTGTTTTGTTCACCCCCTCCCCCGGGGGGTGGGGTAAGAAAAAGAAAGGCAGCCCGGTCAATATGGATGAAGAAACCAAACAGATTGTCAACCGGCTCAAAAGCATTGAAGGACACGTGCGCGGCGTAGAAAAAATGGTTGAAGACGACGCCTACTGCATCGACATTGTTAACCAGATCAGCGCCATTCAGGCCGCGCTCAGCAAGGTCAGCGCGATCATTCTTGACAGGCACTTGCACACCTGCGTCACCACCGCCATTCGCGGCGATGACCCCAACGAGCGGGAGCGCGTCATCGATGAAATTATGGGCGTGTTCACCACAAAATTGAAGTAGGGAATGCGGGTGTGGCATTAGTTGTTAAACACAACGCGCTTTAATGCGTGTTACGTGTTGCGTGTTCCGTAACTTGGATTGCTAACGGAACACGCAACACGCAATACGTTGCGGGTAATTTTTGTTGAATAAACCAAAAAACTTAACAGGAGAACAATCCAATGCAAACCAAAACCTTTCAAGTCCCCAATATTTCCTGCGGCCACTGCGTGATGACCATCCAAAACGAAGTGAGCGAACTCGACGGCGTGAAGAGCGTTATCGCCAATAGAGACAGCCAGTTGGTCACCGTGGAGTGGGATGCCCCGGCCAGTTGGGACGGCATCAAGGCGCTGCTGGAAGAAATCAACTACGCGCCGGCAGCGGCGTAAGCAGCAGAACAAAGAAGCAGGGGGCAGAGGTGACGATAAGAGCTTACGTTTTACGCTTCACGTTTTACGTTTTAAGCCTTGTCCCCCTGCTCCTGCTCACCGGCTGCGCCAGCGAGCCTGCCCTGCCGCCACTTGCCGTACCGGGCCAGCCGACGCTGGTTTTTATCTACACTGACGGGTGACAACCCTGACTGGAAATGACGCCCATCGTGGATGGGCTGGAGCAGCAATACCGCGACACAGTCGCTTTTAAACGCATCAACGCGATTGAAGGAAACGGCCCGGCAATTATGCAGGCCTATCGCCTGCCCGGCCATCCGGTTACGCTGATTTTCAACGCCGACGGCCGGGAAGTGCAGCGCTTCGTCGGCCCGCAACCCATTGAGGTAGTGGCGGCGGAGCTGAACAAACTACTCAAGTGATTTACGATTTCAGATTTACGATTTACGAAATCTGGTCAATACGACTCCCAATCGTAAATCCAAAATCAAAAATCAAAAATCGTAAATCAGGGGGTTTTTATGGCCACCGACAAACAAATTACCATGCCCGTTTTGGGCATGACCTGCGCCAACTGCGTGGCCGCGGTTGAGCGCAACACCAAAAAAGTAGAAGGTGTCAGCGACGCCGTGGTCAATTTTGGCACCGAAAAAGTAACCATCACCTACGACCCAACCCTGGCCAAGCCGGAGCAGATGATCGAGCGGATCAAAAAAGCCGGCTACGAGGTACCGGTCGCCACCCTCGACCTGCCCATCACCGGCATGACCTGCGCCAACTGCGTGGCCACTGTTGAGCGCGCGCTCAATAAAAAAGTGCCCGGCATTTTAGAAGCATCGGTCAATTTTGCCACCGAAAAGGCCACGATTAAGTACATCCCCGGCGCGGTAACCCGGGCCGATATGGTGGCAGCGGTGGAACGCGCCGGTTACGGCGTGGTTGAGGCTGCTTCTGAGGATGAGCTGGTAGACGCCGAAAAGCTGGCCCGCGACGCTGAAATTGCCGATCAAACCCGCAAACTGTGGGTGGGGGTAATCTTTACCGTGCCGCTGTTTTTGCTGAGCATGGGCCGGGATTTTGGCCTGCTGGGCATGTGGTCGCACGCGCCGTGGGTCAACATTTTGTTTTGGGCGCTGGCCACGCCGGTGCAATTTTACACCGGCTGGGATTATTACGTGGGCGGCTACAAAAGCCTGCGCAACAAAAGCGCCAATATGGACGTGCTGGTCGCGCTCGGCTCATCGGTGGCTTATTTCTACTCGATCATCATTACTGCGGGGCTGCTGCCCGGCCACGTCTTTTTTGAGACTTCCGCCGCCATCATCACCCTGATCAAAGTAGGCAAGTTGCTGGAAGCGCGAGCCAAAGGCAAAACCAGCGAAGCCATTAAAGCGTTGATGGGCTTGCAGGCCAAAACCGCCCGCGTTGAACGCAACGGCCAGGAAATCGACATCCCCACCGATCAGGTAATCGTTGGCGATGTGGTGATTGTGCGCCCCGGTGAAAAAATCCCGGTCGATGGCGTGGTGGTCAGTGGCCGCTCGGCGGTAGACGAAAGCCTGCTCACCGGCGAAAGCCTGCCGGTGGACAAAAAGACCGGCGATGCCGTCATCGGCGCGACGGTGAACAAGCAGGGTCTGCTCAAAATTGAGGCCACCAAAGTGGGCCGGGAAACGGCGCTGGCCCAGATTGTGCGGCTGGTGGAACAGGCGCAGGGGTCCAAAGCGCCCATTCAGGCGCTGGCCGATAAAGTTTCGGCCATTTTTGTGCCGGCGGTGATTATAATTGCGGCGCTCACGTTTATCATCTGGTATGCCGCCGGTTTTGGGTTTACCGCGGCGCTGGTGCGGCTGGTGGCGGTGCTGGTCATCGCCTGCCCGTGCGCGCTGGGGCTGGCCACGCCAACGGCCATCGTTGTGGGGATGGGCAAAGGCGCCAGCCAGGGCATCCTGTTTAAAAACAGCGAGTCGCTGGAGCGGGCGCACGCTCTGCAAGCCATCGTGCTGGATAAAACCGGCACCATCACCAAAGGCGAGCCGGAAGTAACCACAATTAACAATGAGCAATTAACCATGAACAATTCGTCGCTCAGCGCGCCCAATTTGGAGTTGCTGCGGCTGGCGGCGTCCGTTGAGCGCGGCTCCGAGCACCCGCTGGGGCAGGCGGTGGTCCGGGCGGCGCAGGCGCGCGGCCTGTCGCTTAGCGAGCCGGCGGCGTTTGAGGCGATTGCCGGGCACGGCGTTTCGGCGCAGATTGACGGCCACACGGTGCTGCTGGGCAACCTGCGGTTGATGTCGGAGCGCGGCGTTTATTTGAACGGCATGCAGGAGCGCGGTGAGCAGCTTCAGCGCGAGGCCAAAACGGCCACGTGGGTGGCGGTAGACGGCGCGGTGCAGGGTGTTATCGGCATTGCCGATACCATCAAAGACGGCTCGCGCGAGGCGGTGGACCTGATGCAGCGGCAGGGTTTGCAGGTGGTGATGATGACCGGCGACAACCAGGCCACGGCGCAGGCCATCGCTGCGGAAGCCGGCGTAGAGCGGGTGCTGGCCGAGGTGCTGCCCGGTGACAAAGCGGCCAACGTGGCCAAATTGCAGACCGAAGGGTTGATCACGGCAATGGTGGGTGATGGCATCAACGACGCCCCGGCGCTGGCGCAGGCCGATGTGGGCATTGCCATTGGCACCGGCGCAGATGTGGCCATAGAAGCCGCCAGCGTCACCCTGATCAGCGGCGATTTGCGCGGCGTGCCCAAGGCCATTAAACTGAGCCGGGCCACAATGGCCACCATCAAACAAAACCTGTTTTGGGCCTTTGCCTACAACGTGGTGCTGATCCCGGTAGCGGCCGGGGTGCTGGCCTTTTTCCCCACCCTGCCCTACTACCTGCGCGAACTGCATCCCATCGCTGCGGCGTTTGCGATGGCGTTCAGCTCGGTCACAGTCATCAGCAACAGCCTGCGACTGCGGCGAGCCAAAATATAGTCGGAATACAGATTCCAGAATCCAGATGTCAGATTGCACAAGAAATAAGTAGATGAAAATTACCCTTAATTTGACGTTGGGAACTATTGCACTTGTGTTACTTTCCGGCTGCGGCCCAACCGTGGCCGAGAGTTTGGGCGGGATGATGCCGGGCATGGGGCCGGGCAGCGGTATGATGGCCCGCCATCACGCGGCAATTCCGGCCGAGTACGCCGGCCTGACCGCCCCCGAACCGTCGGCTGAGACGCTGGCCCAGGGGGAGAGCATTTACACCACCCAGTGCGCCACCTGCCACGGTGATGGCGGCATGGGCGATGGCCCGGTGGGCAAGGCGCTCAATCCGGCGCCGGCGCCCATCGCTCACACCAGCCAGATGCTCGGCGATAATTACCTGTACTGGCGGGTCAGCGAGGGCGGCGGCATGGCTCCGTTCAATTCGGCTATGCCCTCCTTTAAACATGTGCTGAGCGAAGCCGAGCGCTGGGCGGTAATTGACACCGTGCGCATGCTGGGCAGCGGGCAAATGATGCCCCGGCCGTCGATGGGCGGGCAGGCGTACAGCCCGGAGCTTGAAAAAGAGCAGCGCACCGAAATGCTCAAGCAGGCGGTCAAACAGAATATTCTGACCATGCAGCAAGCCGAAGTATTTGACCAGGTTCACGACGAAATGGACGCGCTGCTGGCCGATGGCACTTTTCAGCGCGGCGGCGGCATGGCCCAAATGCAGCAGCAGCTCCTTAACCAACTGGTTACCGGCGGCAAAATCACGCAGGCGCAGGCCGATGGCTTTAACGCGGCCCACGACAAACTGCTGGAATCGGGCTTGATGCAGTAGGCAACAACTCACATTGTCCGTTTTTATAATTGTTACTTATCGTTTATAATAACTCCACCTGATACTAAACCAGAGAACACCCCTGTGAACGGAAGACTCGCGTCGCACCAACCAAATTTTGGCCTGACCACCACCCATTGTTGTATCTGTCTTGGGCGGGTACGGTCGTTGGCATGGCCAATGTCAGTACCCGCGGCTCACCCCCAGCGCGATGAGTCACGCCGGTTGAGCGATGTCGCCCCTCCGAGTGTTAGAATGAAATAAGTCTATCGATTTTGCATTTGGTCACCCGACAAAGACTCATCGTCCGCAGCCCGCTGCCCGATGAGTTTTTTTATTTCAAATTAAAAGGAGATTTTGGATGAAAATCGCAAACAATGTAACGGAATTAATTGGCAACACCCCGCTGGTCAAATTGAATCGCGTCACCGATGGTGCGGCGGCGACCGTGGCGGCCAAACTGGAATTTTTCAATCCGGCTCACAGCGTAAAAGACCGCATCGGCGTGTCGATGATTGAGGCCGCTGAAAAGGCCGGGCTTATCAACAAAGATACGGTGATTGTGGAACCGACCAGCGGCAACACCGGCATCGCGCTGGCGTTTGTGGCCGCGGCCAAAGGTTATAAATGCATTTTGACCATGCCCGAAACCATGAGTAAAGAGCGCCGGCTGCTGCTGCGCGGCTACGGCGCGGAACTGATACTGACCCCCGGCCCGGCCGGCATGGGCGGCGCTATCCAAAAAGCGGAAGAGATTGTGGCCTCTGACCCCAACAAATATTTTATGCCGCAGCAGTTCAAAAATCTGGCCAACCCGGAAATCCACCGCCGCACCACCGCCGAAGAAATCTGGCGCGATACCGATGGCCAGGTTGATATTCTGGTGGCGGGCATTGGCACGGGCGGCACCATTACCGGCGTTGGCGAAGTGTTGAAATCGCGCAAACCCGGCGTGCAGGTTGTGGCCGTTGAGCCGGCCGGTTCGCCGGTGCTGTCGGGCGGGCAAAAAGGGCCGCACCCCATTCAGGGCATCGGCGCGGGGTTTGTGCCGGACATCCTCAACACCGAAATTTACGATGAAGTGGTGCGGGTAGAAGGTGACGATGCCTTTGCCACCGCCCGGCGCATGGCCCGCGAAGAAGGGCTGCTGGTGGGCATTTCGTCCGGGGCGGCCACGTGGGCGGCGGTGCAGGTAGCCAAACGGCCGGAAAACGAGGGCAAACTGATTGTGGTGGTTATCCCCTCGTTTGGCGAACGCTACCTCAGCACGGCCCTGTTTGCCGATTTGGCCGACTAAGCGAATTGCGAATTTGCGAATAGCGAAAATCTGGGGAACTGCCGTGTTCGCTATTCGTGATTTATCATATTGAAAATGGAGTCCAAAACTGTAGTTTTGGACTCCAGTCATACTCTTAAAAAGCCGGGACAGGAGTCCCCTGATTCCCAACTCCTGATTCCTGACTCCTATTTTTCAAAGGAGGTACACTATGTTAGCCACTTTTCGTCAGGATATTCACGCCATTTTTGAGCGCGACCCGGCGGTGCGCAGCGTGCCGGAAATTTTGCTGTGCTATCCCGGCCTGCACGCGGTGTGGGGGCATCGATTAACGCACTGGCTGTGGACGCACAAACTGCGGCTGATGGCCCGCTGGCTGAGCCACGTCATGCGTTTTCTCACCGGCATTGAGATTCACCCCGGCGCAACCATCGGCCCGGATTTTTTCATCGATCACGGCATGGGCATTGTCATCGGTGAAACCGCCGAAATTGGCGCGGGTGTCACGCTGTACCACGGGGTCACGCTCGGCGGTACCAGCAACATCAAAACCAAACGCCACCCCACCCTGGGCGACCGGGTGGTGGTGGGCGCAGGCGCCAAAATTCTGGGGCCCATCGTCATTGGCGATGACAGCCGGATTGGAGCCAACGCGGTTGTGGTAAAAGATGTGCCCACCAACTCGGTGGTGGTGGGCGTGCCGGGCCGGGTGGTCAAACGGGGCAAAGCGCATCTGCCCACCGACCCGCCCGACCTGGATCACACCCGCCTGCCCGATGTGACCGTGCGCGCCCTGCACGAGCTAATGGCCCGCGTTGAAAAGCTGGAGCAGCGCGGCAACGGTAAACCCATTCTGATCCCCCACCGGGAATACGTGCTGGAAGATTATTCAATTTAAAAGTACGGGCAATTGAGTACGCTGCAAATAGGTTTTCGGGGGTTTTTAGCGTCATTCCCGCACGCTTTTAGCGGGAATCTACCCCTGTGGATGCCCGCTAAAAACATTCGGGCATGACGGCTGAACTATCGAAAGTTCTGCATTATTTTGTTTACAGCCAATTGAGCCAAATTGAGGAAGTCTGGTAAAATGGGTGGCTATGACCACCAAAATCCGCGTGACCGATCTCAATTTGGCTCTGCGCAACAGCGGCAATATCCTGGCCAACGTCTCGTTTGATGTGCCGGCCGGGCAAATTACCAGCCTCATTGGCCCCAGTGGCAGCGGCAAATCCACGCTGCTACGCTGCCTGAATCGATTGTGGGAGCCGCCCGCCGGCTCTGTTTTTTTGGAAAACGATGACATTACCACGCTCAATGTACTGGCTTTGCGCCGCCGGGTGGGCATGCTGTTCCAAACGGCGGCGTTATTTGATGGCACGGTAGCCAGTAATATCCAGTATGGGCCAAAACTGCTGGGCCAACCCCTGCCCCCCGACCGCATCAGCCGGTTACTGGAAATGGCCGGCCTGCCGCCCGATATCGCCGCCCGCCCGGCCACCGAGCTCTCCGGCGGGCAGGCGCAGCGGGTAGCGCTGGCCCGCGCCCTGGCCAACGAGCCGGATGTGCTGCTGCTCGATGAGCCAACCAGCGCTCTGGACCCGGCTGCCACTCGCCGCGTGGAAGAAACTATTTTGCACCTGCGCGATTCGCTGGGGTTGACGGTGGTGTGGGTGTCGCACGCCATTGAGCAGGTGGAGCGCACCGCAGACCAGTTGGTGCTGCTGGTTGATGGCCGCGTTGCGGAAGTGGGTACGCCGGAGCATTTGCTTTCGGGGGCGCACCATCACCTGACCGAGGATTTTGCCAAAGGCGATCTGGAATCGCAGCGAGGAGAAAGCTGATGGGGTTTATCGGGCTGGATTGGCTGCCCCGCATTGCCGGCGCGCTGTTGCTGGTTGTGGGCGCGATGGCCATTTCTCGCTGGCAAAACGTGCGGTTAGAAAAAGATATGCTGCTGGCCGTGGGGCGCGCCTTTGTCCAGCTAATTCTGATTGGCTACGCCCTCGACCTGATTTTTAACACCAACAGCCCGTTGTGGATTTTGCTGGTGGTGCTGATTATGATCAGCGTGGCCGGTTACACCGCCGGCAAACGCGGCCAAAATGTGCCGCGCAGCAAAATTGTGGCCACCATTGCGGTGAGTGTGGGCGCGCTGCTTACCCTGGGCCTGCTCATTGTTTTGCGCGTGTTTCCGTTTGAGCCGCGCTACATTATCCCGATTGCCGGCATGATTGTGGGCAACTCCATGACGGTGACCGGGTTGGTAATGCTGCGCCTGCGCGATGACGTGCGCCTGCAAAAGCCGCAAATCGAGGCGGCGCTGGCGCTGGGCGCCACCCGCGAGCAGGCGGTGCGGCAACAGCTCCGGCGGGCGCTGGCCACCGGGATGACGCCCATTATCGACAACACCAAAACCGTTGGGCTGATTTCCCTGCCCGGGGCAATGACCGGCATGATTCTGGCCGGCGCGTCGCCGCTGGAGGCGGTGCAGTTGCAGATTATTGTGATGTACATGCTCATCGGCGCGGCGGGGTTTGCCGGACTCACGGCGGCGTTTTTAACTTATCGCCAGTTTTTTACTGCCGCCCACCAACTGGTGCTGCCAGACAGTAACGCATAAAAAAAGGCGGCTGCGTGCCGCCTTTTTGCTTGCCATCAAATTACCCAAACCGATAGCCCACGTTCCATTCGGTGCGGATGAGTTGCGGGTGGGCCGGGTCGCGTTCTAATTTGCGGCGCAGGTAACTGACGTACAGCCGCAAATGATCCAGCTCGCCCAGATGCTCGCCGCCCCATACCTCTTCCAACAAATAATTGTGCTGCAACACCCGCCCCCGATTTTTGGCCAGTATCGCCAGCAACTTGAATTCGGTGGGACTCAGGTTGACCCGTTGGCCATCAACCTTTACCTCATATTTGTACAAATCAACCACCACATTATCCTGAGAAATCACCGGCAGGTCCCGGTCGGCCAAATTTTTGGCGCGGTCGGCGCGGCGAATAACCGCCCGAATCCGGGCCAGCAGCGCCTCTGGCGTAACCGGCTTGCAAATAAAATCATCCGCGCCCAGGTTCAGCCCGCGAATAATGGCATCCTGCCGGTTCAGGGCGCTCATAATAATAATCGGAACGTTACACATTTCCCGGATACGCTGGCACGTTTCCCAGCCATCCAGGTGGGGCATCATGATATCCAAAACAATTAAATCAGGGTCGGTTTTGTAGGCTTTTTGCAACCCCTGCGCGCCGTTATGAGCCACCTCAACGGCAAGCCCGTACCTGTTCAACATCATTTTGAGCAATCCGCACAGTTCAATGTCGTCATCAACCAGCAAAACTTTTAAACTCATCTTCTCTCCCCTCCCAATTTACTGAATAGCTAACGCGCCCCCCATCGCGATTCACTTTTTGCCTTTTCCTTTATTTTTGTCTTTGTCTGGCTTGTTTGGCTTATCTTTGTTTTGACCGTGGCCGTTGTTATTTTTGTCTTTGTCAGATTGGCCGCTGGCCCCGTTAATTTCAACATCGACGGCGTCATCGGTGGGTTTGTTCTTTTTGCCGGGCTTCACACCCTGCCCCACCGCACCGGGATGGATGCCGTTTTCTTTGAGCACATTGCCCCAGCCGGCCCCATGCACCTGTTCGAGCAGATCGGCGGGAGTTGTGCCGATGACCTCGGCAAAGAAATAGGCTTTGGCAATGTTACCAAAACCGTTACCGGCTTCGTGCAGGCCAAAAACCTCGTCGTAGGTAACGCCAAAAAAGTTGGCCAGCGCCGCCGCCACCGGATGCCGAGCAATGGTCTCGCCCGGGTCTGTATCATCTACCGGAGTGGTTGTGCCCTCGCCGAGCGGCGCGGTTTTGCCGGCCATCACTGTGCCCAAATTGTATTTTACGGTTGGGGTAACGGTGTCACCCAGCGAATTGTCTGTGCCGCCGGGTTGCTCCAGGGTGTCATCGCCCTGTTGCAAACCGGGGCTGGCCTGAGCCAGCGGCGCCAAACTGAACATCAGCGTTACCCCAACAACCAGCAACATTGATAATTTTTTGATGGTCATAGTATTCCACTCCAATTATAAAATTCGCACAACCTGTTATTTTTTCAGTACGCGAAAAAGGTCGGGAGACTGTTCGGGGAAAGTGATATGCCAGCCTTTGCATTCCGGGCAGTGCCACCACACGCCATCCTGATCCTGCACGTTCACCTGCCGCCACTCAACAATCGATGAAAACTGCCGGCCGGTTGTAGGACAACACACCATTTCTGTGTTGTTGGGTGTGCATATTTGGCTAAAGAAGGGGCTAACTGCCATAGCGTCAACGTACATAAAGTGAGTTCTCCTTAACTCAGTGATTAATTCCCTTTTTTGTCTTTACCCTTATTGTTATTCTTGTCGCTGTTACCCGAGTTGCCGCCGGCATTACTACTATTGCTACCGCTGCTACTGCCACTGCCCCCGCCGCGGTCAAGGCTCGGGCCGCCTACGCCGGTGCTGTTGCCGGGGTTATCGGGATCAAAACCGCCCGGATCGTTGCCGTGGCCGCGATCGTCGTCCCCACCAACAGGTAGCGGCTCTTCACCGGAGGGCGATGTTGAACCATTTGAGTTGCTGTCGCCGCCGGAGCTTTCGCCGCCGGTTACCGGATTGACAACTTCGGCGGCCGGCGTTGTCGGGGTAAGGGTTGGGGTTTCGACAATGGTTGGCGACGCTACCGGCAGTTGATCGCTTTGTGATGATGATTTTGGCTGGCTAATTGTTTCACCCTGCGACGAAGTGGTGCTTTTGGGCAATACTTCGGGCCTTTCAGGCTGAGACACATCGGCCGGGCCGGCCGGCTCAATCACGGGAACCGGCTGCTCTGGCTCGCGCGGCGGTTCCGGCGCAGTGAGTTGTTTTGTTGGGGGCGGGGTGGTTTGCGCCCAATTGCGAGCAATCCACACACCGCCGGCCAGCAGCGTCGCGACGGTTCCGGCTGCTACCAGACCCATTAAAAGAGTTTTAGGGATGCCCGGCACTGCCGCGGGCATCCCCGTACCCTTTAACCACGTTGCTAACTGGCCTTCAAATGAGGCCACCGCTGCGGCATTGGCTTGAAATTGCACCTGGCCCAACTGCTGCCCCAACGCCAACAGCTCGTTGAGTTCAGCAGCTTCGGCCGGCACAGAAACTTCTTCGCCAAGCAGCAGCCGGTCGATTTGTTCGGCAAACAGGTCAGCCAGTTGTTGTTCGTTCATGCTGACCCCTCCTGCACAATTTGCTGCAAACGGCGCATAGCCCGTAACAGCACCACGCTCACCGTTTTTTCTTTTAAGTCCATAATTTCGCCAATTTCTTTATTGCTCAGATGCCCGGCAAATTTCAGGCTGATCACTTCCTGATCACGCTCAGCCAGTTGCTTCAGGCCGCTGAGCAACTGCAAAATGGCTTCCTGCCGGATAACCCGGTTTTCCAGCACCCCTTCCGGTGTGGGCAGGTCGGCCAGCGACGGCTCTTCGCTTTCCCAACCGGCCCGGCGCTGGCGGTCGCGGTAAAAATTGGCCAGGGTATTGTGGGCAATCCTAAAAATCCAGGCCGAAAAATTACCTTTGGCCGGGTCAAATTGCGTCCGGTTGGTAAATGCCTTTTCAAAAACCGCGCTGACCAAATCTTCCGCGTCTTCAGCCACACTCACCCGATACCGTAAGTAGGTATAAATTCGTGGGTGATAGCGCCGAAACAGATCAGCAAAATTTAATTCCAACTCCTCCAGTTCCCGGGGAGTCGATGTGGTATTAATTGACGGTTGCAACCCTCCACTCCTGTTTGGGCCCAGGGTTACAGGTGTGGCTTCACTAATGAATACACCAAACTCTGATGATTACTACACTTTTTAACAACCAATTTTGTAACCCCTCTGCTTTATGCCACAATACATATTAATCTTTGCTGCAATTGAACCCATTGTCAAAGCTTATGGCTCAAATACAACTCACGCTGCCGGTACTGGTGGCTTATTTATATTCGGTGGCAGCCGCCCTTTCCTTTAGCGGCCGTCATTTTAACCCTCGTTAAAATTGGCAACCTGCGGAAGCGCGGGCCAGCGCCACGGCATAAAGCTGGATTTTGGGGCGAGTAGGCGATACGAGCAGAGTATCTCGGCGAAGATGGAGGGGCAACATTGTGAGAGGGGTTAGCCACAGCCTGCGCCGGCTGCGGCTGTAACGTAAGAAAGCTGCGACCGCGCTCGTCTGAAAACCGGGCACTTGTTCCGGGTCGAACCGCAAGCCCCATCTGCATTCGCCGTAATTTCGCTGATTCGCTGCCTGCGGTGGTTCGCGGTGACATAAGCCGACGGCAAGTTATTCAACTTTCGTAATTCGTAATTCATCATTCGTAATTGTTTTTCAAGGAGTACCCAATGGGAATTTTAAGCAACATTAAAAAAGCAATCAGCGGCGAGCCGCCGGCCCCGCCGCAAAAAAAAGAGCTGCCGCAGAGTTTTTACATCGACACCATTGAGCTGGACCGGGCAGAAAAAGATCGCTTTTTTCGCGGCAACGCCTACAGCCCCATCGATGACCGGGCCAATTTCTCCGGGCTAAATTACTACCCTGTCAACCCGGCTTATCGCTACACGCTGCCGCTCAACACCGCCGCCGAGCCGGAACGGCTGACCATTCAAACCAACACCGGCGAAGAACGCCCGTTTCTGCGGTTGGGCACGGTGGAATTTGAGGTTGACGGGCAGCCGGCCCAACTGGCCGTTTACCGCGGCGAGGAACACAACGACCTCTTTGTCCCCTTCCGCGATGCCACCAGCGGCAGCGAAACCTATGGCGCGGGTCGCTACCTGGAGCCGGAGGAATTGGCCAACGGCGAAATTGTGGTGGATTTCAACCTGGCCTATAACCCGTTTTGCGCCTACTCCGAAGATTACTCCTGCCCGTTACCCCCGTTTGAGAATCACCTCAAAATTGCTATTCGCGCCGGGGAGAAAAGCTATAAAGACTGAATGATTGTTACGTTATTGTGACTCTGAACAATGATTATTCCTCACAGCCCGGTATCTCCTGCAACCGGTAGTAAACTTTCAACCCCAGGGCCTGGGCTACGGCAACCATCTGGTCTGCCCCCTGAGACGCGCCGCCTATTCTCAAAACGGCGTCACATTTGCTGAGCAACCGCTCGGCTACAGGGTGAAAAATTTCATTGAAGGCCGCATCGCCCACCTCTTTTGATCCGGCCAACTCCACCAGCGGCAACGCCAGCCACTCGCCCAATATTGGAATGTGCCCGGCCCGAAAAATTGGTAATGCAACCGCCTCCATTGCCCTCACGTTCGCGGCCATTTTTACCGGGTCATCATTTGTGCCCGAACGATAAGGACCAGCGATTAATATCATTAATGATGATGCCTTGCTTTTCATATGCCTCCTGAATATGTGGTACCTGTTTGATAGTTAGTGGTCACCCGGCGCTGGAAAAGGGTGGGCCAGAATGCAAAGACCGGCATGATTATAAACCAATTTTGCTGAAAATTAACAGTGAATTTTAACGGCCGGTGCAAAGATCAAGGTTATGTTGGGGATAGTTTTTTAACCCTGGCCGCGTAGAAAATTTCGCCAATGCCCAGCGTGTTGCCGGCCTGAATGGTTGTTTTGGCCACGGCAAACTCGCGGCTGGACTCAATATGCGGCTCAAAAAAGGGCAGGCCCGGCGCGTAGCAAAATTCGCCGCCGGGTTTCAGTCCGCCCAGAATTTGCATGGTCAGCCGGGCAAATTGGGTGGCGCTGGTTGAATTGTGCAAATGGGCGTGGATAAAGTGGGTTGAAAACGATTGATGGGCCACAATGGTGCCCCAGCGGTTTGCCCCAAAATCAAACTCAAACCAATTTTGCTGAAAAAAAGCCAGGCCAACCGGCGCCAGCCGGTCGAGGCCGAAGGCGGTGTACCCCTGCTGGCGCAGCGCCGTCACCAAAGCGCCGGACGCCCCACAGCCAATATCCAAAATCGGTTCGGCCAGCGCGGCGGGATCAAGCCCCAACAGTCGCAGTTGAAGCGCCGCCGAATATTCCTCGCACGGCACGGTGCTGAGCAGCGGATTGGCGTTCAGTTTGGCGGGCTGGGCAGCCACGCAGTACGATGACAGAACCAGCCGCAGCCGTTCGTGGTGCGCCTGCAACACCGTCGCGGTCGCTGCGGTCAACCCTTCGATGGTGGTGGTTTGGGCCAGCATCTCCCGGATTTGCTCGAAAAACCGGGTGTATTCCGCCGCCAGCAACTCATCATAAAATCCGGTAAAGTTGATGAATTGATTGCGCTGGTAGGTGTACGCTTTGGTGGCCCGCATGCAGTAATCTACCAGAGCCTGCACGTGGCCGGGGTCGGCCAGATAAACGACGATATCCGGCCCATACCGGCCGATAAAGCCGATGAACGCCGGCTGGAACGATTGAAACAGGTAGTTTGAAAAAATATAGTCGGCCAAATCGCGAGTGGCGTGGGCCTGGTAGCGCTGGTCAATCGAAGCCAGAATCAGTTTTTCTAATTGGGTGTTATCCATTTGTGCCTTTGAACTGCTCCGGCGAAATGTTGAGCCGTTTGAGTTTGCGCCACAAAGTGGTGCGGCCCAGTTGCAACTGCTGGGCCATCGCGGTGACCCGCCCCTGGTAGGCCCAGCCCGCAGCGATGATCGCTTCCCGCTCCGCCTCCGCCGCGGAAATGACCGGCTGGGCGGCCACCGAGTTGGTGGTGAGCACCCGGCCGCTGCGCACCACGTTGGGCAAATCAACAAGTTTGATAACGCCATCACTGCTGTTATTCAGCGCGCGCTCCAACGTATTTTCCAGCTCGCGGACGTTGCCCGGCCAGGGGTAGCGACGCAGCGCGGCCAGCACCTCGTCGCTCAGCCAGCCATCGGGCGGCTGGTTTTGGGCAATCCGGCTCAAAAAGCGCTCGGCGAGAACCGGAATTTCCTCCGGTCGCTCGCGCAGCGGCGAAATAAAAAAGTTGAACACGCCAAAACTGTAATAAAGCTGGCGCACAAAACTGCCGTCGGCCACCAGTTGCTCCAGGTTGGCCGAGGTGCAGGCAATCAGCCGCACATCAACCGGAATCAGGCGGGTGCTTTGCAGGCGCATTACGTGTTTGGTTTCAATCACGTGCAGCAACGCCGACTGCATTTCCAACGATAAGCTGTCAATTTGATCCAGCAGCAGGGTGCCGCCGTGAGCCAGCTCAAATTTACTGGGCCGGCCGGGGGTGTTTTGATCCTGATCGTAGCCCAGAAATTCGCTGAGCATCAGTTCGTGGGGCAGGGCGCGGCAGTTGATGGTGATAAACGGCTTGTCGGCGCGCTCGCCGGCGTTGTGAATGGCCCGGCCCAGCGAGTTTTTGCCCACGCCGCCTTCGCCGCGCAGCAGCACCGGCGCGCGCCCCCGTGAAGCGATCACCGCCTGGCGCAGCACCCGGCGCATGGCCGGCGACACGGCCGGAATATCGGCCACGGTCAGCGTGGCCTGCGCCCCCACCTGCTGGCTAACCAGCTTCCGCACCTGGGCAATCGGCCGCAAAATGGCGGTGTACCCCACCGGGTTGCGGGTATCAACCCCCTCCAAAATAGGGCTGAGGCTGACCATCGCATCGATGGTGGCCTCCGCCCGCTCAAAACTCACCTCCACATCGTGCAGCCCGTTTTTCTGCTCGATGGCGCTGCTGATGAGCTGCGGCACGGCAATTACCTCGCTGAGCGGCCGGCCCAGCACTTTGGTCGGGTTGAGCGACAACATTTCGGCGGCCTGCTGGTTGATCTGCCGGATGCGCCCGGTTTCGTCCCAGGCCAGCACGCCTTCGTGCATCGCCCCCAACACAGTGTTCACTTCGGCCAGGCGGCGGTTGGCTTCTTCCTGATACAGGTTGGCCTGAATCTGGTTGCCGATGGCCCGCGCCGCGCTCATCACCAGCGAGAGGGTGTGCGAGGTGGCGTTTTTGGCCGGGCCGACAATCGCCAGCACGCCATCGATCCGCCCGTGGACATCGTGAATGGGCGCGGCGGTGCTGACCAACCGGTGATAAATCTGAAAAAAATGTTCCGCGCCAACCACCTGCGTGGGCATGGCCGTGACCAGCGTCATCCCCACAGCGTTGGTGCCAATTTGCCCCTCGGCCCAGTACGCGCCCTGGCCCAGCCCCAGTTCGTCAATCTGCACGCTGGCAGTGGCATCGCCGCCCAGCGCCAGCACCCGGCCCGCGCCATCCGTCAGCAAAATGGCGCAGTCTGAGCCTTCAATAAACTGGTGGATGTCTTCAATATAGGGGATGGCGATGGTCAGCAGGTCGGTGTGGGTTTTGAGCACGGCCTCCAGCGTGTGTGCTTTGGCCGGGGACAGCCGGGGTCTGGCCCGCGGGTCGAGCCGGGGCAGGCAGCGTTCCCAGGATTGAACAACGGTGGGGTCGGGCACAAAACCGGGGATTGGCGCCACCTGGCCGGTATCGACAAACGCTTGCCATGTTTTGGCCAGCGCCTCAAATTGAAGGGGATAACCCAACGGCAGCATAAATTCCTCCGTACCCGCGTGTGTCGCCCTATTGTAATCCCGGCGCTTAATTTCAACAAGTTCGCCGCACCGTGTGTTTCGATATGAAACAAAATGCAGATCATTGTGTTTTCATTTGAAACATTTTTTGAGTTTTGATTGTCAGATGGGTGCAGTTTTTTCTATAATAAGCCCATTAAAGTAACCCGGTATCAATCAAAGAAAGGATTCCATTCAATGAAGAAATTGATCAATGCCGTAGATGATGTGGTAAAAGAACAACTGCAAGGCATGGCCGTTGCGCACCCCGAACTCAAAGTGAATATCGATCCCCATTTTGTGGTGCGGGCCGATGCGCCGGTAGCCGGTAAAGTGGCGCTGGTTTCCGGCGGCGGCAGCGGCCACGAGCCCATGCACGGCGGGTTTGTCGGCGTGGGCATGCTCGATGGCGCCTGCCCCGGCGAAGTTTTCACCTCGCCCACGCCGGACCAGATGTACGAATGCGCCAAAGCCGTTAACAGTGGCGCGGGTGTGCTGTTCATTGTCAAAAACTATACCGGCGACGTGCTCAACTTTGAAACCGCCGCCGAAATGGCCCACGCCGAAGGCATCAAAGTGCAAAGCATCCTCATCGACGACGACGTGGCCGTCAAAGACAGTCTCTACACCGCCGGGCGGCGCGGCGTGGGCACCACCGTGCTGGCCGAAAAAATTGTGGGCGCGGCCGCCGAAGCCGGCTACTCGCTGGAGCAATGCGCCGACCTGTGCCGCAAAGTGAACCAGTACGGCCGCACAATGGGCATGGCGCTGACCTCCTGCACCGTGCCGGCTGCCGGCAAACCCACCTTTGAACTCGGCGAGGACGAAATTGAGCTGGGCATTGGCATCCACGGCGAACCGGGCATGCAGCGCAGCAGCATTAAGCCTGTGGATGAAATTGTGGAAATTATGGCCAGCAGCATCATCGACGACGGCGCGTACACCCGCACCGTCCGCGAATGGGACAACGACGCCGGCGACTGGGTGGATAAAACCCTCACCGATGAACCCTTCAAAGCCGGCGATCAGGTTATCGCGTTTGTCAACAGCATGGGCGGCACCCCGGTTTCTGAACTGTACGCTGTTTACCGCAAACTGGCCCAGGTGTGCCAGGCCAAAGGCATTAAAATTGCGCGCAATCTGATTGGGCCGTACATCACCTCGCTGGAAATGCAAGGCTGCTCCATCACCCTGCTCAAAGCCGATGACGAAATCCTGAAATTCTGGGATGCCCCGGTTAAAACGCCCGGCCTGCGCTGGGGCGCATAACCGGATTTTGAGCGCTTTTGGGGTTTGCTCAACACCCGTGATATAATTAGTTCAATTTAAAACCCGGCGGTCAAAACATTTGACCGCCGGGCCAACGTAACCGAGCGGGTTGTTGCTGAACCCAACTCCTGAAAACCTCGACGAGGAGAAAAATATGGCCGTAAGTAAAGAACAAATTGTGAAATGGTTGGAAAATCTGGCGGTGGTACTGGCCGAAAACAAGGATTATCTGACCCAGCTCGATTCCCCCATTGGCGATGCCGACCACGGCATCAATATGAGTCGGGGTTTTAACAAAGTTGTCGAAAAGCTGCCCACCGTCGCCGACAAAGACATTGGCAGTATTTTGAAAACAACCGGCATGGCCCTCATTTCCAGCGTTGGCGGGGCCAGCGGCCCGCTGTACGGCACCTTTTTTATGCGCAGCGGCACCGCCCTCAACGCCAAAGAAGAATTGAGCAGCGACGACCTGTACCAGATGTTCCAGGCCGGCGTCGATGGGATTTTGCAGCGCGGCCGGGCCGAACTGGGCGACAAAACCATGTACGATGCCTGGCAGCCGGCGCTGGACGCCTTTAAAGCCGCCAGCCAAACTAACACTGATCCGGCTGTGCCATTAGCCGCGGCGGTTAAAGCCGCCGAGCAGGGCATGAAAGACACCATCCCGCTGCGAGCCAGAAAAGGCCGGGCCAGCTACCTGGGCGAACGAAGTATCGGCCACCAGGACCCCGGCGCAACCTCATCCTATTTATTACTAAAAACCCTGCTGGATACGGTAAACGCCGGCTAACTCCGCCTGACTCTATCAGGAAACATCAAAAGGACAACACCTTATGGTAAGTATCGTCATTGTCTCACATAGCGCCAAGCTGGCCGAAGGCGTACTGGACCTGGCCAACCAGATGGTGCAGGGACAGGTTGCCCTGGCGGCCGCCGGCGGAATCGATGACCCCGAACATCCCATTGGCACTGACGCCCACAAAGTTTACGAAGCCATCGAATCGGTGTACAGCCCGGACGGCGTGCTGGTATTGATGGATTTGGGCAGCGCCCTGCTGAGCGCTGAAATGGCGCTGGATTTCCTTACACCCGACCAGCAGGCTAACGTAAAGCTGTGCGCCGCGCCGCTGGTTGAAGGCGCTATGGCCGCCGCTGTTCAGGCTTCGGCGGGAGCCAGCCTTGAGCAGGTGCTGGCCGAAGCCCAGGATGCGCTGGCGGCCAAAGTCAGCCAATTGGAAGCATACGCCCCGGAATCTGCGTCAACACCCCAACCGCAACCCGCAGCGGCAGCTACTGAACTGCGGCTCACGGTTCGCAATCCGATGGGCCTCCACGCCCGGCCCGCGGCCAATTTTGTTAAAACAGCCAACCGTTTTCAGGCCGATATCTGGGTACGCAAGGGTGAAAAACAGGCCAACGCCAAAAGCATCAACCAGGTAGCCACCCTGGGCGTGCGACAGGGACAGGAAATTGTGATCTCTGCGGCCGGTGCAGACGCCGCCGCCGCGCTGGACGCAATTCAAGCCCTGGCCGCCGATAACTTTGGCGAACCGGACACGGTGGAGGTCAAACCGATGGCCCCGCTGGCAGCTCCCACCCCGGCCGCCGCCGGCGAGTTGGTCGGCATTCCGGCATCGCCCGGCGTGGCCATTGGCCCGGTGTACCAATACCGGCCGCGCCTGCCCGAAGTTGTCACTTACGCCGTAACCGATCTGCCCGCGGAATGGCTGCGCTTGCAGGCGGCCATCGCTTCGGCGCATCAGGCCATTCAAGAGCTGCAAACCGAGGCCGTGGCCGCAGTTGGCCCCAACGAAGCCGCTATTTTTGGCGTGCACCAGATGTTTTTGCAGGACCCGGCCTTGCAGGACGACGCTCAACAGCGCATTTATCAGGGCAAACTCAATGCCGAAGCCGCCTGGCAGCAGGCCATCGACGCAATGGCCGCGCAATACGAAGCCATTGATGATGACTATTTGCGGGCCCGCGTTGCCGATGTGCGCGACGTTGGCCAGCGCGTGCTGCGCTACCTGCTGGGCGTTACCCAGCCGGAGATCAATTTTAGCCAGCCTGTCATTTTATTGGCCCGCGACCTGACCCCATCCGACACCGCACGATTGAAGCCGGCCAGCGTACTGGGCATTTGCACCCAGTCCGGCGGGGCCACCTCGCACAGCGCCATTCTGGCCCGGGCGTTAGGCATCCCGGCGATTGTGGGGCTGAACGGCGCGCTGGAGCAAACTGTCGATGGCCAAACCGTTGCCATCGACGGCGACAGCGGCCGGCTTTGGCTGCAACCCACGCCCGCCCAATTGGCCAATTTAACCGCCAAACGGGAAGCATGGCAGCAACAGCAGCAAGAATCGAAATTTGCCGGCCGGCAGCCGGCCGTCACCCAAGACGGGCAAACCGTTGAAGTTGTAGCCAACATTGGCGGCCCGCGCGACACGGCCGCGGCGCTTGACTACGGCGCGGAAGGCGTTGGGCTGTTCCGCACCGAGTTTCTGTTTTTTGACCGTGACAGCGCCCCCTCGGAAGAGGAACAGTTGGCCGCCTACCAACAGGTTGCCGCGGCGATGGGCACGCGCCCACTGGTAATCCGCACGCTGGATGTGGGCGGCGACAAACCGCTGCCCTATCTCAAAACCGGCGTAGAAGACAACCCGTTTTTAGGCTGGCGCGGCATCCGTTTTTGCCTGGATCAACCGGAACTGTTCAAAACGCAACTGCGGGCCATTTTGCGGGCCAGCCTCGGTCACAATTTTAAGCTGATGTTCCCTATGATCGGCACCCTGGCCGAACTTAGGGCCGCCAAACAGATGCTGGCCGAGGCTCAGGCCGAACTGCGCGCCGCCGCCATCGAGTTTGATGAAGCGATGGAAGTTGGCATCATGGTCGAAGTGCCATCGGCGGTGGCCATTGCCGACCGACTGGCCGCCGAAGTGGATTTCTTTAGCATTGGCAGCAACGACCTGACCCAATACGTGATGGCCGCCGATCGCGGTAATGGCAAAGTGGCCGGCCTGGCTCGGGCGTTGCAACCGGCCGTGCTGCAAATGATCCGGCAAACGCTGCAAGCAGCGCAGGTCGCCGGGATTTGGGCGGGCATGTGCGGCGAAATGGCCGGCAACGCGCTGGCCACGCCGGTGCTGCTGGGATTGGGGCTGGATGAATTCAGCATGAGCGCAGCCAACATTCCGGCTGTCAAAGCGGTAATCCGCAAGCTGACGCAGGAACAGGCCCGGCACATCGCCGAGCAAGCACTGGCTCTGGACAGCGCCGAAGAGGTTCAGGCTTTTCTGGCTTCACTAAATTTATGAGCGGTTTTTGGCAGAACTTTAAAAAGTTACTACCTTTGCACTTTTAGAATCAGGACACAGATTTCGCAGATTTACACAGATGTTGTTGAAAATTTTTTACTTCACCTGTGTTTTCTGTGTAAATCTGTGTCCTATTTTGAGCGAATTTAAAAAAGTAGAAACATAGTCAAAAGGTCTGGCGCGCGCCAGACCTTTTTTTATTCCGTGCTCAAAATAGGGGTTGCACGCAATTGCACGAATCTCACACCAACCCGCTATAGTTTAGGAAGGTTGTTATATGTTAGAATGACTCAAAATCAAGCAAATCAGGAGAAATTGCGTTAATTGGCCCACCAAATTGAGAAGCTTGCTGATTACCGGTTGGGAGGTTGGCATTGAGTAAAAACCGCTTATCTTCGGAAACGATCCCGTCAAACGGCGTATTGATGGAAGGGCTGCTGCTGGCAGATGCCGCCGGGGTCATCCGTTTTGCCACGCCACCGGCAGAGCAGCTTTTTGGCCGTTCCTCGCGAGACCTGGTTGGTAAATCGCTGGCCGAGTTGCTTATCCCCGCCGATCGGCCGGGCGCTCAAAAAAAACTGGCGACTGCTGTCGCCCGGCCGGGGCTGAGCCTGGATGGCGTGTACACGCTGCGCCCCACTGATAACACTCAGACACGGCTTGAAACCGTCATCACCTGCCTGCCAGACCAACCGGACAGCAACACCGTGGTTGTTAACGTGCGCCCGGCAGCCTTTGGCGAAAAATTTCGCGCCCTGTACGAACTGTCGCCAGACGCCATCATTTTGGCCGGGGCCGATACCGGCATTATTGTTGATGCCAACCCGGCTGCGGCAAAACTACTACAGCGGCCGCACAATCAGATCATCGGCATGCATTTCACCGCGCTGCATCCCCCCGACCATGTGGCGCTGGCGCAAGAGGGCTTTACTTATCGGCGAGCCGCTGCCGAGGAGGATACTCCGCCAATTGAACATGATGTAATTTGCGGCGATGGGAGCCGTAAACCCGTTGAAATCCGTGCCCGGGCCATCACCCTTGATGGGCAGACGTATATGCTGGGCGTTTTCAGGGACATCACCGAACGCAAACAGGCTGAACAGGTTCTCCGCCGCTACCAGCACATGATCTCGGCCTCCCCCAGTGCCTTAGCACTGGTAGACCGGAACTATGTGTACCGGATTGTCAACGACATCCATTTGAGCCTAAACAACAGGGCCAGCAATGAAATTATTGATCATTCTGTGGCCGAAGTAGTAGGAACCGAATTATTTGAACGAATCTCCAAGCCGCATCTGGACCGCTGTTTTAACGGCGAAACCGTGCGCTACCAGGCCTGGCTTGATATTCCTGTCGAAGGCCGCCGCTTTATGGATATAACGTATGCCCCCTATCGGGACGACGACAACACCATTGGCGGCGCGCTGGTCAGCGCAAGGGACATCACCAACCTCAGCCGGACCGAGGAAGCGCTGCGCGAAAGCGAGTCGCGGTTTCGGGCGGTGTGGGAGATTACCTCCGACGCCCTGGTGCTGTCAGACTCCAAAGGCACAGTACTGGCCGCCAACCCGGCCTACGTCACCCTGTACGGCTATCCATCAGAACAAATCATTGGCAAAAGTATTGCCGTTGTCTTTCCGCCACACCGGCGGGCAGAAATACTGGAACACTACCGGGCGATATTTGAGGCACCGGAGCCTTCACTGTCCTTTGAATCTGAAATTGTGCGCGCTAATGGCACACGGCGGCTGGTTGAAGCACAGATCAGTTTTATCACTCATAACACCTACCGGGTAGCGATGCTCTCCACCATCCGGGACATTACCGAACGCAAACAGAAAGAGGAACAGATTAAAGCTGCCCTGGCAGAAAAAGAAGTGCTGCTGCGCGAACTGTATCATCGCACCAAAAATAATATGCAGGTCATTGGCTCGCTGCTGTCGTTGCAGGCCACGCAGGCCAAAAGCGCGTCTGTATCAACCGTGTTCAAAGAAATGGAAACCCGTATCCGGGCGATGGCCCTGGTTCACCAAAAACTCTACCAATCGCAAAACCTGTCGAGCATCGACCTGAAAGAATATATGAGCGACCTGGCTATGCTGCTGGCCAGAAGTTACCGGCTCGATATGGGCCGGGTGTCGCTGACGCTGGAGTTGGAACCCGTGCCGGTGCTCATTGACACCGCCATCCCTTGCGGCCTGATTTTGCACGAGTTGATTTCTAATGCCTTTAAGCACGCCTTCCCCAACACTCGCCGCGGCGAGATCAAAATTTGCCTAAACAAAACTAATGATGACATCATGCTTCAGGTAAGTGACAATGGTGTTGGGCTGCCCGCAGGTTTTGACCCAAGGCAGAGCCAAACTTTGGGCTTGCAAACAATTTTGGGTATTGGCGAACATCAACTTCAGGGCCGGGTTAACCTCAAAAACGAGCCGGGAGTTACCTGCACCATCGAGTTTAAAGATAACCTTTACCAAGTCAGAATTTGAATCAACGGCGGATGAACATACTGATTGTCGAAGACGAATATCTGATTGCGCTGGTTTTGCAGCAGGATTTGATGCAACTAGGCCACACCATCATTGGTTTGGCCCCCACCGGCGAAAAAGCCGTAGAAATTGCCGTCGCCCAACCGCCAGACCTTATGTTTATCGACATCAGCCTGGCCGGCGCGCTGGATGGGGTTGAAACCGCGCAACAAATCCGCTCACAGATTGATGTGCCCATTATTTTTATGACCGGCTACGCCGACGACGAAATGATGAGTCGCGTCGCCCAGCTTGGGGCGCTGGCTTGCCTGATCAAGCCGATCCAAATTAACCAGGTTGTCCGGGCAATTGAGTTAATGGGATAATTCCCGATTTTTCTCAACGGTGGTAGCATTAAACCGTTGACAAACTTTTATGACAAGAATTACCCCTCCCCCATCCCCAAAAGGGGGAGGGATAACTGAGGAATTGGTGTCACTTTTGAGCGCAAAGCATCCAAAAGTAACACTGTTTCCTTTAAATGCATGGTTACCATACTAAATCCAAAGGACAAAACAATTGTGGCAATAAGCGGTTTTGATTTACTGCTGGTAGGATTGGCCGCCATTGCCGGCGGCGCGGTAAACGCGCTGGCCGGGGGCGGTACTCTGATTACGTTTCCAATGCTCACTGCGGTAGGCGTACCGGCCGTGGCCGCTAACGTAACCAACACTGTGGCGCTCTGCCCCGGTTATCTGGGAGCCACTATGGCCCAATGGAACGATCTGCGCGGCCAGCGCCAGCGCTTGTGGTGGCTGGTGCCGGCTGGCATTATTGGCGGAATTGTCGGCGGGGTATTGCTGCTCAGCACCGGTGAGCGGGTGTTCCGGACGCTGGTGCCGTTTCTCATTTTGCTGGCTTCGGGGCTGCTGGCGGCGCAAGACCCGCTGCGGGCCTGGGTTATCCGGCGTACCAGCCAGGCCGGGCACGATGGCGATTCTGAGCAGTGGGCAACACTGCCGGTGGGGTTGGCCGCGGTTTACGGCGGCTATTTTGGCGCGGGATTGAGCGTAATTGTGCTGGCCGTGTTGGGGTTGGTGCTGGACGATTCGCTGACCCGGCTCAACGCCCTCAAACAGGCCATTGCTTTGAGTGTAAATGTGGCCGCCGCCATTTTCTTTTTATTTTCCGGCCGGGTGGTCTGGCTGGCGGCGCTGGTAATGGCCGTTGGCGCGCTGCTCGGGGGGGTGCTGGGCGGCCGGCTGGCCGGCAAAATTCAACCCGTAGTGCTGCGCCGGATTGTGGTCACTATCGGCGTGGCTGTGGCGACTATCTACCTGGTTGGCTAACGCCGGTTAATGTTGATAAAACCCTGGTCGGGGCCAAGCTGGTCAAACTGAGCTTTGAGCAAATCGCGCTCAACGGATTTTCGGGCGATTTTGCGCTCAACTTCTGCCGCCATTTCCGCCAGCAAATCACGCCCCCGGCGGCGGGCGGCCTTTACTTCCAGGCTCACCTCAACACTGGGACGGTACGGCAGATGCCGCAGCTCCCGGTCAATTTCCCGCAATCGCTGCTGGCAGCGTGATAATTCGGCCTGCAAAGCGGCCACCAACTGGGCCTCGGTTTGGCCGGCGCGCCACCCGGTATCGATACCCGCCTCTGCCCCCTGAGCCAGAGCAACCAGTTCGGCCAGGCTACGGGCGGCGTAGGCATCGTTGATGGCTTGCATTTTTTGGGTGCGAAACAGCCGCTCCGGCTCAGTAGCGGCCAGATCAGGGTGAAAACGGCGGGCCAACTGCCGGTACAGCGCTTTGATTTCAGCCTCACTGGCCGGGTTGAGCGGTTGAGCCGGCGGCGTCGGCGCGGCCGGCGGGGGAGCCTGCCACGTCCGGCGGTACTGGTCTTCCACAGAAATGTGAGGCGTGCCAAATATCTGTTTGTTGCGGGCAATTTGAATCCGCTCGTGATATTTTTGGATGTCCTGCTCCAGCGCCTCCAGGTTATCCAGCAAATAGCCCACCCGACCCTCAAATTCAATTTCAAAAGCGTTAATTTCCGCCAGCCGGTCGGCCAGTTCTGCCTCGGTCTCAATCAACCGGTTCTGGGCCTCGGCCAGCGCCGCCCGCAGCGCGTTCAGCTGATCGCTCATTTTGAGCCTTCTTCCTTGAGCAGCCCCAGCGACAGGCCACGCACTACCCATCGCTGCGCCAACAGCAGAACCAGAGGCAGCGGCAGCATTACCAGCAACAAATGGCTGCCCACATATTCAAACTCAATGCCGTCTTTGGTGATCAATGAAGCAATAGACAACGGCGCGGTCCACGCCACCTGCCTGGCATTGACCAGTGCAAAGAAAAACTCGTTCCAACTTTGCGCAAAACAGAGAATCCCCGCCCCGAGCAGGGCTGGAAAAAGGATTGGCACCATAATTTGCCGCAGCAGCGCCAGCCAGCCGCAACCATCTACCCGGGCTGCATCCAGCAGTTCGTCGGAGACTTCGGTCATCACGCTGTATAAAATCATCACGGTCAGCGGCAGCGCCAGAGAAACATGGGCAAATACCAGGGCCAGCAGCGTATCATCCAACCCCAGCCAGTGCATCATCATTGCATAGGGAATAACCACAACCATCGGCGGCACCAAATGCGGTATCAAAAACAGGCCCAGCAATGGCCAGATGGAGAGCCGGTCGCCGCGCATCAGGCGTAAACCAAAGGCGGCCAAACCGCCAAGAATCAAACTGACCCCGCTGGTCAGCGTGCCAACAATCAGGCTGTTTAACAGGCCGCGCCCCAGGCCGTATGGTTCGCCAAAAACACGCCATTCGAGCAACCAGTGTTCGAGTGTGGGCTGAAACTGCAAAAACGGAATATATTTGGGCTGAAAAAAATCGCCCTCGTATTTGATAGACAGCACCAATGCGCACCAAAAGGGAAAAATGGTTAACGCCAGCACAAATAACAGGACGAGATACACCAAACCGTACCGCCAGTGGCGAACTATCTTTATTCCGGGCATGTAATCTCCTGCAAAATCAAGCCAACCCACGGATAGCCGGGCCATTCGGCTCCGCCCCGGCAGCCCGATGTTTGGCAATTCAGCCGCCGAGCCGCAGCCAGAGCCAAACCACGGCCGCGGCCAGCAGCAGCCACACCGCAACTATCACTGCGGCCGCAACCCGGCTGATCGGTTTTTGTTGCTGCGCCATATTTTGCGCCTGCTCGCGGCATTCGGCCAGCACATGGGGCGGGATCATTTTTAGCGCCAGCATAATCCCCAATGGCAGCAGAATCAAATCATCCAAATAGCCCAAAATCGGGATGGGGTCTGGAATCAGGTCGATGGGGCTGAAGGCGTAGCCCACCACGCACGCGGCAAAAAGCCGGGCGTGCAGCGGCACGCGAGGGTCGCGGTAGGCCAGCCAGATGGCATAAATTTCAATTTTCAAGTGTTTGACCCGCTGCTTCCAACGATCAATGAACGCAGGCATGCGCGCAACTCCCGGCATTGTGCGGCGTTAGCGGTAGCTGAACCATCACTCTTTTTACTATTTTAGCCGTTGCCGGTCAGGAATCAATTTTGTAACTACTCAGCCGTCATGCCCGAATGTCTTTATCGGGCATCCACTGAAGGCCAAAACGGTAGATTCCCGCTAAAAACACGCGGGAATGACATCCAGAATGGGGCGGCTGAGTAGTTACTCAATTTTTCTTAACAGGCCGGCCGGGAATTCTGGCAATCGGAATCCAGGTATGCTAAAATCACAAATGAGTCAACCAAGACAGCAATGTCAATGCCTGTCCCAAAAGGGATAATGCCCGGCAGAATGAAGCCTCCCCGTGGGACGGATGAAAATTAACGTTTAACCGGTCAGGAGTCCCGCGTGGTGTTGGCGGGGTGACATGCCTGAGTATTTCCCTAATTCCTGACCCCTGAATCCTATTCGCGCAGGAGGTAAACAATGAAGTACGATCTGGTTTTTGAGGGCGGCGGCGCCAAAGGGATGGTTTTTGTGGGGGCGATGCAGGAGTTTGAGGCCCGCGGGCATACTTACCAGCGGCTGCTCGGCACTTCTGCGGGAGCGATTACGGCCGCGCTGCTGGCCGCCGGCTATTCGGCGGCCGAGATGCTGGCTGTGCTCGCTGAACGGGAAGACGGCAAATCTGTATTTGAGGGATTTATGGGCATCCCCACCCGCTTTGAACGGGCAGAAATCGAGCAGAGCCTGACCTACGAACTGCTGCAAAATGTCGATATTCCCCTCATCCCGGAAGTTGTCGAAGCCAGATTTGACCATTTACTCATCAACGCGCTGATGGCGCAGCCCGGTTATCGCAACGTGTTCTCGTTTGTGGAGTTGGGCGGCTGGTTTTCGGCGCACCGTTTTGTCAGTTGGCTGGAACGAAAGCTGGATACCGGGCAGTTTCGGGGCCGGGCCCGTCAATTTAGCCGGATGACTCTGGCCGAATTTTTTGCGGCCACCGGCACGGAACTGACTGTGATCGCCACGGACACCATCGGCGAGCGGATGCTGGTTTTAAACCACATCACCGCGCCCAATTGCCCGGTGGTTTGGGCGGTGCGCATGTCGATGAGCATCCCCCTGATCTGGCCCGAAGTTGAATGGCTGGCCGAGTGGGGCCAGTACCAAAACAAAGATATTACCGGCAATTTGATTGTTGACGGCGGCCTGCTCTCAAACTTTCCGCTCGAACTTTTTGTTTCCAATCACCCCGACGTGCTGGCGGTGATGGGGTCGGAAACCGGCGACGCCATTTTGGGGCTGCTGATTGATGAAACGCTGCCGGTAGAAGGCGCGCCGGCCATCGCTGCCGCGGGGTTGGAGGCGCGGCTGGGCAAGCTGCGGATTGTGCGCCGGATTACCCGCCTGGTCAACACCGCTACCCAGGCCCACGATAAAATTGTCATCGACAAGTTTAAAAACCTGGTGGCCCGGCTGCCCGCCAAAGGTTTCGGCACCACCGAGTTTGATATGAGCAACGAGCGCCGGGCGGCATTGGTCGCTGCCGGGCAAAAACACACAGCCGACTTTTTTAACCGGGTCTCCATTGCCGCGCTTCCCCCGGCCCCGGACGCCGATGTGGCCGATTACGCCGACCGGGTGGCCATTAGAATTTTGCAGACCCATGAATAGAGGGCTGCTGTACGCCATTGGCGCATACACTCTGTGGGGGCTGCTGCCAATTTACTGGAAGGCGCTCCACGCCGTGCCGGCCACCGAAATTGTCAGCCACCGCATGGCCTGGTCGCTGCTGTTTGTGCTGGCTTTGCTGGCCCTCAAACAGCGCTGGGCCTGGCTCGGCGCGGTGAGCCGGCAGCCCAAAACGCTGCTGATTGTTTTTTTGGCCGGCTGTATTTTGGCCGCCAACTGGCTCACCTATGTGTGGGGCGTTAACGCCGGCTACGTGGTAGAAACCAGCCTGGGTTACTTCATTAATCCGCTGGTCAGCGTGTTGATGGGGGTTATCTTTTTGCGGGAGCGACTGCGCGGCTGGCAGTGGCTGGCCATCGGTTTTGCGCTGGTGGGGGTGTTGTACCTCACCCTGCGCTACGGCACGCTGCCCTGGATTGCGCTGGTACTGGCGTTGTCGTTTGCCCTGTACGGGCTGCTCAAAAAAGCCACTCCGCTCAATGCGCTCGAAGGGTTGTCGCTGGAAACGGCGCTGATGTTTCCACCGGCCTTTGGCTACCTTCTGTTTTTGGAGCTGAATGGCAGCGGCTCGCTGGGCCACGCCAACCCAACCATCACCCTGCTGCTGGTACTCACCGGCGTGGCCACGGGCGTGCCGCTGCTGATGTTTTCGGCGGCGGCGCGGCGCATCCCGCTGTCGATGCTGGGTATTTTGCAGTACATCGCCCCCACCTTTCAGTTTTTGCTGGGGGTGTATCTGTACCACGAACCCTTTGATCAGAGCCGGCTGATTGGTTTTGGGCTGATCTGGACGGCGCTGCTGATCTACTCGGTTGAGGGGTTTCTGGCCCGCCGCGGCCAGCTTCGATACCGCTATTCCACCCAACCCGCGGAGATATCCCATGTCGACATGGTGGCTGCACCCAAGCCTGACCGTCACTAACGACCAGTTATATTTCGATGGCCATTCGCTGCGAGAACTGGCCCGGCAGCACGGCACGCCGCTGTACGTGTACAGCCGGGCCACCATTCAGCGCCAGCTTGGCCTGCTGCAGAGCGCGCTGGCGGAACTACCCGTTGCCAGCAAAATTTACTACGCCATGAAATCCAATCGCCATCCGGGGGTGCTGGCGGCGGTGCGGCAGGTGCCGGACGTCGGCATCGATGCCTGCTCGCCGCGAGAGGTTTCGCTGGCGCGGGAGCACGGTTTTTCGGCCCCGGAAATTTCGTTCAATGCCGGGATGCTCTCCAACCGCGATCTGGCGTTTGTAGCCGAAAGCGGCATTCACATAACGCTCGATAGCTTCTCGGCGCTGCGGCGCTACGGCGAACTCGTACCGCGCCACACGCCGGTGGGGCTGCGCTTCAACCCCGGCATCAATGTGGGTTATTCGCCGGATACGCGCTTTAACTACAGCAACGATAAATTTGGCTTTGAGGCCGCCGAAGTGGAACAGGCGCTGCAAACCGCCCAAAGCGCCGGGCTGGTGGTTGACAGCGTGCATATGCACGTGGGCTGGGGCGTGCAGGCCAGCATGGCCGGCCAGGTGGGGCAGGCCTTTGAACGGCTGGCCGCCGTGGCCCGCCAGATTCCCACCCTGCGAGCCGTCAACGTGGGCGGCGGGCTGGGCGGGCAGTATCAGGCCGATGACTCGCCGTTGTCGCTGGCCGCCTGGCGCGAGTTACTGCTGCGCCACCTGTCGCCGTTGGGAGCAACTTTACTATGCGAACCCGGCACATTTGTCTCGCGGCCGGCCGGGGTGCTGCTGGTTGAGGTTAACACGGTTGAGGAACGGCGCGGCGTCCACTGGCTGGGTGTTGACGCCGGCTTCGCCATCAACCCGCTGCCGGCGCTGTACGGCATCCCGCTGAAAATTGTACCGCTGCACCGGCCGCTGGCCGAGCCGGCACAGACGTATCGGGTGGTGGGCCACATCAACGAAGTGACCGATGTTTGGGCCGCCGCCTGCCCCCTCCCTGCCGTGGCCGAAGGCGACCTGCTGGCCTTTTTGCCGGTGGGCGCGTACAGCGCCAGCATGGGCAGCGATCACTGCCTGCGCGGCCAGGCCAAAGAGATTGTAATTTAACGGTCTACTTCAAACTCTGCCGGGCGGCGTCGATGTCAATCTGGTGGCGCTGCCGCTCCAAAAAAATGTTCACGTGGCGGTAGCCAACATCTTTGAGCACATCCAGCGCCTCTTCAAAATTGGCGGCCACCCGCTCCGGGGCGTGCGCATCTGCGCCGACCACGACCGGAATATCGCGCCGGTGCATTTCTGCCAATAACGGCCGGGCGGGATGGAACTCGGCCAGCGGTTTGTTGAGACCAGAGGTATTCAGCTCCATTGCGATGCCGGTGGCGGCAATCCGGTCCAGGCTGCGCTGCACATCATCCCAAATCAGCTCCGGCCGCCACTGCCCCGGCTCCATAATTTTGATCAAATCGGGGTGAGCCAGCGAGTCGAACAGGCCGGATTCGGCGGCCCGGGCCAGATGCTCAAAATGAAGGCGCTGGTAAGCCACCACGTCGCCGGTAAAATAGAGATTTTTGTAATCCGGCAGCAGTGAATGCACCGACCCCAAAATGTAGTGAAAGTCGGCCCGCTGGTGGAGTTTGGTCAGCCAGGCTTCCGCGCCGGGGTAATAGTCGCTCTCCAGCCCCAGCCGCACGTCAATTTTATGGGCCCACATCTCCTGCGCGTGCTCAACCATCACCACATATTTATCAAATTCACCCAGCCCCATGCGATAGCGTGTGGCCCAGCCGTTATCAACCGGGTTGTGGCAGGTAACCGTGATGCCTTTTAAGCCGCGTTTGTGAGCTACCGCGGCGTATTCTTCTGGCCGGCCGCTGGCGTGTTTGCACAGCGGCGTGTGCATGTGGGTTTCGTACAAAATCGGTTCCATATAAGTCCTTTCCATTGGCAAAAGTCAAACCCGAACATTGTAGCACAACCACCCGCCCCCGGCGAGTCGTTTTTTGCGGTGTTCCGGCAATTCCCGGTATGGCCCTCATCCCCCCTTACCCCCTTCTCCCCGGTAGGGAGAAGGGGGATTTGACTTTTGGGGTCAGTTTGGGGCGGCAAAACCGCCCCAAACTGACCCCGCATTATTCTCCCCTCCCCCACTTTGGGGGAGGGGCAGGGGGAAATTTACCAAACCGCCAACAAATTTATAACCGTGGTTAAAACCGCGGGTGATATTTGTCAGGCGTTTCATGTGACAAATGTCACTGCACGGCGACTGTATTTTGTGGCATGATACCCTCGTAAGGTTTACCTTATCTTTGGAGATAGTATTGTTATGGGACACCATAATACTATGAGCGAAAGTATTGAGATGTACCTGCTGCGTATTGCTCTGCTGCAACAGGAATCGCAGCCGGTGCCGGTGCCCAAACTGGCGCAGGAACTGGCCGTGTCGCCTGTTTCGGCCAACGAGATGTGCCGCAAGCTCACCGAAAAGGAGCTGCTCACCTACGAACCGTACAAAGGCGTGCAGCTCACCGCCAGCGGCGAGGCAATGGCTCGGCGGGTTATCCGCCATCGCCGCCTGTGGGAAGTATTTTTTGTGGACAGGCTGGGCCTTCAACCGGCCGAAGCCGAAGAAATTGCCTGCCGCTTTGAACACGTCACCCCGGATTCGCTGGCCGACCGGCTGGACGAATTTTTGGAGCACCCCAGCTACAGCCCGCAGCACGAACCCATCCCGGCCGGTGGTGGGGAAGCGCCAGCCCCGGCCACACTGCCGCTAACCTCGCTGGCGGCCGGAGGGCAGGCCACCATTGCCCAGCTCAACATCGATGCCGCCGCGGCCGGATTTTTGCAGCAGCAGGGGCTGCAGCCCGGCGCTCGGGTGCAGGTTGTGGCCGCCAGTAACAGCGGCGCGTTGCTGCTGGCGGTTGGCGGGCAGCGGCTGTCGGTGGTCGGTGAAATTGCGGCCAATATCGAAGTGATGATCCATCCCGAAGCGGAATCGAATTGTCAACAATCCCCTTTTCTAACGGAGGCTGTGCATGCGAATGGCTAAAGACGGAGTGCTGCCGTTATCAATGATTGCACCCGGACAGCGGGTAAAACTGGTGGGCATTACCGCCGGGCGGCGGCTGCGCCACCGGCTCACCGAACTGGGGCTGACCCCCGGCGTTGAACTGGAAGTGATGCAGGCGCAGGGTGGGCCGCTGCTGGTGTCGGTGTACAATTCCCGGCTGGCGCTGGGGCAGGGCATGGCCCACGCCATTTTGGTGGAGTTGGCCTGATGAGCGATTTTGTGATTGCCCTGGCCGGCAACCCCAACGCCGGCAAAAGCACCATTTTCAACGCCCTCACCGGCTCGCGGCAGCATGTGGGCAACTGGCCCGGCAAAACCGTCGAGAAAAAAGAGGGCTATTTTGTGCACAACGAGCAAAAATTTGTGGTGGTTGATCTGCCCGGCACGTACAGCCTGTCGGCCTTTTCCGCCGAAGAGCAGATTGCCCGCGAGTTCATTGTAAAAGCCAAACCGGCGCTGGTGGTCAACGTCATCGACGCCGCCAACCTGGAGCGAAACCTGTACCTGACCACCCAGATTTTGGAAACCGGCGCGCCGCTGGTGCTGGTATTAAATATGATGGATGTGGCTCGCAGCCGGGGTTTTCAAATTGACCTGCGCAAACTATCCGAACTGCTGGGCGGCGTGCCGGTGCTGGCCACCGCTGCCCGGCGGCAGGAAGGGCTGGCCGAATTGAAAGAACTGATTTTTCGGGCGGTGCTGCCGCCGACGCCGGACAGCAAGTTGATCCCCTCACCGCGGGTGGAACAGCCGCAGCCGGCAGGAACCCGCCCATGACCGCAACCAGTATACGATTTCGGGTTGATTACAACCGCACCGTTGAAGCTGAAATCAAGCGGCTCACGGCGGCCATTCAGCAAGTACCGGCGCTGGTGCAACATTACCCGCCGCGCTGGCTGGCCATTCAGCTTTTGGAGCAGGACGAAGCCCTGCTCACCGAGGTTCGCGCCGTGTGCGGCGGAGCCAAAGTTATCCCTACCCTGGAAGGCAGCCTGGCCCGGCTCACCAGCGCCTACAGCGAAGACGTTGAGATTGTGCTGGCCGACCAGCGCTACTCGTTTGTGAATCAGGTGGTGCGGCAGGTGCTCAACCGGCCGGCCACCGCCCCGGCCAACCTGTCGGACCGGATTGACCGGATTGTAACCCACCGCTGGCTGGGTATCCCCATCTTTTTGGCGCTGATGTGGGTGGTGTTCAAAATCACCACCGATATTGCCACGCCCTTTATTGATTGGGTTGATGGCGTGATCAGCGGGCCAATTACAAACTGGGCGGTGGCGCTGCTGTCGCTGCCGGGGTTGGGCGGCACGTGGCTGGAAAGCCTGGTGGTAGATGGCGTTATCGCCGGGGTGGGCGGAGTGCTGGTGTTTGTGCCCGTGCTGATGTCGCTGTATGTGGCGCTGGCCGTGCTGGAGGACTCCGGCTACATGGCCCGCGCCGCCTTTGTGATGGACCGGGTTATGCAGAAAATTGGGCTGCACGGCAAAAGTTTTTTGCCGATGGTGGTTGGTTTTGGCTGTTCGGTGCCGGGACTGTACGCCACCCGCACCCTCGACAACCAGCGGGACCGCATTTTAACCGGCCTGCTGGTACCGTTTATGAGTTGCGGAGCGCGGTTGCCGGTGTACGTGCTGTTTGCCACCATCTTTTTCCCGCAGAACATCGGCGTGGTGGTTTTTAGCCTGTACCTGCTGGGCATCGGCGTAGCCATTGGGCTGGGGTTGGTTTTAAAGCGCACGCTGTTCAAAACCGGCGAGGAAACTGCCTTTCTCATCGAAATGCCGCCCTACCGCCGGCCCAACCTCAAAACCGTGTGGTTTTACGTGTGGGAACGAACCTCGGCTTTTGTAAAAAACGCATGGAGCATCATTTTGGTCACCAGCATCGTCATCTGGTTTCTTATGGCGATGCCCGTTCAAGGCCGTGGCGAATTTGCCAACACGCCGGTCAGCGACAGCGCTTTTGGGCTGGTGGCCGGAGCGATAGCGCCCGTGTTTGCGCCGTTGGGGTTTGGCACGTGGGAAAGCAGCGGCGCGCTGCTCTCCGGCTTTGTGGCCAAAGAAGTGGTGGTCAGCACCACGGCCCAGGTGTACAACATTAATGACGGCACAGATAACGCCGCCCCCACCACCTTCAGCGAAGACGTGGTTGGCATTGTTACCAGTTTTGGTCAGGCCACGCTCGATACGCTCAAAGCGGTGCCGCTGATTTTTGGCCTCAACCTGTTTGACGCCGAAGACGACAGCGCCCCAACCGATCTGATGGCCACTATTCGGGCCAACTTTGAGGCGAACAGCGGCGGCTACGGCGCGCTGGCCGCCCTGGCGTTTATGGTGTTTGTGCTGCTCTACACGCCCTGCATGGTCACGGTGGCGGCCATGCGCCAGGAACTCGGCACAAAGTGGATGTGGGTGAGTATTTTTGGCCAGTTTGGGGTAGCCTGGCTGGTCGCGTTTATTGTGTTTCAGGGCGGGAAATACCTGATAGGATAACCAAAATGCTGCAACAAGTACTACACGAGGTAAAAGCCGCCAAAGGCGCAATCAATTTAAACGAACTGGCCCGGCAGTTGGGCATTGACCGCAGCGCGCTGGACGGCATGATTGAATTTTGGGTACGCAAGGGGCGGCTCAAAGCCGATGATCTGGCCCCGGCCGAGCCGCACGCGGCGTGCAGTAGTTGCGCCGGCAGTTGCCCCGGCCCGCAAGGCTGCCCCTTTGTGCTGACCATGCCCCGCACCTACTCGCTCAATGTGCAACGCAAACCGCCCCAGCCGGCCCCGCCGGCAAAGGGCTGCCATCGCTGCGGTTAAAAATCAATCTCACGCGTCACTCTTCGCTCCCTGCGGTCGCTCAGAGTCTCCCCGGCAGGCCGCTTGCTGAGACCTTTTCGGAAGATTCCTCGTCGCTACGCTCTTCGGAATGACATTTAAAAAACACGCTCTGAAGTTACTCGCGGGCGGGCTGGTCTTCGTCTTCTTCTTTTAGCCGGACGCGGGTAGTTTGGGCCGGATATTTGCCTGCAACATCCTGATAGAACGTGCGGATAATATCCATATCGGCTTTGATATTGCCAGTGGGGATAATGGTGGGGCCGATGCCACCCTCTTTTCGGCCAAAATCCAGATAGGCGCACACAATCGGTACTTTGGCGGTCAGGGCAATCCAGTAAAAGCCGGATTTCCAGTACTCTTTCCTTTTGCGCGTGCCGGATGGCGGCACAACCAGAATCAGCCGGCTGGACTGTTTGAAGCGGTGGACAATTTGGGTAACAACGCCGGTAGGCCGGCTGCGGTCGATGGGGATGCCACCCAGTTTGCGCATCACCCAGCCGGCCAGCGGGTATTTAAAGAGCGAGTCTTTGCCCATCCACGTTATTTTTAATTGCAGCGTCGCAGCCACGGCCAGCATAAATAAAAAATCCCAGTTGCTGGTGTGCGGTGCGCCAATCAGCACATATTTGGGCGTGGTGGGAGCTTCGCCGCTAATGCGCCAACCTAGCAGTCGCAACGTCAGCCGGCCAAGCCAGCGGGGAAACACAAAAGAGTCAGATGCGGGCGGGAGCGAGTTTGAGCTGTCCATAATCCTCGGAAGTCATGCGGTCAGGTTGTGATACACCCGCATTGTATCATCGGCCCGGCCATCGCCCAAAATCTAACAAAATGATTTGGGCCGTGATTTTGACTCCGTTTCAGGCGTAGCGGTAGCTCAAATAATGAATCTGCTCCATAATCTGCTGCAATTTTTTGTCGAGCAAGTTGTCGTTTTGCAGGCAATAAACCGGCCGGGTCATCCCCAGTTTGGCAACCAGGCAAGTCAAATCGGCCGCTGACATAACAACTACCGCAGCAATATTGGCCCACTCCGGGTTGGTTTCAAATTCCCGGCAAAGCTCCATAATTTCCGGGCCGGGCCGGCTCACGTCAAAAACCATAACATCGTAATATTGCCGGCTGACGCTGGCCACAGCCTCAACATTAGCTGCAACCTGCCGAAGCTGGCAGCCACTCTTTCTGAGTTTTTCCTGCAAATTAAAGGAACGGGCCGGATGATCCGATATCAACAAAATTGAACAGGGATGGGTTCTAAACAGAATTGGTGAATCTACAGTATTACCGGTCCAACTGTCAAGGTTCATGGGTTTCCTCCGATCATTTTCTACCTGACCACCAAAACCGAGCAAGGCGCGTGTTTAACCAGACTCCGGGTGATTCCGGGTTGGGGGGAGGGTTTAATCGACGTCTGAGATTTACCACCGAGCACAATCAGGTCGGCTTCTTCTTCGTGGGCCACAGACAGGATTTCCCGGGTGGGCGGCCCATCCCGGCGCAACCACTTTACGGCCACGCCGCAATCATGCATGTAACTGATGGCTTCATCAGCAAACGATGCCGCGGCAGGGGTTGAGGTTGAGCCGGTCTGCTCGCCGGCCAGGCAGAGCAGGGTGACTCTGGCCCAGTTGGGCAGCGACAGCGACCGCATAAATTCCACCGCCTGCCAGGCTTCCGGCGAGCCATCTACCGCCAGAATGGTGTGCAGGGGGCACACCTGTTTTGAAGGCCGAACCACCAGCACCGACTGCGGCGCGATCTGCGCCAATTTTTGGGTGGCCGGGTTCAGCCAGATTTTGCCCGGCACGTCGGTGGTTTTGGCGGCGATGACCACAATATCCGGCAAATTGGCCGAAGCATGCTCGAGCGCGGTTTCTATCAATTGACCCTCGCACACCTCCGTGTTTTTTACAGCCAGGCGATAGGCGCGCAAGGTGGTGCTAATATGCCGGATCAGTATTTTGGTTGCGGCCCAATTTCGCCAGCGCACAATTTCTGCGGTTTCATCAACATATTGCCGGTTTTCCGGCGTTGTATCCATCAGCGGCAACGGCCCGGCCATCACCGCCAGCAAATCGACGGTGGTGCCGGGCGGCCATTTGATGTGAGTGAGCATATTGACCGCAGACACATAATGCGGCGAGTCTTCAAGAGCCAGCAATATTTTCAGCGAAACAGCAACGCTGGGTTTCATTGTTAACCATCTCCATTACCACTCAAACCATTGCCTTTGCCGCCGCAAGTTACGGGGGCTAACTTTGGCAATCAGGTACTGCAATTTAATTTTGGTCGTGGCAGGTAATCAAAACAGCCAGCGCGTATCTGGCAGGACAATTCTGAATAGGATTACAGGTTTTAAGTTGGGGAAAGAGCAAACAAACCGCTATTTCTAGCTACTATCTTTCACTGAACAACTTTGGGGGAGTAGTTCAGAGGATTGGAGTTGCATGCCAAGGGAATAAACTGGGTAACAGTCATTGTACCAGAAAACCAGAGTTATGTACAGGCTTAATTTGAAGGGGTAGGGTAACCGTAGGCTACACACACGTCCTGTTCAGCGGCAAAAGCAAAAACCGCAGTTAACGTTAAAACACGCGCTTCAACACCCTTGACTCCAACCCCAAGCAAGGCTAAACTACGGTCAACATCAGACTTTTACGGGTGAAATTGTGAATCCCAATCAAGTAATGACCGGAACCTATGTTTTACTCCTGCACCTGGACAACGACTCGACGATTACCGTGGGCCGGCTGGGCACGTTTGATTTTCCTGCCGGCTGGTACACCTACGTGGGCAGCGCCTTTGGCGCGGGTGGCCTGCTGGGGCGCATCAAACATCACCTGCAACCCACCGACCGCCCCCACTGGCACATCGACTATCTGCGCCAGCTAGCTCCGGTGCAGGAAATCTGGCTCTCGCCCGATACGGAACGGCGCGAAGCCGACTGGGTGGACCTGATGGTAGATATTCCCGGTGCGGTAGCGCTGGTTGAAGGCTTTGGCGCGTCTGACACCACCAAAGAAACGCACCTGTTCTATTTTGATGTCAAACCCTCGCTGGAAGATTTTGCGGTGGGGGTGCGGGCGCGTTTTCCGCACGCGCCGGTACTGCGCGCCTTTGGGCCGGATTAATTGCCCAGATAAACCCGCAGAATGAACACGCCAAACATCAGCGCGCCGGCGGTAACCCGAGCCATCATGCCAATCACGTTGCCGGCCACAAAACCTTTGGTGGCGCTGATGGCGGTGCGCCAATCCTTGTAGCGCAGCCGCTCAATGAGCAGTATCCCGCCGAGCGTGCCCAGCAGCCCGGCCAGGCAACCGATCAGCGGCGTGCCCACCAAACTACCCAAAACGCCCAGCACAAAACCGCTGACCGTTCCCAGAAAAATGGCCAGGCACGACGCGCCGCCAATTCTGGCCCCAAACTGGCCGCCGGCAATATCAGCGACAATGCCAACCACCATCAGCAGCGTCAAAACCCCAAATGCCCACCAGCCCAAATTGTCCCAGCCAGTGATCAGCCCGTAAAAAATGGCGGCGCCCCAAATTACCAGCGTGCCGGGAATAGGCGGCACAACTGTAAAGATCAGCCCCACCATCATTACAAACAGCGTTAAAAATAAGGCAAAGGCCTGGCCGTAAATTTCCATCGATGTTGCTCCTGTGCCGCAATTCTACCCGAGCCGGGCCGGATTAGCAATCTGCCCGGCCATTGCCAGCCACAGCCAAATTGTGCTACAATGCCCCTGTCTACCCCAAATCAAGGAGTGACCGATGACCAGTTATTTGCCGCAAAAATATCAGGAAGTTGCCCGCGAGTTAATTCCGTACCGGGGCAAAAAAACCACCAAACTGGCGCTGATTCAGATTGGCCCGACGCTGCCCTGTATTTTGTGCAACAACCCGGCCACCAACGCCATCATCGCCCCGGCCCCGGAGCAGGCGCCCGGCGCGTGGCTCACTTTTCCCATTTGCGACACGTGCGAGGAGCGTCAGATTAAAACCGAAGCCGCTCAGCGAGGCTAACCGCATGGCCAGCGTTTCCAACGGTTGCGTGCGCATTTTGCTGTGGACCGGCCCGCGCAACGTGTCAACGGCGCTGATGTACTCGTTTGCCCAGCGCGCCGACACCCGCGTCGTCGATGAGCCGTACTACGGCCACTACCTGCGCGTTTCCGGCGCAGACCATCCCGGCAAAGATGAGGTGCTGGCCGCAATGGAGCAGGACGGCAACCGCGTGACCCGCCGGGTAATTTTGGGGCCGTGCGACCGGCCGGTGATCTTTTTCAAAAATATGACGCACCACATGGTTGAATTGGAGCTGGATTTTTTGGCCCAAACCACCAACGTGCTGCTCACCCGCGACCCCGAAGAGATGCTGCCGTCGCTGGAAAAGGGGCTGGGCCACCCGCCCATTCTGCGCGATACCGGCTACAAAGCCCAGGCCGACCTGTTGCAACACCTCATCGATTTGGGCCAGCGGCCGGCCGTGCTGGAATCGCGGGAGCTGCTGGGCAACCCGGCCGGCGTGCTGCGCCGCCTGTGCCGGCACATCGGCATTGCGTTTGAGCCGGCCATGCTCAGTTGGCCGCCCGGCCCGCGCCCGGAAGATGGAATTTGGGCCAAATACTGGTACGCCAGCGTCCACCAATCGACCGGCTTTGAGCCGTATCGGCCCAAAACCCGCCCCTTCCCGGAGCATTTGCGGCCGCTGCTGGCCGAGTGCCAGCCCTACTACGAACAACTGTTACCGCATATCATCACTGCCAAGGAAATTTAATGACCATAAAACTCCCCGATCCGCGCAACGAAACTATTCTCATTTATGTTGGCGGCCAACTGCTGCCCCGCGAGCAGGCCAAAGTCTCCGTGTTTGACAGCTCGGTGCAGGGCGGCGATGCCGTTTGGGAAGGACTGCGGGTGTACAACGGCAAAATCTTTGCCCTTGACGACCATCTCAACCGCATGCTGGATTCGGCCAAGGCGTTGGCCTTTGCCCAAATTCCCGACCGCGACGCCATCAAACTGGCCATTTTTGACACGCTCAACGCCAACAACATGCGCGATGGCGTTCACATCCGGCTGACGCTGACCCGCGGCCCCAAAGTTACCTCCGGGATGAGTCCCCACTTCAACCAGTCCGGCCCCACCCTGATTGTGCTGGCCGAGTGGAAAGCGCCCGTGTATGACAACAGCGGCGGCATCCGGCTGATTACCGCCAGCATCCGGCGCAACCCGCCCATGTGCATCGACTCAAAGATTCATCACAACAACCTGATCAACAACATTATGGCCAAAATTGAGGCCAACGTGGCCGGCGTTGACGACGCGCTGATGCTCGATATTTTTGGCTACGTCAGTGAAACCAACGCCACCAACGTGTTTCTGGTTAAGCGCGGCCAGCTCCTCACGCCCCACGCCGATAGCTGCCTGCCCGGCATCACCCGGGCCAAAGTGCTGGATATTGGCCGCGAAGCCGGCCTGCCCGTCAGCGAGCGCAACATTTCCATCAGCGAGGTTTACACCGCCGACGAATTGTTCACAACCGGCACTATGGGCGAGTTATCGCCGGTGCTGGAAGTCGATGGCCGGACCATCGGCGACGGCGAGCCGGGGCCGATTACCCGCCGGCTGCAGGCGCTGTACGCCCAGCGCACCATCCTCGAAGGCGAACCCCTTCCATTTTAGGCAAAGAGCAACCCACTATGAATCATCCTCTGGAAAAATTAGGTTGGAACCCCCATTTTGCCCGCGAGTTTGAGCCGCACCGGCAAGCCGGTTTGGCCGCGGCGCGGGTTACGGTAGAACAGCGCGGCCAGTATGTGGTGCTGACCGGCGCCGGCGAGTTTTACGCCGAAGTGACCGGCAGATTGCTGTTTAACGCCGACAGCCCGGCCGACCTGCCCAAAGTGGGCGACTGGGTGGCGGTATCCCTGTTTGAAGGCGAGCAAAAAGCCATTATTCACCACGTGCTGCCCCGCCAAAGCCGATTTTCTCGGCAGGTGGCCGGCGGCAAAGTTGAGGAACAGGTAATGGCGGCCAACATCGACGCCATTTTTGTGGTGCAGAGCGCCGACTACAATTTTAATCTGCGGCGGCTGGAACGCTACCTGCTGCTGGTGCACGAAGGCGGCGCGAGGCCGTTGATCCTGCTGAACAAAATCGATCTGTGTCCCGACCTGCCGGCCAAACAGGCGCAGGTAGCCGCCGTGGCCCCCGGGGTCCCGCTGGTCGCTGTGAGTGCGGCCACGGGCGAGGGGCTGGCCGAGCTGCGCAATTTGCTGCGGCCCGGCGAAACCTACGCGCTGGTCGGTTCGTCCGGGGTGGGCAAAAGCACGCTGCTCAACCAACTGGCCGGCGCGGAGCTGCTCAAAACCGGCGCGGTGCGCGAAGGCGACTCGAAGGGGCGGCACACCACCACCCACCGCGAGCTGGTAGTGCTGCCCAACGGCGCGCTGCTCATCGATTCGCCGGGGATGCGCGAACTGCAGTTGTGGTCCACGGCAGATGGGTTGGAAGACGCCTTTGCCGAAATCACCGCGCTGGCCGTCGACTGCCGCTTTCCCGACTGCACCCACACCCGTGAAAAAGGCTGCGCGGTACTGGCCGCGCTGGCCGCCGGCAAACTTGACCGCGAACGGTACGACAGCTACCTCAAGCTCAACCGCGAAACCGATTATCTGGAGCGCAAGCAAAACCAAAAAGCTTACCTTGACGCCCGGCGCAACGAAAAAAAACTCGGCCGGGCCATGAAAAATTATCACAAGCTGCACAATAATAAACGCTAATATGCCCAAAGAACTGATCTTGATTGTTGACGACGAGCAAAATATCATCGAGTTAGGTAAGCTGTATCTGGAAAATGCCGGCTATCAGGTTGAGTCGGCCACCGACGGGCTGGCGGCGCTGGAGCGCTTCAAACAACTCAACCCGGCCCTGATTGTGCTCGATTTGATGCTGCCGGGGCTGGACGGCTGGGAGGTGTGCAAAAAAATCCGGGCCACCAGCCAGGTGCCGATCATCATGCTCACCGCCCGCACCGATGACATCGACAAAATTGTGGGGCTGGAGCTGGGCGCGGACGACTACATGACCAAACCGTACAACCCGCGCGAGCTGGTGGCCCGCGTTAAAGCCGTGCTGCGCCGCGGCAGCGCCCCACCACCTGCCCCCGCCGATAGCGCCGTGCTGGCCGCCGGCCCGCTGGCCATTGACCCGGCCCGGCGCGAGGTGCGGCTCGATGGCCGGCTCATCGACCTGCGCACCAAAGAGTTTGATCTGCTGCACGTGTTTGTGGAAAACCGGGGGCTGGTGCTGTCGCGGGAGAAGCTGCTCGATCTGGTGTGGGGCTTTGATTTTTACGGCGAAACCCGCACCGTAGACGTACACGTGGCCCACCTGCGCGACAAACTCGGCGGCAGCGACCGGGTGCAGATTGCCACCGTTTGGGGCGTGGGCTACAAAATGGTCATCGACGCATGAACCTGACCGGGCGGCTGCTGGTTTCTTACGCGCTGGTGATTTTTATTGCGCTGGCGCTGGCGTTTGTCACCCTGCTGCTGGTGGCCCGCCCCATCCAAAACCGGGTGGCCACGGCCCGGCTGGTGACGCAAAGCCGGCTGTTTGCCCGCCAGCTTGAAAACCGGCTCGCGCCGGATGTCGCCCCGGAGCAGATTATCCGGCTGATCAACAGCCGCCCCGACGACGGCAGCTTCCACCTGATTTTTGTTGACAGCCAGGGCACGGTGCAGGCCGATAGCCAGCAAAACTGGCTCGGCCAGCCGTTTGCGGCGCTGGCCGGCAACAACCCCAGCGGCCGGTTTGATGCGCCGGATGGCGAGGTGTACAACTTTGCCGCCGCGCCGGTTGGCCGGGCCGGCTACATTGTGGCCGTAACGCCCCGCGTTGGCGTGGTGCCCACCTTTATTCGGGAACTGGGCTGGGGGTTTGGGCTGGCCGGGCTGGTGGCGCTGCTGGTGAGCCTGCTGACCAGCGCGCTGATTGCCCGCTCAATTGCCCGGCCGCTGGAGGACATTGCCCGGGCGGCCACGGCCGTGGCCGGCGGCAATTACGCCGAGCGCGTGCCGGAAAGCGGCCCGCCGGAAGTTCGGCGGGTGGCCGGCAGTTTCAATCTGATGGCCGGGCGGGTGGCCGCCAGCCAGCAGGCCATGCGCGATTTCGTTTCCAACGTGTCCCACGAATTGAAAACGCCGCTAACCTCGATTCAGGGCTTTTCGCAGGCGATAATGGAAGGCGCAACCCCCGATGAGGCCGCTCGCCAGCGCGCCGCCGGCATCATCCACCAGGAAGCCGGCCGCATGGCTCGGCTGGTGGAAGATTTGCTCGATCTGGCCCGCATCGATGCCGGGCAGGTGGTGATGCAAAAAACAAAGCTCGAACTGGGGCAAATTTTGGAGAGCACCGTTAACCGGCTGCTGCCGCAAGCCGCAGAAAAAGGCATCACTTTGGAGAGGAAATGGGGCAGCTTGCCGCCCATTGTTGGCGACGGCGACCGGCTGGCCCAGGTGTTTACCAACCTGCTCGATAACGCCGTGCGCCACACTCCCGGCGGCGGCCGGGTAACTGTGGGCGCAACGGTGGCCCGCAACCTGCCCCGCCCGCGCCACATTCGCCCGGAGCTGGTGCGAGACAGCATCACCACCACCGTTTCTGAGCGCAGCGATTTTGTGCAGGTGACCATCCACGACACCGGCCCCGGCATTCCACCGGACGACCTGGCCCGAATTTTTGAGCGTTTTTATCAGGTCGATAAAAGCCGCAAGCGGGGCAAAGGCACCGGGCTGGGGCTGGCGATCATCAAAGAAATCATCGAGGCGCACAGCGGGCTGGTGCGGGCCGAAAGTACGGCAGGCGCGGGCACCAAATTTTCGGTGCTGCTGCCCATCACCGAGGCCGACGCCCGCACCCTCATTTCACCCCGAAAATAAGGTGTACCCACAGTAGGTTAGAAGAAGAGGAATTTGGGGGGAACTACCCCCCAAACCCCCCGGCCTGCGGCGCTTTTCCACTCATTTTAGTCACACCCAAATAACTCCAACTCCGGCTGTGGTTCCAGTTCGGCCAGATCAGCCGGCAAATCCAGATCAAACCCCACCGAAGCCGAACGATAGACCGCCGGTTCAATCCCGGCCTGCCGCGCCGCCTGCAAATGCGCCCGAAAGCTGTTGGGGCCAAAGGCCGGGGCGATCACTCCCGGCGGCGACAACAGCAGCGCGTTGGTGCCGGATTCGCGGCGGCAGGGAGCAATCACCACCGCCGGCGGCGGCTGGCCCAGCGCGGCAAGCTGCGCCAGATCGGCCAGAGTGAGAAAGGGCAAATCCGAAGGCAGGATCAGCACCGACTCTGCGCCGCGGGCCTGCGCCCAGGCCGCCCCCTGCCGCACGGCCTGATTTAGCCCCGCTTCCAGCTCGACCAGCGCCCACGCCCCCGCTTTTTTGGCCAGTTGGCGGGCGGCGCTATCGGCAGAAACCACCACCACCGGAGCCACCTGCCGGGCCAGTTTAATGGTGCGCCGCAACAGGGCGCGGCTCAACTGCGCCCGCTGCTCCACCGACAAAACCGGGGCCAACCGCGATTTCGATTGTCGCAGCGGTTTGGCCGGGATGATGATGTGCATCAGTGAAAAATCTCCCGCACCGGCCGGCCGTCCCAGATGGGCGGAATGGGCAATTTGAGGGCAAACAGGGCCGTGGCGGCGGTATCGTAGGCGGTGATGGGCGTGGTCAACTGCCGGCCTGCGGGCACGCCGGGGCCAACCGCCAGCCAGGGCACCGTGGTATCCTCCGGCGAATCGCTGCCGTGGGCGGTGCCGGTGCCGCCGTGATCGGAGGTGATGATGAGCAGGGTGTTGTCGAGATAATTGTGCTCCTCCAGCGCGGCAATGATGTTGCCCACCACGCCATCGGTGTTGGCCACGGCTAGCAACTGCCCCGGCGACATCCAGCCCAGCAGGTGGCCCGCCGAATCGACATCCGGCAGGTGAATAAACAGTACGTCCGGCAAACCGGCGTTAATCAGCTCGATGGCTTGCTCGGCTACCTGCACGTCTAGAAATCCGGCGTAACTATACTGGTCCATCGAGTGGGGGAGGACCAGATGTTTGAACTTGTCTTTGCCCACCACCATCGCCGTGGACAGGCCGGCATCGTGGGCCACGCTGAACAGGGTTGGCCCGTTGATCACACCGCGCTCCGGGTCAAGCGCGTTCCAGTCGATGCCGTGTTTGGCCGGGGCCATGCCGCCCAAAATACTGGCGTGGTTGACCAGCGTCACGCTCGGCAGCACCGCTTTGGCCGCCGGTTGGTACGCGCCCGCCCGCCGCAGCGCGTCGAGATTGGGCGTTTCGGCCAGTTCCAGCGCGTCGGGGCGCAGGCCATCGATAGTGATGATGACCACATGCTGAATGGCCGCCGCCTGCGGGGTGGGCGTAGCGGTGGCCGTCGGCCGGCGCGTGGGTGTGGCGGTGGCTATCGGCGTGGGCGTGACTACCGGCGTGGCGGTTGAGGTGGGCGGCTCGGTGGGGGCGGGGCTGGGCAGCGCCAGCGCCACCTCCGGCTGGTCAGACGAGGACGCGGGCGAAGGGCGCTCGACGGCGGCGCAGCCGGCCAGCAGCAACGCAACAAACAATAATTGCAGAGTTTTGGCGTTAAAACGTATCATCGGGCCTCAAAAATAAAGCGAGGAGTCTCCGTGTGAGAAAACTCCTCCGGCACAGCCTGGGTTAAACTTAAAGGGTCAAACCGGTTAATCTTCCAGACAGAACTCCAGCTCAATCTGGCCAAAGCGCAATATATCGCCTTTATGAATTTTGGTGCGCTGGTGCGGCGGAATTTTGCTGCCGTTCACAAAGGTGCCGTTGGTGCTGTCCAGGTCTTCTACAAACCACTGGTCGTTCTGGCAGATGAACCGGCTGTGCCGCCGCGATACACCGGCTTGAGTGCCGCCGTGCGGCTCCAAATCGATATCCGGTTTTACTTTTTTGTGCGCCCGGCCCACAATCAATTCCGACTGGCGATTGGCCGGGATTTGATGGCCGGTTGAGGTAAGTTTGAGAAAAGCCTTGGTCTGGTGCAACTGCGAGGTGTTCATCACCCCCGTCGGTTCAAAATTGCGGTTGTAATCTTCCATCCGCAGCTTGCGCCGGGCCTCAATGAGCGCCCGGGAGAACTCGTCCATCGTCTGGTAGCGCTCTTTGGCGTTTTGGGCCAGCGCCTTTTCCAGGATTGGCACAAAAACAGGCGACACATCGGGGTTGGCGTCGAGGATGGGCCGGGGCGGCTCGGTGAGGCGGGCCATCAAAAAATCAAATGAGGTTTCGCCTTCAAAGGGCAGCTTGCCGCTCAACAGCTCGTACAAAACAATGCCCAGCGAGTAAATATCGATGCGGGCGTCAATTTCGCCTTCCTGAATTTGCTCGGGGGCGGCGTAGGCCATTGTCCCCAGCACCTGGCCGGGCATGGTCAGGTTGGGCCGGGTGGAATGTTCCATTTTGGCCAGGCCAAAATCGGCCAGCAGTGGCCAGTCGTCCTGCGGCATTAAAATATTGGCCGGTTTGATGTCGCGGTGGATAATGTTGTGTTTGTGGGCAAAAGCCAGCGCTTCAGATACCGGAATAATGATGGTGAGCGCCTGCTCCCAGGCGTAAATCTGGTCCGGCCCGGTTCGGTCCTTGAGCGAGCCGCCGGGCACGTATTCCATCACAATGTAGGCCCAGCCCTCTTCTTCGCCGTAGCCGTAAATTGTTAAAATATTGCGGTGGCGAAGCGCGGCAATTGCCTGCGCCTCCAGCCGAAACCGGGCGAGTTGAGTCTCTTCGGTTTGCCCCGGTGATGATTGAATCGGCACGAGTTTGATGGCTACCCAGCGAGCCAGCTTTTCATCAAACGCTTTGAAGATACTGGCGACGCCGCCCGCGCCGACCAGCTCTTTGAGTTCGTAGCCGCCAAACTTTTGGCCAATCAGGTGTTCCATGAACGTTACCCCAGCGCAGCTTGCTGAATTTACCCGGTGAGGGATTATATCATATTCTTTTGATTACAACCAACATGAGTTTGTGAACCATCCCAATTAATTGAAAGTCGATGCGTGGCTTGCTATACTCACATAATCTTTAATTTGGATAGAAAAGTATGACCTCAAATCGAGATGTATCCAGTTTTGATATTATCGGCCCGATTATGGTTGGCCCGTCGAGTTCGCACACGGCCGGAGCGGTGCGGCTGGGGCTGGTGGCCCGGGCCGTGCTCGGCAGGCAGCCGCAGCAGGCCCTCATCGAGCTGCACGGCTCGTTTGCCCACACCGGCCAGGGTCACGGCACCGACCGGGCGCTGGTAGCCGGCCTGCTGGGCCTTAATACCGATGACAACCAGATTCGCCACAGTTTTGCCCTGGCCGCGGCGGCCGGCATGGAGTTTCAATTTGAAGAAACTGACCTGGGCGACGACGCGCACCCCAACAGCGTCCGCCTCACGCTGACAGCCGGCGACGAGAAAATTCAGCTTACCGGCGCATCGGTGGGTGGCGGGATGATCCAGATTACCAGCGTGCAGGGCTACCCGGTTCAGTTTGGCGGCGAGTATGAAACGCTGCTGGTGATTGCCGATGACCGGCCCGGCACCATCAACGCCGTGACCCAATGGTTGATGGCCAAAGAGCTGAACATCGCCTTTTTCCGGGTTGAACGCCAGCAGCGCCGGGGCCGGGCGATCATGATCATTGAAATCGATGAAAAAATTCCTGATGACCTGCTGGACGCCATCGAAGACTTTTCGTGGGTTCACTGGGTTCGCAAAATTAGCAAGGTAAGCGAGTAACCCATGTTCAATTCAATTGCCGATATGGTCGAACAGGCCGAATCCCAAAATTTACCTCTGCACCAGATTGTGCTCCAGGCCGAGGCCGCCCAAAGCGAACAACCCGCCGAATTACTGCGGCAGCGCATGCACAAACGGCTGCTGGTGATGCGCCACAGCGCCGAGCAGGGCGTGGCCGAGCCGGTGATCTCGTTGAGCGGCATCAGCGGCGGCAACGCCCACAAACTGTGGAACTGGCTGCTGCACCACCAGCCGGTAACCGGCCCGGTGTTGAGCCGGGCCGTAGCCCGGGCCATGGCCGTTAACGAAGTCAACGCCGGGATGGGTTGTATTGTGGCCACACCCACCGCCGGCTCGGCCGGAATTTTGCCGGGGGTGCTGCTCACGTTGCAGGAAGCCTACGATTTTTCTGACGACGAGTTAGTTAACGCGCTGTTTACCGCGGCCGGGATTGGCACGGTAATTGTGCGCCGGGCGCACGTGTCCGGGGCGGCGGGCGGCTGCCAGGCCGAAACCGGCAGCGCCGCAGCGATGGCCGCCGGCGCGGCGGTGGAACTGCTGGGCGGCGGGCCTCGCCAATCGGCGCAGGCGGTGGCCATCACTTTAAAAAATATGCTGGGGCTGGTCTGCGATCCGGTGGCCGGGCTGGTGGAAGTGCCGTGCGTAAAACGCAACGCAGCCGGCGCGGCCCAATGTTTTGTGGCCATCGATCTGGCCCTGGCCGGAGTAGAAAGCGTTATCCCGCCCGATGAAGTGATCGACGCAATGGCGACGATTGGCCGCCACATGGACAGTCGCTTTAAAGAAACGGCGCAGGGCGGACTGGCGGCTACGCCTACCGGCAAACGGCTGATCAAATTGGTTTGGGAGCAAAAAAGCCAAAGCAGCAGCTAGCCGCCAAAGGGGATAAAATCGGCAAGGGTGAGCAGGCCCAAAAAATAGGCAATCAACAACAGGGCTACCAGCCCCAAAATGATGATGGTGGTAAACCCGGCCAGCGTGGCAAACCAAACCCGGCCGCTAACCACCACTTCTACCGCTTCCGGCAAATCTTCGGTGATTTCGGCCACTTCACCCAGCAAAACTTCGCGGGTAACGCCGCGCTCAAGGTTGTGAAAGCGCATTTTGATTGGCCCTAACTCAATCAGGTCATCGTGGTGCAGCAGGCACGGCCCCTGAATGAGCCGGCCGTTAACGCTGGTGCCGCCGGGGCCACCCAAATCCTGCAAAAACCAGTGGTGCTCGCGCAGTTCCAGGCTGGCGTGGGTGGCGTCGATGTCCGGGGCTTGCAAAATCAGTTGGTTGTCGTGGTCTGCGCCAATTAAAATGCGGGTTTCGGATAATTCAAACGCCTCAAAAACCGTTTCGGCGTGATGTGTTTCTTCGTAAATAATCAGTTTGGCCAAAAATTGGACTCCATTTTTCATCTGCTTCGTGAAAACTGCAAGCGAAAATTATAATTGGCCGGGGCGATAATCGCCAAAATCGGGATCGGATTTGATAAAATCGATGGCCTCGGCCCGGCTGGTCACTTCGCCCACGGCCTGCGCCTCTTTGAGCCGGTGCAGTAACTGGCCAATCAATTTGCCCTCTTTCAACCCCAGTTCACCAATAAGATCACGCCCGCTGAGCAGCAGCGGCGGATCCACCAGTTGGTCGTGGCGCTCAAAATAATCAGCCAGCAACCGCCACACCAAAGCCACCAGCGCCCGCCGTTCGGCTTTGCCCGCGCCGGGCGGAAATGTAGCGTCGTGATCGGCCAGCGCGTGCAGCGCCACGGCCACACCGGCCTCAAACCCCTTGCCTGCCGTATCTCTGAAAAACCGAAAAATAGCCCGCCGGCTCACATTTTTTTGGTGAACCAGCCAGCCGGGGCGCATGTGCTGGCGCACCACCGCCTCCACAAAATCGGTGGCCTGGCTGCTCAGGCGCAGCCGGTGCGCCACAGCCAGCGCAATTTGGGCGCTCTCTTTCTCGTGGCCAATAAACCGAAACTGCCCCGGCGTTTCTTCGGTGCGGGCAGCGAGTTTGCCGGTATCGTGCAGCAAAATAGCCAGCGGCATCAGCTTTTGCAGCGACAAACCGCCGGCCAGCGGCGTTTCAAGATAGCCGGCCAGCGCGGCCTGATATTTTTGTGGCACATCCGGCCAGCCGGCGGCGGCCAGCGCGGCCCATTTTTCCAGCGTTTGGCAGGTGTGGGCCAGCACATCCAGATGGTGCGGCAGCGACTGCTCCAGCCCGGCCAGCGCCGCCACTTCCGGCAGCAGCACGGGCAGCACGTTCAGTTGGTTCAGTTTGTCCACGGCCCGGCCGGGGGTGGGCGTATTGAGCAGTTTGAGCAGTTCGTCCCGCTGGCGCTCGGCAGACACCCGCGGCAGCAGCCCGGCATCGCGCCGGATCGCCGCGGCGGTGGCCGGGTCGATGGCGAAATTAAAATCCGCGGCCTGCCGCACCGCCCGAATCGCGCGCACCGGATCGTGCTGAAACGCCAGGGGCGTCACGCTTTTGAGCTGCGCGGCGGCCAGATCGGCCTGGCCGTTGGCCGGGTCAATCAGTTGCGGCGGTTGGGTGAGGCTGAGGGCGATGGCGTTGATGGTAAAATCGCGGTCCAGCAGGTCGGCGGTTAAATCCCGGCCGCGAAACGAGGCAAAGTCGAGATAGATTTTGTGGGGCGGTTCCGGCTGGTCAACCACCACGCGACCGGTCGCCCGCTCCACATCCAGCGGGTAATACGCCGCGTGCAAAACATCGGCCACCTGCCGGGCCACGGCCAGGCCATCGCCCGGCACGGCAAAATCCAGATCGACAATATTGGCCCGGCCCAGCAGCAAATCGCGCACCGCGCCGCCCACCAGATAGCTTTCTATGTGCCGCGCCTGCAAAATCTGGGCCGTTTTTTGCAGCAATGGCTGGCTGTCAAACCAATTTTCCGGGTTTATCTGCAACATGATGCTGTCTGCCTGGGTTAGCCGGCCGCTGCCGTCAACAAAATAGAGGCCGGGCCGCTCTTTGGGCCGAATCTGTTTGGCGGTGCGTTCGGCCTGAGCGCGGGTAACGCCCACGCCCACCACCCGCCGGCGGACAATCGCCAGCCAACGGTTGCGGTACAGGTGCGGTTCAAAATCGATGGGTAAATCAGAATCGGCCACGGTGTTTACTCACGTTCTGGGCGGAGTATAGCATAAATATCGTTTAACAAAAATGGCGACAACTCGCGGTTAAATTTATTCAACTGCCCAATCTTTACTCAAAATTTACTTTAGAAACAGTCCGCATTTGTCGAAAAATGAAGAGACTCAAGGTGGGCCAGAACCGGATGGCAGTGATAGAGTTCGAGCAGGACGACAACACTAAACACAACCGATCACACCCGCGGTGTGACAGATTGGCTGGTATCTGCACCTACCCGCGGCCCTCTATATCCAACTATTTTCACGGGAGAAAATGAAATGGATTTTATGCCAGCCACTCTTTTGCCCTACCTGGATTATATCCTTTTTATCAGCGGATTGACCATCACAGCCGGTTTTTCAACGGCTGTGGTTTATTTTATTTACCGGCAGGGCATTGCCTTGCGGATGAATATGGTGGTTATTGCCGGCACCATAGCCGCCGCGCTGGGCGGGTTTGTATTGGGCAAAATGGGTTTTTCAATACCGGGCGTGATAACAGCCATGATCATTGTGCTGATTTTTGGCGTTGGGCTGGTATCGCTGCTGCTGCGACGGATCATTGTTCCACTGCGTCAGGCGGCCGAGGCGGCCACACAACTGGCCGAGGGCAAGCTTGAGCAGACCATCGAAATCACCACTCAGGATGAAATTGGGCAGGTGGCCCAGGCTGTTTCTCATGCGGCCGACTACCTGCGGGAAGCGGCTGACGCTGTAGAAAAATTTGCCGGAGGCAACCTGTCGGCCGTGGTGACGCCCCGGTCAAATGAGGATAGATTTGGCAAAGCGCTGGCGGATATGGTGACCCATCTGCAGCAGCGCATCAACGATATTGTTGCCAGCGCCGACGAAATGAGCAGCGTTTCAGGTAAAATTGCGGCTACTTCGATCCAATCCGGCCGGGAAGCCACACAGATTGCCCAAACTATCCAACAAATTGCCATCGGCGCCAGCCAGCAAACCCACAGCATTGAAACCACTGTTACCGCCGTGAATCAAATGACGCAGGCCATTGATGGTGTGGCTCGCGGGGCGCAAGAACAGGCGACCGCAGTGGGCATGTCGGTGGCTATTACTTCGCAAATGTCCCAGGCCATCCAGCAGGTTACGCAAAACGCCCAGTCCAGCGCCACCGGCGCTCACAATGCCGCCGATACCGCCCGCAAAGGCACAAAAATTGTAGAACAAACCATTCAGGGAATGCATGCCATAAAAACCACGGTTGATCTTTCGGCCCGGAAGATGCAGGAACTGGGCCTGCGCTCCAACCAGATTGGGGCCATTATTGAAACCATCGACGATATTGCCAGCCAAACCAACCTGCTGGCGCTCAACGCCGCCATCGAGGCCGCCCGCGCCGGTGAGCACGGCAAAGGCTTTGCCGTGGTGGCCGACGAGGTGCGCAAACTGGCCGAAAAATCGGCCGTTGCCACCAAAGAAATTGCCAACCTGATCAAAGCCATGCAACAAACGGTAACCGAAGCGGTTGAGGGCATGGCCAACGGCGCTCAACAGGTGGACCAGGGCATGAGTTTTGCCAATGAATCCGGGCAGGCTCTGGCCCAGATCGTAGAGGCCGCGGAACATGTTCAGCATCAGGTTGAAACTATTGTCGCGGCCGCCCAAAATATGAATGTGTCTGCGCAGGAATTGGTTAACACCATGGAGTCGGTTTCGGCGGTGGTAGAAGAAAACACTGCGGCAACGGCGCAAATGGCGGCCAATTCCAGCCAGGTGAGTTCGGTGATAGAAAATATTGCCGGCATTAGCCAGGAAAACAGCGCGGCCGTGCAAGAGATCAGCGCTTCGGCGGCGCAAATGAGCCAGCAGGTGGCAGAAGTGGCCCAGATTACGCAACAACTCAGCGATCATGCCGTTACGCTTCAGCAAAAGGTGATCAACCTGACCACCAAAAAGATCACCGGCAAGGTTTCGCGGGGGGCCGCACTGCTGGGCCGGATTGACTTTGTCAAAGAAAAATACAACGAAGCTGCCTGGCAGCGGGTGTTGTCTCACCTTCCACCGGATACCAGAAAGCTGTTGCAGGGCAAAATTGACCCCGAAGGAGCGTACCCACCGGAAATATTGGGCCAACTGACCAACGCCATCAAAACAGAACTCGCCGGCGGCAGCGATGATATTTTGCGGGAAATGACCGCCTATCGAGCCAAATTTGATGTCCTGCCCGGCGGTAAACTGGCGCAGCACTTTAAACCCGGCGACCCCGGTTTCACCATGCGCCGCATGGATTTGTGCCTGCGCCACAACTGGGGCGATGGCGTCATTGTCCGCAGCAAAGATATTGGCCCCAACCACATCCGGCAAGAGGTGGATATGGGTGGCAAACAGCCCCGCGAGCGCTGCACCTACAACCACGTCGGCTGGATGGAGGGCGTTATCCGCGAAGCCGGCGGCATCCCCACCATCAAAAAGACCAAATGCATGCACAACGGCGATCCCTGCTGCGAATACGATATCCGCTGGGAAATGGCCGCAGAAAAAGGGGTTCAGTTTAATGAACCTGTTAAAGTATCAACCAATGGGAGAAGAACCTTATGAACTTATTACCTGCATTCGTTGTTGAAAATCTGGACTATTTTTTATTTGCCGGCGCGCTGATTTTAACCGCCGGCCTGTCGATGGCTATTGTGGTTTACATTTACCGGCAGGGCATTGCGCTGCGAATGAATATAGTGGTGATCATTGGCACCATAGCCGCCGCGATGGGTGGTTTTGTGTTAGGCAAAATGGGCTTTTCGGTGACAGGGGTGGTTACGGCAATGATCATTGTGCTCTGTTTTGGTGTGGGCGCGGTGGCGCTGCTGCTGAAACGGATTATCAAGCCGTTACGCCAGGTAGCCGATGCCGCCGCCCGGCTGGCGCAGGGCAACCTGGACCAATCGCTGCAAATTGGCACCAACGATGAGATCGGCGAGATGGCCCGGGCGCTCACCAGCACCGCCGATTATCTGCGGTCAACCAAAGATGTGGTTGAAAAGTTTGCCGATGGCAACCTGGCCGCAACGGTTACGCTGCGCTCGGAGGAGGATGAATTTGCCCGGGCTTTACAGGCGATGGTAATTAACCTGCGCCAGCAAATTGAATCGATTGTCGCCAGTACCGATGAAATGAGCGCGATTTCTAACGACATTGCGATGTCAACCGCCCAAACCGGCGAGGCGGCGGCGCAAATTTCGCACACCATCCAGCACATCGCCGCCGGAGCCTCGCAGCAGGCCGATAGTGTTGGCAAAACGGTACGCTCGGTAGACCAGATGACCTACGCCATTGAGGGTGTGGCGCACGGGGCGCAGGAACAGGCCACGGCAGTGGGCACAACCTCAAACATTATCACCCAGCTTTCGTTTGCCATTGAGCAGGTTTCGGCCAATGTTGACCAAATGGTCACCCTGAAGAATGATGTGGAACAGGCCGCTCACAAAGTCAGAGAAATGGGCAAACGCTCGCAACAGATTGGGGCCATTGTGCAGACAATTGAAGATATTGCCAGCCAAACCAACCTGCTGGCGCTCAATGCCGCCATCGAGGCCGCCCGCGCCGGCGAGCACGGCAAAGGCTTTGCCGTGGTGGCCGACGAGGTGCGCAAACTGGCCGAAAAATCGGCGGGAGCCACCCGCGAAATCACCAGCCTGATTCAGGATGTGCAGGAGTCGGTCACCGAGGCGGTAATCGCCATCGATAAAAGTTCGCACAGGCTGGATGAGCAGATGCAGGAAATGAGCCAGGCCACCGCCGAAATGCGTCAGGGGTCCGATGAAGTGGTCAACGCCATCGAAACAGTATCGGCGGTGGTGGAAGAAAACACAGCCGCCACGGAAGAAATGTCGGCCAGCTCCGGCGAAGTGTCACAGGCGATGGAAAATATTGCCAGCGTAAGCCAGGAAACCAGCGCCTCAATTCAGGAAATCAGCGCCTCGGTGGAAGAAATGAGCGCCCAGGTCGCCGATGTCAGCCGCGCCACCAAACTGTTCAGCGAAAAAGCGGTTGAACTGCAACAAAAAGTTTTGCACATTTCTGTTAAAAAAGTCTCCGGTAAAGTTTCGCGGGGCACGGCGCTGCTGGGCCGGATTGACTTTGTCAAAGAACGGTACGGGCCAGAGGCGTGGCAGCGCGTTTTGCGACGCCTGCCGGTTGAGGCTGCCCAAATTTTGAGCGGCAAAATTGATCCCGGCGGCGAATATCCGCCGGAAATATTGGGCCAACTGACCAGCGCCATCAAAACAGAACTCGCCGGCGGCAGCGATGATATTTTGCGGGAAATGACCGCCTATCGCGCCAAATTTGATGTCCTGCCCGGCGGTAAACTGGCTCAGCACTTTAAACCCGGCGACCCCGGTTTCACCATGCGCCGCATGGATTTGTGCCTGCGCCACAACTGGGGCGATGGCGTCATTGTCCGCAGTAAAGATATTGGCCCCAACCACATCCGCCAAGAGGTGGATATGGGTGGCAAACAGCCCCGCGAGCGCTGCACCTACAACCACGTCGGCTGGATGGAAGGCGTTATCCGCGAAGCCGGCGGCATCCCCACCATCAAAAAGACCAAATGCATGCACAACGGCGATCCCTGCTGCGAATACGATATCCGCTGGGAAATGGCCGCAGAAAAAGACCGGCAACCCCAGCGGCAGCAGCCGGTAAAGGTTTGAGCAACACGTCATATTTTCCCCCAAAATTTATGTCAAGCAGTTGCATCCGACTCCTGACTTACGTATAATGAGGTAAACATAACGTCTTAAGTCCGTAGGAGGAAAACTAAATGAAAAAAATGACGTTGGTTAAATTAATCGCGGTGGTAACTACCGTTGTTGCGCTACAACTGGCGCTGGTTGCCACCAGCATGGCCGCACCTCCAGCTACCGGGGATGCCTGGGGTGGCGGGCCGTGCTACACCGTTCAGGCCGGTGATACGTTGTCAGACATTGGGTATAGGTACAACATCGCGCCGTTTTTTATTGCGATGGTAAACCACATATCCAACCCGGACTGGATTTACGAAGGCCAGGTTTTGTGCATTCCGCCGGTTGGCCCGCCGTTTGATCACCCCGCGCCGGGAATGGGACCTGTTCCGCCAATGCCGATGCCCAGCCCGTGGCCGCCAATGGCCGCACCTTACCAGGGCATGGACAGTCAACCTGAGGGTATGCCGTATCAAGGTATGGGCATGGACCAACAGCCATACATGGGCTACCCGCAAATGGGCATGGACCAGCAACCGTACATGGGTTATCCACAGATGGGCATGGACCAATCTCAAGGCATGGGCATGGATCAACAGCCGTACATGGGCTATCCGCAAATGGGCATGGACCAGCAACCGTACATGGGTTATCCGCAGATGGGTATGGATCAATCTCAAGGCATGGGTATGGACCAGCAGCCGTACATGGGCTACCCGCAAATGGGCATGGACCAGCAGCCATACATGGGTTATCCGCAAATGGGTATGGATCAATCTCAGGGGATGGCCTACCCGCAAATGGGCCAGCCGCAGCCAATGCCATACGGGCAGCCGCAAATGGGCATGATGCCGCCGCAACCGGCGCCCTACAGCCAGGGAGATACCTATTAATCCGTAGCCGCAAGGCAATCAAAAAGGGCTGGCCACACGACCAGCCCTTTTTGATTCCGCTCAAACCTTACATTTGAGAAGCAACAATTTCGGCAACTTCTTCCGGCTGCTGGGCTACTCTAACGCCAGCCGCCTCAAAGGCCTTGATCTTTTCCTCGGCGGTACCTTCACCGCCCTGAATGATGGCGCCGGCGTGGCCCATCCGTTTGCCCGGCGGCGCGGTTCGGCCGGCGATAAAGCCGGTTACGGATTTGGTCATTCGCTCTTTAATGAACTGGGCGGCTTTTTGTTCGTCGGTACCGCCGATTTCGCCGATAACCACTACCTGATCGGTCAGCGGGTCGCTTTCAAATAACCGCAGAATGTCAATAAAATTGCTGCCGATAATCGGGTCGCCGCCAATGCCAACGGCGGTGCTAAGGCCAATCCCTTTATCATTGAGCGCCTGCATTACCTCATAGGTGAGGGTGCCGCTGCGAGAGACCAGCCCCACGCTGCCGCTCATCTGAAAGCGGTTGGGCGTGATGCCAACTTTTGCTTCGCCGGGAGTAATGAGGCCGGGGCAGTTAGGGCCAATCAGCCGCACATCCCGTCCTTTGAGAAAACGCTGCACCCGAATCATGTCCAGCACCGGCACGCCTTCGGTGATGCAAATCACCAGTTTAACACCGCCATCCGCCGATTCCATGATCGCGTCGGCGGCAAAGCGGGCCGGCACGTAAATAATGCTGGTGTTGGCTTCGGTGGCGTTGATAGCTTCCTTAACCGTATCAAACACGGGCACACCGTGGATCCATTCGCCGCCTTTGCCGGGCGTAACGCCGGCCACCACGTTGGTGCCGTATTCAATCATTTGCTGCGTATGAAATGCGCCCTCGCGCCCGGTTATCCCCTGCACCAGCAGCCGCGTTTGTTTGCCAATCAAAATGCTCATTGCTAAGCTCCTTTCGCCAATTGGACTGCTTTTTGGGCAGCTTCGCCCAGGCTTGAGGCGCTGGGGAAGTTGGCCTCGGCCAGAATTTGCCGGCCTTCCTCTTCGTTGGTGCCTACCAGGCGAGCCACCATCGGGATATTGGTTTGCACTTCGTTGAGCGCTTCCAAAATACCACGGGCAACTTCATCGCAGCGGGTAATCCCGCCAAAAATATTAAAGAGGATGCTTTTGACCTTGGGGTCTTTTAAAATAATCCGCAGCGCCGCGGCCACTTTGTCAGATTTAGCCCCGCCGCCAATATCCAAAAAATTGGCCGGTTCGCCGCCAAAGTATTTAACAATATCCATCGTAGCCATTGCCAGCCCCGCGCCGTTGACCATGCAGCCAATTTCGCCATCGAGCTTGACAAAGCTCAACCCGGCCAGCCGCGCTTCGCGTTCGCTGTCGGTTTCTTCCTGAATATCACGCAGTTCGGCCAACTTGGGGTGGCGGTAGAGAGCGTTGTCATCGAGGATTATTTTGCCGTCAACAGCCAGCATTTTGTCGTCGCCGGTAATAACCAGCGGGTTAATTTCGGCCAGGCTCGCATCAGTGCTGATAAACGCGCTGTACAAACCCGTCAAAATTCGCACAAAATCATTCACAAAAACCCGGCGCAAGCCCAAATCAAACGCCAGATTGCGCGCCTGATACCCCATCAAGCCCACTTGCGGGTCGATGGGCAGGCGTTTAATGGCCTCGGGATTGGTTTTGGCGACTTCTTCAATTTCCACGCCGCCTTCCGCCGAAGCAATGATCACCGGTAGCTGCAACGCCCGGTCAATCACAATGCCCAAATATATTTCTTCGTTGATATCAGCAGCCTGATCCACCAGCACTTTATCAACGGTAAGCCCTTTGATATCCATCCCCAAAATCTGATCCGCCATTTGTTCGGCTTCGTTGGGGTTTTTGGCCAGCTTCACTCCCCCGGCTTTGCCGCGACCGCCCACCAAAACCTGGCTTTTTATGACCACCGGGCCGCCCAATTTTCTGGCGATTTCACGCGCCTGGTCCGGGGTGATGGCTACTTCACCGTTGGGAATCGGAATGCCGTGTTCGGCAAAAATCCGCTTCGACTGATATTCATGCAGTTTCACATGCAACCTCCTTGGATGTGTTATTTGATTTGATCTGCGTTTATGGGCTGTTGTAAGTTTTTGCGGTAAATTTTAAGGGAAAAAATCCCCAGCGAATTATACCACGTTTTCTGGTTTGCACCTATTAGAAAAGGTTATAGGTTACAAAACGGTTACGGTTTTTGGCACAGTACCGTTTTGCTATTGTTAAGAAATACCGGCTGTGCTATCCTGATTATGAAGCTGGTTAACATTTTTTACATGGCTGCCCGGTCGGAGGGTGGCTTTTGTCCTTTACCAACTCAAAATATTGGTGTCAAGCGTGACTCGTGTGAAAGCATTTTTTGCGGCCCACATTTGTATAAAAACAGTAACCCGTCGATGGGTACACCGGTCACTCACCCTTATTTTGAGTTCCCTGCCACACTTCCCCCCATTCGCCAAAAAAATTATCGCGCTGCTGGCCCTGCTACTGCTGGTCCCTGCGCCAATGCTGGCTCAAAGCCCGGAACCGCCTGCCGTCACCCTGCGGCTGGTTACCCCCATCACCCCCGGCCAGCCCGTCGATGTGGCTGTCGTCGCGGTCAACGTGCCCCAGCCCGGCCTGTTTGGCGGCCAGTTTGAGCTGTATTTTAACCCGGCCCACCTGCGGCCCATCGGTAGCTCACTGTCGCCGGGAGCAGACATCGCCCCGGCCGCAGTGGCCCGCACTCACTGGAGCGAAGGCCGGCTGGCCTACGCCCTCAGCCGGCAAAACGATGCCGGCAACCTGGCCGGTGAAGTAACGCTGGCCACCCTTTCTTTTGAACCCATTGTTTCCAACATTCAAACCAACCTCACGCTGGCAAACGTGGTGCTGGGCGCTCGCGGCGGCGCGCCGCTGCGGGTAACGCAAACATCGCCGCTGCGGCTGGCCCTGGCCGATACCGGCGGCAGTTTCACCGGACAGATTGTCGTTGAAGGCGCGCCACGCCAGCCCGGCCCGGTAATCACCGCTACTCGCAACGATAGTTTGACGTTCAACCAGACAGTTGCGGCCGGCGGCGAGTTTACCCTGGCCAACCTGCCTTCCGGCAAGTATACCCTCTCGGTTGAAAAACCTGGCTATCTGGCAGCAACCTGCGCCGCCGCCACCGCCAGCCCGGCCACCCGGCTCGCTCCGCTCACGTTACGCGCCGGCGATGTTGACGGCAGCGGCCTGATTGACGTGGCCGACGCCGTGGCGCTGGGCGGCATGATGAACAGCCCCGCACCCGATCTGACGCTGGATTACACCGCCGATGGTCTGATCGATATACTTGATTTAATTCTGCTGGCCGCAAACTACGGCCAATCGGCCAACCAAAATCCGTGGCCCTGCCGGCCACTTTAACCCCGATTTTGAAACGGAGGAATCAATGACCCACCGCTTTTTTGTGTTGTTGTTGATCGCAATTGGTCTGCTTGGTTTAACAGCGCCGGCGCTGGCGCAAAACAGCGCCCAGGTTTACCTCACGCCCGTCGCCACCGGCGACAACTCGGTGACGGTGGATTTAATGGCCGACAACGTGGCCGATCTGTACGGCGTGGAATTTTTGCTCACGTTTGACCCCGCCCAGGTCAGTGTGGCTGATGCCAACCCGGAACAGGCCGGCATTCAGGTTGAAACCGGCACGCTGCTACCGGAAAACCAGGCGTTTGTGGTAGTCAATCAGGCCGATGCCAGCGCCGGCAGCATCGCCTTTGCCATGACCCTGCTCAATCCCGCTCCGGCGGTTTCCGGCAGCGGGTCGCTGGCGCGGATCACCTTTAACCTGCCGGCCGGCGCTGTTTCAACCGTAGACATTGCCGATATCAAACTGGTTTCGGCCGGGCTGCAAATTATCCCCGCCGAAACCAAAAGCCTGACCCTTGGCCAACCCCGCCGCGATGCGTCTGCGTTTCCGTGGTGGCTGGTGGCGTTGGGCATTATTGTGATTGGCCTGCTCGGTTTGGGCGCGTTTATTTTTGCCGGCAACGCACGCGGAGCGTCTAAAACGCGGCGCGCCCAACAGTTGTAGCCGGGCCAGATTAAATTTTGCTGAACAGTGTGGAAATGGAATGAACATACCGTCTGCTAACGAAAAACTGCTGGTTGTAAATTTTTCATCGCGTGAGCTGAGCGAAACCGCCAAAGCGCAAATTCGGCGCGAGGCGCGAGTAGCTGATGTGGCCGAAATTCACCTGCCCTGCCATTTTGATTTGGGCAAACCTCTGCCGCCGCAAATCGCCAACATGATTACCCTGGCCGACCAAATGGCCAAAAACGCGGGATTTCCCAACGGCCTCCTTTCCCGGATTGTGGTGGTGCCGCCCGGTTTTGCCGATGCTGCTTTTATTATGGGCGCGTGGATGGCCTACGCCAACATGAGCATTACCAGCCCCATCCGCACCATGCGTTTCAGCACCGGCTGGACGGCTATGTTGTTTGAACCACAGCAGTTTTACACCGGCAAAAAATCGTAATTAGCGGCCTGACATTTTTTGGCGGCTGCCAGAAAACGCAGGGGTTTATGTTTGGTTATACCATTCGGCGGAATGCTTTTGGGCGAGCTTAATATGACTCAGCCCGAATTGTTGTCCCCTCAAATTGAATCTGAGGCCGCCGGCTGGCGCAGCGCACCGGCCCGGCTGGCCTTTGCGCTGGCCGCGAGCCGTCGCTCCCGACTGGGGTTGACACTGTGGGGATTGGCGCTGCTGCTGTTTGTCGCCAATCTGGCCGTATTGCCCAATCCATTAACCGCCGCCGGCTGGCTGCTGTTTGGCCTGTTGGCGGCAGGCGGCGGGCTGCTGCTGGCCGAAGTTTTTCACCCGGAGCGATTGGCGGCGCAGCAATTTCTGCGCACCTCCGGTCAACTTATCCATGCCACCGCCGACCCGTGGCTGCTGCTGGTACGGGCCACCCGAACCCTGCACACCACGCTCAACTGCGATAACCTGTCGCTGTGGCGCTACCACGCCGCCGAGAGCGTGATGTTGCTGCTGCGAGCCGAGGGCCAGCCGCCGGCCGACGAACTGGCCGAACTGCCGGTCGATCTGGCTGCCGGGCAGTTGCAGGGCATCTGGCCGGTGGGTCAACTGCCGGAAAGCGCGCTGCGGCTTGGCTTGCAGGCTGCGGGTGTTCGCACCGTGGTCTGGCTCCGGCCGGGCGGCGAACTGGTGGGCGGCGTGGGGCTGGGCCGGGTCAGGCTGAAATTCCCCACCGAACTACTGCAACAGGTGACGGCTCAATTCACGCTGCTGTTCAAAAACACTCTGTTGGCCATCGACCTGGCCGATGCGCGGCACAAATTGCAGTTGGCCTATCGCCGCACCATTGATGCGCAGGACGACGAACGCCGCAACCTGGCCGCCGAACTCCACGATGACATTTTGGGCCGGCTGACCACAATGGCTTTGAGCTTGCGCCGCAGCCAGAACAACCTGGCCGGCAATGTGGCCGAGGTGGGACAGTGGCTGGCCGGGCTGGAAACCGAAACGCAAAATCTCAACCGCCGCCTGCGGGAAATCACGCAGGGACTGCATCCGTCGGTGCTGACCGATTTGGGGCTGATTTCGGCGCTGCGGGCTTATATGGACTCGCTGGCCACCGCGCCCGCCAGCGACACCGCTGCTAAAACCATCACCCTGACCGCACAGGGTTTTGACTCGGGCCGGATTCCCGCGCCCAAGCTGGAACGTGATCTGTACTACATTGTCCGGCAGGCGCTGGATAATGCCATCAAACACGCGCAGGCCGGGCAGATTTTTGTCCATTTGCGCTGGGATACCGCTGCGGTGAGCGTAACCGTGCGCGACACCGGCCGGGGAATGGCCGCCGCGCCGGAGCAGTTGATGGGCCACAACGGTCATTTGGGGTTGTTGTCAATGCAGGAGAGGGCGCTGGCCTGGCAGGGACGACTGTCGTTTCATACCGGCGCGGAGCAGGGCACCACCGTTCGCGCCCGCCTGCCCATCGGACAACCCAGCGCCGCACCGTCGCATTTGCAGGCGTACACCCAGTATCTGAGTTAGGTGAGTGCGGAGTTGGGTGGGTTGGGTGAGTTAGATGAGTTAGTGAGTTAGGTGGGTTGGGTGAGTAAATCAGATTTTAACTCGCCTAACTCACTAACTCACCACACTTAACTCTCGGTGGCCTGAATAAACAGTTTCACCGCCATCACCCGGGGATTGCGCATCATTTCAGTGGTCAGGTCCAGTTTGGAGAAAATGTTGTTGACGTGGCTTTCAACCGTGCGCTCGCTGATAGACAATTTTTGGGCAATAGTGCTGTTGGTGAACCCCTCGGCCATCAGTTGCAACACGTCCATCTCGCGCCGGGTCAGCTCGCGGAGCCGGGCGTAGGGGTCGTTGGAGGCCAGCCGCAGCAGTTCGTTTTGAATTTCCGGGGCCAGCATTGCCCCGCCTTCAACCACCACCTCGATGGCCCGGACAAGCGCCGCCGGTTCGCTGAGGGTGGTTTTGAGCAGATAAGCTTTGCCGGCGGTGCCGTCGCGCAGAAAGGCCTCGGCATACTGGCGCTCGCTGTAGTGAGAAAGCAACACCAGCCCCACCTCCGGCAACTCGGCCCGAATTTGCCGGGCGGCGTCGATGCCGTTGAGTTTGGGCATCTGGATATCCAGCAGCACCGCGTCGGGGCGCAGTTGGCGAGCCGCTTCCACGGCGGCCTGGCCATCGGCCACGGAACCAACCACGCTGATGTGGGGCGTGTCCTGCAGCAGGTGCAGGTAGGTTTCTCGCAAAATTGTCTGATCTTCGGCAATCAGCACGCAAATAGGAGACATAAGTTATCGTCCTGTAAATTATTGCCCCTCATCCCCCAAAGTGTTTTACAGACATCGCCGTTAATCTATCCCCCTTCCCTGAGGGAAGGGGGCAGGGGATGGGGGTTAATCACTCAAAATCTTAACCCTAATCACTATGGAACGTCAAGTCAGCTTTATCCGTGCTAACACGCAAAAATATCTCCCGGTTTTCCCCGATTTTTTTTCTGTATTGCTACTGTTGAGGCGGTTCACCCGGCTTGATACACTGGGGGGAGTGTATCTATCTAATTTTTTATTTTTGTCAGGAGGTGAACGCAATGCAGTCTAAATCTCTATTTAAATTGGCTTTTGTGGCGCTGACGGTGGGGTTATTGGCGGCTATGGCCCTGCTGCCCGCCGCAGCGCAAGGCCCGGACGACGGCGACGTCTCCATTCAGATGGTTGATTTTGGCGGCTTTACCTGGAACCCGGCCGCCACATTGGTGGCCCGCGGCGACGGCACCGTCAAAACCAAACTGGTCATTACCGGCGCGCAGCAAATCTCCGGCTTTACCCTGGCTATTGGCTACAATGCCTCGGTGGTGAAGCCAGACACCATTAACCCGGGCGATTTGCTGCCCGGCACCCGCGGCGTTGACTACTTTATGACGGTCAACACCGGCGGCGGCGCGCTCGAGTGCGGCGGTGACAGTTCATTCACCGTGAACGTAGCCTATTTTGACCCCGCCAAAACCGTCAACGGTACCGGCGCGCTGGTCAGCATTTTATGGCGCAGCGACCCCGACGCGGCCGTGGGTGATGTGGGCACTATCTGCCTGGATGGCATCAACTCGTTAGTGGTAGATAACGGCGGCCTGCCCAGCACCACTCCGGTGCCCAATACGCTGGGCACCATCACCATCGACCCGGCCAACCTGTTTAAAATTCAAATTGGACTGGAAGGCGGCAAAAACAGCGGCCTGAACGTGGTGGCCGTTCCCAGCCTCATCTTCACCGATGTGACCATCAACGGCATTTACCCGTGCGATGGCGGCGGCGTGAACGCGCAGGGTTTTTGCGCCTTTAACAACGGCACGGTTGGCCCGCCCTACACCGTAAAAGTCAGCCGAATTGGCTATCTGGATGCTTCAATCTCGTTTACCAACCCCAGCAACGCCAGCTCGGTGTGGCTGCTGGCCGGTGATCTGAATAAAGATAACAAGGTTAATATTTTGGACATTCAACTGGTCGCCAGCCTGCTGGGCAGCCCGGCCGGCCCCAGTACGCTGTCGCAGGCAGCGGATTACTCCGGCCCCGGTTTCGCCCCGGATGGCGTTATCAACATCATCGATCTGGTGCTGGTGGCCAAAAACTTTGGGCTGAACGGCCCCACCAACGGCGCGCCGCCCAGCGGCGGGTCGTTCCCGTTTTAATTGGAGAAACTTGAAGCAGGTGTCAAATTCGGCGCAAAACGCCGAATTTGACACCGCTTCGGTAAATTGTGCCCAAAAACCAGCCGGACTTTAAAAAGTTGTGGCAGGGAGGTAACTGAACAATGAAACTGATTAGCGCTTACGCTAAATATTTATATTTGGCCGGAATCATTTTATTTTTTGCGCTGGCGCTGGTGCTGCTCACCGCCAGCGACAGCCAGGCCCATTGCTGCGCCACCGTAACGCCATCGCCTACATTTACCGCCACGGCCACTCCCACCCCAACGCTCACCCCCACCCCGCAGCTTCGCGCCTGTCAGGTGACGGCCGTTGTTTTTGGCCGCGAGTCTTATCTGGCCGGCGATACCATTAACGTAACCGTGCGCGTGGCCGATTTTGCCGGCACGCCGCTGGTGGGGGCCAATGTTAACGCCGAAGTGACCCGCCAGCCGCTGGCCGCGCAGGCCGCCGTTGGTTTTGGGCTGGTTGATCGCGCCGGCGATTACGACGGCGTTTTCAGCAACACGGCCGACCCCGGCCTGTACGTGTTTCAATTTACGGTGAGCGACCCCACCGGCAAGCGTTTTTTGCCCTGCACCGGCGCCGCCGAAATTTTGGTGGCCGAACCGGCTACCCCCACGCCCACCTTCACTCCCACCCCTACCGCCACCGCAACGCCAACAATTACCCCCACACCCACTTCCCAGCCGGGCGTTAGGGTGCTGCCGCAGCAGCTCACCACCACCCTGTGCAGCCTGCGCGATACTCTGCAAGTGCGGGTTGAAAACGTGGCCAACCTGGCGGTGGTGCAAATGCAGCTTTCCTACGACCGGCAGGTGGTCCAGGTTATCGATGCCGACGCCGCCCAACGCGGCGTGCAGGTGCGGGTTGACCCCGCTTTTGCCACCGGCTCCATTTTTGAAAATCAGGTCGATACCCTGCGCGGCGAAATCAGCTTTGGCGCGGGCGTCATCGGCGTGCCGGCCATCAATGGCAGCAGCAGCCTCATCGCCATCGATTTCAGGCCGCAGCAGGTAGGCGCCACCGCCGTCAGCATCGATAGCATCAGCCTGCTCGATGTGAACGGCCAGCCCATTGCCGCGCAGGTGAGCAGCGGCAGCGTGACGGTTGAATTTGTGCCCAACTGCCTGGAAGGCACGGTGGCCCTGCAAGGCCGCAGCGATCACAGCGGCGTCACCGTTACCAACGCTGAGGGCCGGCAAACCATCACCCTGGCCGATGGCTCGTTTTCCATTCCGGCCAGCAACACGCTCAACTTTGACTATCCCGGCTTTATGGCGGCCCGGGCCGACGTGACCCGCGCGCTGGCCGCCGCAGCCGCTGACCAGCCGGTGGTGCTGCAACCCATCACCCTGCCCGCCGGCGATATTAATGCCGACAATGCCATCGACCTGCTCGACCTGGGCTACCTGGCGGCCAACTTTCTCACCGCCAACGGCCTGGCCGATTTGAACGGCGACGGCGCCGCCAACATCATCGATTTGACCCTGCTGGCCGGCAACTATAAATTGCGTGGCCCGGTGCTGAGCCAGCAGTAACTTTCGCCATCAAACCGCCCCCCGGTATCGAGGGGGTTACGGAGGAAATCATGCTCAAAAAACATCTGTTACTCCTGTCCGTGCTGGCCGGCGGCTTTGCGCTGATCGCTGTGGCCGGGCTGCTGGCGCGGCCCGTTATCACGCTCGGCGCGCCGCAAAAAGCGGCCATCGCTTCGCAGGAAATTACCTTTGATGCCGGCAACTTTGCCGAAGGCCAGCTCGATGGGCTGACCGTCACCAGCGCCGGGCTGACCGGCACCGGCAGTTACATTTCGCCGGTGATCAACAGCCCGCTCGGTTTCACCACCGATGTTGTGCCGCTGTGGGCCGCCAGCGGCGATGTTCGGTTGGAAACCCGGCTCGACTCCGGCTCCGGCTGGAGCGACTGGCTGGAGAATCCGGCCGCGTTTTATCCGGTACGCGATAACATGTTCAGCGGCAACCTGATTTGGGCCGGCGGCAGTAATGTGTCCCTGCAAGTGCGGGTCATACTGGCCAACGGCGCGTCGCTCAACCGGCTGACGCTGGTTTTCAGCGACACCAGCAGCGGCCCCAGTGACGCCGACATTGCCGGCCAAATGGCTGCCGCCAGCTCGGTGGATAACATTTGCCCCGCCGATAAACCGGCCATCGTTTCCCGCACCGGCTGGGGCAGCCCCGACGGCCAGCTCAGCCCGCGCCGCCCGCCAAAATACACAACGGTGACGCACGTCATTGTGCAGCAAACCGAAACACCCAACAACACCGCGCCCTATCAGGATTACGCCGGCTGGGTGCGTTCCATCTGGAATTTCCACGCCAACGTTCTCGGCTGGGGTGATATTGGCTACAACTATCTGGTTGACCCCAACGGCGTCATCTACGAAGGCCGGGCCGGCGGCGATAACGTCATCGGCATCCACGATACCCACAACAAAAATTCGGTGGGGTTGGGGCTGATTGGTTGCTACGGCAACTGCGACGACCGGCGCCTGAGCGTGGCCCAGCCCTCCGCCGCAATGCTAAACAGTACCGCCCAGCTCATCGCCTGGAAATTTGGCCAGCAAGGCATCAACCCGCTGAGCAGCGCCGCCTACGATGGCCTGCCCAACATCCCGGTCATCGCCGGCGGGCGAGATGTGGTCAGCACCACCGCCCCGGGCGACAACGTTTATAACAAACTACCGGCCCTGCGCAACGCTGTCGCCGAGAAAAATACGTGCGACCCCACGCCCACGCCCACTCCGCAGCTTCAGGCCTGCCAGATTACCGCCGTGGTTTTTGGCCGGGAATATTATTTTGTTGGCGAGCCGATCAGCGTGACCGTCCGGCTGGCCGACGCTGCCGGCACGCCGCTGGTGGGGGCCAACGTTAACAGCGAAGTGCTGCGCGACGCCTTTGAAGCCCAGGCGTCCACCGGTTTTGGGCTGGTTGATCGCGCCGGCGATTACGACGGCGTTTTCAGTAACACCGAACTGCCGGGGCTGTACAACTTCAGCTTTACCGCCAGCGACCCCACCGGCGAACGCTTCCTGCCCTGCTCGGCGCAGGCCAGCGTGCCGGTTTACGAAGAAGGCCAGGTAACGCCGACCCCGCTGCCCACCGAAATCACCGAAACACCAATGCCCACCGGCACCGTTGAAACGCCGACTCCTACCCCAACCCCCACCAGCACCGTCCCCGCTGACACACCCACCCCAACCCCCACCTCCACCCCGTCGCCCACGCCCACCGCCACCCCCACCGGCGCGGTACTCAAGGTTGACCCGACCAGCGTGGTGTTGCCCGTGTGCAGCGCCTCCACCACGGTCAGCGTTAAGGTGGACAACGTGGAAAATATGTCGGGGGTGCAGCTTGATCTGGTGTACAACCCGGCCGTCGTGCAGGTCATCGACGCCGACCCCGGCCGCGAGGGCGTGCAAATCACGGTTGACCCCGTATTCAGCAGCGGCTTCATCGCCCAAAACACGGTGGATACCGTCAACGGGCGGGTACAGTTTGGCGCGGTACTGCTCGGCGGCGATAACATCGACGGCAGCAGCGGCATCATCAAAGTTAATTTTGAACCCGTGGCCGCTGGCACCACCTCGCTGCTGCTGGAGGATGTGATTTTGGCCAACACGTCTACCCAACCCATCGACCACACGCTGGTCAACGGCAGCATCGAAGTGACCAGCCAGTGCGGCGGCATTACCGGCCAACTGCAACTTCAGGGCCGCACCGATTCCGGCGGCGTGGTGGTCACCAGCGCCAGCGGCCAGCAAACTCAAACCAATGCCGATGGCAGCTTCTCGATTGCCGGCAGCGGGCCGTTCAGCTTTGAATACCCCGGCTACCTGTCGGCGCAGGCCAGCCCGCCGGCCGGCATTGAATCGGAAGCGCAGGCCGCCGCGCTGGGCACGCTCACGCTGCTGGCCGGCGACATCAACACCGACAACAAGATTGACATTTTTGACCTGGCCTACATTGCCCAGCAATACGGCTCCATCGACCCGCTGGCCGATCTGAACGCCGACGGCAAAGTAGACATTCTGGATTTGGTGCTGGCCGCCGGCAACTTTGGCCAAACCGGCCCGCTAACTGCGTGGCAATAGTAAAATTTAGAGCTTGTTGTGGCCGGCTTTGCCAGCCACAACAAGCCCCAACCAATCCGCCAATGACCCGATTGACCACTATCCTGACAGCCTGCATCCTGCTGGCCGCGCTGGCCGCGCCCCTCCACGCCCAAACCGGGGCGCAGCTTGAGCTGCAAAATGTGCCGATTCAGGATGAAAAACTGCTGGTGGTCAATCTCCATCTCAGCGGGGTAGAAAACCTGTTTGGGGCCGAAGTACAGTTGCGCTACGACCCGGTCCGGCTGGCCGTGCGCGACGACAACCGCCGGCTCGACGGCATCCAGATTAGCCCCGGCCCGCTCATTTCCGCGGATGACCGTTTTGTAGTGACCAACACGGCCAACCCTGATACCGGCCAGATTAACTTTGCCTTCACCCTGCTCAAACCGGCCCAACCCATCAGCGGCGAGGGCGAACTGGCCACCGTGGTCTTTGAAATTATCGGCAACGGGCCGTATCAGGTAGACGTGACCGAGGCCCAGCTTGTCTCCGCCGGGTTGCAGCCCATCCCGGTGACGGTTAAAAATTTAACCCTCAACGGCCAGCGTGAACCGATGGCCGCGCCACCCGCCCGAACCGGCTTCACCGCCGGGCAGGGGATCGCTATTGTGGGGCTGCTGCTCGGTTTGCTGCTGCTGGCGGGGCTGGTGGCTTTGGCCGTCAAAAGCAACCGCCGGCCGGCTCCGGCCAGCGATGACGCGCCGGCGCGCCAGATGCCGGCCAGCGGCCGCTCAACGGTGCGCTCGGCGGCGCTGCTGGCGCAGCAGGGCAGCCGCTCGCTGGCGCAAGGCGATACCCAACGCGCCTACGAGCTGTTCAGCCGGGCCATTGAAATGGACCCGGCCAATGTGGAAGCCTGGCTGGGCAAAGGGTTGATGGCCGAACAGCCCACCGAAAAACGTATCTGTTTGCAGCGGGTGCTGGCGCTGGACCCAACCAACGATACCGCCCGCGATGAACTGGACGCCCTGCTGGCGTCGATGTAGAGTATGAAGTTTACCCCCTCCCCCGCTAATTAGGCGAGTTGCCGGGCGGCTTTGCCGCCCGGCAACTCGCCACATAATTCCCCCCTTCCCAATGGGAAGGGGGGGCAGGGGGGATGGGGCAAAAAATTATTTTTGAATGATTGGCTGTAGCTGAAGATGGTAACACACTCGATTACGACTATTTTGCCAGCAGCCAAAGCCAGCCGCTTATCGGCCTGGTTTTGGCTGCTGCTGGCGGCGCTCCTGCTGCTGGCCGGTCGGCCGGCGCTGGCCCAATCCCCCACCGAGCGGGTGCTGGTGATCTTTAAACCCGGCGCGGGCGCGATGATGCAGCGGCAGGCCCGCCCGGCGGAACTGCGCGTAATCCACCAGTTTCGCCGCCTGCCCGGCATGGCTGTCGAGGTGACCGCCGCCGGGCTGGAATCGCTGCGCGGCGACCCCAACGTGCTGGCCGTGGCCGAAGATTTGCCGGTGCAGGCCGCCGAGTCGCCCAACCTCGCCTTTCTCAAAATTGAGGCCGTGCAGCAGGCATTTGGCCTCACCGGCGCGGGCGTCAATGTGGCCGTGCTGGATTCCGGCATCGATGTGACTCACCCCGCGCTGGCCGGCAGCATTGTGGCCCAGCAGTGTTTCAACAAAAACGCCACCTGCCCCGGCGAAGTGGCGCAGGGCGACAGCGCTCAGGATGAAAACGGCCACGGCACGCATGTGGCCGGCATTGTCCACAGCGTTGCGCCGGGAGCCGGGCTGGTGGCCGTGCGCGTGCTCAACGCCAGCGGCAACGGCTACACCTCGGATGTGCTGGCCGGGTTTGACTGGGTGCTGGCCAATCAGCCCCAGCTCAACGTAAAAGTCATCAATCTGAGTTTGGGCGGCGGCAGCTACCCCGGCGCTTGCGATGAAACCGACGCCAACACGTTGCTGTACTCTGCCGCCATCAACGCGGCCAGGCAAGCCGGCATCAGTGTGTTTGCCGCCAGTGGCAACAGCGGCAAAGCCGAAGAAATGATTTTGCCGGCCTGCGTGGCCGGCGCGGTAGCGGTGGGCAACGTGTACCACGCCTCCCTCGGCAGCGTGAGTTGGCCCACCTGCACCGATGCGGCAGCGCAGCCGTACCAGGTAGCCTGCGCCAGCAACAGCAGTTCCGCGCTGGATGTGCTGGCTCCCGGCACGCAGATTAATTCGGCCTGGCTGGGTGGCGGCGAGCGCGTTGAATCCGGCACGTCGATGGCCAGCCCGCACGCGGCCGGCGTGGCCGCGCTGCTGCTGCAAGCCGACCCAACGTTGTCGCCAACCGGCATCGAATCGATTTTGAAAGAAACCGGTGCGCCGGTTACCGACCCGCGCCAGGGGCGGCAAACGCCGGCCATTAACGCGCTGGCCGCGGTGAGCGCGGCGGTTGGTGGGGTGCCGGTGAGCGGCGCGGTGCTGCTGCAGGGCCGCAGCGACCACAGCGGCAGCCAGATTTTGCTCAGCGACCAGCCGTGCGCCGCCGCCGAATTTGCGGGCGCGGCGGCAATCACCACTGCGGCTGGCCAGTTTGAACTGCTGCTGCCCGCTTCGGTGCGCTGTTTGCGGGCGGTGCAGCCCGGTTATCTGGCGGCGCAGGTGGCCAACCCGGCCGGCAACTTAGGCAGCGTTACCCTGCTGGCCGGCGATCTCAACGGCGACCAGCAGGTGAATATTCTGGATTTGGCGCGGGCGGCCGGCAGTTTTGATACCAGCGACTCCGCCGCCGATCTTGACGTTAGCGGCATGGTTGATATTCTCGATCTGGTGCTGATTGCCCAAAACTTTAAATTGACCGGGCCGACGGCCTGGCCAATCAATCCACTCGCAGAAAGTGTAATTCAGTGAACGCTTCAGTTATCGGCAAATTTATTGTGGGTGGCGTGTTGGCCGGCGGGCTGCTGCTGGCTTTTGCCGCCGCCGGCCGGGCCGAATCGCCGCCGGCAGTGCGCATCAACCCGGCCAGCATGCAGGTATACACCGGCGATACCGGCCGCACCGACATCGAGGTCAGCGCCATCAACCCGGCCGCGGCCCGGTTGACCCTCACCTTTAACCCGGCGTTGATTACCGTCATCGACGATGAGCCGGGGCGCGACGGCATACAGGTGGCGATCAATCCGGTGCTGCTGGCGCAGGGCGCGGCCGTTGAGCAAAATCAGGTTGACACCGCTGCCGGCCAAATTGTGCTCAAAATAACTCATCTGCCGCAGCCACTGCCGGCGGCGCAACTGGCCAGCATCACCTGGCTGGGGCTAACCGAGGGCGTGGCCAATATCGACCTGATTTCCGCCGAGCTGACCGGCCCCACCGGCCAGCCGGTAACCCCAACCATTCAAAACAGCGTCATCGAGGTGACCGCAGCCCAGCCCGGCGCTATTTTTGGGCGGATACTGCTGCAAGGCCGGCGGCAGCACAACGGCGTCAGCGTGGTTGCTTCCGAGCGAGCCTGCCCCGAGCCGCCGGCCACGCTGCGCAGCAGTGCATCGCTGGGCACCACCAACCCAGACGGCTATTTTGAATTTGTGCCGGCTGCGGGTCTCGCCTATCGCTGTGTGCAGGTGTTACAACACGGTTATTTGGCGGGGCAGGCCGGCAACCCCAAAGGGAATCTTGGCACGCTGGAACTGCCCGGCGGCGACATTAACGATGACAACGCCATCAACATATTTGATATGGCCTATATTGGCAGCCACTACGGCGACAACGACCCCCAGGTTGATATTAATGGCGATGGCACAGTGAGCATTTTTGATCTGGTGCTGGCCGCCTCCAATTATGGGCGGCAGGGGCCGGTGAGCCAGTGGCAGTAGCACCGCGGCTCACATTTTACGTCATTGCGATGATGGCTTGTTTTATAGTACAATAGAGTTACATCAGTTTTGCACCCCAAAGGAGTGCCGGTATGAGTTCAAACGTGTTTCGTTTCCTGCAACAGGAAAACATTCGGCTGAAAAAAGAAATCGAATCGCTGGAAAAAGAGAAGGCCGCGCTGTTTGGTTATCTGGAAACGATCAAAGAAATTCAAAACAGAATTCTGGAGTTGCCGGCCGATAACCGCCCGCTCGACACTCTCGACGCGCTGCTGCAGCAAATTCGGCAGGTGGTAGGTGCCAACGATGGTTCAATTTCAAGGTTAGACCCCCAAACCAACGAGCTGGTGTTTTTACTGGTTCAGGGTGAACTGGGCGGGCAACTCACCGGTTTCAGGATTAACAGCCAGTCTGGCATTGCCGGCTGGGTGGTTTCGCACCGGGAGCCGATCATTGTGAACACCCCGCGCCAGGATTGGCGGTTTTCGCAGGTGGTTGACGAAGAATTCAGCTTTTTCACCTGGTCAATTGCTTCCGTGCCGATTCTGAAAGAAGGAGAACTGCTGGGGGTTGTGCAATTGCTCAACAAACATTTGAGCGATTTTTCTGAGGCAGATATCGCCTTGATGATGGTATTGAGCCACGCGGCCAGCCTGGTACTGGAAAAAATTGATATGCCCAACCCGCCCGCTCGCACCCGCACCGGTTTGTTATTTGGCTAATCCAGCCAGCCTAACGCCAAAGGGACTTCCGGGCCGGAAAGTCGCGGCGTTACCGGGTAGTGTCAGCCACTCCGCCGGCGACGGCTTTTGTTTTCCATTTCCGCCAGCCGCGCGCCCGCCGAAGCCAGCGCATCGCGCAGAGAATAAACTTCTGACAAAAACACCACAAACGACTGGGTTGGGTCGTTGGGGGTGTAGAGTCGCAGCGCCGGGTCACTCTTGTCTGTGCTGGGAATCAGTTCAATTTCCAGGTGTTTGCTTACCGTTACTTTTTCTGTCATTACCAACCCTCTCTTCCAAAGAATACCCTTCTGCCGCCAGTTAATAAACCCTTCCCTCGGCTAATTTTAGCGAATTTACCCAAAACTTCAAACTCAAATCAGCTTTACCTATTTCACAAGTTATGATATGATGAAGCTGACATAATGCGTTAACATAACCCAGGAGGGTGCGGTGAAATCAGGATTCTGCCTCCGAAATTTAATCATATTTGCCGTGTTGATGGTCGTTGTGACCGGTTGCACGCTGAAGCGCCCCGCCGAGATGGTTGGCGACATCGCCCCGCTCGCGCCGCTGGTGGCGGCCGAGCAGGCAGAAACCACGCCCACCGTCCCGCAATCGGACCAGGCGGCCAATTTTGCAGCCATCGATCCCAACGTGGATTGGAACGGCGACGGCGCGGTCAACGTGCTCGACGTGGTTACAGCCGCCTACAATTTACCCGCCTCCGCCCAGGCGGCACAGCCCACCAGCCCGGCCACGCTTAAAATTGACCCCGGCACGCAGCAAATTAACGTTGGCGCGCCAACCACCGCCGAAGTTTCCATTCAGGAGGTGGAAAATCTGGCCGCCATCGATATGGAAATCCGCTTTGACCCGGCCCTGCTCCAGGTAACGGACAGCGACCCCAACCGGGACGGTATCCAGATTTTGCCGGGCGAATTTCTGGCCGCCGATTTTGTGGTGCGCAACGATGTTGACAACGCGGCCGGCGTCATTCGCTACACGGTTACCCAGGTTGCGCCCACGCCCCCGGCCAGCGGCAACGGTATTCTGGCTCTGATCTTTTTCCAGGGCATCGCACCGGGCACCAGCACCATCAGCTTTAGAGTGGCCATGCTCGCCTCAAGCAGCGCCCAGGAAATTCCGGCCATCACCCGCAGCGGCGACATTGTGGTGGCTGCGCCCGGCGGCGAGGCCACAGCCACCCCGGTGACTGCGCCAACCGCCACGCCGATCATCACCGAACCGACTGCCACCCCCACGCTGCCGCCGGGCGCGTCGCCGGTGGTGATTACCCCCACCCCCACCCTGCCGGCCGCCGCTGAAATTCAGGCCACACTGATAGCCCCCGACACGCCAACGCCGACGCCCTCCCCCACGCCGATTCCCCCGCCGGAGGCGCTCATTATTGACCAGCCGCTGGTGTATATTCCGCCCAGCGCCACCACCGGGTTTTGCTACCGGGTTATGCCAGAAGACACCATCGAGACGATTGCCATGTTTTTTGGCACCACGCCGCAGGCCATTAACCTGGTCAACGATCTGAATCCGCCGTACATGATTCAGCGCTACCAGCACATTTTTATCCCGCGATATCTGGGCAGCGGCCCCAATATTTACCTGCTCCAACCCGGTGACACTCTGGCCAAGTTGGCCGTCGATTGTAACCTGCCGGCAACCATGCTGGCCCGGTTCAACGGCCTCGATATCGACAAACTGCCGAGCGGTGAAAATACCGTCCTGCAAACCGAAACAATGGGCCTGCAAGCGTTGATCATCCCCATCCCGCCCTTCCCGCCGCCCTCGCGCTACCAGTACCCCAGCGGGCCAATCCCGATTATTCCCTATCAGGAGCCGTATCCAATTCAGAAATACCACCCGCTCTGGCCGCACAACTGAGGTAACCCGATGCCGCTCGCCATTGATCACGTCACCATTGCCGGCAGCAGCCTGCCCGCTTTACAGCAGGCTTTTGCCACCGCCGGTTTGGCCACCGATTACGGCGGACCGCATTCTAATGGCCTCACCCACATGTCACTGCTGGGTTTTGACGATGGCTCATACATTGAGCTGATCTCTACCCTGCAAGCCGGCCCGGCCAACACCGTTTTTTGGGGCCAACACATTGCCGGCGATGCCGGACCTTGCGCCTGGGCGGTGCAGGTGGCCGACGTGGCCCGGGAAGCGGCGCGGGTGGCCGCGCTCGGGGTGCGGGTTGACGGCCCGCGCTATTTCAACCGTCGCCGTCCCGATCAAACGCTGGTTGAGTGGGACCTGGCGTTTTTGGGCGACAAAAGCGCCGGGGCCACCCTGCCGTTCATCATCAAAGACATCACGCCGCGCCACCTTCGGGTTCAACCTTCGGCCAGTGTGACCGGCGGCCCGCTGCGCGGCGTGGCCGGCGTGGTGCTGGGCGTGGCCAATCCCACCGCCGCCGGCGAGTTGTTTCGGCGGGTGTACGGCTGGCCTGCGCCGCTGGAATACATCGATCCCGATTTTGAGGCCCGGTTGTTCCATTTTGCCGGAACGCCGGTAACCCTGGCCGCGCCGCCGGAATCCGGTTCGTGGCTGGCGGCCCGGCTGCACCAATTTGATGACTCACCCTGCGCCTATCTGCTGGGCGCGGCGGATTTTGCGGCGGCCTGCCGGCAGTTCAACCTGTTACCGGCGGGAGACTGGTTTGGCCGGCCGCTGGCCTGGTTTAACCGCCGCCAACTCAACGGGCTGCGGCTGGGCGTCATCGAGTTAACGCCGTGACAAAACAGCGCCCCACCCCGCCAACCAAAAAACCATCCGCCGAGCAGATTGTGCTGCTGCTCGGCCTGTTGGGGTTTATCGCTTTTGTGGGCATCATCGGCCTGGGGTTTGTGCCGCTGCTTACCAGCCGGCCAATGCCCTCGTTTGTGCCGGCCGGCGTGGCCCAGATTATCGCTTTTCCCACCGCGGCCCTGCCCCAACTCAAAACGCCCACCCCCGGCGGGCCGCCCACGGCCACACCTACCGTCATTTACAACGGCACGCCACCCACTCCCGTGTACACCCCACGAGCCACGTCGCTGCCGGGCCTGTATTTGCCGGCTCCGATAATGCCGGTCAACATCATCGACCTGGCCCGAATTATGCAGGGCGAATCGCGCTTTGATTTGCAGGCAGCCTATTACGTGGGCTGGGTAGCGCGCAACCGGCTGGAGCACCCGGCTTACGGCAACACCTACCTCAAGGTTTCGGCCGGCTTTTTTGGCTACCGGCCCGACCTGCAGCCCCGGAAGGAATTTATCAAACTGGCGCAGGAAGTGATGCGCGCCAAAGAAGACCCCACGCAGGGCTGCCTGTACGCCCTCTCGCGCACCGATATTACCAAACTCGGCGTGCCGCCCGGCCGCGCCGATGTGACCATTGGCGAATGGTTCTTCTTTCACACCTGGCCCGTTGGCGGCCGGTGACGAATGTCACCCCCGGATAGTGACATTTGCCACTTACCCATTTTGCCCAACCCGCCTAAAATTGAACGTAAATTATTTTTGGAGGATTTTATGCAGATTTCAGTATTGGGCGCCGGCCTGGTTGGCAGCGCCATTGTGAAAGATTTGGCCCGCAGCGCTGAATTTGAAGTGACCGTCATCGATGTGAACCCGGCGGCGCTGGCGCAACTGGCCGCGGCCGCGCCGGTAAAAACCGTGGCCGCCAACCTGCTCACCGAGCCGCTGGCCCCGCTCATCGCCGCCAGCGAGCTGGTAGTCTGCGCCGTGCCGGGTTTTATGGGCTACAACACCCTGCGGCAGATCATCGAGGCCGGTAAAAATGTGGTCGATATTTCATTTTTCCCGGAAGACGCGCTGCAACTGGATGAGTTGGCCCGCCAAAATGGCGTCACGGCGGTAGTTGATTGCGGCGTAGCGCCCGGCCTGTGCAACATCATCGCCGGCTACGTGGCCGGCCAGCTTGAGCAGGTTGATGAGTATATTTGCTACGTGGGCGGGCTGCCCAAAACCCGCCGCTGGCCCTACGAGTACAAAGCCGTCTTTTCACCGGTTGACGTGCTGGAGGAATACACCCGCCCGGCTCGTTTTGTGGAATACGGCCGGCAGGTTACGCGCCCGGCGTTGTCTGAGGTGGAGTTGATTGACCTGCCCGGCGTGGGCACGCTTGAGGCTTTTAACACTGACGGCCTGCGCTCGCTGATGGACACGCTCAACGCGCCGTTTATGAAAGAAAAAACGCTGCGCTACCCCGGCCACGCCAACCTGATGCGCGTGTTCAGAGACAGCGGCTTTTTCAACGCCGACCCCGTCGCGGTCGATGGCGTATCGGTTAGCCCAATGGCGCTCACCTCGCGGCTGCTGTTTGATCAGTGGAAGCTGGGCCAGAACGAAGAGGATTTCACGGTGATGCGGGTTACGCTCAGCGGCCAGCGACAGGGGCAGGCGGTGCGCTACACCTACGATCTGTACGACGAGTACGACCCGGCCAGCCAGGTCCACTCGATGGCCCGCACCACCGGTTACACCTGCACAATTGTGGCTCGACAAGTAGCCGGCGGGTTGTTCACCCGGCCCGGCATCTGCCCCCCCGAACTGGTGGGCGGCGCGCCCGGCTGTTTTGAGAATCTGCTGGCGGGCTACGCCGAGCGCAATATTCGGCTAACAGAGAGCGTTGATATGCTCTGATTTTTGTAAATTTCCCCGCCCCCAAGCTTGGGGGCGGGGTTAGGGGTGGGGGTTGGCCCTCTGACTACTATCGCGCCTGCTCCCAGGTGGGGAACCGTTCATCGGAGGGGGTAGCGGTGATCTGCGTCCAGCGTTCCGGCGGAACTTCGGCCAGCACACCGTTAGGCAGCGGCAGCGTGTAAACATCAAAATTGCCGCCGGCGTTGGCCACAAAAGCGATGGTTGTGCCATCGGGCGACCAAACGGGGTCGCGCTCGTCGCCGGGGGCGGCGGTGAGGCGCACCGGCTGCCCGCCGCCGGCACTGACCACGTACAAATTCCAGTTGCCGTCGCGGTTGGAGGCAAACACCAGCGAGCGCCCGTCCGGCGACCAGGCCGCGGGCCAATCGTCGCCGGCGTTGTTGGTGAGCCGCTGCGGGCTGCTGCCATCGGCGTTCATCACGTAAAGTTCCACGTTGCCGTCCCGGTCCGACACAAAGGCAATCCGGCGGCCATCCGGCGACCAAACAGGCCACTCGTCAAACCCCAGGCTGTTGGTGAGCTGGGTCACGCCGCTGCCATCGGCATTCATCACAAAAATATTAAAACTGCCGGTCCGGTTGGAGCTGAACACAATCTGCCGGCCATCCGGCGACCAATCCGGCTGCAAATCATCGCCGGGGCTGCGGCTGAGGTTGGACTCTGCGCCATCGGCATCCACCACAAAAATATCGCGCTGGTTAGCCTGCTGGCTGGCGAATGCGAGCTGCCCGCCCACCGACCGGCTGACCCGGCTGTTGCTGCCGGGCGGTACCGGCAGCGTGGTACCGGGGTTGGCAGAAACAACAAAAACCGGCGCTGGTGTCGGTGCCGATAATGTGACGGTAGGGGCGGTTGTCGCTGTGGGCGATGGCGTTGCCGTTGGCGCAGTTGTGGCCGTGGGTGGCTCCGCCGTGGCTGAGGGCGACGCCAGCGACACCACCGCTGCGGTTGGCGTTGGCGGCAGCGGGGTGGCTGTGGGCGCGGGCGGGCTGGTTGGTGACGACGTTGGCGGCGGCAGCGTCGGGCTGGATTCGGGCGAAACAGCCGGCGTGGGCAGGGTGATCATCACCGGGGCCAGAGTCGGCAGTTCGGTAGCGGCTGCCTCAGATTGCAGCGCCGCCGGCAAATTACCGCTGAGGTAATTAACTGCCGCAATAGACGCCACAATCAACAGCACCACAAAGAGCAGCCCCAACAGAATAAAACCAAATCGCTGAATGTATTTGGGCTGATAGCGATGAATCGGTTGGGCGGCCCGCACCGGCCGCGGCGAGCTAACTGCCGGCGGCGTTAGCCGTTGGGTAATGTTGGGATTAAGCGGATCGGTTTTGGCCGGAATTGCCGGCGCGGTTGCCGGGCGACTGGCCGCAGGCGGAAAAATGGCCGTCGCACCGTCGTCAACTTTGCGAGCCGGTGCGGCCAATTTTGGCTGCGCCGGAGCCAGATTGGACATTCGCACTGTTGTTTTGCCCCCTGAACTGGTTGCCGGCGTATAGTGTCGCTGCGCCGCGCCCAGCGGCAGGGCCACGTAAAAAGTGGAACCAACGCCCGGCACGCTCGAAACCCACATCCGGCCGCCGTGCAGTTCAACCAGGCGTTTACTGATGGCCAGCCCCAACCCCGGTCCCTGCCGTCCGCGGGCGGTGCGCTCGCTGACCCGGCCAAATTTCTCAAAAACAAGGCCAACTTCATCACTGGACATACCGATGCCGGTATCAGACACAAACAGCACCAATTGCCCCTGGTCAACTTCGGCCCGGATTTCAACCACGCCATGATCGGTAAATTTGATGGCGTTAGACACCAGTTGCAGCAACACCTGCCGCAGCCGCGCCGGGTCGGCGGTAATGGGCGACAGGTTTTCGGCAACGTGCTGGCGAATCTGGATTTTCTTTTCGCGAGCCAGCCCGCGCGCCGTGCCGGTGACATCGCCCACCAATTGAGCTACATCAACCTGCTCCAGCGATAGCTCAAACTCGTCGCGCTCAATCAGCGCCATCTCTTCTAAATTGATCACCAACGTTTTGAGGTGGTGCAATTTTTGCCAGGCCAGCTCCACGGTTTCGGCGTGACCGTTGAGCGTGGGCATTTCGCTGATTTTTTCAATGGATTGCTCAAGGGTAGAGATCGACTGGTTGAGTTCGGTGATGGTGCCCTGCACCAGCGCCAGCAGTTGGTTGTTCTCCCGCGCCACGGTGGATTGGAGTTGAGCCGCCGCACTTCGCACCGACTCCAGCTCTTTGTGCAGTTGCACCGCCTGCGTCTGCAAAATTTCCAGCCGGTTAAGGCTCTGCATCAATTCCAGCGCCCGTTGGCGGAGCAGGGTTCGGTTTTCTACCAGCCGGTTGCCCAGCAACAACAGATTGCGCTTGTTGTGCGCCGCCAGCAAAGCCACCAGCAGCATCACCCCCAACGCCGGCATAGCCAGCGCGATGGACATCAGTGAGAGCTGTCCGGTTAAGTACAGCAAAACAAAAGCCAGCGCCACCACGCCCGCGGCAACCAGCAACGTGGCAAACGGGCTGAGCAACAAACCGGCAATAATCACAATGGGAATGAAAAAATAGGGGGCGATGGTGCTGGTAATTTCGGAGCGAAAGATAACGGCCACAACTACGCCGATCAACTCCAACACCAGCACATACGAGGCTGCAACCAGGCGACCCGCCAGCCGAATAATGTAGGCAATAATGGCCATCAGCAACACACTGCCGCACAACGCAAACCACGGCGAAGCCGCGCCGCTGGTAAAAAATACGGCGACGCCGGCAAACACACTCAATGCCGCAATCCCCAACACAATGCGGTCAAACGTTTCTTTGTAAATCTGCAAAATTTCGTCGTTCATCTACGGAATCGACTGCCAACTGGGCGGGCCTGGTTGTTAAAGAACAGCATAATCACCTTAAGATTATCACAATTATTAAAATGTTGGCAATAGTCAAAAGGTGGGGGGTGATCACAATAGTGGTAATTTACACAAATGTTCTTGACAATAAAATCCAACTCATTTACAATGTGGCGCGGTTGGCACAGAAGCCTGCACCGGTCGCATCGCTTGCGGCAACACCCAAGGCAAACGCAAAAGGCTTCGCACCCAGTGTGAAGCCTTTTTTTGTGGCACATCGATTAGACTGCCTCACCTGCCACCAACTTCGTGAGGCAAATCCCCAAAAAGTACCAAAAAAGTGACGATTGTCCATCCACAAGATGACATCTGTCACTACTCATTTGGGCTACTTCTGGATTATCCTTATAGAGATTGCCACAGAGTCTTTTACTGAGTCCGGTCCCAATCTAATAATCAAAATAAGGAGTAACTTTATGGCACGTGTTGGACTTGTTTTAACCCTGATCATTACTGCATTAGCTGCTGCGCCAACGGCACTGGCAGCACCACTGGCCCAGGGAGCAGCCCGGCCGGCTTTGCCGTTGTTGTGGTGGCTGATGCCGTTGGGATCTATTGTAGCGCTGGTTGTGGCCTACTCCCTGTATCGCTCGGTAGTGAGCCGCGACGAAGGCACAGACGTGATGCGCGAGATTGCCCAGGCAGTCAGAGAAGGGGCAATGGCCTATCTGGCTCGACAGTACCGGATAGTTGCAATTGTTTTTGCCGTGCTGTTTGTGATTTTGCTGGTTATGAGTTTTGCCGGACTGCAAAGTTTTATTGTGCCATTTGCTTTTATCACCGGTGGACTCTTCTCGGCGATTTGCGGCTTCATCGGTATGAAAACCGCCACCAACGCCTCGGCGCGCACGGCCAACGCCGCCCGCCAAAGCCTGAACGACGGCCTGCAAGTAGCGTTCCGGGCCGGCGCGGTGATGGGGCTGTCTGTGGTTGGGTTTGCTCTGCTCGATACCAGCCTGTGGTTTTTGTTCCTCTACTACGGCACGTCGCTTGACCTGGCCCACATCAGCGTGGTTCTGTTAAGCGCGGCGATGGGCGCTTCAACCCAGGCCCTGTTTGCCCGCGTGGGCGGCGGTATTTACACCAAAGCCGCCGACGTTGGTGCTGACCTGGTCGGCAAGGTAGAAGCCGGCATCCCCGAAGACGACCCGCGCAACCCGGCCACCATCGCCGATAACGTGGGCGACAACGTCGGCGACGTAGCCGGCATGGGTGCCGACCTGTACGAGTCCTACGTCGGTTCAATCCGCGCGGCCATCGCGCTGGGGGTATCGGCGGTAGCCACGGCTGCGGCTAACATCCCCGGCTATCTGGCCGGCCGGACAGTTGAAAACATGCAAGTGCAATTTCTTACCGCGCCGGTCGCCATTGCCGGGGTTGGTGTAATTTTGTCGATTGTCGGCATTTATCTGGTTCGCACCAAAGAAAACGCCACTATGGGCGATTTGATGGGCGCGCTCACCCGCAGTATCACCATCAGTTCCATTCTGATTGCAATTGCCGCTATTCCCATCATTCTTATGCTGGGGTTACCCTGGACATACATCATTGCCATTGTCACCGGGCTGGTGGTGGGTGAAGTGATTGGCCGCGCCACCGAGTATTACACTTCCGATGAGCATGCGCCCACAATGGGCATTGCCAACCAGGGTGAAACCGGGCCGGCAACCGTGATTATCGCCGGGTTGGCCGTGGGTATGCGCTCCACCGGGCTGCCGGTTTTGGCCGTTGCCGCCGGCATCGCCTTTAGCTTTTACCTGGCCGGCGGCACCACCAGCACCCTGCTGGGGCTGTACGGCGTGGCGCTGGCCGCCACCAGTATGCTCTCTACCCTGGGCCTGACCCTGGCCACCGACGCCTACGGCCCCATTGCCGATAACGCCGGCGGCAACGCCGAAATGGCTCACTTGCCCGCCGAAGTCCGGGAACGCACCGACCAACTCGATGCGGTGGGTAACACCACCGCCGCCACCGGCAAAGGTTTTGCCATTGGTTCGGCGGCGTTAACAGCGCTGGCGCTGCTGGCTTCTTACCTGGAACAAATCCGGGCCAGCCTGGGCCTGGCCGGCTACGAAGTTCTGCCCGGCAGTGTGACCCCGGTGGCCAATATGACTCTGACCGATTTTTCCAACTGGTACAACGTTAACCTGTTGAACCCGGCCGTGTTGATTGGCTTTTTTGCCGGGGCGATGACCGTCTTCTTCTTCTCGGCGATGACGATGGAAGCTGTGGGCCGGGCCGCCGGCGCGATGGTGCAGGAAGTGCGTCGCCAGTTCCGCGAAAACCCCGGTATCCTCAAAGGCGAAACCAAACCGGATTACGCCCTGTGCGTGCAGATCAGCACCGCCGGCGCTCAAAAAGAAATGGTTGCACCGTCGACGCTGTCCATTGCCGTGCCGGTGATTGTTGGCGTACTGTTTGGCGTGGCCGGGGTGCTGGGCTTGCTGGCCGGCGGGCTGGTAACCGGCTTTGTGATGGCGGTGATGATGGCCAACTCCGGCGGGGCCTGGGACAACGCCAAAAAGCACATCGAAAAAGGCGCGCACGGAGGCAAAGGCTCACCCTCGCACAAAGCGACTGTGGTTGGCGATACCGTTGGCGACCCGTTCAAAGATACCACCGGCCCGTCGCTCAACATCCTCATCAAATTGATGTCGATGGTCTCCATTGTGTTTGCCGGGTTAACCGTAGCTATGGACCACGGCCTGGGGCTGCTCGGTCTGTTGCTGGGCATGTAGTCGCTGTGGATTCACTGTAATTCAAGAGCCGCCGGGCAGCCCGGCGGCTCTTTTTATTTTCCCTCTTGACAATTATTACCAAATTTGATATAGTGTGATTATTACACTAACTAAATTAACCGCAATATTGCGGTTAATTTTTTCAATTTGCTTATTGTGTTTTTTACACTATTACAGGAGAAATTCAGATGGACTGGAATTCACTCGCCCCGGAAGATTGTGTCACCATCGCCCCGCAGGTTGCGTTTGAGGCCGGGCTGCGCCACCACCATATCGCCAACACCGCTTACCCCATCAACCACAACTGGACGATGAACGCCTACCGCGTGCGTCGCAGCGATTTTGAGGCCATCACTGCCGCCGCCTGGCAGGCTGTGCCGACACTGGGCCTGTACGTGCATATCCCCTTTTGCCAGGCGCGCTGCAACTTTTGCGAGTACACCGTCATCAATCCGGCCGATAACGCCCGCGCCGAGGACGGCTATTTTGAGCTGCTGTTGCGCGAAATGGACCTCTACCGCCGGCTGCTGGACACGCCAGACAAAACGCTGACCGGCTTTGATATTGGCGGCGGCACCCCGGCGCTGGCCAAAACCCAACACATCGAGGCCGTCATCCGCGCCGCCAAATCGATGTTCCGCTGGCAGCCGGGGCTGGAGATCAGCATCGAAACCACGCCGCTCATCGCCGCCGGCCAGCCGGAAAAAATCGCCGCCTTTTATCAAATGGGCATTCGCCGCATCAGCATGGGCGTGCAGGTGACGCAACTCAGCCTGGCCCAAAAATTGGGCCGCCAGTACAAAGGCTTTGCTAACCTGCGCCAGGCGGTGGCCAATATTCGCGCCGCCGGTTTTCAAAAATTCAACATCGATCTGATGTACGGCTTTGCCGGCCAATCGGTGGGTGACTGGCAGGACAGCCTGCGCAAAGCCATCGAACTGGAGGCCGACTATATCACCCTGTACCAGATGCGCTACAAAGGCACCGGCTTGCAGGCGCAGGCCAACGAGGTGTCGCTGGCAACCATCAACCAGATGAAAACCGTGGCCCGGCAAATTTTGCTGCAGGCCGGTTACGAGGCCAACCCCGGTAAAAATACTTTTTCGCGGCTGCCCGGCGACCCCGGCACCAGCGATTATCTGACCCGCCGGGTGGTGCGCGGCGAGCCGTATTTGGGGCTGGGGCTGGGCGCGCAGTCGTTTACCAGCCACACGCTGGCCTACAATCGCGGAGCCGGCCCCAAACGCATCGAACCATACGCCGACGTACTTCAGGCCGGGCGGCTGCCGCTGCAAGACCTGTACTACCTGTCGCGGCCGGCCAGTATGGCCAAAATGATTGCCGTCTCGTTTTACTTTGGCGAGGTCAACCTGGTTCATTTCCGGGAAAAATACGGCGTGGCGCTGGAGGAGCAGTTTGCCGCCGAGGTTCGGTTTGCGCTGGCCGAGGGGCTGCTGGCCTATCGCGGTAACTGCCTGAGCCTGACCGAGCGCGGGGGCAAACAGGCCAACGGAGTCATCGCCCTGTTTTATGCGCCGGCGGTTAAACGCCACCTGCTGCAACGCCCGGTTGATGTGAACATCCAGCTATCGGCCCAAATCCAGCGCGCGCTGCGCCGGCAGGGGGAGGGACAAAGGGTGACAGGTGAAGGGTGAAGGGTGAAGGACGAATGACGAATGACCAATGACTCATTTACCCGCCGTTACTTCGACATCGCCCAGCCACAAAAAGTCGTCGCCGGGCTGGCCCGCGCCAGAAGTAATTTTCAGCCGCTCCAGCGAGTCGGCCTGGTACAGGCCAATGATCAGCGGGTAGCGGCCGGGCGGCGTATCAGGGGCGATGGCCAGCCGGAACTGGCCGGCAGCAAATTGCCCGGCCCGCCAGATATCGGTGGGCAGGCGGCAGGCAGGGGTATCGTCCTGCTGCGCCCACAGCGTCGAGCCATCGGTGAGGTGGACAAAGGCGCGGTAGTTTTGAGCCGGGGCGGCCAGCGCCCGCCAGTACAAGTTGACGTGCAGCGTATCGCCGGGGGCAACGCTGGCGGGAAACAGGTCAAACCCTTCAAACTGAATGGCCGGGCCAAACTGCGTACCAACCGGCTGGGTTGGCCGGTTCTGCCGGGTGAACTGGTCGGGCGTGGCCAGCCGGTCAAAGCGGGCGCTGAACTCCTCGGCCTTGAAAATGGGCGGCGCGGCGAGCGGCGCGGCCCCGGCCGAGGCCAGATCAATGCGGACTTCACCCTCGCGCTCAACCTGCCCGGTGAGCTGATAATCCGGCGGCAGGTCGATGGAATTTTGGCCGGCGGTGCGCACAAACAACTGGGCCGGGGTGTCGTAACAGGAGCGGGCCTGCCCAAAATTGTACCAGATGGGGATGACAAAATCCTCGTTGGCGCTGCGAAAATCGCCGGGAAACTGACCCTCGGCCCGCAGCGCGCCGATGGTTTTCCAGCCTTCGTGTTTGGGATAGCCAAAATATTCGCGCGGTTGGGGGATGTCGCCGTAAAGCTGCGCCGCCAGCGAGCCGTCCCACTGCTGCCGCAGCCGGGCAAACGCCGACTCAGTGGGCAGGAAGATCATCGCCGTGTACACTGCCGCCGCAACCAGCAGCAGCGCCACCGCGCCGGCCGCCAGCCAGCGCACCCGGCGCAGCGGCCACAACCCCAGCCAGCCGGCCGCGGCCAGCAGCACCGCGCCGGGATACAAAATGTACAGGTGGGTGCGGGGGTCATCCACCAAAAAAACGTAGCCGATAAACGGCGCGCCGACCAGCAGCCACGCTGCTCGTTGAACGGGGGTCGCCGCGATAAAAAACGCCGCCCCGCCGAGCAGCAGCCACGGCGCAACGGCCAGATTCAGCGGGCCAGCCCGCCAGCCCGAGGCCCAAACGAGGGTCGACAGGGCCAGCAGCAGCCCCGCAGCCAGACCGATGAGTTGCCGTCGCCCGCGAGCCGCCAGCAGCAACGCCCCGGCCACGCCGGCGGCCAGCAGCGGCAAATAAAAACGCGAACTGTAATCGCGATCCAGCCGCCGCAGCAGCGACAAATTATTGTACAGCAGCCCCGGCTTCACCCGCGACTGCGACAGGTAATTGGCCGTATTTTGAAACTCCGGGTCACGGAGGTAGGGCACAAAAAAGGACGCCAGCAGCGCCACAAACAAAATCAGGCTGATCAGCGCCAAAATGCGGCTGCGGCGCGATGCATCGCCCGTCACCAGCAGCCAGCCCAGATAGGCGGCGGCGGGCAGCAGCAGCAGGGCGTCAAAATGGGCCAGCAAACTGGCCGCCAGCAGCACCGCCGCCGGCAGTTGCAGACCGGGCCGACGCTCGCGCCAGGCCACGGTCAGCGCCAGCAGCGCCAGCGGTCCCCAAAAAAAGATGAGCGCCTGGTACTGCACCATCCGGCCAAACGCGATGGCGTAACCGTTCACCGCCCACAGCAGCGCCGCCAGCGCCCCGGCAGGCCAGTTGAACCAGCGCCGGCCCAGCAGAAAAATGGTGACCACGCTGAGCAGGCTGCTCAAGGCAAAGGGGCCGCGGGCCAGCGCCTCGGTGATTTGGCCGCTGAGCAGCCAAAACGCCACCGGCACCAGCATTTGCGCCGGCCCTTTGCGGTGCAGAAACAGGGCGTAATCTTCGCCGCGCAGCAGCCGCACGCCCAGCATCAGCGCCTCGGCCTCGTCTTCGTGGAATTCGGCGTAGCCCAGCCGCGGCAGCCGCAGCAGCGCCGCCAGCGCCAACAGCAGCAGCGCCGCCAGCAAAACGATGCCCCATTTTGGGGTCGATGACTCACCGGCGGCCCCGGCTTTGCGCAGCGCCGCTGCCAACAGGCCGAGCAACGTAACGCCGCTCATCACGGCCAAAACCTGCCCGGCCGACAGTTCGCCCGGCAGGTAGACCACCGCCATCAGCCCAAACACGGTCAGCGCCAGCGACAGACCCACGGCCAGCACAACGCGCTCAACCGGGTGCAGGATGGCCGGCCGGTCAAACCCATCGAGCCAGGCCCAGCCCGGCAGAAACGCCAGCAACAGCAGCGCCGCGCCGTATCGCAGCAGCGATGGGGCATCAACCAGAATGACGCCGTTGGCCAGCAACAGCGCCAGCACCGGCCACAGCAAATGTTGATATTGTTTTAGCATTGGATATGAAAATACAACATTTCCAAATGAGATGACGCCAAAGATGAAATTTTGGAGTAAGGGCGCTTCGCGAAGCGCCCCTACATTTCACAGATTCGCAGTCGGGCTACAAGCCCGACCTACGATGACTGAGTATTTCCCTGATTCCTGAATCCTGACCCCTGAATCCTATTTTCACAGGAGGCCAACAATGCTCCCCACCTTTGATTTTGCCAACATTTTATTTGCCGGGCCGTGCAATCTGCGCTGCCCGTACTGCATTGGCCGGCAACTCAATCCGGCGCTCAGCCCGCCCAACCTGGCCGAATTCCCGCCGCGCAACCTCGATGCGCTGCTGGCGCTCATTCGCCGGCACGGTATCCGGGAGGTAACGCTGACCGGCACCACCACTGACCCCCAACTCTACCGCCACGAAGCCCGGCTGCTGGCCCTGCTGCGCGATCAGCTCCCGCCCGAAACCCGCATTTCGTTGCACACCAACGGCCAGTTGGCGCTGGCCAAACTGGCCGTGTTCAACCAGTACGACCGCGTGACCGTGTCATTTCCGTCGTTTGAGCCGGCCACCTATTTCAAGCTGATGGGGTCGCCGCGGGTGCCCAATCTGGCCGAAATTGTGCGGCGGGCCGACGTGCCGGTCAAAATATCGGCGGTGCTGACCGCGGGCAATGCCGCCGAAATCGACAGTTTTTTGGCCCGCTGCGCCGAAATTGGGGTGCGGCGACTGGTTTATCGGCGGCTGTTTGGCGACACGCGGGACTGGTCGGCGGCGCTGCGGCGCCTGCCCCGGCGGGCCGACTATCGCGGCAACCCGGTGTTTGATTTCCACGGGCTGGAAGTAACTTACTGGCAATTTGAGCAGACAGCCAGCACGGCCATCAACTTGTTTAGCGATGGCACCATCAGCACCGAATATTTGCTGGCTGCGGCCAACCGGCAGCCCGCTACTCCACCGGCGTGGGCTGCAACAGCACCGTGCCCCACGTCGTGGGATTGCGCCAATCCCGCTGCGGCGAGGTAGCGATGATGCATTCCTGGCTGTTACTGCCGGGCATGTCGTTGTCGTTGACCGCGGCGACAATTCCCAACCGGTCGCCGGGGCGGGGCGATGTGGCCAGCGCAGCCCACGGCAGCGCCGCTTCCAGCACGTATCCGCCAGCGGAAGGCGTCACCACGATAGTGGCGGCGGTCATTTGGCTGGAAGTCAGCGAGCCAAGCTGCCACAACACCGCCCGCGGCCCGTCGACGCTGGCCAGCAAATCTACCTGCACATCGTCCCCGGTCAGGCTGGCCGAGTCGAAATCGCCGTTCAAATCCAAATCCAGCAACAGTTGCGCCGAGTCGCCCAAAAAGATACGGTTATCGCCGCCGGAGTAGGTTACCAACCCGTCGTCATCTACCCGAAAAACCGCGTAAAAATTCTGGTCATCGTAGGCAAAGAGCACCTGCCCGGCCAGGTCGATAGCGGCGGTGGCCTGCGGAAAGCGGTTGGCACAGCCGTTATCGTACACCACCGCGCTCACCGGCGACCAATCGACCCCGCTTTTTTGCACCAGTTGCGTCCAGTCAGCCAGTTGGCCGTCAATTTGAAGTTGGCCGGGCGTTAGCCGCGGCGCTTGAAACTGGCCGTTCTCCGGCCGGCGCTCGGCGGCGGCAGCCAGCACATTAACCACCACATCGCGCTGCACCTGCGGCGCAATTTCACGGGCGGGGGCGGGCTGCCGGCTGTCCTCACCGGGCGGGGTCAGGCTGAGGCCCAAAAAACAGGCATCGCTCAGGCGCAGTTCGGCGGCGTGGTAGGGGCTGTCGCCGCGCAGCGACAGCGTTTGGGTTTGGCCCGGCTCAACCTGAAGCAACTGCTGGCCAATGGGCGCGCCGGCCGGGTCAAAAGCTTGCAGCAGCCCGCGTCCGGGCTGGTCGCGGTTGAGCACCGTCACATCGATGGCCTGCACCCGGGCCAGCAGTTCCTGAAAATCAAAGCTGAGGATACCATTTTTCACCGCCAGATCAGCCTGGCCGTCGGCGTTGCAATCTTCCAGCGTGTAGGCCGGATTGCCAAATATCCCCACCGGGTTGAGCCAGAGTTGCACCGCGCCGTGTACGTCGCGGCCAAACTCCACCGGGTGATCGGTGCGGAGCGGGCTTTTGAGCAGCGTTGGCTCGGCCAGAATATTGGCCGGCGACAGCAGCACCGCGCCAATCTCCGGCTGAACGGCGTTGTTTCTGGCCCCTTCGAGCCAGTTTTGGGTGTCCGGTGAAAGCACGATGGCCGGGCCGGGCTGGCCGGTAGTAGTGAGCCAGCGCGCCTGCCCGCCGGCCAGCGGCACACTGACGCCGCCGGCAATCACATTGAGCTGACTGTTGGCCCCGGTTTCCAGCGCCAGCACCCACTCCAACGGGCTGTTTTCCTCGCGCACCACGGCAAAACGGGCGTTGGCTGCCACAATAGTACCGAACGCGGTTTGCACGGTCAGGCTAAACTGCGGATTGGCGGCTGTGGTCAAATCGGCGATCAGCGTGCCGCCGTTTTGGGCGATTTTCACATCGGTGTCTGATTGCTGAATTTGCGGGAGTTCCGCGCCGCGCAGCAGTTCCAGGGTAATCTGGCCGGGCAAATGCAGCAGCGCCCGGCCATCATTATCGATCCCCACGCCCTGCATTTGGGGATTGATCTGCGCCACCTGGCTTGAGGCCGGGATCGATTCCTGCGCGCCGTTTTGCAACGTAAAAACCCGCTCGCGGGCAACCTCCACCTCGATGACCGGCGCGCCGGCCGGCTGGGGCGAATCGCTGCCATTGGGGCCAAGCGGCGCGTTATTGGGCATGCAGGCCGCCAGCCAGCCGATCAACATCAACGCGACAAGTGTGTATCGCAGCATAACCGTCCTTCCTGGCAAAAGGGTCAGAGGCAAATTTTACCCCACATCATCCCGCCGGGCAATTTAAATCCAAATAATCTCAGTTCGGAATTTTTTAAAATGGACAGGATTAACAGGATTGGCAGAATTGAAATGGATAATAATCCCGATAATCCTGTCAATCCTGTCTATTATCGGACTCAACCGAATATGGTATAATCCAGCCATGATGATTCGCACGTTTGTCGCCATTGAACTCCCGGAACAGGCCATCGCCGGGCTGACGCAGTTGCAGAGCCGGCTGAAAACGCTGACGCCGCCGCATTCGGTGCGCTGGACCGCGCCGCAAAATATTCACCTGACCCTGCATTTTTTGGGCGACATTGCCGCCGAAGACACCGCCAAAGTAAGCGACGCACTGGCAGAAGTTGCTGCCAGCGCCGGGCCGTTTTCGCTGCGGCTGGGCGGGCTGGGCTGCTTTCCCAATACCCAGCGACCGCGAGTGTTGTGGGTGGGCATGCTGGAACAAAGCCCGCCACTGGCGGCGTTGGTGGAAAAATTGGGCGTCAGCCTGCAAACGGCCATCGGCTTTACCCCGGAAAAGCGGCCTTACTCGCCGCATTTAACGCTGGGGCGGGTAAAAAATGGTATCCAGCCGCGCTCGCTGCGCCAACTGGGTGAAACCATTGTGCAGTTTCAAAAGCAGGTGGGGCAGGTGGCCCGGGTAGATGCGTTTGAAATCAGCTTTATCCAAAGCGAACTGCGGCCGGCCGGTTCGGTGTACACGCCGCTCAGCCGGCACCGGCTGGGGCCGGGATGATTTTTCCTCGATGGACGGATTAGCGCCAAAATCGGCCCAAATGATGCCATTTTCTCAGAAAAGATGGGCAAAGCTTTTGGCGATGCGCTCAACCTGGTGTAACATTGGCATGCAAAATTTAACCGACGCTGAATGCTTTGGAGGACTCTCTGAACAGTAACGAACTGGCTCACGCTGTTGTTGATGTGATTGCCAATAAAAAGGCATCTAACATTTTGCTGCTGGATATGCAAAATGTCACCTACCTGGCCGATTATTACGTATTATGTGATGGCTCATCCAAACGGCAAATTGATGCCATCACCGACGATCTGCTGGAAAAACTGAAGAAAGCCGGCACGCAATCGGCCATTATTGAAGGCAACGCCGAATCCGGCTGGGTACTGGTCGATTTTGGCTCGGTGATTGCCCACGTTTTTTCGCCGGAAAAACGCAACTACTACCAGCTTGAAGATTTGTGGAAAGATGCACCCATTGTGGTGCGGATGCTGTAACCGTGATTGACCAACCATCCACCCCGGCCGGCGGCGTGGGCTGTGGGCTGCTGGGTTGCCTGGGCGGGCTGGTGCTGGGATTGACCGCCGGCGCGCTCGTGGTGCTGGCCAGCGCGCTGCTCACCGCCGTGGGTGGCAGCGTGCCCGCAGCGAGTCCGCCCGTCGCACCGGCCCTCAAAATTTCTCTCACCGAAGATTTTTTAAATCGCTATGTGGAACAGCCGCCAACCGGCAGCCTGCAACTTGATGTTCAGCCCGGCAACCGGGTGCAGGTAAACGCCAGCACCGTGGCCGATGTGCTGGGGATGTCGGTGCCGGTCCAGGTGGCCGGCCTGTTTGAAATCCAGGCCAGCCCGCAAACCCTGCGCGTGAGTTTGCTGGATACCCGGGTGCTGGGCATGGATGTTAATCTCACCGGCATTTTTGACAGCGACACGGCGCAGATCAACCGGAATCTGGACACCATGATGCAGGATGTATCGCAAACGCTGGGAGCGCCGCTGGAACTGACCGGCCTGACCACTACTGACTCAACCATCGAGCTTGAAATGAGGGAAGCCCGATGAATCGTTGGGGCTGCGCCGGGCTGCTCATTGGCGGCGTTATTGGGCTGGTGCTGGTGGGGTTGTTTTTGGCCGTAGCCCGCTCTGCGCCCTCCGTGGAGGAGAGCTGGCCGGCGGCGGCGCTCCCGCCGGATGTAACCATTTTTGTAGCCGAACCAACGCTCAGCCGGATTGCCTCCGAAAAATTGGGCCGGCCGGCGCGGCTCGATTTTGAGCCGGGCGGCCAGATGATGATCACCAGCCGGGTAGCCGTGGCCGGTTACGAGCCGGTGGTGACGCTGGGGTTGAGCCTTCAACTTCAGGGGGCCAACGTGGTCAGCCACCTGCACTGGGTAAAACTGGGCTGGCTGACCATCCCCGCCAACTGGCTGCCGGCCAGCGCCCGCGACACCGCCGCCACCGTCGGTGAGAGCATTCAGCGCCAAATTCCCCCCGATTTTACGCTGGTGGGGCTTGACACCACCGCCGGCGGTCTCAATTTTCAGCTCAAGTGGGTTGGCCGGTAGGCAAAAACTTGACCCAGTTTCAAATGCCGCTATAATTCTCCTATTCAAGCATCAATTACTCAATATTTGAGTAGGAACTAATGACTCGTTCCGCCCTAACCATTGAATACGCCTTGCTTGGTCTGCTGTACCAGCAACCCCGGCACGGCTACGAAATTTACCAGGAATTGCTGGCTGAGGATGGTCTGAGCCTGGTCTGGCGGCTGAAGCAAAGTCACCTTTACGCCCTGCTGGCCAAACTGGAACAGCAGAACTACGTCACTGCTACTTTAGAGCCACAAGACTCCCGCCCGCCACGCAAAATATTGCAACTCACCCCCGCCGGGCGCGAGGCGTTTTTGAGCTGGCTACGGACGCCGGTCCCGCAGGGTCGCCAAATGCGCCAGGAATTTTTGGCAAAACTTTACTTTGCCCACCGCTTGGAGCCAACAACAAGCGCCACGCTAATTGACAAACAACGTGACATTTGTGCAGACTGGTTGGCCTCGCTCCAGAATCAGGCCGACATGCTGGCCACAGAACGTCCATTTGAATGGCTGGTGTATCAATTTCGCATCGGCCAGATAGAAGCGATGATCCACTGGCTTGACGTGTGCGAGCAAGCGCCGGCAGCAGTTGGGGAACACGCGGCATAACCTGTTTTTCTCAGTTCCACTTTAACCGATTGAATAACTCTCAAAAAGGAGGCGATGGTTTCAACCGGTATTTTGTTTGTCCAGTACTCACAATTTGACTAGTCACATTATTAGTACAAACTCATCTTCCAGGAGATCCAACACATGCGTAGTCTCAAATTATTGGCAGCATTATTCATTGTAACGCTGACGCAATGGCCCGCCGCAATCACATGGAGCGCGCCGACCGCCCAATCAGACGCCTGCGCCGAAGTGTACACAGTTCAGGCTGATGACTGGCTGAGCAAAATAGCCGACAAATTTTTGGGCGATGTGCTGGCTTATCCGGCCATTTTTGAGGCCACCAACCAGCAGCACGCCGTCGATAGTACCTTCGCCTTGATTGAGAATGCCGACATGATTGAAGTGGGCTGGCAGTTGTGCATCCCCACCGGCAGCCAGGCCGAAACCCTGCTGGCAAAAACCGCCGCGCCCGCCGAACTGGAGCCGGCTGATTTAACTGTGTTTGCCGCTGCCTCGCTCACCGAGTCTTTCACCGAAATTGGCCAACAGTTTCAGGCAGCCCATCCCGGCGTCACTGTTACTTTTAACTTTGCCGGTTCGCAGCAGTTGGCCCAGCAGTTGGGGCAGGGTGCGCCGGCCGATGTATTTGCCAGCGCCAACAACACCCAAATGGGGGTCGCTATTGAAGCGGGACGGGTTATCAGTGGCACCCAACAAACGTTTGTGCGCAATCGACTCACAGTTGTTTATCCGGCAGATAACCCGGCCAGTTTGAGCCAACTGCAAGACCTGGCTAAACCCAATCTGCGCCTGATTATGGCCGCCGCCGAGGTGCCGGTGGGCCGCTACTCGCTGGAATTTCTGGATAAGTCTGCTCAAGACCCGGCTTTTGGCGATGCCTTCAAAGAGCAGGTTTTGGGCAACGTGGTGTCTTATGAACCAGACGTTAAAGTGGTGTTAACCAAAATTGCGCTGGGTGAAGGAGACGCCGGCATTGTTTACACCAGCGATGTTACGCCGGAAGTCGCCGGGCAACTCGGCCAAATTGAGATTCCCGACGAACTAAATACCATTGCATCCTACCCTATTGCTGTGGTGAATAACAGCAAATATCCGGCTCAGGCCGCGGCTTTTGTGGCGTATATCCTCTCGCCGGCGGCACAAGAGGTATTGGCCAGATATGGCTTCATTTCAACCATCACTACGAAATAACATGAGGTAATTATGGCTCAATCTGCTGTGCCGTGGCTGCGGCGTACTCAACAATCTCCCAATCCAACCGTAAGGTTGAGTGAACCGTGGTGGCTGTTAAGCCTGCCAATGCTGGCTTTTTTGGTTCTACCGATCATCGCCATATTTGTGCGCACGCCGCCCGCGCAGCTTCTGGCCAACCTGCTGGAAACACAGGTTAGCCAGGCTGTCGGCCTCAGTATGCTCACTACCGGCATCACACTGCTGATAACCGTTATTTTTGGCACACCGGTGGCTTATATGATGGCCTGCTACCACTTTCCCCTGCGCCGGGCGGTTGACACCATCCTCGATTTGCCGCTGGTGCTGCCGCCGGCGGTCACGGGCGTGGCCTTGTTGATGGCGTTTGGCCGGCGCGGTATTTTGGGCAGCTACCTGGAAATTATGGGTATCTCTATCGCTTTCACCCAGATTGCGGTGGTGTTGGCCCAAACTTTTGTAGCCGCATCATTTTATGTGAAAGCAGCCATTCTGGGGTTTAGCGGCATCGAGCCGGAACTGGAACAGGCGGCCGCTCTCGATGGAGCCAGCAAGTGGCAGATTTTTCGCTTTATCACCATTCCGCTCTCCCGCACGGCGCTGCTCAGCGGCATGGTGATGACCTGGGCCCGTGCTCTGGGAGAATTTGGCGCAACCATTATCTTTGCCGGCAATTATCCGGGGCGAACCCAAACAATGCCCCTGGCCATTTACATCGGCTTTGAGCTTGATCTGGATGTGGCTCTGACGCTGGCTGTTATCCTGGTTGGGTTCTCATTTCTGGTGCTGATGGTGGTAAAAGGCTTTTTGCGCAGCGATTTGCATACCTGACAAACCGGGCGACGTTTTGCAAATATTTGGCCGCTGTTGCAGTCCGTGCTATACTTGCAAAAATTCTTCTTGCCCGTGTTTATCTGATGACAATGCGATCCTGCCAGGAAAAAATAGCCGCCTGGGTTGTGGGCGGCTTACTCATTTTTGTAACCGGCTGTAGCGCCCAAACCGTCCCCCGCCCGGCGACGCCTTCCCCCGCCCCACCCACCGCCACGCAATCCGCCGCCAGCCAGGAAGTGGCGCTCTCTACCGCCACGCCCACACCCACCCGCCGGCCCTCGCCCACGCCTACCCCGCCGGTGGAGCCGATGCCCATCCCTACCCCCAGCGGCAGCCCGTTTGTGCTCCACACCATCTCCGCCGGCGAAACCCTGGGCTACATCGCCGCGCTGTACAACACCGATCTTGAAACGCTGGTCAAAATGAACAATCTGGACGGCCCGGAGGCCATCATTCAGGTTGACCAGAGTTTGCGCGTACCGGTTCAAACCGATGAGATTGCCCCCGCCACACCGCTCATCCCCGACAGCGAGGTAGTCTACAGCCCGGCCTTTGTTGATTTCGACATCGCCGCCTACATCGACGAGCAGGGCGGCTATCTGGCCTCGTACGAGCAATATGTGGACAGCGAACTGCTCACCGGCCCGGAAATTGTTGAGCGCGTAGCCGAGCAGTTCAGCGTGGGGCCGCGGCTGCTGCTGGCCCTGCTCGATTACTACGGCGAGTGGGTCACCAACCCCAGCCCCACCGAATTGCAGCTCAGCCAGCCGTTGGGGCCGCACAACCCGCGCGGCGAGGATTTGTACCGCGCCCTGTCGTTTACCGCCAATCGCATTAACGCCGGCTATTACGGCTACAAACGCGATGGTTTCTGGATTTTTTACCTGCCCGATGGCAGCCAGGCCATATCGGCGCAGGGGGTCAACGCCGGCACCATTGGCCTGCAAAATATCCTGGCTATTTATTCGGATTGGGACACGTGGCAAAAGGAATTGAACGGCGACGGTCTGCTGAGCACCTACAAAAAAATGTTTGGCGACCCGTTTGATCACGCGGTCAACCCGGTAGTGCCGATCACTCTGAAACAGCCGCCGCTGAGCCTGCCGTGGGAAGTGGGCAAAGGCTTTTATTTTACCAGCGGGCCTCACGGCGGTTATGTCGATGGCAGCGGCTGGGCCGCCATCGATTTTGGCCCGCCCGACGTGCTGGGCAACTGCTTTTACTCCGCCGAACCGGCCACGGCCGCCGCCGATGGCGTGGTGGTGGTGGCTCGGCCCGGTGAAATTTATCTTGACCTTGACGGCGACGGCAACAACCAGACCGGTTGGGTGCTGCTGTACCTGCACACCGCGCTCGATGTAGATACCCCGGTGCAGGTGGGCCAGCATCTGAAAAAAGGCGATGTGATTGGCTACGCCAGTTGTGAGGCCGGGCTGTCCAACTCCAGCCACGTTCATTTTGCCCGGCGCTACAACGGCGAATGGCTGGCCGCCGGCGGCCCGGTGCCCATGAATCTGGATGGCTGGGTCGTGCAACCCAATCTGGTGCCCTACGACGGGAAAATGGTGCGGGGCGATGAAACCCGTATATCGTGCGAGTGCTGGGACCCGGAAATGAACCTGATTGTTAATGCAGGCGGCGGGTAACTCGTTGCCTTATCCCCGGGGTTGGTGTATATTTACCGGTTGGGAAACCAATGCAGCGAGAATTGGGTAAGGGCGCTTCGCGAAGCGCCCTACATTCGCAGATTCGCTTGTTTTGGACTCCTGTCACAATTTTTAAGAGCTGGCTCAGGAAACTCCTGTCCCTAACCCCTAATTCCTGATTCCTGACCCCTGAATCCTGAATCCTATTTTCAAGGGAGCATAAATGGTCGTTATTAGAGCCATTTTCAGATTGATTGTTTTTATAATTGCCATTGCTGCTATTGTGGTGATTTTAGGCGCAGGCTACTGGGCCTTTTCCAACCAAAACGCCGAGGCCGAGGCCGCCATTTCGGTGGGCGGACAAGAGTCGGTCGTCCACTCGCCGCAAAATGTGGAAGAGTTCTTTTTGGGGCTATACCTGCAATATCGCGCCAACGAAATCAGCAACCCTATTTCAGAAGACCCATCGCCGGTGCCGTTTACCGTTGAAATCGGTGAAACGGCCGTATCGGTGGCCAATAAACTCTACGAACAGCAATTTATCACCGACCCCGACCTGTTCCGCCGCTTTTTGAGCTACAATGGGCTGGACTCCTCGCTGGAGGCCGGCGAATACGAGCTGCGCCGCAACATGAACATGCGCCAGATTGCCGAGGCGCTGCAAAAGGCCAACTTTGAGGAAGTATCGGTGACAATCCCCGAAGGTTGGCGCGCCGAAGAAATCGCCGAAAAATTAACTCGGGAAAATATTATGGACGGCGAAGAGTTTTTGGCCTTTGTCCGCCAGGGCAGCGGTATTGACCACCCGCTGCTGGCCGATCATCCCGCCGGCAAATCCTACGAAGGCTACCTCTTCCCCGACACCTACCGCCTGCCCATCAAAGCTACTCCGGAAGACCTGGTCCGGCGCATGCTGGATAATATGGCCAGCAAACTGCCGGCCGGCGCCGTGCAGATGGCCGGCGGGCAGGGCTATTCGTTTTTTGATATTTTAACCATCGCCTCCATTGTTGAGCGCGAAGCGGTTGTGCCCGCCGAACGCCCGCTGATTGCCAGCGTTTACCTCAACCGGCTGGCCCAGGGCATGTACCTCCAGGCCGACCCCACCGTTCAATACGCAATGGGTTACCAAACCGATACCGGCGTGTGGTGGAAAACGCCCGTTTTGCTGGAAGAATATTCGCAGGTAAATTCACCCTACAACACCTATCTCAACCCCGGTCTGCCGCCCGGTCCCATTTCCAACCCCGGCGCCGATTCCATCATCGCCACGCTCCAGCCGGAACAAACCAACTACCTGTTCTTTATGGGCTGCGGCGGCGAAGGCGCACACCTGTTTGCCGCCGACTACGCCACCCACGAAGCCAACGTGGCCGCCTGCCAGTAACAACGCTCGGTTCTGAAATTTGTTTCAAGTGGCATTCTGAGGAACGCAGCGACAACGAGTCTCCGGGAGCGAAGCAAGATTCTTCGCTCCCGTTGGGCGCTCAAAGAATGGCCCCTGGAAGAATTTGAACTGAGATTAACCAAAAGGATGAGCGTCTATGCCCGATCAACTGCTGGTGTTGGGTTCAGCGTCCGGCGCACCCAGCGGACGCCGCTTTGCCACAGCCTTTGCCCTGCAAGTCACCGGCAAACTGTTTTTGATCGACTGCGGCGCGCCGGTGAGCACCCTGCTGTACCGCTACGGGCTTGACCCGCTGGATGTTCACGCTATTTTTCTGAGCCACTGGCACATGGACCACGTGGCCAATCTGGGGCTGTTCATCACCCAAAACCACCAACTGCACCGTCCCACCGAGCTAAAAATTTTTGGCCCGCGCGGCACTCGCGGCAAAATCAACCGGCTGCTCACCGACTCGTTTTTGCTGCCGGAAAAACTCCGGTTCCCGCTCAAAATTACCAACATCGAACCCGACACCCCGTACCAGGAAGGTCTGTTGAGCGTTTCTTTTTTCAAAACGCAGCATTTGGAAAAACCTGCCCACAAAAGCAATTTTGGCCGCAAAGCGATGGCTTGTGGCATGGTGCTCAGCGCGCCCGGCTGGCGTATGGTCTACAGCGGCGATCTGGTTTCGCCGCACGAACTCAGCCCGCATATCAAAAGCTGCGATCTGCTCGTCCACGAAATGGCCCACCATCAGCCCGAAACGGTGGCCGATTTTGCCGAGGCGGCCCGGGTGCCGCGCGTCCTCATTACCCATCTCGGCGAGCCGTTTGACGAAGCCCCCGAAAAAATAGCAACCGCCTTTGCCGGCCGCTACAACGGCCACTTGACCATCGCCGAAGATGGGACAAAAGTTCAATTGAGCCAGCCCGCTTAAAGCCGTACAATTCAAGGCATCCGAACAACAATTTGGGAGAAACCTGGATGGCAAAAAAATCGCTTGGCTATGTCCAGCTCGAATGGACCTGCCCTAACTGTTCCACCCGCAACCCGGGGCCACAAAAAACCTGCCTCAGTTGCGGCATGCCCCAACCCGATAACGTGCAGTTTGAACAGCCCGCTCAGGAAACCCTCATCACCGACGCCGCCAAATTAGAACAGGCTCAGGCCGGGCCGGATATTCACTGCCACTACTGCGGCACGCGCAACCCGGCCGCGGCCAAAACCTGCTCGCAATGCGGGGCCGATTTGACCGAAGGGGCAAAACGGCAAAGTGGGCAGGTCATCGGCGCGCACCGGGACCAGCCCGCGGAACCCATTTTGTGCCCTGCCTGCGGTGCGGCCAACGCCCCCGATGCCCCCAAATGCGCCCAATGCGGGGCCAGTTTGATTCAACCCGCGGCCAAACCATCGACGCCGCCGCCCCTGCCCAAACCGGCCAAACGGTCGGGGCCAATGGCCAGCATTGGGCTGATTGTGGTAGCCCTGCTGCTGTGCGCCGCGGCCATTACCTGTGTGGTGTTGATGACTCGCACCAGCGAACTGACCGGCACCGCCAGCGACGTATCGTGGCAGCGCACAGTTGCCATCGAGCAGTTGATGCCGGTAACGCACCAGGCCTGGCGCAACGAAGTTCCGGCTAACACGGTGCTGGGCAGTTGCAGCCCCAAACTGCGGCGCACGCAGGATGACCCCGCGCCCAACGCTCGTGAAGTATGCGGCACGCCCTACACCGTCGATTCCGGCAGCGGTTACGGCCAGGTGGTTCAGGATTGCAAATACGAAGTGTTCGAGGATTACTGCGACTACACCACCGAAGAGTGGCAGCGAGTGGATGAAGCCGTGCTCAGCGGCAACGATTTCGCGCCGCAGTGGCCGGCGCCGCGGCTCACGGCCAAACAGCGTGAAGCCGGCCGGGAGGAAAAGTACGTATGCCACTTTACCGCAGAAAGCGGCTCGTACAGCTACAGCAGCGGCGACCCCAACTTGCTGACGATGTGCGTGCCCGGCAGCCGTTGGGTGCTCAACGTCAACTCGTTCAACGCGGTTACCGGCATCGAACCGGCCAACTAAACCAAAAACCCCCGGCGCGCCGGGGGTTTGATTTTTACTGCGGCAGCCAATCGGCCAGGCTGGACACAATTTTCACTTTTGTGCCCACCTCCGTCCACTCATACAGTTTGGCCGCGTCGTCATCGCCCAAAATCACGCAGCCGTAACTCACCCGCTGGCCCAGGTAACCATCCCACAATTTGTAGCCGGTGTGTTTTACAATTGGCAGCGAGTGGATACCGTTTTCCAGCGGCCCCGCCCAGTAAATGCCCATCCAGTAGGGCATGTCCAGATTCCACGTACTGGCGTAGGCCACATCAATTTTGTCCAAAATCTCAAATTCACCAACGGCCGTATCGCGGCCCGGCTCGCCGGTTGAGACCACAAAATCAAAAACGAGTTTGTCGCCATCAAACACCAGCATGCGCTGTTCGGCAATGCCCACCAAAATCAGCCGGTCGGCCAGCGAAGTAGCCGGCGGTATTTGCACCGGCGTACCGGGCGACATGGCAAACTCCAGTTCGGCCAGCAGCCGGTGGGGATTGCTCAAATCCGGGCGGAGACCGATGGCCGCCTCCAGTTCCTGCCGGGCCTGCAAAAACTCGCCGGCGGCCTGCCGGGCCAGCGCGTGGTTGTAATAGCCGCTGTAAAGTAAATCCCGCACGTTGATGTACGCCGTATCAACCGCCCACACCTGCTCCAACTCGGCGATAGCCTGCGGCCACTGCCCGGCCTGATAATGCTCCACGCCGCGCAGATAGGCCGCCGCCAGTTGCGCCTCGCGCTCAATTTGCGGCTGCGAGGGGTTAAGTTGGCGGGCCAACTCAAAGTGATGGCTGGCCTCGGCTACAAAACCACGGCTGCGCAGCGATTGCCCTTCAAAAAGATGGGCCTGGGCCAACTGCGGCCCAATGGCGGCGCTCTCCGGCTCCAACTGCTGCAACTGCTGCAGCACCGTAATCGCGGCGGGCCAATCGTGGCCGGCCCAGGCGCTGTCGAGTTGCTGCCGTAGCGCAGCCACCGCACTTTGGGAGGGGCTGCTGGCCTGCGCCGCGCCGCCAATCTCTTTGATCACGCCAAACGACAGCACAAACAGGACAATCGCCACCCCCAAAACGGCCAGCCCCAGCATCAACCCGTTAACAGCGCCAAACCAGCCGCGCCGGGGTTCCGGCGGCGACGGCATTTTTGGCGGCGGCGGGGTCACTTTCTTGGTCGGCGCGGGCGGCTGCTGGCGCTGAACCGGATTTTGGCGGGTGGGGCTGTCCGGGGAAAAACGGTGAACGAGCCACTGCTCGGCGCGGCTCAGGCTGGCGTGGTCGGGATTGATTTTTTTGGCCTGAGCCAGCGCGGCGGTGGCTTCGGCCGGGTTGGTGGTAACCGCCGATAACCACAGCCAGGCCGCCTGGTTGAGCGGCTCGGCGGCCACAACCTGACGCAACATAGCGGCCGCTTCGGCTTTGTTGCCGGCTTTGGCCAGATTGATCGCTCGCGCCAGCGAGGCCGGCGGCGAATTAGGTTCTGTTTTGACAGAATCGGACATGAAATTTGATCGCAATCTTAAGATTATGTCTACTATTATAGCCGGCTCAACTCAATTTGCAATAGCGATGCGCCCAATGTCCCATTGAGAAAATGCAACATACAATGCTATAATTTAACATATGAGCACCATATTATCCAACAACAACATGGTTGTTGATAGCCTGCAACACATTCCGTTTTTCAGAGGCCTGTCGCCCACCACCCTGGCCAAAATCTCGGCCAAGCTGCATCAGGTGACGCTGGAGCATGGCCATATTGTGTTTACCGAAGGCGACCTGGGCGACTCGCTGTACCTGATTGAGTCCGGGCAGGTAAAAGTTTCGGTGCTCACCGACGGCGGAACGCACGAAAAAATCATCAACTATCTGGGGCCGGGCAACTTTTTTGGTGAAATGGCCCTCATTCTCGACCAGCGGCGCTCGGCCACCATCACCGTCACCATCGATGCTGATTTGTGGGTGCTGCACAAGGCCGATCTGGACGAACTGCTGGCCGACAACCCCGAAATCGCTCTGCAAATTACCAAAGAATTAAGCCGCCGCCTGAGCGACGCGGTTTCCGAGGCCAGCCGCCGGCCCGGCTTTCGCCTGAGCGCGGTATTTGGCCCGGATGCCGGCCGGTTGGCTGAAAGCGTTTTCCGCCAAACCCAGCAGCGGGTGGTACTGTACGACGCCACCGGGCAGGGGCTGGTTGACGAGATTTCTGTGGCCAACCAGCACGAAAGTTTAGTGATTCTCACCGCCGAGTCAAATGGTTCCAGCGAAACGTTTGTAGAAACGCTGGGCATTTTGGCCGATGGCTTTGATTGGGTGCTGGTGGTGCTACCCACTCAATACGATGAGATCAGCGTAAAAGCGGTGCAACTGGCGCAGGCGGCCGTGCTGTGCAATGTGCCTCGCTACGACTGGATTGCCAAATTCTGCTCCGGCCCGGTGTTTGAATGCGACAGTTCGCAGGTGAGCATCGACCGGGCTGCCCGCAAAATCACCCATCGGGTGGTGGGGCTGGCGCTCTCGAGCGGCGGCGCGCGCGGCATCGCTCACATTGGCGTGCTGGAAACGCTGGAAAAAGAAGGCATCCCCATCGATATGCTGGCCGGCACCAGCGCCGGCTCGTTGTTTGGCGGGCTGTACGCCGTGGGCAAAACGCCCGCCGAAATCGCTCAGTTTGCCCGGAATCTTATCAAACAAATCGATTTTAAAAGCGGCTTGTGGGATCCCAAATTCAGCCGGCCCTGGAATGGGCTGATCAAAGGCAAAGCCACCGTTAAATATCTGGCCAGGCACTTTAATGATGCCACCTTTGCCGATACCCGGATGCCGTTTTACGTGGTGGCCGCCGATGTGCTCACCGGTGAAGAGGTGGTGTTTGACACAGGTTCGCTGGCCGATGCCGTGCGGGCCAGCATTGGGATGATCGGCATATTTTCACCCTACCAGATTGGCGATCACTACCTGATTGATGGCGGCGCGGTCAATCCGGTGCCGGCCAGCGTGCTGGCCGAGCGCGGGGCCAACATCATCATTGCCTCCAGCGTTATCCCTTCGCTGGAAGAAGAGCGCGCCCGGGGGCAGGTAGCGGCCCAACGCCAACGACAGCCCAATTTTTTGGGCGTGCTGAGCAACATGATGTCGATTATGGAGCGTGAAATTGTCAAAACCCGCATGGCCCCCGTCGATGTGCTGATCAAGCCCACAGTAGAAATTTTTACGGCGATGGATTACGACAACGCCGACGATTTTTTGGAACTGGGGCGCGACGCCGCCCGGCAAAACCTGTCTCACCTCAAAAAACTTTTTGTAAACTAGCCCTTTTCGGCGGATTGAGTTACTATTCTGCTACCACGTCAGCCAAAATCCACATCACCAAAGAAAAATGACGCCGATTGAAACAGAAATCGCTCTATCCTTTTTTCTGCGCCTGCTGCTAGGCCACTTTGTTGGAGATTTTGTACTGCAGCCCTACTGGCTGGTGCTGGCCAAACGGGAGGGTTGGCCCGGCCTGATTGTTCACGTAGGGGTGGTTACGTTTGTAACCACAATTTTGGCATGGGGCGTTATTCCCAATTGGTGGGTGTGGATGATTGTGCTGTTTCTGGTGCATCTTTTCACCGACCAGTTTCGTACCTTTGTTTTTACGGACAATAGCAAAGGCAAAGGGTTGGTTTTGCTGTTTGCCGACCAACTGGTGCATTTTACCTCGGTGGCGGTGATTGCCTGGGCAGCCACTGGCTGGACGCCAGGCACACTGACTTATCTTTTTGTGCCAGATGCCCCCAACCAATATCGACTGATGGTTTATTTAACCGGATTGGCTATTTTAATCAGCACCGTGCCGGTGCTTGAGGTTGAATTTACCACTGCGGTTTGGGCGGCGCAGGGCCGGGAGATTGGCAAACCGGCCAGCATTGATAAAGAAGACCGAATTCTGGGCAGCCTGGAACGGATTGTCGCCGCCGGGCTGATTCTGGTGGGTTATTATTGGCTGGCGCCGCTGGTTTTTTTGCCCCGGCTGGCGGTGATGGTTCGCCAGGGTCAGGCCCGGGATAATCGCACCGCCGTTGCCACCAAGTTGATCACCAGTTTCGGCGTCACTCTGATTGTGTGCATTCTGCTGCAAAATATAGCTTTGCCTAATGTGTTGCTGTGATTTGCTCGTGTAAAAATCAGCGAGTGAGCGAATCAGCGAGATGTAGGGGCGCTTCGCGAAGCGTCCCTACCCAAAATGGGGAGCGCTCCTGCGGGGCACAGGTGGGTTGGGGAAGGGGAAGAAAAAGTGCAGGTTTCATCTTGAATCCAGTATAGAATCAAAAAAGCCGCCAGTTGAGGCGGCTCTTTTTATCTGTTGGCAGATTCTATAACTGCTCATCCTCGCCCAGAATCGCGTCAAAGATGGCCTGCAATTCTTCCTGCGAATAAAAATGGATGGTGATTTTACCGGAGTCCTCTTCGGAGCGGGATAGCTCCACCCGGGTACCGAGTTTGGACTCAAAGCGGGCCAGCATGGCTTTGTCGTGCGGGGTGAGCGGCGGGCGTTTGGGTTTGGCCGCATCGTCGCCGGTGAGCATTTGCCGCACCAGCGTTTCAGTTTGGCGCACGTTCAACCCCCGGCTGATGATTGTTCCCAACGCAAGCAGTTGATCGCGATTCTTTTTGAGGCTGAGTAGCGCCCGGGCGTGACCTTCGGTAATTTTGCCGAGGGCCAGCGCGTTTTTTATTTCATCCGGCAGGTTGAGCAAACGCACCGTGTTGGCCACGGCGGTTCGGCTTTTGCCCACCCGCTCGGCCACAGCTTCCTGGGTCAACCCAAATTCTTCCATCAACTGGGCAAAAGCCTGCGCCTCTTCCAAAGGATTCAAATCGGCGCGCTGAATATTTTCAACAATGGCCAATTCCAGCATTTGCTGGGGGGTTGTCTCTTTAATCACCACCGGCACGCGGCTCAGGCCGGCCAACTGGCTGGCCCGCCAGCGGCGCTCGCCGGCAATGAGCTGATAGCCGTTCTGGCCTTTGGTCACCACCAGCGGCTGGATCAGCCCGTGTTCGGCAATGGAGTTGGCCAGTTCCTGAAGTTCGTTGGGGTCCATCACTTGCCGGGGCTGGTGCGGATTGGGCGAAATCTGGTCGATGGGCAGTTCTACCGCGCCGCCGGTTGGTTCTTCACCCGCCGGCCGGCTGCCGGCCGAAGGCGGAATCAACGCGTCTAACCCTTTACCCAGACCTCGTTTTTTGTTCATACCAATATCCTCTATCCGCATGGCTACGCCGCCAGCAACTGCGACCGAACCCGGCCCAGCAGCTCTTCGGTCAGGTCGTGATAGGCTTTACTGCCCGGCGAATTGGGCGCGTAAGCCAGGATATCTTCGCCGTAGCTGGGCGCTTCGCTCAACCGCACGTTGCGCGGCACAATGGTGCTAAACATTTCATTGGGGAAATGGGCCTGCACCTCGCGCACCACATCGGCGGCCAGGTTGGTGCGGCTGTCGAACATGGTCATCACCACGCCGGATACGTGCAGTTTGTTATTGAGATTTTCGCGCACCAGATTGATAGTATGCATCAACTGGCTCAGCCCTTCGAGGGCCAGATATTCGCACTGCACCGGGATGATGACGCCTTCTGTTGAGGCGGTCAGCGCGTTCACCGTGAGCAGCCCCAGGCTGGGCGGCGTGTCGATCAAAATAAAATTATAGTCACTCAAAATGGGTTGCAGGGCGCGCTGCAGCAGGCTTTCCCGGGCAAACATCTGCACCATTTCCACCTCGGCGGCGGCCAGTTCCGGCGAGGCCGGCGCAACGGCCAATCGCTGCCGGCGAGTGGTTTGGATCACGTCGGGCAGAGCCATTTTGTTGATCAGCACATCATACAGCGAGGGCGCGCCGTTTTCCAGCCGAACTCCAAGACTGGAGGTGGCGTTGGCCTGCGGATCAGCATCGATCACCAGCACTTTGGCTTTGCGGGCTGCCAAAAATGCGGCCAGGTTTACTGCGGTGGTGGTTTTGCCCACCCCGCCTTTTTGGTTGGCAATGGTATAAATAAATGCAGATTGTTGAGTCATCAATTTTGCCTGCCTGGCAAGCTAACCAAACACGTGGCGTCAATTTTCCGGATTTTGAGCCGATGGGGAGCAGGTGGCTGCCATTGTAACATGGCTTTTTGCCACAAACAAGCCATCAAACCGGATGCTGGGCCAGATACTGCTCAACTTCGGCCCGATCCGGCACGCCCGCCGGGCCGTTCCGCTCGATGGCCATTGAGGCGGTCACGTTGGCAAAGCGGGCCGACTGGCGCAGGTCGTTGGTTTCAAAGTAGCGGATAAAAAAGGCGGCGGCAAACACATCGCCGGCGCCGGTGGGGTCAACCGGTTGGGCCGGGCGCGGCGGCACGCTGATTCTGTCGCCCTGCGCAAAAATGGTGCAGCCGCTTTCGCCCTGGGTTACTACCAGAATATTGGCCCGGCTGGCCCAATCCTCGGCAATGGACCAATCCTGCTCAACATCTTCAATGCTGATGACGGTGGTGTGCAATTTGGGCAGCAGTTGGTCAACGTGGTGCCAGTTGCCCAGCGACACCCGGCCTTGCTCATCCCACTGGCGCAACCAGCCCTGCGGCGTGGCGGTGAGCCGGGCGTCGCCAAACGCGGTGGCGATATCTGGTTCAAGTTCCTGCGTGAGCGGGCAAAGGTGAATGAGGCTGGCCTGGCGGCAACTGGCCGGAATATCGGCGGCGCGAATGGGGGCCGCCACCGGGCCAACTGTTTGCTGGCGATGGCCGTGCTGGTTGTACACGTTGCGAAAGGTGGTGGTTGCCGGCGAGGGCAGCACATGCCATTTAACATCGCGTAAAAAAGGGATTGGTTCAAAATCCGGCGCAGCGGTGGTGATGACCACCGGCCGCCAGTCCAGTTTTTTAACCACCGCGGTGGCGTACGTAACGGTACCGCCGATCGAGAAGTTGCCGTTTTGGTGCAGGTCTTTGGTAACGTGCCCAACCAGCACGTAAGTAAAAGGTTGTTTGGTGGTCATGGGCGCCCCAAAATTGATGATAAAAACGGCAGGGGCAACTGCCACGCAGCGCCCCTGCTGGTACGGCGAGGAAAAGTTATGTTACTTGGGAATAATGGTGACTTTACGGTTGTTTTCGCGGCCAATGCTTTTGGTGTATACCTTGGGATGGTCTCGCAGGGTCAGATGAATGATTCGCCGTTCGTAGGGCGTCATTGCTTCGAGCACGACCCGTTCGCGGCTGGACATGGCCCGCTCGGCCATACGCTCGGCCATTTTTTGCAGCGATTTGCGCCGGCGGGAGCGATACGATTCAACATCCAGCACCACTCGCTGCCAGCTTCCTTTATCTTTGCTAACCATCAGCCGCACCATATATTGCAGCGCCTGCAAGGTTTCGCTGCGGCGGCCGATCAGAATTCCCAAATCGTTGCCGGTAATATCCAGCACTGTGGGCACCGGGTCACCGGGGTTTTCAACCAGGTCCGGCGCAAGTCTAACCACAACCTGAGCCTGAATGCTCATTAATTCCAACAGGTGTTCAAGATAGCCGCGAGCCAGTTCATTGGCGTCGGCGTCCGAGGAGCCGGTGTCGGACTCATCGTCGGCGTCGGCCTCATCCAGCCAGTTGGCCGGCGCGGCGGCTGCCGGAGCCGGTGGTTCGGGCGGTGGTGGCGGCGCGGCCGGGGCAGTTGGCGCCGGTGGTTCGGTAGCGGGCGCGGGTGGCACACTCCGAACGGTCAGCCTCACCAACGCCTCTTCTGAACCGAGACCAAAAATACCGCGTTTCCCTTCGGACAAAATTTCAACATCTACCTGCTCACGGGCCACTCCCAGTTGAGCCAGGCCCTGTTCAATTGCTTCATTAACGGTTTTAGCGCTTACGTCTAGACTTTCGTTTTGGTTTGACATTTTTCTCTGTCTTCTCTTCTCCGGATGTCGTTGTTACCGGTGCGGCTTCTAACTGCTTGCTGCTGGTTGTCACCAAAGCCGGTTGTTGATCAAACTGGGTTTTGGTGAAATAATGTTGGGCCACACCCAAAACATTGCTGGTAAACCAGTATAACGTCAACCCCGAAGGTACAATGAGGGCAAAGTACCCAAACATCAGGGGCATAAATTTCATAATGCTTTGCATTTGTGCTTGCTGCGGGTCGGAACTGGGGGGAGTCATCAAATTTTGCATATACAACTGAGACACAACCAGCAGCACCGGCATAATCAGGTACGCAATCGCATGTGGCCAGCCTACCGCCGGCGGGAAAGGCCACAACCATTCCAGGCCGCCACCCCAGGTAGAGACCGGCCCGGACAGGCTGGGAATCCACAGGAACCCTTCGTTGAGCAGCCCTTCGTGAGAGAGCTGAATCAGCGCCCGGTACAGGGCAAACCAGATGGGCATCTGCACCAGCATTGGCAAACAGCCGCCCAACGGATTAACGCCCGCTTCTTTGTACAGGGCCATCTGCTCGCGAGCCAGCGATTCGCGGTCGTTTTTATATTTGTCTTGCAGCGCTTTTAGCTGCGGCTGGAGCGCCGCCATCGCTTTGGACGACTTGATTTGTTGCATGTTCAGCGGGAAGGTAGCTAACCGCACCACCACGGTGAACAGGATAATCGCAAACCCAAAAGCGAAGGGCAACCCAATGGAGCGCAACCCCTTGTCAAAGAAAACCAGAGCTTTGGCTACAAAATTAACAAAACCGCCCCACAACCCCAGTTCCGGCGATTCGGTGGTAACGGTCGCCGACGCTTGCAGGCTTCGCCCGTTAACATTGAGCACGGCACTATTAACAATAGTCTGCCCGGCAGAAGAGGTTGAAGGCGGAATGGCGGCGTACATCACCTCCGCTTCCTGCCCCGGTTCCAACGTACCGGACCATTTCACCACATTTTGAGTACCGCTGGCGGTGCCAACCGTCGCCGTGATGCTCTTCTCTTGCAGCGCCAACCGGTCGAGCTGGTCTGGCAGTTCATCAACCAGCTCCGGCGAAATAGTCGCGTTGCTGTTATTTTTAATGCTGATGGTGTAAGTAACGGGATGGCCCAGCAAAACCACTTCTGCACTGGCAGATTTGTCAAACTGAATATCTGTGCCCTGAGCGTCGCCAATGACGGTATTCGGGCTGCCTGTTGGCGAGGCCGCGGTAGCTGGCCGGCCAAAAGCCAATACCGCAATCAACCCCAGAATAAACAGTGGCACGGCCAAAATTTTAAAATCTTGAAGTCGCAAGGTCGTACTCTTCTCCCAGAAAGCTCCGTTTCCAACGTTACGGCTGGTGGCTTTCTCCGCTCTCAGAATGTGAATTTTTGGGCCGCCACGGAAACTCCAGCACAAATTTCTCCGGCACGGGGTCATATCCGCCCGGGTGGAACGGATGGCAACGGCCAATACGGGTTACCGTGAGCCAACCGCCCTTAAAAAAGCCGTGCTTTTGTATGGCCTCGTAGCCATAATGTGAACAGGTTGGGTGAAACCGGCAGGCAGACGGCAGCCCGGGTGAAATAAACTTTTGGTAGAACCGGATCAACGCCAAAGCGATGGTTTTCATAAAGGTCTACCTATTCTTCCCACACCCCAGCCTCTTTGAGCAGATTTTCCACCGACTGCGCCAATTCCAGATAACTGGCCTGGGCAGCGCGTTTACGGGCTACAAACACAATGTCAAACCCGGTTTGAACCTGCGCCAGCCGCAGCCGGACGGCTTCACGGACTCTGCGTTTGATTTTGTTACGTTGAACGGCTTTGCCCAACTGTTTGCTTACAACAAATCCAAAGCGGCTGTGGTCTAAATTATTCCGTAGAAATGCCAGCACCAAAAATGGGCTGGCATTTGATTTTCCAACGTGCCGCACACGCCTGAAATCGTCGTTGCGGCGTAATCGGTACTTGCGCTTCATAGGTCACCAGTAACCAGAGAAGTTAGCCGCTGGCTACTGAACCCGCCAATTTCGCTCAGTCCGCATTCCAATTGGTGCGCTTGGGATGGTTGCGTTGGACAGCCAAAACCAGGCGTCCCCGCGCCCGTCGCGCCTTTAATACCCGTCGCCCGCCACTGGTAGCCATTCTGGCTCTAAAGCCGTGAACCCGCGCACGGCGACGTCGTTTTGGTTGATACGTTCTTTTGGTCATTGTAATACTAACCCCTTACCTAGTAATAAGTTGACGAGAAATTATACCCTTGTGGACTTTGATTGGCAAAATTGCGGTTTAGGCTGGGTAAAACCAAACCTCAATCCCGGCTGCCGGGCAGCGCCCGTGGGTCGATGGCTTTTGGTTCAAACGCCGCAGAGAGCACAATTGAGGTGTTGGTTGGCCCAAACTGGCTCAACTGGCCGATGACTCTTTCCAGATGCTCCGTCGAAGCCGCCGCAACTTTTATAATGAAGGCGTCCGGCCCGGCCAGGTGGTAACATTCCAGCACTTCGGGCATTTGTTGCAGCCGGGCTGTGAGGGCCGGGTATTGCTGGCTGGAGGTTTGCAGCCGGATAAACGCTGCTACCGGCAACCCTACCGCCTCCGGTGAGACAACCGCCCGGTAACCGGCCACAATCCCCGTTTCTTCCAGCCGCCGAATCCGCTCGGCCACCGCCGGCGGCGACATGCCGATAGCCCGGCCCAATTCTGCCAGCGAGACACGGGCGTTGGTTTGCAGCGCCCGCACAATCTGCCAGCCTACGTCATCCAATAATTTTTTGCTTTCCACGGCAAATCTGCCAATCCTTTTAAGAAAATAAGTAAAACTACCAAACTGGCTTTAAATAGCCATTCATTTTTTTATAAATATTCGCTAAACTTAACACCAATTCTCTATTGAGGCAATTACTTTGGACGCAAAATTTTTTCTGCAAAGCATAGCGATTGGTTTTTCAATTGCCGCGCCAGTTGGCCCCATCGGCGTGTTGTGCATCCGCCGCACGCTGGCCAATGGCCGCCGCAGCGGGCTGTTTTCCGGGCTGGGCGCCGCCACCGCCGACGCCACGTACGGCATGGTGGCCGCTTTTGGCCTGTCGTTTGTTTCCGCGTTTCTTATTAACCAGCAAGTGTGGCTGCAACTGGTTGGTGGGCTGTTTTTGGGTTATCTCGGCCTGAAAATTTTTTTAGCCGCCCCGGCCGCCATCGAACCTGGAGCGACACAAAGCAACGCCACCGGCGATTTCGCTTCAACTTTTTTGCTGACTCTCACCAATCCGGCCACCATTCTGTCATTTACGGCCATTTTTGCCGGTTTGGGGCTGGCCAACACCGGCGGCGATTACCGGGCTGCCAGTTTAATGGTGCTGGGCATCTTTTTTGGCTCGGCGTTGTGGTGGGTAACGCTCAGCGGGGTAGTGGGCCTGTTTCGGCACAAGTTCACGCCGCAGCGCCTGCGGTGGGTAAACCGGCTGGCCGGAACGGTGATTCTTGGCTTTGGCCTGCTGATACTGGCGAGTATCTATAAATTTACCTTATGACAACTCTTGATTTTTCATAAATTTTCAGTATGATTAACCACGGGGCTTTTTTGGGGGAAATAGCGTCGCATTGTCAGCGCCGGAGCAAATCAATACTTCGGAGAGACAGCGCATGGCAATCAAACATATTAGTCGGATTGACTCAGACGATACGCACGGCTGGTTTTACCGTTATTATTCCGGCGGCAGAACCTACTCAAAATTTTTTAGCGACAGCCGCTACGGCAGCAAACAGGCCGCGCTGGAGGCCGCCAAACAATACAAGGCCGCCTACGAGAAAAAATATCCGGTGCTGCCGCGCAAACCATTTTTAGAATCCCCACCCTCAAACAACACCACCGGCGTGGTTGGCGTATCGGAATCTTACACCACCGAGCGCGGCGGCTCTAAAACGCGGGTTCCGTGCTTTTCTGTAACCTGGTGCCCGGAACCGTGCCGGCCCAAAATCAAAAAGTTTATTTATCGGGATGAACTGGAACGCGAAGAAGCCTTTCGCGAGGCGGTGGCCTTTAGAAAACAGGTGGAGCGCGACATGCAGCGCAAATGGGAGCGGCAGGTTAAACGGATGTATCCCAATCTGACTCTGACGGGTCGTTGAGCTGACTCCAGGCGCGCTCCAGCGTTAAACGCACAATATCGTAGCCAAATCCCCGGCGGCCCAAAAAGCCGCCGGCTTTTTTTTGAAACGAAATTTCGTCCAACCCGCGCCACTGCCGCAGTTTGGGTTCAATGGCCCGCCAGGCGGCGTCGGTTTCGTCTACCTCGTCCAGCGCGGCTTCAATTTCCTGCGACCGCACCCCTTTTTGGCGCAGTTCGTGGCGCAGCGCGCGCCGGCTTTTAGGTTTGTGTATTTGCCGGTTTTCAACCCAGCTTTCGGCAAAAACAGCATCATCCACATATTTTTCGGCGATGAGCCGCTGCACGGCGGCAGCTACGGCCGGCTCGGAAAAATCTTTGCCGCGCAGGTAACGCTCAATCTCGGTTCGGCTGCGGGCGCGAAAGCCTAAAAAGAAAATGGCCCGCTCGTAGGCACGCTGGCGTTCGTCGTCACTTTTAAACCGGGCGATGTCCGCATCGGTCAGCGCCTGCCCCTTTTTCAACCCCAGCGCCACCGACACCGTGCAGGCAAAGGCAAACTGCTCGTCCACAAACACATTAACCCGCTCTTTGTTGTTTTTTTGAATTTCCAGTTTGGTAATCTGTCCGGCCATCAGCCTTCTTTCCGGGGTTTGCGGCGCTGGGCCATCCCCTCGTCCACCGTTTTGCGGGCGATCACTTCATACAGCACGGCCTGCGCGTTGCCCCGCTTGCGCAAAATCCGGCCCAGCCGCTGAATGTACTCGCGGGCGCTGCTGCTGCCGCCGAGCACCACCGCCACTTTGGCCTCCGGCACGTCGATGCCCTCATTCAGCACTTTGGAAGTGACAATGGCCCGGTACTCCCCCTGCTGAAACTGCTCCAAAATCGATTTGCGCTCGGCGGCGCCGGTTTGGTGGGTGATGGCCGGGATGAGGTGGCGACGGGCGATGGTGTAGGCAAAGTGGTTGTCGGCGGTGAACACCAGCATCTGCTCGGCGCGATGCTCGCGCAGCAGGTGGTCCAGCGCCGCCAGCTTGCCCTGCGCCCGGTACACAATCTCTTTCACCACTAGTTCGGCCACCTTGGCCCGCCGCGCTTCGGCGCGATAGGCGCTCTGACGGGTCATTTCGTGCCACCAGCCGGGGCCGTGGCTTTCTCGCAGGCGAGCTTCGCGGACGTAGCCGGTGTAAATGCCGTAGGCCGCGTCGTAGCGGGCGCGCTCCTCCGGCGTCAGGTCGATGCGAATCCGCTCGGTGCGGTACTCGGCCAGTTGTTCGCCGGTCAGTTCGTCGATCTGTTTGCGATAAACCACCGGCCCCACCAGTTCGGCCAGCAGGCGGGCCGGGTCGGCGGCGGGCGAGTCATCGAACAACCCCGGCTGCGGCGCGGCTTTGCGCTCGGCCGGCCGTTTTTCGGGGTAAGTGGCCGTTAACCCCAGCCGAAACGGGGCGGCGCACATCAGCGCAATTTCGTGCCACGAGGGCGCGGGCAGGTGGTGAATTTCATCAAAAATGAGCAGTTTGAACTTGTCGCCAAACATTTCGGCGTTGGCCCAGGCGCTGGGATAGGTGGTGACGGTCAGCGGCTCCAGCCGTTTTTCCTGCCCGTACCACACCCCCACCGGCCCGCCAAAAGCGTTATCGAGCCGGGCGTACCACTGGTGCAGCAAATCGACGGTGGGCACCACCACCAGCGTGCTCACTCCGCAGGCGGCGATGGCGTGCAGCGCCACAAAGGTTTTGCCCGCGCCGGTGGGCAGCACCACGCTACCCCACTGCTCGGCAGCCTGCCAGGCCCGGAGCGCCTCGGTTTGGTACGGGTGCGGCACCCGGCCATCGGCCAAAACGGCGGACAGTTTGGACCAGCGCGGCACGCCGTTTTTAATGCCCTGCCCGGCCAGCCACGGCTGCACCAATCGATAGTAAACCGCCGGGCAGCGCCATTTGCCTTTGACCCACTCAAAACAGCGCGGCGGCTGCGCGGCGCGGCTCACGTCTTCCAGCACCAGCGTGCCGCCGTGAAAATAGGCCCGGGGATTCGGTTCGAGGATGTTTGGTTCGGTTGGCACGTTAAAAGTATACCACACTGCATGAGGCCGGCTAAATTTGGCAGAATAGCCACAACCAGTACAATTGCAATCACTAATTTTTACGGACAAGCAGACAAATTTTGCGCGTGGCGAGTTGTTAACACTTCGTCATTCATCATTCATAATTCATAATTCATCATTGTATTTTAAGGGGGGCAACCAATGAATCCGGAAAATGTATCTTTGGACCTGAGCGAAAAAGGGAGAACCAAAGACGGCGAGATAATTTCGATGGACCGCCGGCTGTACATGCAGTTTTTGGCGTTTGGCAACTGCCACAACACCGGCGCGCTGATCGAGGCGCTGGGCCAGTCGCCGCTCGAAGCGGCGCTGTACGCCGACATCAACGACCCCTACGGCGTGGGCCTGCTGGTGATGAGCGAAGACCCCGACCTGTTTGTCACCGACCTGCGCCAGTTTTTAAACCAGCGCCCGTTTATCGATCTGTCGCCCAAGCCGGAATATACCATGCTGGGCCGCACGTACACCCTGGGTTACGAATCCGATCTGGAAGAAACGCTGATTAGCCGGCCGCGCCGCCGGGTGCTCGACCCCGACTGGGGTTGGGTGGTTTGGTATCCGCTGCGCCGCAAAAAAGATTTTGAGCTGCTGCCGGAAAAAGAGCAGCAAATTGTGCTGCGCGAGCACGGCGGCATCGGCTTCACTTTTGGCCGGGCCGGCTACGCCACCGACATTCGTCTGGCCTGCCACGGCCTTGACAAAAACGACAACGATTTTGTGGTGGCGGTGCTGGGCCACCAACTGCACCCCATTTCGGCGGTGGTGCAGGCCATGCGCAAAACCAAACAAACGTCGCTCCACCTTGAAAGCCTTGGCCCGTTTTTTGTGGGCAAAGTTATCTGGCAGGCCAAAGCCTGAACCAAAGCTCAAACTGCCAAAAAGAGCTGGCCGCCGGCCGGCTCTTTTTTATGCGGATGACGTTTGTCACTTATGTTTGTGATATTTGTCACTAAAAATTCCGGGCCAATGGTGTTATACTTTACTCAACTTGCGGATTTTACCTGTGCCACCGTGCCGAAAATAAAAATATGGAATCCAAAACTGTAGTTTTGGACCCTATTAATCCTGATTCCTGACCCCTGAATCCCGAATCCTATTTTTGGAGGAGTTTACCTGTGCGTAAATCACTTTTTCTCGCAATGCTGGCCATCTTCGCCGCCGGATTGATGCTGGCTCCCGGCGCCATCGCCCAAACCGATGACCAGCCGGTTGTCCGGGCCGTGCTCTTTTTCTCGCCCACCTGCCCCCACTGCCACGAAGTGATCAACAAACTGCTGATTCCGATGGTTGACAAATACGGCGACCGGCTGCAAATTCTGGCGATCAACATCACCGAAGAACAGGGGCAGCAGTTCTATCAGGTTGCCGTCGAACATTACAGCATCCCCCCCAACCGGCTGGGGGTGCCCACGCTCATTGTCAACGATGAAGTACTGGTTGGCAGCGGCGAAATCCCCGATAAATTCCCGCAAATTGTTGAAGACGGGCTGGCCGGCGCGGGCATCGACTGGCCGGGCATTCCGGGGTTGGCCGGCATGGTGGCTCAGGTCCCGGCGGAACCTACCGCCGAATCCGCTCAGCCCGCCGCCGAAAATGCAGCGCCCCCGGCCAATTCGCAACCAACAACCGCGCCCCCTACCGACGCGCCCCCGGCGCCCACCGCGCCCGGAGTTACCCTCAGTGAAAATTCCGTGCCGGAAATGGCTGCGGCAGAAAGCCCTGCCCCGGACCCGGTTGGCATCAGCCTGGCCGGGCTGGTGTTAGGGGTCATGCTGGCCGCGCTGGCCTTTGCCGCCCTCATTATCATTCGTCGCGGCGGCGACCTGCTTCACGCCGGACAGGCCGGCGGGCCGGCCCGCGGCTGGCTCATCCCCCTGCTCGGTTTGGCCGGGTTGGGCGTGGCCGGCTACCTGGCCTACGTCGAAATTACCGGCGCCACCGCCGTTTGTGGCCCGGTGGGCAACTGCAACGCCGTTCAGTCCAGCCCCTACGCCACAATTTTGGGCATCCCGATAGCCGTGCTGGGGCTGGCCAACTACGCGGCGATTATCGGCCTTTGGTTCGGCTATCGCTACGCGAATAACTCTTTGGCCGACTGGTCGCTGCTGGCCCTGCTGGCCATCACCGCCGCCGGCACCCTCTTTTCCGTGTACCTGACCGCGCTGGAAATTTTTGTCATTCACGCGGTTTGCGCCTGGTGCATCAGTTCGGCCATTATCACCACGGCAATGCTGCTGCTGGTGGTGATGTCCATCCGGCCGGCCCCCGCCCGCCGCACCATGCCAGCCTGACCGCCCGCCCCATAATTTGAGCCGGCTTTTTTATTTCTGCCCGGCTCGTGCTACCATACGCCTATCTTCCGGAGTCCGGCCGCGCGGTTGGACTCCGGCCCAACGAGGGCCGTATGAACCCGCACCCGCACGCCATGACTCGCTACGCCGCCGTCACCGAACGGCTGGTAGACAAATGCCAGCAGGATTACCACGCCGGCCGAGACTTGAGCCGCTCGGCCCCCAGCCTGAGCGCCGGGCAGGTGGCCATCGTTGTCGCCGAAACGCTCGAAGCCGATGGCTTGCTGTCGCACTCGCTGGAAAAATTGATGACTCACGCCCGCCGCGGTGATGTCAGCGATTGGAGTCTGGCCGTGCTGGCCGAAATCTTTCGGGCGCAGGTTGAAGACGTTGACCCGCAGCAGGACATTTTTGCCCAGGCCCGCCGCGACGAACTGCACGAGCTGGCCTGGCTGGCGCTGGAAAAAACACTCGACTCGCCCACGGCCAGCCCGGCCCTGTGGTACGAGCAGATTTTCTTCGATACCGCCCAGCAATACCGCCTCAACCGCCAGCCCCACGCCATCGAGCTGCTCAAACGCGGGTTGGCCCACAACCTGCATTTTTCCGGCGGCAACAACGCCATCAATTTTCTGCGCGATCTGGCCGAAACCCATCTGGCGCTGGACCAGCTCACCGCCGGGCTAAACCTGTACGCCGATCTGCTGCGCCACAACCCCGCCGACATCTGGACTTACAACGCCATCGCCATCCGTTTTGACCAGTTTGGCCTGGCCGATTTGGGCGAAGCCGTCACCCGCCGCGGGCTGGAGCTGCTCCAATCCGCCGGCGACCCGCACGGCTTGCACAACCAGCTCACCGACTCGCTGGCCGAGATGCAAACCAGTGAATTACGCAACCGCGAAGCTGAAGCCGATCCGGCGGCGGTCGCTGCGCTGCGAGCGGCGCTCAGCCTTGATTTTACCGCCAACCAACCGCAACCGCTGCCAGAATTGTGCCGCCAGCTTGTTCCAGGCTTCGACCGGCTGCCGCTCAAAACGGCCAAAGTCGGTACGGTCAAAGCCGCGCCCAAACCCGGCCGCAACGAGCCGTGCTGGTGCGGCAGCGGCAAAAAATACAAACAGTGCCACATGGCCGCAGATTTACAAAGTTAGCGAAACCAAACAGCCAAATGTTGTACCATGCCCTCACCTCCTGGCCCCCTACTTTTTAGGTGTTGATTGGGGCAGCTTCGCTGCCCCAATCAACACCGCTAATCTTGCTCCCCCTCCCCAAAATTTGGGGAGGGGGTTGGGGGGAGGGGCAAACAAACCGCAATTTTGAACCCGCAGGGGAAAAATCCGCGATGTCCATCCACCTCTACCTTGCGCCCGCCGGCGCCGGCAAAACCGAATATCTGCTCCGGCGAGCCCAACAGGCCGCCCGGCAGTGGGCCGCGCCGCGCGTAGTAGTCGCCTCCGCGCTGCAAGCCCGCAGTTGGCGGCGGCGGCTGGCCGAAGCCGGCGGCGCGCTCGGGGTGGCGGTGCTCACCTTTGACGGTCTGGTCAACGACTGCCTGCAAGCCGCCGGCGCGCCCTTCACCGAACTGCCCGACCCGGTACTCTTCCGGCTGGTGCGCGCTGTGGTCGATGAAGTGCCGCTCAGCCACTACGCCGCCCTCCGCGACCGCCCCGGTTTTATCCAGATACTCCGCCGCCTGTTCGATGAATTCAAGGTGGCCCGCATTGATCCCGCCGCGCTGGCCGCCGCCGTCTCCGAGCCGCGCCTGGCCGAACTGGCCCAGCTCTACCAGCACTACCAGTACCGGCTGCACCAGCAGCAGTGGGCCGACCGCCCCGGCCTCGGTTGGCTGGCGGTTGAAACGCTGGCCGCCGCGCCGCACATCGCCGCCGATTGGCCGCTGCTCATTTTTGACGGCTTCGATGACTTCACCACCGTGCAACTGGCGCTGCTCGGCCTGCTGGCCCACCGCGCCGGTGAAACGCTCATCGCCCTCACCGGCGACAGCCGCCGGCCCGACCGCCCGGCCCACCGCCGCTTTGCCGCCACCCGCGCCCGGCTCGAACAAACACTGGCCGTTACCGCCCAACCACTGCCCCACCCCGGCCCGCCGCCCGAACCGCTGCTGGCTCATCTGGAGTCGACTCTGTTCCAGCCGGAACGCCCTGCCTTTGCCGGCCCAATCGCGGACCCGCCGCTGGTTTTGGTTGCCGCGTCTGACCGCGCCACCGAAGTGCGCACCGCGCTGCGCTGGCTGAAACAGCGCGTGGTGCAGGATGGTCTGCCGCTGCGGCGCGTCGCCCTGCTGGCCCGCAGCATCAGTCCCTACCGCCCCTTTATTTTGCAGACCGCCGCCGAATTTGGCCTGCCCATTTTGCTGCTCGATGGCCTGCCGCTGGCCGGCAACCCGGCCATCGCCGCGCTGCTCAACCTGCTGCGGCTGGCCCGCCCCACCGGCCCCAACGGCGAGCCGGCCCTACCCCGCCGGCCCGTCATCGATGCCTGGCGCTCGCCCTATTTCGATTGGACGGCGGTCGGCCTGCAACCCGGCGACGCCGAGCGGCTCGATGCCGCCGCCCGCTACGGCCGGGTGATGGGCGGCCACGAACAGTGGCTCGAGGCGCTGGAAGCGCTGGCCCACCGGCCCGAACCCGCCGCCGAAAGCGACGAAGAGGCGCTGCCGCCCAGCGTCCCCGCCCGCGCCGAAGCCCGGCGGCTGCTGGTTAAATTCATCCGCTTTGCCACCCGCCTCACCCCGCCCGCCGGCAGCCAGCCCACCCGCAATTGGGTACGCTGGCTGGAACAGCTCATCGGCCAGCCGGATGAGGCCGCGGCCAACACCTCGTTGCAACTGGCCGCCCGCGCCGCCGGCCCGGAAGATCGGGCCGCGCTGCGAACGTTGAAAGATGTACTGCGCGGGCTGGTTTGGGCCGAAGAGATGGTCGGCCAGCCGCCCATCGATTTTGACCGTTTTCTGGCCGAGCTGGAAGGCGCTATCGCCGCCGCCAGCACGCCCCTGCCCGCCGCGGACCCCGCCGCCGACCGGCTGCTGGTGGCCGATGTGGTGCAGGCGCGCGGCGTGCCGTTTGAGGCCGTGGCCGTGCTGGGGCTGGCCGAAGGCGAATTTCCGGCGCGGGTGAGCGAAGACCCGTTTCTACGCGAAGAAGATCGCGCCGCGCTGCGCGACCGGCACGGGCTGGCGCTCGAATCGTCGCTGCGTAGCGCCGAGGCCGAGTTCTTTTACGACACGATCAGCCGCGCCCGCCGCCGGCTGCTGCTCACCCGCCCCCGCCTCACCGACACCGGCGCGGAGTGGCAGCCATCGCCCTACTGGGAAGAAGTGGCAGCGCTCTCCGGCGTGACCGCCACCGGCCAGACCGACGCCGCCCCGCTCAAAGCCGATGAAGCTGCCTCGCCGGTGGAACTGGCCGAAATCGCCGCCGGGGGAAACCCCGCCGCCCAACGCTGGCTGGCCGCGCACCGCCCCACCGAATGGGCGGCCATCGACACCGCGGCCCGGCTGATTGCCCTGCGGCAGCAGCCCGGCAACGCCAGCCCGTTTGACGGCGACCTGTCGGCCTGGCCCGCCGAGTTTGCCCGCCGCTTTGCGCCCGCCCGGCCGTGGAGCGCCAGTCGGCTGGAAATGTACCGCACCTGCCCCTACTATTTTTTTGCCGGCCGCGTGCTCAAGCTGGAACCGCGGCTGGAGCCGGCCGCCGGGCTGGAAGCGTGGCAGTTGGGCAACATTTACCACGCCATTTTTGAGGCGCTCTACCGCCACGCCGCCGACCGTACTGATGTGGCCCAACTGCTGGCCCAGCTCGATGACGTAGCCGGGCCGATTCTCGACGCCGCGCCGGCCAAAGAAGGGTTCCGCGAGACCGCGTGGTGGGCGCAAACCCGGCAGGAAATCATCGCCAACGTGCGGCTGTCGGTGCAAAAGCTGGCCGGGCTGGGGCCGGAATTTACGCCGGCCTATTTTGAGCAGGGCTTTTTTGGCGAGCGCTCGCTGCGGGTAACCGGCCCGGACGGCGACTTTTTCCGGCTGCACGGCATTATCGACCGGATTGACATTGACGCCGCCGGCAATCTGCGGCTGATCGATTACAAAACCAGCCACGCCGCCGGTTTTCGCAAAGCGGTGGTCAGGAGCGGCAAAAAGCTGCAATTGCCGCTGTACGCGCTGGCCGCCCGCGACGCCCTCGGACTGGGCCAGCCAGCCGATGGTTTTTACTGGCACATCCATCAGGCCGAAGCCAGCGATTTTACCCTGGCCGGCTTTGAGGGTGGCCCGGCCGCGGCTATCGATACAGCGGTGGCTTTTGCCTGGGAGGCGGTTCGCGGCGCGCGGGCCGGCCAGTTTTCGCCGCAGCCGCCCGCCGAAGGTTGCCCGGCCTACTGCCCCGCCGCCGCCTTTTGCTGGCACTACCGGCCCGGATACAGGTAAAAAATGTCATTCGTCATTCGTAATTCGTCATTGGTCATTCGTCATTGGTCATTGGTCATTGGTCATTGGTCATTGGTCATTCGTCATTGATAATTCATGTTACCCAAAATTCTAACCACCGCCCCAACCCAATTCAGCGAGCAGCAAACCCGCGCCCTGCTGGCCGCCGACCCGACCACGGTTGTGACCGCCGGGGCCGGAGCCGGCAAAACGCGCACGCTGGTGGCCCGCTATCTGGCCCTGCTGGCCGAGGGTCTCAGCCCGCGGCAAGTGACGGCTGTCACTTTTACCAATAAAGCCGCCCGTGAAATGCGCAACCGGGTGCGGCAGGAAATCGGTGCGTATCTGCGCCGGCCCAACCTGCCGCCGGACGACAGCGCCCTGTGGCAGGCCATCTACCGCGAGCTTGACGCGGCCCGCATTGGCACCATCCACAGCCTGTGCGCCGAAATTTTACGCAGCCACCCGGCCGAAGCCGGCCTCGATCCCCGCTTTGAGCTGCTCGACGAAGGCCGCAGCGCCATCTCGCGCGGGCAGGCCGTTGACGACGCGCTGGCCGAAGCCGCCGGCGACCCGGCCATGCAAAGCCTGTTTGCCGGGCTGGGCGAGCGGCGGCTGCACCTGACTCTGGCCGATCTGCTGGCCCGGCGGCTCGATGCGCTGGCCGCGTTTGCCGGCCAGCCGGCCAACCTGCTCGATCACTGGCGCGCAAAGCTCAGCGAGTGGCAGCAACAGGCGCTGGCCCGGCTGGAAGCCAACCCCGATTGGGCCGGCTCGCTGGCCATTTTGCGCGACAACGCTGCCCGCAAAGAGGATGACCGCATGGAGGTACAGCGCCGGGTGGCGCTGGCCTTGTTTGATGCGGCGGCGGGCGACGTGCCGGAACGGCTGGCGGTGCTGGCTCATCTCGACAGCATCAATTTAGTGGGTGGGGCGCAGGGCGGCTGGCCCGGCGGCAAGTTTCAGCTTGAGGCGGTCAAAGCGGCGCTGCGCACCCTGCGCGAGTTGTGGCGGGCCAACGCCTCGCTGCTGGGGCTGGCCCTCAACCCGCAGGATGAACGACTGGCCGAACTGCTGCCGCCGCTGCACAACCTGTTTTTGGCGGCGGCGGAACGCTACCGCCGCCAAAAAGAAGCCGGCCATGCCCTCGATTTTGACGATTTGGAGGCCCACACGCTGGCCCTGCTGCAAACGCACGCCGACGTGCGGGCCTATTGGCAGCGCGCTCTGCGGGTTATTTTGGTCGATGAATTTCAGGACACCAACCGCCGCCAGTCGGATTTGATTGACCTGCTGCGCGGGCCAGACAGCCGCCTGTTTGTCGTCGGCGATGCCAAGCAGTCGATTTACCGGTTTCGCGGCGCGGACGTGTCGGTTTATCGCCACAAGCAGGCCACCGCCGGCCAGTTGCACGAACTGAGCACGAGCTACCGCGCCCACGCCCGGCTGATCGACGCGCTCAACCAACTGCTGGGACCGGTGCTCGGCGCGCCCGCGGCCGACCTGCCCGATTTTGCCGCGCCTTTTGCGCCGCTGGGTATTTTTCGGCGCGACCCCAAACCGGGCCTGCAACCGCCGTTTCTGGAGCTGCACCTGGCCGTGGGCAGCAAAAGCGAGGGCGCGCTCGAGCGCAGCGCGCAGGCGGTGGCCGGCCGGTTGCGGCAGATGATCGCCGCTGGAGAGATTGCCGCCGGCGAAGTGGCTATTTTGTGCCGGGCCTCCACCGCTTTTGCCGCTTATGAAAACGCGCTCGAAGCCGCCGGGCTGCCTTTTTTGACTGTGGCCGGGCGCGGTTTTTACCACCGGCCGGAAATCCGCGATGTGCTTAACGCTCTGCAAGCCGTGGCCGATCCCGCCGATGATCTGGCGCTGGCCGGGCTGCTGCGCTCGCCGGTAGTCGGGCTGTCGGATATGTCGCTGTTGCGGCTGGCCGATGCCGGCGCGCCGTCGCTGTGGGCGGCGCTGGGGCAGGCTCAGCTCGACCTGCCGCCGGACGAAGGCGAGCGCGCGGCGTGGGCCGTCACTTTAATTGAAGCGCTGCGCGGGCTGGCCGGCAAAACGGCCATCGCCGACGTGCTGAAAGCTTTTTTGGACCGCACGCACTACGGGGCTGCGCTGCTGGCCGCCGGGCAGAGCCGGGCGGCGCGTAACGTGAGCAAACTGCTGGCCGATGCCCACGCCAGCGGCATGGTTGGCGTGAGCGATTTTCTGGAATACGTGGCCAACCTTCGCGACAGCGGCAGCCGCGAAGGCGAGGCGCGGGCCATCGCCGAGGGGGTGGTGCAGATTATGAGCGTTCACGCCGCCAAGGGGCTGGAATTTCCGGTGGTGGTGCTGGGCGATGCCGCCGGCAGCGGGCGCAGCGGCGGTGGCCTGCTGCTTGATGCCGAACTGGGCGTGCTGCTGCCGCTGGTGGAGGAGGATACCCGGCCGGCCGTGGTTGAGCTGGGCCGCCAGCGTGAAGCGGAGCGGGATGACGCCGAATCGCGCCGGCTGCTGTACGTGGCCGCTACCCGCGCCGAAGAAAAGCTGATTTTCAGCGCCAACGTGGGGCTTAAAAACGATGGCCGGTTGACCGGGTTGGGCCAATGGCTCGGCTGGCTGGCCGAACCGTTGGGGTTGGACGGGGTGCAGCTTGACCTGCCGCCGGACAGCGCCGCCGCGGTTTCGCTGGCGCTGCCGCTGGGCGAGTGCGCCATCTACCCACCGGGCTGGGTTGGTGAAGCCGCGCCCGCCGGCGCGCCGGAGTCCGCTGCAACGGATGACAGCCGCGATTTCCCGCTGCTGGTGTCACTGCTGCGGGAAACCGTTGCCGCCGAGCCGGACGAACTGCCGGCGCGGGTGTGGCAGGTGGCGCCGCCCGAAGCGCAGCCGTTTGCGCCGGCGTGGGTTATCGGCCAACTGGTGCATGAGGCGCTGGCCGCGTGGCGCTTTCCCGATGGCGATTTTGCCGCGTGGGCTGCGGCGCGGGGCCGGGCTTACGGGCTGGCTGACCGCCGCCAGTTGGAACACGCCGCCCGCGCCAGCGAAAAGTTACTGCGGCGGTTCGCGGCGCACCCGCTGCGGGCCGAGCTTGACCGGGCCGAGCTGCGCCGCCACGAAACGCCGTTCAGCTATCTGGCCGGCGGGGAGTTTCGCAGCGGCCAAATTGATTTGCTGGCCCGGCTGGCTGGTCGCTGGCAGGTCATCGAGTTTAAAACCGACCATCTGCCGGATGAGGCGGCGCTGGCCCGGCGGCTGGCCGAGAAAGATTATCTGGCCCAGATTGGGGAGTACGAGGCGGCAGTGGCCGCGCTGACCAACGAATCGCCGCTGGTGCGGCTGTGCCTGCTCGATTTTGCGGGCGGGGTGCGGTTGCTGACCGCGGCGGAGGCCGCCGAAATGGCGAGCCGGGCCGCGGCCATTTAAATTTCAATTTACCCCCACCGCCTGCCCCCTCCCCCAAAATGGGGGAGGGGAAATAAAAAGGTGTCAGTTCGGGGCGGCAAAGCCGCCCCGAACTGACACCAAAAGTCAAATCCCCCTTCTCCCTGAGGGACGAAGTACCCGTAGGGTGGAAGGGGGGTGGGGGGATGGGGGTCAAAAACGACAAATCTATGACAAACCAACACATCCCCAAAAACAGAACCTTGGCCGCGCGGCTGGTTATCTGGCTGCAAACCGGCATTTACTGGCTGGCGGTTTACTGGCTGCCCCTCGCCGTGGCCGTGCCGGCGATCATCTTTTTGCTGGCGGTGCTGGCCCCGGCGCTGCTGGTTGACGGGTGGGTGGGGCCGGCGCAAACGGTGTACGGCTGGCTGGCTCCGCACGACCACCAACTGCCGCAGCGTTCCTATTTTCTGTTTGGCCAGCAGGGATTCATCGCCAGCTATTCACGGGAGCAAGTGCTGGCCTGGGGCGCCGACCCCGGCAACATGCGGGCGTTTGTGGGCAACCCGGCCATCGGCTTTAAAATGGGGCTGAACCATCGCATGACGGCCATTTTCGCCGCCAGTTTGCTGGCCTGTTTGATCTGGCTGGCGCGCGGTGGAAAACCACGATTGGGGCCGCTGGCCTTCATTTTGCTGGCGCTGCCGCTGCTCATCGACGGGTTCAGCCACATGTTCAGCGAGCGCAGCGGGGCCGGTTTTCGCGCCGGCAACGAGTGGGCGGCAGCGCTGACCGGCGGCGCATTTTCGGCGGAATTTTACAGCGGCACAACCATCGGCACGCTCAACTGGTGGTTGCGGACAATTACCGGAGCGCTGTTTGGATTGGGGCTAACCTGGTTTTTGCTGACGTACCTGTCGCTGCGGTTTGCGGCCATCCGGCGGCAGCTCGAACCGCGGCTGCGGCGGTGGGGCGTGCTGCGGAATCAGGGCAGCCAGTAGGGGCGATTGCCGTTATCGACCACCTGGCGCGCCTGGCCGCTGGCAACATCCATCAGCCAGAGGGTGGGGCTGGCATTAACCTGGGTGAGCGGAGTGCGCTGGTAGGCCAGCGTTTGGCCGTCCGGCGACCAGCGCGGCAGGCCGTGGTGGATGTCCGGCTCGTTGGTGAGAAAATGGGCGTCGCTGCCGTCGGCGCTCATCAACCAGATTTGTTTGCCCATTGCCGCGCCGGCCACCTTGCGGCAAAAAGCGATCCACTCGCCATCCGGCGACCAGGCCGGCGAGCTGTCTTCCACCGGCTCGCCCTGGCCGGTGAGATCGATCAACTCGCCGCCGCCGGGCGTGGCCTTGAGCAGATGCACCGCAAAACCGGCCTCGCTGGCCTGAATATCGGTCACCAAAAACGTGCCGCCCCCCGGCGACCAGACCGCCAGCCCGCCCATGCGGCTGGGCAAAATCATGCTCCGCTCATCACGCAGGTTGAGCACCTGCACTCCCTGGCTTGAGGGAGCCACGTAAGCCAGCCACTCCCCATCCGGCGACCACGTAGCGCCGTAGCCCAATTCCTGCGTATCCTCAAACATGGCCGCGGCCGCGCCGCCGGCCACATCGAGCCACCACAACCGCGGCGGGCCGGGCGCGGCGCCCGGTACCGGCAGATTACGTTTTTCAAACAGGAGGCGCTGCCCATCGCTGGCCCAGGTTGCGCCGCTGCACATGGCTTCGGTGCAGGCCAGCAGCAGGCGGCGGCGGCCGTCCGCCGGGTCGATGGCCCACAAATCGCTGCCGCCATCTTCGCGCACGGCAGAGTAGGCAATGGTTGCGCCGTCCGGCGAAAGCTGGTAATCGAACACACCCAGCGGTTCGGTAGTGAGTTGCTGGCGCTCGCCGTCCGCCGGGTCGATGGCGAAAAGCTGGTCGCTGCCGGCTTCATCCGGGCCGATGAACAGCAGTTGCGGCGAGCGGGTGCGAAACTGCCAGTCCAGCGGCTGTTTGAGCATGCTGCCCGGCTGGCCCGCCACGCCCGCCGCCAGATGCACCGCGTAACCGGTATTGGCGGCCAGTGGCTGCTGCGGGGAAAAGATGAGGGTCTCACCCTGCCAACGGGTGGTACCGCTCACCGCCGGGGTCAACGTGAGCCAATCGCCGCCGGCAACCAGCGGCTGGTCAAACGTGATCCGAATTTCGCTGCGGGCCGAGACGTTTTGCGCGCCGTCGGCCGGGCTGGTGGCGATCACCTGCAAGCCAACACTGTTCCCCCGCCAGATAAATAGCAGCGTGCCCAGCGCCAACCCCAGCAGCGCGGCGATGACCAGACCATCGAAGCGGGAGAGATTCACTTTGGAGATTACGGTAGAATGTTGCATCGGTTAAAAACAGGGAGTAGGGAGTAAGGAGTAATTTCCTACTTCCTACTTCATACTTCATGCTTCATACTTCCTACTTTTGTTAGTACGGATACAAATAGGGCTGTTCCGGCACATCGGTGGGGCTGACACTGGCCGCCGCCAGCAGCGGCAGCGACTCGCCGGCAAACTGGCCGGGCGTAAATTGGCCGGTCACCTCCACCCAGGCATCGCTGGCAAAATCGCTGCCGTTTTCGGCGCGGACCACCAGGCCGATGGGCGCGGCGTCGGCGGCGCAGCAACTGACCACAAAGCGGCTGACCATAAACTCGTTGGGGGCAAAACGTTCATCGCGGTAAACAAAGCCGGTCACTTTGGCCTCCTGCCCGGCAAACGCGGCCGGGTCTTTGGCGCTTTGAAATTCCACCACCCAATCGAGGATGTTCTTTTCGCCGCGCGGCTTGCTCAGCACGGTACTGTTGGTTGGCGCGCCGGCCGAAGTGAGCGATTTGAGGCTGACATCGCGGTTGCTCATGGCCGCCGCGCCGAGCGGTTTGGGCGGGACAATCAACCCCAAAATGACCGGCGAAAAGACCAGCAGCAGCCCGGCCCACGACAACTGGCCGTGCTGGTGGTCGGCGGGGTGAGCGTGGTGCGGGCGGTAGCGGTAGCTCGCGCCGACCAGCACCAGCCCCAGCGCGGCCAGAAACGTGAGCCAGATAAACCGCTCGTTGATGTAAAACAGCAGCGAACCGCTGAAAAATCGAAAATAAAGAAACAGCCCCATACCCATCAGGGCCAGCGCTTTGAAACTGGTTGGCATTTACCACCTCACATTCAAACTAATAAACACCGCCAAAAAGAGGGTCAGCAGCAGCGGCAGCAAAATGAGATAGAGCACAACCCGGCGGCGGAACACGCCCAAAAACATCAGCGAACTTTTAATATCGACCATCGGGCCAAAAACCAGAAAAGCCAGAATGGAGGCCGGGGTGAACGTGTTGACAAAAGCCAGCGCCAAAAAAGCGTCAACGGTGGAGCAGACCGACAGCACAAACGCCAGCAGCATCATTGTTAGAATCGAGGTGATGGTCCCGCCGCCCAGCGCCAGCAGCACCGGCTGCGGCACCACAGTTTGCATCGCCGCGGCCAGCATCGAACCGGCCACCAGATAGCGGCCCATATCAAAAAAATCGTCGCCGGCGGTGGCCAGCGCCTCCCACAGCTTTTCGGCGGGGGTATGCTGATGATCGTGGGGCGAGTGGTCATGCAGGTGCAGGTGCGGCTCAATGGCCGCCGGGCGCAGCACTTCGGCCGGTTGGGCAAAGTAAAACAGCACGCCTATCAGCGAGGCCACCACAAAGGTGAGTCCCACCCGCGCCCACAGCATCGGCCCCCAGCCAAACGCGGCCAGCGTGCTGGCAATGACAATGGGGTTGATCACCGGCGCGGCCAGCAAAAACGCAATGCCCATCGAAAGGGGCAATCCTTTTTGGTACAGCCGGCGCGTTACCGGCACCACCCCGCATTCGCACACCGGAAAAACCAGCCCCAGCGCGCCGCCGGCCAGCGCGGCCAACACCGGCTGGCGCGGCACAAAACGGAGCAGCGTATCCCGCTCAACAAACACCTCAATTAGCCCGGCCACAACTGAGCCGGCCAACAAAAACGGCACGGCTTCGATGAAGATACTCAAAAAAATGGTGACAAACGTTTGAAACTGCTCGCCCAGCGACGGCAGCAGGTTGTTATCGCGGATGAGTAGCAGCCCGCCGATGAGCAGCAGCAGAACCAGCAGGCGTACCGCCGGTTTTTTGGCCAGCGCGCTCATCGATTTTTTGGTTACGCCGGCGGTTGCCGGCCGGGTGTTTGTTAATTTCATAGGCTGGAATTATAGTTGGGGACGACGGCGTGTCAATCGCAGCCACGCCAATCCCGGCAGCGAGCCAACCCCATGAAGCAACTGATGAATTTCTCTGTTTACAGCAGCGACACCGAACGTTTTGGCCACAACTGGCAGGCGGTGGCCGCTTACGCCCGCCAGTACAAGCTCGATGGGCTGGAGCTGCTGACCGGCTTTGACCCGCCGCCGGAACTGCCGGCCGGGCTGGTGCAGGGGGTTCACCTGCCCTTTTGGGTAACCTGGCTCGACGTTTGGCGTGGCCGGCCGGGCGCGGTCGAGCGCTATTTTCCGGGCATCCCGCCGGAATATTTGCCCTATTACTGCGGCGGCGCAACCCCGGCCGAGATTGTGGCCGCCAGCCGGCAGGCGTGGCAGCACGCGGCGCAGCTTCGGCCCAATTACGCCGTGTTCCACGTGAGCCACGTTGAGCCGGAACATAGTTTTACCCGCCGCTTCCCCTACAGCGACGCGGACGTGATTTCAGCCACAGCCGACCTGCTCAACGCGGTGGCAGCCACGTTTCCCGGCGGCGAACCGCCGGTGCGCCTGTTTTTGGAAAATCTGTGGTGGCCGGGCCTCACCTTTGCCAGCAGCGCCGCCGCCGAACAGCTTGCCGGTCGGCTCAAATTTAACAACTGGGCCTTTGTGCTGGACACCGGCCATTTGATGAACACCAATCCCGCGCTGGATGATGAAGACGCGGCCATCGATTTTGTGCTGGAGACGCTGGCCCGGCTGTCGCCGGCGGTGGTGGAGCGCATCGAAGGGTTGCACTTTAATTTGAGCACGTCCGGGGCCTACCAGCGAGCGCAGATCGAACAGGGGCTGCCCGCCGGCTTTCACAGTTGGGACTGGGATCGGCAAACGGAACAGAGCCGGCTCAACGCCTACCAGATTGACCAGCACCGGCCCTTTACCAGCCCCCGCTGCCGCGAAATTGTCGCTGCGCTTCGCCCCCAATTCCTCACCCACGAATTTCTGAGCGCCAGCCAGGCCGAATTTGACCGGAAACTTGGTACGCAGCAGGCCGCGCTGAGTATGACTTGACATTTCTGGCTGCCCCAACTATGATGACAGCCCCTACTAACGACAAAATTTGCAGAGGCGCTGCGGTGGCGACAGTTGGCAAAAAACTTGTCTACCTCATACTGGTGGTTTGGATAGGCGGCATTGCGCCGCTGACCTATTTTAACGTGTTCGCCGTTGACCACTATCTGCCGCCCTACCAGATTGCCGGGTTAAGCCAGCCACCGAAACTGCACGCCATCTTTCCCGGCCAGTTTTCCGCCCGGATCAACAGCCAGTTGTGGCAAAAATTCATCGCCCACACCGATACCATTGCCACGGCCAGCCGGCTGCCGAGTGTGGCCCAATTATTTCAGCAAAGCACAGACCTGCCCTGTTTGCGGCAAGGCGACGCCCTGCCGGTTGTTTCGTTGTATTTGGGCCGGCTTTGCCTGTGCGAAACCCCGGTCGATTGCTCGACCACGCTGCCTCCGCCCAAAAAACCGCCACGCTGGCTGTAAGCCCAACCTGAGATTTACGATTTTGGATTTTAGATTTATTCGCAATCCGCCTATTTTCAGTGGGAGTTCAAGCCTGTAGTTTTGTTGGTGTCTTTAGTTTTTCGCCACTTGAAAAGGTTGCGAGTAGCGGGTGGCGGGTAAAAACACGCCACTTGCCACCCGCCACTTGCCACCGACCACAGCCAAATGCGTGGTGGCGAAAATTCTGTGACACTAACTAGTTTTGGACTCCGGCTATAAACCTTTAACAACCGGGACAGGAGCACGCCCTAATTCCTGGCTCCTGATTCCTGACCCCTATTTTCACAGGAGAACCGAAAGTGACCAAAAAATTTACCCTGTTCATTGCCATGCTACTTTTAGCAAGCCTGCTGCTGGCTGCCTGCGGCGGCGCAGCGGCTCCGGCCAGCAGCGGCCCCAACATCACCATCAGCGAGCCGTACGCCCGCGCGGGCATGCCCAACGGCGCGGCCTATATGGAAATTAAAAACGATGGCGGTGAAGCCGATGCCGTACTCAGCGCCGCCAGCGATGTGGCCGACGCGGTGGAGTTGCACGAAAGCAAAATGGAAGGCGATGTGATGCAAATGCGCCCCATCGAAAAAATTGAACTGCCGGCCGGCGGCTCGGCCACGCTCAAGCCGGGCGGCATGCACGTGATGTTCATCGGCATGAAAAAAGAGCTGGCCGTGGGCGACAAATTCCAGTTGACGCTCAATTTTGAAAAATCCGGGGCCAAAACCGTCGAGGTAGAAGTGAAAGAGTCGATGCAGATGCCCGCCGGCCAAATGGAAGGTGGCCAGATGGAAGGCGGCCAGATGGGCGATATGAAAAGCCAATAGCCGGTAGCGTTGCGTTTTCAACCTTCGGCGCGATTTTGGGCCACAACACGGCCCGGAGTCGCGCCGTTTTTTTTTAGGCCGACCCGGCCAGCACATCCGGCACGGTCAGCCAGCCGGTGCCGGGGAACAGCCGGGCCACCTGCGGCGCAAACAGCGGCGAATTGGCCAGCACCTCGGCGGGCGGGCCGTTGGCAATCACCTGGCCCTGGCTGAGCAGGATGACCCGGTCCGCCAGCGCTGCGGCCAGTTCAACATCGTGCGTGACCAGCAAAATGGCCGACCCGGCCTGCCGCCAGCCGCGCAGCAGCTCAATTAACTGCTGTTTGGCCCGATAATCCAGCCCGCGGGTTGGCTCATCGAGCAGCAGCGCACCGGGCCGGGTTACAGTGACAGCGCCCAGCGCCGCCCGCTGCTGCTCACCCACGCTCAAATCGCGCGGATACGACTCGGCGTGGCCGGCCAGCCCCAACTGCTCCAGTAGCAGGCGCGGCGCGATGGGCGCGCGCTCGGGCGACAGGCCGTGGTTGCGCAGGGTAA